>NZ_JAWRIS010000036.1:0-186538 GCF_040307845.1 Proteiniphilum sp.
TTGATTATCGTTTATGTTTACTCTGGGAACATAAACAACTCAAAAAGGGAAAACCTTCGGCGCCCGGGCGGGGTCAGTATGCCGGAACGGCAGGAGGTGGACATTCCGGCATGTTGACCCCTGCAAGTCTTTAATAAAATGCGTATCCAGGGGAGTTTTACAGAGGGGTCAGGATCCCGGAACAGGGGTCAGCTTGTTCCGGAATGAGGGGTCAGGATAAAACGGAATTTGCACATAATAATTAATTTGTAAAAATAAATTATATAGAATACAGTTATATGGTGAAAATATGTATTAATTTTACATTTCAATAATTCCAGTTAGTTGCTCTTATGAAAGATATAAATGATTGTCATAAAGATTTTTTAGTATATAAAGAGAGTTTTCATTCATTGAAAAAAGATTCTCTATCTGAATCAGATACAAGATCAAAGATTATTGATAAATTATTTATGGAGGTCCTTGACTGGGATGAAAAGTGCATAAAGAGAGAGGGATACGTGGTAGAAGGCTATTATGATTATTTATTTGGCGTTCCTGGATTTCAATTTATTGTTGAAGCAAAGAAAAATCTAATAGACTTTGTTATACCGACCAATCATAAAACCGTAACTATTGGAACTTTTGAAAAATCTAATAAGGATGTAGTTGGTCAAATTCGAAAATATTTGTTTGAGATTGGCCTTCAATATGCCGTTATAACAAATGGACATCAATTTATCATAGGTAAATTTTCTAATTCAGATGGTTCAGATTGGAGACATAATAAATGTTTAATTTTTAATGGACTCAATGATATAGATGAACGTTTCATTAGCTTCTATAATATTTTATCGAAGAATTCTATTTCAGAAAACTCAGGTTTTAGAATACATTTAGAAGAATCTGTACAAAGAGGAGGCAAAACTATTTTATCGACCCTTCCAGCTAAAGATTCAGAATTAGTAAGAAATCCTCTAAGTTCTGAGCTCACACCTTTAATTAATCAATTATTTGGGGAACTCTATAACATTGATGATTCTGTAAACAAAAAATTAATAAAGGAGTGTTTTATCGAAAACAAAGAAATAAAAAAGAATCGATCCGAAATTGAAAAATTATTTGCGGATACACCCCCTCCAATTGATAAGGTTGTAAAAGCAAGAAACACTCAAAGTATTATATCCCAAATAACAGAAGAAATTTTAGATGATGATTTAAAATTTAATGCGAATCCTCCCAATCCCATTGTTATTGTTGGGTCAAAAGGTGCTGGAAAAACTACATTTATAAACTATCTATTCCATGATGCTGAAGATACATATAAATCTCATCCTTATGTTTATATCGACTTTAGAAAATATACAGGTATAAAAGATACATTTGAAAAAACTATATATATTGATATATTAGAACAAGTATATGATAAATATAATCAAATAGAACTTAATACTCACAGTGCATTGTGTAGTATATATAACAAGGAAATAAGGCGAAATAATGAAGGTATATGGAAATATGATTTAGAAAACCATACAGATACTTATCAGTCAAAGTTAAATTCTTTTTTAGAGGAAAAATTAAAGGATTCAGAGAGTCATTTTTTTAAGCTGTCAGAGTATCTTATAAAAAATAGAAGGACACGTTTATGTATTGTTATAGACAATGCAGACCAGTTTGACTCAGATGTGCAAAAAGATGTTTTTTTATTTTCTCAGAGTCTAAACAAAAAAGGAAACGTGACAATTATTATCTCTTTGAGAGAGGGGTATTATTATAAATGGAGATATTTACCTCCATTTGATGCATTCCCTTCAAATGTGTATCACGTAACAGCTCCACCATATAAAGAAGTTCTCCAAAAAAGGATTAGTTATGCTTTAAGTCAAATAGAATTAGAAGGTAAAAGTAGAGGTGCCATAGGTGATAATAAAACAATAATTCTAAGTAATGATTCAGTTCGAAAATTTCTTTTAAGTCTTGAATCAACATTATTCGGTAGAGAAAATTCTGAACTGTTAAGTTTTATACAGGAAACAACATATCCAAATATAAGAGAGGGTCTTGAGATATTCAAGCTTTTTTTAATTTCTGGACATACAGAAGTGCATGAATATATTTTGAGACAAGAAACAAATCCAACAGGGACAAAAATCATACCTTATTGGGAATTTATTAAAGCCGTTGGTTTGTCAAACAAAAAATATTATAATCACAACATAAGTATCATAAATAATTTATTTTATCCTGCAGAAGGAAGCAAGAACCATTTCTTAAAAATAAAGATTTTAAAAATGCTAGATAATAAATTGATAACTGAAGGAAATTCTGAAAAGTATTATAATGTTGAAGAATTGATAAAATTATTTGTTGATGCGGGGTATATATATAAATATGTAAAGAAAGAAATAGAAGAACTTTGTAAATATCGTTTATTAGAAACAGATGAGCAATTATCCGATGTTGAAGATTTTGGAGAGATAAAATCAGAAGATAGCATTTGTATTTCAATGAAGGGACACCATTATATAAATACCCTCATGAATAACTTTTCATACATCGAGATGACTCTTGAGGACACTCCTATCTATGATGAAGAATATTTCAGTCAGATGAAAAGTGTTTTTCCTTTTTCAGACGAATCGGGTAAGAGAAACTTAAAAGGACGTGTTGCTGTAGTTGAAAAATTTATAGAGTATTTAGATAGTGAAGAAAAATTGGAAACGATAGAAAGTGAATTATTGACAAAAGGTATAGTTTCAGGAATTAGATGGGGATGTCAGAGAGATATAAACAGAATAAATAGAAAGTTATTTGATTATAGTGATATATGAGATACAAAATTTCCTAATTGAGAAAAAAATTGGGGGAGAGGGATATTAAATACCGGAAGTCCCATTTATCCCTAGGAAGAGGTCGTTATCAAGCTGTATACCTAACTGTAGAGAAGTCTACTAAAAAGACGATGCCAAAGAGGAATTGGGAGCTGGTTGATATTCCGATGATATGCACCCAGTGATTCCGGTGATACCCACCCACTGGCTAAACTATCAATTTGACAAAGTTATCTTTTTTTTCTTAAACTATCTCCTTTTAACTCTATTCTGTGAGATGTATGGATCATTCTATCCATAAACGCATCAGCAATAGTTTCATCAGAAAACAGGTCAAACCAGCTTGCCGGTGGCAGCTGACTGGCTATGATGGTCGCCTTGCGGGCATGCCTGTCTTCTATTATTTCCATAAAATCCAGTTGCTGCTGGTTGTCCATCGTTCCTATTCCAAAGTCATCAAAAATCAATAAATCTGTTTTAGCCAGTTTTTCGAAGAAGCGCATCATGACGCCTTCTATCCTGGCGATTTTAATTTTTGCCATCAGCTTTTGCATACTAAAGTAATTTACACTGAACCCCTGTTTGCATGCCTGATAACCAAACGAGGTAGCAATAAAACTTTTACCGCATCCGGTTGCACCGGTAATTAAAATAGATTCTCCGCCACGGATGTAATTGCCTGTTGCCAGCGAGAGTATTTGAGATTTATTCAAACCCCTTGATGCCTCGAAGTTCACTTCCTCAAGTGTTGCCTGATACCTGAACGCGGCATTTTTTAATAAACGCGCGTATCGCCTGGCTTCACGATGATCACGTTCGCCCTGTAAAAGAAGCCTCAGGCCGTCCTGTAAAGAGAGTTCTTGCATTTTCCTGCTCTCTTCCAGTGTTTTCAACGTCTCGGCCATACCTGGCAGGCGTAATGTTGCCATTTCTGATTTAATCTGTTCCATCGTTTTTAATGTTTGATTTAATTAATATGATGCGGGTAAATTAACCCACGTAATACTTTTTACCCCTGATATTTATGTGCTTTATATTTTTATTTTCACCTTCCCGGCCTCCATTCTGTGATACATCAATCATGTACGCTTTGTTATCAATCACTCTTTTGATTGACTTCAGGGTAAGGATGTCGTTTTCCAGCGCGTAGCGGCATACTCGCTCAAAAATGACAGGGTCTGTTTTACGCTGAAGTGCCAAGAGGCCGTCACATCTTTTATACATTATCTCGGGTACCCCTTGCCCTTTAAAAATAGCGGTAAACAACTCTGCCAGTGTATCGGAGCACTTCCTCGCACGCCTTATATAAAACTCCGGGCTGCGGCTTTGATAGAAGTTATGACCGGAACCCATATGTTCTTTCTCTGTAGAGTATCCATACCCTACAGCACGTTCGTGTGTAGCAACACACTCTCCCCTGACATATATGCGAACCAGGCTCCGGGTATAAATTATATCTGCCTGTTGGCCGATATATTGGTATGGTGCCGAGTAGTAACGTTTGTCCCGGGCAAGATACACGTGATTATTTATTGCAATCTTTAGATTGGCATAGTATTTTACCTGGAAAGCCTCTTTTGGAAGCTCTATAAGCAACGGCTTTTCTTCTGCAAGGAACTTCTCCTCCCTGCAGTAATCTTTTTGCTGTTGCCGTGTTTGATTGTGTTCACGGGCCTTCTCAGCAAAGGCCTGGTTTATCTCATCTATGGAGAAGAATGTATGATTACGGAGCTTGGCATAAACTCGTCTGTATATGATTTTCACCTCGTTCTCAACGGCTGCCTTATCTTTTGGTCTTACAGGACGGGTTGGTATAACAGCGATACCGTAATGATTGGCAAAATCTTCCATCAGCCTGTTCAACTGGGGCTCATAACGATCAGCTTTAATTACAGCAGCCTTCAGGTTGTCGGGTACAATAATTTTAGGGGAGCCTCCCAGGTGATTTAAACAGCATGTAAGAGCGTGAAGAAAATCATCGCTTCTCTGTGAAGGCACTGCCATGATAAAGGTGTAATCAGAGTATGGAAGGCAGGCTACAAACACCTGGACTTGTATAACCTCTCCGGTCTCACGATCAATATATGGTACTGTATCGCCTGCAAAATCAACCAACAACTTTTCTCCCGGGTTGTATTGTATTAAACTGCTTGGTTTACGGGCATTAATGACCTGCTGCAGATGATAACAGAACTGTGAGTAGCCATAACCATCAGGGTGATCCTGCCGGTATTCCTGCCATAGCAGGTGGCGGGTCACGTGTGGCCTTTTAAGCTCTTTCTCAAAGTAAGGTATCTTCTTCTTGAACTCATCGAATCTTTCCTGTTTGTAGGCCGGGTTGCCGGCAAACAGGAGACGCTCCAGTTCAGGACCTTCAAGAGCTAAAAGCTCTTTAATGCTGTACTCGTGATTTATGATTTTTTGAACGTAGCTGTTAACAGTGCCTTTATAAATCCCGAGACCGGCCGCTATCTTGCGGTTTGAAACTCCTTGCGCGTGTAAACGCAGTACTTGTTTTACCTTGCTCATACTAGTTATTATTCCTGCCATATGATTGTGTGATTTGTTTTAATACCACTCAATCATAAGAAAAAATTTTAACTAGTGGGTGGGTATGCTCCGGAATCCGTAAATGATAAAAAAAGAAAGAGGAAAATTTTAAAAGGCATTATATCTGCACGTTACATGCTAAAAGTGGATGCCTATGCTCCGGAATCGCGTGGATTTTCACGTTACCTTGCAATGCTGGGTGCATATGCTCCGGAATCATTGGTGCGCCGCTGTTTTTAAGCCATTTTTGCTCTCCTTCTTTATCATTATGAAAGCTGTATTAATGAATATGTGACAAAATAATTGATTATTGAAGGTTATACTATCTCCTCAAATCAATGGATTTTGACCGGAAAGTGGGTGCATATGCTCCGGATTATCCAGCTGGTACTGATGTCACTCAATTTTGGTCATTATTATATCTATTTCACCATTCTCTTTGGAAGAATTACCGTGAAGTTGTGTTTGGGTTTTCTTTTTAAAAGGTTGTTTTTTTATAGTCACACTATGTAATGGAAAATGTTTTTTTAGTATTTCCAATGTGGTATTAAACGTGTATTCTCTTATATCCGTTCTAACATATATTGTATTGCGTTCCGGATCCATCATCTTCGCACAATGGCCAAAGATATTATCTAAGAGATTATAATATTCTGTCTTAGAGTTAAATCTTCCTTTATGTTTATGTGCGTTCGATTTAGGTATCGAAGATTCACCAAGCATCCATAATCTTAACCACTGATCTGCATAATAATCTGTTATTGACCAGTAAGGAGGTGAAGTAAATAGTAAAGAGAATTTTATTTCCGCTTCATTTGCTCTTTGTGCAATTTTTGCTAACTCATCTGAACTGTCTCCAAATAGAATGGAACTATCTGCGACTTTCGGAGTTCCTTTCTTATATCTCCACTTAATCTTTTTTGTAATAAATTCCAGAGGATTAATTTCTGGAGGAGATAAGTACCCTTTTTCTCGCCACCATTCGATGGAATAATTCATTCCCATGGCTTTAGTCATTCTCATTTGGTTAGATAACCCTTCACCAAGTTTGCCATGTAAGTAGACTAAAATGATAGACATTAGTGTTGCATCAACAGATTCAGTTTGCCAATTCAGATTTTTTCTTGCCGCCAACAGAAATTTTAAAACTTCATCACAATAGCAAAGCCTGTAAAATTCTGGAAGTTTTTCTATTGATTTCGCATAACGATTTCTTAATTTATAGATGGATTCCAATCTATTTAAAACCAATAGTTGTTCTGCAGGACTTAGTTTGGTAGAACCATATAACCATCCAACAGGATTAATTTCTATACCTAAGCTACGTCGTTCAAGCACGCCTCCTGCAAAAATACTAGACCCCCTCCCTGCAAACGGATCGATAATAAAATCACCCTTTCGTGAATATTTTTTTACGACTTTAAATGCAAAATCTATTGGAAACATGGCGTAATAAGGGCCAAATTTTGCCCAACGTGCTTCAGCCGTTCGCTGTCCTTTTATTATGTCGTCAATTTTAGTCATTATTTGTAGAGTTAGCTCTTATTTCTCTTGCTATTTCATCAAAAATTGTTTTGCCTAAATTAAGAGGTATGGCAGCTTCAGCATGGGCAGTAGCAAGAGGCATCACAGAATTGTTATATCTTGCAGAGACAAGTTTATCTAATAATTTTAAACAATCTGCTAATCTCGGAAATTGTGCAGGAAAAGCTGTTGAGACCTCTGATTGATAATTACTAAATGTGGCAATAGACGGTACAACTCTATAACCTGATTTTGTTTTATAAAAAAATTTACGACCAAATGCAGTATCTTTTAAGTAGACAAAATCAGGATTATCATTTAAGATAATATTATTTCTTATGTAGTCATTGGTTAAAAGAAAAACAGACTGATGAGGAAAATTATCATCACGGCCATCCTTTTGTGTATCTATATCTTCAAAGTGGTTTACAAAATTCCCTGTTCTTTCAATCCCCATTATCAACAAATCCTGTCCACTATATTCTCTTACTTTAGTATTAATTCTTTCAAGTTCTATTCGAAAACATTTAGCTAACCAAGAAGAGGAACTAAATACAGCTAAAGTGCCCTCAATAAAAAAAGCTATATTTTTTAGTGTTTTAAACCAACCATTCTTTTGTTCAAATGATCTTAATAAATGTATGAGTTGAAGTTTCTTTATTGTTTCCATAATTTGCCCATACATTTCACCATTTGTGCCGGAAGGTTTCATTAATTCGTGCAGTCTTAAAGCATCAGTTGAATATAATTTACCGCCACAACTGTCGCAAGTATATTCTCCGTAGCCTCCTTTTAATTTTTCTTCACAATTATCATGAGGGCAATCCGGAGGATTTGAACTTCCTTGCTGTCTTTTAATTTTTAAAAGATATTCATATGTATCAAGTAATGATTCAGTATCACTAAAAACTCTAGTGTCTTTTAATTTTTCGAATAATAACCTCCTCATAGTGGACTTCGCAGAAGTTTCACCATTTAAAACAACATTGCATCCTACAACTAAACTATCAATTGACGTAGGCTTTTCTGTTTCACGAAAAAGTTTGGGATCAACAAATCGACTATCCTCAAGTTCCTTGAGTTTATCCATTAAAATAACAACTGTAGAAACAGTTATATATCCTACTTCAGATCCTGGAAAACCGTTTGTAATAGATTGTTTGCTATAATCTCCATCAATAGCTATAATCAATTTTGATTCCCAAAAAGATGATTCTAGAGAAGAAAGGGGAATGGTTGTCTCATTCCAATCAATATCTGGTATATCTGTCCTTACTTTTATTTGAGAACGGAGTTCGGAGATCTTTGTATCGGATATTAATCGTCTTAATGGTTCATAGGAACTATAAGAAATACTACTTTCGTTGTTCATCGGTCTTAATTTCAAATTTGTCTATCTGCATAGGAACAATAAATGGGCTGCTTAATGTTTTTACTCTTAAAAAGCCTTTATCCTGCGCACGTCTAATTGAGGGTTCAAAATCAATAAAATCATAGTATTTAACTAGTTCTTTGGTTTCATCTGTATTATTAAGATGAGATATAAACCAATTTGCTGTATTGCGAAGAATATTTTTTTGAATGCTACTAACTTCTTGAGTTGCATATACCATACCAATATGATATTTTGATCCTTCTTTAGCTGTTCTAACCCAAACATCTTTTAAGTCCAGATCACTTCCTGCAGGCAAAATATTATGCGCTTCTTCAACATATACTAATATCTCGGGCGGTAATTGACCTGATCTAAAAGCTTCTTGATTTTTCCTGAATATGTACCACATAATTCTTTCTGCAGATGATTTATTTAGTAAAGGTTCTCCGCTTGATTGATCAATAATAACTAATTTTCCGTTGATTAAATCATTGTAAATATCCTCTGCATAATCAGAACTTGTAGAAGGTGAATGGTTATCCCTTACAGCACCGATTTGTTTCGCTCCGTTGGGTCTCCAAATCATTTCAAGAATTTTTTCGAAATCTCCATCTGCCCAACTTTCTCCAGATGAACTTTGATCGATGTACCATCTATCGAATGCCTTATATTCTACAGTTTTCATAAAATCATAGAGAGTAGAAAATGCTGTAGCAAGACTTTTTAGAGAGAAACTTGTAGATTGTAATATTTTTGCAGCAGATTGATATTTCGCTGCATTATTTGGCTCCGACTGGACATTCAACATTCCATTAAATCTTTTAGATTCCTCTCTAGCTGTAGGACGACCATTAAATAATTCTGCTTTGAATAATCCGTCAGTTGATAAATCTAAACCTATTGGGATTTCGAAACCAGCCTTGGCGAGTAGTGAACGATAGGCTAACACTCTCCGTTTGTATCTCGTTGTTGCACCTTTATCAGATTCTTCCGGTTCTTCAAAAAAAACTTGTTTAAAGTTCTCAATAAACTTCGCTTCATCTTTTCTAAATGATGCATCGATTATATCCTTTCCAATTTGAAGATTGTCATCAAGATAGAAATTAAGAAGCATCATTTTTCTTTCGGTATCATTTTTGTGTGAATGTATACCATAAGTAACAATTTCATCTTCCTTTTTTCTGTCTGCCAACAATTGCCAAATATTTTTTAATGCAGAATTATTATCTTGTACGTTCTCATTGGCATATTCGCCATTAGGATCAAAAATGATTTGACCAATTCGTAATGGTTTGTCATTATCCGTATCCTTTGGTTTTCTTAATTCGTAGACTGATTTAGCAATAATTTTTGTAGTATTAGATTTTCCTGTCCTCGTCATTCCAAATAGAGCCGATTTCTGAGATAGTAGATCTGCAGGGAAAATGTAAGTTGCTACATTGTCAACTCCCTGATGCTTCCTATTTGTAGATGCATATCTAATCTCTCCTAATTTAACTGATTGCGTATTTTCGAAATTGTTTTTATGGTTGCTTATATTTTTTGGATCAACATAATTGGCAAAAATACCCAAAGCTTCTCCTTTTGGCTTATATACTTTCAACGCCATATTAGAGTAGAAATTGGAAAGATCTGTTCCGAATTTTAGTTCTAAATGCCCTTGATCATTTTCCTCCAAAAAGAAGGTACCAATAATTCGGCATGCAATTCCTGCGAATCCAAAAACAGATCGAGTTTTTTCGTCCATATATTCAGAATGATCCCAATGACGATCAGTTAAGCCTGTTACTCTTTGAGCTGTTTGTACTCTTACTTTCTCCACTTCTCTATCCTGTGGTATAGAGGTTGAATCCTTTACTCTTAATAGAATGATTGAAGCATCTTCTCTTTTAAAATTGATATCTTCTTTAAGATTGATCCGCGTTGCTATTAAAAAACAAAGACTAGGTATTCCACCTACTTTCTCTCGGTAGGTATCGTGTACCAATACTTTCGCTTCTTCATAATTAGTAGCATATAGATCTCCAATATATTGATCTTCCTGAATTAATTTGGAAAACCATTGTTTAGCATCATTTTTAGGTTGATCCTCATGAAAAGAGTTTAAAGAGCCTTCAAAATCATTCATTATTATCCAGTTTATTCTTATTAATACTTTCTTCTATTGCTGTCTCAAAATCACTTTTTTTAGGTTTAATTAAATCTCTGGCGTATTTTCTAAAATCCTCAACACCATTATCTTCTAAAAACATTTCTAATTCTTTTATTTCTTTTTCAATGTCACGCTCATCGGCTAAACGGACATTTCTAATTTCCTGAATGGCTTCTTGTTTTGTTTGTTGAGCCAAATTCTTATTGGCCATCTCTAGAAATTTATCTGCTTGATAAATATTGATTCTTTTGCTTGTCTCTTCTTTGAATTCTTTGATTAATTCAGGTCTTGGACTTATTGTTTTCCCTTTGAATTTATACCACCAATCCTCTTTTAAATCATCCGTAATAAGAATTATGGATTTACCAACCGTTTTTGCTTTTTCAATGACTTGCTTCCAAACAATTATATCTCCATACAATGAACGATTACCTTCATTCTGCTTTTCTTTCATATCCATATATCCAGGGGGAACTTTTTCATCATATCGTTTCTTACCTTCTTTATATAATTTTTCAAGTTCCTCTTTAGGAAAATCATCTCCGACTTTCCCTTCTAATAAAATACTTAATTTCTCCCAAACAGGATCTTTATCTAAATAATCCGGATGTTTGCTTTCAAGTTTATCTAAGTCGCGACCTATTGAATCAAAGGCAGATTCCAGTTGCCTTTTTAATTCTGTAATCTGTAAATAAGGATGTTTTTTAAAACTATTAAGCTTAGCTTCTATTTCGCCTTTCTTTTTACTCAATGTATCCCTAATATCTTTATAAGCTTCCCTTTGCGCATTTATCACAATAAGCCTATTTTTTTGATATTCGAAAGCTGCTTGATAAGTAATCCAAATACGGTCTTCTACTTTTTCTAGTAAGCTGAAAAATGCCTCTCTGGTACTTGGTGAGTAACGATATAAATTCAACAAAACATTAGCATCAAAACAAAAGATATCATTCTCCCAATGATCTTTAATTTCTTTTTCGCTTAATTTGTAGTATTCATTAAATTTACTTTTCATAAACTAGTATTAAATTTAAAAACCATATATAGCTCGTCGTATTAATATAGAAATCAGACCCTTATCTCTTTTACTTTAATAACTTTTCTAGCAAAGTAATCTTTTCCTGCTCTTTTTCCAATAGCTTTTCAAAAAGCTCTACAATCTTCTCTATGGGATTATAATGGTTTGTACTATTATCGACTGCTATATACCCCCTACCATTATTAGTCTCTATGTTATTATTCTCGATAATCACCGTCACGGGGTCTTCTTCCAGTTCCTTAATCAATTCCGGAGTTACGTTTAAGGCTTTGGCAAATTTATCGATCATTTCATCCTCCAAGACCTTTTTCTGTTCGCTGTTAGATATCCGTGCCTGGGTGGTTCCCATCATATCAGCCAGAACTTCCTGTTTGATTCCTAAGGTATGACGGATGCGCTTTATAGCGTGCCCGTGATGGGTGTTTTTTAGAGTCCGTTCTTTTGTTTCCATTTTTACTATCTGTCTTCGGTGTTATAGAACAAAAATAGTGACTTTTGGTGAGATACGTATAATTATATCAGGAAATTGTATAATTATACTCCGAATTTGTTCTACTATACACAAAAAAGCTATTTTCCTTTGTCATTGTGTTATCTATTCTGATGAGAATAGTTTATTGTCGAGCATGACAATTATCTTATGATGAGTTGATTGATTGTTCATAAAAGAGGTTGGAGTGGATAGTGAATTGAATTCTCCTATGCATAAAATTTAAGCAAAGAATCATTGTATTGTTAAAGAGTGAGCCTATGGAAACATAATAGATTAAAACGAATTATTATCTTTGTACCGTAAAACTACGGTACGAAATAATATAGCGCTTTTTTGATCTTTACTACGAATCAGCAAAATTCAAACCAAGAGATCAAAGAATGGAAGCGCCCTTAGTAATAAGGGCGTGGACATTGTCATATTTTCTTGGGAAGCCCCTTGCTGAGCCTGTAGTAAGGAATGGACAATCGTCCGCACCTCTTTTTTATATCCCCGCATATACCTTTAGAGCAAATCGAATAAGATTATATATGCCTGATTACGGGCAGCCTTATTCGTTCACAGATAGAATAGCTATCCTTCGCCGTACGATTGTCTAATACCGCGCCGGGTTTCAGTCAACTGAAAACTCTCTTCTCACTTGGCCGGATTTCACAGGAAATACCTGTTTTCATTTTTCAATAGACGCCGACAAGCATTTTGACGTTTGTGACGGTTCAGTTCGGCTGTCGGCCTGTAATTTTAATCGCATGAATAAAATAATGAAAATCATTTAATTGCCCCGATGGGGCAGGGTAGGGCTATCCCTTACCATCCAGTTTATGGCCGTTTTTGTAGTATTGGACACTGGCAACGGGTTTGCGGGCAACTACGTTCACTACTCGCACGACCCGCACACTTCTTTTGCCGTACAACAGCAGAGGAGAACGGTTTCGGGAACGGTGACGGATACCAACGGCGAGGCGGTTATCGGTGCTAATGTAATGGAGAAAGGTACTACTAACAGTACCGTAACTGATACCGACAGACGATTTTCACTCACCATTGAAAGCGGGGACATATTTCTGATCTCCTATATCGGTTATCTGGGGCAGGAGATCAATACCGCCGGAAGGACTTCTTTTGATATCGTGCTGCGGGAAGATAGCCGGTCGCTGGAAAAGGTGGTGGTCGTGGAGAGGAATGCGGATGCCAACAGCTACCTCAACTGTTGGAGCAACCCGGTCGCTCGCTGGGATAACCAGACATGGGGTTACCGTTATATCGGTCAGTTCCAGTTAATGGAGGAAGTATTTACCTCCCCCATCCAGTACGAGAAGGGGAACAGGACGCTAGGCATAAGTCTTTGAGTAAGCCAAACTGTAATATCTTGAATACGTATTTCGATAATATCTCCACCCGATTGTGAAATAAATATCAGAAATAAGGAATGTATCGTCCAGTACTCAACCGCATTCTATTTGCTTGATGATGGTTCTTTAGTTTTACCAAGATCGGTTCTGGGCCGGTTCTCCGCTTATTCAATTCCATACTATCTCTATATCTACTCCATATCCTCTCCGTAAATTACGGAGTATCTCTTTTCTTTTCTAAGCCAAAGTTTGGACTTGTTGCCGAAATATGTTATCATTGCAGTGTTATTCAGCCATAAAACGAATCATCATGGGAACGATAGATCTTTCAAAATTATTTGGGATATCGGGCAAGATAGGTCCGGTGGTTGCTTATGTAACCAAAGACGGGAAATAGGTATTCAGAAGCTACACCAAAGCCCGTAACCCGAAAACACCCAGGCAGATGGAACAACGTGCGAGGTTTGCACTGGTCAATAAAGGGCTTTCCCCGCTGCATAAAATCATCAAGCGAGGCCATCCGGGAGATGAGAATGTCTATAGGAAGTTAGTCGGTAAAGCCTGTCGTGAAGCGGTGACCGGCACTTACCCCGACTTGCGTCTCGATTATAGTCAGATTCCGTTAGTCGTTGGGAGGCTTCAATTACCCGTGGATATCAACCTTCATATTGAGTCTCAATCCCACACGGCCATTTTCAACTGGAACTCGCAACTTGTATATCCCTCCCAACCCGGAAGTGATAATGATAAAATGAATATTGTTTGTTTTGACAGTGACCACCCTGCGGAGGTGAAAACATTCAGTCGGTGTACGCGTGCTGCCGGTAAAGCCGTTATTTCTCTTGACACCGATTGGCAGCCGTTCACAACCCATTTTTGGATATTCCTCACTTCCCACGACATGCGGGAGATTTCTAATAGTGTGTACATTCAACCGGATAATCGGTGAAAAATCTCTCTTCCATATTTTAGGCGTTAGGGAAAAACTGTTACTCTCTGTCATATTTTTAATTCCATCGAATTCGGTGGAATTAAAATCCGGATTGTAAAAGTTTTCCCATAGACCAATAAATTCGATCGTACCTCTGTTTCGCAAACACGCATTTTCTCAACCAACAGCCAACAAAGAAGAATCAGTAATTATTTGAAGAGGGGGCTATTTGGATAATCTGTCCAGAGCTTTTTCAAGGTAATTATTGACTTTTTCCTTCTCTAAAAGCATACGTTCATATAATTGGTCTTTTTCCGAATAAACTTCTACTAACTTATCCAATGGATTAAAAGTTAAGTTTTGAGTTTGAGAGCTGTAATCCCTATTTTGAGAACTCTGGTCATAGAAATAATTGCTTTCTCCCAGAAGAGAATCATCTATCATATTGCGGATAAATGATTCGTCTATCTCTAAAACTCTGGCGTATACTGCTATTGTCTCGTTATCAAGTTCCTGGCGTTTTTCCAATAGAGATACGGCTTGTTGGGAAATCTCTAATTCAATGGCAATCTCTTCTTGTTTAATACCCTTAGCTTCCCTGAGCCGCTTTGCATTTCTACCTTGATGGATACTCTTTTTATCGTTTTCCAGATTATTCATAACTCACTCAAATTGAAATTTATAACAAAGATAATAGAAAATAGAAGATGAAGATAATTTTATGAGAAGTTATACAAATTGTACGCCTTCTTGTACGGCGTGTCTTACAATTGTAAGTTTTCTGCATACGCTTGTGCGAAACATTTAAATAAAGCACAAATTTACATTATTTTTTTATTCATTTGCATTATCAAATTATGGCTATCTATCGGAAAGATGGCTTTCCAAGTTAAAACGGCTACTCTCACTTCACGCTGATTAAGAGAAACAAAGTTACGAAAAATTTCTAAAACTTAAAACAAAATGTGTATGAAAACATAGAATTTAAAACGAATTATTATCTTTGTAGCGCATTTATGACAGGAATAGGATCAGTGCATTCTGATGATCGTTCATCGGCAGTTGTCTTTCCATCGTAAATCACAATACGAAATAATATAGCGCTTTTTTGGTCTTTTAGTCGAATCCGCAAAATTCAAAACCAGAGACCAAGAATGGAAGCGCCCTTAGCAATAAGGGCGTGGACATTGTTGTATTCTCTGGTAATGGCCCTTGCGGAGCCAGACTAAAGGAATAGACAATCGTCCGCGCCTCTTTTTTATATCCATACATATACTTTAGAGCCATATCGAATAAGACGTTAGATATCTGATTACCGGGAGTCTTATTCAATAATCTATACTTCATCGCACGATTGTCTGATACCGAACCGGGGTTCAGTTACCTGAAAACTCTTTCTCTCACAGCCGGCATTAGCCGGAAATACTGATTTTATTTTGTATAAATACCGACAGGGTATTTGCCATTTGTAACGGATTAAACCAGAAACATAATACATCATGATGCTAAAAAAAATATTTATGTAATCCATTTTTCATCTTGAAAATCATGAAATTATCAATCTTATTTGTTTAAAAAATCTTTAATAATAATGAAAACAAAAAGACGTCTTATCTTTATTTATTTGCAGATAATAGGTTTGTTTATAATGTCTTCTTCTATTTTGATTTCTTGTGATAATAAAAAAGAAGACCTGGGTAGTGCAATTGAATACGACCCGTCCAAACCTGTGGAGTTAACAACGTTTCATCCTGATTCCGGAAGAATCAGTGAGTCAGTCATATTGCAAGGAAGCAATTTTGGCAATGATCCTTCATTAGTGAAGGTTTATTTCAATAAGAAAAAAGCCTCCGTCATTAAAACGGTAGGAGATCGTATGTTGGTGATGGTACCTCGTATGCCTGGTGACACATGTTCCGTATCGGTGGTAGTGGGGAATGATTCGGTGATTTATAGCCGGAATTTTTATTATAGAATGTCGGTATCCGTCAGCGATGTCGTAGGAAACGGCACTCCGGCTTACCAGGGGGGAGCCTTATCTGAATCAACGCTTCGACCTGCCTATATATGCGTTGATAATGAAGGAAATATTTTTGCCTCTTCAAGAGAATCGGCAAATAACCAGTACGGCATTATCCGTATCAATGAAATGGAAGGATTGGCGACCTCCCTGATAATGGGAAATTCAGCTTTAATTATTCCGGATGCACTTTGTCCAGATAAAAAGACCGGTATTATCTATATTCCATCGGAACACTCCATTACAGGCTTCTACACCTGTGACCCCAAGGAGTATTGGGCTCCGAGGATGAAGAATATCATATGGAGAAACCTGAATGGCCATGCTCTTCCCGTTAATCCATGGAAACACTCTATGGGATTTTGTGAATTGGACGGATGTGTGTATACCCGTTTTTACGACGGTCAGATTGTAAAGATCAATCCCAAAACCATGGATACGGATATCGTTTACATGACGGCGGCAGGAACCAGTGAAGGGGTAACCTTCGATCCTTTACATCCGGAGATGCTCTATCTTGCTGTCCGTTCAGGGAGTATGGCGGGGGGTATTTATAGCATGGATATCCGGGATCCAAGTTCTTTTAAACGGTTGAATGCCGCCGGTTCGGGGCATAGGGACGGGGAGCTTTCTCAAGCCTTGTTCAATGCACCCTATCAGATTTATTTTGACCCTGACGGTAATCTTTATATTGCAGATAAAAGCAACCATTGCATACGTCGCATTCGTCCCGATCATATAGTGGAAACTGTGGTTGGCATTCCCGGGGTGGCAGGTTGGAAGAATGGGAGCAAAGAGGACGCTCTCTTCAATAACCCGCAAGGGGTAGGTGTAGACGGTGAGGGAACAGTATATGTTGCTGATTACGGAAATTCTCGTGTAAGAAAATTGGCTATAGAATAATCCATTAGTATAATAAAAAATGAAAAGATATTTAATCGCCCTTATGTTGCTGGTGTGTTTCACTATTACGGCTCAGGATAGGCAACAATTCATAATGGAAGGTACGGTTTTGGATGAAACCGGAATTCCAGCTCCCGGAGCCAGTGTGTATCTTAAGGAAAAAGTGGGTATCGGTACCAGCACCGATATAGATGGGAATTTTTCCATTAAAGCAAGAAAAAACGATATTATCGTTATCTCGTATATCGGTTACGAAAATGTGGAATATTTGGTAACCACCGAGGAGAAAAAATTGAAAATACATCTAAGACCATCTTCCGAACAAATGGATGAAGTGGTGGTAGTTGCCCATGGCATCCAACGGAAAATTTCATCAGTGGCGGCAGTAACAACGGTAGATGTGAAAGATTTACAGACCCCTTCGGCTTCTATTGCCAATCTTTTAGGCGGTAAAGTCGCAGGCATTATCTCGATGCAAACCAGCGGTGAACCGGGGAAAAACATTTCCGAGTTCTGGGTGCGTGGAATCGGCACTTTTGGTGCAAGCAGTGGGGCACTTGTACTCATTGACGGATTGGAAGGAGATATTAATTCAATTGATCCGGCAGATGTGGAAAGTTTCTCTGTCTTAAAGGATGCTTCGGCTACGGCAGTATATGGCGTAAGAGGAGCTAACGGCGTTGTATTGATAACCACCAAACGCGGGCAGGGAGGCAAATTAAATATTACAGCGCGTTCAAATTGGTCTCTCTCCCATCTTACCCGGATGCCAAAATATCTCCGGGCTTATGACTATGCGAAATTGGCGAATGAGGCGAATGTGATTCGTGGGGACGCCGCATTGTATAGCTCGTTGGATATGGAAAAGATTGAATACAATCTTGACCCCGACCTTTATCCGGATGTCCTCTGGCAAGATGAGATATTGAATCCGAATTCATTCAAGCAGACTTATTACCTGAGTGCGCAAGGTGGGAGTCAGGTGGCACGTTATTTCTTAAGCGGCAGTATCTCAGATGAAACGGCGGCATATAAGCAAGATAAAAGCAGTGTTTACTCGTCGAACGTGGGATATAACACCTATAATTACCGTGCAAACATTGACATGAATCTTGGAGAGTCTACCGTGTTGTATTTCGGTACGGATGGATATCTGTCTATCCGGAATGACCCGGGCATCGCCAATACAGATTATTTGTGGTATGCCCAATCGCAACTCAATCCCCTGGCATTTCCAACCATATATTCAAACGGCATGTATCCTGCCGCCGGAAATAATGACCTTGCCTCGCCTTATGTCTTGCTGAATTATACCGGCAAATCATCCACACAGAACTACAAGGGAAAAACGACATTGGCCGTTAATCAAGACCTCTCCCACATTGTGGATGGGTTGAAATTCAAGCTACAAGGAGCTTATGATGTGCAGAATTATTTTTATGAACGGCGTTATATCCAGCCCGCCCTTTATGAGGCTTTGGGACGTCACCACGATGGGAGTTTAATCATGCGCCAGAGTGTCGCGCCACAAGCCGCAAGTTACAACAAGACTACGAATCAATACCGTAAATATCATTTTGAAGGAACGTTGAACTATGACCGCTTGTTTTCGGATGACCACCGGGTTTCGGGACTTGTCTATTATTATATAAGCGATGAAAAATATACAGACAAATCCACATCGAGTCTGGCAGCTATCCCCGTACGATACCAGGGAATCTCAAGCCGGTTGACATATAGTTTCCGGGATACTTATATGATGGACTTTAATTTTGGATTCACTGGTTCTGAAAATTTCCAGCCGGGTAAACAATATGGTTTTTTCCCTTCCCTGGCATTAGGCTGGGTGCCCACAAGCTATAAATTTGTAAAGGAGAAAATGCCATGGGTGAATTTTTTTAAAATTAGAGGATCATACGGTACTGTTGGAAATGACCGGATTACTTCGCGGCGTTTTCCTTACCTGACAATGGTGGGATTAGGAAGCAGTAGCATTTGGGATGGCAATGCAGTGGAAACAATCAATGAAAGTTGGATTGGTGCGGATAACCTGAAATGGGAAAGAGCCATTAAAACCGATATCGGTATTGAGGGCCGCTTTTTTGATGATAAATTACAATTTGTAGTTGATTTCTTTACAGATCAGCGAAATGGAATTTTTCAATCGAGAATGCAAATTCCAAACTATGTAGGGCTTATTAACATGCCATACGGGAATGTTGGCAGGATGAAAAGTTTTGGGAGTGACGGTAATATCAGTTATACGCATGATATCAATAAAGAAATGTCATTTACTGTAAGGGGTAACTACACATTTTCAAACAGTAAAGTGCAGAATTGGGAAGAAGCCTATTTAGAATATCCCTATTTGCAGAAATCAGGCCTTCCAAACGGATATATATCAGGATACCAGTCGCTTGGTCTATTTAAAGATGAAGATGACGTCAAGTATAGTCCTTCGCAAGCAGCTCTAGGTAGCGGGCAAAAGCCGGGTGATATAAAATATAAAGATGTAAATGGGGACGGAAAGATTGACGCGACGGACAAGGTTCCACTATCGAATAATACATATCCCTCCTTAATGTATGGATTCGGCGCTGAATTCAGGTATAAAAATATTACCCTTGGCTTATTGTTTAAAGGCACCGGTAAAACCGATTTTTACTATGTGGGACAAGATGGGAATGGCATGGGATATGTTCCATTTTTCGATGGTAGATCAGGTAATGTATTAACCATCGCGAATAATCCTTCAAATAGGTGGATACCAATGGAATATGCCATTGAGAATGGGATTGATCCTCAATTGGCTGAAAACCCTAACGCCCGTTTTCCTCGTTTACAGTACGGAAAAAATGCCAATAATTCAGTTTTATCTGACTTTTGGAAGGGTGATGCCCGTTATTTGAGATTACAAGAGCTCACCGTGAATTATAACTGGAAATCTGACATGTTACGTAAGATAGGAGTCGCTTCTGTCGACATACAACTTGTCGGGAATAATATATTCGTCTTAGACAAGGTCAAGCTTTTCGATCCGGAACAAGCCAATAAGAATGGACGCGTATATCCAATTCCTTCGGTTTATTCAATTCAACTATATATAAATCTATAAAAGTAAAACAAGATGAATATGATAGCTCTTTCTATAAAAAAAATAATATCGCTCTTCCTGGCGACAATTGCAATATTACTTTTAAATTCCTGTGACTATCTCAATATAGATAGTTACTTTTCAGATGAATTTAAGCAAGATTCAATTTTCAGTCAGAAGCGTTATGTTGAAGCATACATGTGGGGTGCGGCAGAGTTGTTTCCCGATGAGGGACAAATATTTAGTACCTCCACACAATCAACTCCGGGGCCATTGGCCACAGATGAGGCATTTACTATGTTTAATATTGCGTCTGACGGCAGTTACGGGGGAATGAGGTTTGTACAAGGCATGATTAATGCTGAATCACCTGGTCCTTTTTTCAATACGACTTGGAATACCTCGTATAAAGTGATCCGTAAATGTAATACGATTCTTACCCGTATTGATGAAGTCCCGGGGTTAGGGACGACTGACAGGATGAACATCATCGGGATGACCCGTTTTTTGCGTGCTTATGCCTATTATCGCATCATTGTGGATTATGGACCTCCCATCTTGCTTTATGACGAGATCGTGGAGAATAATGCCGGGCTTGAATATTACGATAAGTCCCGTAGTACCTATGATGAAGCAATTGAATACATATGCAGTGAATTTGAAGAGGCAGCAAAGTATATGCCAACAACCCTGCCTATACTTAATTTTGGTCGTCCGACAAAGGGTGCTGCCTACGCTTTGGTTGCCCGTCTACGGTTAATGCATGCAAGCCCGCTGTTTAACGGAGGGCAGGCAGCCCGTTCCTACTTTGGTAATTGGACACGGAAGAGTGATGGTGCTTTTTATGTGTCGCAAACTCAGGATGAAAAGCGTTGGGCCATAGCCGCTGCCGCTTGTAAACGCGTGATGGAGATGAGTGATGGCGGTAATCCGCTTTATAAGCTCTATACGGTTGAGCGTGATGAATTCACCCCTCCATTGCCTCCGAATGTTCCGGCCGATGATTTCCCAAATGGAGCCGGCGGAATCGACCCTTATCATTCATACGCTGATATGTTTGACGGTGAATGCGTGGCTTCTATCAACCCTGAGTTTATCTGGGCCTATAAATCGAGTTCGCTGGGATCATATATGCGTGGCGCTTTTCCTGCAGACCGTGGAGGTTGGGGCGGTTTGGCTGTTACTCAAAAGATGGTTGATGCATTCTATATGGCAGACGGGACAACGATCCAGGAATCTGATCTCTATACAGAAACCGGTTTTATGGATAAACAACAGGTTTTCTCAAACTACCAGTTAAATGCGGGAGTATCCAATATGTACGCAAACAGGGAGGTGCGTTTCTATGCCAATATAGGATTCAGTGGATGTTATTGGCCGGCTCTTTCGGCTACAGATGCAGGAAATAGCAAGTTTACAGTAACCTACGATTATAGTTCCAGTAGTGGAAAATCTAATCCCAATGTTGGAGGTGTCAATTTTACGCCTACCGGTTATGTAATCAAGAAATACATCCATCCGATGGACGCCTGGCAGGGTGTGAATGCCCGTAGAATGGATAAAGTCTTCCCTATTATCCGGTATGCGGAAATACTTCTATCATACGCTGAAGCACTGAATAATCTCACGCAAAGCCATACGATAGATACTGATGGCCAGTCTCAGACCTACAGCCGTGATATGCAGGCTATAGCCCAGGCTTTTAACCAGGTCCGTTTTCGTGCTGGATTACCTGGAATTAAAGGGACTGAAACACCGGAAGAAATGCAAGCGCTCATTGAAAAAGAAAGAATGATAGAGTTCCTGTATGAGAACCGACGCTATTATGATGTACGTCGCTGGGGTATTTACGAGGAGTCTGAAGGAACACCCATTACAGGAATGAATGTTGACGCTTCCGATGAAGGATATTTCCAAAGAGTAGTTCCCAATACGTCACGGATCGGTAGTCGCGTTGTAAATAAGAAAATGATATTCTTGCCAATTTCCCGGACTGAAATCCGCCGTCTTCCTTCATTCGATCAGAATCCCGGGTGGTAATAATCAAGCATTGTATAAATCCCAGATAAATATAACACACAGAATAATGAAAAATATATTGTATCTCGAGTTATTTCTCATAACTCTTGTTCCCATAGCTATTAGTTCTTGCGATATAGATGACGTCTATAAAAAAGAACAGTACAAAAAAGTGATAGCTTTAGTCAGTAACGAAGATTATAATGTTTTCCCGGTTGTGCATGATTTATATGACCCCGAATCAACCGGATATGTGGGAGCATCTTGTGGGGGAACACACCCTTCTGATGAGATGATATACCTCTCTTTGTCTTTAAACACAGAGGTCATTGAAAAATTCAATATCAATAATTATGATGTCGACATTTCGAAGTATGCCAAAATGTTGCCTGAAGAAATGTATACAATAGACTCCTATGAGATCAACATCCCTGCTGGTGATTATTCTGGTCGAATGAAGATCAGTGTTCGCCCTGAAGGTTTATCTCCTGATTCTATCTATTTTATTCCGTTGAAGATATCCAATTCCACCTATGAAGTAAATCCGGATAAAGACTATGTGCTTTATAGGGTACTCATAAAGAATAAGTGGGCCACACAAGAATCAATTACAAATTATACGATGCGCGCCATCCGGAATACCACACAATTACCCGGCACCAAACGAATGGATCCCATCAGCCGTAATAAAGTAAGAGTGATGGTGAGTAATGTCGCATTCGAATCTGATTTGGATAAAATTGAGGCAAATGGCATGTATCTTGAAATTGGTGAAGATAACCGGGTTACTATAACTCCCGTAAAAGAGCTTCAAGTGACCCAGATTGATGGAGATACGGAATATCCTAATATTTACCGTGTCGATGACGATGGCTATAAACGATATCATGCTTTCTTATTGCATTATTCTTATAAGCAAGGGACCGATACATTTGAGATGAGGGAAGAGTTAAGGCTTGAAATCAAAGATAACCTGTTTTAATTGTCTGATTAAGCATTGGGGTATAAAAAATAGACTATTGATTATTCAGATGGAACAGGCATAATAATTGTTCATAACCAAAAATATGATTGATTATAGGCAAATTCCATCTGAAACCCCAATATAAAACGTTAATAATATGAGAAGGATAAATTATATTTTGGCCATTTTATGGGTTTTACTGGTTTGTACTTACTTTTCCTGCCAAGGAAAATCAGATGAGTCATTTTTGAACTTCACTATTTCTTCTGAAGAACTGGTCTTTTGGCCCGAAGCATCTTTTAAAACAGTCCAGGTATTCAGCAATACGGAATTTACAGCTTCATCAGACAAATCATGGTGTTCAGTTGAAATTATACCCGATAAAGAACAAAATCTTAAAGTAACAGTTGAAAAATATGATCAATTAAATGAAGAGCGTATTGCTCATATTGAGGTTGAATCAAAAGGGAAAAAAAAGTATATATTAGTAAGACAAACAGCCGTAAAATCTGAACTTACGGTAAAAGAAGAACAAGTTCTTGTGAATGAAAACAAAGGGCTTACTTTCTCGTTAGAAATAAACAGTAATGTGCTTATTGATTTCGTTTTACCCGATTGGATCGAAATGACATCAGAAAAGCCAAAAACTAAGGGAAAACAAATTTGCTCGTTCAAGGCTACACCATTGCCATCCTCTCAATCGGAGCGTGAAGGAAAAATTATTGTGTATGCAAAAGATAGCATAACTTTCAAGAATCAAGTTGCCATACCGGCGCGACAATATAGTGCCGTTGAGCTACGTGTTTTGACGTATAATATCCATATAGGAATTGATATGGACAATAAGCTGAATCTCGAAAAAACAGCCAAAGTCATCAAAGACCTAAACCCGGATATTGTGGCCCTTCAGGAAGTTGACCGATTTACAGACCGGACAAACCAGATCGATCAACCAAAAGTGCTGTCGGAACTTACCGGAATGTATGTGATTTTTGGAAAAACAGTAGATCGTAGTGGAGGTGATTATGGCATTGCTATTCTTTCAAAATTTCCAATTGAAAGTTCGGAATATACAGAACTACCCAATACCGATCCAGCTAAATTGGAAGACCGGGGAGCTTTGAAAGTTAAATTGCATTTGAATGAGGAAAACACATTGTCCTTCATTTGTACACATTTTTGCCATGAAAGTGAAGCCCGACGAATTTTGCAGGCTAGAAAAATAAATGAACTTTTTGTATCGGATGATGACGAAATAATAATACTTGGCGGGGACTTTAATGCTGCCCCTTCCGCTTCTTCAATAGCCACACTCAAAGAAGAATGGTTCGATTCAACCAGTAAAGAGTTCACTTTTCCGAGTCCAAAGCCAACAGTTAAAATCGACTACATATTTTATCGGGGTAATGACGCTTTACAAGTGAAGGAGACACAAGTCGTGCCGGACTTAGTCACCTCAGACCATCGTCCCGTACTGACCGTTTTTGAATTGTTGCAAAAAAAATAGTTTATATGAGTTATTCACGTAGAAAATTTTTAAAGACCGCAGCCATGGGGGGCTGCAGGCCTTACCATTGTACCCAATACTATTTTGGGCAAAGCAAGAAGATACACTTCTCCCAGTGACAAACTGAATATCGCCGGGATCGGAGTGGGAGGAATGGGATGCCGTAACCTGGCGAACATGAAGACAGGGAATATTGTGGCACTCTGTGATGTCGACTGGAGATATGCCGCCAAGACGTTCAAAGACTATCCTGATGCCCGACAGTTCAAGGACTGGAGAATAATGTTTGACCGGATGGAAAAATCGATCGACGCCGTCAGGTGGCCGAGTGGGTACAATCGGGAGTGATCGGCGATGTGTATGAAGCCCATTGCTGGACAGACCGCCCTATCTGGCCACTTCAATCTTATACTTCTTCCCTTTCATTTTTTCATCCCGGATATTCGTCAGCAGCGTTTTTACGACGGATGCACGGACGGCAACAAAAGAAACAAAGTCTTTCACTTCAATCAGCCCCAGGTCGGATTTGTCGAGTTTTCCTTTTTGCAAAAAGAAACCGACAATGTCACTTTTATTCAGTTTGTTCTTCTTGCCTCCACTTACATAAATCGTTTGGTATTCGGGGGGATCGGGTAGGGGATTGTCTGCTGCAACCGGTAAGACATCCAAAGTACCGGAAATATAATCGGGCAGCTTATCTTCTTTGAATTGTATAATATAGGCGGTTCCCGAAGCATGCATCCGCGCAGTACGTCCGTTACGATGAACGAATTCACTCTCCTTGACCGGAAGATGATAATGGATTACATGCTTCATCTCGGGGATATCCAGCCCCCTGGCTGCCAGATCGGTAGTCACCAGGTAATGCAGACTTCCGTTCCTGAACCGTACAAGGATCCTCTCCCTGTCGTCCTGGTCCATGCCGCCGTGGTAATAGCCGGTCTCGATTCCTTTCCTGTGCAATAAACCGCTGATACGTTCGGTGACTTCCCTGTGATTGCAAAAGATCAGTGCCGGTTCTGAATTGAGGGAGCAGAGAAGATGGAACAAAGTATCGATCTTGTCCTTTTCCGGGGACAAGACAAGCCTGACCGAAAGGGCCTCGTTTTTCTCCTCTTCTGTATAGTCAAGCGTCACAGGCGATTCCATTTTTACAAAGTCCGGAATTTCTATGTCGGATGTGGCTGAAAGAAGGACTCTCTTTTGTAAGCGCGGCAGTTGCCCGATGATTGTATTCATTCCATCCCGGAAACCCAACTGGAGGGATTTGTCGAATTCATCCAGCACCAAGGTTTTGATGGAGCCGGTATCGAACGATTTCCTTTCCAGATGGTCGGTCAACCGCCCCGGTGTGCCGATCAGCAACGCCGGGGGACTGCTCAGGTTTTTCAGTTCGGTATCCATAGCATGTCCGCC
The DNA here is from genome assembly GCF_040307845.1 of Proteiniphilum sp. GTDB lineage: Bacteria > Bacteroidota > Bacteroidia > Bacteroidales > Dysgonomonadaceae > Proteiniphilum. Next base: position 26,153 of record NZ_JAWRIS010000036.1, read on the forward strand.
ATAACAAACGTTTACCTTGAATTTTGTTCCCATCTTTTTCCATACCTGCTCAATCTGAAGGGCCAATTCCCGTGAGGGTACGACAATCAGGCATTGTACTTTTGCGATGCTTTCATCCAGTAACTGAAGCACAGGCAGGAGAAAAGCCAGTGTTTTCCCTGAGCCGGTGGGGGATAATAACAGCACATTCCGTTCCTTGATGATGGCATGGCGGGCTGCTTCCTGCATCTCATTCAAGCTCTCAATCCCCAGACCGGATAATATGTTTTTATTTTGATCTTCTTCTTTCATGGCACAAAGATAAGCGTTATCGGGGGATTACAATTTCCCCGTAATATCATAGATCTCCTTGATTTTTGCAAGCTCTCCTTCAAAATCGAAATGGAGATCATGGAGCCGGGCATCTTCCATATCGAACACCCATCCGGCCACTTTGGGATATCCGTTTTTGTAGTAGGACTTTTGTATTTCAGCCATTTTTAATACATTACGGCATTGTTCATAGACATTGATTTCAACGAAACGCCGGTACCTGGCTTCCGTATCTTCAATGGTGTTGAGCGCTGTTTGATGGAGACGATATACATCCCGTATACTCCGTAACCAGGGATTAAGGATCCCATAATCCAGATTCTGCATGGCCGCTTGTATGCCCCCGCAACCGTAATGGCCGCAGATAATGATATATTTTACTTTGAGATGCTCCACACCATAATTAATGACTGAAAGTGCGCTCAGGTCGATGGAGTTCACCATATTCGCGATATTACGGTGGATAAAGACCTCTCCCGGCTTCAATCCCATCACCTGGTTCGGATGCACCCGGCTGTCGGAACAGCCGATGTACAGGAAATCAGGATGTTGTTCTGCAGCTAACAGTTCAAAAAATCCGGGATTTTCTACCTTATTCTTTTCTATCCATTTACGGTTGGCTTCAAATATTTGGTTATACTTTTCCTGATCAGACATATCAATGAATTTTGAGTAATGGAGCCGGGAGAATTATTGGATATTTCAAACAATTTTATCGGCAAAAAAAATAATATAAATAACAGAGGAAGAAGTATCCCTCAATACCTTAATGGTAGGCTCATTATCTCCATACCATTTTTTCAGTGATTTCTTTAATATGGCAAGTCCGTCCTTTACCTTGTAAGAGGCAGTCCTTTCATCAATCTTTAGTTCTACGGCAATTTCCTTTGTCGAATAATCCCTTCGCCAACGCAGGGTACACACCTCCTTGAGCGTTTCAGGAAGCTCCTGAAGCAAACGGTCTATTAATGAATGAATTTCCTGGACATTCAATTCTTCCTCCACATGGCAGTAAGGTTGACTGTCCTTTGCTTCATCAGAAAGGGGATAATGCTCGAAAGCACCTGCCATCTCTTTTTTGATGCTGTTCAGTATCCGGTGGGTAAAACAACGCAGAAGAAATTGCTTTGCCAAACCCTGTTCATCCGTTTTTATTTTTTCAGGTTCCTCCCAGACCGAAAGCCAGAAGTTTTGCAAACAATCCTCCGTCAGTTCAATATCAGCTACACGGGTATATGCCCATTTATATAACAAACGGTTATATCTTGCATAAAATGCTTCAAAGGCCAATTTGTCCTTTGTTGATATGGCGTCTAACAATTCTTTATCGGACATATCCCAATTCTCTGGTTCTAATGCTTGCAATTTCGACGCAAAAGTACAAGAATGATATTACAAGACGGTTAAATGCGGAATTTTCGTTGTTAAACTATCATAAATAAAAAATTATTTGATGAAAGAGAAAAATATTTTCAAAACATATAATATTGTTTTTCAACTATATATACTTGGCGTAACAGCTTTGAATGGAAAATGTAACATTTTCGTTGCCCGAAAAAGCGGTTGAGTTTTGTATATCTATATAGAGGGGTAGATGTCATGCCCCGTAAAAAAGAAGACAGCCATCATATAACAATATATTGAATGAAGAAAGAAGACGGAAGTTATTGGGAGGCATTGGAGAGGATTACAAGATTATTCGACAGGTATGATAAATATACCCTTGATGAAAAGTCTCGTGAAAGCCTTGAAAAATGGAATCCGGAAGATTTGCCCGAACGGATCGAAGTCACCGATGAGATACTCGACAGGGGGTGTCAGCGTATCACGGACGGGGTTTTTCCTAAATTGGAGCCCCGCAAATCGGAGAAAGTGGAGAGAGAAAGGCGTATTCTCCTTGCTCCCCTTTATAAATATGCGGCAGTGGCTGCGGTGCTCCTTATAACGGCATTCTCCGTGATATATTTCGGCGATATTGGCAAAGGCAGCAAAAAAGAGCCGGTGGCCAACAATGAAGGGAGTAATAACATGATCATCTTATCGGCAGAAGACGGGATAAGGCACGCAACACTCCCTGACGGTACCTCGCTATCAATTAATAAGGGCAGTAAGGTCAGCTATGATGAACAGGCGTTCAACAGGAAAAAGCGGGAAGTGTGGATCGAAGGGGAGGCTTATTTCGACGTAGCCAGGAATCCCGAAAAATTATTTATTATTCATAATGAAAACCTGCAAACCGTCGTAAGAGGTACCAGTTTTAATGTGAAAGCATATGAAGAGCTTTCCGAGATGAGCATTGCCGTGAGGACAGGTAAAGTGGAAGTGCAGGAGAATGACAGGATTATTGCAACGCTTACACCTAACCGGCAACTCGTTTATGCGAAATCCGACGGAAGTGTGCGCGAATCTACCATTAGTTGGGAGGATGCGGGTGCATGGATGGATAGCAGGCTCGTACTGCAAAATGCCGGTATTGACGAGTTTTTATTAAGGGTCAGGCAACTGTATGATATAGAAATCATATTGGACAATGATGTGTTGCGAAACGAAAGGGTCGTCGTCTCGTTTGAAAAAAATGCGGGTTTCGCACAGGTAATGGATATGGTCTGTTTGCTTTACAATGTAAAATATAAGAAGATCAGCCCTGAAAGGGTGACTATATATAGGTAAAAAGATTATTCCTCCCATAAATTGAAAGTATTTTCTCATTCCACGAATGGGACAGTTATTTCCCTGTGCCTGGGGATAAGGATATTTATCGACTTAAACAATTAATTAACAAATAGATAATAGTTTTTTCATCATCAAATTTTTAATTTTATCAATGGAACAGAAATTCAATTCAATCCGGTGGGTATTCAGCCTGCTTGTTATTGGCCTCTTGTTTTGCCCTGCCAGTATGTGGGCACAAGGTCCGGGAACAAAAACATACCCACATGAAACGCTGGCTGCACGGGTTATCAAGCTATCTAAAGACTACAAAGTCAATGTGATGTACAATCCCGGACAAAAAGATATTTCCGTGCCGGAACTTACAGTAAATGCACATGACATTAATGGAGTTCTGGATAAAACGCTTGCCTCTACCGATTTTACCTATAAAAAGACTGCGGAAACTTCGTATGTCATAGTAAAGAAAACAAATGAATCACAACAAGAAGCCTCCGGCAAAGGTATCCTCTCCGGCGTAGTTCTTGACGAAAAAGGAATCCCCGTTATCGGGGCCACGGTGGTGGTGAAAGGAACAACGACCGGTACGGCCACTGACGCCGACGGCAAATACACTTTGACTCAACTTCCGGCAGGAACGACCACTATCCAGATTAGTTTCATGTCGTACGAAACCCTGCAAGTAAACGATGTAAAGATCGTGGCAGGCAAAACCACCCCTCTGGACGTGGTTCTGAAAGAGGCTACACAGCAGCTGGGCGAAGTGGTGGTAACGGCGACCTACGGACAGGCCTCGGCAAATGGACTCTATGCCAAGCAAAAAAACATAGCGGCTATGAGCGACGGAGTCAGTGCCGATATGATCAAAAAGACCAGTGACAATAATGTGGCACAAGTTCTGAAACGTGTATCAGGAGTTACTATCGATAACGGTAAATATGTAACTGTGCGTGGTATGAGTGAACGCTATAATAATGTACAGCTAAACGGCAGTTCGCTGCCCAGCACCGAGCCTAACCGCCGTAACTTTGCTTTCGATGTGATTCCTTCCGGTCTGGTGGATAACGTGACTATCAGCAAAACCTTTACTCCTGATATGCCGGGTGAATTTACAGGAGGACTCGTCGAAGTAAACACATTAGCCGTTCCAGATGAAAAATTCCTTAGTTTAGGTACCGGGACAGGGATGAACACGATCAGTACGGGAAAAGATTTTTACAGTACTAAACGCTTCGGCTCCGACTGGTTCTTTGGTGAAATTGACAAACGAAAATGGTATTCAGGAGGGGATGAAGCCGCTACCGCACAGAATATCATTAATGCAGGACAAAAAAATACCTATGGTTTTGGTAGATATAAAGCTGCACCAATGCAGAATTACAGTCTTACTGCAGGGCTTCCTTTCAACCTAGGGAGAAGCTCTCTGGGAGTTGTCGCAGCCTTGACTTACAGGCATGAAGAGAATACGGAGGAAATCCTGGAAGCGAATATGATTACCCGTGACAGTATCTTTAAGCCATCGGGTAAAGGTTCATACCGTTATAAAGCAGCCACAAGTATTGGAGCTGTGCTGAATACCGGTTGGCGGATGGGTGGGCACAGCATTACATGGCGTAACCTGTTTAACAATCGATTCAATCATACCAACCAACAACGTTATATCCACAAATATTATGAAAATTATAGTCTGGTGGAACAATACAGCGTACCCTTGGTAAGCAGTCTTTGGCAAACGCAGTTGGATGGTAAACACAATCTTTTCGCAGGCAAGTTAATTGCGTCTTGGAATGCTTCTTACAACGATATTACCCGAACCAATCCCGATGACCGGATGGTTCAGGGCTCTATCGTAAGTGAATCCGCAAATCAGGTTAGCTTAATTGATTGGGGGTGGTCTACAAATTACGGCAATAGCTTTAATGTGGGGAGTGGGCATATCATGTACAGCAAGCTACATGAGACAAAGAAAAATATTGGAGCGAGCCTTGAACATCCTTTCATTATACAAGGCAATCGTCAAAGCATAAAGATAGGATACATGGGAGCATTTCGCAAAGCTAATTTCGAGCAACAATATTTGAAAGCAATGAGAGATTATAATGCTCCCAATCAGGGAGATATAGGACTGCCTATAGATGAGTATTTTGCTTCGGAACGTTTTGGAGGGAATCCGTTAATATATGAGCTTTCCGGGATGCAAGGAACCAAGGCCGACTATTATGAGGGGGGACAAGATATCCATTCCGGCTATCTGATGGGCGACTTCAGTTTTTTGAGAAAATTACGCTTGGTTGGTGGCCTACGGATGGAGAAAACAGACATGCATGTAACGACTGAGATGTTGGAAAAAACAATAGGCGGAGGGATGATAGATAGTACAACCGTTATCAAAAAAACAGACTGGCTACCTGCGGCAACCCTAATCTACAGCATGACACCTGAATTGAATGCCCGGGCTTCATATAGCAAAACCCTTGCCCGTCCCGATTTCAGGGAGTTATCCCAATCCAGCTACTATAACGTAGATGACCGTGTATGGGTAATAAATGGTTCAGGTATTGAGCAAAGCCGTATCCATAATTACGATGTCCGGGTAGAATGGTATCCACGTCCGGGAGAAGTATTATCCGTCAGCTACTTCCATAAGAAATTCATCAAACCGGTGGAGATGGTTATGCGTATGCTAAGCGATATGCAGAATTTTGAAATGTACAATATGAACCTGGACAATTCCACGGCTAAAGGCATGGAATTCAACTGGCGAAAAGGATTAGGTTTTATTTCCCCGGCACTACGGCATCTTTATTTTACAGGTAACTACACATGGATGGAAGCCAATGTAAAGTATAATCAGGAAAAATTATTAAATCCGAACATAGAAGATTCTAATCCTGACTTCGACCGTGATCGTCCTTTACAGGGTTTGAGCCCCTATACCCTTAATTTAGGGCTTGCATATGAAGGAAACATTATCGGTGCTGCCATCAATTATAACCGTAACGGACGTAAGCTGGTCTATGCCGGAGAAGAAACAAAATATGACCAGTATGAAAATTCGCGAGATGTATTAGACCTGCAATTTTCAACCCGTTTGATGAAGGACCAACGTCTGGAATTAAAATTCAATATTTCCGACATTTTTAATCAGGATATCATCGTATATCGAAATACCCGGATAGTAGAATATACTGCTGAAAATCCCGATCCGGAAACAGGAAAATCGGGAGCCGTTTACATGGATTTAACAGGTGACATGAATTACAATAAAGGGGATTATGTTATGAGCCGGATAAAGAAAGGAATCAACCTTTCATTAAGCGCAAGTTATAAATTCTAAAATGAGACAAATTATGAAAAAAATAATAAATTATATAGCAATTGCTCTTGTTTTATTTTCTGTTGTGAGTTGTAATAGCGAAGAAGACTTAATTAGCGAAATTGATGGATTTTATACATTAAGTGCTGATTTCGTTTCGCCCGCGAACATCAGAAGTAATTATGATATCCTGTTTAATAGCGATACAATAAAAAGTATATATTATATAAATAGAGCAGATCCAACCGGAAAACTAACGGTTTTTGAAAAAGGAAATAAAGAACCAGTTTATACGGAAGAGTTGACTTTGACAAGCAATAAAAATATCCAGTTTATTAAACTTGGGAATAAGATAGATACTTACTCTGAAGATAAGTACACTAAATTCAGTTTGGATATAAAATGGGCTACACATGAAGAACGTGATAAATATAAGGCTACGTTTAATGGATTTGAATTAAATACCGAGCAGGGTAATATCAATTATGTATTGACAGAATCATTAACGGGCATATTACAATTAAAAAAGGTAGATGATGGATATTTAGTTATTGATAGAGAAATTACTGTGGAACCAAATGGAACGTTTACATTCTTACAGTTATCATCGATTGAATTTTTAGCTATGCCTCCGGGAGATGAGGATGATCCCGAATCAAATGATTACAAAAAGATAAGAGTGTACTACACCTTAACAGACGATTTGACAGAAGAGTCGTATACAATTAAATTCTATACCTTCGATTCATGGATATACGATAAAGAACAGGTCGTATATAGTGGTTATGAATTTGAAATTAAAGTAGGGGAATTATCTCCCTATATTTTAGTATACGGACGTACCTTTGAGAACGAAAATGGTGATGGCGGACCAGCTTTCATTACATACGATCTTATTGCAAAAGACGGGACTGTAGTCAGGAAACATGATCCCAACCAAACAGGAATAACCTTTAATGATCAGGATTGGTCCGGAGATTATTTGAAATATTTAAATAAATTTGAGACCTACAATATCAATTTTGTTGGAGCTGGAACTTTAGTCTTAGAGGAAAAGTGGTAATTGATTATTTTCTATATTCTTATTATAAAATCATATAGTATTCCACAACCCTTGCCAGTTTGAAGTGGCAAGGGTTGTTTTCAAGGTAGTCAATATCTATAAATGAAATTCTACATATGGGATTAGCGCATTAAAATGAGAGGAATTGAGAAACGAAAACATGAACATCTACTGCAATGTTTGGAAGAACTCCGCCTGCAGGGCTTACCTTCGTTATCAGTTCAATGACAAACATCGTTTCTCTTTAGGTGCGCAAATGGAAAGGATCATGGCAACTGTTATCTCTTTTCCAATCTTATCAAGTGGCCGGAAAAGGAAAAAACGGAATCTTATTTCTTCTCCTTTATCATCTGCTCCATAAGAGCGCTTTTCTCTTTCTCCAGTTCGATTATACGTTCATATAACTGGTCTTTTTCCGAATAAACTTCTACTAACTTATCCAATGGATTAAAAGTTAAAGATTGAGTATTGACATTCTTATTTTGAATACTATGGTCATAGAAGTAAGTACTGCCTTCCAGCAGGGATTCATCCACCATATTCCGGATAAAGGATTCGTCTATCTCTAAAACTTTGGCATATACTGCTATAGTCGCATCATCAAGTTCCTGACGTTTTTCCAATTGAGATACAGCTTGTTGAGAAATTTCTAAGTCAATGGCAATCGCTTCCTGTTTAATGCCCTTGGCTTCCCTGAGCCGCTTTGCATTTCTACCTTGATGGACACTCTTTTTATCGTTTTCCGTATTATTCATAACTGACTCAATTTGAATTTTATAACAAAAAAAATAGAAAATAGAAGATGAAGATAATTTTATAAGAAGTTATACAACTTGTATGCCTCCTTGTACAACTCGCCTTACAATTGTAAGCTTTTTGCATACGCTTGTGCGAAACATTTCAATATAACGCAAAGTTTCATTGTTTTTTCATTCATTTGCATTATTAAACTATGAGTATCTGCCAAGAAGGCACATTTCAAAGTTAAAAAATTCACCTTTGAATATCTTAAATAAACTAAGAGGGGTAAAGTTACAAAGAATATCTAAAACTTAAACAAAAACATGTATGAAAACATAGAAATTAAAAAGAATGAGTATTTTTGTACCGTTTAATACGGTACGATTTACATAGCGCTTTTTTGGTCTTAATCATCGAATCCGCAAAATTCAAACACGAGACCAAAGAATGGAAGCGCCCTTAGCAATAAGGGCGTGGACATTGTCGTATTCTCGTGTGAAGGCCCTTGCGGAGCCTGATGATAGGAATAGACAATCGTCCGCGCCTCTTTTTTATATCCCCGCATATACTTTAGAGCAAATCGAATAAGATTTTAGAAGCCTGATTATTAAAACACTGGTTATCGAAGTTTTATTCCTTCATCAACAGAATATCTATTTATTCTACGCACGTACGACTGTCTAATACCGCACCGGGGTTCAGTTATCTGAAAACTCTTTCCTCTTTCTGCCTGCTTTAGCCGGAAATACCTATTTAATTCAAGTTTTGCAAGTTATTAATCCGCCTATAAAATGAGATTGGGATATGACAAACTGGCGAAACTACAGCATTTAATTTTTCAATAAACAGCCGAAAAGGGTTATACCGTTTACAACGATACAAATCCACCGTCGGCCTGTAATATAAACAGATACACCATCATGATAAATGAAGCTGAATTTGACAAAACGAATATCCGATTGACTCGGTTGTGCAGGTACACACCTGTGAATCATTTTTTAATTATACTAAATCAATAGAGATGAGAAAAACAATCATGTTATTAATTTTGTGCGTCTTTTCCCATTCGTTAATCGCACAACAAGTAACGATAAGGGGAAAGGTATTGGATGCTGATGGGAACGCCTTGCCCGGAGTTACTATTGTTGTTGTTGGAACCACAACGGGTACGACAACAGATATCGATGGAGATTATGTACTCAATAATGTGAAAGCAGGAAGTACCCTGCGTTTCAGTTTTATGGGTTTTGTTTCTCAAGAGTTTGCGGTTGATGCTAACAAACCGGTCATCAACGTGATCATGTTGGAGGAAACGAGCATGCTGGATGAAGTCACAGTGGTTGCTTTCGGAACACAGAAAAAGGAAAGCGTGGTCGCATCGATCACCACCGTCAAGCCTTCCGACCTGAAAATGCCGACGAGCAATCTTACTACCTCGTTTGCCGGACAGATTGCCGGGATGATTTCCTACCAGACTTCCGGTGAACCGGGCGCGGACAATGCGGACTTTTTCATCCGTGGGGTCACTACATTCGGTTACAATGTGGATCCTCTTATTCTGGTGGACAATATTGAAATTTCGAAAACGGAACTGGCCCGTATCCAGCCCGATGACATAGAGAGTTTTTCCATTATGAAAGATGCCGCGGCAACTGCCCTTTATGGGGCAAGGGGCGCCAACGGCGTGATCCTGATAAAGACCAAAGAGGGACGGGTAGGGCGTGCCCAGTTGAATGTCAGGATCGAGAACAATATCTCACAGCCTACCCACAAGATAAAGCTGGCCGATCCCATCACCTATATGAGAATGCATAATGAAGCATTTATCACCCGTGACCCGAGGGCTCCCCTTTTATATTCGGACGACAAGATAGAGAATACCGAACGGGGCTTGTATCCTCTCTTGTATCCCGTAACCGACTGGCGGTCGGAACTGATGAAAGATTATTCTACCAGCCAGCGGGTAAACCTGAATATACGGGGAGGGGGTAATATCGCCCGTTATTATGTGGCCGCAGCCTACACAAAAGATGGCGGCATCCTGAAAGTCGACTCCCGCAATAACTTTAACAATAATATCAACCTCGATATATATACCTTGCGTTCGAACGTCAACATCGACCTTTCCAAGACAACCGAGTTGAAAGTAAGCCTCGACGGCACGTTTGAAGATTATAGCGGCCCCCTTAACAGCGGATCGTCGATGTACGGCCTGATCATGAAGAGCAACCCTGTCTTGTTCCCGGCCTTCTATCCTATCGATAACGATCATAGATACGTCACCCACACCCTCTTCGGCAATGCAGAAGACGGACAATACCTGAATCCTTACGCCCAAATGGTACGGGGTTACCGGGAATACAATAAATCCATCATGGGGGCGCAGATCGAGTTAAAACAGGATATGGATTTTCTGGTAGACGGGTTAAGTGTCAGGGCATTGTTCAATACCAAGCGGGAAGCGCTCAGCGCGATTTCGCGATCCTATTCTCCCTACTACTATAAACTGGGGGAACATAATTATCTGACCGGTGACTATCAGGTAGATATCATCAATCCGGACGCCAGCGGAGAAAGCTTGCAGTCCTATGTTGAAACACCTTCGGTGGTAAATACCACTTATTTCGAGTCATCGGCCGTTTACAGTAAAAATATCAATGAATTACACGACATCAATGCACAACTGGTATTCACAATGCGCAACAGGACCGTTCCCGCTACCGACGATGATGTTTTTACGGTACTGGGATCACTTCCCTACAGGAATGTGGGACTTGCCGGAAGGGCTTCCTATGCTTATAAGAGCAAATACTTTGTGGAAGCGAACTTCGGATATAATGGCTCCGAGCGTTTTTCCAAGCAGCACCGTTGGGGATTCTTCCCGTCGATCAGTGGTGGCTGGATGATGTCGAACGAGAAGTTCTTCGACCCGCTAAAGAAGGTGGTCACACAGCTGAAGTTACGCGGTTCTTACGGGTTGGCGGGTAACGACAATATCAGCGACCAGCGGTTTCTTTATTTATCGGATGTCAGCCTAACCGGCGGAAGCGGATACACGTTCGGTTATGAGATTGATGGTTATTCACGTCCCGGAATGGTGATAAGAAGGTATGCCGATCCTGAGATTTCGTGGGAAGTATCCCACAAAACAAACCTGGCCATGGAATTGACACTTTTTGATGATTTCAATGTCATTTGGGAGTATTTCACCGAGAAACGTAAGAGTATATTACAGGAGCGCCGTACGATCCCCTATTCGATGGGGTTGTGGGTCAATCCGAATGCGAACCTGGGAGAAGCGAAAGGAAGAGGTACCGACTTTTCCCTTACCCATAACTATGTAGGCGGGAATTCCTTCTGGATGCAGTCGAGGGTGAACTTCACCTATGCGGTGAGCGAATACACCAAATACGAGGATTACGACTATGATAGCGAATGGTGGAAACTGCGGATAGGCAACTCCACTACCCAGCAATACGGCTATATTGCCGAACGGTTGTTCATTGACGAAGAGGACGTGGCCAATTCCCCTACCCAGTTCGGCAGCACGCAGGTGATGGCCGGTGACATCAAATACCGCGACCTGAACGGGGACGGCGTCATCAACGACCGGGACATGGCGCCCATCGGGTATCCTACCACGCCGGAAATACAATATGGTTTTGGGGCGTCAATGGGCTATAAGTCCTTCGACTTTTCATTCTTCTTTAACGGGGTCCACCGCCGGTCGTTCTGGATCGATTACAACGCCACTTCTCCTTTTTTCAATACTACCGGCGTAAACAATACGCCAGGAACTATTGTGGGAAATAATGCCCTCATGCAATTTATCGCAGACAGTTACTGGAGCGAAGCCGACCGGAATCCTTACGCCACCTGGCCCCGATTAGCGACGGCACTAAGCCAGGTAAATCATAATAACCAACGCAATACATGGTTCATGCGTGACGGGGCATTCCTCCGGTTGAAATCCCTGGAAGTGGGTTATACCCTTCCCGAAAACCTGGTATCTAAAATGAAAGTAAGCAATTTACGTGTCTATCTTTCCAGTTCCAACCTGTTTTCCATCAGCAAATTCAAGCAATGGGATGTGGAAATGGCGGGAAACGGACTGGGTTACCCCATTCAACGAACCTTCAATGTGGGACTGAATATATCATTTTAAAAAATAATAGTATCGTATGAAAAATCTAAGATATTCCGTTATAATTATCTTTTTCAGCTTCATTACGGCATGTAACAACTACCTCGATGTTGTGCCGGATATGATTGCCACCATTGAAGACAATGCCTTTTCGATGCGGTCACAGGCTGAAAAGTTTTTCTTCATGTGTTATTCCTACCTGCCTAACAGTGGTTCATACAACGATGATCCGGCTTTATTGGGAGGAGATGAAATCTGGTTGGCCACCCAATATACGGATGCCAATAACGCCAAGAATCTTGCCTTGGGAGCCCAACGTTCCGGTAGTCCGCTTTTCGATTTCTGGAGAGGGATCAACGGTGGACGGAACCTTTACCGTGGGATCAGCGACTGCAATATTTTTCTTGCCAACATCGACAGGGTACCCGATATCACGCTGGAAGAACGCAACCGTTGGGTGGCGGAGGTAGATGTGATCAAGGCATGGCTGCATTTTTACCTGATACGAATGTATGGTCCCATCGCCATCAAAGATGTGAATTTAAGCGTACAGGATGATACCGAAGTGACCCATGTATTCCGGAATACGATGGATGAATGCGTGGAATACTGTGTCGATAAAATGGATGACGTCCTCAGCAGGAACCATTTGATGATAACCGTACAGGACCAGGCAACCGAATTAGGGCGGATAACCAAGGGAGTTGCATTGACGATGAAAGCCAAAATGCTGGTGACATTCGCCAGTCCCTTGTTCAACGGAAATACCGATTATGCGGGATTGACAGACCGCAGGGGGATCGAAATATTCAATCCGAATAAAACGGAAGAGGAGAAAACCGCCTTATGGGTACGGGCAGCCGATGCCTGCAAGGAAGCGATCGACTTTTTTGATGAGATCGGGCAAAATGAATTGTATCGCTATACAGGGACCCAATTTGGGAATATCTCGGAACAGACCCGCCTTAAACTAAGCATCCGGGGATCGTTGGTAGAACGGTGGAATGAAGATGTCATCTGGGCCGATTCCCGGAGTTGGCCCCAGGCATACCAGCTTCAGGCCTATCCCCGTGATTTTAATGCCACGCAGGCAAACTCACAGACTACCAACAGGAATAATTTCGCTGTACCCCTGAAGATCGTCGACCAGTTCTATACGAAGAACGGGGTGCCGATGAGGGAGGACAAGACATGGGATTATATCAGCCGGTTTACGCCAAAGATAGCCGGGACAGACCAGCTCTATTATCTGCAAGTGGGGGAAGCCACAGCCGGCATGTTTTTCGACCGGGAACCCAGACTTTACGCCAGTATAGGTTTCGATCGCGGGATATGGTTCGGTCAGGGTAATACCAGCGAGACCGGGCAGGCACCGCATGCACGTTCCGGCGAATACTCCGGGAATCAGATCTCCCATTCATGGAATGTAACCGGGATATGGCCTAAGAAAATACTGCATTGGCTCACTGTTTGTTCGGGTACCACCACGGTTACATACACCCGTTATCCCTTCCCTGTTTTCCGCCTGCCCGATCTTTACCTTATGTATGCCGAAGCGCTGAACGAAGCATACAACACGCAGGAAGCACGGAATGAAGCCATCCGTTATATCGACCTGGTACGCGAGAGGGCGGGATTGGAAGGAGTGACTGAATCCTGGTCCGCTTACTCCACCGACCCCTCCAAGTATCAACGGCAAAACGGGTTGAGAGAGATCGTGAGGCAGGAAAAACTGATCGAATTTGTCTTTGAAGGACACCGGTTCTGGGATCTTCGCCGTTGGAAGATGGCGATGGATGAATATAATAAACCGGTTACAGGATGGAATCTGGATGCTTCCGACCCGGCACTGTATTACAGGGAGACGTGGATTTATACACGTAACTTCACACCGAAGGACTATTTCTGGCCTATTTCGGATGAAGAAATATTAAGGAACAAAAATACACTTCAGAATTATGGTTGGTAACAATTTAAATTTTTTGATGATGAAACAGCTTAAAACAGCATTTTTCATAGCTATTATCCTCTTTTATGCCTGTGGTGACGACCAATTGAATAATCCCACCGGAAGCACGGATATACCCCGGCAGGTCACGGTAAAGGAGGTGGTAAATTTCAGTGGTGCTTCCATTATATACTACGACCGCCCAAATGACGAGAACCTACAATATGTAAAAGCAGTCTGGACAACAGACGATGGAATCGAATATAACCAAACAGCATCATTTTATACCGATTCCTTGCTGGTAGACGGCTTCGGTGAAGAGGGAAGTTATACGGTGAAACTGTATTCGGTAAGCCATGGACAGACCTATTCCGAACCGGTAGAAGTGACGGTAAACCCCACACGCCCTCCCTATATGGTCGTACATGATAACCTCCAGATATCGCCCACTTTCATGGGTATCCGTGTTACGGCGGAAAATGAAACAGGAGCAAAACTGGCATTCCGCACGTTTAAACAGGACGAAGCCACCGATGAATGGGTCGAAGTGGGTACCTACTATACCGTGAATCCGAACGTGGAATATTTCAACCGCGGGCATGAGCCCGATATCGACCAGAATTTCCGTGTACAGGTACGTGACAGATGGGGGCATTGGTCGCCTCCGAAAGATGTTTCCTGCTCTCCATGGTTCGAAATGGAACTGCCGAAAAATCTCTTTAGGGAAATCGCCCTTTGTAACTTATCGGGCGACGGTTCATCAGTGCCTGACCAAACTGGTTACGCTTTGCCCTCGAACTTCTGGGGACATAAGATGCACTCGTGGTCGGGTTCAGCGACGTCATTCGACAGGCTTTACGACGGTGAGATCGGAACCAGCTCGCAATGCTATCACACAAAACCGCTAGCTCCTTTTCCCCACCATTTCACCATCGACCTCGGAGACAAGTATAACCTCAGCCGCTTCCTGTTGTGGCCGCGTAACGACGCATCGAACCAGTTCCGCGGCGGACATCCACAGATCGTCCGGGTTTACGGTGCATCGTACAACGGAGACAGTCCGAGTGAGTTGGTGGACGACATCAACGACGAAGAGGCGTGGCTGGACCTGGGACTGTTTTATCTTTCAAGGGCAGATGGTTCATTCGAACCTTACCCCGGCACTAACGATCGTACGGCCGAAGACAACGAAATACTTGTGAACGGACATGAGATGACACTGAATGCCATTGACCAACCGGTGCGTTACGTACGCGTGCAGTTCATCAAGGCTTTTGCTACAAGCCTCCATGCCGGATCGATACAGATAGGCGAAATCAGCTTTTTCGGAGCAAACTAATCATGTACTACCTAATAATATCAGCATATAATGAAACGAGCAAGAAAATTGTTCTCACCCGGGAACATGATTATTGCGAGTTTATTGAAATTAGATATTCGCTCGCTATGGCATAGCTCAAGCAAGCTTGACTCTGCTCATTTAGCTTAACGCGAATATTCCATACACCTACAAAAAAAATAAAATAATCGTATGAAACATAAAATACCTTTTTTTATCATTTTAGTGATCTCCCTGCTTTATTCATGTACTCCCATGGATCACAAATACAGTGACTTCATTAAAGACGGGCCGATCACATACCTCACCAAGTTGGATGAGTCAGAGGTGAAAGGAGTCGGCGGGCGCAACCGTATACGTATTGTAATTCCGGAACTGGAAGATCCCCGTGCATCGAAGGTCGAAATATACTGGATGAATAAACTGGAACACCTTGTTGAGTCCATTAATCCTTCCGAAGAAACGAACATATATATCGATGACCTTGTGGAAGCATCCTACATATTTGAACTTTCAATATTGGATGATAAAGGCAATAGCTCCATACCGGTAGCCATTACTGCCACATCTTACGGTGAAATATGGGAATCCATTTTACAAAACCGCCTTATCGCATCCCAGGAGAGAGAAGAAAACGATTTCAAGATAACCTGGGATGTGAATATCGATGAAAGGTTGCTGGGGACTGAGTTTGAATGGAGACAGGGTGGACAAGGTGGAGCCGGAACTCCTTTTACCCAGTTCATTGATTCGGCTCAGACGACCGGTTACCTGAAGGATTTTAAAGCAAATTCGTTCCGGTACCGTTCAGTTTATATTCCGGAACCTGATAGTGAAGACTTGTTTTATTCTTCCTGGGAATATTATATGGAAGTTCCTGAGGTTTCGGAGGTGGAATTCGACAAAGAGAGTATAACCTTTACATTACCGCAGTTAGATGATGGCTTTTGGGTAGGATATGAGTTTATGTGGACAGATAAAACATCAGGAGAGCAAAGGTCCCAAGTAACCCATACGAACACCATTACCTTGCAGGACTATGACGGCATGGCTGTCACCTATAGGGCACTGTATGAGTTTGATGATGTCGCGGTATCTTCCGAAGGTATTGAATTTTCCACTGTCCGATATGTCGATCTGGACAGGAGCAATTGGTACGCAGCACCTGAAACCCGCATCTCAGACGGCACCCCGCTGAATAATAACAGTGAAGCCCAGGTGAATGAGAAGAATAAATCGGCTTACCTTTCCCATCTCTTATTTTACGCCGCTTCGGGTACAGACGGGCAAATATCTCCCCGCTCACATTTCGACGGGGATGACAATACCTATCTCTCAATGGTAAAAGGATATGGGAAAACTTATCTGGACAATCGTAATAAAACCGGGGTATCACACAGCTATGGCAGTGTGTCGAGCGATGGCAACGATCTTTATTTCATGATCGACCTGGGTGAAGAAGAGCCGTTCAATTATTTCAGAATGATTTATAGGGGAGGGCAGAGCAATGGTAACCTGAAACCCCAGAAGGTTAGCTTTTTCGGGAGTAACGATCCCGATTGCATCACCGACATGAGCAAGTGGTCTGTAATACAGGAAAATATTGCCTTGCCGGGAAGCGATCTGGCATCCAACAATTCAGATCCTGGCCATCCTGGCAGGGTGACGGGAAATGTCACGATACCCGAAAGCAGTTACCGTTTTTTCATGTTGAGGTATGATGAATGGACCGAGGCTTCCAACTCGGTAGCGATTGCAGAATTTTATCTGGGTTTATATTATTGATGAATAGGTTGTAACAGATCCTGTTGATTGTAAACTGATATCGGTCGTGTCTAATCGGTATCAAGGAGAGGGAAGAGACCGCTTCATTGTAAGGTGGTCTCTTTCCTCCATCTTCTATATCGAACACCCATCCGGTCACTTTGGAATGTCCGTTTTTGTAATAGGACTTTTATACTTCTGCCATTTTTAATACGTTACGGCATTGTTCGTAGACATTGATTCATGCCCCTTCTCGACGGTGTACTGCTCGTGAAACACGCGCCACAGGAGGCTCTCCTCACCGGCCTTGACACGGACAAGGAGCTCGTAGATTACCTGTCGAAGCAATGATCAAGACTTTCGCCTCCCCGGTTCATTCCCGTGGCGAAACTTGGCGGACTGGCTTCCATCAATCAACGCGTCTGGGGAGAATACCTGCTGCTTCAGTATTTCCTAAAAGATCCATAACATTCCTGGTTCCGGCTTCCGTCCTATACAAAATTCCTGATTCGCACGTAGTATGAATGAATAAAACAGGAATATTCTAATTCCTGTTGATTGACATGAAAACTCGGTGTATGTTATTGTGATTCGAATAATTATACCTATTTTTGACAGGTAAATTTGATAACAGCCTATAGAAAACGAAAATGGACAAAGAAACAAACAAGTGTGGTCATCATCACTCTTCCCACGGAGCGGGCGGCGGTGCTGTGTATGGCTTAGGGATGATCGGAGCGGCCGTGTATTTCATCATGCAGGCTACCTCTTTCTGGGCCGGAGTGGTCGGATTCCTGAAAGCCATTGTGTGGCCCGCATTCCTGGTGTATGAAGCTTTTAAGGCTTTAGGTGCTTAAAAGACGTTCTTGGGGCTTTTTCCTTTATCCTCCTTACAATACTTTGCAGGGAGGGGTAGTGGGTTGTGCTGTTGCAATTACAATTTACCTGTAATATCATAGATCTCCTTGATTTTTGCAAGCTCCCCTTCAAAATCGAAATGAAGGTCGTGGAGGCGGGCATCTTCTATATCGAACACCCACCCGGCCACTTTGGGATATCCGTTTTTGTAGTAGGACTTTTGTACTTCTGCCATTTTTAATACGTTCCGGCATTGTTCGTAGACATTGATTTCAACGAAACGCCGGTACCTGGCTTCCGTGTCTTCAATGGCGTTGAGCTCTTTCTGATGGAGACGATAGACATCCCGTATACTCCGTAACCAGGGATTAAGGATACCGTAGTCCAGATTCTGCATGGCAGCTTGTATGCCTCCGCAACCGTAATGGCCACAGATAATGATATATTTCACTTTGAGGTGCTCCACTCCATAATTAATGACTGAAAGCGCGCTCAGGTCGATGGAGTTCACCATATTCGCAATATTACGGTGAATAAAGACCTCGCCCGGCTTTAATCCCATCACCTGGTTCGGATGCACCCGGCTGTCTGAACAGCCGATATACAGAAAATCGGGATGTTGTTCCGCGGCTAACAGCTCGAATAATCCGGGATTTTCAATCTTATTCTTTTCTATCCATTTACGATTGGCTTCAAATATTTGGTCATACTTTTCCTGATCAGACATATCAATGAATTCTAAATAACGCCTTACTTAACAAAATAGCTATACTATTTGTTGCGAATTCAATAGTTCTTTGACAAGCTTATCATTTATCTATAGTAATACCCGAAATATTTGCTCGTATCGATAAAGGATATTATTTTTGACCGATATCCTTGTAGCAGTCAACCTGTATAGTACGGACGATGAAAGGGAAAGTACACAGGACATAACCATCCATATCCCCAGGGACTCCGCAAAATCATTTGATTTCCATAAAGCAGAGGAATTAATTGAAATAGGACGGAGTGAAGCAAGGAAAAGCCTCGGATTATATCGAGAAAACCATACAACTTATCAAATCGAAAAGAACCCAACGTTAGTGTAACTGTGAATCTCTAATACTATTCCGTTTGACGTTCGGAAACTTAACTTGCCTATTACCTTCGGTTTGAACTTGCGCAATTTTTGCACAAGTTGCTTCTTTAAAACAAAACCTTACCCTAACTATTGACAACTTTTTGTGGGCGTTGACGGATTCGAACCTTCGCCCCCCAAATTTCGGAGTGCTCTGAACCAGCGGAACTAAATTTCCCCTTTGATGAGTTTCTCCACTAATTTACGGCTTTTCCATTTTTTTACATCTCTTTCCCGTTGTCCGGCTAATACTTTTGTTTCAAAGTTTTCCGTATACATAATGATCCAATCATTCGCCCGACCGGTAAATCCTTTGTGGTTTGAGTTGTGCCTTCTTAATCGCTCACTGATTTCATCTCCGGTTGAACCAATGTAGTATCTGTCTAATTTTTCAGAGTATAGGATATAAAACTTGTACATAATAAAAAAGGTTGCCGATTTTTCGACAACCTCTGTGGGCGTTGACGGATTCGAACCGCCGACCCTCTGCTTGTAAGGCAGATGCTCTGAACCAGCTGAGCTAAACGCCCGATATTTTAAAGAACCTATTTTGCTTGGTGCCGACCCCTCCGATGTAGCGGAGTGCTCTGAACCAGCTGAGCTAAACGCCCGGATTTGCTTTCCCATCTTCACCACCGCTGTGGAGGTTGCTTTCCTGAAAAGCGATGCAAAGATACGTCGTTTTTATTTTCTCGCAAAACTTTTTGCAAATATTTTTCTAAAAATTTTCATGGCTCTATAATTATCCCTATTTTTGTACTTTCAAAACAGGGGTAGTGATTATATCAATCCGCAATAAATGTCTTCGTTAAGAAATACGAGTACAAATTATAATGAACTTAGACCAACTGACAGCCATTTCACCCGTCGACGGACGCTATAGGGACAAGACCGCAGATCTGGATGCGTTCTTTTCAGAGTATGCGCTCATCCGGTACCGGGTGCAAGTGGAAATTGAATACTTTATCGCTCTCTGTGAAGAGGGGATCCTTCCATTGAAAGATGAGAATATCTTTACACAATTAAGGGATTTGTACATCAATTTCAGTGAAGAGGATGCCCGGCAGATTAAAGAAATTGAAAAAACCACCAACCACGACGTGAAGGCTGTGGAGTATTTCCTGAAAGAGAAATTCGATGTACTCCAGTTGACAGATCATAAGGAATTTATTCATTTTGGATTGACATCGCAGGATATCAATAATACTGCTACTCCGATGATGTGGCGGGATGCCCTGCATAAGGTTTATATCCCTGAACTGGAAAAGGTGGTTGCCCGGATCGATGGATTGGCCGATGACTGGAAAGATATTCCTATGCTGGCCCGTACGCACGGACAACCGGCATCGCCCACACGCCTGGGAAAAGAGATGAAGGTCTTTAGTTACAGGCTGACAGGACAAATAGAAGTGTTGAAAAGGATCCCGGCGAAAGCGAAATTCGGCGGGGCAACCGGCAACTTCAATGCGCACCGTGTGGCTTACCCTCAGACCGACTGGAAACAGTTCGGTAACCGCTTCCTCCAAGAGAAACTGGGTTTGTACCGCGAGGAGTACACCACCCAGATATCCAATTATGACGCTTTCGCCGCATCATTCGACGCGATGAAGCGCATCCATACTATCCTGATCGACTTCACCAGGGATATATGGCAATATATATCAATGGAGTATTTCAAGCAGAAGATCAGGGAAGGGGAAGTGGGTTCGTCGGCCATGCCCCACAAAGTGAACCCGATTGATTTTGAAAATGCCGAAGGAAACCTGGGGATTGCCAACGCCCTGCTGGAACACCTGGCGGCAAAACTGCCGGTTTCGCGGTTGCAGCGCGACCTTACCGACTCTACGGTGATCAGGAATATCGGCGTACCCATGGCACATGGATTAATTGCGCTGAAAAGTACAACAAAAGGGCTTCATAAATTGTTATTACACAGAGAGGCAATAGAAAGGGATCTGGAAAATAATTGGGCAGTGGTTGCCGAAGGAATCCAGACCATTTTAAGACGCGAAGGATATCCGAAACCCTATGAAGCCCTGAAAGCTTTGACACGAACCAATGCACGTATCACCCGGGAGAGTATTTCGGAATTTATTGACAACCTGGAAGTGAATGAACAGGTAAAAAAAGAATTGAAAGGAATCACACCCCAAAATTATACAGGATTTTAAGAAAATATTTTCGTCAAGTAAACCGAGCAACAAACAGACTTATCTCAAGCCAAAACGAAAACTATTTCATTGAATGGGTAGAGAGATTGAACAGTAAATAATAATTGAAAAAATCCGGTTCCGGTGATGTTAGCCGGACGGTAGAAATTTGAAAAAAAATGCGATTTTAAACAAGAAAAAACCGTGAGGTTTCATTATGTAATCAACAAAGTAAATACAACAATGACAACAAACAATGACGAATCGCGCCCAAGGAGGAGTTATCACAGCGCGAACAATGAGAGACACGCTTCGAACAGAAATTACGGCAATGAGCGGAGGACACAGCAAGATGGGTACTATCCGGACAGACCGTCCTATAATCAGGACCGGCCATCTTACAATTCCGACAGGTCTTCCTATAATCCGGACAGATCATCCTACAACCAGGACAGGCCGTCTTACAATCAAAGGTCTTACAACCAAGACAGGCCATCTTACAATCAGGATCGACCGTACCAACAGGAACGATCGTCGTACAACCCTAATTACAGGGATTCCCGCCAGGAAAACTACGGCGGGAACAGCGAAGGTGGGATGCGGAAACGGCGTCCCCGCGTAGGCGAGCGTCCGCAGTCGCCACAAAGGGTTTCCGGCGGTGGCGGCGGTTACAACAACCGGGGCTGGGGCAATCAACCTTCCAACGGGCCGGGCAGGCCGGGACCCGGAAGACCAGGCCAGCCTGTGAAAAAGCTGAAAAAGAAAAAACCGTTCAAGCAAATCAAGTACAAAGAGAATGCCGATCCCAACGCACCTATCCGCCTGAACAAATACCTGGCCAATGCGGGGGTTTGCTCACGCCGCGAGGCTGATGAGTTTATCCAGGCAGGTGTGGTAAAAGTAAACGGGGAGGTGGTAACAGAATTGGGCACCAAGATCACCCGCGCCGATGCGGTGATGTTTCACAATCAGCCTGTACAGCTCGAGAGCAAGGTGTATGTATTGCTGAACAAGCCAAAAGGTTTTGTGACTACGACCGATGATCCCGAGAACCGCAAGACGGTGATGGAACTGGTGAAAAGTGCCGCTACCGAACGGATTTATCCGGTGGGACGACTGGACAGGGCTACCACGGGCGTACTGCTGCTGACCAATGATGGTGACCTGGCCTCGAAATTAACACATCCCAAGTACGAAAAACGGAAAATCTACCAGGTATGGCTCGATAAGCCGGTGGCGATGGAACACATGCAGATGATTGCCGACGGTATTGAACTGGAAGACGGTGAGATCCATGCCGATGCCATCAGCTATGTGAGTGAAGAAGACCTTACCCAGGTGGGTATTGAAATCCACTCCGGCAAGAACCGTGTCATCCGCCGTATCTTTGAAAAATTGGGTTACAGGGTGATGAAACTCGACAGGGTTTATTTCGCGGGACTGACCAAGAAAAAACTTTCACGCGGAAAATGGCGTTACCTTTCAGAACAAGAGGTCAATATGCTCAGGATGGGGGCGTTCGATTAACGAACTTCTCTTCCCTTAAGAGTTTTATTTTACATTACAAACATAACAATACTGTTCCTGTGCGGTTTCGTGCGGGAACAGGGTGTAGTACATAGTGTATGAAACAACTAAAACGAACAAAAATTTCAGAAGCCTTAAGGCTTACCAATTTCGGTGAGGAAGTCAATGTAAAAGGATGGGTGCGTACCCGCAGAGGAAACAAAAACGTCGGATTCGTCGCTTTGAATGACGGATCCACCATCAATAACATACAGATAGTTATCGATATAGCCAGCTTTGATGAAGAATTACTTCGGCCTATCACTACAGGTGCATGCATCAACGTAAATGGTGAATTGGTGGAATCCCAGGGGCAGGGCCAGGCGGTAGAGATACGGGCGACTGAGATCGAGGTCTACGGACCCGCCGATCCCACTACTTACCCGTTGCAGAAAAAAGGACACTCATTGGAGTTCCTGCGTGAAATAGCCCATCTGCGGCCACGAACCAACACTTTCGGGGCAATCTTCAGGATGAGACACCATTTGTCGTATGCCATCCACAAATATTTCAACGACAATGGATTTTATTATTTCCATACACCTATCATCACCGCCTCCGACGCGGAAGGTGCCGGCTCCATGTTCGAGGTGTCTACCTTAAATATAGAGACTCCACCACGCAATAAGGAGGGGAAGGTAGATTTCTCGGAAGATTTCTTCGGACGCCAGACCAACCTGACCGTTTCCGGACAGCTCGAAGGTGAACTCGGTGCCATGGCATTGGGCGCTATCTATACTTTCGGTCCCACATTCCGTGCTGAAAACTCCAATACTCCCCGTCATCTTGCGGAGTTCTGGATGATCGAACCGGAGATGGCTTTTTACGATATCAATGACAATATGGACCTGGCGGAAGATTTCCTGAAATATCTTATCCGCTACATGCTGGAACATTGCAGGGAGGATATTGAGTTCCTTGCCAAGATGTATGACGAAGAACTGGTGGACCGACTGAATTTCGTGATTGAAAACGATTTTGTCCGCCTGACTTATACCGAGGGTGTGAAGATCCTTGAAGAATCCGGGCAAAAGTTCGAATTTCCCGTATATTGGGGAGCTGATTTGCAGTCGGAGCACGAACGCTACTTAGTAGAAAAGCATTTCAAACGCCCGGTTATCCTGACCGACTATCCCCGGGAGATCAAATCGTTCTATATGAAGCAGAACGACGATGGAAAGACCGTCCGCGCGATGGATGTGCTCTTCCCGAAGATCGGAGAGATCATCGGCGGATCGGAACGTGAATCGGATTATGACAAGCTGATGAAGAGGGTAGAGGAGACCGGCATGAATACCGAGCCGATCTGGTGGTATCTCGAAACCCGTAAGTTCGGCACAGCCCCGCACTCAGGATTCGGCCTCGGCTTTGAACGGTTGATGCTTTTTATCACCGGTATGGGTAATATCCGCGACGTGATCCCGTTCCCGAGAACGCCGAATAATGCTGACTTTTAACTGAGTGCCTGAGTGCCTAAGTGCCTGAGTGCCTGAGTGCCTGAGTGCCTAAGTGACTAAGTGACTAGGTGAAAAGGTGGAAAGGTTTAGAGAGTGGGAGACTTGGGGTGAAACGGAGACTGGGTGAATGGGAAAAAGAGAGAATTAGAGTAAGATAATAGTTAAATGAAGAATATACGCAATTTTTGTATTATTGCACATATAGACCACGGCAAAAGTACGCTGGCGGACCGTCTGCTGGAGTTCACCAAGACCGTCGAGGGAAAAGACCTGCAGGCGCAGGTGCTCGACAGTATGGACCTGGAGAGGGAACGGGGTATCACTATCAAAAGCCATGCGATACAGATGGATTATGAATATGAAGGCGAAAAATATACCTTCAACCTGATCGATACGCCGGGGCATGTGGATTTCTCGTATGAAGTATCACGTTCCATCGCCGCCTGCGAAGGGGCTTTGCTGGTGGTCGATGCGGCCCAGGGTATCCAGGCACAGACCATATCGAACGTTTATATGGCCATCGAACACGATCTGGAGATCATTCCCGTACTCAACAAAATAGATCTCGAAAGCGCCATGCCCGACGAGGTAGAAGACCAGATCGTGCAACTACTCGGCATCCCCCGTGAAGACATTATCCGTGCAAGCGGAAAGACGGGAATCGGAATCGAAGAAATTCTCCAGGCCATTATCGAACGGGTGCCCGCTCCGCAAGGAGACCCGGAAGCTCCGTTACAGGCGCTGATCTTCGACTCGGTATTCAATCCGTTCCGTGGTATCATTGCATATTATAAGATCGTGAACGGTACCCTCCGGAAGGGCGATATGGTGAAATTCATCAATACGGGCAAAGAGTATGATGCCGACGAGGTAGGCATCCTTCGTCTCAATATGATGCCGAAGGAGGAAGTGGGTTGCGGCGACGTGGGGTATATCATCTCCGGCATCAAAACCTCGAAAGAGGTGAAGGTGGGGGATACCATCACCCATGTGAAACGGCCTGCCGCCAAGGCCATCGAGGGGTTTGAAGAGGTGAAGCCGATGGTCTTCGCCGGCGTGTACCCCATCGAGAGCGAGAATTTCGAGAACCTCCGCTCATCGCTCGAAAAACTGCAACTCAACGATGCATCGCTCACTTTCCAACCCGAATCGTCGGTGGCGTTAGGCTTCGGTTTCCGGTGCGGTTTCCTCGGATTGCTCCACATGGAAATCGTACAGGAGCGGCTGGAACGGGAATTCAATATGGACGTGATCACCACCGTACCCAATGTTTCGTATAAAGTGTACGACAAAAAGGGAAATATGAAAGAGGTGCACAATCCAGGCGGCCTGCCGGACCCCACATTGATTGAAAGCATCGAAGAGCCTTTTATCCGCGCCTCGGTCATTACCAACACTGCCTACATAGGCCCTATCATGACTCTTTGCCTTGGCAAGCGGGGCATACTGATCAAGCAGGAATATGTATCGGGGGACAGGGTAGAAATCATCTATGACCTGCCGTTGGGCGAGATCGTGATCGACTTCTACGACAAGCTGAAAAGTATATCGAAAGGATATGCCTCATTCGATTACCATATCCATGATTATCGTCCGTCCAAATTGGTGAAATTGGATATATTGCTGAATGGCGAACAGGTGGATGCACTCTCCACGCTCACCCATTTTGATAATGCGCAGAGTTTTGGCCGGCGCATGTGTGAGAAGCTCAAAGAGCTGATCCCCCGCCAGCAGTTCGACATCGCCATCCAGGCAGCCATCGGTGCAAAGATTGTCGCCCGTGAAACAGTGAAGGCCGTCCGGAAAGATGTGACTGCCAAATGTTATGGCGGCGATATCTCCCGTAAGCGCAAATTACTCGAAAAGCAGAAAGAGGGGAAGAAACGTATGAAACAGGTCGGTAATGTGGAGGTACCGCAGAAAGCGTTCCTGGCGGTGCTGAAATTGGATTAACGGGTGTGGGAAAGTTATATCTTTCTTTTATTCCCGATATGGTAGAGCCGCTGGTTGGTGGTCTTCTTATCCAATCCCCCGAGCGCTTCGATATAAGGGCCGATTTTCACGAAATCAAAATGTTCCTTTGAGTCCTCCGGCAGCTTGTCGTTTCCCGAATACCACGCCGTTTTAATCCTTCCTCCCCGGCTTCTCCAGACGAAATCCGCCAACCGGTACAGTTCACCGGCATCGGCATCGCCTCCCATAAAACAGATACAGGTAATCGCTTTTTCGTATACCTGTAATAGTCCGGAAAGCGACGATTCATTCAACTCATTTCCGATATCCTGTTGTAGATGCGGACTGTGGCATCCTTTGCAGCGATATGGGCAATTAGAGAGGTTGATTGCCAACGTTACCTCATCAGGGATTTCCTGAAAGACAATATCATAATCGACATATTTCAACATACAACAACTATTTGCTACGAACTTTATACTGATCTGTTTACTTCAGCTATACCCGCTGTTTCTTTCTCCGATTCCAACTTCCCGTAAAACCTTCTGGATGCTTCCACCTGCCGCGGGGCTGAAAAATTACTTACCCGTTTCATATACCCGATGATGCGTGTGAGATAGTCCAGGTTTTTGGAACCGCATGCAGGACATTGTTTGAGATAGCGTTTATCAATTTTTCCGCAGTCGTTGCAGACCGTATTGGGAATATTGAAGGTGAAGTAATTGCATCCTTCCGTGGCTGCCACACGCAGCAGTTGACGGTATTGCGCTTTGGAGAGATGCTCTTCCAGGTTCATGTGCAATGCCGAGCCTCCTGTCAGGTGTTCGATGTAATCACGCCCGTGCAGGCGGAACTTATCAACCACGTTAAGCGAAGAGTCTTCCACACGGTAGAAATAGCTGTTATAGCAATCACGCGGCACTGCATACCCGTCTTCCTTGTCCCACTTGGCATGTTTCACACCCACGTTCTCCGCGGGGATCATTTCACAATTGAACATCAGCTCTTTCGACCGGTATTTCTTGTTATACCTTTCGATGATTCCCAGGATTTCCTGTACAAAATCCACATAGCGGAGGTTATGGTTGATCTCGATGCCCATCGATTCTGCCGCTTCCACCAAACCGTTCACACCGATGGTGAGGTATTGGCGGCTGATATTGATAAATCCTGCGTCGAACAGCGGCAGCATTCCTTTCTGCCGGAGCATTTTCAGGTTTTCGTTATAGGCCGTCTGTACTTTGTGTGTCAAATCGACCACCTCTTCGAGAAACGCCGTGTAGGATTGCCCCGTGCGTATCGCATGCTGGACACAGCGGTTCAGGTTGATGGTCAGTACGCTTTTGGAACCGGTGGAAACCCCTCCGGCGCCTAAGGTATAACTGAATCCGTTGTCCTGGATCTCGTTGCGCAGGCGGCAGCAACTGGCCAGTGAATCGGCATTGTCGCTCATATAGGTAAAGAACGAATGTCCTTCGGCATACATCTCCGCCGTGAAATCGCCATATTCGCTGTCCATGACATCATTCTCCTTGGTGAGCAGCGCCATCGTCTCCACGGGGAAGGTCAATACCGTCTTGGTGCGTTCTTTGTTGAACCACTTCATAAAACGTTTCTGCAGCCAGTTGAGTGATTCCCATTGAGGGGGCGTGCCGTCGGGAAACCGAAATTCCCCGAAGATACTCTCGAAGTAGTATTTATCATAATAGGAAATATTCCAGAAGACCGCCTGGAAGTTACGCGCACCGGTAGGCTGGTTGATGGAATAGACGATCTGTTCGAAACAGTCGGTGATCACCTTGTCGAGTGTCCGTTGGCGTCTGGAAAGGTCCACCACATTCCCGTTACGCGTAAAATAATCATCGCCATACTCTTTACGGATAAAGTAGTCCAGATACATCAGGAACTCGGGTGTGGCGCAGGCACCGCTCAGCATGCTCGATACCATGAACACCATATTGATAAATCCGCCGCAGAACGATTTCAGGTTGGTCGGCGGGGTAGAGTTGCCGCCGATGGTGAGGGTGCCGTTCAGCAGCCACGGATACATGGTGATGCTGGCACAATAGTTGGCCAGGCTGGTTTCATCGTTCTTATAGATGAAATGCCGGTTCAGCAGGCTGATATATTTGTCCGCCAGTTCTTTCCCGTACATCTCTTTCAGCCGGTCGGTGATCATCCTGCGGTTCAGGTCGATAAAGCTTTTTTTGGGTAACTCACCGATCAACGTGGCAATATTTTTCTTTTCCACATTGGCATTGGAGTCGAATTTGCTTCCGGTAGCGGCGTTTTGCGCATCACAATAATTTATCAGGAAGTTCAGATTATCACGAATCTCCCGTGTCTCGGTATGCTTTTGCCGGTAAAGCATATAGGATTTGGCGACGGCATAATATTTCTCCGCCATGAGTGCCGTCTCTACCTGGTTTTGGATTTCCTCCACCGTCATTCCGTCCGAAACGTGAAGCCGTGAAAGGATTGAGATAAAATCATCTTCGGTGGCGAACGCACCTACCGAAAGGAATGCCTTGGCGATGGCATTTTCAATTTTTTTGATGGAGAAGGGAACCCGTTTGCCGTCCCGCTTCACGATTTGAAGTACTAAGTTTCCCATACGAATATATTGTTAGTTTACATTGATATGTCAATGGTATTACACTTTTCGATACGGGAATTGGTTGTCGGAGTGGCGATGGGATATCATTCACGAACCCGGGTTCATTTTGATACGTAGGAAATCATCCAGTTTCGACCCTCTTTTTACCCGAAAGAGATCAAAAAGTGCAAACATTTGGCAGGTCTTCTGACTTACTCTCCTTTTGCGCGTCCTTCCCGGCTTTTTTCAATCCTCTTCCGAGGGTTGAGATGAGAACCAGTGGATGTGAGTATTGCGCAAAGGTTTTTGTATAGAGTTTACAGCAGCGGGAACTGTTGCCGACTTTCACGGCATTCCCTTTTCATTTTATTCGCAGTCACTTTTAAGGTCGTGCGAAATAAAAACCAAATGCAAGACAAAGATAATTTATCTTCCATAATAAAATACAAAGTTTTCCAAAAAAGTTATCAACACCATCTTGTTTATTTTACAAATCATTAATATATAACGCATTATGTTTATACATCGATAATTTATATTGTAAAAAAATACGCACTGTTTCCTATTTTGAAAAATTCAAGTACGATTTCCGGATTAATACGGTTACCTTTTCTGTTTGAGAAAGTGGATAAATAAAATAAAAAAGGTAGGGGGTTACCCGAAAAAAAGAGAAAGGCAAACCAGTTATCCGGAATGCCTTTCGTGTCAAAACAATAAATAAAAAGTAGAGAGATACAAAAGCGCATTAAAGGGCTTTATTTCTTCTGATCTGCGATCATATGTGAGTGACAAGTTCTTTACAATGGAATATTCCCGTGCTTTTTGGGCGGGTTGGTTTCGGTTTTATTGGCCGTCATTTCCAATGCCTGGATCAATTTATGGCGGGTATCTTTCGGCAGGATAATCTCATCGATATATCCTTTTTCCGCGGCACGATAAGGATTTGAAAACAGTCCGGCATATTCATTCAACGCATTTTGGCGCTCCTCATCATTGGATGAACGATAGAGGACGTTTACCGCGCCGGCTGCCCCCATCACGGCAATTTCAGCATTCGGATAGGCCAGATTCACATCCGCTCCCGACTCTTTGGATGACATGACGATATAGGCACCTCCATAAGCCTTGCGGGTAATCAGCGTTATCTTCGGCACGGTGGCTTCCACATAGGCGAAGACGATCTTTGCACCGTGGCGGATAATACCGTTGTGCTCCTGGTCGCGTCCGGGAAGGAAGCCCGGCACATCCTCGAAGGTAATGATAGGAATATCGAAACAGTCGCAGAAGCGGATAAACCGTGCCGCCTTGTCCGATGCGTCGATATCAAGTACACCGGCCAGGTATGCCGGTTGATTGGCCACGATACCTACTGAACGGCCTCCCATCCGTGCAAATCCCACCACAATGTTTTGCGCGAATTGCGGCATGATCTCGAAGAAGTAATTTTCATCCACCACCTCTTCAATGAGTTTCTTCATATCATAGGGTATATTGGGATCATCAGGGATCAGCGTCTGCAATTCGGGTGATTCCCGATGGATGCTGTCGTTGGTAGGCACTATCGGCGGATCTTCCATATTATTGGAAGGAAGGAAACTCAACAGTTCACGGATCATCATCAACGTTTCCTCTTCGTCTTCACCCACAAAATGGGCTACACCACTTTTAGAGGCATGGGTATTGGCCCCGCCCAGTTCTTCCTTGGTCAGCTCTTCGTGTGTGACCGTTTTGACTACATCGGGACCGGTGACGAACATATAGCTTTTCTCTTTCACCATAAAGATGAAGTCGGTGAGGGCAGGGGAGTAGCAGGCGCCGCCGGCACAGGGGCCAAGGATAGCGGAGATCTGGGGTACAACACCCGAAGCTTTGATGTTCTGGTAAAAAATATCGGAATAACCGCTGAGTGCCATCACACCTTCCTGAATGCGCGCGCCGCCCGAATCGTTCAATGCGATGATCGGGGCACCGTTCTTCATCGCCAGCTTCTGCACCTTTACAATCTTATTGGCGTTCGTACGGCTCAGTGAGCCACCATAGACCGTGAAATCGTAAGCATACACATACACCAGACGACCGTCTATCTTCCCGTAACCGGCTACCACACCGTCACCGGCAATACGCTTGTTCTGCATGCCATAGTCATTACATTCATGAAGTACGAATTTATCTACTTCTACAAACGTATTCTCATCCAATAGCATATCAATCCTCTCACGGGCTGTTTGTTTACCGGCATTCTTTTGTTTTTCGATCGCCTTTTCTCCACCACCTAACTCGGCGGCTTTATTCTTTTCTTCAAAAGCCTGATATATTTCCTGTAACGTCATGGTTGCTGTTTTAGTTTGTTTTAAAAGATATAAGTAACTGATCCCGGGCCACCGAGTCGCCTTCCTCCACATGGATCTTCTCCACAACGGCATTCTGGGCAGCCGTATAGGTGCTCTGCATCTTCATGGCTTCCACCACAATAAGGGGATCACCCTGTTTCACTTCCATATCTTCGGAAACCATTATTTTAATGATTTTGCCCGGCATAGGGGAGGTGATGGTTTCCTGTGCCTCTTCTACGGCAGCTTGTCGTCCCCTCAAATATTTTTTCTGCGGGTTTGAAAGCTCTATACCGAAATATCTGAAATTAGTGGTGATGGTGTATTTTCCATCCGAGTGGCGTACCGATTCCGCATTGTAAGAACGTCCGTCGTGGAGAATAGAACAGAATCCGTTCTCCGACATGACCACATCGATATCGTATATTTTTCCGTCCACTGAGATCTCCACCCTGTTTCCATCCTTGGATAGCAGTTCCACCTCACATGTCCTGTTGTCTATTTTAGCTTTCATATTCTCAAAACTCCTTTTTGCTTTCCAAAAGCACGCCATCGGCTTATGGGAAGATTATCGGCCGGCGAGGATGAAGGTGCATCGTTGCTGTTCACTATATAATCTATATAAGCAGCGATGATGGCCATATCTTCTATCTCATTGTCATACCTGGCGCTTTCCTGCAACTTTTTACTGTTGTCCTCGATAAAATGCGTGGTATAATTTCCCTTCACAAAGTCACGCGTATCCATAATACGGCGGAGGTAGTCGATATTGGTCTTTACCCCAGTGATCTTATATTCGTACAACACGCGGCGCATACGTTCCAGTGCATAGACGCGACTGGTTGCCCAAACGATCAGTTTGCCAAGCATCGAGTCGTAATAGACCGGGATTTCATACCCGTCATATATAAAACTGTCTACCCGTACGCCTATGCCTTCGGGTGTCTGGATATGCCGGATAATACCCGGCGATGGTGCGAAGTTGTTTTCGGGATCTTCGGCACATATACGGCACTCGATAGCATGTCCGCGCTGGTGTAACTGCTTCTGACGCAAGCGCAGTTTTTTTCCGTTGGCGATATGTATCTGCTCCTTTACCAGATCCACACCCAATACTTCCTCGGTAATAGGGTGTTCCACCTGAAGACGGGTATTCATTTCCAGGAAGTAGAAATTCATATCGCCGTCCACCAGGAATTCAATGGTACCTGCCCCAACATAACCGATAGATTTGGCAGCTTTGACAGCGATCGCCCCCATTGCCAGGCGGGTCTTCTCATCGATAAAGGGAGAGGGACTTTCCTCCACGATTTTCTGATGACGCCGTTGTACTGAGCATTCGCGGTCGAACAGATGTATCACATTCCCGTGAGAGTCTCCCAGAAACTGTATCTCAATATGGTGAGGAGATTCGATATACTTTTCGATATAGACCGAATCATTACCGAACGAAGCCCTTGCCTCAGATTTGGCCGCTTCATAAGCTTCCTGCAACTGCTTTTCCTCATAGACTAACCGCATACCTTTCCCGCCACCGCCCGCAGTGGCTTTAATAATCACAGGAAGTCCTATTTTACGGCATACACGGAACAGGTCTCTCGGCTTCAGGTCTTCCGATGTGCCGGGCACCACAGGCACTTTGGCCTTTATCATTGTCCGGCGGGCCGATATCTTATCGCCCATGGCTTCGATGCTTTCTGCCGACGGACCGATGAAGATGATGCCTTCTTCCTTACAGCGGCGTGCAAAGTCGGCATTTTCACTCAGAAACCCATAGCCGGGATGTATAGCGTCCGCCTTGAACTGTTTTGCGGCTTTGATGATCTTATCGGCGTTGAGATAGCTCTCTTGTGAAGAAGCCAGGCCGATACATACCGCTTCGTCGGCATAAGAGACATGCCTTGACGTCCGGTCAGCCTCTGAATAGACAGCCACGGTGCGGATACCCATCTCCTTACAGGTGCGCATCACACGTACGGCAATTTCCCCCCGGTTTGCTATTAAAATCTTCTGTATCATTATTATAAAAAAATGGAATTACACCTTACAATCCTTTACGCTTGATTCTCCCACTAATTTCCCAAATGTGCATAATTCAAAACAAATTTTTCTGCTATTTGTTCTCCGTCGCACTCAATTCGGTTGAAAACAATATAGTTATAGCTCTCTTTTTTACGTTTCTTGCAGGTTATAGATACCGCACAAAACATCTAAAGGTCCTTGCTTTAGTTGGAAATGTTTCTTCATATGAACAGCAGGATCAATATCTGCGCTGAAATCACGCGGAGGAACATCGTCAGCGGATAAACAGTGGAATAGCTCACAGCCGGCGCATCATTGTCCGATATGGAATTAGAATAGGCCAATGCGGGTGGATCGGTCATACTGCCTGACAGTAATCCTATCAAGGCAAAATAATCGAGGCGGAATATTTTCTTGCCGATGATTCCGGTGATCAATAACGGAAGCGTGGTAATCGCAAAACCGCAGGCCACCCAGAGCAGCCCGTCGGCGGAAATAGCCGTTTCCACAAACTTTCCTCCAGCGGTGAGGCCCACACTCGCCAGGAAGAGGGCGATACCGATCTCCCTCAACATCAGATTGGCGCTTAGGGTGGTATAAGTGATCAGTCCGATCTTATAACCGAACCTGCCCAAAAGGATAGCCACCACCAGTGGGCCACCCGCCAGGCCTAACCTGACCGGCATCGGGATGCCGGGAATTGTGAAAGGGATACTTCCGACCAATACTCCCAGTACGATCCCTATAAAAATAGTGGCGATATTGGGATGATCCAATCGTTTCAAGGTATTCCCCAGCAGGTCCTCCACTTTTTTGATAGCATCCACTTCACCCACGACCGTCACTTTGTCCCCTACCTGCAGCACCAGATTCGGCGTAGCAAGCAGGTCGATACCCGCACGGTGGACGCGTGTGATATTTGCGCCCAATATGGAGCGTAGATGCAGGTCACCCACCGTTTTCCCGTTGATTTTATTCTGTGTGACCACAATCCGGCGTGAGATCAGCACTTTGTCCGACGCTTTCCAGTCCAGTTCGGTCAGCTCTCCCAGGAACGCCGTCACCGCTTCGGCAGCGATGTTGGAGGTGATTACAAAAAGAATATCGCCCTGTTTCAATAGGGTATTGCCTACCGGGACGGAATAGTTTTCATCACGCATCATCCGTGATACGATAAAACTCCGCCCGACGAGTTGTTTGATGTCGTGCAGTTTTTTCCCGTCAAAATGTTTATTCATCAGCCTGATGGTCAGAAACTCGATTTTCTCCGATTGCGATTCGTTTACCTCTTTGATCATTTGATTCTCTTTCTTCAGGTCGATTTTGAAAACAAGGCGGATCACGATAAGTGACAAAATGATGCCCGTTACTCCCAGAGGGTAGGCGACGGCATATCCCAGAGCAATCTGGGGCGCTTCAGCGATTACCCCCGACTCCGACAGTTGCCGCAATGTCTCCTGTGCCGCACCCAGGCCGGGCGTATTGGTGACTGCCCCCGACAGTACGCCGACCATCATCGGCATCGATACCCTTCCTTCGAGCATATAATAGAGTCCGACCGCGATTCCCACGCCGAGCAACACCACCGACACGGCCAGCAGGTTCATCTTCATCCCACCTTTTTTAAAGGAGGAGAAAAAACCGGGACCGACTTGCAGGCCGATGGAAAAAATGAACAGTATCAATCCGAACTCCCGCATGAAATGGACGATATCATGGTTGGCGTCAAACCCGAGGTGTCCGATAAACAAGCCGACAAACAATACAAAGGTCACACCCAGTGAGATACCGAATATTTTGACCTTCCCCAATGCGATTCCCGCGGAGATAATCAACGCGTACAGAAGGATGGTATGGGCAATACCATCCTCAAAAAGAAGCGAATAAAACCACTCCATATACTATTTACCTCTTCAATAGTGGATTTATGCCAATTGCTCCCGCATCAGCCGGGCAGCTTTCACCATCCTTATCAGTGACTCCTCCGTCTCTTTCCAGCCCCGTGTTTTCAACCCGCAGTCGGGATTGACCCATAGCTGCTCCTGCGGAATAACGCGGGCGGCTTCTTTCAGCAGGTCAACGATCTCATCTACAGTCGGCACACGCGGCGAGTGGATATCATACACGCCGGGACCGATATCGTTCGGGTAGCTGAAACGGACAAAGGCGTCCAGCAGTTCCATTTGTGAACGGGAACATTCTATGGTGATCACATCGGCATCCATCAATGCGATGTGTTCGATGATATCGTTGAATTCAGAATAGCACATGTGTGTATGGATCTGGGTCTTGTCTTCTACGCCCGTGGAGGCAATGCAGAATGATCTTACAGCCCAGTCGAGATAGCTTTTCCAGTCGTTCCGCCGGATCGGCAGCCCTTCCCTGATCGCCGGTTCATCGATCTGGATGACCCTGATGCCGGCCTGTTCGAGATCACACACTTCATCGCGGATGGACAAGGCTATCTGTAGACAGGTTTTGGAGCGTTCCTGGTCGTTTCTCACGAACGACCATTGCAGGATGGTGACCGGCCCGGTGAGCATCCCTTTCACCGGTCTGGTTGTAAGCGACTGTGCGTAGTTTGCCCAATAGAGGGTCATAGGATGGGGGCGGGATACATCCCCATAAATAACGGGCGGCTTCACGCACCGTGAGCCGTAGCTCTGCACCCAGCCGAACCGGGTAAAGGCGAAGCCATCGAGTTGCTCGCCGAAGTATTCTACCATATCGTTTCGCTCAAACTCGCCGTGTACCAGTACATCCAGGCCGATCCGTTCCTGCCATTCGATGGTTTTTTTTGTTTCGGATTTCAGCAGCCGGTCGTATTCTTCCGCCGACAGCTCTCCCTTTTTGAATTTTGCCCGCCAGGATCGCACCTCTTTCGTCTGCGGGAAAGAGCCGATGGTGGTAGTGGGATAAGAAGGAAGCTGCAATTCCTGTTGTTGTAGTTTCTTCCTCACCGGGAACGGACTTTTTCGTTTGGCATCGTTCTCCGATACGGCGGCACAACGTTCCTCCACCTTTCTGTTATGGATCAGCGGAGAGGTACGTTTGTTCTCCATCGCCCGGCGGTTCTCGTCCAATTTGGACAGAAGGGACCGGTCTCCTTCCGCCAGTTTCTTTAACAATGCCAGTTCTTCCGCTTTTTGCCTGGCGAAAGCCATCCATTGTTTTATTTCGGGTGTAAGCGCCTCTTCGTCCGTTTCCAGGTCGAGGTCGTAGGGTACGTGCAGGAACGACGATGACCCGGCGATCATCACCCGCCCGGCACCGAGTTTTCCGATCGCTTTTCCGATCATCACCAATGATTGGTCAAAGTCGTTCTTCCAGATATTGCGGCCATCCACCACGCCCAATGAAAGTACCTTGTCCGCCGGCAGTTGCGCCAACACATCATCCAGTTGAGACGGGGCACGTACCAGATCGATATGCAGCGCATCCGCCGGAAGTTGCACCGCCAGCGGCATGTTCTCCCTCAATCCCTCGAAGTAGGTAGCGATCAGCAGTTTTAACCGTGGACAAGCTTTTCTGATGGCGTCGTAGGCTTCGGTATATGCTTTTTTTGTTTTTTCGTCGATATCGGTTACCAGAAATGGTTCGTCGAGTTGCACCCATACCGCTCCGGCCTCTTCCAATTCTTTGAGTAATTCGATATATACAGGCAGTAACCGTTCCAACAACTCCAGCCGGTGGAACCCGGCTTCTTTCTCCTTACCCGACAAGAGATAGGAGACCGGTCCGAGCAGTACCGGCTTGGTTTCGATACCCTGTGCTTTCCCTTCCCTGTACTCTTCGAGCGCCTTGTTGTAAAAGAGGAAAAAGTCTTGTGATCGGGCAAATTCAGGGACAATATAGTGATAGTTCGTGTCGAACCACTTGGTCATCTCCATTGCGGTGATGTCTTTGCCTTCGCGCTGGTAACCGCGTGCCATGGCAAAATAAAGCGCCATCCTGTCGTTTTGCAGCGAAGCATAACGGGCAGGAATGGCGCCAACCGTCAGTGTAGTATCCAGTACCTGGTCGTAGAAAGAGAAATCATTCGACGGGACAAGGTCTATGCCCGACTCTTTCTGTAGCGTCCAATTTTGTTGTCTGATAGAGGCTCCTGCTTTGAGGAGTTCCTCTTCGGTGATGTTGCCCGCCCAGAAGTTTTCGCAGGCTTTTTTCAGTTCGCGCCGGCTACCGATCCGCGGGTAGCCAAGAATGTTAGTTTGCATCGCTTTTAACTTTTTAAAGTGAATAACCCATGAAGCTAAAAGTCTTTTCCGAACTTTCGCAATGCGACAGCCGATAAAAAGGATGGAGTAAATGCAGGGGTACTTTTTCCCTTAACAGGGAGAAACTGATGAGCCAGACCATACTTTTATCGCGAAGCATTGTCAATCCGAATAAAGGCAGGTCTCCTGACTTGCACGATTGCCGCCATCCTTCCCACCCCGATTGATCGGGACAGTGGATTGTTATGGGCGGAAACTTTGGCCGTGCTTACAGTTGCGCGACAGTCCACGATTTTCACGTGGTTCCCTATTATCCCTTTTTAGGGGGCACCTTACCGGTTGAAGAAATGATAAAAAGAACTTTTGTCCGGCAAAGATAGGGAAAAAGTCGAAATCTTCGATATAAAACTTACATCGACATGTTTGTTTCTAATGGGAGTAAGAAAAAATAATCCGGAAAATAATAGGTTTTATGATTGTTTTATTCTATTTTCGTCCACGGAAAAGTCCTTTTTGAGTGCCTGACTTTTTTTCACTACAAACATGCACACTACCGTGTTAAACAGGATGGTAAAAAAACTTTTCTTTAGAAAACACAAAGTTGAAAGGTGCCGGCATCTATCTCGAACCTACAATTGGAGTTAATTATCGCTTCACTGATTGGTTGCACTTCTCACTGGGAGGAGGTTATGAATTCGATTTCCGGGGTAAAATAAAGCTATCGGGACAAAAAACACAAATTGAATCAAAATGGAATGGGCTTCGTCTATACGGAGGGATTATCTTATTTTACCACTAAAATGAAATTTCACGATGAATAAGTTGAATTTTATACTATTAGCCACAATAGTATTGTTTGTGGCTTGTGAGTACGAACCAAGCGGTAATAATTTCCTGGATTTAACCCCTCCCGAGGATCAGATAGCTATTGAGATCTCATTGAATGACGTTAATCCTTCCGATACAATATACTTATATCAGCCCACTTCATTCTCGATAAAGATAAATTCTCCAAAAGATTTAAAACAAATAATAGTTTTATTGGATGGAGAAGAACCTATGAATGTGTGGGACAGACCTTCAGGTTTTATATTCTATCCAGACCATGTGGATGAAGGAGTACATAAATTGACGATAGGTGCCACTTTTACTTCCGGCACAGGCAGTTTAGCCGACATGATGGGACTGGAGGGATATGCGGGAGAATTATCATGGAATATCCGCGTTATACATAATCCTCAGGACCGGTTTGAAGTGGATTACCGTTGTGGATTATGGTTATGTGTGTGGATATGCAGTATACGCAGTAAAAACACAACTCAAGGATAGTGCGGTATTTCATCAAACACTTTCAATAGATACGCCAATTCCAACTGTATACTTTGAAGATCTGGGACTTGATAAACTTCGTGTGTATTGGGATAAACCCTTTGCGAACGGCCGGTTTAACATTGTTACCGATGATACAAATACCATTGCCTCCGCCATACAAGATACCACCATTACCATTCCTCAATTGTGGGGTAAAACCCGTCAATTTAAGTTGAAAATTAAACCGCAAATAGCCGAATATGACAACTTACATAATAATAAAACTGCTTATGGAAACTTCTGTCAAGGAATTTTCCTGGATATTCCCAATTGGCCACTATATGCGTATAACAGCGCTGACAACATCATATATACGAGTAGTTACGATGATTTGGTCGCTTTTAACGCGACAACTTTGCAAAAGATAAACTCGGTATCGATTATTGGTAATCCCTGGGGACTTATATATGGCGGGAAAATATCCTCTGCTCCTCATAATTCAACGGTTGCCGCGATGACCGGTGAAGAGACCAGGATTTTTTCTGACAGTCGTTTTGCAGATCCAATCATCATCAAACCATTACCTGGCAGCGTACAAACTCGTTTAGCAGCCTTAACAAGCAATGATAGATTTTTTGTCGTGCAGAAAAGTTCCAACACCTGTCTTGTTTTTAATACCCTGACAGGAGAAAAAATATTTCAATTTCCATTCACATATAACACAATATACGATATTCCCGATCTTGTTTCCGTATCTGAAAACGGGCAATATTTTTGTGCTTCGTCGGAAAATGGAATAGAAGTATTCGAGATTGACGGAACAACCACAAATCTGCTCTATACTGACACAAGGCACTATAAAGGAGCCATGTTTGTACCTTCTCAACCTGACAATCTTCTTCTGAGAGTCGGTTCGAATTTTGAATTAAGACACATTCCTGATTTCAATATTATCCAGAAACTGGATGTACCGGAAACCGGAGTTGCGCTGTGCAATATTGACCCTGCAAGCATGAATCTGCTTTATTATCAAAATGATTCATTGAGGGTTTGTAAAATCAATAATTTAACGGAAACGATATTTAAAATAAGAAGCGATGAAACAACCTGTAAAATGTTTAACAATAAACTGTTGACACGCGGTAATGGTGGAATAGCTTTTGACATAAATCCTTACGTTAGTGAGTAAATTAAAAAGCCATCTCCAATTCTTTTTTCATGTCGAAATCCTCGTCGTGAAGATGTACCACCTCGAGGGTTTTTTCGTAGTTGGTCGATTTTTTGGAAAAGAAATCGTGTTGTGTCGTTTCCACATTTAGCCCGTTCAGCACGATGGGATTCACCTCGTTGACCTCGTAACGAGGATCGAAGCCGAGATTCATCAACGCCTTGTTACCGTTGTAACGGATATATTCCTTTACTTCAGCCCCAAGGCCTACATCGCTGTAAACATGGTCGGTATATTTCATCTCGTTCTCGTAGAGCATATCCATCATTGAGAGCAGTTCGGCTTTGAGTTTTTCCTTTTTCTTTTCGCTAAAAGTGTTGAATATCTCCTGTGCCAGCAAGCCGACAAACACGCCGTGGATCGACTCGTCGGCAATGATCTTTTTGATGATATCGCAACTGGCCACCATCTGCCCTTGTCCGGCCAGCCACAGGGGAAGGAAGAAACCGCTGTAGAACAGGAAGGTCTCAAGCATCACCGAAGCGACCAATGCCATATAGACCTCTTCTTGCGATACATTATCCTTGTCGAGCTTGCGGTAATAGCTATCAATCGTTTTGGCTTTGAACTGGAGTTGCTCGTTGGTGGATGCCCATTCGAAAATGGCATCTATTTCGGTGGTGGACGCCACCGTGGTGAAGATGGTGGAATAGGATTTGGCGTGAATAGACTCCATCATGCACATATAGGAGAGTACCGATTTGTTTTGCAATCCCTCGATATGGTCGATCACTTTTGGCATGCCGGTATGGCTTTGCAGGGTGTCGAGCAGGGTGAGTCCGCCCAGTGCTTTTTTATAGGCTTCACGCAATTCGGGTGAAAGTGACTTCCAGGAGTCAATATCTTTCGAGGGGATGTATTCGGTGTCGATCCAGAACTGTTTCAGGTTTTGTTCCCAGAACATCTCCACATAGTCGTTCTCGGGAGTATTCCAGTTGACGGCTTTAAATTGTTTCATTATTTTTGATTATTTGATTTCTTATGTTCTTCTTGCTGTGGTATGTATCCGACTAAATCTTCCGACTGCCGATATTTTGTGACCCATTTTAGCTCTTGTTTGCTAAAAGAGTATAACTCGCTTCGCTCAAACAACTACTCTTTTTACACTCACTTCGAGCTATGGGTCCCCACAAAATATCTAAAAGGTCTCCGCTTTAGTCGGATACATATTCCAAAAATACCTGTGTTTTTTATTGTTCAATTACACCGAGCAGGAGATACAGTCTTCGACGGTTGTTTTTCTTGTCCGGGTATAATACAATGATTTCAATCCCGCTTTATGGGCATAGATATAATACCTTGCCAGGTCGCGGGTGGTATGGCTGCTCTTGGTATGCAGTATGGTCGATATGCCCTGGTCCACGTGGCGCTGGATCACCGAGATCAGCCTGATTACCTTCATCTGGTCCATGTCATACGCCGATTTGTAGAAGAAATAATTATCGTTGGTGAGGTAGGGCATCGGGTAGAACGATGTACTGTCGCCATATTCGCGCACCTCGATTGTATCCACCACCGGCATTACCGAAGCGGTGGAACTCATGATATAGGAGGTCGATTGGTTAGGCGCTATCGCCAGCCGGTAGGCATGATACAGCCCGTGTTGCATTACCTGCTCCTTCAGGCCCTTCCACTCTTCGATCCCCGGAATTTCAATCCCTTCGAACAGCGCTTTCACCTTATCGGTTTTAGGCAGGTACTCCTGTTCGGTATATTTGTCGAAATAGGTACCTTTGGCATACTCCGACTTATCGAAATCCTTGAAGACGATCCCTTTTTCCCGGGCGATCTCCATGGAGCGTTCCAGCGAGTAGAAATTCATCATCATGAAGAACACATTGCAGAAGTCGAGTGCCTCTGTACTCTCGTACGCGATAAAATTCTTGGCAAACAACCCGTGCAGGTTCATCGCACCCAATCCCACGCTGTGCAATTCCTCGTTGGCTTTTTTGATGGAAGGAACGATATCGATATTGGAAATATCCGAAACTACCGTCAAGGAACTGATCGCAGTTTTTACCGCCTCTTTGATCCGCTTGTTGTCCATCACGGTGACGATATTCAGCGATCCCAGGTTGCAGGAGATACCGCGGCGGATCACATCTTCCTCGTAATAATCATTGATCTCCGATACTTCCGACAACTGCATGATTTCGGTGCAGAGGTTGGAGAA
Organism: Proteiniphilum sp.; assembly: GCF_040307845.1. Classification (GTDB taxonomy): domain Bacteria; phylum Bacteroidota; class Bacteroidia; order Bacteroidales; family Dysgonomonadaceae; genus Proteiniphilum. Next base: position 68,431 of record NZ_JAWRIS010000036.1, read on the forward strand.
TTTCACTTCACCGATATCTTTTAGTGCATGCTCACGATTGGCGTTATCCTTAAAGAAAAGGTAAGGATAGCCACTCTCCTTCTGCGTCTGGGCGATCTTTACCAGCATCATGCGGGCGTTGAGCTTTTTCTTCCTTACCTTGGGATTATCCACCAGTTCTGTGTACATCTCATTGATGTCCATATCGTCAAGATACTGTCCATACGCCTGATAGACGGTATGCGGATAGAACACATAGAACGGTTCATCCTTTTCGGCAAGCTCCATGAACTTGTCGGGCACTACCACGCCGATGGAGAGCGATTTGATACGCACCTTCTCGTCCACGTTGATTTTTTTACAGTCGAGGAATTCCTCGATGTCGGAGTGGAATACATTCAGGTAGACCGCTCCGGCACCGGGCCGCTGTCCCAATTGGTTGGCATAAGAGAACACATCTTCCAACAATTTCATCACCGGCAATACTCCGCTGGCACGCCCTTCCACCCCTTTTATCGCTTCCGAGCGTCCGCGTAGTTTGGAGAGATTGAGTGACACGCCGCCGCCGATGGAGGAAAGCTTCATGGAGGAGTTGATGGCATAACCGATCCCGTTCAGGTTGTCGCCAATCTCGTCGAGAAAACAGGAGACCAGCTCTCCCGACCGTTTTTTGCCGGCATTCAGGAAGGTAGGCGTGGCGGGTTGGTATTCCTGGTTGATAAACAGTTCGGCATACTCCATCGACTTGTTGATATCGCCCCTACCAAGATAGAGGGCTGCACACGCCAGGCGGTCCTCATACCGTTCCAGGAATTTCTCGCCGCTGTCATCCCGCAGGGCATAGTTCTGGAAGAACTTAAACGCGCTGATATAGGAGGGGAAACGGAATTTCTTCCGGTACATCAAATCGTATACCTGTTTGACCTCTTCAAAGGAATACCACTCCAGCAGGTTCTCGTAATAATTGTTTTCGATCAGGTAATCTATCTTTTCTTTCAGCGTATAGAAGAAGACGGTATTTTTATTCACATATTCGAGAAAGTAGGAGCGCACCGCTTCCTTGTCCTTCTCGAACTGAAACTCATCGTCCTTTTTCACCATTACCTGGTTGTTGAGTAATATCCAGTTTTTTACTTTCATTTGATTTTTTTTTAGAGCCAAGAACCAAGGTTAATTACTAATTACCAATTACTAATTACCAATTACCAATTACCAATTACCAATTACCAATTAATTATAGAATCATGAAATTTTCAAATCATCACATTATCACATCAACATATTGGTACTTATACTCGTTTTATATTTCTTCTCCGCAATTATTATTTACACAACCTGTATCTGTTGTTGTGCCTTATAGGCATTGACTTTTTCAATAAAAGCGTTCACATCCCGTTCCAACCCCGACAATTCGAACTTCAGCAATAGAGGTATTCCATATTTTACCGCAATCTTATCGGCTGCCAAGCCAAAATTGGTACCCCAGTTCATATTTCCGCTCGACGAGACGGAGAGGATAAAAGGATGGTTTGCCTGCATGAACCGTTCTGTGGATTCCGGAACCTGACCAATCTTCGTAGTATAAGTAATCAGGTGACCGAGTTCTAATGCGACCAATTGACCGGTTATTTTCAGGCATTGCCATCCGGTTTTGGCCGCTACCTTGTGTACGAAACGCTCCACGTTACCCGTCGTGCTGTCCCAATAAATGGTCATAGCTGCGCGACCATCATATTCAGCTTCTCCGGATCATAGCCCACAATACGTGCCAATTCCTCGCTTCCATCGATCAGTATCGTCGTGGGGACGGAGCGCACTTTATGCCGCATGGCCAATTCGGGACTGTTGAACGGGTTGACTGCTTCAAAAACAACGTTGTTATTTTCAAGGAAGCGTGATACCATCACGCACGGATTGCAATCTTCTTTTTCGAATTTGACGATTTTTCTCATTTTGAATTGTTTTGTATGTTGGTAAATAATCTATATATGTACATACGCATGTATGGCATAACCTGTCATACATTTGATATATAAATATCAGATAGAATTGTCTGAAATTATCACAAAGTCAATTTTCTTTGTCAGCCCGAAAGAAAATTTATTTTCCGTTTTGGCAGGTCTTCTGACTTACTCTGTTTCCGGCAGCCTTCCCTTTACGAATAAATAAAAGTGGCAAAAAGAATTGCGAAAACACTTGAATGAGTTTACAGCAGCGGGGTCTGTTCAGGACTTACACCTGATTCCCTTTTCATCCCGATCGAGAGGCCTCCCGACCGGAACACCAAAACGTGCAACAAATATCGAATAAAAAAATGAGATTAATACTTAAAAAGATATTTTATTTTCTATGGAATATCGACAAAGTTTATATGAACAGAAAACTTTGGTATTATTTTAATTCAAGAAGTTTTCCATTTTGAAAATTATAATACAAGAATATTACAAAAAAATTACCCATTTGGGCTTATCTGAATTGATTTTCATGTATCTTTGGGTAATACATGGAAAATCTATTTCCTTTTTCAGTTTTTACTTCTCTTTTTATTGTTTTTTCCCTTCAGCCCTGGATTGATGAAACTCCGCTATCATTTCTCTCAGGCATTTGGCACAAATACATTCGGTATATATTGAATCGATTTGGAATGCCAGGTTAGGCGGGATATAGATATCGGCGCATTCGCACGAGAAAATATCGTCGGGCTTGCATTCAAATTTATTTCCGCAGCGGGGACATTTCTTTTCCATTGTATTTGCTTTTTTGAATCCTCTTAATCTGCATTCCGATTAATAGCCGGAAGAATTAAAGTATGATATACTTTTGTACTGATGATGCGATAATGAGGCCTATAGTTGTCATTGAATAACTGGCTGTGGTGACCTATATATTTGCCCTGGTTCAGCTGTCCAATTATTTCATTTTTCTCTTTATCGTAATCCGTCAATGGCAATTGCATGAAGCGGATTACGGCTTCTATCCGATGCCATTCTTTTTTCCAATCTTCAATATCGACCGGCTTGAAATCTTTCGCACTCTGCATGAAAGCATCAAAAAACAGGTCGAATGGGATGAGATTGTTTTTAATCACCGACAGGTTTACCCTGTAGAAATTGTGCCTGTGTCCTGTCGGCTCCGCTATCTTACCCTCAATTTCAGTATAGGATGCCAATTCTCTGAGCAGGTAGTTTTTAGCGGCTATCGTATCATTAAGCAAACGCCCCGGGCCATAAACATCCTGAAAGAAGTTTTTATACAAGTCTTTCAACGTAGACTGTGGATATTCCCGGATATGCTCCTCCACCGCCCGGCGCACCGCATTTTCAAAACCGTTATTATCCTGTGCAAATCCATTCATTAGCAGAAATAAAAATAAGAATAGGTGAAATATTTTTTTCATTGTGTTGACTTCAGTCCTTTATTGTTCGATACTACTATCCACAAAACTACGTCTTTTACAAAGGTATATATAAACGTTTACTTTTGAGTGATTTTTTAACGAGATAAGTGATTACAAACAAAACCGGAGAACAGCCAAAGGTTCACTTTGACACGTTCTCCGGTTTCTTATATGTTATCCTCGTTAAAGGATAAGACGGGAGATTTACTGTCAGGCGTTCACCTTTTTTAGTACCGGGAAGCGGCGCGCGCTCAGTTCAAATGCGCCGAAAAGGAGAGCCGTGTAGAACAGGTCGCCCATCACCGTATTTTTGAAGAACGGTATGCCGGCAGTGTAGCATGCGATCAATCCGCCGAAATCTTTCGGGTACATGGTGCCGGAGAACCAGACACCGAAGTTCGATACCAGGAAGAAGATAACGGATGCTCCCAAGGCGGAGAACAGCAGGTTCGGCACTTTTATTTTCCGCAGGGTGAATATCCCCAACAGCACGATCAGGATAAATGCGCCGTAGGTGAACCATGCACCTCTATAGAACCATACAAATCCATCGAAATAGGCGCCATATACCACGTTATTCAACACCAGGTCGCTGATCCACATCGAAATGACGGGAATCACAAATGCCCACGCACGGCGACTGTAATACGCCGCACCAAATAATGCCATCCCGCCTATGGGAGCGAAGTTGGCAGGGTGGGGGATCAGCCGGCTCAAGGCGGCCAGCAGGATCAGCAGCGTTATCACGCTGAAACGAAGGATTATTTTGTTTTTAGCCATAATGATTAATATATTGTTGTATAATATTTTCCTCAAAACACCGGAACCAGTTTCCATATGGGAAGAGCTTTTATACCGGATGCTGAACAAAAAATTTTACAGCTTATCATAGATATTCTTTGTTTACATATCAAATTCACTTGTAAAATAAATTCCTGCAGTGAAACGTGTATCAATCTTGCTTGTGCCCGTAGCACTTGCTTTATATTCCTGTATCGTCAGAGGATTACCCCCTTTAATACGTCCTACGCCATTCACGGTGGCATACGCCCCCCAACTACCTACATAACCGAAATATACATCGCCGTTATTCTGATCCACTCCCAGATCACCATAAATGATTTGGGCATTGGAATCGATCCCGCTGGGGATTGTATAAAGCGTACTAAGTGTTCCGGTTGTCCCGGATGTTATTGCATACTTGAATATTTGCGTAGGATTCCAACCATTACTCCTGAAATAGAGGACATCCTGTACTCCACCCGCATAGCAACATAAGCCGACAGACGGAATAAACAGGCTTGCATCGAAAGAAGAAGTGATCGTATCAGAGGATAGCACTGTCGTTCCGGATATCTTCGACAAAACAGCCTGGGTGTTTGACAGAATGCTGAGGGCATATACATACTGTACCGTATTGGAACTTCGACGCACGGCTACTAAACCGGCTACTTTTCCCGGTACGGTTATATTTGAAACCGCATTTGTAGAAGTATTAATCCTATATACAACCCCACTTTCTGAACCCACATACAGATACTTCACTCCACTATTCTGCACCATTGCCATACGGGTCCGAGAAGGATTTGTGATTCCGCTTACAGATGTAGGTGTTGAACCTGAAGTGGTTTCACTGGTAATCACCACCCCACTATTAGTCCTTACATAAATGGAACTTCCACTGATCGCTATATGAGTAGGTGTATTTCCACCCCAACCGGTTGGAAAATAGGTGCCAGGATTAAATTCATTGGTTTTTACTAAATAATTGTCAAGAACGAGAATATGCTTAGTTCCTCCAGATATATATGAGTCACCGTTTTGAGAAACCACATACATCTTGTTATTGGCTATAAACAAATCCTGGGAGACATTTCCCATGGCTCCTGTACTCGGGTTTCCATATACCCAGTTTGTGGCAGGGAAAGTGGAAACAGAGCCATCAATAAAGGAAAGTGTTCCATTCTCAGTCATCATATTGCCTTCCGATAACACAAAAACGCCATCCATATTTGCCAGGTAATCATATCCGGCCTTGGCGCTTCTCAAATCACTGTTATTTACGTTGTTCTCAACTGACGAAAATAACTCTTCGTCCTGTTGGCAACCTGCAAAAAAGAATACAGATAGCGTAAATATCCAACCAAAATTTTTAAATAAATGTTTCATAGTTTTCTTTTTTTTAAGTGTTATATATGATAAGCTGTAAAACTGTATTTTCTATCCTGTCTTTTTCGATATTCTGTATCGTTACTTTAGATTTTTACTTTCATCAAGACATCGTACACATCGGACATTCGCGGCGTAAGGTCGAGCTTCAAGCCTGGCATGCAAATGGTTATTTAAACCCACGTTAATAAAAATACTCTCCTCCAGTAATTTATTGGGGCTATCGGGTGAAATCATTGGACTTGCCGTCCAGAGAGATGTGTTTACGCTATATTTTGAGACTTCCTCCCCCAGCATATGTCCGGTTGCGGGATAAAAACCCAGAACCGGTGACTCAAATTCAATATCTACATTAGAACCTATACTTAAAAATTGATTCTCAGGTTCTCTGATATACCAAGGAGAAAGTTCATACGAAAGGTCACTCCATCCGTTTTCAGTAATTTTTGAAGGCCAAAATGGTACCATCCAGCCTTCGGGGCAAGGATCATAAATGGTCTTTTTCCCACTCACTCCACCCCATAAATCATGGTCGAATACTTTATCGTAATAACTATACCAATCTCCAGACGGGAACGCATCAATGTATTCATCCGGAAATTCAATGGAGTATGCCAGGTTGTTCTTACGGTATTGAGGGGGAAACTCCAATGGGGATTCCGGGTAATAATTCTTTGGGGCAAATCCGGGTAAGGGGTCTTTTTTTCCCCACTGGTAATACATGCCGTGTGTTTCTTTCCCCTTGGTCTTATCGGCACTGTTGGCTCCAAGGTTGCGGTCCATAAAAATATTGTCGCCTGCATTGTTTTTATAACGGTACACATTGCCACCCGCTACACTATTGGATCCCGTTTGAAGGTTGCTCAATTGTAAATCTGCTCCCGGGTCATAATCCGTTACCCATAGGTGCCAGCTCCAGCGCACTTCACCATTCACCGTAAGGGCAATCACGGCATTTCCTTTCGCTCCCGGTTTTGTCTTCAACCGAATGGCGGCCTTGTTGATATCCTCGTAGTCGGTGATCTCCATCAGTTCCGTGTCCACCAGTTCGTTGGGGATGGCCCATATCAGTACGGCCCCCAAATCGCCACCGGGAGAAAACTTCTTACCGAAAAGCTGCTGGTTCTGTTCCCACACCGCAAAAGCTTTTGCGACGGGTATCGAGACGGTCTCCCCGGGCATTGCCATGATGCAGTTGGCGGTGGCAAGGGCAACCTCGGGATCGGCTACCACACGGATATAGTCATTGTCACTGCTTCCCTCATTTCCGTTGTTTTCCTCCTGCTTTTCTAACTCTGCCACGTCTTCGCGCAGGAATTCGTCTTTACAAGCGACTGCCGTTAACAGGAATAATACGCCTAATAGCAATGTGTTCCTTAGGTGCCTTAATTTCATCATACTTATCAATCTTTAAAGAAACAGGTACTCTTTTTGAGTACCTGTTTATACCCTTGCATTATGATTCCATATATAAGGAACAAAAGTTCATCATATAATCACATTATAATAAAGAGCGTCGTTACAATCCCTTAGTTGGCAGATTGTGCCTCTTCGGTCGTAATCTCTATGGTTTGCAGATGGAGATCTTCGATAGAAGTTACCTGATACCGGTATTCACCCGACATCGGCCTCATGCCCTGAATGGCATTCACCACTTTGATAAAATCAACACCCGGCAATTGAACTGTATTTCCTTCTGCATCTACCGCCCAGTCGATATCAATGGCGGCCTGCTTGCTGTTATTGGGCTGGCTGGCCGCATATCCCCAGTCAAAAGGCAAAGCCGATAGGAAAAAGTCATTTTCCTTGATTTTGGGTTTCAACTGACGACCGGTCAATGTAAATGTCGGCTCGGAAGCTAACCATGCTGCCACTTCAACGGTGGCAAAAGGAGGTGAATCGAGTACATGACCTGCTTCACCGCTCTGGGTAGTCCAGGGGAAACCTCCATCCGATTTCGTTGTCTGGTAAGTGAAGGACTGTATGCCGAGGTCATTTTCCCCACCATATTCACTCCCCTTGATTTCATACCATTCGTCGTCATCGGGCTTTCCGTTTCCATTTGTATCGTAAGCCACCCAAATGATGGACGGTGAGGCATTGCCTCCCCCGTATCTGGTAGTAAAATCGCAAAAACCGGGCCTGTTCATGATGGTGTGGTCGAAACCGACGACCATCTGTCCCCCGAAAGCCCCCATATAGACATTGCCTTTGCCTTCTTTCAATTGTTCAAAAACAGTATTGAGTGCTTGATCCTTGGTATCACCATAAAGTGTGACGTATTGTCCCGGGGCGGGAGTAAAATCAAATATCCTGTTAGGGAAAGCACTCAAACCTTCTTCCGGTTCTGTAACTGTAATGGTTGTTGTGGCACTCAATGTTTTCCCATTCGGTTGTTTTGCGATTACAGTCAACTTATATTCTCCGGGAACGAGTGTGATGAAGTCGTAATTCAGTGTTTTGGAAACAACACTTTCATTGCCATCGAATTCTTGCTTCCACTCGAAAGAAGCATTGTCAAGGTCTATCACCTCCGGTCGCAATGCTACCACCCTGCTGATGGTGACAGCAAACTCCGGAGCCAAGCCCAAAAAGGTGTTCTCTGCCGGAATCACCTCATCCAGAATGTATAATGTGCTGTTACCGATCACCGTATGGGTGCCAATAGGAGCATTATTCAGTGCGACAACCCCTTCGGTTGTTTTTACTACGAGTTCAATTCCGCCCAGACTCTTCACTTTACCTTCTTCGGTGAGGGCGGATGGGGTATAGGCTTTTTCCAGGATATGCCTTTTTAATATGTCAGCGGTAATACCTCCTTCTGCTACATCATTTTTTATGGCAAGGATGGTAAATCCGGTTGCCGTGGAAGAACCCAGGTCAAGTGACCTGAAAGCCTCTGTGAATTCGGACAGCTCCGGTCTTGATTCCAGCGCAGCCAAGATTAATTTTTGCTCACTTTGCGCAGGTGTAAGCACTTCCTTGTCGGGATCATCCGAACAAGAAGCAAAGCCGGCAACCAGCAACGACAGGATCAATGTTTTTAAAATCAAAAATTTTCCATTCATAACGTAAAAATTTAATAAACACTTTTTTAAAACTATTTTTATCTGACTATTTCTCTTATTTAGAATGATTGCTTGAATCACCTATATTTATCTATAAGTATAGCCTACGTGCAAGCTCCTTGCACCATATATCTCGGTGGATGTTTCTCCCAACCATCCGCAGTATTGGTTTACGCCCGTATAAACTCTTATGAAATCAATGCCGGCGAGTCTTACCTTATTTCCTTTTTTATCTACCGCCCAATCAATATCGAAAGAGCTCAACCGGTTTCCATCCTTATCTTCGGCAGCGTTGGGATGATTATCCGCATACCCCCAATCATACGCAACCTGTATGTAATAAGTTACGCCTCCGGATATGGTATAATAATTATCCGCCAACTTGGTTCCTTTGAAAGTTATCGTCTCTTTATCTATCCATTGCGGCCAGTAACTCTGATCGTGAAAAACATTTTTACTCACATATCCATGGTCATTCTGATTGCTATCCCATCTGATATAGGTTGTATCGGACAGATACGTGTCGGTTTTATGAGGTGTTGGGATTTTGTTGGGATCGGGCTTGAAATAAGTAATTTCATATTCCTTGATCGTCTCCTTTTTATAATATTCGCTGCCCGCAAGCTCATACCAGTCATCATCGGGTATCCCGTTCATATTGGCATCGAACGAGACCAACACGATTCCCGGTTCATTGCTGCCTCCATTGTCACCGGTGGTAGAATAAAATGAGTTTCCGTATACCTCAAAATCTCTCTGACCCTTTATGTTCATCACCGTATGGTCGAACCCAAAAGTTATGTAGCCCCCGTAAGCACCTAGGCTAACCCCGCTTGTATTTACACCCGTGAGGCTTTCCTCCGCTTTTAGGCGCATGGTCTCCTCCGTATCTCCCGGCTCGTATACGGGAATTTTATTGATAAACTGTCCGGGGGCGGGAACATATTCATACACTTTGTCAATACCCTCTTTATATTCTATTTGTTCCTCAACGACTACAAACGTGATCTCTTCCCTCATATAGTTGAGGGGATCGATAATTTCAAACCGCATCTTGTAAGTACCCGGTTTTTCCTTCAAGAATATGTAGTCCTTTTCTGTGGAAACCAAAGAATCACGTCCATCGGGTAAAATTTCCGTCCACATATATCCTTGGCCGGTAAATGCAGGGTTCAGCCACTCTTTCTGCATCCGGGGTAAGATATATAGATCTCTTAATCCAAGGCTTACCGTTGGTTCATCGGTCTGACACGCTGAAAAAAAGATTGTCAGAAAAAGGATTGTTCGTTTTAGTATCTTTTTTGTCTTTATCATTGCCATTCTTCGGTTACATTATAAAATGCCATATGTGCCGGTATGTCTCCAGTACGGACACTCCACCTTTTCCTGCCATCGGATCCATAGCAGTGTAAAACGCCGCTTGAGACATAGTTTTTGGCATCGGTAACAAATATTTCATTGGTTACCGGGTGAATGGCGATCCCATAGGGTATTTCAATTTCATTCTCCGTACCGTCGGTAATGAAGCTGTCACTCACCAGTTCCATCTTGTTTACATCAATGATCCCATAAGTAACGGTATTCTTTTGCGTTTCAAGATTGTATTCCACACTGTACACATAAAGGGAATCACCTTTGAGGGCCATATTGGTACATGGGATATCCATGGTTTTCTCCACTTCATAGGACCATGGACTTTTATCGGTCTTCTTCAGCACATAAAGATTAGAACCGATCGATTTATAATCACCCCGTGAGGAAACCCATATTTTACCGTTTTTATCCACTTTAAGCCTGTGCAGGTTTATGGCTACCGGTATTTGTGCTACTTGCTTGTTCCGGTTGATATCTATCACCGAAATCGTATTGTCATAGTTCGGCGCACGGTATCCCCCCGAATTGGCGACAAATATCAGCCCATCGCGTATTTCCAGTTCCTCGGGTTGAAATCCGACCAGTATTTTCGATACAATCCGGTTGGTTCTTAGATCTATCTTGTAAACAGCCCCTTGTGGCGCTGCCGGATCGATCCTCACCGGTGCCACATAAGACGATACGTAAGCATAATTGCCATAGAAACGGATATACCTGCAATTGGGGATTTCAAATTGCATGATCCTTATTCCTGTAGCCGCGTCCATCACTTCTACCTTGTGGGAACAATTGATAACCGCATATAATCTTCCCCGATATATTTGAATATCGTTACCGACATCACCCAGTTCTTTTACTACGGTAGGATTTTTCTCCGGATAAATATTCCTGTTGTAAATGCCGGTCCTGAAATCCACCACATCGATGCTCGCCTTGTTGCTTCCCATATTCCCTTCATTGAGCAGGTACATGCGGGCCGGGTTCACTTCGTGATTTTCAGGAATAGGCAATAAGTCGTACTCTGTGGGGAGCACCAGTTCAATATCCCTACACCCCATCAGGGGTAGCAGCACAATACAAACGATATATATAAAGCGTTTCATCCCTGTCAAATTTCTATACTCATTGATACACGATAATTCCGCAGCGGCATCGGGTAGTTTAGAATTACATCGTAATCCTGATTCAATACGTTGTTTACTTCACAGGAAATTTTTATCAGATTCTTCTTCAACTTCAAAACTTTTGCCAATGACAGGTCATTGGTGTACCACGGCTGTGTATGGTTATATCGGATATTTTCCTGTTGATTATATCTTTCACCCACATAGATGAAGCTGTAGTTGAAAGACCATCCTTTCCAATCGGCCCCCCCAATAAACGAGCCACTATGCCAGGGTATATAGGGGATTTGATCGCCATAGTAAGTATCGGCCGGATTGGTAAAATCTTGCGCCTTCTGGTAAGTATACTGCAACTTTGAGTTGATCGTCACTTCTCCTATCTGAAAGGTATTCATTGCCGAAACATCTATCCCCTTAATCTCCACTTCCCCCAAATTCAGCATAGTCCAACGGAACTGTTGCCCTTTGGGATAAGCGATAATTTTATCGGTCACCTCATTGTAGTATGCATCTACCTGTAAATTAAGATGGCGGTAAAACCCATGTTTGAAGTCTTTGGTATAGTTTATTCCTATATTGTACTGTGTCACATATTCCGGCTTCAAGTTGGCATTTCCCATATCCGTATAATACAAATCATTGAAGGTTGGCATCCTGAAGATCTTTTTGTAAAATGCCTGAATCCAGAGAGATTCATATCTCAAAATTCGGTATGATGAAAATAGCGCCGGTGTAAATTCACTTTTAGACGGTGGCTTGGCAAACCGTTCCACTGTTTCATTGATAAATGTGCCTAGCAAACTTGCCTGTGCCCTGAAGCGATCATGTTGATAGGAGGTTGCCAACGACGTCCAATGGGTGAATCGTTCCGGAAAAGGAAAATCCCTAAGGTTGGCTTCAAGCCGATTCCATTGGAAATCATACGAAGCGGAAATATCCCAGTTCTCCTTCAAGTTGTACACATTGGCGGAGGAAAGATAAATCTCTTTTTGCTTATACAGGTTGTCGATCGTTATCAGGCGGTAATCATTATTGATATAATGGGTCTGGTCTGCCGCATATTTGATATTAAGACGGGTTCTGTATCGTTTTGAAATATTCATCTCAGCTGAACCCTGGAGGAATGAATTTACATCCCAAATCCTTTCTCCATTACGCCATACGTTATTGACAATCGCACCGGGGACACCACGTTCCGAATTATAATTGTACGCGTGGATTTTCCACTTACCGTCATGGCTAGGCAGTTTTCCATCAAGACTTGCCTCTAAACGGGTCGCATTGATATCCCCATTTCTTCGAATAGCAATTGTATCGTATGCCACATCTCCCAACACATCCAGCCGACGGTAACGGAATTTATACCTGCCTGTGGCATTGGTCCACTCACCGTTAAAAGAAACGCTGAGATCATCATTGATTTTCTGCTCCATCAAAATAGCCGGATTGACAAGGCCGAATGAGCCTGTCCTGAGTGAAGCCCTGAAATTATGTGTCTTGCCATCTTCAAATTTTGGCACACGGGACTGCAGATAAATTGTTCCTGCAGATCCAAATTCCCGGGCAGATTGGAAAACATTACTTTTCTGCCCATTATATAGGGAAATTTCTTCAATATTGTCGAGAGAATATTTACCTAAATCGACCTGTCCGTTCTGCGCGTTTCCAAGCTGTATCCCGTTATAGAATACCCCCATATGGTTTGTTCCCATACTACGGATATTGATGGTCTTTAGTCCGGCTATTCCTCCATAATCTTTTAGTTGTACACCTGAAAAATAACGGATAGCATCTGCCACAGAGAGGGCATTTAAACGTTGAATATCCTGGAGTGTCATCACTTGGGCAGGAATGACATCCTTTTCAATTTTTTTCCCTATCACTATAATATCTTCAAGAAGAATATCTCCCGGTTGATATAAAGAGTCTGCAACTTCTCTTTCTCGAAGTAGTAAAAGGGAATCAACACCATTATTGATGATAGTGATTGATGATTTTGATTCCTGTGTATAAACATTGAGTGAAAAAAAGAGGTTTATAGCCAACATGACAACTGGCATATAAAAGATTTTTGGGGAAAATCTCAAAAATTGGATACAATACATCTTTAAACTAATTGAGTGTTGTCAAATAGCTTGCAGAAAATAAAAGTTTGAAGATAATTGATAAGAAACCTACAAATAACAGAAGCACCCAAACAAATTACAAAAACGAAAGATTTCTCAACGCGTCTTCAGCTCTACTCCCCGAAAGCTTAAGAACATGAAAAATTCCGGCAGGTCTTCTGACTTACTCCCGTGTCCGGACGCCTTCCCATCCCTTTTTATTGGAACAGTGGCATTGTGGTATTTGTCCGACACGTAAGCGGAGCTTACAGCAGCGGGTCTGTTCAGGATTTGCACCTGATTCCCTTTTCATCATTCATTTCGAAGCCGTTGAAGTGAATGACACCAAAATTCGACGCAAAGATAGTGTTTTTATTTTATATTTAGTTTGATAAATTTTAAAAAAAAGAGATCAGGCCTTCATTATGGCCTACCTTGATTTCATCCGACCGGGAATGCGGGATCGTCTGGCTACCCTGTCTCCATTAATCAACGGATAAGGCCTGTTAAATGCATCCTGTGACATTTTAAAATAGCCGGAGAGTTTCCGTATCGTATCTTTTGATAATCCTTTATGGTAATTCAATATTTTCGAAACGGTTCCTTTTGATAAATGTAGAATATCGGCCAAATCTTTTGCTTTTAGTGTATGTTCTTTCATCAAGGCCTTTAGCAACTTAACTGGATCCACGTCATTAAAGGTGGTATGCTCCTCATCCCATTTCTCAATTAAGAAAGAGAGAAATTCTATTTCATCTTCTGTTTTTTTCTCATTCAGGATAATCAATTCCTCCAGAATATTGCAATATTTATCGTATTGCCCCCGGTCTTTTATTACTGTATATTTTAATGTTTCCATTTTCAGCTACGGTTTCTTGCTCTCTAAATACCTGATCAATGCTTCGCTTTTCTCTTTTTCTAATTTTAGTTGCTCGATATCCAGCAGGAGGGAGGAAAGTTCAAAGGAATCGCTGACACCTTTCTTGGCGGCAGGGGTCATGGTGACAGTAATGGTACGGTTGCCGATAAACTGAAGGGAGACCGGCTGGTCACGGAAGGTATAGATAAAACTCGCAACCCCGTTTTCACTGTTTCCGCTATAACGGACAATCTCATAGGATTTATCAAGTGTATTAAACCGGTAATTGAGTCCATCGGAAGAGACAACAAGCGTTTCCGCAAAGTTGCCATCCCTGGTACTTACCTTTACCTTGTTATGCTTGATGGCGCTCCCGGAAAGTATACTTTCTATAAAGAGCACTCCTTTCTCACGCACACCGGAGCGGATACCATTTTGGTTTAAAGAGGATTGATAGGGGTAGGACTTGGGATAATAATCGCCGAACTCCTGGTACCGCTCATCCCGTATATAATCGAACCGGGTAAGCATCCCATTGAGTTCCGTATATTTTTCCCGAAGCATGGAATCACAATACACAATGTTTCTCCTGTTTTCAGCCATGCGTATTACCTGCATGAGCTCAAACCCGGCATTGATCTCATCAAAAGATTTAGGATAAAGAATTTTAATGCTGTCAATCTTCAACTTAGCCAAAGAGTAATTACCCTCCTGATACGCCTTTCCGGCATCGGAAAGATACTCCTTGGCTCCTTTATTTCCCGAACAGGAAATCAGGAGTAGTGAAGAGAGGAACAGCACTGTGGTTTTAGTAGAAAAACGCATTTCGATAATAGCATTTTATGCATGCGGGAGAATATCCCCCGACCTGTTTACACTTTACAAAATTACGAATATATTCCTTTTAAAGGCGGTTTTAAAGCACAATTATTGTAATTTTGCAATTCATAACAGATAATGGACTGTCATGTAGGCACTTTGGCTGTCCGTAAAACCATATATATAATGGAGATATCCCAGAAAGAGATACTGACACATTTAGATAAAAAGATATTCAGGTTGATTTCCGAAACTGCCGATGAGATGGCACTTGAGTGTTACCTTATCGGCGGTTATGTACGTGATTTTTTTCTTTACCGCCCCTCAAACGATATCGACATAGTGGCTGTCGGCCAGGGAATTGAATTGGCCAGGGCGGTAGCGGAAAAACTGGGAAAGAAAAGCAGAATTTCGATTTTCAAAAATTTTGGTACGGCACAAATAAAATACAAGGCGTATGAGATTGAATTTGTAGGTGCCAGAAAAGAGTCTTACCGGTTAGACTCCCGTAAGCCTATCGTGGAGGACGGTACCTTGGAGGACGACCAGAAACGGCGCGACTTCACTATCAATGCCATGGCCTTCTGCCTGAACGGAGACCGGTATGGAGAATTGTTAGACCCTTTTAACGGGATACAGGACCTGAAAGACCTGATTATCCGCACCCCGCTGGATCCGGATATCACTTTCAGCGACGATCCCTTGCGGATGATGCGTGCCGTCCGGTTTGCTTCCCAACTGGGGTTTGACATCTACCCCGATACATTCGATGCTATCTCACGAAACAAGGATCGTATAGGGATCCTCTCGATGGAACGCGTGACCGAAGAGCTGAATAAAATCATTTTGTCGCCCAAACCATCCATCGGATTTATACTGCTTGAAAAAACAGGCCTGCTCGATATCATCTTTCCTGAATTAACGGCATTGAAAGGAGCTGAGACCAAAGACGGGGTGGGGCATAAGGACAATTTTTACCATACACTCACGGTGCTGGATAATATCTCGCGGCAGACAGACAACCTCTGGCTACGCTGGTCGGCACTTCTTCATGACATAGCCAAGCCCGTGACCAAAAGGTGGGATGCCAAGCTGGGATGGACATTCCACAACCATAATTATATAGGTGAGAAGATGGTTCCCAGGATATTCAAGCGGTTGAAGTTGCCTCTGAATGAAAAGATGAAGTATGTCCAGAAGATGGTGTCACTCCATATGCGCCCCATGCAACTGGTAGAGGAGGAGGTGACCGATTCAGCCGTACGTCGCCTGCTTTTTGATGCCGGAGACGACATAGATGATCTGATGACTCTTTGCGAAGCGGATATTACATCGAAAAATCCTGAAAAGGTACGACGCTTCCTGAATAACTTCAAGATTGTGCGCCGAAAATTACAGGAAATCGAGGAGAAAGACCGGGTACGTAATTTCCAGCCTCCGGTGGATGGCAACGAGATCATGGAGATATTCGGCCTTCCGCAATGCAGGGAGATAGGTTTGCTGAAATCGGCCATCAAGGAGGCAATCCTGGAAGGGGAAATTCCCAACGAACGGGAAGCAGCATTCGGGTTTATGCTGAAGAAAGCGGAAGAGATGGGATTGAAAGTGAAAAATGAAAAGTGAAGAATGAAAAGTGAATTGTGAAATCCATGTTAGTGAAAAGACCTTAATATTTCACATTCACTCCTTTTTCTGCGATAATTTTTATTACTTTGCAGTTTATTTGGAAAAAGTGTCCTTTCTGCATTTTTGCACTCACTATCTGTAACTCGTATGACTGGCAAAAAAAAGGTGTCCGCAGCGCGGTTTTGGAACGCGAAGATCACGTCCACCATCAGTATTTCGTTAGTATTGGTGCTGCTGGGAATTACCATACTGATCCTTTTCATGGGGAACGGATTGTCCAGGTTTGTGAAGGAGAACATGAGTTTTAACGTGATGCTCTCTTCGGAGGTGACAGATGCCGGGATAACCAAGATCAGGAAAAATCTGGACGCACAGCCGTTTGTCAAATCATCACGGTTTATCAGCAAGGAGGAGGCCAAGGAACAACTCATCAAAGATCTGGGTGACGACCCGGAGGAACTGTTGGGATATAACCCGGCGCAGGACTGCATCGAAATCTTTCTCCATTCGGAATATGCCAACAGCGACAGCATCGCGGTTATCAGCAATATGATCCGGCAGAACACCAACGTCACGGACCTGCTCTACCAGCAGGAAGCCATCGATCTGATCAATGATAATCTATCGAAAGTGACAACGGTATTACTGATTCTTGCCGCCGTCCTGTTATTGATATCCTTCACACTCATCCGCAATACTATTCGTCTGAGTGTCTACTCGAAACGGTTCCTCATTAATACGATGAAACTGGTGGGCGCTACCGGCCGTTTCATTAGAAAGCCGTTCGTGGTAAATAATATTTTCACGGGCATTATCGCGGGGATTATTGCAGACCTGATTATCTTTGGCATCATTACCTATTTTGGCAGAGAGTATACTGAAATACAGTCTATTATCAGTTCAACGGAATTGATTATCATATTCTCAATCGTGATCCTGCTGGGAGTAATTATCTCCACTATAGCTACTGCCTTTGCAGTAAACAGATACGTAAAAATGAGGTCGGACCAGTTATATTATGTTTAAAAACTATCACACAATATGTCTCAAAAAAGTATTGCTTTAAGTAAAACGAACCTGATTATCTGTGGCATTGCCCTTCTTCTTATCATTGCCGGTTTTCTGTTAATGACAGGACCGGCCACCACCCTCGAAGGTGGGTTTGAATCCGATATTTTCAGCGCCAGACGCATAAAATTAGCCCCTATCGTTTGCCTTGCCGGTTTTGTACTGATGGTAGTTGGCATTCTCTATCCCTCGAAAGATAAAAGCAGTACGACCGGAAAATAATCCCATTGCCGGATACTGCAAAACAGAGTAACATGAGCATATTAGAAGCAATCATTATTGCCATCGTAGAGGGGCTCACAGAGTTCCTTCCCGTATCATCCACCGGACACATGATCATCACCCAGGCATTGCTGGGAATGGAGAGTTCCGATTTTGTAAAAGCATTTACGGTGATCATCCAGTTCGGTGCTATTTTATCGGTAGTAGTTCTCTACTGGAAACGGTTTTTCCGCCTGAACCCGATCGTTGTTTTTGACAAAGAAGCGGTGCATGGCATGTCTGCCGGGAAAAAAGGATGGACTTACCTTATCCGGTTCATCCACAAATTCGATTTCTACTGGAAACTATTTATTGCTGTCGTCCCGGCCGGTGTCATAGGATTACTCCTCGGCGACCAGATCGACGCGTTGCTGGAGAATGTCACTGTAGTGGCGGTGATGCTTGTGCTGGGCGGGATTTTTATGTTATTCGTGGACAAATGGTTCAACAAACCCTCTCAGGAACAGTCAATGGGATGGAGGAGGGCGCTTAAGATAGGCTTTTTCCAGTGTATCGCGATGATCCCCGGCGTATCTCGATCCATGGCTACCATCGTAGGGGGGATGACCACCGGACTCACCCGTAAGAATGCCGCCGAGTTCTCATTTTTTCTGGCCGTGCCTACCATGGCCGCAGCGGCAGGGTATAAGCTTTATCAATTGCTGAAAGATCCCATTAATGCCGCGATGTTGAAAGAGAACTCGCTGTTGCTCGTTATCGGGAATGTAGTAGCATTCGTAGTGGCGATTCTGGCCATCCGTTTTTTTATTGATTTTCTCACCCGCTACGGATTCAAGGCATTTGGGATATATCGCATTATCGTAGGCACCCTGTTGCTTGTATTGATTTTGTCGGGTGTAGGACTAAGTATGGTGTAAAAGACATGGATTTTATCGAAGGAGAAATTCTGTATATCGACAAACCGCTGCACTGGACTTCCTTCAGGGTGGTGGGCGTAGTGCGTGCCAAGTTATGCCGGAGATTAGGAATCAAGAAACTGAAGGTAGGACATGCGGGAACACTTGACCCGCTGGCAACAGGCGTGATGATTCTTTGTACCGGTAAGAAAACAAAGCTTATAGAGAGTTTACAAGCCGGGACAAAAGAATACATTGCACAGGTGCGGCTCGGGGCGACCACCCCTTCGTTCGATCTCGAAACGGCGGTTGATGCCGAATATCCTACTGTCCATATCTCCAGGGAAATGGTGGAGGAAGTGCTTCAGCGTTTCACAGGTACCATAGAACAGGTGCCACCCGTTTTTTCGGCGGTCAAGGTGGATGGAAAAAGAGCTTATGAATTGGCCAGAAAAAATAAAGATATTGAACTAAAACCCAAATTATTGGTTATAGATAATATCGAATTGATTTCTTATAATATGCCGGATATCACCATCCGTGTGGTATGTAGTAAGGGCACCTATATAAGAGCGTTGGCCAGGGATATCGGGACGGCGCTGCATACGGGTGCGCACCTTACCGGTTTACGGCGTACAAAAGTGGGGGATATAACAGTGGATGACTGTCTGACGATGGATGATATGGATCGGTTTTTAGAACAGATAAAATATAATTGATACAGGATTTTTTTAACTTATGAAGCTTTCTCAATTTAAATTCAATTTGCCGGAAGAGCTTATTGCGAAATACCCAGCGGCCCATCGTGATGAGTCCCGGTTACTGGTTGTCCATAAGAAATCGGATCAACTGGAACACAAAACCTTCAAAGAAATACTTGATTATTTCAATAAAGGAGATTTCTTTATTTTCAACGACACCAAGGTCTTCCCGGCACGGTTATTCGGAAACAAAGAGAAAACCGGTGCCAAGATAGAGGTATTTCTATTAAGGGAATTGAATCCCGACCAGCACCTGTGGGATGTGCTTGTCAATCCGGCACGTAAGATACGTATTGGCAACAAATTATATTTTGGAGAAAATGAAGAACTGGTGGCGGAGGTAATCGATAATACCACCTCACGAGGCCGTACATTGCGTTTTCTGTACGACGGGCCTTACGACGAATTCAAGAACCAGTTGTTTTCGATAGGGGAGACACCTATTCCGGAGTACCTGGAACGCAATGCCGAACCCGAGGATGTGGATAGATACCAGAATATATTCGCCCAGAAGGAGGGGGCAGTGGTGGCGCCTGCCGCCGGCCTGCATTTCAGCCGCGAGTTGATGAAAAGGATGGAGATCCGGGATATCGATTTCGGCTATCTCACTCTTCATAACGGATTGGGCGCATACCGCATGATCGACGTGGAGGACCTGACCAAGCATAAGATGGAATCGGAACAGATGATCATTAACGAGGAGTTGTGCGACAAGGTGAACAAGGCCAAAGACGAGGAGAGAAATATCTGTGCGGTCGGCACATCCGTGCTCCGCGCGGTAGAGACGACCGTCAGTACCGACGGACACCTGAAACCACGGGACGGGTGGACCAACAAGTTCATTTTTCCTCCCTATGATTTCACGCTTACAAACAGTCTGATCACCAATTTCCATCTGCCCTATTCCACATTATTGATGATGGCTTGCGCCTTCGGTGGCTACGAAAAGGTGATGAGTGCCTATGAAGTGGCTATCAAGGAGAAATATGCCTTCGGAGCATACGGCGATGCTATGCTGATTGTAGACTGATATGGCTGAAACGAATATAGTGTATTTAGCGTTGGGTTCCAATCTCGGGGATAAGCAAAAAAATATAGAAGAGGCTTTGGACAAGATAGAAGAGCGGATAGGGAATATTACTTCCCTTTCCGCTTTTCATTTGACAGCGCCGGTGGGATTTCAATCTGAGAATATATTTGTTAATTGTGTTTGCGAAGTAGCAACTAATATTGAAATACAAAGACTATTCGCAATTACACAAGATATTGAAAAAGAGATCGGAAGGACTGAAAAAAGCATAAACGGACAATATGCCGACAGGAGAATAGACATCGACCTAATATTAGCCGGGGATACCATAATCGACACGCCGGAACTGACCATTCCACATCCGCGCTTTCATACCCGTTCTTTCGTAGTTGAACCCCTATACGAAATTGCACCCGACGTTATTCACCCGGTATTGGGGAAAAGTATCCGTGAAATAAGAGAGGGGTTGGGCGTATAGAGATAGAGTGGGAGACGAAGAGACGGGGGAGACGAAGAGACGGGGGATGGGGAGGATGTAAGAATAGTGATTTTCTGGTGGAATAGTCGAAAAAAAGTGCCATATTTGTAGTACGAAACATTAGAAAGGAGATAAAAGCCATGGCCATCTTCAGCAAAGGTTACGATCATTTTTTAGGTTATGCCCTCAGTGGAGGCGGAGCCAAAGGATTTGCACATTTAGGGGCATTGAAAGTGTTGGAAAAATGCGGACTGAAACCCGATGTGATCGCGGGTACCAGTGCAGGAGCGCTCGCCGGCGTTTTTTATGCCGACGGCTACCATCCCGATGAGATCGTGGAGCTCTTCCACAAAAAAGAATTCCGTGAGTTTGTTGAACTCACCTTACCCACTACCGGTTTTTTCAAAAGCACCGGATTACATAATTTTCTGAAGAAAAATCTCAGGGCGAAAAGTTTTGAGGAACTCCAAATACCTTTCCATGTGGTCACCACAGACTGGGACCGGGCTACCACTGTCACTTTCTCCAATGGAGATGATCTGGTGGACGCGGTAGTTGCCTCCTGCTCCGTTCCCATCATCTTCCATCCCCAGATGATCCATGATGTGCCTTATGTGGATGGAGGATTGCTGAAAAATTTCCCTGTTTCGGTCATCCGGAAAAAATGCAAGTATGTAATTGGGGTGAATGTATCGCTGATCCTGCCGGCTCCGGAAAAAAATAATATCCGCAGGATGCTGGAACGTACTTTTAATTTGATGTCCAATTCCAATACGCTCATCGATAAAGCATATTGCGATATACTCATCGAGACCCAGGGGATTGAAAGATATTCCATGTTCGACCTGCAAAACCAGCTAAAGATCATGGAGGCTGGATACCATTATAGCGTGGTGAAAATGAGTGAAAAGGAATCGTGGGAAATAGTTAGAAAATGTCACAGGCACTATGCTTTGACCAAAAAAGTACACGGGTACCTTCAAAAGCTCAGGGAACAGAATGATGTGCTACAACCAAAGACAGCAGGTATCACCAAAAACCCAAACATCCCATGAACCAGAAACTGTTTATCTACCAGTTATTGCCCAGGTTATTCGGCAATAGTATATCCACCAATAAAATCAATGGCTCCCTTGAAGAGAACGGAACAGGAAAATTCAATGATATCTCCGATACCGTTTTACAAAAGATAAAAGCAAGCGGTTATACCCATGTCTGGTATATCGGGGTATTGGCGCATGCTTCTACCTCCAATTATACGGCCTACGGGCTGCCGGCCGAATATCCGGAGATCATCAAAGGAAAAGCAGGATCACCGTATGCGGTAAGGGATTATTATGACGTGGACCCCGACCTCGCAGTAGATGTTCCGGGCAGGATGGTGGAATTCGAGGCATTGATCCGGCGTACACATGCTGCCGGCCTGAAGGTGATCATCGATAATATACCTAACCACGTAGCGAGAAATTACCACTCCGTTTGCAAACCGGAAGGAGTAAAAGACTTTGGAGAAGGAGATAATACCTCACAGGCATTCTCACCCCGAAACAACTTCTACTATATCCCCGGTCAGGCATTAGAGATAGAATCCCCCCTAAAAAGGACAACCGGACCGGCATACAATGAAATTCCCGCGAAAGCTACAGGTAATGACTGTTTTTCGCACAAGCCCACCCGGTTCGACTGGTATGAAACGGTGAAACTCAACTATGGGGTGGACTACCTGAACGGGAAACAAGGTCATTTTAATCCCATCCCCGATACATGGGTAAAGATGAGGAATATACTCCTTTACTGGGCAGAAAAGGATGTGGATGGCTTCCGGTGCGATATGGCCGAGATGGTGCCGCTGGCATTCTGGCGGTGGGCAATTCCACAGGTAAAGGATAAATTCCCGGGGATTATATTCCTGGCAGAGATATATAATCCATCGGCATACCGCAATTTTCTAGCGGATAACACCTTCGACTATCTTTACGATAAAGTGGGACTATATGATACGTTGCGCGATGTCTCCTGCGGTTACAGGCCTTCTTCCGATATCACCTTCGCTTTAAATGATGTAGGTGATATTCAGCACAGGATGCTCAACTTCATGGAGAATCATGATGAACAACGGGTAGCATCCGACTTTTTCATGAAAGAGGGAACTAAAGGAAAGGCCGCCATGATCGTTTCCTGTTGCGTGGGTACCAATCCGGTGATGGTGTATGCCGGACAGGAACTGGGCGAAAAAGGAATGGACGAAGAGGGCTTTAGCGGGAGGGACGGACGCACCACTATCTTCGACTATTGGTCGGTGGATACCTTGCGGCGATGGAATAACAACGGGCTATGGGATAAGTCACAACTCACCGGGGAAGAGAAGGAATTGCAGGAATTCTACCGTCGGCTGATCACGCTTTGCAACGGAGAAGCAGCCCTTGCAGACGGGCTTTTCTACGATCTCATGCCGGCCAATTATGACAACCAGGAATTCGACTCCACCCGTCTGTTTGCTTTTTTCAGAGGTGATAAAAAAGATCTACTGCTGGTGGTAGCTAATTTTGATAACAGGGTGCGGGAATGTACCATCCAAATTCCGGAGCATGCTTTCACATTCTTTGAAATTGCTGACACCGGAAAAGGAATGCTGAAGCCCCTGCTTCATGTAGAAAATAAAGAGTTATCCTTCTCATCTGGTTTTCCATTCCGGATTTCACTTGATCCTTATTCCGGAGAAATCTACAGGATTGTCTATTAGAGTGGAAAGAGCGGATATAGCAGGCTAGGCTGTTTATCATTGTTTTTTAATAGGGCTTACAGTTCGTTTCGGCTTACTCGAAACCCAATTGAGGCTGTTTGTTGTTGTCGGTTTTTATGGAGGATATACTACTTTTTCTACATTATTTTTCGTACTTTTGCCGGTGCTTTCAGTATTCAGATTTTAGAGAGAAGAAAATACATCAAGATCCAAATAATTATTTTTCAGAAAACTATCTATAATAATGCAGGAGAAACCATTTAAAATCTTTTCGGGTACCAAGTCACGTTACTTTGCAGAAAAGGTATGTAACAGTTTGTGTTGCCCGCTGGGTAACATGATCATTGAACACTTTGCCGACGGGGAGTTTGCCGTTTCGTATGAAGAGTCGATTCGTGGAAAGCAGGTGTTCCTTATTCAATCCACTTTCCCCAATTCCGACAATCTGATGGAGCTGTTACTGATGATTGATGCGGCAAAACGTGCATCAGCCAAATCCATCGTGGCGGTAATTCCTTATTTTGGATGGGCCAGACAGGATAGAAAAGACAAGCCCCGTGTGAGCATAGGGGCAAAACTGATTGCCGATATGCTGGCCGCCGCCGGGATCAGTCGATTGATTACCATGGACCTGCATGCCGATCAGATCCAGGGCTTTTTTAATGTACCCGTGGATCACCTTTATGCCTCCGGCGTCTTCATTGAGCATATCAAACAACTCGACCTGAGCAATATGGTGATCGCTACTCCCGATGTGGGCGGTACCAAACGTGCCAGCGCCTACTCCAAATTTCTTGGTTGCCCGATGGTGATCTGTTATAAACTCAGGAAGAAAGCCAACGAAATATCGGATATGCAGATTATCGGTGATGTACAAGGTATGGATGTACTGCTTATCGACGATATTGTAGATACTGCCGGTACCATCACCAAGGCGGCCGACCTGATCATGGAAAACGGGGCCAATTCGGTGAGGGCGATTGCCAGCCACGCTGTGATGTCTGATCCCGCTTCAATGAGAGTGGACCAGTCGAAACTGACAGAGATCATATTTACCGACAGCATCCCTTATTCCCAAAAATCGGAAAAAGTAAAAATCCTTTCCGTCGCCGACATGTTTGCCGACTCCATTATGCGGGTATGCAACAACGAATCCATCAGTTCGCTGTACATAGTATAAAATAGTAGGTATTTTTTCCACACATTTGCTGAAATCCCCCAATCGGAGGCGTGCATATCTACCAAAGTATCTATATTTGGGGAAGAATCACCTAATATTAACTTATAAATTATTTATATGGCTTACAAAATTGAAGAAATTGAAGGAATTGGCTCCGTTTACGGAGAGAAGTTGAGGGCAGCCGGTATCATCAGTCCGGAAGGATTACTTGGGAAATGTGCTGCCAAATCCGGTCGTGCCGCATTGGCCAAAGACACAGGTATCAATGAGAAATTAATCTTGAAATGGACCAATCACGCGGACCTTTTCCGTATTAACGGTGTCGGCCCGCAATTTTCAGAACTGTTGGAAGCTGCCGGGGTAGATACGGTAAAAGAGCTTCGCAACCGGAAGGCTGAAAACCTGTATGCTAAAATACAGGAAGTAAACGAAGCGAAAAAACTGGTTCGTCGTCTGCCATCACCGGACCAACTCGCCGGTATGATTGAAGAGGCCGGAAAAATAGAGCCAAAAATGACTTATTAATTCGAAAAAGAATAGAGGAAAACGGCTGAGAGATCGGCCGTTTTTTTTATATTTAAATTTAAAGGCCGTATTTCCTTTTGATGGCTTGCAACAACCCTTCGCAGGCATCCTCCAGCAGGTCGAGTACGAGTTCGAACCCCGACGTGCCACCGTAATAAGGATCGGGAACATGATCATGATGCGTGTACTGTCGTGAGAATTCCGTCATCATATGGATCTTATCTGTCTGTTCCTTGCCCGTTGCCAATGACCTTACGGTAGAGAAATTCTGCCTGTCCATCACGAGGATATAATCGAAATCATCGAAATCGGACTTCCTGAATTTACGGGCGGGACTATCGAAATTATAACCTCTTCTTTCACCATGAAGCCGCATACGCTCATCAGGAAGTTCACCTTCATGCCATCCCGACGTGCCGGCAGAATCCACTTCAATTATATCCTGAAGGTCGTGCTTCTTCACAACAGTTGCCATAATGCCTTCGGCAGCCGGTGAACGGCAGATATTCCCCAGACAAACAAAAAGCAGGCGTATCTTTTTTTTCTTTCCCTCTGTAGAAGCCATCATTATTTTTAAAGCAGATTTTTTATAACCTTAACAATATCCGCAAAGATAATGGAATTTTAGTGAAGTACAAAAAATATATTTCTGATTATTTGATTATCTTTGTGTCTATGGATCAAAATCCGAATCTACATAATCAACCTGTTGCTCAAGATCTATCCATTGCCGTATCTGAAAAAGAGGTCAAACTGGAGATCAAAAAAAACAGAATCATACGTGCCCTGTACATCATTGGGGGTACTATCTCGCTCGTACTCGCTATTTTAGGGATTGTGCTGCCGGGGCTTCCGGTAACTCCCCTGGCACTGTTATCGGCTTTCCTGTATGCCAAAAGCTCACCCAGACTATACAACTGGCTGTTGAACAATAAAATATTAGGACCCCGTATCAGGAATTATCAACGTCGGAAAGGGATTACCCGCAGAGGAAAACTGGGTGTAATAGCTTTTATGTCGATCATGGTACTGTTTTCTTCATTCGTGATAATGGGTCCGGGCACAATCAGATGGGTGATCCTTGCCCTTGGATTTATCGGCTGTATCGTGGTGGTATTCTTTGTACCCAATGCGAAAAGTGATTAAGTGGTTAAGTGCCTAAGTGGTTAATTCCTCAGGTAGGCGAAGTAATACTTTTTTATCTTTTTCGATAGCAACTCTATATTAAGCATATCCGAGGCTTTGGAAATATCTTTTACCTCACCGTTCTTATAGATTATATCGATACTGTCGTCTTCTTCACTATACATATCTGTCGTCAGGATATCCGATGAGATGAAATAGGCTGCTTCATAAGCTGTAATACCGAATTTTTTCATGTACGACGTTATATAAGCTGACACCTTTTCTTCACCGCTTTTTCCTTCAGTAATCTCAATTTTAAACAGTTTCCGGTTGACCATGCCATCGCTTAATACCGACAGGACCGTGTCGGGATGGGAACTCCATACTTTCAGTGCAGACCAGATATCATTATCGTCCAGATTGACAAAATGGAGCAATGCTTTTCCATTGTTTTCAAAATCGGCTTTTGTAGTCTCTTGCGACAAAAAAAAGGAGAGGGCAGGGGAGGCGAACAGCGTCTCGCCATTCATGGACAACTCCTTTGCACGCCGGAGCACGTTGATCATCATCTTCTCCGCCGCCACTGCCGTTTTATGCAGGTAGACCTGCCAGTACATCAGCCGTCTAGACATCAGGAAGTTCTCGATGGAATAAATCCCTTTGGATTCGATCACCAGCTTATCGTCTTTCACATCGAGCATTTTAATAATACGGGCAGAACCGATATTACCCTCCACCACACCGGTGAAAAAACTGTCCCGTCGTAAATAATCGAGCCGGTCTACGTCCAATTGTCCGCTCACCAGCCGGTGAAGAAACCGTTTGGGATAGCTATCCTTAAAAATATCGATAGCCATTTGCAAGCGCCCGTGCCATTCCTTGTTCATCTGCTCCATCAGCAGCAGCGAAATGGTTTCATGATGCACATTGGTGACCAGGGCACGTTCCAGTACATGCGAAAAAGGACCATGGCCTATATCATGCAGCAGGATGGCAGCCAATGCCGCGTCAGTCTCCTCCCTCGATATATCATGTCCTTTTTCTTTCAATGTCCTGAGTGCTTCATCCATCAGGAACATTGCCCCGATGGAGTGGAGGAAGCGGGTATGTTGCGCGCCGGGATATACGAATGGGGCCAATCCCAGTTGCCGGATACGGTTAAGCCTTTGCACGAAAGGATGTTGAATGATTTTATATATGAAATCATTCGGGATATTGATAAATCCGAAAACCGGATCATTGATTATTTTCCGCTTCTGAGACATATGTATATTACTTCTGTTATTGTCTGTTTTTCCTCAAATATAACATCTAAGAACCAATTTTTTGCTATCTTTATTGTATAAATTTTCATTATAATTATATAAGGTTGATATTTAGTCGTTTAAAAAATTGTCCATCAGAATGATATGTTACAAAATGACATGTAATTGAACAACGAAAACGTTCACTAAAGTTAGTCGTTTTCTCGCAATGCCATAATCCAAGCGAGTTTGTCTTCTGCTCTTGTTGCTTAACGAAAACGTTCGGTATTGTTTTTTTATGCTTCAGCAATCAAAATAGCTGTTTGGGTATAGCTCCTTTGCGAATTCACTCCGTTGTAATATTACTTTGCAGTTTTGTATCATAATCTTTATTCAATGGAATTTCAAAAAATCAATTTGTCCCGGATTTATGACGGAAAATGAATAGTCATGTTTTTTCATTCGGATATAACACCTATTTACTATATTTTACCGGCAATCGGCTTCATTGTCGGTTTGTTTGGCACAATGCTGGGTGGAGGGGGAGGCTTTATTTTTCTGCCTGTACTGACACTCCTGCTGCATGTGCCTGCTTCCATTGCCGTAACGACCTCCCTGGTGGCTACTTTGCCCATTTGCATAGTGGGGGTGTTGGGGCATGTCAAGGGTAGAAACATCGCTTTTAATATTGTACCGGTTTTCTTGCTAATGGGCATTGCCGGCACTTTTTCCGGCGCCGCGATTGCCGGCTGGATCAGCAGTGAAAGGCTAAAAGCCGCGTTTGGGATCTATGCCGTCCTTATCGCGGGTAATATTCTTCATGACACCTGGAAAAGGAAGGAAAAAGATCAAACAGCGCGAAAACAGCGGGGATGGACAAAAACGATAAAAGGGTCGTTTTTCGGCCTGATGGCCGGATTGATTACCGGCGTCTTTGGCGCCAGCGGAACAGCGCCTGTCCTGGCCGGCCTGTTTTCCATGGATATCCCGTTGAAGAGGGTGATCGGCACATCCCTTCTGGTTGTCCTGGTCAATACCGTATTTGCGGTGGGCGCCCATGCGCTGGTCGGGCAAATCGACCTGACACTGGTATATTTTCTTACCGCCGGATCGGCACTGGGAGCAATTCTCGGCCCGATGCTGCTGTCGAAAGCCAACGTCGGCGGTTCGGAAAATAAAATCAGATATGGCTATGCGGCGGTAATGGTTGCAATAGGGGTTTTAATGATCATCAAATAAATCAAATAAAATATGATTTGGAATATTTACCTGATTATACTGACTTATTTTCTTCTGGGAGGGATCGGTTTTTATCTTATCAACCGTAAAAAAGATCCGTTGGTCGCCCGCAAAAGCTATACCAAGTTCATCGTTTACTTTTTCATTGTGAACGGTTTGTTTTTCAGCATCACCATAGAGCCTGTCGTTTTCCGGTATCTGGCTATGGTAATCACTGGCGTGGGTATGGTAGAACTGATTCGCTTGTTCAAAATATCAGGGTATAGCCGAAAGAGTTTTTTTGCCACATCGGTAGTAATTTTTATACTTTTGGCACTGGGCTTCTGCTTTTTTGCCACACTCAATAAAAACTTGATATTGTTCACGTTCCTCGTCCTTTCCATCTTTGACGCCTTTAGCCAGATAACCGGCCAGTTATGGGGTAAAAAGAAAATCTTGCCGCATATCAGTCCGAATAAAACCTTGGGTGGACTGGTAGGCGGCGCATGTGTGGCATTGGCCAGCGCACTCCTATTGCGTAAGCTGCTGGGGGTTTCTCCCGTGAGTTTATTATTCCTCTCTGCAGGGATCATTCTTTTTGCTTTCCTTGGAGATGTGGCAGCCTCTTATTATAAAAGAAAGTACGAAGTGAAGAATTTCAATGACCTGATACCGGGACATGGCGGTTTTCTCGACCGTTTCGACAGCCTGATCGCCGGTGGCGCATGGGTCGCGTTATACAGTCAATTGGCAGATATTTAAATAAGAAAGTATGGTAAATATAGTTGCAGTAGCATTTTTTTATTTGATAGGCGTAGCCACTTTTCTCATTATCAATGAGTTAATATATAGAAGGTTGGGTGTGCAAGGTGAGTTCACCCGCAAGTTTGCCCATTTCTCCGTGGCATTGGCGACCCTGCCTTTTCCCTATATCTTTCCTTCCCATTGGTACGTTCTCGTGCTGGCCCTTGTTTTCGCGTTATTTTTGTTTGCCACGTGGCACAGCAGGCATTTAGGCTCCATTCACTCCATTGAACGGAAATCATGGGGCAGTTACCTGTTACCCCTTTCCATTTATCTCACCTTCCTGGTATCGGATCTTGCAGGAAACAAATTCCTTTATATATTGCCCATGTTGATCCTGGCGGTCTGTGACCCGCTGGCGGCCATACTGGGCATGAATATCAAAAAAATGAACGGTCAGATAAAAATATTCGGGAAACCTATCCAGAAAACATGGATAGGATCGGGTGCATTTTTCATTTTAAGTTTCCTGATCAGTATTATTGCCCTGTATCTTCACCTGACCGTGTTGGATCTGAAAACTTTTTGGCTGGCCTTCGCGGTGGCGACAGCCGGCACACTTGCCGAACTTGTTTCATGGCGGGGAGTCGATAACCTTACAATCCCTTTCGGTGTGTTATTGGTATTGCTCCTTTTTCTATAAAAAAGATCACAATAAGAATAGTAAACAAATATATGTCCAAAATGAAAAGAGTAGTTATAAATGGGGCGAACGGTTATGTCGCGTCCCATTTTATATTGGAGTTGTTAGAGAGGAATTATGAGGTAATTGCCCTGATCAGGAAAAATGGCGAATGTTCGCCTGAAGAGCGAATGAACAAGGTGTTGATGGAAATTACCGACGGTCGCTACCGTCCCTCCCAAAACCTGAAAATATATCCCTATTCGTTGGTAGAGGAAGATTGTGCTATTTCACCCAAACATCTGAAAGAGATTTTCAGCACGGAGACAGATTATTTTCACTTTGCCGCCAGTCTGAAATATGACGCTAAATCGAAAAAGGAGATATTCAGGACCAATATTACCGGTCTGGAAAATTCTATCGGCATGTTCAGTCGCCATGCACTCCCCGGTTCCCGTTTTTTCATGATCAGCACCGCCTATTCCTGCGGAAGGAACGGCGGGTACTTTAGGGAAGTATTTTATGAGAATAATGAAGATATAACAGGATTCAGGAATTATTACGAACAGTCGAAAAGATTTGCAGAGAATGTAGTCGAAAGGCATATCAGGGAGAATCAGTTACCGGGACATGTGATCCGGTTGTCGCAGGTAGTAGGGGATAGCCGCACGGGGGTGACCAAAACCGATTACGGCATTTTCGATTTTGCCCGCCGGGTTTACAACATGTCGCACCGGCATCCCAACCAGACCATACGTATCAAGATCGATCCGGAGGCAACCCAAAACCTGATCGCGATCAATACGGTGGTAGATTATCTCGTCTGTATGACCGAAACCGCCGCATTGCCGACAATCGTGAATATGGTTTCCAAAAAGGCTGTCCGGAGCGGCTATATCATCGAAAGCCTGAACCGGCTGCTGCCTATCCGGCTTATTCCGGACAACACCGTAGACCCGGCCGACATGGATGTCTATGAACGCATCATGTCCATCGGAATGTCCTTTACCGGTGCTTATGCCCAGCACAATCTCGCATTTGACACGACCAACCTCGACAGCCTCTCCGCCGTATCCTATCCGGACGAAACAGCGGTGTTCCGGATGCTGGAATACTTTATAGGAAGCTTATCAAAGAACGGTGCCTATGCTTCTGTGGTAGGATAAAAGTGGTTAAGTGATTAGGTGGTTAGGTGGTTAGGTGGTTAGGTGTTAAAAAATAATGTAAAAAAAATAGAAAAAAATTAGAATAACCGTATGAAAAAATTGTTGTGGAAAGGAGAAAATATACTGAATGTACCGAATGCGCTGAGCCTGTATCGCCTGCTGGCGTTTCCGCTTATCCTTTATTTTGCGCTGACCGGGCAGGAGAAATGGTACACCATTTTCCTGTGTATCAGCCTTATAAGTGATATCCTGGACGGTAACATCGCACGTTACTATAAGTTACAAACCAAATTTGGGGCAGCACTCGACAATCTGGCGGATGTCTGTACCTATTTCATGGCATTCCTGGGAATTTTCCTGTTCAAGTGGGAGGACATAGCACCGCATGCCTGGATATTATACCTGTTTCTCTTTATTTTTATTGTCAGTTACCTGGTCTCATTTATCCGTTTCGGAAAAATCCCCGGACTTCATCTCTACTCGGCTGTCTCGGCAGGGTATCTTCAGGGAACTTTCTTTTTCGTGTTATTCGTTTTCGGATTTTATCCCTGGTTTTATTATCTGGTGCTCATTTGGGGAATTCTTGCCTATACTGAAAAGATACTCATACTTTTGCGGCTCGATGATATAAGGAGCGGAGTAAAAGGGCTTTACTGGCTGATAAAGAGCGAAAAGTAACTCTCTACAGGTATTTTTCCAGCATCTCCCGCATTTTCTGCTGCAACTTTCTGGCCTCTTGTCCGGCGGTATAAGCAAAGTCTTCGCTGCTATCGGCATAGATAATTCCCCGCGAAGAGTTTACCAGCAAGCCGCAGCTTTTGTTCATTCCGTAACGGCACACCTCTTCCAGCGAACCGCCCTGCGCTCCTATACCCGGCACCAACAGGAAGTGGCCGGGTATGATCTTCCGCACATCTTCAAACAGTTTCCCCTGGGTAGCACCTACCACATACATCATCTGTTCATCGGTAGCCCATTGCTGCGATACACGCAATACTTTCTCGAACAGGCGTTCTCCGGTACGGTCTTCCGTCAACTGGAAATCGTTCGATCCCTTGTTACTGGTGAGTGCGAGCAGGATCACCCAGCGTTCCGGATAAATCAGGAAAGGCTTCACGCTGTCCTCTCCCATATAGGGAGCCACCGTCACCGCATTGACTTTTACCTCATCAAAAAAGGTACGGGCGTACATCTCACTGGTGTTGCCGATATCACCGCGCTTGGCATCAGCAATAATAAACTGGTCCGGGTAGCGCTGGCTGATATAGGCGACGGTCTTTTCGAAAGCCATCCAGCCTTTCACCCCTTCGCTTTCATAGAAAGCAAGGTTGGGTTTGTAAGCTACACAGCAGGATGCTGTGGCATCAATAATAGCTTTGTTGAATTCATAGATGGGGTCTTCCGCATCCAGCAGATGTCCCGGAATTTTTTTTATATCTGTATCCAGTCCTACGCAAAGGAAAGATTGTTTTTTCTGTATTTGTGTAAATAGCTGTTGCTTGGTCATATGATCGTTTCTTAGTGTGATATATCAATTTACATCTCCGCCTCTTTCATTCTTTCGGCATTCTCACTCACCATCAACTGGTCGATGACACCCTGTATGTCGCCCTCCATAAATGCGGACAGGTTATAAATGGTATAGTTGATGCGGTGGTCGGTGATCCGCCCCTGGGGATAATTGTAAGTGCGGATCTTGGCCGAGCGGTCGCCTGTAGATACCATCGTCTTCCGCCGTGAGGCAACATCCCCCTGCCGCTTGGAGAGTTCTATGTCATAGAGTCTGGTGCGCAGCATCTGCATGGCGAGTTCCCTGTTCTTAAGCTGAGAACGCGCCTGCTGGCAAACCACCACGATACCCGACGGTCTGTGGGTGAGTTGTACCTTGGTCTCCACCTTGTTCACATTCTGTCCCCCCGCGCCGCTCGAACGGGCAGTATGGAAATCGATATCGGCCGGATTCAGCTCTACATCGAACTCTTCCGCTTCGGGCAACACGGCGACCGTAGCAGCCGATGTATGTACACGTCCCTGGGTTTCCGTCTGCGGTACCCGTTGCACGCGGTGCACGCCCGACTCGTACTTCAATGTGCCATAGACATCGGTTCCACTCACCGTGAAAATAATTTCTTTATAACCACCGGAAGTACCTTCGGTAAAACTGACCAGTTCTGTAGCCCATCCTTTGCTCTCACAATATTTGAGGTACATCTTGTAAAGGTCCCCCGCGAAGATGGCCGCTTCGTCGCCACCGGTACCCCCACGGATCTCCATCACCACGTTCTTGGCATCTTCGGGATCGGCCGGGATGAGTAATAATTTGATTTTCTCTTCCAGTTGGGGAAGTTTTTCGGAATTGGCAGCCAGTTCCTCATTGGCAAGCTGCTTTAAATCGGCATCCGATTCATTGGCAAGTATATTCTTCGCTTCCGTCACGCTTTCCAACGCGGCCTTATATTCATTGCGCACTTCCACAATTTTTTGGAGGTCACTGTATTCCTTGTTCAACTTCACGTAACGCTCCATATCCGAGATCACTGCGGGGTCGGTAATCAATGTGCCCACCTCTTCGAAGCGGGTCACCAGATGTGCTAATTTATCGAGTAATGAGTTTTCTGACATACACACTCTTTATATGTAACGGAATTGTCCAAATTCGCTTTCGATCACTAATTCCCGGACATCCGATTTTTCGACGTACCCCACAATTTGCGCATCCACATTGAATGAACGGGAGATATCTATTACCCGTTGCGCATCTGCAGGAGACAAATATATTTCCATACGATGCCCCATATTAAATACCTTATACATTTCATCCCATGCCGTACCGGATTGTTTTTGGATCAGATCGAAGAGGGGAGGGATGGGAAAGAGATTGTTCTTCACCACTTTAAGTTTCTCTCCCAGAAAATGGAGTATCTTGGTCTGAGCACCGCCCGAGCAGTGAACCATCCCGTGAATTCTCCACCTTAATTCATTGATTATTAATGATATAATTGGCGCATACGTACGGGTGGGGGAGAGTACCAGTTTTCCGGCGTCAATCCCCAGATTATCAATTTCCTGCGTCAATTTCATCCGGCCGGAATAGACCAGGTCGGAAGGGATGGAGGCATCATAGCTTTCGGGATATTTCTGTGCCAGGTAATTGGCAAACACATCGTGGCGCGCCGAAGTAAGGCCGTTGCTGCCCATACCGCCATTGTATTCTTTCTCGTAGGTGGCCTGTCCCGTGGACGAAAGTCCCACGATCACATCACCGGCCTGGATACGGGCGTTATCGATGACATCGGAACGTTTCATGCGGCAGGTGACCGTACTGTCCACGATAATCGTGCGTACCAGATCACCCACATCGGCCGTTTCACCGCCGGTAGGATAGATATGCACACCCAGCTCTGAGAGTTCTTCGCACAACTCATTGGTACCGTTGATGATAGCCGATATCACTTCCCCGGGGATCAGATTCTTGTTCCTGCCAATGGTGGAAGAGACCAGGATATTATCGGTAGCACCCACACAGAGAAGATCATCTATATTCATGATCAGCGCGTCCTGTGCGATGCCTTTCCATACGGAAATATCACCGGTCTCACGCCAGTAGATATAGGCCAGCGACGATTTGGTGCCGGCACCATCGGCATGCATGATATTGCAGTATTCCGGATTGTTTCCTAAGTAATCAGGGACAATCTTACAGAAAGCTTTCGGAAATATACCTTTATCTACCCATCTGATGGCGTTATGTACATCTTCTTTGGATGCCGAAACTCCACGTCGTATATATCGTTGATTATCAGTCATGAAATTATTTATGAGGATTATATGAGTGCAAAAGTAATAAAAATATGCCAATATATTTGTACCAATATATGAATGTGCTAATATACCAACGCGGCTAATCCCAAAATAGAGTTATTTTTCCTATAATTACTATTATGTTTAATTGTAAAAGCGGAATAAATTCATTATTCCCTATTCAACCTTTCCACCTTTAATTTTTCCACTTTCTTTAAATATTGCAACAGAAAAAAAAGAAGGAAGAAAACCCTTTTGGGGCTTCTCCCTTCTTTCTTCTTTTCTTTCTTTTTCCTGGTTTTATTGACTCTTACCTGAATTTATTCAAGATCCAGTTGGTCTTCAACCACTTTTAATTGCGCTGACTTATCAACACCCAATACACTTAAGTTATAGTATGCATTTCTCAGCAGCAAAAGCACACTATTGATTTCTTGCTTGGTAACACCGTCCCTTGCTTTTGTAACTTGTTCCAGTTTTTCCAATAAAGGAAGTGATTGCTGATAGAGTTCGACTGTTTTTTTATCGTTTTCCACCTGTTGTTGCCTGTTGGACAATGTAGCGGTTGTCTCTTTCAAATCCTGCGCCTGGATAATATAATTCCTGGCAAGGTTTTCCAAAGCTCTCTCACAATTCGGATCCTGCGTAAGTGCTTTCTGGTACTCAGCTTCAGCACCGGCATAATCACCCTTTTCGGCCAGAAGGGCTCCCTTCACACTGTTCAGGTCGCAGGCATTTGCCGGATCGTTGGCAATAGCCTGGTCCAGATACTCCACAGCTTTGTCGGTCTGTCCATTACGAATAAATACATTGATAAGATTGGGAACAAAATATTTGCTCTCAGGGAACTTTTGTGCCCCCAGATTGAGGGTCTCTATAAATTTAACCGAGTCTCCTACTCTTTCATATTGGCTTGCCAGCAATTCATATATATCGCTTTCTTTATAGGCGCTATTTTCTATAAACGGCTCTTTTGAAGCACGTTGAAGCAAGGATACGGCTCTCTCGTTCTGATCGGCAGAGATGGCAGAGATGATGGCGTAATATTTGATAGTCTGATAGGTGCTGTCCAGTAAGAATGCATCTTTCTGACCTTCGAACATCGGCAATGCAGGTATATTCCAGTACACTTCGAAGAAATCCGTAGCCCTGGCATAATCGTTCTGTTCGTTGTAGTAGACTCCACCGTTAATATAAAACGGATGGTTGGCACGCAAGACACCACTTATATCTTTGCGGAACTTATTCTTTGTCTTACCCTTGTCGTCCGGAAGTTCACCCAGCGAATCAGCTTTGAGATAAGGTTGATAAGACTCCATCAGTCCGTCATACATCACTTTGTCATTGGCACTCTGACCCAGCATTGCCTTGGTCCTTTCATTGTCGAAAGCCTTATTGCCAATATCACCCATTACCTTCCAGGTTTCAGGGTCGGTGGCAGTCTCAGGATTGGTGGATGCCTGCTGGATCAATGTGCGCGCTTCTTTCAGATCCTCACGCCCCAATGCCCTCTTAGCATCTTTAAGTGCCGATTTCTGTGCGAAAACAGTTCCCGCGGAGAGAATGGCAACCATTGTTAAGAATAGGATTCTTTTCATTTTTGTCATATTTTTGAGATTAAACTTTTTATGTGATTTGGAACCTTTCGGTTTCGGATTATCTCCATTTGAAAATTGTTTGTCACTATGTATTGACTAAAATAATTCAAAAAGTTTAATTAAATAAAGAACTTTATAAGTCTATACATATATGTTTATTATAAACGATCAATCTATACCGGTGTTTGTGTCTTCAGGTTCTTCAGCTTCCCCGGAAATATTTTCCACTTCTTCTATCTCTTCTTCCTGGGAATTTACCTTACACACAGCGGCAATCTGGTCGTTCCTTTTTTCCAGATTGATGAGACGGACACCCTGGGTGGCACGCCCCATGACACGAAGGTCGGAAATTTTCACACGAATTGTAACGCCAGATTTGTTAATTATCATTAAATCATTGTCATCCGTTACACTTTTGATAGCTACCAGCTTACCGGTCTTCTCTGTCACATTCAAGGTCTTCACACCTTTACCACCCCGCCGTGTAATCCGGTATACCGGTTCACCGTCCTCATCATTCAGTTTTGTCCTTTTACCGAATCCCTGTTCAGAAACCACCAGGATGGTATCTTCCGAATCCGGTTTCATACAGATCATACCGACTACACAATCCTGACCGTCTTCATCCAATGTCATACCTCTTACTCCGGTAGCAGTACGTCCCATCGGGCGGACATCTGCCTCGGCAAATCGGATAGCGCGTCCGTTGCGGTTTGCCATAATTACATGCTGGTTACCGTCGGTTAAACGTACCGATATTACCCTGTCGTCTTCACGGATGGTAATGGCATTCACACCGTTCTGCCTTGGCCTTGAATAGGCTTCGAGCGGCGTTTTCTTCACCACCCCTTGCTGGGTACAGAAAAGCAGGTTGTGAGAATTGATATATTCCTTATCCTGCAAGGTCTCTACCCTTACGAATGCGTTGACTGCGTCATCCGAATCGATATTCAGCAAATTCTGGATGGCTCTTCCTTTCGAATTTTTTGTTCCTTCCGGGATCTCAAACACACGCAACCAGTAACATTTTCCTTTCTGAGTGAAGAAAAGCATATAATTATGCGTTGTGGCAGGATAGATATATTCCACGAAGTCCTCTTCCCGGGTATCGGTTCCCCTGACCCCTACTCCACCCCGGTTCTGGGTATGAAAATCGGCCAGAGGCGTACGTTTGATATATCCCATGTGGGAGATGGTGATGACCATCTCTTCGTCCGCATAAAAATCTTCGGGGTTCATCTCTTCCGAAGCGAAGATGATCTCGGAGCGACGTTCGTCACCATATTTATCCCGGATTTCAATCAGCTCATCCTTGATTACTTTCATACGAAGTTCTTCATTGGTCAGAATTTCATTGAGGTAAGCAATCAGTTTCTGTATCTCCTCATATTCGGCATGCAACTTATCCTGTTCCAGTCCGGTAAGTTGCCTCAATCGCATCTCGACGATAGCACGCGACTGTATCTCGGTGAGTGAAAAGCGCTCCATCAGCCGCTGTATAGCCTCCTGTGGGGTAGATGAACTGCGGATAATGGCAATCACTTCGTCGATGTTATCCGAAGCAATGATCAGTCCTTCCAGGATATGGGCGCGCTCTTCGGCCTTGCGGAGTTCATATTTTGTACGCCGGATCACCACATCGATGCGGTGCTCCACAAAGAGCTTAATCATTCGTTTGAGCGACAATAATTCCGGCCGCCCTTTCACCAGTGCGATACTGTTCACGCTGAATGACGATTGCAGTGCCGTAAGCTTATACAACTTATTCAACACCACGTTGGCATTGCCGTCACGCTTGATATCCACCACAATACGCATGCCGTCCCTGTCCGACTCATCATTGACATTAGAAATGCCGTCGATCCTTTTCTCTGAGACCAGATCGGCGATATGCTTAATCAGGTCGGCTTTATTCACCAGGTAAGGGATTTCAGAGATAATGATCTTATCATGGGTCTTACCCGTCTCAATCTCCGCCTTGCCACGTATTACAATACGTCCCCGGCCCGTCTCAAACGCCTCTTCCACACCTTTGTAGCCATAAATATAACCTCCGGTGGGAAAATCGGGTGCTTTGATGTACTGCATCAGCCCCTGGGTATCGATATCCGGGTCATCAATATAGGCAATGGTACCATTGATACATTCGGTGAGGTTGTGCGGAGCTATATTGGTAGCCATCCCCACGGCAATCCCCGCTGAACCGTTGATAAGCAGGTTGGGGATACGGGTGGGCAGCACCGAGGGCTCCTGTAGTGTGTCATCGAAGTTCAATTGAAAATCAACCGTTTCCTTATCGATATCCCTGAGCATCTCTTCCGCCAGTTTGTTTAACCGTGCTTCGGTATACCTCATGGCAGCGGGGCTGTCACCATCCACGCTACCCATGTTACCCTGTCCGTCTACCAGCGTGTAACGCATGCTCCAGTGCTGGGCGAGGCGCACCATGGCATTATATACGGAAGAGTCGCCGTGAGGATGGTATTTACCCAGTACCTCACCGACAATTCTTGCTGATTTCTTATGGGGTTTATCAGCGGTATTACCCAATTCCGACATACCATACAGGATACGGCGGTGTACCGGCTTAAAGCCGTCACGCACGTCAGGCAGGGCCCGGGAAACTATAACCGACATCGAATAATCGATGTACGACGACTTCATTTCATCTTCGATATTAATCTTGATGATTCTGTCTTCCTGATCAATCATATTTCAAAGTGATTTTTCTCTTCAATTAATATTCTTATGTAGCTTATTAATAGAGTAATAACTGTTTTAATTTTATCAATATTTGGACAGACTAAGGTACAACTTTTTTCCCGATTTAACAAAAAAAACAGGAAGTTTATTACTTCCTGTTTCAAATTTTTATAGAGGCTCACACGCCATGGCAATTTTTATATTTTTTTCCGCTTCCACAGGGGCAGGGATCATTTCTTCCCACTTTTTTCTCCACGCGGATAGGCTCCAATTTCTGCGGTTGCTTCTGTGGCTGCCCGGGACCTCCGCCATTGGCCCCCGCGCCCGGCATGCTGTCCGTATCCTCTTTCTGGGTGCGGTACTTGCTGTAATCGGTTTTCTGTTCGGGAGCAGCACGCCGCACACTGCCCGGATCCTGCACCGGTATCTGGCCTCGCATCAGGATGGATACTGACTTGGAGTTGATATCGTCGACCATCGTCTTGAAGAGGTTGAACGACTCCAGCTTATAAATCAGTAACGGGTCTTTCTGCTCGTAACTGGCGTTCTGCACCGATTGGCGCAGTTCATCCATTTCCCGGAGGTGCTCTTTCCAGTCCTCGTCGATGGTATGCAACAAGATCGATTTTTCAAAAGCTTTCACCAATGCTTTCGACCCGGTATCATACGCTTCTTTCAGGTTGCAGGAGATATTATATACCCTTTTTCCGTCGGTAATGGGGATCAGGATATTTTCATACATGGCTCCCTGGTTCTCATAGACCTGTTTGATGACCGGATGGGCAATTTCAGCAAGCCGTCCCGTTTTACGTTTAAAGGTCTCAAAAGCCTGGGTGGTCACATCTTCCAGTTGATCGTCCTGTTTCATTTTCCTCATATCCTCTTCCTTGAAGGGGATATCGAGCGCCATCACACGAAGCAGATCGAGTTTCATCCCTTCGTAATTATCCTCGTTCATCTCCACAATATTCTTTGCGGTCTCCGAGATCATGTTGGCGACATCGTTATCGATACGTTCACCCATCAGGGCATGACGGCGGCGGCGGTAAATCACCTCACGCTGGGAGTTCATCACGTCGTCGTACTCCAGCAACCGTTTACGGATACCGAAGTTGTTTTCCTCCACCTTCTTTTGGGCGCGCTCTACCGATTTACTCAACATATTGTGTTCCAATACGTCTCCCTCTTTGAATCCCATCCGGTCCATGAGACCGGCAATCCTCTCGGTAGCAAAGAGACGCATCAAATCGTCTTCCAGTGAAACAAAGAAAACGCTCGACCCAGGATCTCCCTGGCGTCCGGCACGTCCTCTTAACTGACGGTCCACACGCCGGGACTCATGCCGTTCCGTACCGATGATGGCGAGACCACCAGCTTCACGCACTTCGGGAGCAAGCTTTATATCGGTACCACGACCCGCCATATTGGTGGCGATGGTCACCATTCCCTTTTGCCCGGCATTGGCTACGATCTCGGCCTCACGCTGGTGCAGCTTGGCATTCAATACATTGTGTTTGATCTTGCGCAGGGTAAGCATACGGCTCAACAATTCCGAAATCTCCACAGAGGTGGTACCTACCAGGACGGGACGGCCTTTATCGGTGAGGCTTACCACCTCTTCGATCACCGCGGTGTATTTTTCCCTTTTGGTCTTGTAGATACGGTCATTCTGGTCGTCGCGAACAATGGGTTTATTGGTAGGGATCACCACCACGTCGAGTTTATAGATATCCCAGAATTCGCCCGCTTCGGTTTCTGCCGTACCGGTCATACCGGCCAGCTTGCTGTACATCCTGAAAAAGTTCTGCAAAGTAATAGTGGCAAAAGTCTGGGTGGCTGCTTCCACTTTTACCCGCTCTTTCGCTTCGATCGCCTGGTGCAGGCCGTCGGAGTACCGGCGTCCTTCCATCACACGGCCGGTCTGTTCATCCACGATCTTCACTTTGTTATCGATCACCACATACTCATCATCTTTTTCGAACAGGGTATACGCTTTCAGCAGCTGGTTGACAGTATGCACACGTTCCGACTTCACGGCATAGTTCTGCAACAGTTCGTCCTTCCTGGCCGCTTTCTCATCCTCCGAAAGTTCAGCATTCTCCAGTTCCGACATTTCGGACCCGATATCGGGCAGAATAAAGAAATTCGGATCGTCCGACTTCCCGGTCAGGAGATCAATCCCTTTATCTGTCAGCTCTATGCTGTTTTGCTTTTCATCGATCACAAAATAAAGAGGATCAGTCACAATATGCATATTGCGCATCTGCTCCTGCATATAAAAAGCTTCGACCTTAAGCATTGCCGCCCTTACTCCCTGCTCACTGAGGAATTTGATAAGCGGTTTATATTTAGGCATCCCTTTATAGGAACGGAAAAGCAGTAGTGCACCCTCTTCCTGTTCCTTGGAATCGGAAGAGGCCATCTTCACTTTTGCCTCGGCCAGCAGATGAGTCGTCAGTTCGCGCTGTACCTTCACGATCATTTCTACCCTCGGGCGGAACTGGTCGTATAACTGGTCGTCACCCTTGGGTACCGGCCCGGAGATAATGAGCGGGGTACGGGCATCATCGATCAATACCGAGTCCACCTCATCCACAATCGCGTAATTATGTTTGCGCTGCACCAGGTCTTTCGGTGAGATCGCCATATTGTCGCGCAGGTAATCGAAACCGAATTCGTTATTGGTGCCAAAAGTGATATCCGATTCATACGCCTTGCGACGTGTATCGGAATTAGGTTCATGCTTGTCGATACAGTCCACCGATAAACCATGGAACATATACATGGGCCCCATCCATTCCGAGTCACGTTTCGCCAGGTAATCATTCACGGTCACCACATGCACCCCTTCATGGGTAAGTGCATTCAGGAAGACGGGCAGTGTCGCCACCAGCGTTTTACCCTCTCCCGTAGCCATCTCGGCAATTTTTCCACGATGTAATACCACCCCACCGAAAAGCTGCACATCATAATGTACCATGTCCCAGGTAATCTCGTTTCCTCCGGCAATCCAATGGTTTTGATAGATGGCCTTGTCATCCTCGATACGGACAAAGTCGTGGGTTGCCGCCAGGTTCCTGTCGAAATCGGTCGCGGTGACCACGATCTCCTGATTCTGCGCGAAACGACGGGCCGTATCTTTCATGATGGAAAACGCTTCCGGCAGCACCTCGTCGAGCACCTTTCCATACTTCTCGGTCACTTCTTTTTCCAGTTTGTCCACCTGGTTCCAGACCGTTTCACGTTTATCCAGATCAATCGCATCAATACCAGCCTTAAGTTCCTCAATCTGCGCCTTCTCGGCAGCGACATATTCCTGTATGCGCCTTTCAAGTTCTTTCGTCCTGGCACGCAACTCATCATGTGAGAGTTGCTCTATTTCGGCATAGGTCTCTTTCACCTTTTTCACGACAGGATTTATTTCGTTCAGGTCGCGTTGTGCCTTATTGCCTATTATTTTTGATATAAAATCATTCCATCCCATAAGTTAGGTATATTTTTTACAATTTATTGTGAGGTTGAATCGAGTTTCCACTTTTCTACCTCCATTTGTGTATGTTTTTAATTTATTGAAAAAGTTCGGCTTCGTTAGACTTTTTCTGCGTTCGGCATAATACAAACAAGTTTGTTTTCTGCACGTGTTGCTTAACGAAAAAGTTCGGCTATCGCCAGACTTTTTCTCGCAACGACATAACTCAAGCAAGCTTGATTTCTGTTCATTGCTTAACGAAAAAGTTCCCCCAAAATATTTCCTTGAGCGGCATTGGGAGCACGGATACGCAAACGGTACGCTACGCTCGGAGCGATTTCGGTAGCTTCAATTGTCCGTTCTATTTTCTGGGGTTTGAT
The DNA here is from genome assembly GCF_040307845.1 of Proteiniphilum sp. Taxonomy (GTDB): domain Bacteria; phylum Bacteroidota; class Bacteroidia; order Bacteroidales; family Dysgonomonadaceae; genus Proteiniphilum. Next base: position 111,984 of record NZ_JAWRIS010000036.1, read on the forward strand.
ATCATTCCCAAAGAAAATTACCGGTGCCACCACAGCATTGTTCCGCACTCTTACATTATTTTGGTCGGACAGTGGATCCACTATCCGCCAACCGGGCTGTAAACGGAGGAAAAGGTCGCCTGACTGACCTTTATAAAACCCGTTTCTGTAATACTGCACATCCTGGTTGTAGGCACCATGCAGCATCTGGTACGAAGTGATTACATCCTGGATACCGGCCGATTGCACCAAGAACTCCGCCGCTTTCTGTTGGAATTCCCTTATATCGATCTTTTTGTCTTCCAGCAATTTCCTGTCGAAGAAAAATTGTCTGTCATAATATTTCCTGATCCACTGCTCTCTGCCGTAAAGCGCCATCAGATACATATTGAGCAGCGCCTGGCTCCGTTCGGGATAGAAATCACCACCGGATGTCACCATCCCGTCGGGAATGGTCTCCTGTTCATCGAAATATCCGGTAGAGACCACAAAAATGAGTGTATTTTTCAGTCCCACAGAAGCGTCAATGGCATCAAGAAGCCTCTCCAGCTCCTGATCAAGACGGTAATAGGTATCCTGAATCTCTACTGAATAGTTTTTATCAAGTGCTTTTTCATAATTTCCGGCATAAAAGGTAAGCGCCAGAAAGTCGGGATTCATCCGTTTGCCCAAAGTTCCCGCTTCAAGGAACCTGACCGCCATATCATTCACCTCTTTATTCATATAAGGTGATTGCTTGAACAGACGTACATCTCCTTTCTTGTCGGTTACGAAAAAGTGCTGGAAATTATACTTGTTGCGGGTATACGGAAAAACGTCATACCGGTTCACATCAATCGCCGGACGCCATGAAGTACCGGTGATGGTATAGGTGAGCGACTGCCCGCTTCTATTATACTGATCTACAATTGGTTGCTTCCCCTTGTAAAAGGTAGAGGTTGCCCATTTTCCATTTTCCTCTTCGATCCAGAAAGCGCCACTGGCAGCATGCCCGCCGGAAGCGAATGCCTGGGATGCGTCGGGGGCAAAGGCAAAGATGTCCGACTGGCCCCCTGAAGCGATTTTCAATTCATCAGCAATGGTAGAAACCTTGATAGGAAGAGGAGAAAGCTTTTCGGTAGTGAAATTGCCCAGATAGTTATCGTCGAAGAAAGAGGATATTTCACGGTTTGACTCTATCAAATACCTCTTCTCTGCCATAATTCCATGATAGGAAGGATTGGCGCCGGTAAAGATAGTCGCAATGGAAGATGCTTTATTCAGATTGGGAAAATTGTAGTATACATTACTGTACACAAGCCCGCCATTCAATAACCTGTTGAATCCCTTGTTTCCGAATTTATGCCTGAACATCTCCAGGTAATCACCCCGGAACTGGTCGATGGTAATACCCACCACCAATTTCGGGATCTCTCCCGCGGGTGTTTGCGCAAAAAGCGAAGTGATTGAAAAAAAAGCAACCAGTGAAGATAATATTCTAGTCATGCCCGTATTTCTGTCATTTACCTGATCTACAATCCACCCCACCCTGCTTTCAGGTGTTTACTCGTGGTGAACTGTTTGTTTTTTAACCTCTTTTTCCTCAACATATAAATATTTGTCCCCGACCTGAACCATAAACTCATTGAAAATGGGATTGTTGCCAGGGGCAATTGCTGTGGAATCAACCACCATAACAAGAGGAAAAGCGTTAAGAGTGCAAAGTTAATAAAATGATAGAAATAAACCGCTTTATTTGCCGATTTCATCCAGAAGAAAGAAGCTGCGATCAACGCAAAAGGATTCAACCAGACAAAATTCCAGTTGGGATTGGTGGCAGGATGCTCTGAAAAGTACATCAATACCAGGAGGATTATTCCTGCCAGTCCGGCAATCGCAAACAACAGGGTATCATAAAATCTGGTTAAGCTTGTCGTGTTCAGTTTGGCAACCTGAATGAGCGAGACGATTATGGTAAGGAGCAATAACGCGAATGCCGTAATAATAGGCGTAAAAATACCTCCTTCGCTTCTGCTATTTTTCTCTGTATCAAGCGGCAATAGAATTTTACTATTTTTTACCAAGGGAACATTCAACGTGTCGCCTCTCTGAATGGCAGCCTCCTCAAAAGAACGCATCAAATAGCCCGGGATAAACATTTTTGCCCTTACATCGATAGTGCTGTCGGCAGGACTGCCTATCAGCAAGTCGATACCAAACCGATACCAGGGATAACCATCCACACATTCATGCACCAGGTCGCGATAAGACTGGTCCGCGGCAGTTACAGGATATTGGATGATGCCGTCCGTGTACTTTTCCATCATGTCACGGGGACGGGTGGAGCAATTATCATAAAAATAATTATAGCGGTAACTCCTGTTTTCGGGTAAGGCATTGATGGTTAGCGCATCGTACAATTGTTGCTTTTCGGCGGACGAGAAATTCAGTTCCTGCTCAACCACCTGTCGCCCACAGTATTCATATTCACTCAGGAATGCCTCAAAAGAGGTATCACCCACGACATAATCGGTCTTCCCGCGTATAAAGTTATATATGAAATGGGGTCGAGACGAATCAAAATAGCCATAATTAAAAACCACATCCACACCGGTAGAGTCATCCTGTACACGAATGGCGGTATGTCCAAAGAAAGCATATATGGCTCCATACCAGGGTGAAGCAGTCAGAAGGCTTATCTTCGCATTGTCATTTAATTGCACCTGGGCCGGTAACGGAAGGCAGAACAGTATGATGAGCGGAAGTAGTAAAATCTTCTTTTGCCGAATAAAAGTATGAAGCTCCGTTTTTAATAAAAATGATTCGATAATTCGTTTCATTGGCTCTCTACTTGTTTATTGGTAAGCCCGGGCATTCTCCCTCAGCGTAAAACTTCGAGGTTTTATTGGATATACCCTGTCGGATAATACAAAAGTACACAATTTTGCATAAAATCAAACCATGACTTATATAACAATAGCGGCGATCCCTATCAGACCGCCGCTATTGTTACTTTATTAACCCTTTCAATACCGGTGTAATCCTGTGGATACCGGATTTATTTGTGTTTGTTACGGTTTCCGTAACGGCTCATGAACTTGTCAACCCGTCCAGCCGTATCTACCAGTTTTTGTTTTCCGGTATAGAACGGATGTGAAGAACTGGTAATCTCAAGTTTTACCAACGGATAGGTAACACCGTCTATTTCGATAGTTTCTTTTGCGTTAATCGTAGATCGTGAAATGAAAATCTCTTCATTCGACATATCTTTGAAAACTACCGGACGGTAATTGTTGGGATGAATCTCTTTCTTCATATTGATTTTTATTTTTTCCGGTCTCTGAAGCCACCGATCATCAACTTGTAACCAGTCCTCTGATGACCTTGAACAAACTCCATTGATCCTGCTGTTTGAATATTCTCAATTTTCGGTGTGCAAAGATAGGACAATCATTTAAAATAAAAAAATAAATACCACTCTTTTTCTTTCAGAAGCATTCCCTTCGTATAAACAGTACCGGCAACTTACACTGTTCGCCGATCCTCAATCGATCAGGTCAAACCCACAGTACGGTACCAATGGCGCCGGAATCCGTATACCTTCCGGTGTCTGGTTATTTTCCAGCAATGCAGCCATGATACGCGGCAGGGCCAGGGCACTGCCATTGAGTGTATGACAAAGTTCGGTCTTACGTTCTGCATTCCGGTAGCGGCATTTTAACCGGTTGGCCTGGTAACTCTCGAAATTGGATACCGAACTCACTTCCAACCAGCGCTTCTGGGCGGTGGAATACACTTCGAAATCGAAAGTCAACGCCGAAGTAAAACTGATATCTCCTCCACAAAGGCGCAGGATACGCCAGGGAAGTTCGAGTTTTTCGACCAGTGTCTGTACATACCGTACCATCTCGTCGAGGCGTTCATAGGAATTTTCCGGTTTGTCGATACAGACGATCTCCACTTTATCAAACTGATGCAAACGGTTTAACCCACGCACATCTTTTCCATAGGAGCCCGCTTCCCGACGGAAACAGGCTGAATAGGCGGTATTCCTGACGGGGAGTTCTTTTTCATCGAGGATCACATCACGGTAGATATTGGTAACGGGTACCTCTGCAGTAGGGATAAGATAAAGGTCGTCCAATCCCACGTGGTACATCTGTCCTTCCTTGTCGGGCAACTGCCCCGTGCCAAAGCCGGAATCACTGTTGACCAGATAAGGAGGCTGGACTTCGGTGAATCCCGCATCGCGTGCACTGTCCAGAAAAAAGTTGATCAAAGCGCGTTGAAACCGTGCACCCCTTCCCTTATACACCGGAAAACCGGCTCCGGTAATTTTTACCCCCAATTCAAAATCGATCAGGTCATATTTTTTAGCCAACTCCCAATGCGGAAGGGCATTATCATCGAGCGACGGAATATCTCCCCCACTCCGTTCAACCAGATTGTCTTCGGCTGTCCGCCCCTCCGGCACAGAATCGTGCGGCAAGTTAGGAATAGTGACCAACAAAGCCTCTATTTTTTGCTCTGCTTCTTTCAGCGTTTCACCCAGCTCTCCGGAGGTCTCTTTCAGCAATCGCACTTTTTCACGTGCTGCATCTGCTTCTTCCCTGTTTCCCTCTTTCATAAGCTGGCCGATAGACTTGGATATAGTATTGATCTCGCCAAGGATAGCGTCGAGTTGAGTCTGTGTCTTGCGTCTTGTATTATCCAGATCGATAATCTGACCGATGATCTCCCTGCCATCGAAATGTTTTTTCGATAGCTGCCGTATAACCTTTTCCGGGTTTTCGTTGATTATTCTGAGTGTAAGCATAAAACTGTTGATTGACCCGCAAAGGTACAAAAATTCCGGCATCGAAAACTTACCGGAATAAAATTTAATTCAGGTGCCAAAGAGATTTCCGAAAAGATGACATCTAAAAGAAAACCTTAAAACAACTGGAAATGGAGGCTTTCCCGTAATTCCCTCTCTTTTTGTTTTTTTTGTTGATAATAGCGGGATACATAATAGGCGAAGCCGATGAAAAATCCCACTACCAATAAGTCTTTGATTGTATTGTCCCTCATATTGATTATATATTAAGTGCCTAAGTGATTAAGTGCCTAAGTGATTAAGTGAAAAAACTATCAAATTCCAAATCTTTACTCTTTACTCTTTAATATAGATGCAAAAAAGCGAAAAAGGTTGCATCAATTCTGAAAAATTTTCACTTTTTCTTTATTGTAGGGTCATTATCTATCACTTCAATGATAAAAACGTCCGTGCTCCCTTCCGTTATTTTATAGCGGTCATCGGGACGTTCCCCTACAATCCAGACGATATCATCTCGGGAAAGCAGCAGCCATGCGTTTTCTTTCTCCTTCAGATTGTATTTCCTGTCGGTGAAATAATCACTTACTTTCTTCCTGCCCTTCATGCCGAAAGGGATGAACCAGTCGCCTTCTTTCCATCTCCTCAATGTAAGCGGAAATGTCAACCTACGCATATCTGCATACAAAAACCGATTGTCTTTCTCTATGGAAAGAGGCATCTTTTCCCGCCGGATCATCAGGTGAAGCGGCCCGGTAACCTCTTCTGTCTCCGGATTGATATAGATAAGTTCTCCGTGCGATTCATTACCGTCTATCCGGTCGAGGATGAAAAAGTCACGATCTTTGATCAGACGGTAAGATTTCGAGTAGAAGACTTTTCCTGAAACACCCTCCATACCAAGGTAAGCATCCTCGATCACCGACGCCCCGAAACCAAGCGGAGAGAGAATTTCAAACAGCACCGACAGGGGTGAGGCCGTCTTCCGAAGTTTTGCAATATCAATTGTATCCTCCCGGTACAGCTCCCCAACTGCTTTCCGTATAGAAGCACTGTAAACCTTCTCCGCTTCAGAGAGATTACGGGAAGTGCGCCAAATGGCTTCTTTCACCGAAGGGTTTAATTTTTCCAATTGAGGAATGATATTCAACCGGAGCGAATTCCGCAGGAAAATAGTTTCATCGTTAGTACTGTCAAACACATAAGGTATATCCCGTTGAGCGATATACTCCTCAATCCCGGCACGTGTCACGCATAAGAGAGGGCGTACCACCTGTTTGTTCCTCGGCATGATGCCTGCCAATCCCCGGATGCCGGTGCCCCGGATCAGGTTAAGCAGCACAGTTTCTATGGAATCGTCCTTGTGATGGGCTACGGCAACAGCTTCGGCATCATACTGCCGGCGGACAATTTCAAACCAGTCATAGCGCAACTCTCGCGCCGCCATTTCAATGGATATCTTCCTGTCTGCCGCATATTGGGTAGTATCGAAGTCAACAGACGTGAAAGGGATGTCGATGGCTTTACACCACTTTTTTACAAATGCGGCATCACGGTTTGATTCTTCACCACGCAAATGGAAATTGCAATGTGCCGCCACACACTGGTACCCCAACAACGTAAGCAGATCGAGCAGCGCCATAGAATCCATACCCCCACTCAATCCCACGATGACTGAAGCACCAGGCGTCAATAGTTTCTCTTTTTCTATGAATCCGCGTATCCTTTCGATCATTTCCGAAAATGCTTTATCCGGCAAAAGTACGAATTTAACCTTTACACTACTGTGGTTTCAAACAAATCTTTACCCAAAAACCGGAATAAATAGCAATAAAATCACTATTTTTGCGCTGTATAGTTTTATAAAGATTCAATGACAATGATAGAAAAGATAGAGGCTCTCCTCTCCGAAATTGAGCAATTGACGGTCTCCGCCCCGGAAAAGGTAGAAGCAGCACGCATAAAATACCTTAGTAAAAAAGGAAGTATATCTTCCCTGATGGATGATTTCCGCACTGTTCCACCTGAACAAAAGCGTGAAGTGGGTATGCGGCTGAATGAACTGAAACAGAAAGCGTCCGAAAAAATTGAATTATTGAAGAAGCAGTTCGAAAACAGCACTGATACCCGGAGTGATATGGACCTGTCGCGTACCGCTTATCCCATACCATTGGGTACACGCCATCCTCTTTCAATCGTCAAAGAAGAGATTTGTGATATCTTCAAACGGCTCGGCTTCTCCATTGCCGAAGGACCGGAGGTGGAGGACGACTGGCATGTATTTTCATCGTTGAATTTCGCGGATGACCATCCTGCGCGCGACATGCAGGACACCTTTTTTATCCAAAGCGACCCGCAGGTCGTATTACGCACGCATACCTCTTCGGTACAGACACGTGTAATGGAAAAAACCGATCCCCCGATCCGGATCATCTGTCCGGGACGTGTGTATAGGAACGAGGCGATCTCTTACCGTGCCCATTGCTTTTTCCATCAGGTAGAAGCGCTTTATATTGACAAGGATGTGTCGTTTGCCGATTTGAAACAGGCATTACTTTTCTTTGCCAGGGAAATGTTCGGCGAACAAACAAAAATACGGCTGCGGCCTTCCTACTTCCCCTTTACCGAACCCAGTGCAGAAATGGATATCTCCTGTAATATCTGTGGCGGGAAAGGGTGTCCTTTCTGTAAACATACCGGATGGGTGGAGATTCTGGGATGCGGCATGGTAGATCCGAATGTATTGGAAAATTGCGGTATCGATAGCAAGGTCTATTCCGGTTATGCATTGGGAATGGGAATTGAACGTATTACCAATCTCAAATACCAGGTAAAAGATCTGAGGATGTTTTCTGAAAATGACGTCCGCTTTTTGGAACAATTCCAATCAGCCCACTAATATGTGCTTCGCGTTATTCAATTGTTATTTGTGCTTCGCACGTTATTCGCTTCGCTGTTATTTCCCGCTTTGCGGGATAATGCAACCACCAACAACCGAATAACAACTGAATAACAACCGAATTACAACTGAATAACAATCGAATAACAACCGAATTACAACTGAATAACAATCGAATAACAACCGAATTACAATCGAATTATGATGAAAGTAAAATATATAGTCCCGGCACTTATCCTTACTATCACCGTCGGAGCATCGGCGCAGAAGACGACACGGGTAAACGCCACCAAGGCCAATGACTATGGTGTCATTTATTCATTGCCCAAGACATCGTTCGAAATAACGTTGTTAGTAAAGAAATCAACTTTCCGGAAAGGAGAATTTTATCCTTATGCGCAACGCTACCTGGGTATAGAAAAACCTGTCACTGAGGATAAAACCGTATATACACTGGAAGATATCTCGATAATAAATAAGGGTATACCCGACAAGAATAACTCTTTTATGGTAGCATTCCGGCCCAAAGCATCAGAACCATTCGTCTACCTCCGGGAAGACGGAATAATTGTCAGTATCAATGCAAATCCGGAACCCGAAGTACTTCAGGAATTAAAAATTCCCCAGGGGACAGCACCTTCTGTCAATCCACGGAATTACTTGTCCCAGGAGACACTTATGGCCGGATCTACTGCCAGACAGGCAGAATTGGTAGCCAGGCAGATATTCGGGTTGCGAAGCAGCAGAACAGATATATTGGCCGGCGAAGCAGAGAACATGCCTCCCGACGGAAATGCTTATAAGGTGGTAATGGAGGAAATCAACCTGCAGGAGAAAGCGCTGACGGAGCTTTTTGCCGGGACCGAACAGACCGAGTACTTTACTCACAGCTACACGGTTATTCCCGATGAGAGTGACATCGATCGCAGGGTAATTGGCCGTTTCTCAGAAAAATTGGGTACCGTGGATGCCGATAACCTTGCCGGAGAACCCATCTACCTGTCACTGGTGAATAAAACACCAAAAGTAGAGATGCAACTGTCCGACCGCGATTTGAAACGATTGGAAAATAAACTCAGTGACGGGATTGTATACAATGTTCCGGGTAAAGCCGCATTGAGCGTTGAATTCAAAAACAGGACGTTGGCAAACAAAGAGGTGGATGTAGCACAGTACGGCTCACAGGATGTCCTTGTAAGGAGGATGTTCGATAATGGCAAACAGCCGATCAAAGTGTACTTCTATCCGGAATTGGGTGCCATCAGGCAGATAATTCAATAGCACAAACAACGTTCAACGGAATTCGTCAGAATCAACAGAGTTAACAGAAGTGTAGTTAAATGTGACGATGTGCCTAAAGTGGTTAAGTGGTTAAGTGCCTAAGTGATTAAGTGATGATGTGTGACTAATGTGCCAATGGGAATAATGTGTCAATGGGAATAATCCCGATAAATCGGGACAGGCAGTGCCAATATAGTAAATATCAATATGATAATCGATAACAGTATGCAAATCACAACTAAATTTTCAATCCTTATCCTCCTGACGGGAATCATGCTGGTCTCGTGCAACGAAAGAAGAGGAGCAAAATCATCCAGAATAGATTTTGACAGCATTGTGGTGTCGCGGCATATTCCGCTTTTGCAAGAAAACGATACTACCCTGCCCTATGCCGATGTAAATGTGTCTTTTACCTATCCTGTAAAATTCCGGGATAGCGAAAGCCTGGCGCGCTTACAACAGATATTCCAGGGAACATTCTTTGGGGATAGTAATTATGATGCCCTCCTCCCCCAGGAAGCCGTGGATCAATATCTTAAAGAATATACGGAACGGTATCAATCATTGTCGAACTATTATTATGAAGACAAAACCCGCTTAGAAGGAAAAATGCCTTCATGGTACTGGTATATCATGAATAACAGCAATAAAATATTATACCGGAACGATTCCCTGTTGAGTTATGCCGTGGAGTACAGCGATTATGAGGGAGGTGCGCACGGCTCCTCCCGGATCACCTATACCAATATCGACCTGAACGGGTTAGTTACCCTTTCGGAAGAGGATCTGTTCGTACCGGGATATTTTAAGCCACTTACAGAAAAAATTGTGGCCCAGTTGATGAAAAATTACGATGCGCCGGTTCCTGACTCCCTTCTTATGAGAGGATTCTTCACCATTGAAGATATTGTACCTAATAACAACTTCTGGCTCGACGGAGAAAATATCCATTACTCCTATAACCAGTATGAGATCGCTCCTTTTGCCATGGGGATCATTGATGTATCGGTACCTTATACAGAATTGTCGGATATCTTATTACCAGATGGTGTTATTTCAAAGTATTTAAAGAAATAGAAATAGTGCAAATTAAAATCGAAAAAAGCCGACGTAATGCCGGCTTTTTTCGTGCAGCTACTTAATTATTTTTGAATTCCAGGAAAAGAGTAATAAAAACGTCTTTTCCAATCCCTGTCCCTTCAGGATCGAAAGCAATCTTGTAATCCAAGCGGTCGATCTTGTTCGTGGCAATAAATCCTGTCACTTCCGAACCGTCTTTTCCTTTCACCGTACCACCGTATACCACGTCAAAAGTGACATCTTTGGTAACATCCTTGATCTGGAGCTTGCCATGTAATTTGTACTTGTCGTCTTCCACCTTTTCGACATTCGTACTTTCGAACGACATGGTCGGAAACCGTTTCACTTCAAAAAAATCAGCGCTTCGTAAATGATCGTCGCGCATGGCTATACCCGTATTGATACTTTCTGCCTCTATATTGAAAAAGACCCTTGCCGATTCCAACTGTTGCGGACTACCAATAATGGCACCGTCGAATTTATCGAACCGCCCCTGTACAAATGTAATACCATTATGTTTCACCTTAAAGTTCACTGAAGCGTGCGCCGGATCCACTTTATAATTAGATTGCGCCATTAGGCCGAAGCAGGCGGTAAAGATAATTAAGAAAAATGCTCCTCTTTTCATAAGATTATTGATTTGTCGATTTACTGATTTGTTGATTTGATGATTTGCACAATAATAAATCATCACATTCATTCATTTATGTGCTAATTTAACATTCTGAAAGCAATGATTGTTCAAATTAATTGAGATATCACCTTATCGGCATTGGTTGACGATGGAAATGCCGGATTGGCCGCACCTGAAAATTCCCGAGATCGATTATCAGGATATCATCTACTATGCCGATCCTACAAAGAAGAAGAGCCCGAAAAGCTTAGACGAAGTAGATCCGGAATTGTTGAAGACTTTTGAGCGGTTGGGTATTCCTCTCGAAGAACAGAAACAACTTACGGGAGTAGCGGTAGATGCCGTATTATATTAGAATCCTAAATTATTGATCATTGGGGGAGCATAGAAACAACGAGGATCAGGGTAATCCCAGTTTTCTTTTCCATACACTTTGATAATATCAACCCAACAGCGGTTATTGTTGGAAAAACATTCATCAAAAAGTTGACATTCTTTGCATGAACTATTTTCTTGAATGTCGTCCCTTTTTAATGTCAGCAATCTAAAAGCGTCGCGCGAGGTCCAGACTTTCGAAATACTATCCGTTGAAACATCTCCGATCAAAAATTGTGGATGCCAATATAACTGTTCACAAATGGTTGCCTTCCCATCCGGTAAAATAAACAGGTGATTATTCAATGCCGAACACCTCTCCCCTTTGAAGTCATTGCTGCCGGTTCTACAGTAATAAAATTCCCTGTTAAGTACAATACGGTTCAGCAATATGGAAAAATCAACAAAAGGGATTATATTCCTTTCTATAAATTCGTACAAAGATTCTATTGCATCCTTGGTTGGTTTGAGTTTTCTAAAACGTTCATATTCTACTTTGATTGAATTCACGGCAGGAGTTATACGCCAGTCCTTGATATTTTTCAAATTCGATATGAAGCGAAAAAGATTTTCAAAATTTTCGATATTCGTATTATGGGTTGTCAGTACAGACGCAATCCTGTATTTTAGCCCGCTTTTATCTAACAGTTCGATTCCATTTATGATTTGGGAAAGGTATCTGGTCCTTACTGATAACGTTCTTTTCAATATGTCAGCTGAGTAAGTGTCTAATGATACTTGAATAGGATTATTATATCCTGTTCTTTTGATGGCATCAATGATATCAGCATTGATTGGATATTTGGTTGAAATGTATTCTGGAGGCATGTTCAAGTCCACTAATTTTTTTAGTATGATGGACCAATCAGGGTGAAGGAATATTTCACCTCCCAAGAGGTTGACGGCCCTCACTTGCATTGCATGGGCCTCTTCAATTAACTCCATGATACGGGAAGTCTTCAATCTTTTTTGAATTTTAGTTTTCGTATCTGCGTAACAATACACACAATCGGCTGCGCATGTATTGTTCAGCATGATCGTAAGTAATGATGGGGCTGTGAACAACCGCCGTGATACTATATCAATCTGATGACAGTTAAAATGATCTGGTTTTAAATTCAAGTAATTGACTTCCCCCTCTATTTGGTTTCTATTTATAATTACATTTTTAGGTATGAATACCTTTTTATCTTTATATTTTGTGTATACTGACAAAGGATTCTCGATAAAAGGAAAAATGATTCTTTTTATAGCCTCAATATCGCGTTTCAAATATTGGCTCAATAAGGTGATGGTAACATTTAATGGCCTGTCAAAAGTGAAAAAGCTGAACAGTTTTGCATGTAAAGGGAGGATATAACTCTCCCAATTCCTTGCGCTTAAATGATTTCGTTCTAATCCGGAAAAAATGACAACCCGGCGTGAATCGTTTCTCATCACATAAGCCGGGTTGAGGATGTAGACTTCATTTTCATTATATAGCATGGATACTACTAATTAAATCGGTTAATATCGTCTTGAGCAGCGCTGCTACCTCTATATTTCTTTCTGTAATTGTTGAATAAATATGTAATCGAAAGAGAGGCATAGCGAGATTCGAACTTTTGATTTGAAAACCAATCCAGATTATTAATTTTCATTTGATTTTCAAGTTTTACACCATTGAAAATATCATATACCATCAGGTTCATCCGTAACGAATTATTAAGAAATGATTTGCGGACACCTAAATCAAGACGCTGATAACTAACTAATTCAAAGAAGGCGTCCTGACGGTCGCTCCAATGCATAAAATTGCATGACAGCACCCAACCTGCGGGTAACGTAAAATCGTTATATGCCCGGAAATTGTAGTTGAACTTGTCGTAATCAATCATTTGCCCGTTGTAATTTGCTGAAAAAAACGGTTGAGCCGCGCTAATCGAATAATTCGGTTGCCAAAAGGCAATCCTGGTGTTCCAGTTAAACGTGGCATACAGTTCCCGGTATTTCGGAAAATTGGCATACGTGGATAGAATTGAGTTGGCGTTGTTTTCCTGTTCCGTAAGAAAGAATAAAACGGGGTTTTTTGTGTACGCATAACCGCCACTTATGGTGAAAGCTTTCAGTGTCGCTTGCAGATTCAAGTCATAAATATTGGATTTCTTTAAATAGGGATCGCCTCTTTGAAAAACAAAGCGGTTAATGTAAACCACGTTGCCGTTAAGTTGAGAGAAACTGGGGCGTCGTGTCCTTTTATTGAACGCAAAGCTCAAATTCACATCTCCCAACGCACCCGAAACCGAGAGATTCGGATACCAGTCACTGTATGAGCGGTCGATGATCTCTGTCTTTTCTTCGCCTTCGGTAAACTGTTCCGAGGTAAACTCGTAACGCAAACCCGCAACTACGTTAACGTTCCATAACGTGTGCGAGTAACTGGCAAAGCCGGCCGTTTTTTGCTCCTTGTTGGTAAATTCTGTATTGTCCGTACTGCCGTTGCTGCGCACGAAACCGTCGCCGGAGATGTAATTGTATTCCGCACCAAATTCAACAAGCCCGAACCCCGATTTCCAACTGTTCGTCAATTTGCCTGCGTACAGATCGTAATCGGTCTGATTGAAAATATCCACTATCCTTGTGTCCGAATCATTGATGATCTCATTGGACTGCTGCTTCCCTTCATCGTGATTTTTCAGGTAGTCAAAATCAAGACGGAGCGAAAACCTGTCGCTTAAATCGCCGTTGTAGAACGCATTCACTAAATGTCGATAGCCGTCGTTTTTCGAAGAAGTTTGTGCCTGTGAAGTTTCGTACCGGTCATCATTCAAATCCGTGGTAGTATAGATTGGCATCGTATCCTTATAGTCACTTGTATAAAATTGATATTGCCCGCCGACAGAGTGTATGTCATTCATGGAATAATCAAACCCGGCGGAAATTTGCTGTGAATTGTTGGAATACACATAGTCGGGCAATAGTGTATTGTATTTCCATACGCCCTCCTCATTCTCTAATGTGAAATAATGATCTTCGGTCGATTCCCGCTTACTATAGTTATGGTAATAGGTTGCAAACAGGTTCAGTCCGCCCGTGGTATAGGCGGCGCTGATGTTTTCATTGTCGCCTAAATATTTCCCTATCCTGAGACGTTCGGTCACCTGGGTTGAAAAACCGTTTGTCCGACTTTTTGTTTTGATCAAAAGCACGGCACGGCCTTCGGCATCATATTTTGCACCGGGATTGGTAATCAGTTCCACTGTGGATATTTCCGACGATTCAATCCGCTCCAATTCCGACGCATCCTGTACTTTGCGGTTGTTGATGTATACAATGGGAGCCCCCTTCCCAAATACTGACAATTTCCCATTGTCAGATATAACGCCCGGCATCCGCTGTAATACATCACTTGCTGTTCCCACACTGCTTAACAAAGTGGTTGATACGTTAGCTACGATCCCTCCATTTATTCCGGCTTGAAATGGAGGGATTTTAGATGTAATGATCACCTCACTCAATATATTTGATTCTTCTAATTTTATACTTCCTAATTCAAGAGGTTCAGATGATATGACTATAGGAATAAGCTTAGGTTCGAACCCTATATAAGATATTTTCAGTACATACTTTCCATTGTTTAAATTATTGAATTGAAACAATCCATTTTCATCACTGGTAGTGCCGGTAACAAAAGCGGAATCAGGTATAGATAATAACAATATATTGGTATACTCCATGGGTAAATTAGTTGATTCTTCAATAATTCTACCTTGTACTGAAGTTGTTGCTTTCATAGTAAATACGAAAACGTTGAGTAATAGGATTGTTGATATAATTTTTGTCTTCATAATTTTATTTTTTTATTTTTCGTATTTGCACTACTTTTTATATAGTTTGGATAAAGTTTGAAGGCTTATATTAGCTATTAATTATTTGATTTTTAAAACAGTATGACACAGGATCATAAAAACTCATACCATCGAATACAGGTTTAATTCTACAGTTTCTAAGACAGCATTTCTTGTTGTAAGTACAACTATAACATTCTGGTAAATTTTCTAACTTTAATTTTCCTCTATAAATATCAAACTTATCAGAGTACCATATGTCTTCTAAAGTCTCATTCTTCAATGATCCTATATAGAGATCTCTTATCCCAATACCATAAATACATGGATAAACATTAAAATCAGAATCCATAGCCATGATACTTGTTCCTGCAGCACAAGATATAGTATTACTGCTACTTTCCTCTTTAGTCAGATTGGTATCATTTGAATATATCACTTTGTCATTTCCAAAAACTCTGCCCAAGTTTTCTACTTTACTCCTAATTTCATCTTCTTTTCCGGGATCTATAAACAAAAACTTATTTTCTGCGGCTCTTCCCATTGATCTAACATAGCTAAATGTGATATTCGCTGCACCATAAGTATTAAATGCTTTTTCAGTTATCTCCTCTATTTGTTTGTAATTCATTGAATTAACCGATGTGGTTAAGGAGTATTTAATTCCAGCTTCTTTTAATTTTTTGAGATTTATATCCAGGCGTTTGAAACTTCCTCTTCCTCTTAGTCCTTCATGAGTTTCTTTGTCAACACCATCTAAAGAAAGACCTATCAAAACATTTTTAGCTCTAAGTTTTTCTATCAGTTTGTCATTCAATAGAATACCGTTTGTTAAAATCATCACTTGAAAACGGAATTTTAGAGATAATTCTAATATTTCCATGAAGTTTGGAATTGTGAGTACTTCTCCACCGGTAATCTTGAGCTGACTAACGCTCATGTAGTCCATCTGTTCAAATACTTTCTTGGCCAAGTCTAAATCAATTGGAGCAGGTTTTCTTAATTCGAAAGATGAGCTTTCAAAACAATGCTTGCACTTGAGATTGCAATATTTTGTAATAAAAAAATCAACTCTTTCAGGACTGTATTCAGCGAGAGACGTTATTTGATTTTTATTCCGATAAAAATTTTTTGATTCTGACGAACTCGTAGAAGACTCAACCAACAAATTGGGTATTTGGTCTTCTTTTATTATTTCAATTAGATCATCGAATTGATATTCTAATTTCTTTTCTGCATATGCTATCTGTAAATTTTTGAGGGAAATAGGATTACATTTGATTTGATTTAATATGAAAAATAGAGGGTATGTAAGTGAATACTCTGTAAGTCCAACTGTATCTATTAATAGATATTTCTTTTCCCCACGTGCTATTCGAGGGATATATCTACTATTAAGAGTGATTTTTGGAAAATCTATCATAACTTTCTTTTTATTTGTTTTTGAGGTTAGATTCGGGTGCACATTGAAAATTAATACAGACAAATTCCTTATGCACCCTGAATCATAAATAATCGTTATAATCATCGACGAAGTTTACTATCTTTAATAACACGGCAAGAAGATAGAAATAGAAAGTAACTTAGAATTTTATTTCTCTCTATCCTATATTTTATTTAAATGTTTTGATAGATTAATCGTCTTTGTATCAATACGGTTGTCATCAACTAACTTCTACGGGCTCTCCTTTGTTACAGCATTTAACAGCATATCCGTCTCCGGATATTGTGCTTGCAGGCTCTGAAGATTCTACATTTGCAACACCGCCTTCTAAAGTTTGTGCCTCGTCATTTGTAATGACCTCTTCCTTTTTCGCATCTTCTGTTTTTTTTACTTCATCTTCTTTCATAATTTTTCAATAATTAAATTGTTAATAAATAATTCACATTTTGCTGTTTTAACTTGCAAAACCACCAATCCTTTTTTCTATTCAAAAGATTGTCAGAGTTTGATAAATTGACGTCTTATTTATCTTAATATATAGTGATCACCTATATTCATTGATAATATTATTATTCTTTTTCTCTCACTGGGGAGATACTGCTCCCTGAAAACATCCAAGTCCACAAGACCGAGGTATGATATTATCATCATCAATCCCACCTTGGATATTAGTCAGTTCTTCTATATTCAATTGGTTAGGTCTTCTTGTAAATTATCTTCACCTTCTTTTTGTTCTTTAATTAAATATTTTATTTCTATACAAGAGTAATTGGATAATTCATTATATGTAGCTGTTGTGAATATTCAACAGGAACAAATCCCCTCTCTAATCCTATGTCCTACCGATCTAATATAATAATAATTCGGGATTATGAGTTGGGGCTTTCGGGCAATGAGGATCCGGGTAATCATATCTTTGTGGGCCAAACACCTTCACGACGTCAACATAACAAATCTTTTTGTAATTTTGAGTTTTGCACTTTTCAAACAATTTACAAGTAAAGCAAGGATTATTTTCAGTGTTTACTATTTCGTTTTGCTTTGGTGCAAAGAATTTGAGAGATAAATCTGAATTCCATATTTCTTTGATTGTACTATTTTTAATATCTCCTGTATAGAAATTTTGATTATAATACATCATTTCACAAAGGGTAGATTTGCCATTCGACATTATGGCCATAGAATAAGTATTTGCGACACAATTCCTGTTTTTGCAAACAAAATCATTATCATCCATATAAGGGATTTTAGAGATATGCAATTTGTTTTCCAAATTTCTTTTAATAACTGGAATGGGAGATTCTACTCCAGCTATTAGTTCTAATATATTACCCAAGGCATTATCCGTAGCTTGATAGTTACTGTAATTACCTTTAAATTCGGAGTAGAAGGCAGGAGTAATATTCCAACTCTGAATAATATCGCTGAAGTTCTCGAATATCTCAAGAGTGTTTCTGACACTTTTTAAAGTAGAATTATATTTAGTTATAACGGATTTTAGTTCCAGAAGAATCCCATATTTTTTTAAAAGGGAGAATGTGTTTTTTACTTGTTCAGGGTATTCTTTATCTCTTCTCACAATTAAATTAATCTCATCCGAAAGGAATGAGTCAATGGAGAATTGTATTCTCTCTACTCCCGTTTCTTTTAGAAATATAATATCTGCTTCCTTTAAAGGAATCTTTGTTGATATAAATGGTTGTAAATTACATTTATATAGTTTTTTTAAGACTTTTCTCCATTCTTTCATAGCAAAAATATCTCCTCCACTTATATTCATGTAGAGTGCACCCTCAGTATATGCTTGATCGATTACGCCTAAAATTGTTTCTATGTCCAGATCATCTTTGCGTGATTTATCTGCATAACAATATACACAATCGGTTTGGCATTTTGAAGTAATCATAAGGCTAATGAATAACGGGAATGCCGGCCTTTTCTTAATAAAATTATCCAATGGATGAAAATCGGTTAATGAAATGATCCTTCCGTGATTTGAATTTTTAGTAAGAAGATATGGTGGTAATAATACCGTCGTTGACTGAAATTTCATTCTCAGGAAATGTTCATTGTCTATGATCTTTCTAATAAATTCATAGAGTGAATTCTTTGAGATATCAAGATCCATATGAATTGAATTAATTGCATCATTTAGCTCATTCCCGGCAAGTCGATCTATTAGATATCCAACAATCGGGGGTAAAAGAGTAACTGGGAGAATCTTGTCATATTCTTCTTTAGATAAACGAGGCTCTTTCATATTCTTTTTTACGAGATATGAGCAATTTTCTTCATTTCTGATAGCATACTGGGAGTTGAAGTAGATTTTCATATGGATACGTATTTAAATGATACTTTAAAAGGTAGAAGATGTGTGAGCTAATCACACATCTTCTACTTGACTAACTATGAACCTGCTTTGGAAAGACAAATACAAAGTCCATCTTCTTCAAGGTCGACAGCCCCTTGAGCTCCGCCGGCAATTTCTTCGAGAGTACCATCCAGTAAAGTTTCCACATCTTTCTTTACTTCTTCAGCTGCAGTCTGTACATCGTCAGCAATTTTCTTGAATTCTTCTTTTTTCATAAAATCTGTTTTTAATAATTGATAAAATGTCCTGTTTTTTAGGACTTTATTGATATTTAGACTATTCATCTATTTCATAGTCTTTCCCGGGCGAGCCGGAACCCTGAAAACATCCAAGTCCGCAAGTTGGGGTAATTGTTTTGTCATCATCCTCAATTCCTCCCTGTATGTCGGTCAACTCTTCGATATTCAATTCGGAAGTATCTTCTTCCATATTTTCTTCTTCATCCTTTTCTTTCATAATATTCCTCCTTAAGTGATTATTTAAATTATTTTACTATCTGATGGATCATTGAATATATTATAGATTGGATTAAATATCCTCGACAGGATACTCCTGTTGGAAGTGATTATTTCGGCTTCTCCCTTCAACCCCAATTCATATTTTATCTCATTACGCGTCGTTGTCCTCAGTTTGTTGGGAAATACGATATCCACTGAATACATTTTATAAAATGGAACAAAAGAAACAGTAGAAACTTCGCCCACTAAAATTCCGAAAGTATGGGGAGGATACTTTAATAATTTTATATTGACCGTGTTTCCCGGTTCAATGCCTGCTACCTTTTCCTGAGTCAGATACATTTTACCGATAAATTTTTCTTCCTTATCTGAAATGACCGTACATATTGTATCTCCCATACTTACCACATGTGTCAAATCCCTGACTTCTCCCAGTACTATCCGTCCATCATTCCTGCTTTTTATGATATAGTTTGTCTCCCATTTTATAATACTGTTTACCATGTTTTCGTAGGCAAGTTCCAGTTGTTTCCTGTTCTTTTCCATTTCCAATTGATGTGAGACAGAAAGTTCAAATATTTCCCGGTCTATCCTTAAAATAGCCAATTCATTGTTTTCCGCATTTCTTTTTAAAATCTGTTGTTCTTTTTGAAGGAAAGCTTTCCTTTGGGAATAGTGGTTATAATCATCGTATATCATACAATTTCTAACGGCCTGTGTAAACGTATTGTAAGCTTCAGACATTTCACCCATGACCAGGTCAAAGGGAAATACTCTAAGAAGATTTGTATTGTTAGTAATATAATAACGTTCAACATTCCCAAGAATGCGGGTGAATCTTTTCACATCACTTAAACGTGCCGGATTCTGTATGATGCCGATTGTGTCGCCTTTTTTTATAAGGGAGTCATTTCTCACAAAAAACATATCAATCTTTCCACCGGAATTAGTGGTCACCCAGTTTACATTTTCAGTGTCTTCGATAATTACAGTTCCTTTGGAGACATCGGGATAACTGATAAATGTCGCACCTGACAGTATTAAGAACAATAATCCATACAGCATGTAGCTGCCGGTATGTATCAACCATGCCGGAGCATCCCCCAATATATCAGTAACACTCCTGTTATACAGTTCTATACCTGTCGGAGTATCCTTATCTGTTATATTTTTAAGCGTGTCCATACTTTTAGTTGCTTATTTCCAGTTGATTTTTTACCAGATTATAGTAATCACCTTGCATGTTGACAAGTTCCTCATGAGTTCCGCCTTCTACGATTTGTCCCTGCTTCAGCACAACAATCCTATCGGCATTTCTTACCGTGCTTAACCGGTGAGCTACGATTACTACCGTCTTACCGGCAAGGAAGTTATTCAGGTTTTCCTGGATGACCCGTTCATTATTGGTATCCAGAGCGTTCGTGGCCTCATCAAGGAAGATGTAATCAGGGTTACGGTATATCGCCCTTGCGATCAATATGCGTTGTTTTTGACCCTGGCTGAGTCCCTGCCCGGTATTTCCTATTTTTGTATTATAACGTAGAGGCAAACTTTCAATATACTCTTTTATATTAGCCATCTGTACTGCATATAGCAGGCGTTCCTTGTCTACCATATCGTCACCTTGCGCGATGTTGTTTGCAATGGTGTCATTAAAAATATATCCCTCCTGCATCACAACCCCGCAGTGTTTCCTCCATTCCTTGAAGCTTACATGCTGGAGAGAATTTTCTCCCAATAATACTTCTCCCTCGGTAGGAGGATAAAATCCCAGCAGTAATTTTATTAATGTCGTTTTTCCACTGCCACTGAGTCCGACGATAGCCGTCGTCTTGCCAAATGGAATATCAAGCGAAATGTTCTTGATAACCCGTTTTGATTTTAATGAACCGTAAGTAAAAGACACATCCTTGAAAGATAATGGTAATTCATGGCCAATCTCTTTGATATCATTCATATCATTGTGTTCTTCATCCTCTTGTCCATGAATTTCACCTAACCTTTCCAGGCTTAACCGGGCATCCTGTTCCTGTTGCATGAAAAGGACAAACTGTTCAATCGGGCCCTGCATCTGTCCAATGATATATTGGATGGAGAGCATTGCACCCAGGCTGATATTCCCGTCTATGACAGCCACTGCCGAAGACACTGTAATCAGTATGTTCTTCACTTCGTTTATTAAAACGGCTCCTACCTGTTGCCATTGCCCCAAATTGAGTGAACTTATGTTGATACGGAATAGCGACGCCTGTATGCCTTCCCATTCCCACCTCTTTTGTTTTTCACAACCTAACAGTTTAATATCCTGCATCCCGTAGATTAATTGCATCAAATTGTTTTGATGCAAGGACATCTGTTCGAAATTTTTACGGTTGAGGTCCGCCCTCCTTTTCATAAACAGTTTGATCCAGATGACATACAATATGCTGAAAACAAGGAATAATACAAATATCCTCAGGTTATAAACCGCCAGCACAATACTGAAAACAATAATTGTAATACCGGAAAAGAGAATGCTCAATACGGACTGCGTCAGGAAAGTTTCGATGCGTTTGTGATCCTCTATACGACGGATTAAGTCGCCGGCCAGTTTACTGTCGAAGAACCGCATCGGAAGTTTCATGAGTTTAATCAGGAAATCGGATATCAAGGATACATTGACACGGGCACTTATGTGCATCAGGATGGTCCGCCTGATGACCTCTATGATTGTGCGGCTCAACACAAGCACCAATTGGGCTATTAAAACCAGTTGGATAAAATTCAGGTTCCTGTGCCCGATCCCCTGGTCTACGATTGACTGGGTAAGGAAGGGTAGTAATAGTTGTAATAAACTGCCCAGGAACAATCCTATAATCAATTGTGTGACCATTTTTTTATATGGCCTTACATATTTCAAGAGGAACCAAAGCGATATACTTTCGTATTTTACCGGGTCTGTCTCATAAAATTGGGGAGTGGTTTCCAACATCATGGCCACACCTTTCTCTACTCCTCCTTGAACAGTTGTTATCCAGCAATTCCTAAATTCCTGTTCTTCATATTTCAATAGCCCATAAGCCGGATCGGCCACATAGAAAAACCATTTATCTTTTTTACGTTTGATTTTATACAAGACTACAAAATGTTCCTGGTTCCAGTGAATGATGCATGGTAACTTGGATTGCTCCTTTAATTTTTCAATGGTCGTACGGACACTTGTAGTCCTGAAACCGATACTTTCAGCAGCTTCACTTAATCCCAATAAGTTAACCCCGGTCCGCAGAATATGCGATTTTTCCCGCAATTGTTGTACGGAAAAATTCTTTCCGTAGTACTTGGCAATCATTCGCAGACAAGAGGGGCCGCAATCCATTGCATCCAATTGCTTGAAAAATGGGAAACTCATATTACATATTTTTCTGTTTTAGAACTTACTTGCATATTTTGCAAGAATAAATCGCAACAGCTACCGTAATATATGCAGTTGTTAAAGATTAAATCTCAAAATCGCCGTATAGTGAGCCAAAATTGTTACTGAATGTGATCGTATACATGCCGCATGATAAACCCGACAGCGGAATAAATGCCTGACTTTGTTCCGAAGTATTTACCGTCATTTCAAATACCGTATCGCTCATGCTATTGGTGAGCGTAACCAGCAGATTGCCTACATTTGTGTGGAATTGAACAACAATCACGTTACCCTGCACCTCAGCTGTAACGTCATTGCCTCCTTTGCGGATGCTGCCAGTTTGAAGATCTCCTTCCAATGTAATTGGATTGCTATCTTCCGTGTTTTGAACTGTTATCGCGCTTAGCATCGACATACACGATAAAAGAGTAAGTAAAAGTAATCGACTTTTCATAGTGCAAATGTTTTAAATTATGATGTCCGAAAAGTAGAATTTCCTTTTTGTGTAGGCAATAGGCTTTAGAATATTTAATGATAATGTTTGCCTATAATACTGTTATTTAGTATTATAGGTAGACTGGCATTGAGATGGCATTAAGAAATATATTTGAAGTGAAATTTGAATCTTTATCGGATTAAAAGGGAAAGTTATGTTTATAGGTATAGTAGATCGTCCGGTCTGGAACCGTTCATTTTTATTTTTTTTCGGATGGAACTCCGTAAAGTCAACACAGTATTGTAGGTGAGATTTAAAACGACAGCGATTTCATTAGGACTGAATTTTGCGTAACTCAGTATAAATATTCTGAACTCGTTATTTGAAAACTTAGCATATTGGTGCTGAATATCTTCAGAGACACCCGGATTGATTTCATTAAAAACCCGGAAAATTGCCAACCATTCCTCTTCAAAATTTTTACCATACACAATCTCGTTCAACTTATCTAATACCTTCTGAGGAGAGTCATCTTCTTTAATCGAGTTATTCAGCAGTGCCACCTTTTTAACGGTGTCGAATTTATCCATCATTAAACTGCGTATCTTTCTGTCTTTATCGGACTCATAATTACTATGTAACCGTTTCAAATCATCCGCCATATTACGAAGAATATTGATCTTTTGTAGTGCCAGGATATGTTTCTTTCTTTGTTTAAAGGTATATAAAGAAAATGTCAAGGCTCCCATCAAAATTACAATTATAAGAAGGGTGATAAATCGCTCTGCTTTTGTGAATTTGTCGTCAAATTGTTTTTGCTGTAATTCAAAATTGTATTTCTGTTGTACTTCATAAATAGATTGCCTGTTTCGCTCATTCATAATCTCAATCAACACATTGGTGTATTTTTGATTGTAATCAAACGCTGTTTCGTAATTGCCATTTTCTTTTTCGACTGATGCCAGAAACTCATATGCACTTGCCTTTAAAGTATTGTTATCGATTGTACTGATGCTTTGGTATAATTTATGGGTATAGAAAATTACAGAATCCACCTGTCCTTGATACCTAAAAAGCCGGGCAAGATTTAAATAATAGCGGGGTATTTCAATACTATCCGG
Organism: Proteiniphilum sp.; assembly: GCF_040307845.1. GTDB lineage: Bacteria > Bacteroidota > Bacteroidia > Bacteroidales > Dysgonomonadaceae > Proteiniphilum. Next base: position 136,075 of record NZ_JAWRIS010000036.1, read on the forward strand.
ATTAAATTGAAACGACTTGCGTAGATATTTTTCCGCTTTTTTGTATTGCTTGTTCTCTCTAAAAGCTACACTCAGATTTTGAGATAAAAGACTTTGTAATTTCGTGTCATTCTTAGACTCAGCTATCTCCAAACCTTCATGGAAATACTGAACCGCACTGTCATTTTCACCTGACAACAAAAACATCCGCCCGATAGCACTAATACTAATCGCCTGTTTTTCATATAGTTTTTCAGGAGATTGTGCATAAATATGTTCCGCATTTTTATAGTGGTCTATTGCTTTAAGATATAATCCTTGACCGGCAAGCAAATCACCCATATTGTATTGAACCAGTCCTTTTAGACTTATATCTCCGGCTTGTGATGCATACTTTTCGGCCTCTATATACTGCTGCATTGCTTCTTTGTATTCCTTTCGTTCACGATAAACGCATCCGCTATAAAACCAGGCTAATATTGCAAGTTGAGGATCTTTCCTGCCGGTTGAGTAATAATCTCTTGCCTGAAAAATCAACGTATCCTCAACTATGGGGCGGTTGACCTTATATTTTACCTGTACCTGCCTTACCAGAAAACGCATATAATTTTCGTGATTCAGGCTCTTTTCCGGATAAAAAAGGGAATCGATAAGAAGCATGGCACTGTCAGGGTAAACCTCAATGAGCCGCTCCGCCTCTTCCAGTAAATCGGAGGCCTCCGGCTGTGGGTTATTACAAGCTAACAAATAGCTTAATCCGAAGCAAATGAAAGTTATATAAAATATACGCTCCATAATTGTGTCAGATTTAATCGTTGTTGTTGTTTTCTGCAAATTTAACCCTTTTTCTTACAAATTGAAGTTAAAAAGCTATCAAAAAAATATTTTTTGAAGGTATGTCGATCGTTAAGATTGTTCAAATTAATTTTGAGATATCACCTCTGAAGTAACCTGTTAGGGTTGAATTGGAGAAAAAGGATTATCTTTGTACAACAAAAGCAGCGGAATAGTTGTTACTAACTGCCGGGGGTTTTGCCTTCCGGAAGAAATATATCCCTATGGCTTAGGCCGCATGTCACGAAGAAAGGTGCATGTAAATAAATAGAACAATTATGCAAGAATTAGATCAAGATCAGATATTAAATGAGTTAACTACCCAGGACTATAAATTTGGTTTCACCACTGACGTGGAGACCGAGGTCATTGAGAAAGGGTTAAACGAGGATGTTATCCGGTTAATTTCGGCAAAAAAGGGAGAACCGGAATGGTTGCTCGAATTCCGTTTGAAAGCTTATCGTCACTGGTTGACGATGGAAATGCCGGACTGGCCACATCTGAAGATTCCGCAGATTGATTACCAGAACATCATCTACTATGCCGATCCAACAAAAAAGAAAAGTCTGAAAAGCCTGGACGAGGTCGATCCGGAATTGTTGAAGACTTTTGAGCGTTTGGGTATTCCTCTAGAAGAACAGAAACAACTTACAGGGGTAGCAGTAGATGCCGTGATGGACAGCGTCTCCATCAAAACCACCTTTAAAGAGGTACTGGCCGAGAAAGGGATTATCTTCAGCTCGTTCAGTGAAGCAGTAAAGCACCATCCCGATCTGGTAAGGAAATATCTAGGGACAGTGGTTCCCTATAAGGATAATTATTTTGCGGCATTGAACTCGGCGGTATTCAGCGACGGTTCATTCGTATATATCCCGGAAGGGGTACGCTGCCCCATGGAGCTTTCTACCTACTTCCGTATCAATACGGCCAATACCGGACAATTTGAACGTACATTGATTGTGGCCGATAACAACGCATACGTGAGCTATCTTGAAGGATGCACCGCTCCCATGCGTGACGAGAACCAACTGCATGCGGCCATCGTGGAGATTGTCGCGCTCGATCATGCCGAAGTAAAATACTCTACCGTACAGAACTGGTATCCGGGTGATAAAGAAGGAAAAGGAGGTGTCTATAATTTCGTCACCAAGCGGGGTATCTGTAAAGGGGCCCACTCCAAAATTTCCTGGACCCAGGTGGAAACCGGATCGGCCATCACCTGGAAATATCCTTCCTGTATCCTGGCGGGTGATTACTCGGTGGGAGAATTTTATTCGGTTGCGGTCACTAACAACTATCAACAGGCCGACACCGGCACCAAGATGATCCATATAGGAAAAAATACCCGTAGCCGTATCGTCTCCAAAGGGATCTCGGCAGGTAATAGCCAGAACAGCTATCGGGGATTGGTGAAGGTGACCCAGAAAGCGGAAAATGCACGTAATCACTCCCAATGCGACAGTCTGCTGCTGACCGATCATTGCGGCGCCCACACTTTCCCTTATACCGATATACAAAATCCTACGGCAATACTCGAACATGAGGCGACCACCTCCAAGATCAGCGAAGATCAGGTCTTTTATTGCAACCAACGCGGATTGGGTGAAGAAGAGGCCATCGGGCTGATCGTAAACGGATATGTGAAGGAAGTGGTGAACAAACTCCCGATGGAATTTGCCGTAGAGGCGCAGAAATTACTCCAGATCAGCCTGGAAGGAAGCGTAGGATAAAGGAGTTAATATTACCAATTGATCGGATCCTTGCCGTGGGCCAGCAGGTAATCGTTGGTGCGGCTAAAATGCTTATTACCAAAGAATCCTCTATGCGAAGAGAGTGGCGAAGGGTGTGGAGATTTAAGCACAAGATGCTTATTCGCATCAATGGTTGCCCCTTTTCGCTGGGCATAAGCACCCCAAAGGATAAAAACCAGATGGTCGCGCTCTTCGGCAAGGCATCGGATGACGGCGTCGGTATATTCTTCCCATCCTTTTCCCTGATGTGAACCGGCGCGATGTGCCTGCACTGTAAGGGTGGCATTCAACAGAAGCACTCCCTGTTCCGCCCATCGTGTCAGATCACCCGACCGGGGTGCGGGTATTCCCAGATCATCCTCAATTTCTTTATAGATATTCACCAATGAAGGGGGAATCTGTACTCCTTCATTCACCGAGAAACACAAACCATGCGCCTGTCCCGGTTCATGATAAGGATCCTGCCCCACTATGACTACTTTCACCTTGTCAAAAGGGCAGCTGTCGAATGCATTAAAAATCAGCTTTGCCGGTGGATATACGGTTTTGATAGTATACTCTTTCCGCACAAAATCGGTCAATGTCCTGAAATAAGGTTTCTCAAACTCCTGCTGAAGATGTTCCTTCCAGCTTTCCTCTATTTTTACATCCATACTTTGTTATGTCTAATGAAACTACTAAGGTATGAAAAAACTAAGAACTAAAAACTAAAAACTAAAAGTGAATAATGAAAAATTACCCAAGCACTAAAAGAGAGAAAGACCACGAAATAACACATAAAAATGGGGATCAGATGAGAAAGACTCCTTGTTTTCTGGCTTCGTCTTTCATCTCACGGGGCCAAAGACTGGCCTGTATTTCTCCTATGTGTGCTTTGCGGAGATAATACATACAGAGCCTCGATTGTCCGATTCCTCCACCGATGGATAGAGGTAATTCTCCCTTCATCAGGCGTTGATGAAAATAGAGCGACAACCGGTCTTCCTTTCCACGCAGTTCCAATTGTCGCTTCAAAGCGGCAGGATCTACCCGGATACCCATGGAAGATAGCTCTACCGCCTTTTCCAGTACAGGGTTCCAGACCAGCAGGTCGCCGTTTAGTCCCAGATAACCGTCGCTGTTGGGTGTACTCCAGTCGTCGTAATCAGGGGCGCGCCCGTCATGCAGTTCACCGTTGGACAAGGGGGCACCGATGCCCAACACAAATACCGCACCATATTCCCGTGTGACGGCATCCTCCCTCTGCTTGGCATCCAGAGCAGGGTATTTGCGTAACAATTCTTCCGAGTGGATAAATGATATTTCGCAGGGTAGCTGCGGTTTTATGGCAGGAAACAACTCATACACAAGGTATTCGGTACGGAGCATGGCGGCATAGATTCGTCTGACTATCCGCTTCAGGAATTCTACCGTCCGGTCTTTTTCTCCTATAACCAGTTCCCAGTCCCATTGATCCACATAAAGCGAATGAAGGTTGTCCAACTCTTCATCGGCACGGATTGCATTCATATCGGTATATATCCCAAACCCCTCTTCTATCTCATAATCAGCCAGAGTCAGCCGTTTCCATTTTGCCAACGAATGCACTATTTCCGCGTTCCGGTCGTTCATATCCTTGATTGGGAACCGTACCGGCCGCTCCACGCCATTCAGGTCGTCGTTGATACCTGTTCCGCTCTCCACAAAAAGAGGTGCAGTGACACGGCGAAGACGCAACTCGGAAGAGAGATTAGCCTGAAAAAAATCTTTTATGCTTTTAATTCCCAGTTCTGTCTGCTTCAGGTTCAGAAGCGGCGCATAACCGGCAGGGATTTGTAGTTTTGACATATTACTTCAATGTGAATTTAGATTTTGAATCCACAAAGGTATGACTTTTATTCATTTTGTCAAACAATAACCCTCAGAAAACATCATTATGATAGATTTAGAGTTAAAACGAAAGCAAATATCATAAAAATATACTGTTAAACAATCATTTTCCCTACCAGATCATTCACTGAAGAGATATGGTGCCGGTCGAGATAGTCGTTGATACCCTCCACGATTTTGACGGAAGCCGTAGGATCAATAAAATTATAGGTACCCACTTGTATCGCCGTAGCTCCGGCCAAAATAAATTCAATGGCATCCTGCCAGTTACATATCCCTCCCATCCCGATGATGGGGATCTTCACCGCATTAAACACTTCCCATACCATGCGTATGGCAATCGGCTTGATACCGGGGCCTGAAAGCCCTCCTGTGATGGTGGATAATTTCGGCCTGCGACTCTCCACATCGATAGCCATTCCCAGAAAAGTGTTGACAAGCGACACGGCATCTGCCCCCTCGTCTTCCACACCACGGGCAATTTCAGTGATATCAGTCACGTTGGGGGATAATTTCACAATCAATGTTTTGGGGAATACTTTACGTACTTCCCTGGTCACTTGGGCTGCCGACTGGCAGGAAGTACCAAAAGCCATGCCGCCTTCCTTTACATTGGGACAGGAGATATTCAGCTCGATAGCCGGCATCTTGTCAAGATCCGCCAATTTCCCGGCACAAGCCACATAGTCCTCTACGGTAGATCCTGATACATTCACGATCATGTGAGTATCATACTCTTTGATGACCGGATAGAGATGTTCTACAAAATAATCCACCCCCTTATTCTGAAGTCCGACGGCATTGAGCATGCCGGAGGGCGTTTCAGCCATCCTGGGATAATCATTACCTTGCCTGGGGGCAAGGGTCGTTCCCTTCACAAAAATACCTCCCAGACGTCCTAAATCGATAAAATCGGCATATTCCGTTCCATACCCGAATGTGCCGGAAGCGGTCATCACCGGATTCTTCAGTTTTAAATCCCCTATATGTACTTCTAATCCAGCCATGTTGAGTTTAATTTCATTACACGTAATTTATACCCAATTGAAGTTTCGTAAGTCGTACGTTTGCCACTAAATCGTTCATCTGGCAATATTTTGTGCCCCATTTCAAATTTACATGTGAAACATACATTACCAAAATAGTTCTTTTATATTAAAGACAGGCCCCTCGGTACAGGTGCAGATATTTCCCCTGACAGTCTTTTCCACACAGCAGAGGCAAGCACCAAAACCGCATGCCATCAGGTTTTCGAGTGATACCTCGCATCCAACTCCATGCTCATGGGCATATTTTGCCACGGCCACCATCATTGGTCTCGGGCCACAGGTGTAAATAAAATCATATTTTTTTTCTTTGAGGACAGAGTGATGGGTGACAAACCCTGTTTCACCTAAAGAGCCGTCTTCGGTTGTACAATAAAGTGACCCGTACCGCTCAAAATCCGCCCGTTGCAGGATATCTTCCGCTGAACGTCCGCCCAGCAGAAAATCGGGTTCAATACCGACCTCATTCATTCTCTTACCCAAGAAAAGCATGGGCGCAGTACCTACCCCTCCACCCACAAGAAGATACCTGCCATTCCTTTCAGGCAGGGTAAAAGAGTTTCCCAGCGGAGAGATCAGGTTTATGATCCCACCCGCCGGAATGCTGCATATTTTCTCCGTGCCTTCACCTACTTTCTGGACCAGAAGCCATATCTCATTCTTCTCCTTATCAACAAAATTGATAGATATGGGTCTCCTTAAAAAGACATGGGGCGAATTATCCACGAGAATCTGTACAAACTGCCCGGGATGCATTTCCGGCAATATTTCATTGCGTGCCGGTGCAACCTTTATCAGGTGATTGTGATCATTCAGGGCCTCATTGGAGCGAACAGTGAAATCGAGTACTTGCATCTGAATTATTTAAAGTACAAAAATACATCTAAATTTCTATTCTGCCAACGGGCATTGAGAATAGGTCACTCCTTTTCCGGGACTATCCAGAGGAATATGGATTTACCATCCACCGAAATTTGTCCGTCCGGTTTCCAGTTGCCCATATCAAAAGCATGGGAAACTACACGGCTACCAGGCTTCATCTCAGACAATATTTTGGGCATCAACTTCAGATTGACATCCGGTAAGAGATAAAGGGTCAGTACCGAAGCCTTACTGAAATCGAAATCAAAAAGATCGCCTTCGTAGAATGTCACTTTGTCTTCGACTCCCGCCTCCCCGGCATTCTCGTTGGCTTCTTTAATCCTTTCCGGATTAAGGTCCACCCCTATACCGGTGGCTCCATATTTCTTTGCCGCAGTGATGACAATGCGTCCATCACCGCATCCCAGATCATACACTATATCTCCCTTGCCTACGTTGGCAAGATCGAGCATACCTTCCACTACCTTCTGCGGGGTAGGCACATAAGGCACATCCAACTCAATTTGCTGTGCATTGAGCTGAAGCGCTCCGCACAAAAACAGGAATGTAATAAGAAAATTCATTGATTTCATACGATTTTTTTTCATTTCGTTGTATGGAACTCGCGATAATCATCAACTTGGGTGAATGATGTTCATGCTCGTTTCATAGGTTTTAACTTTTTAAAATTTGATTAACTATCGAACAACAACCGAACAACAACCGAACAACAACCGAATAACTACTGAATAACTACTGAAAAAAAGAGACTCCCCATCCGACCAATAAGACGGCTACTCCCACCAGTGCACCTGTTCCGGTGACAGAAAGGCTGGAATAGAGCATATAGGCACAAAGAGCGACAAACAGAAACGGGATAACCGGATACAACGGTACCCTAAACGGGCGTGGAACATCCGGTTGTTTTCTTCTCAGCACGAACAGGCTTAAACCGGTACATAGAAAGAAAAACCAGAAGACAGGTGCGGTAAAATCGACCATGGCTTCAAAACCGTTTCGGGTAAAAGCTCCAAAAACGATCAGCACCACCGCAATCAATCCCTGCAATATCAATGAATTGACAGGCGATGATTTTTTCTTGTCCCATTTTCCCAGAAATGCCAGTGGAGAGAAATCCTTTCCCAGCGCATAATTAGCTCTCGCCCCTGTAAAAATGGTCGTATTAAGGGAGGTAAGAGCAAAAAGAGAGACCAGCAAACCGATCAGGATCACCCCTCTTTCTCCCAGCGTAGCCCGCATCATATCAATCCCCACCGCTTCCGATGCTGCCATTCCGCTTAATCCCAGCACATTCAGGAAGGATAGATTCATCAGCAGATAGATCAATGTGATAATCAGAACACTGATAATCAGCACGAACGCCATTTTCCGACTGCCGGTCTTCAACTCGGCTGAAATATACGCCGCTTCATTCCAGCCACCGAATGTCAACAGCACAAAAATAAGTGCCAGTCCTATTGATGCATTGGATGAGACACCGGGATCAGCAACCTGCACAGGTGACTGGACTGTGGTGGGTTCTACTAAAAATCCGGTCAGGACAATAATCAGAATTCCCACAATCTGCAAAGCCATGAACAACTTCTGAAAACCTGTTCCAAAACGGATACCTGATATATTTACCAACGTAAGGAAAACCACAATGGCTGCAGCGTAAAAGGCGGAAGAATAAGCTCCCAAAGGAAGGAGTTCGGCCAGGTAATCACCCGCTATATAGGCCAACAGGGCGATGGATCCTGTTTGTGTGACCGTAACGCGGGACCATGCAAATAAAAAGGAGAATCTTTTTCCGAAAGCGGTCTTCAGGAAGTGGTAATCACCGCCGGCATTGGGGAAAGCCGCACTCAATTCGGAATAACAAAGAGCACCGGTCAGGGAAACGCCCCCTCCCAATATCCACGCGGCAATAAACCAGAATTGATCGGGAGAATTGGCTGCAACAACCGAAGGGGTTCGGAAAATTCCTGCACCAACCACAATTCCCACGATAAGGACAATTGCGTCAATCAGCCGTAATACGGGTGCCGGAGCAGCCAGGTCTGTATGTCGATCTTCTTCTTTCATCGGCAACACGTCTTAAAGTATGTCCGGTGGTTATGTATTATACCATACCAAAGAATCAAAGATATGAATATTCACAGCAAATAAAAACACCCTTTTCAATGTTTAACTTTTTTATGAAGCTATTCCGAAAAGGAAAACAGGTAGATTGCGACGCTTAACATGGCATACTCAAAAAAGAGTAAACTATTTCATGTGAGGACCGAATATCTCAAAAGTGTTATCATCATAATAAATAATTATTTGGGTGATTTTTCGATCATTGTTTTTATAGGACATAATAACCTCTTCTTCAGATGTATAACTATTATTATTTAGCTGTTTAAAACCAATTTCTTTCGATTTTTCAATGGGTTCCGCTGTTCTGCCCATATCCGGCGTATCCTGATGGAATAAATCAGGCTCTACCGAAGCAGAATTGCCCTTGTATTCCTCTTTGTACATATTACCGGTACCATTGATCAACCATTCACTATTGATGTAATTCATTTCACCCAGGATCCTGGTGACCACGTCGAGGCTGGGATTATTTCTACCATTCAGAATATGAGATATGATAGCCCGGTTGATCTGCAACCTGTCTGCAAATTTCGCAGGTGTCAGGTTTTCTTTTTCCATGATTAGTTTAATACGATCCTTCATATAATCATTATTAGGCGTTATTAGGATGAAATATTCTATCTGAGTACAAAAGTAACGATACAAATGTATAACAAATTATCCACAAATGGAAACAAGAGTCCGATAGATTTGTAAATTACAAATGTTTATGTTTTGGTTTACAAATCTACCCGGATAAAAATGCCAATTCTAAACCACTCTCTATTACTATTAAACTATTTATTTATTCAATAATAACAAACAACTCATATACAAATATTTAAATATAATAAAATGCTATTTTTTAACACTGAGACAGCCAATATCCAGTTTATATCCATCATATCTGTTTTTAAAGTTCATATATTTCGAATAATAATCTTTTATATAATAATATACCTATTATATTATACTCTGATATTGAACTGTTAATCCATGGAATATAGAAATGTAACATTTATCGTTTGATGCTAAAAATATACTTTAAACAAATGTATGCCTCACCCTTATTTACTTTTGTAAAGCGAATTATTGAGTTATTAGTGTACATTTGTTAGTTAAAAAATGTCATGAATGTAATTTACAAATTCATTTTCCGTGAGAATCATATAAATTCATACTGATGTAAGAAAGATATTGAATAAACTTGCTCCCAGAGACTTAAAACAAGCATATCTATCTGATATATAGATAATTGATAGCTATTTTTTATGTGTATATTTTGCTCCTGAAAAAAACAGAGGGAAGAATTGAACTGTTTGTTCTCCATCACTGTTTAATAATGGGACTATTCCGATAAGAATATAATAGATGAAACTTGTTTAGAATGTTTTTTATCTGTTGAACATAGAGAATACCCCAATGCAATAATTAAAACAGATTGAATATGCGATTAATTAGTATAAAACTTTGGGCTGTCATATTATTAACTTTTACCACCATACAATGTAATGGCAGGGAAAGACAAAACCAATCCATCCGGCAAACAGCAGCAAGCACGGAAAATAATCATGATATGGAATTAAGAAAAACGTTATACGATTTCACCGTAAAAGATATAGACGGGAACGACTTCAGCCTGGCTTCCCTGAAAGGGAAAAAAGTACTGGTAGTGAATGTAGCCTCTAAATGTGGATTAACTCCCCAATACGAACAATTACAGGAGCTTTATGAGAAATACCGGTATCTGAATTTTGTCATTATCGGTTTCCCGGCGAACAATTTTATGGGACAGGAACCGGGCACCAACCAGGAAATCAAAGAATTTTGTACAGCCAATTATGGCGTAACTTTTCCCATGATGGAAAAGATCAGTGTAAAAGGAAAAGATCAGGCCCCGTTGTATAAATGGCTTACAAATAAATCAGAGAACGGAGTTCTGGATCAGGAGGTGACCTGGAATTTTCAGAAATTCATGGTTGATGAAGAAGGGTATCTGGTGGATGTTGTACTGCCGAAGGAAAGCCCTATGAGCGACAAAATCATAAACTGGATTATCGGAAAATAACCCGTGGGTACCGATGACCGGGATGCCGGTTTCAGTGCATAATTCTGTAAACCAATTCTTTCAACAGCTCTCCTTGTGTAGCAGATATATTATCTACACCTTTCGACCGGGCGTCGAATGTCCTCAGGTCTGAAATAATCTCCATCACTTTTTGGGCATTATAATTACGCAACCCCGTCATATAATCGCGCACAAAATAAGCAGACCGCATATTCAGTGTATTCATAATACTTTGTTCATCTTTCCGCGGCAACCAGAAGCATTCCAACAGATTACTGAAATAATTGAACAATACGGCAATCGTGGCAATCATCGGGTTCTCCTTCGGATTTTTATCAAAGTAATCCACGATCCGGTTAGCTGCCACGATATTTTTGGAAATGATGGCTTTCTGTAGTTCAAAATTGTTGTAATCCTTACTGATACCCACATTCTTCTCTATCAATGCGGAAGTGATACGCCGCTCTCCTTCCGGAAGCGATACCTCTAGTTTCTGAAGCTGTGGGATCAGTTTACTGATATCATTCCCCACAAAATCAGTCAGCATCTGTGCCGATTTCTCATCAATGCCTATCCCTTTCTCTTTCAACCATGACTGGATAAATGCCGGTATCTGGTTTTCATACAATTTTTTAGATTCAAAGACCTCTCCTGTCTTAAGGATGCTCTTAACTACAGCTTTCCGCTTATCGACCGTGCCATGTTTATAATTGATAACCAGGATAGTGGAAGGCATAGGATTTTTGGCATAGAGATCCAACAACTCGAACTTGTCGAGATTTTGCGCTTCCTTCACAAGGATAAGCTGATATTCCGCCATCATAGGGAAACGGCGCGCTGAGGAGATAATAAGATTGACATCGGCATCCACGCCGTAGAAAGTAAGCATATTGAAATCCTTCTCGGCTTCTGTCAGGACTGTGTCCGAAAGCAAATCAGTCAGGGCATCTATGAAATAGGATTCATCTCCCATGAAGAGATACACTGGTTTGAACCGACGTTGCAGAATATCGTTGCGAAGAATATTGAAAGATGATTGTGTGGAGGCAGCCATTGGTTGATTTGATGATTTGATGATTCGATAATGTGATGATGTGATGATGTGAATAATGAGGCTAATGTGACAATGTAACAATGTGCTAATGTGACAATATGAATAATAAAACTAATCTCGACAAACCGGGACAGGTAGTGCCAATTAGTAATTAGTAATTAGTAATCAGTAATTGATAATTAGTAATTGGTAATTAGTAATTGGTAATTAGTAATTGGTAATTAGTAATTGGTAATTTTTTGATTGACTACCAGTCGAATCGCAAATGTTTGATGGTGGATCCCCTGTTCATAATGGATGAAAGCGACTTAATACCTATCTTCACATGCTCTTCCACGAAATTCTCGGTGATATGCTGGTCGCTCTTCTCTGTTTTCACGCCGGTGGAGATCAGTGGTTGGTCAGACACGAGCAGTAGCGCTCCTGTGGAGATATGATTGGCGAAGCCACAGGTGAAGAGCGTAGCTGTTTCCATATCTACGGCCATGGCACGTATCTGCCTCAGGTAATTCTTAAAATCATCGTCATATTCCCACACGCGACGATTAGTCGTGTAGACCGTACCTGTCCAGTAGTCGCGGTTAAAGTCGCGCACATTGGAAGAAACCGCCCTCAGGAGGCTGAATGCAGGCAGGGAAGGTACTTCAGGAGGGAAATAGTCGTTCGACGTGCCTTCACCCCGGATAGCGGCAATAGGCAGGATATAATCACCCAATCCACTTCTCGATTTCAAAGCCCCACATTTCCCCAGGAAGAGCACCGCCGATGGTGATACCGCACTCAGCAAATCCATGATGGTAGCAGCATTGGCACTACCCATACCAAAGTTGATGATAGTGATTCCCTCGGCAGAAGCGTTGGGCATATTGGCGTCTAAACCGATGATCGGCGTATTGAAATGATCGGCAAAAATTTCGACATACTTTTGGAAGTTGGTCAGCAAGACAAATTTAGTAAATTCATCCAGCGGACGCTTCGTATATCTGGGAAGCCAATTCTCCACAATTTCCTGTTTTGTTTTCATTATTTTTTGCACTGAGAATTTAGAAATTCGAATTGGGCACTACTCAAGTACCCTGACATGTAACTACTTAACCGCCCAACCTCTTCGGACACTCAAGCACTTAACCACTTAGGCACTTAACCACTTAGGCACTTACGCACTTACGCACCTAACCACTTAACCACCTTTCCCCTTGTATTATCACATTAAAAAAGGTAATTTTGTGCCGGCTAATCCGCTATTCTGCAAACAAAGATACAATGTACGATTTAAATTTGCCATCTTTCGATACAAAAATCCGTAATAAGGGTGATGGGTTGGAGATCTTCGATCCTTTACGTAAAAAATACGTGGCACTGACCCCTGAAGAATGGGTACGCCAGCATTTTGTCCATTATCTTATTTCGGAGAAACAATTTCCCGGCTCACTGATAGCCAACGAGGCAGGAATTAAACTGAACTCTCTTTCGAAAAGGTGCGATACGGTGGTTTACAACCGTCAGCTTGAACCGGTAATGGTGGTGGAATACAAAAGGCCGAACGTAACCATCACCCAGGAGGTATTCGACCAGATCACCCGCTACAACAGCGTTTTAAAAGTCCCCTATATCGTAGTGTCCAACGGCTTGATTCACCATTGCTGCCACATGGATTATGCACTCCAGTCCTATCAATACCTCACTGAAATTCCTACTTATCCCGAGATTATTCTATAGTTATTCGGTTGTTATTCAGTTGTTATTCAATTGTTATTCAATTGTTATTCAATTGTTATTCAATTGTTATTCAATTGTTATTCAATTGTTATTCAATTGTTATTCAATTGTTATTCAGTTGTTATTCAATTGTTATTCGGTTGTTATTCAATTGTTATTCGGTTGTTATTCGGTTGTTATTCGATTGTATTACGTGCGAAGCACAAATAACGGCGAAGCCGAATAACAGCGAAGCGAATAACGGCGAAGCCGAATAACTATCGAATAACGCGAAGCAAACAGTCAGTAGCTTTCGTCCGCTGAGGGGAAATCAGACGATTTGACGTCGTTCATATATTGTCGGACAGCAATAGTGATTTCATCGAACAGATTGGCGTAACGACGCAGGAAACGGGGTGAGAAGCCTTTGTTCAATCCCAGCATATCATGCATCACCAACACCTGCCCATCCACATGAGGCCCCGCGCCAATCCCTATCGTCGGGATGGCCAGCTCCGCCGTCACCTCGCCCGCCAGTGCTGCCGGAATTTTTTCCAGCACGATGGAAGAGCATCCTATTTCCTGTAACAGACGGGCATCCTCCATCAGTTTGGCCGCTTCTTCTTCTTCTTTGGCACGTACGGCATAGGTTCCGTATTTGTTGATCGATTGCGGCATAAGCCCCAGGTGTCCCATCACAGGAATACCGGCGTTCAGGATAGCCCTGATGGATTCTATAACCTCTTTTCCTCCTTCGAGCTTCAGGCAATCGGCCTGTGTCTCTTTCATCATCTTTACCGCATTGCCCACAGCTTCGTAGGGATTTCCCTGATAGCTGCCGAAAGGCATGTCCACCACCACCATCGCCCGCTTTACCGCGTTCATTACTGATTTTCCGTGATAGATCATCTGCTCTATCGTTATCGGCAAGGTAGTAGTATTTCCTGCCATCACATTGGAGGCCGAATCTCCTACCAGGATTACATCAATACCTGCCTGGTCGATCACAGACGCCATGGAATAGTCATAGGCTGTGAGCATCGATATCTTTTCGCCCTGTTGCTTCATCTCGCGTAGGCGATGAGTAGTTACTTTCTTTTGATTACCGGAGGCAAGGTATCCTTTTTTATCTTCTGACATCTGATGTACCTTTTTAATCGTTTAGTTGAAATTTCGATTTGTTTCTGCCGCAAAGGTAGTGCTTTTACAAATTCTTTGCACGTTTTCAGCCTGTTTTCAAAGCATGAGGCCTACAATGCCTCCCATTCCGCACAAAAAAACCGGGACTGAAATAGCCCCGGCTCTTTGACAGATATTGCATTTAAAACCTATACCCTAAAGTAAGCAATCCTCTGATGGAATTGTTTTTCAGGGAAAAGGGAGCCGCATCAACTTCCAGTTTATCATTTAGATAATAATTGGGGAAGGGATATAGATCATCTTTTTGGGTTTTATAGACAACCGCCATATCAAGATAGAAATTCTGATTGAAACGGTAACCTAATCCACCGGTAAAGTAATGAGTGTCACCTTCGATACGGTGTATGGTGTTTGCCCCCGCAATAACGGCGTCACCGAAATCCACCAGGTCAGCATCATAGGGATTCTGCATCCACGCATATCCCAACCGGCCCGAGAATTGGGGTGTGAAACGGTATTCCATTCCCACTTTCACCGTTGATGCCATCTTATGATCCTGGGAAATAATTTCATTGTCTCCATCATACCATCGATCATCGTCGGGTGAGTTGGAAGGAAGTTTCAGCTTCATATTACCATAATCCTTCAATTCATAATCCACACTGGCAATAAAATTGCTTCCCAACACTGTTGCCACGCTGGCTACTATTTTCCCCGGTGTCCTCAGATCATAATCGTTGGTGAACACGGCCGAATGGATACCCCCCTCTTCATAATTCACATAAGAAGGAAGGTATGATTCGATATCTTCCAACATCTCAGCCTGATAAGTTTCTGTCATCGCATACCGGACAGGAGAATGCCAAGCCAGACCGATCCGCAAAGCGTTCACCGGCCGGTAGATAGCGCCAAGTTTGACACCTACGCCTGCTCCACTTACCTTCATCCAATTGTTCAATGTATATCCACCGTCATTGAAATCTTCATCCAGGCGGGAGTATAGACTATAGTACACATCTTTGATAGAAAGCGACAGGCCGAGGTTTAAGACATTATTGACCGTCGTCCCCACCGTGAAATCATAGTTATCTATATACCCTTTTTCACGCAACCCGATTTCGCTGAAGGCCGTTTCCCCTCTCGTATCCAGCGGCACAAGCGCTGTCCCTCCCTGATTGGGATGAAGAAGAAAAGCGTTGCGGCCAAGCGTTGGTAACCATGGTTGTGACAAGAAAGGATCGTATTTATCTTCAATCCATACCAGGTCGTCCGGATTACTGATAGCTCCATTGTCCAAACCAACCTTGTAATCATTGTAAATATAATCCAACAGGGTCCCACGGGCATCACCCATCGCAGAAACCTTCTTATCGAACGATTTCAACCTGTTATAGGTGAATCCGAAATTGATCAGCGGCGTCACGTCGTTTCTCAACGGGAAATATCCCACGAACCCGATATTATCTAAGTTGAAGGTATTTTTATTGGCTTTTATGTCCCCCACCTTTGAACCCTCTTTCATCCAATTCATCGTACCCGTCACTTCGGAACTACGGTATACCGCTATTCCGGCAGGATTGATGGAGACGCCGGTCAGGTCGCCCCCCAAAGCTCCAAATGCTCCGCCCATCGACATAGCGCGGGCTGTGCCATGGAGATCTTCCCGCGAAAAGCGCAAAGCATCAACCTCACTCTGGGAAAACAGAGGCACCGTGAATAGGAATAGTGAAAAAAGGATATAAATGATCTTCTTCATAATGATTTGGCATTTAATTATTTCGTTCTGTTACCTGCGACCACTGCTGGAACGTGAGCTACCGCCACTGCTTCCTCCGGAACTACGTCCGCTGCTACTACTGCTGCTTCCACTAAAAGAACCGGAAGAAGAGCTGCTGCTTCTGCTGGGTGAGGAATAGGTGGAAGAACTCCTGCTCGTAGAACTGCTTCTCGACGGGGTTGAATAGGTATTGTTACTCCGGGTGGGAGTAGTACTCTGATAAGAGCGGGATGATGATGAGCTCCTTTGATAAGTAGAACTGCTCCGTGAAGGAGTAGTAGATGAACTTCTGCCAGTGCTATAAGTACCCGATGAACGGGTTGATGTACTGCTGTTGCGGTTGACTGCACTTGACCTCGTACTGCTGTTTGAGCGGTTGATCACCTGTCCGTTCCTGGAATCATATACCCTGCCGGAATTATCCACAATCCGGGTTCTTGGAGAAGCGGAAGCACTCCTGTTGCTCACCGATGAACTGCTCCTGCCGGAGACAGCACTCCTTGATGAAGCAGTCGTTCTATTTCTTCCCGAAACATCAGCACTGCGGGTGCCGCTTCTTGATGCTCTTCCCGAAACATTTGCCATGGAAGAGGTTCCCCTGCTGGTAGCGGAACTCCGTCTGTAAGTCCCGGAACTTCTTCCGGTACGGTTGTGGGTCAGACTGCCGTAATAGCCGTCATGGAAACCATGATAGTAACCGCCGCCGCCCCAATATCCACCATAGTACCAGGGATCATACCAACCACCGTAATACCACGGTGAGTACCATCTGCTGTAAGACCAGGGGCTATACCAGCCATAATACCAGGGCGAATACCACCTGCTGTAAGACCAGGGGCTTCCCCAGCCATACCAACCGCCATAACCATAATACCAGGGATCGTACCATGGGTCATACCAGGGATAATAACCGGCACCCCATCCCATTCCCATACCAAAGTATATATTGGTGTTCGATCCGCGGTTGTTATAATTCTCATACAAGTCATCGCCTACATAGACGATCACCTCATCCGCACCGGTGATCTTGATGCTCGATTCCGGGTCATGGAACCGGACGATCCGGTCGGTATATGCATACTCTTCGTAATTATTCTGCTCCTGTTCATAGACAGTATCTTCTGCGAATTCATTGCTGCCGGCGCGACGATTGTATTCGTCAACGTCCCGGCCATTGGCAGTCACCGCCATGTTCGATGCGTCACCCTGCACGACCACCACTTTTTTCTTTTGTGGCTCTTCGGCTTTCTTCTGAACCTTTACCGGCTCTTTCTTAGTAGGATCGGCATAAATATCGTCCCATTCCTGGGCGAAACCGAACAATGGAACAGCGACCAGCAAAACTGCTAATAAGTTTTTTTTAGTCTTCATAGTTTCTCCCTCTTTATATCTTGTTTGTAAATAATTTATCTGTCATTCTCTTTGACATAGAAACTTCGGAAAAGTTTAAACAGAAATCGACAAAAACCAGTCCGTTTCTTTTCTGACGAAACACAACGCTACACAAATATAGCAAATGTCTCACAATAAAGATGTACAGGCCAGCAAAACGCTGCGTCTTGTTAGGTTAAAAAAACGAAATAGGAGACTCAATCAGACTGATATTTCCAGCCCGTCATAAGCCGGTAAAACATTCGGTGGGAGTTCCTCCTCCACTTTCGCATGGAGGCCGATCTCATGGCTCATGTGCGTCAGGTAAGCCTTCTTCGGTTTTATCCTGCCTATCATTTCCAACGCCTGATCCAATGTCTGGTGTGAAATGTGTGCTGTCTTCCTGAGTGCACTGACAACCAGCGTGTCTACACCTTCCAGTTTTCTCAGTTCGGCCTCCTCCACCGTCTTGATATCGGTGAGATAAGCAAAATTCCGTATCCGGAATCCCAAAATAGGTAATTTGTAGTGCATTACACGGATAGGGGTCACCGTTATGGTTCCTATTTGAAAATCCTCACCGGCGCTGATCCGCCTGACGGCGAGATTGGGCACTCCGCTGTATCTGTATTCCGCGAAGCAGTAGGGTAATCTCTCCCTGAGGGCGTTCTCCAGCCGTTCCTCCATATAGAGGTCTACTTCCCCGAAAATGGAGAACGGTCGTAAATCATCAATTCCCCCCACATGATCATAATGCTCATGAGTAAGAAGTATGCCATCAATTTTTTTGAACGGTTGAGATAGCATTTGTTCTCTGAAATCGGGAGAACAGTCGATTATAAGCACTTTCCCGTCTATCTCGATCCTTACCGACGTCCGGAGCCGCCTGTCCCTCGGGTCAGTTGAACTGCAAACATCACAATCGCACCCGATTTGCGGGACACCGGTGGAAGTACCCGTACCCAGAAATCTCACTTTCATATAACAAATGTAAGAAAAAAGCCGCCACATTTCCTGAAATGGGCAGCTCTCGGTTTTGTATACTATAATAATTCAATACAAAGCAGGAATAAAAAATGTAGAAAATCAATACTCTCTTTCCAAAATCCAAAGATCGTTGAAAGGCACTCCATAGGTTCTCCTCAGATATTCCGTATTACCTTTGGCTGAATAAGCATGGTAAATTTCATCCCGTTTGGCTGCAGCATCTGCCTTATCATCATAGCTGGCAACGATCACGCGATACATGCCTTGTTCGTTCTGAGCCAGGATAACCGGATATCCTTCATTCTCCATACGGCCTTTTAATGATTCAGCGTTCAACTTCACGCTCAGTGAGGCGATCACCACACTATATTTCCTCAATCCTGCGGCATCGGTAGGATAAACCGGCTCCACCTTCTCTTTTCTTACGGATACTTCTACCGGAGGAAGTGGACTGGCATCTTTCACCACAGTAGTGGGCTGGGATGCAGTTTCCTGCATTTCTTTTTCTTTGGCTGCTTCATATACTTGTTTATAAGCGCTTTGTTTGGGTTTACAAGATACCCCGACAAGCAGCAGGGTTACTAAAACCAATGCGTAATGGAACTTTCTCATGCCTGATCAATGTTTATTAAATTGTTTTATTTCTGAAATCAACTCTTAATCCTTCACTCTTGATCCGTTTGTATTATAGTGAAATCTTGCAGCAAAGATAATAAAGATGCCCATGATTGTATCTTTGCGAGTGTGAAAATAAATTAAATCATTCCTCTGTGAGACGCTTTAACCGGACAGGTTTGGGACTGATGTTGAAAGTCGCTCCCTCTTCGATGGTCGCGATGATTACCGTATCTTTGAAATTCGATTCCGGATTGGGCATAAAATGCACTTCCCAATCTCCTTCCCTTAATCCTATAAACTGAAACATAACCATCTGGTCTCCTGCTGTTTCAATCTCGGGAATGCTAAAAAAGGTATCCGTTTCCTGTATGACTTTCACATACGGATTGGCATCAAGAGGCGCCACGTAGCCTTTCAATTTTCCACCATAGACTTCCGGAAAAGCCCGTGCTACCGGAAAGAGGTAACGATCCCCGTTTTCCATTATCCGGACGGAAATTGCGGCATTCAGGTCGATAACCATATTGGAAATCGTGTTAAGCCTCATTTCCATCGGGATGGCATCGATCACCAGGCCCTCTTCTAATTGTGGGGGAATCTGTAACGGTATGGTTTCAATCTCCACATCGGTTATTTCTACCATATAATTGTCGTTCCCGAATTTTATCCTGATCTGTTGCAACTCCCTGCCGGCAGGCACGTATTGGTCCACCAATTGCACCATTTTCCCGTTCCTTAATTTCAACACATCGTATGTTCTCCCGGGAAATTCAAGGTCAACCCACTCCCCCTCACGGGTTTCGGTATCTACCAGAAAAACCGATATATCACTGATATCCACGTAAAGATCCCTCACCACTACGGAAGCTGCGTCCGTCAATTTGAGTCGCAGACGTGAAGCATTGACACTGGGATCATCCTCGTCGCACGCCTGCCATGAAAACAAAAGCAGTGTGGCGGTCAATATGTATAGAAAAGACTGGTAGCGCATATTGTCAACTTCTTTTAAATGGAATATCAACCACAAAATTACATAAAACCCCTTCGCATAAGACACAAAAACAATTAATTTTCATGAATTCACTGAAAACAAATCGCTTTTATAGATGTTATAGTATTTGTAGAGGAGAATAAAGAATAAAGACGATAATAATTTTATGAAGAAAACTAATACATTCCTCATTTCTATCTCTTTTCTGATAATCTGTTTTGCAGTATCATGCAATCAACATAAAAAGGATGAAGGGACAACCCTTTCACAATCTGCAATCGAAAATTCAAATACGCCAAAAGCCCTATCACCCGAAGAATTATTCGACCGTCTGTTAACTTCTTTCGGCGACGATTGGATGGAAAGGGAAGCTGACCCTACTCTCTATCCCGAATATTACGGCGGGGCTTTCATTAATAACAACGGCATGTTCGTGGTTACGGTAACCGGTAACCGGGAGGAACACAAAAGACGCTTAACAGAGATACTCGGCACGGACAATTTTAATGTGGAGACCGTACAATATTCTTACCGTCAAATGATGCGGGTAATGGACAGTATAGACGCCTTTTTAATGAATAGCTCCATCCCGGAAGATCATCCTTTGGTGAGTAGTTTTGCCGGCGCCTATCCCGATGTGATGGAAAACCGGGTAAAAGTGCTGCTCACAAAAGTAGATGATGCCACCATCCGGATCTTCCAGAAAGATGTAGTAAACTCCCCTTTGATAATATTCGAACAGGGAGAACTACCGGGATTAATGTAAAAAGGGTTGCACTTCGATTGACATATCAGCACCAGTTCTTGAACCCGGGAGTTCTGGTTCTGAACCATTTTCTTTTGATGACCTAAGTTAGTATAATAAAAATATTATCTCATGAAAAAATCAACAAAACTCTTTACTTTATTGGCAGCAATTCTCTTTGCTACCACTATTCTGGCGCAGAATGCATCGTATACTTACGAAAGCGTTCCCAACGACCCGATCAACACGCGTATTTATACGCTGGACAACGGACTGAAAGTGTATATGAGTGTGAACAAAGAAACACCTCGTATACAAACGTTTATCGCTGTTCGAGTAGGTGGTAAGAATGATCCCTCCGAAACAACAGGGCTGGCCCATTATTTTGAACACCTGATGTTCAAAGGAACCGACAAATTCGGCACACAGGATTATGAAAAAGAAAAGCCGCTGCTCGACGAGATCGAACGTCTTTTTGAAGTATACCGCAATACGACCGGTGAAGAGGCACGTGCTGCCATTTACAAGCAAATAGACAGTGTTTCGTATGAAGCGTCAAAACTGGCTATCCCCAATGAATACGATAAACTGATGTCGGCCATCGGAGCCACGGGAACCAATGCCTATACCGGTTTCGACATGACGGTCTATACCGACGATATCCCCTCGAACCAGGTGGAGAATTGGGCAAAAATCCAGGCGGAACGTTTTCAGCATAATGTGATCCGGGGGTTCCACACCGAACTCGAAACCGTGTATGAAGAGAAAAACATGTCGCTCACACAAGACGGACGTAAAGTCTATGAAAGGATGCTGGCAACACTCTTCCCCCACCATCCTTACGGCTCACAAACCATACTGGGATCGCAGGAGCACTTGAAAAATCCTTCCATTACCAATATCAAGAAGTATTACAGGACTTACTATGTGCCGAATAACATGGCTATCTGTCTCGCCGGCGATTTCGATCCCGATGAAATGATCAGGATCATAGACACTCATTTCAGAAATATGAAGCCGAACAATAATTTACCGCCCCTGCCACTTACCGATAAGGAAGAGCTTACAAAACCGGTATCTGTTGAAGTGCTCGGCCTGGAAGCTGCCAACGTTTCACTGGGATGGCGTTTTCCCGGAACAGCAAGCCCGGAAAAGGACCTGCTCGACATTATCAGCCTGATCATGAACAATGGACAGGCCGGCCTAATTGATCTGAACCTGATCCAGCAGCAGAAGGTGCTTTCTGCTTATGGCGGACTTTACAGCATGAGCGATTATTGCGCCTTCGTCATGGGTGCCAACCCCAAACAAGGACAAACGCTGGAAGAAGCGCGCGATTTACTTCTCAGCCAGATCGATAAGCTCAAGAAAGGTGATTTTTCGGAAGAACTCATCTCTGCATCGGTCAACAACCTGAAATTAAGCCAGATGAGACGCATAGAAAGTAATTCGGGACGTGCCAACTGGTACGTGAACACTTTCATCAATGGGCTGGAATGGAAAGACCAGGTGAATCGTTTAGACCGTCTTGCAAAGATCACAAAACAAGATGTGATCAATTTTGCCAATGCTTATTTTAAAAACAATTACGCTGTAATTTACAAACGTGAAGGCAAAGATCCCAATGAGCTGAAAATCGCCAAACCACAAATCACCCCTATTGCGATGAACCGCGATGCCAGCAGCCGGTTTCTGGTCGAAATACAACAATCGGAAGTGAAACCCATCGAGCCGGTATTCCTCGATTTTGAAAAAGATCTCAAGCAATTGAAAGCCAAATCAGATATTCCCGTCCTGTATAAACAAAATGTAAACAACGGCCTTTTCAATCTGATTTATGTTTTCGACATGGGAAATAACAACGATAAGGCGATCGGGACGGCATTCGAATATATGAGGTATCTCGGGACTTCTACTAAATCTCCCGAAGAGATCAAAACCGCATTTTACAACCTGGCGTGTTCTTTCGGGGTATATCCCGGTAGCGAACGGGTGTATGTGATGCTCAGCGGATTGGCCGAAAACATGGATAAAGCGTTGGAACTCTTCGAAGAACTGCTTGCTGATGCGAAGGTGAATCCGGAGGCTTATGCCAACCTGACTGCCGACATCCTGAAAAAACGTACCGATGCCAAACTGAATCAAGGCCAGAACTTCAACAAATTATTGCAATATGCCATCTGGGGGCCGGATTCTCCCGACAAAAACATCCTTTCGGAAACAGAACTCACTACAATGGCCCCCGCAGAACTGACGGCAAAAATAAAACAACTCAACCATTTTCAACACCGTATCCTTTATTACGGGCCGGAAAGCGATAGCCAATTCCTTACTACCCTCAATCAATTGCACCGCGTTCCCGCCACACTGGCTCCCGTGCCGGAAAACAACCGTTTCAAACAGGAACCGATCAAGGAGAACAATGTATATCTGGCCAAATACGATGCAAAGCAAATATACATGGCAATGGTCGCCAACGACGGGACTGTATTCGATCCGACGATCGAACCCATCCGGGAAATGTATAACGAATACTTCAGCGGCAACATGAATTCCATCGTATTCCAGGAAATGCGTGAAGCCCGGGGCCTCGCCTACTCGGCTTATGCTTACCTGATGCCCCCTTCAAAATTGAACCGTCCCTATATCTTACGGGCTTTTATTGCCACCCAGAACGACAAGATGGACGACGCATTGAAAGCATTCCACCTGATACTGAATGACATGCCCGAATCGGAAAATGCCTTTAACCTGGCAAAAGACGGCCTGATTACCCGGCTGCGTACCAACCGCATCACTAAGGAGAATATACTCTGGGCATATATCAACGCGCAGGATCTCGGATTGGAGACCGATAGCCGGAAGGAACTGTTTGAACAAGCACAGGACATGACGCTTTCCGATGTAAAAGCATTCCAGGAGAAATGGGTGAAGAACCGCACCTACTCCTATTGCATACTGGGCAATGAAGAAGATCTTGATCTCCAACAGCTCGAAACTTATGGACCTGTCATTCGGCTTTCCCAGGAAGATATTTTCGGCTATTGATTGGCAAGTATTGGAAATAGTTTATCTAAATAAACATCGTAAAGCAGAGGAGGCTGTCCCGGTGGGCAGCCTCCTCTGTTTTTATTTAATCCATCAACTCCTGAAGTATGACAAATTTATATGAAAGGGTTACAGTATAGTATATACCTAAGGAAGAATTTTGTTTTCAAATATTTCAAAAATCTTTTCATGACCAACCCATTCATTAAAGCATTCAACAATTATTGCTGACAGAGGCAGGAAACCAGATTCCTGTCGCCATAGGCGTTATCCACGCGTGCCACATTCACCCAGAACTTGTTTTCGGCAACAAAAGGTAGCGGGTAAGCGGCTTTGCTCCGCGGATAGGCGTGCTTCCATTCATCAGCCGTGACTTCATACTGGGGATGCGGTGCATTCACCAACACATTGTCATCCGCCGGATACTCACCGCGCGACACTTCTATGATCTCTTCATGGATCTGGTTCATCACTGCCACAAAACGATCCAGTTCTGCCAGGCTTTCGCTTTCAGTAGGTTCTATCATCAATGTGCCATGTACCGGGAAAGAGAGCGTAGGTGCATGATAACCATAATCTATCAGACGCTTGGCGATATCGGTCTCACTAATTCCTGACACATCTTTCAATCCGCGGCATTCGAGGATAAGCTCATGCCCCACTCTGCCCCGGGCGCCCCGATAGACGATGCCATAGGAATCTTTCAGTTTTTCCGCCACGTAGTTCGCGTTAAGGATGGCGGCCTCTGTAGCTTCTTTCAGTCCATCGGCTCCCATCATACGGATATAGGCATAGGTGATCTCTGTCACCCCGGCACTACCGTAAGCCGCAGCCGACACAGTGTTCTTGTCGGTCGACAAGCTCACCGGATGTCCGGGCAGGAAAGGTACAAGGTGTTCGGCCACGCAGATAGGCCCTACGCCGGGGCCGCCGCCTCCATGGGGAATGGCGAATGTTTTATGCAGGTTGAGATGGCACACATCGGCGCCAATGGTACCGGGATTGGTCAATCCTACCTGTGCATTCATATTGGCACCGTCCATATAGACCTGACCACCCGCTTCGTGGATCAAACGGCACATTTCTTTGATCCCTGTTTCGAAAATGCCGTGCGTAGATGGATAAGTGATCATATAGGCGGCCAAATCATCCTTATATTGCTCCACCTTGGCCCGTAAATCATCCATATCCACATTCCCGTTTGCGTCGCTGGCGACCGTTACCGGCCTGAATCCGGCCTGTACCGCGCTCGCGGGATTCGTGCCGTGCGCCGACGCGGGTATCAGTACCACTTTGCGATGCCCTTCACCATTGCTTTCGAGGTAGCTGGAAATGGTGATCAATCCGGCATATTCGCCTGCCGCTCCTGAATTGGGTTGAAGACTGGTGGCGGCAAATCCTGTGATCTCAGCCAGCATCTCTTCCAGTTCGCTGATCATCTGCGTATATCCTGCCACCTGTTCCAACGGTGCAAAGGGGTGAATACGCTGAAATCCCGCAAGTCCCAACGGTAGCAGTTCCGATGCTGCATTCAGCTTCATGGTGCATGAGCCGAGCGAGATCATGGAATGCGCTAACGAGATATCTTTGCGTTCGAGCCGTTTAATATAGCGCATCAACTCCGTTTCAGTATGATAGCTGTTGAAAGTGGGATGAGTGAGGAAATCGGATTTCCTGAGTTGTGCCTCTTTCAAACTGCTCTTCAGGGGCAACTCTTCGAGCAGGTACTCCTTCGAACTGCCTGTCGCCATGGCAAACGCAGCCAGCAATTCATGTACCCGGTAAGGATTGGTAGTCTCGTCGATACTGATTCCCACTTCGCCGCTCTCAAAGTAACGCAGGTTGATACTGCGCATCTCGGCGTTATCCCGGATATCCTGTACTGATATACCTTCGGGCAGACTGATCTTGAGTGTATCAAAATAACTGCTGTTTAACTGCTTGCAACCCATCTCTTTCAATTCCTCACCCACATGGGTTGCAATGGAATGGATACGGCGGGCAATATTTTTGAGTCCTTCCGGACCGTGGTAAACAGCATAAAAAGAAGACATGGTAGCCAGCAGAGCTTGCGCCGTACATATATTGGAAGTAGCTTTTTCACGTTTGATATGCTGTTCGCGCGTCTGCAACGCCATGCGGAGCGCCTCCCTGCCGTAAGCGTCTTTAGAGATGCCTATGATACGTCCCGGCATGGAACGTTTGTACTCTTCGCGGGTAGCAAAGAAAGCGGCGGACGGGCCTCCGTAGAACATAGGGATGCCGAAACGCTGACTGCTTCCGAAAGCGATGTCGGCCCCCCATTCACCAGGGGGGACGAGTAGCGTGAGCGCCATCAGGTCGGTGGCCACAGCCACTTTACATTCAGCCTTGTGCGCCCTTTCAGTGAAGTCGGCATAATCCTCCACACTCCCGTCGCTATTAGGATATTGAATAATCGCCCCATAGAAAGGCTTATCAAAAGTGATGGTTTTATAATCACCGACAACTAACTCTATTCCTGCATGGTACATCCTCGTTTTAAGCACCGCCAATGTCTGAGGGAAAACTTTCTCATCCACGAACAGCGTCTCTACCCCATTTTTCACCTGCTCCCGGCTACGCAGCCCGTACATCATCGTGGCGGCTTCGGCCGCGGCGGTAGCCTCATCCAACAGTGAACAGTTGGCCAGAGGCAATGCCGAAAGCTCGCTCACTACGGTTTGAAAATTAAGCAATGCCTCTAACCGCCCCTGTGAAATTTCGGCCTGATAAGGCGTATAAGAGGTATACCATACCGGATTTTCGAAGACGTTCCGGTAGATCGCCGCAGGGGTTACGGTATCATACCAGCCCATACCGATATAGGAAGTATAGATGTTATTCAGTGATGCTATATGAGCGATCTCCTCGGCATACTCCTGTTCCGACAAAGCCTTCGGCAAAGAGACAGGCTCCGTCAGGCGGATATCCGACGGGATTGTCTGATCGATCATCTCATCCATGGATGAGAGGTCGATTGCTTCAAGCATTTTCTGTTTATCGGCTTCAGTAATACCGATATGCCGGTTTTTAAATTGTTCCATTTTTATCATAACTCGCACTATGGGTAAATTACTTATTATTGATTGTCTGATTATCGTCCGACAAAAGGATTATTCTTTTTTTCAAATCCGATAGTAGTGGTAGGACCGTGTCCGGAATAGACTACTGTCCTATCGGGCAGGGTAAACATCTTGGTTTGTATGCTGCTTACCAGTTCTTCGTAACTTCCTCTCGGCAGGTCAGTCCGTCCTACGCCGGAATAGAAAAGCAGGTCCCCTCCAAAAACACAACCTTCCGCTTCATTATAGAAGACCACACTGCCAGGCGAATGTCCCGGCGTATGAAATACCTCCAGCGATTGGTTCCCGAATGTGATCACATCCCCTTCGCTCAGGTAATTCCCTATTTCCGGTTTAAAATCGGCGTTACCGCCCGGCAGTCCGAAGACTTGCATCTGGCCGGCTATATCTTCCAACAGAAAAAGATCGTCGGGATGACATTCCACTTTAAGGCCAAATTGAGAGTGAAGCAAATTGATCCCGAAGATATGGTCAAAATGCAGGTGGGTATTCAGTATATGCCTTATCTTAAGACCATTATCGATCAAATAATTAAGCAATAATTCCTTTTCATCGGGGTAAAAAGGAGCAGGATCAATTATGACACACTCCCTGGTTTCGTCGGACAATACATAGGTATTTACTCCCAACGGATTGAATTCAAATGTTTTTATATTCATTTTGCCACATTCTTATCGGGAAAGGAGTTGTACCCTTTCCCGTGGTATTTTCATTTAGCACAAAAATAACGCTTTCTTTTGGATTTACAGAAAAATATGGGAAAACGTTCAAATCAAACGATTCAACTTAATGGCAGGTAGACCAATTTTTTCGTCTGGAAAAACGATTCTGAGAAGTAATCCGAAAGAGAAACCAACTCTGCTATCTGCCGGTAAGGATATAACTCAGCCGAAAGATCTCCTCCCTTCAGGCAAATAATTCCATTAGGTAAAGCATTTATCTGTTCCCGTGAGATATTTTTACGCGTAATCCTGACCAGTTCCGGCAGAGGCATCACTGCCCGGCTCACTATAAAATGGAATTTTCTTTTCTCTTCTTCCACACGGGCATGCACCGTTTCTACATTCTTCAATCCCACTGCCTGGGATACCTCTTTTGCGACCCTCACCTTTTTACCGATACTGTCCAGCAGTACAAACTGCACTTCGGGAAAGAAAATAGCCAGTGGAATACCCGGGAAACCGCCTCCCGTGCCCACATCCAAGATAGTAGAACCCGGCGTAAAACGGATATAACGGGCAATAGCCAGTGAGTGCAACACATGATGCGGATAGAGATTTTGGATGTCCTTACGGGAAATCACATTGATTTTTGCATTCCAGTCGGTATAAAGATCGGACAGCGCTTCGAACTGTTGTTTCTGCTCCGCGGTAAGCGAAGGAAAATAAGTGGTTATACTCTTCACTTTACATTGGCTAATTTAGCAGCAATACTGTTTTCCCTCAACAGGGAGAACATCATTTCATAGGGGATGAATACCTGTGGTGCATCTAACTGGTAGGCCGAATATTCACCCTTGTTATACGTATAAATGATTCCTTTATCATTCAGTAAAAAATTTTGGTTAGGCACAATCTCCTGCACACCGAAGAAACCGAGATCTTCCAGTTCTTCTATGCTTCCGGCATTGGCCTGTTCCAGTAGAGATGCAATAATAAGGCGCTGAAGTGCCGTATCATATCCGGCGTTGAAAATATCATTCTCAGTGACCTGCCGGCCTGTATTGAGGTTCAACACATAATTCCGGTAGGAGTCATAAGAAGCCGCCCCCCCTTTGTTATTGGATTGCTTCACCTGAAAAGACAGTATCCCGTGATAATTGTAGACAATGGAGTCGGAAAGACTTTCATAGTAAGAATAGAAAAAATCTTCGGTATAATGTTCACTGTCGGACGCATCGATACCTGAGATAAAGTTGTTAAGTTCACGGATTTCTTCGGCACTCTCCCGGTATGTTCTCGCATCGGCAGTGTAATTCTCGATATAATTATGCATATATGCCTGCACTGCCCCGGAAGGGGACAAAGTATCATACGGGGTACCCAATGTATTCCGGATAAAGAACTGCTGCAACATATCCAGACTCATCCTGCCACTACTAACAGGATACACGAAATTCACCCCTATATTACAATAAGGGTTTGCCGTATCCCCGTCGAGGTGGTGCCGGGCAACCAGACTGACCGTATCGAACTCTATGTTGTTCTCTGCCCTGAACATACTGCGTTCCCCCTGCTGCTGGTTGCAGGAAATGAAGAACAGCAACGCAAGGATGAACAGCAAGAAAACCGACATCCTATGATATACCTCCATAATGAAAAACTTTACAATTATCGGTACAAAGGTACATATTTTATCAATAAGCGTGTCCGTCGGACTCCAGATCTTCCAGATTAAGTTTCTTCTTCTCCAGCGCCCTCCATGCATAGAATATATAGGCAACCACAAACGGCACAAGGAGCGACACTATCGCCATTGCCGAAAGGGTAAAGTAACTCGACGAAGAGTTTTGCAGCGTGAGCGAGCTCTGCAGGTCAACCGATGAAGGATAGTAAGCGGTATTGTTATAACCGGCCACCAAAAGGAGCATGGTTACGGTGACGACAGTCCCGGCACCCGCGAACCAGATACCTTTCTTAAAGTTGGGATTGAAAACCGTATTGAAAATTCCATAGAGTACCGCCACTACACCTAACACGAAAAACACCAGTACAATCGGCATATCAAGGAAATTATGAAGGTATTTCATTGGCTCCATGAATACTTCTTTTGTCTCGGGATTCACAGCGTAACCTTCAGCAATCAGCGTCCAGATCAAAAAAATCAGGAAGAACACCACAAAAGGTATCCCATTATAAAGGGTGAATTTACGGGATCTGTTTTCGAGTACTTCATGATCGAGCCGGTTCATGAAGAAAAGGCTTGCCAGGGTGCGGGCAAGGAAAAGCACCGCCAGCCCGAGGCATAGGTTCCTCACATCCGCCAATAATTCAAGGCCATGAAGCGGGTTCTGCCACTGGCTGATAGTAAATCCTGAAGCACCTAACCCGGCAATGTTCCCTTTACCGACAGTGAATTCTGATCCGGTAAAAAAAGAAGACACCACTACACCCAGCAGAAATGTAGCCAGCACACCATTAAGGAAAAGGAAGGCACGATAGGTTTTCGGGCCGAAGATATTTCCCGGCTTGGACTGGAACTCGTAAGATACGGCCTGTAATACAAAACAGAAGAGCAAGATCATCCAGGCCCAGTAAGCCCCACCGAAACTGGTCGAGTAAAAGAGGGGAAACGAGGCAAAGAAAGCTCCACCGAAAGTGACCAGCGTGGTAAAGGTGTATTCCCATTTGCGCCCAAGAGCGTTAATAAGCAATTTCTTCTCACTCTCTGTCTTCGATAGGGAGTTCAACATGGACTGTCCTCCCTGCACAAACATCAGGAATACCAGCAAACCGCCGAGGAGTGACATTATAAACCACCAGTATTGTTGTAGAAAGTCGTAAGTTATCATTGTTTTTTCTTTTAGTCTGTTTAACCATGTAATACGATCAGGCTTTTTCTTCCCCGGGAAGTGGATCTGGCCCTTTTTTGAACTGCTTTACCATAATAGTCACCTCCGCAATCAACATCCCCGTAAACAATACCGTGAAAATGATAAACGTGGTAATAATATTACCGGGAGATACCGCAGATGCAGCCAATTGTACGGGAAGGATATCCTGGATCGTCCATGGCTGTCGGCCCATTTCTGCCACTATCCACCCTGCCTGACCGGCAATAAAGGGCAAGGGTATACTCCACAACGCCACATATTGCAGCCATTTCGTGTCGCGCAAATCTTTCTTGTAGACAAAATAGAGGAGTATCCCGAAGAACAGGATAGAATAGAATCCTATGACCACCATCAAATGGAAAGTATAGAAAGTAAGAGGCACATGGGGAACCAGGTCTTTTCCTGTTTCAAGGTAACCGTAACCAAAATGGGCATAATTTTCCCGGAGGATAGTCTCGTGGTTGGCCGCATCGGCATTACGTCCCTCCGCCATCGCCACCTGATAATCGGCCAGTGCCTGGATGGCCTTTTCTCCACGGGCTTTTCTTTCTTCAAAAGAGAGGGCTGTAGTCCCGTCCTGAAGAGTATACCCTCCATCGATGATATCGTTGATGCCGGGCACGAACGCGTTCACATTTCTATATCCCAGGAACGACAGGAGTTTGGGTATCTCCAACTTAAAAATATAGGGATCCACTCCATCGTCATGTGACTGCTTGGCAGGATTCAACATTCCCAGAGCTACCAGTCCGGCACCTTCTTTTCCTTCATAGAGACCCTCCATGGCCGCCAGTTTCATAGGCTGCTTCTGAGATACCTCATAGGCAGAACCGTCACCGGTAACCGCCAGCATGACAAAAGCCACCAGCCCGACTATACCCCCGACCTTCGCACTCTTCAGGGCAAAGTCTATATGCCGTTTTTTTAACAGGTACCATGCGGCGACGCCTACCACAAGACCGGCTCCAACAGCCCAACCCGAGAAGACGGCGTGTAGGAATTTATTATATGCTATACGTGAAGACACCACGGCCCAGAAATTAACCATTTCATTCCGTACCGTATCGGGGTTGAATTCCATGCCGACCGGATATTGCATCCAGGCGTTGGCGACCAGGATCCAGAATGCCGATAGGGTAGCACCAAGAAATACCAACCAGGTGGAGGCAAGGTGCATTTTCCTGCTCACCCTGTTCCAGCCGAAAAACATGATAGAAATAAACGTAGCTTCCATAAAGAAAGCCAAGATCCCTTCAATGGCAAGGGGAGCACCAAAGATATCCCCCACGAACCAACTATAGTTAGACCAGTTGGTGCCGAACTGAAACTCCAGGATGATACCTGTAGCCACACCAATGGCAAAGTTGATGCCGAAGATCTTTTGCCAGAACTTGGAGACTTGTTTCCATTTTTCATCTCCCGTCTTCACATACATGGTTTCCATGAGGGCCATAATAAGCCCCAACCCGAGCGTGATCGGGACAAATATCCAGTGATAGCCGGCAGTAAGAGCAAATTGTGCCCTCGACCAATTGACTGTAGACACACTTAGTAAATCCATAAATTTGAATATTTAATCTTAATTATTCCGTTGAAGCGCTTCTCTGTAGAATTCACCCTACGCCTGCCCTATTCCACCTATAGGCGGCAGGAAACCAGGATCGTTCTGTATCCTGATCGGCCCATTCTGCTGTTCAAATTTGTCTATATTGTCTTTCAACGCCATCAGCAACCTTTTTGCATGTTCAGGCGTGAGTATGATTCTCGACTTGACTTTTGCCTTGGGAACACCCGGCACAATACGGATAAAATCAATAACAAACTCAGACGTGGAATGCGATATAATAGCCAGGTTAGAATAGACGCCCTGCGCAATTTCATCGCTTAGTTCTATTTGTATTTCGCTGCTCTTATTGAAATTTTCCATTGTCAATGACTATAATTTCAGGGTTACTTATAAATGTTTTAAATATGATAAACAAAGAAAAATAAATTTTTCATCTTTTCAAAGGAAATAAGAGGCAAATTTGCATTTAATCCAGTTTGGCTATAATCTCACTCAATGAGTTTTTGGCATCTCCCAATAAGAGATGGACCCCGTGATTCCTTTTATAGAGGGGATTGTCGACCCCAGCATAACCGGGATTCAAATCGTAATTACATATAAAAACTTCTTTGGAGTGGTCCACATTCAATACCGGCATTCCGTAGATAGGCGTGTCTTTCGCATCGCGGGCGGCGGGATTGATCACGTCATTGGCTCCTATCACGATCACCACATCGGTCTCGGCAAACTGGTCGTTCACCGCATCCATTTCATAGAGTTGTTCATAAGGTACATCGACCTCAGCCAATAACACGTTCATGTGTCCGGGCATACGTCCGGCAACGGGATGAATGGCATATTTGACTTCCGTGCCGTTGGATTCCAGCTTGTCGGCCAATTCACGCACCAGATGCTGTGCCTGTGCCAATGCCATGCCATAACCGGGTACGATGATGGCTGTCTTGGCCGCTTTCAATATTTCTCCTTCATTGGCCATGGTTTCGACCTCAGAATGCTGACCCCCCTCTTGAGGAACGGTATCCTCTTCCGGGAAAGTTTCAGTTTCTACCCCGGTTTCAGGCAATTCAACGTTTTCTCTCAAAACGGACGTCTTGCCGGTGAGGATGTCTCCCAGCTTGCGGTTCATCGCGCGGCACATGATCTGGGTGAGGAGCAAGCCCGAGGCACCGACAATACCACCTACCGACACCAACAGCAGGTCGTTGAGCGCCATTCCGGCAATAGCACCGGCTACCCCGCTGAGCGAAATCAGCAGCGAAATGGTGATAGGCATGTCTGCCCCCCCCACCCTGATGGTAAAAGCGTAGCCGAAGAAGGAACTCACCACGATGCTTATAATTAACACAACTGTGATCCAAAAAGCGCTGTCGACAGGAAAAGCGGAAAAGAGAATTACTCCGATCAGCACCACGATGCTTGTCTTCAACAATGCCGCATGATTTTTCAGGATGACCGGTTTTTGTGGCAAGAGTTTATGGAGTTTGCCGGCCGCCACCATACTTCCGGTAAAGGTGACCAGGCCTACCACGATAGCCAACATAGCGGTGAATCTCTCAAAGGCGGGATATCCGCCCTGTGGCACGCCTATTCCGAGCAGCGACAAGATTCCCACCAATGCGGCAGCTATCCCTCCTATTCCATTGAGCAGTGCTACAAGCTGTGGCATCTGGATCATTTTCACCCTGACCGCCATCGCGCCACCTATTAATATTCCTATCAACATGTAGAGGTAAATACTCCATACAGACACAATATTATAATGCAGCAAGGTGACAACAACGCCTGCAAAAACACTCAAAGCACTGAGCAGGTTACCAGCCACTGCGGTTTTCACTTTACTCATGAGCGAGATTCCCACCAAGACAGCTATCGACAGAATGACACAAGTTACTATGTATACGGTACTACTCATGATTTACCTGATTTTTTCTTTTTATCAAACATCTTCAGCATCCTGTGTGTCACGCCGAAGCCTCCTACCACATTCACTATGGAGCCTATCACTGCCAGTCCCCCCAGGATTTGCCCCGCAAGTCGCGCCCCCCCTCCGGCTTCTAAACCTGAAAGGCCCACCACCACCAATGCACCAAGGATGATGATCCCCGCGAGGGCATTCATTCCCGACATGAGCGGTGTATGCAGCAAACTCGGTACATTCCTGATAATCAGGTAGCCGACAATGGAGGCGACAATAAAAACAAGAACCAAAATAATCGGATGCATATCTATCAATTTTGCAATATTATATCCCCATCGCTTCACGGGTTCCTTCATGTACTATTTCCTGATCATGGGTCACAAGTATAGAACGGGTAATTTCATCGTTCAGGTCCAATACAATCGCCCCTTCATTTATCAGATAATGTGCCAGATTATACACGTTTTGTGCAAACATCCATGTGGAACTTGTGGGGATCAATCCGGGAATATTCTTGATACCGTTGATCGTCACATTGTGCCTTACCTCTTTCTTGCCGGCGGGTGTGATAGCGCAGTTGCCGCCCTGGTCGATGGAGACATCCACAATAACAGAACCGTTCTTCATCTCTTTCACCATCTCCTCGGTGATAAGGATGGGAGCCACTTTTCCGGGTACCAGCGCGCTCAGGAATACAATATCCATATCTTTCAGCACTTTGCGCAATTCCTCCCGTTCTTTTGCCAACCACTCGTCGGAAAGTTTTTTGGCGTAACCGCCCTCTCCCATAGCCACTTCAGCCGGTATCCCCAATTCAATCACCTTCGAACCGAGGCTCTTGGCTTGTTCATTGGCTGCCGGACGAATATCCATGGCATAGGTGACGGCACCCAGCCTTTTGGCTGTGGCAAGCGCCTGCAATCCGGCTACCCCCACGCCGATAACCAAGACACTGGCCGGTTTGAGCATCCCCACGGCAGTAAACATCTGCGGCATAAAATAAGAGAGGTCGTCCGCCGCCATGATCATCCCCTTATAACCGGCACAGGTACTCATGGAAGTGAGGGCATCCATATTCTGCGCCCTCGAGATGCGGGGAATGCCGTCCAGGGTAAGGCTGGTCACTCCTGCCGCAGCCAGTTTACTCACCATTACGTGGTTCACCGGTGAAGCGGGATGAATAAAAGTGATAAGGTATTGTCCCTTATGCATCATGTCTACTTCATGCTTGTTTTCTTTCTCATTGAAAAGCGGTTCTTTGACTTTCAAAATAAGGTCGGCCCTCTCAAACAGTTGCTTCGGGTCGGAAATCAATTCCGCACCGGCTTCGGCATATTGTTCGTCATAATAGTGTGAGCCTATCCCGGCACCGGCCTCTACTAATACCTGCACGCCATCTTTAATGAATTTTTTTACGGTTTCAGGAGTTGCGGCAACTCGGGCTTCGCCTTGCATAATCTCCTTCGGTATTCCTAAGATCATCATAAATAAAAATTGTAAGTTATTGTAAATAATATTAGAATGGGCGATAAATAACTTTAACGGTATCATCCAGACTCAATGATGCATTCAAAGTTTGTTGTATCGCTTGCAAAAATAAGAAGAAAAAAGGGATTTACAACTCATTTCCACGCTTTTGTTAACACGGGGATTTGTCTTTTTTCACGGTTCAATAATCATTTTTAATGACTCTTTCGCATAAAAATTTCTTTCATTGCGGATTATATCGTATTTTTGTGACAAAATTTCAGATTTTTCAATCTATAATAAATAATTAGAACAATGGTAAGTTATAAAGAATTAGGTCTTGTAAACTCAAGAGAGATCTTTAAGAAAGCAGTTGACGGGGGTTATGCTATTCCGGCCTTCAACTTCAACAACATGGAACAACTCCAGGCCATTATCTCGGCCTGCGTTGAAACAAAGTCACCCGTGATCCTTCAGGTATCGAGTGGCGCACGCAAATACGCCAATCAGACATTGTTGCGTTACATGGCCCAGGGAGCTGTGCAATATGCAAAAGAACTGGGTTATGAAATACCTATCGTGCTCCATCTCGATCATGGTGACAGCTTTGAGCTTTGCAAGGATTGTATAGAGAGCGGTTTCTCTTCTGTGATGATCGACGGATCTCATCTTCCCTACGAAGAAAATATTGCCCTGACTAAAAAAGTGGTTGAATATGCCCATCAGCACGATGTAACCGTTGAAGGGGAACTCGGGGTATTGGCAGGTATTGAAGATGACGTGCAAGCAGAACACCACACCTATACCGAACCTGATGAAGTAGTGGATTTTGTAACGCGTACCGGCGTTGACTCACTGGCCATATCCATAGGTACTTCCCACGGTGCTTTCAAATTCACTCCCGCACAATGTACCCGCAACGAAGATGGTGTGCTGGTACCGCCCCCATTGCGTTTCGATATCCTGAAAGAGATTGAAAAACGAATCCCCGGATTCCCTATCGTACTCCACGGATCATCTTCTGTTCCACAGCAGTATGTAAAGACTATCAACCAATACGGAGGAAAACTGGACGATTCCATTGGTATCCCTGAAGAACAATTGCGTGAAGCTGCCAAATCAGCGGTGTGCAAGATCAATATCGACTCCGACGGACGTCTGGCAATGACTGCTGCCATACGTGAAGTATTCGCCAACAAACCGGCTGAATTCGACCCGCGTAAATACCTCGGTCCGGCTCGCGATGAGTTGAAGAAGCTTTATATGCACAAAACCGAAAGTGTACTGGGAAGCGCCGGAAAAGCGTAACCATACAACAACCTCATAATTAAAAAGAGGGTACATCGCAATGATTTACCCTCTTTTACTTTTTCACCTTTCCACCGAACCACTCAGGCACTTAACCACTCAGGCACTTAACCACTCAGGCACTTAACCACTTAGGCACTTAACCACTCAGGCACTTAACCACTTAGGCACTTAACCACTTAGGCACTTAACCACTTAGGCACTTAACCACTTAGGCACTCAGGCACTTAACCACCTACCTCTCCGCCAACATCGCCACGTCTCCATTAAAACCGGCCTCCCTGAGCAGATCATCCAGCGAGATATGCATTCTATAGCGCCAGTAATGTTCAGGATTTGCGGGCACATTAATCCGTTCGGCGGCAACATTGGGATTGCGGTTTTTTTCATCGATCGACAACCAGTCCTGCAACGGCAGAATCACCCACATGGCCGATGAACGAAGATGACGCTCAATGATCTGCCGGCAGATAGCAGTATCGCACTCAGCAGGGGCAACGCCTTCGTGGTGCAATACCTCGTTGTAATAGCGTTGCGTAAGTTCCCGGTTTTCCGTCCACCATAAACGCAGGGGCGACATATCATGGGTGGAAGTAGTGCATACGGACAGGTAAGGCAATCTCTGCAGGTCGGTAAATGTGACGAATGGATCTTTGGGCATCCGCTCGATCTCCAGGCTCAGCATTTGCAGTTCGTGCATCACCGACGGCACACAATCGGGTACCATGCCCAGATCCTCGCCGCATACCATCATTTTCGTCGATGAGATAAGTACCGGCAGTTTCTTTATTGCCTCTTCACGCCAGAAATAGTTATGGCGGTGATAATAAAATTCATCATACAGTCGGTTGAACGCCTCCTTTACATGAATATCGAGGTAGCGATACGAATGGGTATATTGTGCCGTGATGCGCGGGTGAAAACGGTGATAATCCTGCGGATCGCGCACGAAAAGCACCTCTGCACATAGCGACATAAGCCCGTCGCATATCCTCCTGCTCTTATCATCCTTTTTAGTCTCAAAAAGTTGCTTTACTTTTCTTTGGGTATCACAGTGCGATTTCAATGCATACCGCTGCCATCCAATTGTCTCCAGATATTCCCGTTTTACCTCCTCGGTATGTTCCGCAAAAATATCCGGTAAAAAATGTTCATGGATAAACGGCTGTACCATCCGTTCCTCATCAAAGGGAATTCCCGCGCGGTTGATCTCCTCTACCCAGAAAGGGAGAGCCGGCCTGAAGTGGCCGAGTGATCCCTGAACAGCGTCGAGTGGTATTTCCCAGATACGGAAAAATCCCAGTATATGATCGATCCTGTACGCATCGAAATAATCTGCCATCTTGCGGAAACGGGTCACCCACCAGGCATAGCCGTCCTTTTCCATCATCTGCCAGTTGTACGTAGGAAACCCCCAGTTCTGGCCGAAGAAAGAGAAATCATCGGGCGGCGCACCGCTCTGGGTATCCATATGATAGAGATCAGGAGCGACCCAGGCATCTATACTGTTACGGCTTATCCCTATAGGAATATCCCCTTTCAACGCTACCCCCCTTTCGTTTGCATAGATCTTCACTCCTGAGAATTGCCGGTGAAGCAGGTATTGCAGGAAAGCCCAGAATTGTGTTTCTTCTTTGGCTTCGGTATCCGTATCGACCATTTTCTTTAATGCTGCTTCATCATAGACGGCATAGTCGCCCCACTCCCTGAAGTTGGCGCTACCCTTTTTATCGCGCAGATAACAATAGCAGACATAGGGGAACAACCACGATTCATTTTTCTCACGGAAAGCGAGATACTCTTCCGAGGCAAACACCTTCTCTCTTTCCTGTTGAAAGAGTTCCCGGCCATAGCGTATTTTTAGCGACAATACTTTTTCATAATCGAGTTCCGGCAAGCTATTCAGTTCTTTTGCTTCTTTCCGGAAAGCATTTTGTTTTTTCTTCACTGTCAGCGGGTAGTCACTGCATCCCAGGTATATGGGATGCAGGGCATAGGCCGAGATAGCGCTATAGGGATATGAATCCCGCCAGGTCTTCGTGGCGGTAGTATCGTTTACAGGTAATAACTGGATTAACTGCTGACGGGTAAGCGATACCCAGTCGACCATTTTGCGAAGATCGGCAAAGTCACCCACCCCGAAGCTCTCATCCGTTTTCAGGGAAAAAACCGGTATGGACACACCCGCTCCCCGGTAAGTAAAGGATTGATAATGAAAGAGCAAAGCCATCTCCACAAGCACCGTATTTCCTTTATGAGCCGCCGAAGCTGCCAATACACGGTTTCCGCCATCTTCCCAGTGTATGGCATCACCGGTAACTTTATCTATAATTACGAACTTATATTCACTCGTGGGAGGTAGTTTTTTTGCGTCAAGCATTATCTGCCACTCTCCTTCGTCGATATAAGAGAGCGGTTTGGCCAACTTCAGATCCCATTGGCCCAGTTCTTCACATTCACCGCTGATCATCAGTATCTGATTACCGGCGACATAAGGACAGATTACATTCAACAAAACAGTCTGGGAATAATATCTTGAAGGGAACGGAATCATTTGGTGCCGGAAGACAGTACCGATAAAAACAGAGGAGTAAAGATAGGAATGATATGGTTTGTTCTTCCAAAGATCATGAATAATAAATTCTTTCCGGCCTGTGGTAATATGAAGCTTGCGGTTATTCCCCCATTCACGGCGGGTGGTATACCCTCCTTTTCTGATGAAGTAATAATAGGTGATCTCTGATGTGTCTTCGATATTTACTGCCGTAGACCAGTTGTCGCCATCGGCGCCAAGAATGATCGCCTGATTTTCATTGAAATTTCCCAGTTCCGGCGTAGCCCCGCAAAGACAGACCTGTTCTCCCCATGCGGTATGATAATTGATTGTAAATGTAAGGTGTGCCATTGCCAATATCTGTTCACTATTTTTATGGTTGACAAGCAAAGCTACAATGTTTCATGGACGGGCCGGATAAAAAAGGGAGCTTTTTCTCCGGATTCCCATGCAATCGTTTGCGGGACAATGCAGCCGTGATAATACGGCTGATTTTCGGGATAATGGATTTATTTGCAGGATAATACGGTTTATAGGAAGAGAAGGATCAGCAATTGGGCCGTGATCACCCTGAGAAACATCGTAAGCGGATAGACAGTGGCGTAACTCACCGCGGGCATATCATTCCCTGCTGTCGCATTGGCATAAGACAATGCAGGAGGGTCGGTCATACTACCCGCAATCAACCCCATCAACGTGAAATAGTTCAGTTTATACACTTTCCGACCGATAATCCCAATTATGAGCAGGGGTACCACGGTAATAATAACTCCATACCCTACCCATTTATATCCGCCATTCACGACGGTCTCCACAAAATTCTCACCGGCACCGAGTCCTACACAGGCAAGAAACAGGGCAATCCCGATTTCCCTCAACATCAGATTGGCACTCATGGTTGTGTAAGTAACCAGCTTGTACTTCGGCCCGAATTTACTGATCAGGATAGCCACAATAAGTGGTCCGCCTGCCAGTCCGAGTTTTACCGGCTGGGGAACTCCGGGAATCATAAAAGGAATGCTCCCTACGAGTACCCCTAATGCAATTCCTATAAAGATAGAAATAAGATTGGGTTCTCTCAGCCGCTTCAAAGAATTTCCAAGGAATCTCTCTACATGCGCGATCGATTCTTCCGAGCCTACGACCGTCACCCGGTCACCGAGTTGTAGTTGAAGACGCGAGTCGGCAATCAGGTCGACCCCGGCACGGTTCACACGGGTAATATTGACGCCAAAGAGATTACGTAATTTCAGGCTGCCTATGGAACGTCCGTTGATTGCCGGTTTGGTAATCGATATCCGGCGTGAGACCAGTTGGGAATCCAATTTATTCCATTCATTTCTGTCCATATCAATGCGTTGTCCGATAAATGCTTCAATCACATCGATATTCTTCAGGTTGGAAACTACCAGTATTTTGTCATTTTCCTCAAGAATCGTCTTTGTCTGAGGAACATCCAACACTCCTGTTTTTGCATGTAATACCCTTGATATGACAAATTCCTTATCTATCAACCGTTTTACATCGCGGATATTTTTACCGAAGATAGAGGGATTCATCACCTGCAGAGAGTACATGTGGGCTTCCGTCATTTTGGAGGTATCATTATTGTCTAATGTATTATTTTCTTTGGCAAAATTGACCTTAAAGATATACTTGAAAAGGACAATACTCATGATGATTCCCACCACTCCCAACGGATAAGCAACCGCGTAGGCTGTAGCGATAGTAGGATCGGTGGTTCCCGTCACATCGGCATAAGTTTGCTGTGCTGCTCCCAATCCCGGCGTATTGGTTACTGCACCCGACAATATACCGACCATGGTAGCGATAGGTAATCCGGTTACCAAATGTAGAATATAGGTGATAAGCACACCAAGCAGGACCACCCCGGATGCCAGCATATTAAGGGTAACCCCGCCCTGTTTAAACGATGAAAAAAAGCTGGGTCCCACCTGCATCCCTATAGAATAGATAAACAGGATCAAACCGAATTCTTTCAGGAAATGGAGTACTTCTTCATTGATCTGTAAACCGATATGCCCAAGAAAAATACCGAAAAAGAGTATCCAGGTCGTTCCAAGCGAAATACCGAAGATCTTTACCTTCCCCAATAATAATCCTATAGAGATTACCAAAGCCATCACAAGTATTGAATGTGCAATACTCGTTCCGGTAATTAATTCTATCAACCACTCCATATTATACTAACCTAAAACAGATAAATTATCAATCTTTCAATTATATTAGGCGTTTTCTCGCTATGGCATAATACAAACAAGTTTTCTTTTGCTCATTTAGCTTAACGAAAACGGTCTAAAAATCAGCGCAAAGGTAACGCTTATTTTATTGACAACAAAATGTAACGGCAACCCATTGGTCCAACTCTGAAAAGTGTCCGTATGTCAGGCCCTTGCCTTCGGCGGCGGCACGTATATCAGGGATATCCTCCTTATAAAAACCACTCATTACCAGCACCCCGTCTCTATTCAATACCTTCCTGTAAACCGGCATATCCTGAAGGAGAATATTCCGGTTGATATTGGCCAGGATCACATCATACGTTTCATCACCAAGCAATTCCGCCCCACCCTGGAACAGGCGGATATTGTCGATGCCATTCAGTCGGGTGTTCTCCATGGCATTCTGATATGCCCATTCATCGATATCGATGGCAGTTATCGGAGAAGCTCCCCGCATGGATGCCAGAATAGCCAGGACAGCGGTACCACAGCCCATATCGAGAAGGGACTTGCCTTGCAGGTCCATATTCAACAGTTCCCTCATCATCAGTTCCGTAGTTTGATGATGCCCTGTGCCAAACGACATTTTGGGATCTATCAATATACGGTATCTACACTCATCTTCAATCTTGTGGAATGAACTTCGAATACATAATACATCATCAATGACTACCGGTTGAAAGTAATTCTTCTCCCATTCTTCATTCCAGTTTTTGTCTTCCATCTCATAACAGGAGTAAGTGATCCCGGCATCCAGCGGAAAGTCGGATAGGAGTTGATCTACCTTTTCCGGGGATAGATATGGTAAGGGGATATAGGCATCCAGACCTGTTTCCGTCCGGACAAACGATTCGAATCCAATCTCACCCAACCGGGCCGAAAGGACATCTGTCAACACCTCTGTATTGGGATCGCAATTGAATTGTACCTGGATATACTGCATAATTAATTGTTCAATAGAAAAAACAAAGGTAGTCTAATTTATGGGCGACACCAAAAAATGTAAAAATCATTTTGTTTTAGGGAATCATTTGTTTATTTGTGTTACAAATGGACTTGATTTTATCGATAAGAACCGGAACTTATATTTTTTTGTCCTATTTTTACCTTCTTAAAAAAGTTATTCGCCCTTTCGTGATGTAAAGAGTTATTCGTCCTTTCGTGATAACATAATCCGGACAAACTCGTCTATACTATATATCACTCAAGGGACCTGTTTATTAAACTTAGACTACACGATAATGAAAAAAATTATATTATTAATCACTTTATTGATTGCTTCGTCATCATTGTTTCTTTCTTATGGGCAAAATGCCAACGCGGAAGAATTAATCGACGAAGGGGTTGGGTTGCATGATGAGGGGAAATTCAAAGAAGCCATCGAAAAATATAAGGAGGCTCTTGCCGTTGATCCCGCATCGGTACAGGCAACTTATGAGTTATCATTGTCCTACCTGGCATTACAGGATTATCAGAATGCATCTAAATATAGTACAGAAGTAATCAACTCCGGCAACAAACAACTATCATCAGGCGCATACGCGGTAAAGAGTGAGGCGCTGGCAGGAATGGACAGGATAGATGAAGCCATAGCGTTACTTCAGGAAGGTTTAATAAAAAATGGTGATGAGTACCTGCTACATTTCAACCTGGCGCTGAATTATTATAAAAAAGGAGATAACAATAAAACACTGGGGCATATAAAAAGAGCCATCGACCTGGATAAATCACATAGCGGCGCCTTTTTATTGAATGCTTATGCGCTTAATGATAATGGATTATGGGTACAGAGCATATTGTCGTTCCAGATGTTTCTTTTGCTGGAACCCGATAGTAAGCGTTCGAAGACCGCCTTTGAGGAAATGCTGAATATCATGCAGATAAAAATAGCTGAAGAACCCGTGCAAAGGTCGTTCATCCAACAACAGATGATGCGCAATAAGCCCGATACGATACCGCACCGCGACAAGATTCCCCCTTTAAGTATTGAAGACGGACTAAACCGCAACTTAGTGTACCATGCCATCACTACTACACTCGATTCATTAAATAACGCCCCCGGGGAAAAAGATGAGTTTACCCTCTTTAAAACGGTCAACAAAGAAATCATGAACGTACTCACCCGGGAGAGCAAAGGGGCGAAAGAAGGCGTTTTCTGGACTTTTTATATTCCCTTCTTTTCCCATATTGCAGAATCCGGCTATTATGATACCTTCTGCCGCTATATCAGTGTGTCTTACTTTCCCGAATCCATGGAATGGTGGCAGCAGAATCCCGGTGACGCTGTGGATTTTGTGATCTGGTTTGAAAAAGGAGACGAGAACTAAACAAAAAGTTAATAAAAATCGTTTACCTTTGAAGTCCATATATAAAGGAAATGAATAACGAGGAACAGTTACTGGAAGAGCTGCGTGATCCGCGAACAAGTCGAAAGGGATTTGCCAGGCTTGTTTCCGAATACAGTGAAAGGCTCTATTGGCAGATACGGAAAATGGTACTTTCACATGACGATGCCAACGATATTTTACAGGATGTATTCGTGAAAGCCTGGATGAATCTCGAGAACTTCAGGGGTGAAGCCAAACTCACCACCTGGCTCTACCGTATTGCCATTAACGAAAGTATCACCTTCCTCAATAAGAAACGAAGTCAAAACAATATCCCCTTAGATGACGACAATTCATTTCTGCTGAATACATTGGAGAGCGATCCCTATTTCGATGGCGACGAAGCGCAAAAACTTCTCCAAAAAGCCATTCTTACCCTTCCCGAAAAGCAACGTCTCGTCTTTCA
Source organism: Proteiniphilum sp. (assembly GCF_040307845.1). Lineage (GTDB taxonomy): Bacteria > Bacteroidota > Bacteroidia > Bacteroidales > Dysgonomonadaceae > Proteiniphilum. The sequence goes on from NZ_JAWRIS010000036.1 coordinate 180,540, forward strand.
GATGAAGTACTCCGAAGAGATGAAATATGAAGATATTTCAGATATATTGGGAACGTCAGTAGGGGCACTCAAAGCATCTTATCATCATGCGGTAAAAAAAATTGAAAAATTTTTAAGTGAACCCCATTAAACTTTTACCGATCCATTAAGTCTATTCAACAGAGCAGCGCAAAAACAGGAGGTATGGATACAAAAATTAACAAATTAGAAGAAATAGATAAGACTAAAAATCCTTTTAAAGTTCCCGAAAATTATTTCGCGCAATTCAATCAAGAAATAATGAATCGCTTACCGGAAAAAGAGATTGTAGTCCCGGAGCCGGTCTCAATGTGGGACAGAGCCAAGCCGTGGGTCTATCTGGCTGCTATGTTCGTCGGACTTTATATCACCATTGATTTCCTGATGAAAACTCCGGGAAATGACAATATGGCTGAAAACCAGATAGCAAGTCAACAAACTCTCTCGGGTTCATACGAAAATACCGATAATTATTGGTCTACCGTACAGATTACCGAAGAAGAATTCTATCAATATCTCGAAGAGCAGTTGGTTGACGACAGCTATTTCGACTACATGTATCATCAGTATTATTTGAACTGAAAGTATCAACCATCATTTAAAAACAAATTTTGTGATGAGAAGAATTGTTATTTTGCTTTTATGTATGCTCATACTACCGGCTAACTTCTTAATTCTCTCTGCCCAGACTCCCCAGAACAGGAAAATGAATATGGCGGATTATGAAAAAAGGAGAAAGGAATATGTGACAAAGGAAGCGGGACTCACACAGGATGAGGCCACTAAATATTTTCCATTGAGCAGTGAATTGACACAAAAGAAGTTTAAACTGCATAGAACGCACAGAGATAAGGTGCAGCGTATCAAAGACAACAGCAATATCTCTGAAGAAGAGTACAGAAAAATGCTGGAAGATGATGTGGATGTCAAAGTCAAAGAGGCGGAACTCGACAAGGAGTACTCTACCAAATTCGAAAAAGTACTCTCACCCGAAAAATTATTCAAAGCCCAGCAGGCAGAAAGAGATTTTATTCAGAAAGAAGTAACGAATTTCCGGAACGAAGGAAGAAGCAATAAAAGACAGTGAAACATACCCTCCCTACCCTATAAAACGCAAATACACCTATAGGGTGAGGGAATATAATCCATCGAATAAAGATAACATTAACGATAATAATGACTTGTACCCCGTTCCCTATTCGGAAATTGAAACAAACAAAAATGCTGGCAGGGGACAAAATCCGGAATTTGTTGCAAAATCAATTGACTAACTAAATGTTTATTATTATCCTTATTCATCATTATGGACTTTTGTTAAAAATATAATTTCAAAATACAAAACAATATACCAAATACCGGAATTTCAATAAAAACTTTGGAATCGATCTATAAGAGATGATTGACTGAGTTTATTGATTGTGAAAGAATTTACATACCTTTGTCCTGCAGCATTGATTATCAATCTATTTTTTATCTGCGAATCATCTGTAAGTCATACGAAAATGCAAGAAATTCCATCGTTTCAATTTCAATTGATTGAACATAACCATAATTACATTAATAACATAGCAAAATGAAAAAAATTTTTATTTGCTGGGTTTTTATACTGCTTTTTACCATCGGAGCGTGGTCGCAGGATACCATTCGGGTGTTGGCAATTGGCAACAGTTTTTCGGAAGATGCGGTAGAAAATTACCTTTACGGTCTCGGGCAAGACGCCGGCGTGGTTTTCGTCATTGGCAATCTCTACATCGGCGGTTGTTCCCTGGAACGCCATTGGAACAATGCCGAGAGCGACAAGGCCGATTACCGCTATCGCAGGATAGATGGGAACGGTACGAAAACCATTGACAATTTCACGCTGGAACAGGGTATTACCAACGAAAAATGGGATTACATCAGCTTTCAACAGAATAGTGGCAATTCGGGATTGATGGATACTTATTTTCCGTATCTCGCCAATCTAACGGCCTACGTGAAAGGCCTGGCGACAAATCCCAGGGTAACGTTCCTGTTTCATCAAACGTGGGCATACGCAGCCAATTCCACACACAACGAGTTTCCAAAATATCACAGCAATCAAACGGAGATGTACAACGCGATTGTGAAAACCTCCCGGAAAGCGGCGAAGCGTGTCGGTATCCGCAAAATAGTCCCTTCGGGAACAGCCATACAAAACGGACGGAGCAGCTTTATCGGCGATAATTTTAATCGTGACGGATACCATCTGAGCCTCGGTTTGGGACGTTATACGGCGGCCTGCACCTGGTTCGAGTTTTTGTCGGGTAAATCGGTTGTCGGAAATGGTTTTGTGCCGGCATCCATTACGCCTGCGGAAGCTTTTATAGCGCAACGGGCAGCGCATAGGGCGGTGTTGAAGCCCTATCGAATTACACCATTCTAACTCAGGGAACTGAAGGTTTCAGGAGACCTGTAGTGATTTTGAATGGCTGGCTTTGGAAACCCCCAGCACCACATTGGCACTGATATTTACCCGAGAGATGAATACCGGTCCCAATAACCCATAATCTTTGAGTGGCAATCCTTCCTTCGGTCCGTTGATAGTCCAGGTTTTTCTCTCCTGTTCGGGTAAACCCGCATCATAGGCAAGGCGGTTGAACCATGTGCTGGTCACGGCTACTTCCAGCCTGTTTTCGCCCGGTTGCAGGTATTCGGTGATATCCATCTGGTAGGGATAAGTCCATTTGGTGGCTACATCCTTTCCGTTCAGACTGACTTTGGCGATCATTTCCACCCGTCCCAGGTCAAGCAAGTACTTCACATGATCCGCTTTCTCATCCATGTTAAATGTTGTATAGTAGACAGCCGTTCCCGAGAAAGCTTTCCCTTCCGTGGTTAGTGAGGGGATATCCTTCCATGGCATCAACCGGTCGATCCTAACGGGCGACTCTCCTATCCCCCATCCTACGGGGAAAAAGACTTCCCAACCGTTGTGAATTTCCGTTTTTGCTGTAACGTTAAACGGTTTCTCCGCCGGAGCTGCATTATCGCTAAACACCACAAAGCAGGAACTACCTGCCGGGAGATCCATCTCAACCTGTGTATAACCCTCTTTCGTCAACCCGGATGCCAATCCTTTTGTTTCACCCGTCAGCGGATCCCATACCTCGGCATTACCCTTGGTACGGAATGAGATGGTACCCTGATATCCTTTTTTTTCCGGGGTAGACAGGTAATAAAAATCGGAGCCGCCTGCCTTGCGATGTAGCCAACGCACATCTGAAAACCTGATGTCAATATCGGGTTGAATTTTCTCCGCTGTCAAAGCTACCCCTATATCACCGGTATAAACCTTCCCTTTTCCAACTTGACGGACACTTTGGCTACTGTCTCCCCAAAGGGCTTCGACTGCCTTCTTAAAACGGGCCTCTTCTGTTTTTCCTCCACTCAGTGTCGCAATGCCTGCAGGTGCTTCCCCCACGATGGTAATCCCCTGCTCTGCAAAGGAAAGTATCTTCTCCAGTGTTTCGGGCAACATCCTCTTGCAGTCATATAACCACAGCATGCGGTATGCAATCCCTTCGGGGGTCACCAGTTGCCCGTTTTCGACTGACAGACGGTTCAACAATACGTCCGGATTGCAGTAGTCGTACGCATATCCTTCCGGGAATTCCAGCGACTGCCGCGGTTTGTGGTTCTGCTCGTCCCCCAGATACATCAACACGTCCGATACCGGGTTCCCACTTTCCAGCATGTAGTTGCATCTTGCCAGATAGTCCGTAAAGTACGGCATATGCTCCCACCATGTCTGCAGACGCAGAAAAGGAGTTCCTATACCCGACCCGAAAGAGGTACTGGGAGGCAAAAAATCTATGCGGGGATTGTGGGTATAGGTGTGGAATACCAGATGGGTCACTCCCCTCGCCAGATGTTCATCGGCTATCTCTTTCAGGAACCGGGGATGTTCATCCCATGTCAGGTTGAAGGAGGTAAAAGCCTCGGCGGCTGTCCTTCCCTTTCCATATACCCGGCTTGCCGAAACACACGGCTTTACCGGTTTGAATTCGAAGCTGCCGACATAAGAATCCTGCCTCGGGTGCCAGAATTCACACATCGGAACATCAGCATACTTGTAGTATTCGAGGATATCCCCGGGGAAAACATCTCCGGATGCCGTTTCAAAGGATATCTTCAACCCGTTTTCACGGGCGATGCTGCCCATTTCTCCGAAAAAATTCTTTACCAACAGGTCGTTTAAGGTGACCCTCCAGTCGCGCAGGAAACGTGCTGTAGTTTCAGGATCCTCCACTACATACCCGAAGATGGCGGGGAACATGGAGAAAAGGGAGTAATCCCATTTTTCCCGGAAGGTGTTATCCAACCCTGCCGTCCATGTCTGCGTCCTGCATTCCCAGCTGTCTATCAGCATGCCATCCAGTAACCCGTTTTTCAGGCTGCTGTTGTCGGCCAGTAAACGGCCTATATAACCTTCGAAGTTTGCCCTGGCTCCCGACACGTCGAGTTTGTTGGCTTCCCACCCGGTAGCTTCCGGGGGAGCCGGACCGTTCTTCATCCCGGTGTTCACATGGCCTATCCTGAGGACAGTCCATTTCCCTCCGGGTACATCCCAGGAGAGTACTCCTGAAGGATCCATTTTCTCCGTGATATCCACAATGGAGGAGGGATCAATCCAGGCGGCCGAAGATTGTTGGGGATAACCTTCCCTTACGATCCTCCTTAACGTCCATGCCGCCTCCGACTCCCAGTTCTGTTGACGGGCGGCGGAGTAAAGGTTGATATAGGATATCGCCATGTCATGCAGGTTGGATATCTCTATCCGGTAGGACCGTGCGGTTGTCTCTTCACAAGCAATGGAGATGGGCCGGTCATCCTGCCAGCTCCCCGGCGGCATGTCCAGCCGGGCAACCTGTTTCATCCCATCACCGGTTACGGCATAAATGGCCACTGTAATATCCGGTGAATAGCTCCAGGCGTGGGAAAATGAATTTACCGGTGGAAACTCCACCGTGCGGACGGTTGTTTCGTTGTCAAATTCGATATCGATAATTGTCGGTTCCGACAAGGAAGGTGGTAACATCAACCGCTTTTGTTCCACAAGGCATCCTTTCCACGGCAGACCGGCGCGGTTGCTATTCACGCTGGCTGGAATTAAACGGGCACCCGTATCACCTTCCGGTGTGGGGAAGGCAACCACAAAAAGATCCTGATAATTGCGCCACTCCTCCTCACTGGGTTGGGGTATTCCCAACGGGATGCTTACCGTCTGGCTGCCGTCTATGTCAGTACGGGAATACACCATGTGCCGCATGGAGTTCTCCGGTTTTATCCATGGTCCCCCGGCATACGACCATCCCGGACAATTCTGCATGGTGAATTTCAAATCCAGCCGTTTGCATTCTTCGGCTGTCCAGACGATAAGGTCGTCCCACGACTCACTCAATGCCTTGATCTGTGGGGATACACCCGGCCACTCACCCCCGAACTGGCCGTGAAACAGCTGGATACCTGAGATGCCGGCCGCGGCAATGGCTTCCAGGTCAGCCGTTATGCCTTCTTTCGATACGTTGCCCCCGATAAAATGAAACCAGGTTTCGGGATAATGGTCTTTGCCGGGATTCTTGAACATTTCTTTATCCGGCTGATCATTTTTTGAAATTTCTCTTCCCCCTACACTGAAACAAGCGATAAGAAGGAGAAACGACATACCCAATAAAAAGAAAAATAAGAACGATTTTTTATATAAATGCGTTTTCATAACACTAAAAATATTTATTCTCTTTGGTATTTTATACGGACTCGATTTCAGTCCTCACCATAAGTAAAACAATGTTTATATTCATTTATCGATTTAATAATGTATCATTACTGTCCTATTAAAATCTCGTAGAGTTCTTTGAAATATTTGAAATTTAGTTAGTTGTAGTCATTTTTGGATTAAACGGATTTCAATTCTCATCTTTGTAGTTCTTAGAAAGAACAACAATGCATAAGGATAAATT
>NZ_JAWRIS010000037.1:0-97081 GCF_040307845.1 Proteiniphilum sp.
CTTTAATTCTCCTGACGATTCATTGCGCAAGCACCGTATCGGTAATGACCTTATTCGCTATTATGGCGACTTTGGAATAGATGCTTTTGGTAAAGGCTGGTCTTACTCCACCAATTTGGAAGCAAAATCACAGATGTTTAAGGCATATCCGGTTAATTCAAACGACCTCCTTTCGTCAATACTGTCTCCTTTGTATGTGAATGCGGGGGTCGGGTTGAAATTTAATTACGAAAGGCCCTCCAAGACAGTGCGCCATCGTAAGATTAAATGGGAACTGGCAATTGCCCCTGTCTCCATCAACTATGTCTATGTGATGAATGACGATGTGGACGAGAAACGTTTCGGTATTGAGGAAGGAAAGAAATCCGAGTTTGACTTCGGTAGCACCATTACCTCCATATTAAAATACGATATCACAAGATATATTACCTGGGATTCGCGCCTGACATATTTTACCAGTTACGAGAAAGTTATCTCGGAATTTGAGAATAGCCTGAATATGGCTTTGACGAATGCCTTCTCCACTCGTTTGTATGTGATCATGAGATTTGACGATGGGGTTCCTCCCGATCCCGATCTGAAGTACTGGCAGGTGAACCAGACGCTCAGTTTTGGCCTGAATTATAAGTGGTAACCTCAACAGAAGCGTGCTTTTTCTTCGAAATGGTATCCATTCAGGAAATCGATGGTACTCATTCGCCTCTTGCCGGTCAGTTGAAGTTCCGTAATTCGTAAGAATCCGTCTTTTGCCGCCACGTCGAGGTGTGACTTATTGTCAGTCCTGATGGTGCCCGGCTGTAAATCGTGAGTCTTGTCTTCAATCGGCTCACCGGCAAACAGTTTGAAACGTTGCTTTTCCTCATTGTCGGTCACCCGTTCCGTCCATGCCGCCGGATAAGGCGATAGGCCGCGGATATAATTATATACCTCCCGCACTGGTTTATTCCAGTCGATCCGACAGTCTTCCTTGAATATTTTAGGGGCATTCTTTAATTCGGACAGGTCTTTGAAGAGTTTATCCTGCGGAACGGGTTGTATATTCTCTTCCAGTATGGCATTGACGGTCTTCAGTACCAGTTGTGCCCCCATTATCATCAGCCTGTCGTGCAAAGTACCTGCATTGTCTGTCTCATCGATCGTTGTCTTTTCCTGAAAGATGATCTTACCAGTATCAATCTCGTGTGAAAGGAAAAAAGTAGTCACGCCGGTTTCTTTCTCCCCGTTGATAATGGCCCAATTGATAGGGGCGGCTCCCCGGTACTGGGGCAGGAGTGATGAGTGGAGGTTAAAAGTGCCTTTCGGCGGCATATCCCACACCACTTCCGGCAACATACGGAAAGCTACAACGATCTGGAGATCGACGTTTAACCGTTTTAGCTCATGCAGAAACCCTTCATCTTTCAGTTTCTCGGGTTGTAATACCGGAAGTCCCCGCTGCAGTGCATATTGCTTTACCGGTGATGGTTGTAGTTTATATCCCCTGCCTGCCGGCTTATCGGGCATAGTGACAACCCCTACTACGTTATATCCGTTCTCTATAAGCGTTTTCAACGACTCAACGGCAAACTCCGGAGTCCCCATGAAAAGGATACGGATTGATTTTTTGTCCATGAAATAGTTAATTACCAATTACCAATTATCAATTACCTCATTGGGATATTGTTTCATTAATCCCATTGGCACATTAGTCTACTCATCCGCTTCGGAGTAATTCTCCACCAACACCTCCCGATAGGAGTTGAATACCGATGATTGTGACAAAAGGCCCTGATAAACTCCTTTTTGGTCTACTACCGGTAAGTTCCACGCTTTGGTGTTCTCAAATTTTGCCATGGCCTCTTCCATACTGCTGTGTAATTCTATTACGGCCGGTGCTCCCACCATGAACTTCTCTACGGTGAACCGGTCATATAGTTCGGGGCGGAACATGATATTGCGGATATCATTCATCATTACCAGCCCTAATAGGATCCCTTCTTTATTCACTACCGGAAAGACATTCCGGTTGCTGGTGGAGATGACTTTTACCATATCTCCAAGCGTCATTTCAGGTGTCACGGTTGGAATGTCTTTTTCGAGCAGGTCTTTGATTTTCAAAAAAGTAAGTACAGCCCTGTCTTTGTGATGGGTAATCAACTCCCCTTTTTTGGCAAGCCGTATGGCATAGATGCTATGCTTCTCGAATACCATGATAGTCCCGTAAGAGAGCAGGGATACGATCATGAGAGGGAGGAACAGGTCATATCCCCCTGTCAATTCCGCAATAAGGAAGGTGCCGGTAAGCGGTGCGTGCATAACCCCTGCCATAACCCCTGCCATCCCCATCAGCGCGAAATTTTCCTGTGGAAGGTATACGGTATATCCCAATTGATTGAGGGTGTACGAATAGACAAACCCAACGATGCACCCCAAAAACAGGGTAGGGGCGAACACCCCCCCGGTACCGCCGCCTCCGTTGGTGGCGGTGGTGGCAAATACTTTAAAGAGAATGACAAGAATCAAAAAGACGACGATAGTCCATCTGCTTTCCAGCTGGTGGAAGAAGCTTTCATTCGTGAGAGAGCCGAACGAATCACCTCCCGCTAACAACACATTGATGGTGTTATATCCTTCGCCATAAAGGGGCGGAAAAAAGAAAATCAATAAACTCAGCATAGTACCGCCAAGCAAAAATCTTTTCCATGAGGTCAGCCCCTGAAAGATTCCCTCCAGACGGCTCATGACACGGATTATGTATAATGAGAGAAATCCACAGAGTATGCCCAATAAGATCACATAGGGGATACGGTTGAGCGTGAATGGTTCAATCAGCGTAAAGGCGAACATGGCGTCCATGCCTGTAAGCAGATATGATGCGGTGGTTGCTGTCACAGCTGTTACCAGGAGAGGCAGGATCGACGACATGGTGAGATCGAGCAGTAGCACCTCAATTACGAAAAGAATGCCTGCGATAGGCGCTTTAAAAATACCTGCAATAGCGCCGGCCGCACCACAGCCAACCAGGATCATCAGGCTGCGTTGCTCCAGCTTGAAGAACCTTCCCAGATTGGAACCGATTGCCGAACCTGTCAGAACGATGGGCGCTTCCGCTCCCACCGATCCCCCGAACCCTATGGTGATGGAACTGGCTACCAATGATGTGTACATGTTGTGAGGCTTGATGCGGCTCTTTCGTTGGGAAATGGCAAAAAGAATCTTTGTGACACCATGGCTGATGTCGTCTTTCACCACATATTTCACATACAACCCTGCAATCAGAATTCCTATAATGGGATAGAGCAGGTAAGAGAAATTGAGGTTGGGGCGGCTGAAATTTTCGGTGAGAAAAACCTGGAAGAAATGGATTGCCGTTTTCAGGAAGAAAGCCGCCAAAGCCGTAAGAATTCCTACCAGGAAGCATACGAACAGGAGAAAATGGCGTTCCTTTATGTGGCGGTCACGCCAAAGAAAAAATCTATTGTATCTATCTGCCATAACCCGATTCTTTACTTGCGTATGATTTTGATGGAACCGCCTTTTTCCAGTTTCACAATTCCCGATGGTTGTGCTTTGACTTGTTCTTTTTGCCGGTATGTGACGATATAATCCACACCTTCTTTCATAGCCGGGCTAATCTGCGAAAAAGAGGAAGGCGAAGGCTCTCCGCTTATATTGGCCGATGTGGATACAATCGGTTTGCGGAACTGCCGGCATAGTTCCATCGAGAATGTTTCAGCGGTAATGCGTATGCCGATGGAACCATCCTCGGCAATGAGATTCGGCGCCAGATTCTTGGCCCCGTCGTAGATAATGGTGAGGGGTTTGTCTGCCAGGTCTATCAGATCCCATGCTATGTCGGGCACATCGGCTACGTATGCCTGCAACTTGGCTGGGTTATCCATCAACACGAGCATCGATTTACTGTCATCACGTTGTTTGAGTTCGTAAATACGTTTTACGGCCTCCTCATTGGTGGCATCACAACCGATACCCCAGACAGTGTCGGTGGGATAGAGGATAATCCCTCCTTTCTTTAATATGTCGCATGCTTTTTTTATATCGTCTTGCATTGTTCCCCAATAAAAAAATTATAGACCTTTATGATTTGATTTTTTGCATTATCAATGCGTGAGAAAATGAACCATCCGAAGCAAGCCAGTCCTCCAACAGCCCTGTTTGCCGGTAACCCGTTTTCGTGAACAATTGGATGCTATTGCTGTTTTTTTCGGGAATGATCGCGTAGAGTTGCCTCAAATTGAGAAACCGGAAAACGTAATTTTCGAGTAGCATGAGTGCCTGTTCCGCGTAGCCCTTGCGCCGGTGTTTGTTGTCGATCAGTATCCCCACGCCGGCTCTCCGGTGAAAAGGATCAAAATCATACAAGTCCACAGTGCCTATGCATTCTTCCGTTTCCTTGAGAGTCACCATCAGCCGTAGTTGTTTATCTGCATATATGTCATGTTTATAGTCAATCAGGTATTGTTTGATGGTGTACCGGGAAAAAGGGACAATAGAGGCCCCGTTCTGCCAGATCGTCGTGTCGTTTTCCCAGGCATACAGCAAATCCATATCCTCCGGTTCGGGAGCACGTAGGCGAAGGGTGTTATTTTCCAGCAACTTGTTCATTTTCGGGATAATTGTATTGTGTGAGCTCAGGATTATTGTATGTTTCCTTTAGTTGTTCTTCTATTTTTCCCGATTCCGTTTTCTCTTGCCCGGCTTCTACTTGTTCTTCTTCTGTTATCTCTTGTTCTCCGGTTGTTTCGGTGAGATTTTCCAGTTCCGGATAGGAGGGTTTGCAAAAGAAAAAAACAATAAACAATACCACTGTAAACCAGAAGAAATTCATATTCCGGGAGATAGCGAACAGGATAATATGCATGAGTGTCACTGTGCTGAGGGTGTACAGACGCAGAAAAGAGGTATTCTTATACTTATCTGTAGCCGTCCGGATATCTGCAGGCCGGGGTATCTTTTTCAGCAGGTGGGCAAAAAGTTTCAATGAAGCCGGGATGGCTATGATGGTGATCATGATGGCATACCTTTCTGCAGTGACGCTGATAGCCTGTCCATCCATAAAGAGAGGAATCATATTACATATCGCAAGTAGAAAAATGGCTGCCAGCAGGATGATGTTCCCGTAAAAATGCCCCCTCAGGAGTCTTATGGCTTTTTCCATTACACTGCTGCTTTTCATTTTGAAACAAGTTTATAAGATTCATCAAACGGAGTCCGGTTTAAAATGGAGCGACCCAATGTCACTTCGTCGGCATACTCAATTTCATCGCCGATGGATACCCCCCTGGCTATAATACTCACTTTCACTCCGTAAGGTTGAAGTTTACGATAAATATAAAAATTGGTGGTGTCGCCTTCCATGGTGGCACTCAGGGCAAGGACCACTTCCCGTATTTCCCCTGTTTTCACCCTCTCTTCGAGACTGGCGATTTCCAGGTCGGAAGGGCCGATACCGTCGATAGGAGAGATAATGCCCCCTAAAACGTGGTAAAGCCCACCAAACTGTACCGTTTTTTCAATGGCCATCACCTCTTTCACATTCTCCACTACACAGATCAAAGCTCTATCCCGGGATTTGTCGCTGCAAATATTACATACTTCCGTATCGGAAATATTGTGGCAGACAGTACAATATTTAATCTCCCGCTTTAGCTTTAGAATGGTACCGGCAAAACCGGCAACTCTTTCCTCATCCTGGCGCAACAGATGGAGTACCAGTCGTAATGCCGATTTTCTCCCGATGCCGGGAAGATTGGCAAATTCGTTGACTGCATTTTCAAGTAAGGCAGATGGGTAGGGACTGTTCATTGATGTAACATTTTCGGGTATTGCAAAGATACGATGATTCAATTTACCGGACAAATAACTTTTAATTTGTATAAAAAGAGGCCTTCATGGATTTTTTATTCCGATTTCGTTTTTTGTTAGATATAAGTTTGTAAATTTGCAATTCTTAATTACAAAGTGATAATTTTAAAAAGTGTATAAAAAGCCCAGATTTGTGGGAATCGGTCATCTATCCGGTGAATTTTTTATAAACAAAGAATGAATATGAAAGTACTTTTGGCGACAAATAAGCCATTCGCTTTGCCCGCTGTGCAGGGGATTCAACATATTATTGAATCTGCAGGTCATAAGTTCGTGAAGTTGGAGAAATATGAAGAGGAAAGTCTGTTGCTTGATGCTGTGAAGGACGTAGATGCTTTGATCATACGCAGTGACATTATCAGCAAGGAGATAATAGAGGCAGCCCCTAACCTGAAAATAATCGTCAGGGCAGGAGCCGGTTATGATAATGTGGATCTGGACGCTGCTACCAGTTGTGGCGTCTGTGTGATGAATACTCCCGGACAAAATGCGAATGCTGTGGCTGAACTCGTGCTCGGTATGATGATTTATGCACAGCGTAACCATTTTGATGGTTCTGTAGGGCGTGAATTGAGCCGTAGGCGGCTGGGATTATATGCTTTCGGGAATGTGGCCAAGATGGTGGCCAAGATAGCGAGAGGTTTTGATATGCCGGTGTATGCCTTCTCGCCAACGCTTACGCATGACGACTTGCGCAAGGAAGGAGAATATGGGGTAATCACTGCCTATACAAACAAGGAATTGTTTCAGAACAGCGATTTCGTTTCCCTCCACATGCCTTTGCTCGAAGAGACCCGGTACTGTGTGGATTATGCCCTTTTGTCCCTGATGCCGAAAGATGGACTTCTCATCAATACGGCTCGTAAGGAGTTGGTGGTAGAAGAAGATTTGATCCGTATCATGGAAGAACGCCCCGCTTTCCAGTATGTTACCGATGTCAAACCCGACAAGCATGAAGAATTCCTGGAGAAATTCCCTAAACGTTATTTTGCCACACCCAAAAAATTGGGTGCACAAACGACCGATGCCAATAAAAACGCGGGATTAGCTGCTGCTAACCAAATTGTGGCTTACTTCCAGAATGGGGACGAACGTTTCAGGGTAAATGCTTAATGTGCCAATGAGACTAATGGGACTAATATGCCCATTAGTAATTAGTAATTGCCCATTAGTAATTGGTAATTGATAATTGATCATTGGTAATTGGTAATTGATCATTGGTAATTGGTAATTAGTAATTGGTAATTGATAATTAGTAATTGATGATTGATAATTAGTAATTTAAATACATTTCTTATGCAAAAGTACAATTTTAATGCCGGTCCGTGCGTACTTCCCCGGCCGGCAGTAGAGTCAGCCATTGAAGCGATACGCGATTTCGATAATACCGGAATAGGTATTCTGGAAATATCGCATCGTACTCCCGGATGGGAGCGGATCATGAAAGAGACCGCAGATTTATGGAAGGAGTTATTGAATATTCCGGATAATTACCGTGTGCTTTTGCTGGGTGGAGGTGCCAGCACGCAGTTTTTTATGGTTCCGGCCAACCTGATGAAGAAAAAAGCGGCTTATCTGCAAACCGGCACGTGGGCAAAGAAAGCTATCAAAGAGGCCAAATTCTATGGCGAGGTAGCGGTGGTAGCTTCTTCAGATGACAAAAATTACTCCTATATCCCCAAAGATTATACTATTCCGGCAGATGCCGATTATTTTCATATCACGAGCAACAATACCATTTTCGGTACTGAGATACACGAAGATATTGATAGCCCGGTTCCATTGGTGGCCGATATGTCGTCCGATATAATGAGCCGTCCGGTAGACGTATCCAAATATGGCCTTATTTACGGAGGGGCGCAAAAAAATGTAGGACCGGCAGGTGTGGCTTTCGTGATCGTCCGTGAAGATATTCTTGGACAGATCGACCGGCCATTGCAGACCATGGTGGATTACCGTACACATATAAGCGATTCCGAAAAGAACCGTTCCATGTTCAATACCCCTCCGGTATTCCCCATTTTCGTGATGCACGAGACATTGAAATGGTTGAAGGAACTGGGCGGTCTGGAAGTGATGCATACACTTAATAAGGAAAAAGCTGCCCTTCTCTATGATGAGATCGACCGTAACAAGCTTTTCGTGGGAACGGCCGCCAGAGAAGACCGCTCCATTATGAATGTATGCTTTGTGATGAACGAAGAATATAAAGACAAGGAAGCCGATTTTCTGAAGTTTGCCACTGAACGGGGAATGGTAGGTATCAAAGGCCATCGCTCTGTGGGCGGATTCCGTGCTTCTATTTACAATGCATGTCCCAAAGAGGCTGTGGAAGCCTTGATCCAGTGCATGCAAGATTTTGAAAAACAGGTATAATTGCCTGATTATAATAGATTATCAAGAGCTGTACGGGAAACCGTATAGCTCTTTTTATGATTATTTAACCTGATTATTTTTACGAAATATAGTGTATGTTACGATAAAGTCGTAGATTTGCATTATTCAATATAGATAAAAAGATATGGAACGATTGACTCACCAGGAAGAAAATGTAATGTTGCATATATGGCAACTCAAAGAATGCGCCATAAAGGATGTGGTAGACAGGATGGAAGAACCGAAACCGCCGTATACCACGGTGGCATCCATCTTCAAAAACCTCGAAAATAAAGGATATCTTGCAAAAAGACGATTTGGAAATGTGAAGGTATTCAAGCCTGTGATATCGGAATCGGCCTATAAGCGACATTTTTTATCGGGGGTTGTGCAGAGTTATTTCGATAACTCTTATAAAGAACTGGTTTCCTTTTTTGCCAAGGAACAGAAGATTACAGCGGACGAACTTGAGGAAATTATTCGCCTGATTGAGAAGAAACGTAAGTAAGGACTTGTTTCAACCAAAATGCATTTATCATGTCACTGTTTTTTATATACCTGATACAAGTAAATATAGCGCTGGCTCTGTTTTACCTCTTGTATGTAATCGTGCTGAAGAGGGACACCTTTTTGGGGTTGCGGCGCTTTTATTTCCTGTCGGCAATTGCCTTTTCACTCCTTTATCCCTTTTGGTCCATCCCGGTGTTGGGTGATTTTTGGGGCTCTTTCTTCATGCCGGGAGATGCAGAGGCTCTTATACTGATAGGTGAACCAAGTGCCATGGTGATAGAGGAAGATGCCGGGAATGCTGCCGGTATTCTGTGGTCGAAGGTTATTTCCCTGGTGTATATTATTTTTACGCTTGCGTTTG
Organism: Proteiniphilum sp.; assembly: GCF_040307845.1. Classification (GTDB taxonomy): domain Bacteria; phylum Bacteroidota; class Bacteroidia; order Bacteroidales; family Dysgonomonadaceae; genus Proteiniphilum. Next base: position 9,113 of record NZ_JAWRIS010000037.1, read on the forward strand.
TTTTGCGGTTTTTGGGGCAGCTACTGTCGATCCTTCGCATGAATATGAGGAGTGAGAAAGGTGTCATTACCGGAGTGCCGGTTTATCAGTTAAAAGACGATATAGCTCCTTTTTCGTTCTTTAACCGGATTTTTATCCATAGCGAAAAGCATTCGGAAGCCGAATTGTCCCAAATTTTGCTGCACGAACAAACGCATGCACGCCAATGGCATTCCGTCGATATCATGCTTATCGAGTTGGTATGCCTGTTTTCCTGGTGGAATCCGCTTGTATGGTTGCTGAAACGGGAAATGGCAATGAATCTGGAATACATGGCGGACAAGGGTGTACTCTGCGAAGGGATCGATAGCCGGGAATACCAATACCATCTTTTACGGTTGACTTATCAGGAGACTGCCATGCAGTTAGTAAATAACTTTAATATGTCACAATTAAAACAACGGATTATGATGATGAATAAAACAAAATCGCCTACATTGGAATTGGCGAAATACCTGCTGATATTACCTTTGTCTTTTTTACTGGTTTTTGCCAATAGTTGTGTAAACCGGGATAAGAAAGGCGGGGGAGATGAAACTACGGAAATGGGTACGCCGGGATCTGCGGATCAGCCTGATATCATTCCCGAAGTACCCGCCCCAATTGTGGATAACAGTGAAGTGTTTGTGGTTGTGGAAGATCAGCCTCAATTCCCCGGTGGGAATGCGGCCATGATGAAATTTCTGGGTGAAAATATAAAATATCCGGTAGAAGCACAACAGAAAGGCACTGAAGGACGTGTGATCGTCAACTTTGTAGTAGAAAAAGATGGGAGTCTGAGTGATTTTAATGTTGTGAATAGTATCGATCCTCTGTTAGACGCTGAAGCGTTAAGGGTATTGGAAAGTATGCCGAAATGGATTCCCGGTAAACAACGGGGGGAAGAGGTGAGAGTGCGGTTTACGTTGCCGGTGGTTTTCAGGTTACAGGCGAAAGATGACAAAAAAACTGTAATGCCAAGCGCTTCCAATGAAGTGTTTGTGGTGGTAGAAAACCAACCTGAATTTCCGGGAGGGAACGCTGCGATGATGAAATTCTTGTCCGACAATATCAAATATCCGATGGTGGCGCAGGAGAACGGAGTACAGGGGCGTGTGATTGTCAACTTCGTAGTGGAAAAAGATGGAAGCTTAAGCGATGTGCAGGTGGTCCACAGCCAGGATCCGGCCCTTGATAAAGAAGCTGTCAGGGTAATCGAATCTATGCCCAAGTGGAAACCGGGCACCCAGAGAGGAGAGACTGTGAGGGTGCGTTATACCCTGCCGGTTGTTTTCAGACTTCAGAATTAATCCTTCCTTCCTGTTAATCATTTTTGAGATGGGCAGAGGACAGGTTTATCCCGGACTCTGCTCATTCAGATAAATAACCATTGCCCGATAATCATAATCTAAAAAACCGATGATGCTTAGATCTTTATTCTTCAGTGTATTACTCTTATTCCCGGTATATTTGTTATCGCAGTCCAATGAAGTGGAGGAAGCCTTACACAACTTTCAATACAATGAAGTGTTGGCGTTGTTGGATGCAGCACCTCCTACCCGGGAAAACCTGTTGCTAAAAACCCATTGTTACGAGAAGCTGTATAATTATCCGGCAGCACTGAATATTTATAAGCAGTTGTTGGATGAGTATCCTGAGGATGTCAACTTGACGATTTCTATGGCAGAATGTGCATCGCAAGCGGGAAATTCGCCGCTCTCGCTGCAATGTTGGATAATAGCCGACAGTTTATCGCCGGGTAACCGGTTCATCCAGACCCAAAAAGCCATGGCTCTTTACAGGAATAATAATCCGGATAGAGCCATTGAACAGGCAAAGACCGTCTTTGAAGCAGACTCCGTACCCCTGCTGCTTCGTATGGTGGGCGATGCTTACCTGTACAGCGGACAGGGGGATTCTGCCATCTGGTATTATTATAAAGCGATCGAGAAAAATCCGGCAGACCATTTGGCGGTGAATAAGCTGGGGAATATTTATTTGGGCGCAAAATTTTATGATGCCACGATTGATCTGACGCAGACATATCTTGAAAATATTAATCCTGAGCAAATACTCATCGGTCAATTGAACGGGATGGCTCACTATTCAGCAGGCAACTATGCAGAAGCGACCGGACGATTAAAAGACAATATTATATTGGGTGACAGTTCATATACTACTTGTTACTATCTGGGAATGAGCCTCTATGCATCCAAATTGTATTATGAATCCGTGTCATGGCTGGAAAAAGCATATAACCAGAATGATACCGATGTCAATTTACTCTATTATTACGGAACAGCTCTTTCTATGACTTATGACCGGAAGAGAGGGATAGAAGTGTTGACTGAAGGAGTAGAAAGAATCGAAAAAATGAACGAAATGTTGTTTGATTTCGATCGTTCTTTTGCCGGTGCTTATATGCGGTCGGGAGATTATTATAAAGCTATCGGATATTTTCAGTCGGCTTATAAACGGAACCCCGAGACTCACCCGCTACTCTACAATATTGGAAACTGCTACGAATCGATGAAAGATTATAAAAATGCAGTAACCTACTATGAACGTTTCCTGAAGACGGCACCCAAGGGATGGGATATGGACATGAAGAACCTGGAAGAGGGTGAAACCGGAAAGCCAAGCTCTGCTGACCTTCTCTACAAAAATGCAACCTGGCGCCTTGAAAGGCTAAAGGAGGAGCTGTTTTTCCAATCAACGGATTAATTCGGCTTCGCATTATTCAATAGTTATTCAGCTTCGCCTATTCGATAGTTATTCGGCTTCGCCGTTATTCGCTTCGCGTTATTCAGCTTCGCTGTTATTTGTGCTTCGCACGTAACTCAATTACCACTGAATTACCATCGAACAACAACTGAATAACCACTGAATAACCACTGAATTACAATTGAATAACCACCGAATAACCATCGAACATCAATTGAATATATCGTCAATTCCTTGGCTTTCGATCACCGGGTCGTTACCGCGGTAGAAATCGGGTGAATACCGCTGTCTATCATGACAGGGATCGAAATCGGCGGGGATGTCAAAAACGCCGTCATCGGTGTAATTCAAATCCTTATCGGCATACACCTTCTGATAAAAGATACCGTGAATGGGAAGCGCCATACTGGCTCCCTGCCCATAGACCATCTGGTCGAAATGGATGGAGGGTTCGTCACCGCCTACCCAGCAACCTGCAACCAGGCTGGGGGTAAACGACATGAACCAACCGTCGGAGTTGTTATTGGTCGTACCGGTTTTGGCGCCCATCTGGCCTTTCAGGTTATAGATGCGTCGTAACCGGCCTGCTGTTCCGCCGTCCACAACTCCTTTCAGCATATCGAGCATCTTATAAGAGGTGGTCTCACTCACGATCTCCTTCATCCGGGGGACAAATGTAGCTACTTCATTTCCGTAGGAGTCCTCAATCCGGGTTACTATCATCGGTTCCACACGGATACCCTTATTGATAAAAGCAGAATAGGCACCCACCATCTCGTATACGGAGGCGTCATTCGGCCCCAATGCCAGTGAGACTACCGGGTCGGCAGGTGTTTTTAACCCGAACGATTGGAGCATCCGGGCAAAGGCGTAAGGCGAGAACTGGCTCATCAGCCAGGCGGTGACCCAGTTGTCGGAGTTTTGTAATCCCCATTTGATAGTGACAAATTCCCCGGTTGCGGCACGTGTATTTCTTGGATCCCATGGCTTGCCGTTTTCATCCATTAATCTTATTGGCCCGTGGATCATACCGTCGCAGGGACTCATCCCTTCTTCCATCGCCAGCGTGTATAGATAGGGCTTGATGGTAGACCCGATCTGGCGTTTACCGGTGGCGCTGTCATATTTGAAGAACTTGAAATCGGGACCTCCCACATAAGCCTTCACATGTCCCGTCAACGGGTCCATCGCCATGAAGCCGGTGCGGAGGAAATTCTTATGGTAACGGATCGAGTCCCAGGGAGTCATGAGAGTGTCCACTTCCCGGTGCTCCCAGGAGAAGACCTTCATCTCCACCGGTTTTTCTTTGAAGTTCCGGATAATCTCCTCTTCGCTGAGGCCACCTTGTTTAAGGACACGGTAACGTTCGCTTTGCCTCACGGCAGCCATCATCAGGTTGTCTACTCTATCGCTTACTTCACGGGAGTAGGGTGCATAACTCTTTCCTTTCTTTTCACGGAAAAACTGGTCCTGGAGATAGCCTCCCAGATGTTCTTTGACTGCCGCTTCGGCATAACGCTGCATACGGGAATCGAGGGTAGAGTATATCTTTAATCCGTCGGTATAAATATTGTAACTCGATCCATCGGGTTTTTTATTTTTGTGGCACCAGCCGAAGAGCGGATCTTCTACCCAGGAAACGGAGTCTTCTACAAATTGTTGCCTGTGCCATGACGCGTAATTTTTCCTCTCCGGTTTCTTTGCCATCATGATTTTTGCCAGATGCTGGGAGTAATAAGGAGCCACAATATCGACGTGGCTGGAACGGTTGAAATCGATTTCGAGGGGAAGGCGCTTCAAAGAGTCGGCTACCTGTTTGTTGAGGTGGCCGGCTTTCTGCATCTGCGTGATGACCACATTCCGGCGATCACGGGTTATTTCCGGGCGGCGTTGAGGATTATAGAGGGACGAGTTTTTAAGCATCCCCACCAACATGGCCGATTCTTCAATATTCAACTCGTTGGGCGTTTTGTTGAAATAGGTACGGGCGGCCGATTCGATACCTACCGCGTTATAGTTGAAGTCGTACTTGTTGAGGTAAAGGTTAATGATTTCGTCTTTTGAATAAAAACGTTCCAACTTGGCTGCAATCACCCATTCGACCGGTTTCTGAAAAACACGCTCTATCTTGTTGTTGGCCCTGGGTGAATAGAGCAGTTTTGCCAGCTGTTGCGTGATGGTGCTGCCTCCTCCGCTTTCTTCACGGCTGAGTATAAGTGTCTTAAAGATAACCCTGCCCAACCCGATGATATCGATACCGGAATGGGAATAATAGCGGACATCTTCCGTGGCGACCAACGCGTTGATGAGATGGGGCGAAAGTTCAGAATAATCTACAAATATACGGTTATCATTGCTTAGGGAATAGGTGAAAAGCAGTTCATTATCCGTTGAGATTACCTGTGAGGCATATTTGTCGATCGGGTTTTCCAGTTGATCAATTTTGGGAATATAGCCTATGAGCCCCGCGGAAACAAGCAGGAAAAAGAGAATGCCACCTACCGCTGCGATGCCGAAGAGACCCCACAGTATTTTGACAATTCCGCTCTTTGATGATTTGGCCTTTGTTTTCGGGCTTTTCTTCTGACCCTTTGTTTGTTTACCCATACTTTATATTATTCTCCCCTAAATTTATATATGCTGAAAGATTGCGACAAATAGATTTCCAGACTTGCCCGAAACGCATCTTACTTTCTGCAAAAGTACATAAAACCATTGTAACCAAGAAGGGAGATCTATTAAAAATAGTTTTGCAGACCTTTCAGTGGCTTATGATTTCACTGCCACACCTCTCGAAATATCATCAGAACCGGAAGGTGAATCCGCCCGAGGCATTGAGTCCTTGTGCCGGATAACCATACCAGATATCATATTTCTGGGCGAGCAGGTTGTTCACCCGCAGGTTGATCGAAAAGGCATCGTTGATCTGGTAGAGTGCGCCTGCATTGAGATCGTTGATATTGTCCATTTTCCTGTTTGCTCTGTCGTAATACGACCAGCGGTCTCCGGCAAAGTAATAATTGGCCGTAAGTTTCAGGTAACTTGTCAGGTTGAGTGCAGCACGTATATCGGCTTCAAAACCGGGTTTGTTATAAGCTTCAGGCTTTTCGATATCAGTCCCGTTGATACTGACATAATCCAGATTGTAGAAATTCTTTTTCAGGCGTAGTGAAATATCGAGTGGAGCCCAGATATTGCTCTGGATCATCCCGCCGATATGAGCGTGCGATATATCACCGTATATAGGCCTCAGTACTTCTTTGTGAGCCCCCAACGCGTCTTCACCGATCACATCCTGGCCGTTCAATACCAGGAAATGCTCATCTTCTGTCTTTTTGAATCCGCCGAAAATATCGAACCGGAAACCGTTGACTTCACCGATCTTTACTCCGGCATCTATGTCAATGACGGAGTAGGAGGGCTTTACAATATCATAAGGGCGGATGTACCGTGATTCCCGCATCATATCGAGGAAAGTATTATTGCTGAATCCACCATGGACATTCGCATAAAGCGATGAATGTTCCGTTATCGCCAATTGGGCTGTCACATTCGGTGCGACGCGTACCCTTGTCCCGTCGGCGTCCTGGAACAGGACATCGGCGCCTAACCGGGCAAAGCTGTTAGCTGTCCCTAAGGTCACATAAGGCGTGGCATTGAGCAGGAAATAGCTGTTAAAGTCTCCATTATAAAATGCGCTGGAGATATTCCCGTCGATACCCACTTTGCTACGTGTGCCACCAAAAGCGCCGAAAGGTTTATCGAACCCCACCATGGCGTTCACCTCACTTCCCTTTATCCCTTCCTCATCGAGCAGTTCCCCGAAGTCTGTGGAAAAGTTGCGGAAATTGATGTATCCCCTGTAATTCCACTGGTCTGACTCGTGCGACGCAATGCCTATTTTCGTGTCGAGTACACCCAGGCGTTGGTTCTCATCGTCATAGAAAGCCGGATTGTCGAATCTGTTCCCATAATAGTTGAAGAGCGAATGCAGGTAAGACAGGTCGATGTTGAGCGTGAATGCATCAGCCCGATGCTTGTAACCAAACCGTCCTTCATTATCCATGAGATAGGCTTTATTGGAATTCTCTTCCACCTTTTGGATATATTTGATATCTCCGTTTGTGGAGTTGTGGAGAAAGGAAAAAGTGAGGCTGTTCTTTTCATTTTCCAGCAGCCGGTAACCAAATGCGCCATCCATATTGGCATAATTACCCGCGTTGAAGGATAGATATCCTCTTTTTGTACTGAAAGGGATCTCCGTCATGATACTTCCCGGCCGGGGCAGTGCTATTTCCAGCGGCGGGGTAGTACGTCCCGACCAGGTGGAGTAGTTGGTATTGGCTTTCAGCACGGAGGGTTCACGCAGTGCCGGGAGTGAGTTGATCTTGTCGGCATCTAACAGGGTGGGGTTGAAATCCCGTTCCAGTTCCATCTGACGCCTCAGCAGAGAGTCTGCTGTCTGGGCAAAACTTCCGGCGGATAATGCCAATGCTGCTATAACGATATATATCTTCTTCATTTGTATGTTAGTTTGTTGATTTTACTTTATTGTTACTCGATTCTATTGTTATTCGGCTTCGCCGTTATTTGTGCTTCGCACGTAACTCAATAACCACCGAATAACCACCGAATAACCACTGAATAACTACTGAATAACTACTGAATAACCACTGAATAACCACCGAATAACCACCGAATAACTATCGAATTCTCTCATTAATCATCTGTTGGATATCGGCCTCATTCCCTTTGTAATTGGATTTCAGGCTTTCGATATATTGTTTTGCCTGGAATTCATCGCCTTTGGCAAGATAGGTGTCTGAAAGGACAATAAGTGCCCGTGCCATCCAGTATTGGTGAGGTGTGCCTTTTTGCATGAACTCTTTGACCTGCGCCTCGGCACGGTCATAAGACTTCCACCGGTAATAAGTGTCCGCAAGGATGAATTGTGCTTCGGCTCCATAAATACTGCGGGTATCATTGGCTACGAATTGGAAATCGGCCATGGCATTATCGGTTTCATTGACTTGCTGGTATGCTTTTCCCCGTAAATACCGTGCTTCAATCACTGTTTCAGGTGAAAGATTACTGTTGGAAAGCAGGTCGGTGGCTGCACGGGCTGCCTCATGATAACCTCCCAGCTGGGATTGCGTACGTACAACTCCTATTTGTCCCAACTGCCGGTTCGTAGCGTTCCGGGCTGAGTTGGCCAATCGGGAATAATCGGCAAGTGCCTGGCGGAAGTTTTCATTTTTGTATTCGGTCTGTGCTGTATAGGTAAGCGCGTTGTCGAGGAATTTTACATTGCCGGCATCGATTACCTTCCGAAAATGGGATAAAGCCAGATCCTGATTTTTTCTTTCGTCGGCGATCACAGCGAGATAATAATGTGCGTCGCTGCTGTATGCCCCATTGGGATAAGACTGGATATACTTTGTCATAGCAGACTCGGCATCCGTACGGTTACCACGCATATAGACACTTTCTGCGGCGAGGTAAGTGAGCGAGTCTTGTCTCGACGGCGTGATTCGCATCCCTCCCGGTAAAGAGTTCGCATATTTTACATAATTGTCGATATCGTTCATGTCTCGATAAACTGTCTCCAGGGAGATCAGCGCATTTCGTGCATCGTCCGAGCCGGGGAAATTGGCGATTACATTCTTATAAGCAGTAATACTTTGCTGGTAATTATCCGTATTATAATACAATTGTCCTAATTGCACACCGCCCTGGCTGGCAAGGGGACTTTTCGGAAAGTCATTCACGAGCCGTTGCAATACCGAGATAGCTTCATTTTCCCTGTTAAGCATCGTAAGTGCACGACTCTTTTCATAGAGGGCATCATCAAAATAGGAAGAGCTGGGATAGTTGCGCATCAGGTTGTCCAATGCCGTGATTTTTCCCTGGTAGTTCCGTTGAAGCCCCATTACAAAAGCCCGTTGGTAAGCAGCATAATCGGCAGAGGAAGGGTTGATATCTGCTGCCTGGGCATAGAACCGTTCCGCTTCACTGAAACTGCGGTTAAAATAATAGCTGTCACCTATGCGATTAAGTGCGTCGGCATATTCCGGCCGATTCCTTGTCTTTTCTGTGGATACATATTGTTGAAAGGCATTGACGGCTTGGTTATATTGTTGTTGTTTGAAGAGTGCATACCCAAGGTTATACCATCCGAGGGCGTAATTATCCTCTGAGGAGGTTGCATTCTGGGTGAATTGGCGGAAATCGTTGGCGGCATTGGGGTAGTTTCCCATCCGGTAATAGGTTTCTCCCCTCCAGAAATAGGCGTTGTTGCGGGCTTTGGCATCCTGGTTCCCCATACTGATACTGCTGTTGAAATGTTGGATTGCCTCGTTCATGTTACCGTTGATGAATGCCTGGGCTCCCAACTGGAAAAGCACCATCTGCTTGGCTTCCAGTATCCGCCGACCCGGATTATTGATACGGTTGATGGCATTCAAGGCGGCGTTATAATCTTTTGTGGTAAGGAATGTCTCCGCCAGGATATCATTTACCTGGTCTCTGTAAGGTGAATTAGGGAATTCCCTGAGGAAGTTTTCAAACAGGGTGATGGATTCACTAAAAACGGAGAAGTTGGTTTCGTGAGCCAGCAACGCGTAGTTGAATAGGGCCGTTTCGCGTACCTGGGGATTGAAATTGGTGCGTGAAGCCGCTTCAAAAGCCATCTGGGCGGATTGTTTCTGATTCAGTTTCAGATAGGTTTGCCCCAATTGCAATTGTGCATTCTGGGTGAGTTCGTCGGCTTCTCCCACAGCCTGTTGGAACATCTGTACGGCTTTACTGTAATTGGCCGTTTCAAAATAAGATAATCCTAAGAAGTAAGCATCGCCCCTAAGCGGCTTCTCCACGCCTGAAAGGTACCTCTCGTAATAGGGTACTGCCCTGGAGGGCTGCCCCAACCTGTAATAACCGTTGCCAAGCACCCTGTATGCTTCAGTAACATGTTCACTGGATGGATATCTGCTTATGAAAGCTTCCGACAACCTGACGGCTTCATCTATCTTGCCATCGAAAAAAGTGGCCTGTGCTGTATAAAAGGCTACTTCCTCGCTGTATTCGGGATGATTCCGTAATCGTTCAAAATGCCGCAAAGCCTCCGCGTAATTGCCGTTGGAATATTCGATGTAGCCAAGATAAAAAGCGGCCGCATCACGGTATTTGCTGCTGTTTTGTGAGAGTAACCCGAATAAACGGGTGGCATCCTCCTTATTACCCAATTGCAATTGGGTATATGCCGAACGGAAACTGTAATCCTCCTGTTCCGATAGGGTGAGGTAATCGAGGTCGGCCCGGTTGAACCGCTCTCCGGCGGTCTGCCACTCTTTCTTATCGAAATAATAGGAGCCGATCAGAAAATTGAGCTGATGGCGGTGAATAGTTTCAGGATGCATGTCGAGAAACGCTTCCATACTATTCCCGCTGTTTTCGCTGCCACGATGGAATGAAGAGAGAGCCATCATATAGGCTGCTTCCTCTATCAAATAAGTATCGCCACTTCCGGCAACGAATTTTTCCAGCAATTGTTCCGCCCCTTCCCAGTTTCCCCTGAGGAACATCTCTTTTCCCTGGTTGAACAGTTGCTCGGGCTGGGCATGATATACCGTTTTTTGTGCTATGGAAACCTCTGCTATAAGAGCAAGGGTAAACAGTAAGATGATTTTCTTCATATTTTAGATTATTTATTCTCACTTAATAATTTTTCAATTCCTTTGCGTATGGATATTAATCCGAAATCATCCGGATTGAGTTTGTCAAATGCGATAAATTGCAAGTCGGAGACATCATCCTGGGCTACTATATGTGTGAAGTCATTAATTTTACATCTAAAGAAGATATCTACGGTATGCACTTCAAACCCCGAATATAGATAAATATTCGGAATAGAGAACAGATATTGCGTTGAATTTATCGACAACCGCGTTTCTTCCCTTATCTCCCGGGCCACTGCCTCTTCTGCCGTTTCATGCATATCGATAAAGCCTCCCGGGAGATCCAGCGTGCCTTTTGCCGGATCTTTCGCCCGTCGGGCTACCAGTATTTCGCCTTTGTTGTTTTCAATTACCGCCACCACGGCGGCAGACGAGTTGAAATAATATATAAATCCGCAGTCGGAGCACTTCTTCGACTTTTCGTTATTTTCCAAGAAATGCTTTGAACCGCATTTCGGACAAAACCGGAATTGATGGAGAGGATGTTTCATATTTCAATGTGCAATGAGACTAACCCCGATGAATCGGAACAGGTCGTGCTAATGTGAATAATTTACCAATATACCAGTCGAAACGCAGTGGAGATCCCGGCTTGACGGGATGAGACAATATTTTGATGCGATAATTGGTAATTTGTAATTGGTAATTTGTAATTAGTAATTATTTCCTTGTGATTTCCACAATTTGGGTTCCGGGCAGTTCGCGGTTCCGTTTGTCGACAGCCACCACCAGGTTGTCGGCCAGTTGGGAGAAAGCCATGCCTGTCGCACTTTCCGGATGTAATGCCACCGGTTGGCCGTCGTCCCCCCCTTCACGGATGCTTTGCACAATAGGTATTTGTCCCAGGAGAGCGTATCCCTGTTCTTTTGCCAATTGCTTACATCCTTCTTTCCCGAAGATATAGTACCTGTTTCCCGGTAATTCGGCCGGCGTGAACCATGCCATATTTTCCACTAACCCCAAAATGGGTACATTCACCTTGTCACCGGTGAACATACTGATTCCTTTGCGGGCATCGGCCAGTGCTACTTCCTGTGGAGTACTCACAATTACAGCACCGGTAATAGGTAGTGTTTGCACTAATGTCAGGTGGATATCACTGGTTCCCGGCGGGAAATCGATCAGGAAATAATCCAATTCTGCCCAATCTGCATCCCCGATCAGCTGTTTCAATGCATTCCCTGCCATTGCCCCACGCCAGACCACGGCGTCTTCCTTCTTGACGAAAAATCCTATGGAGAGCATTTTTACTCCCCAATTTTCGATGGGAACAATGAGGTCACGACCATCCTTTTTCTCTAACTCAGGTGCGGCATCTTCCACTCCAAGCATTTTTGGAACCGAAGGACCGAAAATATCGGCATCGAGCAGTCCTACTTTATACCCTTTTTGCGCCAGTGCCACGGCAAGGTTGGTACATACGGTACTTTTTCCCACGCCACCTTTCCCCGACGCTACTGCAATGATATTTTTGACTCCCGGCAGCAATTCCGGAAGCTCCGGACGAGGTGGTTGTTTTGATTTTACGGAGATATTCCCCTGGATATCGATATCTTTGTCGGCGTATGTCAAAATAGCCTGTTCGGCCATCTTCACCACCGACTTAATGAACGGGTCGTGCACTTTGTCGGTGATGAGTGAAAAGCTCACTTTCATTCCTTCGATACGGATGTCGTCGGCTACCATGCCGGCAGAAACAATGTCTTGTCCCGTTCCCGGGTAACGCACATTCTTCAATGCGTCGATGATTAATTGTGGATATATAGCCATTGTATTGATTTGTTGATTTGTATCACATCTATGTGCGGGCGTCACGCCCAAAACTGCGGTATTCGTCTTTTTCTATTTCTATGTCCGGTTCCATCCACAGATGATCCTTGGGGCAGATGAACCGGATATATTTGATGTCTAAACCGCGCGAGAGCCATTGTTGTTCATAAAAAGTGCGAATTTCAAGGATATCTTCATTCAGACCGGAATTGTACAGATCATCCGTGTCAAAAAGAACTTCTATAAGGTTTTCCTCCACCATCGCTTTGGTGTATTGGTAGAGGAAGTTACTATCCGTCTTCAGATGGATAATACCTTTTTCTTTCAGCATCCTGCCATACTGTTCCATAAACCGGGTGGAGGTGAGTCGTTTGTTGGTTTTCTTCATCTGTGGATCGGGGAAAGTGATCCATATTTCCGATACTTCATTCTCCGCAAAGAAATGGTTGATAAGCTCAATGCGGGTGCGGAGAAAAGCCACATTTGCCAATCCCTCTTCCAATGCTTGTGTGGCTCCGGTCCACATGCGTGCTCCCTTTATATCGATCCCGATAAAATTCTTTTCCGGATATTTGCGTGCCAATCCGACAGTATATTCTCCTTTTCCGCAACCCAGCTCGAGTACGACAGGGTGGTCATTGCCAAAATAAGCCTGCCATTTTCCCCTGAAAGGAAAACCATCTTCTTTCAACGTTTCAAAGCTATATTGAAACACGTTTCCGTAAATGGCCATATCGGCAAATTTGGACAGTTTGTTTTTTGCCATTTCAAAACTATATCAGAAATTCATCACAAAAATAGGCATTTAACCGTTAACATCCGAAACTTTTTTGGATTAGATGGAAGGTGGAGAGACTGGGAGAGTGGGAGAGCGGAGAGTGGGAGAGTGGGAGACTGGGAGAGTTTAGGCATTTAATTAGTTTTCACTTTTAATTTTTCACCTTGTAATTTTTAATTTTTCACTTGTAATTTTCCTCAGTGAGGTAACAATATTCCAAAAATATCTATACCTTTGTCAAATTGAATTCCTAAATAAGCCTTATTAATATGAGAGTGAATGACATTATGACACAACTCGAGGCAAAACACCCGGGTGAGTCTGAGTATCTTCAAGCAGTGAGAGAGGTGCTGGTATCGATTGAAGACGTATATAACCAACATCCGGAGTTTGAAAGGGCGGGCATTATCGAAAGGATAGTAGAACCCGACCGTGTGTTTACTTTCCGTGTTCCCTGGGTGGATGACAACGGAAAAGTGCATGTGAACATTGGCTACCGTGTGCAATTTAACGGAGCCATAGGCCCCTATAAGGGGGGAATTCGTTTCCATTCCTCGGTAACCTTGTCTTCCCTGAAATTTCTGGGATTTGAGCAGACATTCAAGAACGCGTTGACCACTCTTCCGATGGGAGGAGGCAAAGGCGGATCCGACTTCTCTCCCAAAGGACGTTCCCAGGCGGAGATCATGCGTTTCTGCCAGGCTTTCGTGATGGAGCTGTGGCGCAATATCGGCCCCGATACCGATGTGCCGGCGGGAGATATCGGCGTGGGAGGACGTGAAGTGGGATATATGTTCGGCATGTACAAGAAACTGGCGCGCGAGCATACGGGCACTTTTACCGGGAAAGGAATGTCATTTGGGGGCTCCAGACTTCGTCCGGAAGCTACCGGATTCGGAGCGCTTTATTTCGTGCAGAAGATGTGTGAGGCACATAATATTGACCTGAAAGGAAAGACCGTGGCAGTTTCCGGATTTGGGAACGTGGCATGGGGTGCGACCATGAAAGCTACGGAACTGGGTGCCAAAGTGGTTGCCATTTCCGGCCCTGATGGTTATATTTATGACCCTGATGGGGTGAATACTCCCGAAAAGATCGATTATATGCTTGAATTGCGTGACTCCGGAAATGATGTGGTGGCACCTTATGCCGAGGAATTCCCGAGGTCGACTTTCTATCCCGGTAGGAAACCATGGGAACTCAAAGTGGATATCGCTTTACCCTGCGCTATCCAGAACGAATTGAACCTGGAAGATGCCAAACGGTTGAAAGGGAATGGGGTATTGCTCGTGGCGGAAGTCTCCAATATGGGCTGTACCGCTGAGGCGGTAGATTTCTTCCTGGAGAATGAAATGCTGTTTGCTCCCGGAAAGGCCGTCAATGCCGGCGGTGTGGCCTGCTCAGGGTTGGAGATGACACAGAATGCCATGCATATCTCCTGGGGCAACGAAGAGGTAGACAAATGGTTGCACCAGATCATGAGTGATATCCATGAGCAGTGTGTGGTGCATGGTAAAAACGGTCAATATGTCAACTACGTGAAAGGTGCCAACATTGCCGGTTTCATGAAAGTGGCCGACGCCATGATGGCGCAAGGGGTAATATAGCAGTAACTATTCTTCATACATAAAAAACATGGGGCGCTTACCGTTTTACCGGTATTCAGCCCCATGTTCGATTGATAACCAATCTTTCCTACTCTACTTTTTCACTTTCTTCACCTTTTCACCTTTCTTCTACCGTCAATACGGCCTTATCTATTCCAGCGGATACATCTACGGTGAACAGATAAGTGTTACCTTCCTTAAGCTTTTTACCTTTATACAAACCTAAGTTCCCCGGATCCCGTACTGAATTTCCAGGACCTGGATCTTCTTTTGCCCCTACAAAGACAAGGTCACTTTTGGTAGTAAGTGTCTCGTTGGAGAATTCGCCTCCCCAGCCTTTCTGGTGGAAGAATTTGAAATTGATATCTTCTGTTGATATGGTTTCCCCTCCAACCACGGTCATCTGGTATTTCTTGTCTCCGATTGCTACCATACAGATTGCTTTATCGGTATTCCAACCTACTGCATTCTCTGCCACGGACGGCTTCCCGATATTATCCCCAATAATCCAGATTGCGCCGGTTCCATCCGGTTGAAGCGTGGCCAAGTCATTACCTGTCATTGCCTCCACTTTCAGGTAATTGAGATTGGGATTCGCTATGATACGGTACTTTCCATCTGTTGCGATGAAGGTGACCTTATCGTCCTCCCTGGCAAAGAAATCGGGATCAACCCACCAATCGGTCAGGCCTTCCAGCACAATCTCGTCTCCCGTCTCCAGATTGATATCCAACTGATAATTCTCTTTGTTTATCATCTCCATTTTCTTCTCGTTCAGAACTAATTCGAAGAAAGGCGACGCTTCAAATGTCCTGGCATTGAAAGTTACGCTATAGACGCCTCCTTCCCGGCTCACAAATGAAATGTCGGTAGTGGCTCCTTCAGTAATGCCACCCTCTCCTTCATCCCATCCAAAAATAATTTCCCTACCTTTACTGTCTACCACCGGTGTTTTTATGTAAGCAGGCAATTCGGTAGATGGAAAAGACTCTGTAGCCGCATATTCATTTGGCTGGCCGGTCGGGAGCATCGGATAAGAGGCATCTGCCGTTACCAGGATGAGATAAGGGTAGGGAGCACGGGTGACCGGAACAGTAACCTCCTGCGACACTTTCTTCATCGTGGTATTTATCAGGGTAAACTTTAAAGTGGCTGCCCCATCGGGAATATTTTTTCCGTAGGGGACAGCAACAGTGCCGGAATATTTACCGTTTTCTTTGGTACGGATGATTGTTTTGGACACTTCCTCTTCGCCAAAATACAATATGGCTGTCAATGTGGACAAAGGCAGATTGTCCGAGACGGAGACTTCGAACGGCAAGAGATCTCCAAAATGCACATTGGCAAACTGGTCTTCTATCTGCATTGTGGGATTTCCTCCCTGTTGGGGTTCTTTCACATCATCAGAGCAAGAAAGCACTCCAAAGGAGATAACGGATGCAAACATCCAATATTTTAATTTCTTCAAGTTCATATAGCTGTTGTTTTTATTTTTTCCATAAATAAGAGATTACTGATTTGGCGGGTACTTCATACGCAAAATGTTTAGCCCCATCGTCAATGGTGATCATCTTGCCGGCAGAGGTACTATTGAGCAATACCACACCGTAGGAGCCGTCAGAATTTTCAAATGCGGAGTGATAGAAACCGGACTCGGAAAAGCCTGAAGTGCCGATGCGTACCGCCCCCGGCTTCACTACGGATGAAAGATGCCCCACTACGTAATAATGGGAGTTGCGGGTGATGGTCGCATAGTTGGACCGGTCAATATCGACAGCCCCGTAGCAGGTCTGGCAACCACCATCACGATTGGGGCCGCGATCGGTGTCGAGCATCAGGTTCCAGACGATGACTCCCTTGCACCAGTTGTTCACCGTGCCCAATCCCACTTCCCTCATATCATCGATCAATCGCAATTCGAGATTACGGCCGTCGTTCCATGTGCCGATAGATGTTTCGGTAAATACCAACTCCTTGTCGGAACGGCCCTGATGGATAGTGTTCAATTCATCTTTATTGCCTCCGTAATTGTGATAGGCAGCTCCTGCCACAAATTTTGCCGCTGCCGCATCTTCATAGATTTTCAGCGGGTATTGTTTCTGATCGGCATTCTCCGCTTTATCACTGTCGTAATTATAATTATGATCATAGACGTAGATCTTGGTGTGTAACGCCGCCGCTTCCATTTTAGGACCTAACGCGGTTTTGATGAAATCACGTTGTTCCTGCCATGTCATATAGAGCGAGGCCGAATTTCCCCGGTTGAGCGGTTCGTTTTGTGGCGTTACCGAATAGATCTTTATCCCCTGTGTTTCGAAAGCGCGGATCCATTTTACGAAATAATCGGCATAATCGGCATAGTAAGCCGGGTTGAGCTGACCGCTGGTCCATGAGTCAAACGGCTGCAAGTCCGTCAGGTTATTCACCTTCATCCATCGGGGTGGAGTCCACGGTGATCCCATGATCTTCACATCGGGGTTGATGGCCAGTATCTCTTTCAGGATAGGGATCACATAGTCCGTCTCTTCCGAGGTGAGGGCAAAGTGTTCTATTCCAGGTGTGTCACAACAGGTGTATTCACTCAGCGAGAAGTCGGAACAACCGATGGCAATCCTGATATAACTTTGTCCCATACCCTCGGTGGTAGAGAATGTCTCCTTCAGGAATTTGGCACGGTTCTCCGTCGTCATCTTCATCAGGTTGAAGCAGGTAGAACCCGTCAGGGCCGCCCCGAAACCGTCCATGGTTTGGTAACGTGTTCCGGGTTGCAGCTTGAGGGTGGTCGGCGACATATTATCTTTGGTGCTGAAATCAACGGTCTGTTTTTTGAATTCCTGCGAGCGGGTGCTGGTAGTGACATACATCGTCACGTCCCCTGTTGCCGGCGGTTCTGGTGGGGGAGTGGTCCCCCCGTTATCTTCTTTTGCCCCATCGCTGCAGAATGTGAGGCAGCAAAATGCCAGTATTGGTAGTATCATCTTTGGATTAATTTTTAAATACATACGATTATTCATTTTTTAGTCAATTAGTCAATTATTCACATTGGTACTACTTGTCCCGATTTATCGGGATTGGCATATTGAATAATTGGCACATTATAATATTACCTTTTCGATATGCACAGTATTGTTGTTCAAGTTGATCGTAAACCGGTAGTTGGCGGACTCTATCACCGGATCATTCTCTCCGTTGGAAATTGTCCAATCGTTATCACCGGTAATAATCTGTTCGCCGGTGAACGTGAAGCTACCTGCTTTCTTCTCATTGCCCCAGCCTGTATTTTCAAACGGTTTGAAACTTGCATAGTGGTCATGATCACCCGGTGTATAGAATGTTCCCTGGTATACGCCATCCGCAATCTGACGCAGCAATACATATTTCATTACATGGTCGAATCCCCAATCGGTATGAACTCTCTTATGGTCATTATACACCGCGGCAATTTGCGCTGAAGAGACATTTGTGGGATATCCCAATCCCCAACCGCAAGCCAGCAGATAGTCGGGATAGAATGGATTGTCCACACCCACGAAAATATTTTTCCGTACAGGATTATAATAAATCGAATATTCTCCGGTTTTCCCTAAGAAAGTGGCCTTGTTGGCAGCGGTACGTGTGAAGAAGTCGGGATTATATATGTTCCGAACATCGGCCAAGTCGCCGAACAACGAATAGGTTTTACCATTTTCCAGAGTGCGTGTAAGCACCCGGAAAGATTCTCCGTTGATTTCCTGGTCGTTGAAAAGTCTTAGTGCCAGGTCGCTATCACCCAGATTACTTCCGGTGACTGTCACGTTGAAACTGTAATTGTCGAAAGAGAACTCTTTTATATATTCGGATGACGGCGCATATACAAAAGCCGATTCACCGTTCTCGCTGATCGACGCTATCCTGCCGTTGACATTTCCGTAAACATCTCCGCTGTAATCAATTGTATTGTCCGGATTGAGCTTTTCCGCAATTTTAAACCGGCATGAGGTGTCGAAAGTCAGTTCTCCGGCCTTATATTTATTCCTATCCACAGCCTGAGGCTCCAGAATTACTATGTCTCCATTGTCTGTAACCAGATAAAGCCGTTGGTATGCAGGACGGTTCCCGGTTAAACCCGTGACCTGTGTGGACGTGAATCCTTTCAAAACATTTCGGGCAACCAGGTTGACTTGCACTTCCGAATTATCGGCCTGATTATCTATCAATGGAACAAAGATATCATAGGAAACTTCATAAGAACTGCTATTTATAGGTATTTCACCAGAGGTAATGATTCTACCCTCGGAGACAACCTCGTATACCAACAAGGCAAGATTAGTAGCCGGATCAGATACCTTTGCCGTCAGCGTGATGGAATCGCCGAAAGTGAAACTCACAGGGCTAATTGCCGAAGATTCAATGACGGGAACTGATTCTTTTCGGGGACCATATTCATCATCATTGCATGATATGAGCAATAATGAGATTATTCCGGCCATGATAAATATTTTATGTATCAATTTCATATATCTGTCTTTTTATGTTTGTATGAAACAATTATAGAACCAAGAGTTTTAGAATCAAGAACCAAGACTGGTTGACAATTACTAATTAGACATTGGCATATTGGCACATTATCTTAATGTCTTTGTTCTTTACTCTTTGTTCTTTTTAATATCCTGGATTTTGTTTAAGATTCGGGTTTTGATCCATCACTGCTTGGGGAATCGGTAATATGTAAGATTGATTTGTATAGAGCATGGCTTGTGCCGGACGCCCTTCATCTTTGGCAAATACCGCATTCATCACCTCCTCTACCTTGTCGAGACGGACCAGGTCGAACCAGCGTTGGCCTTCAAATGCGAGTTCGAGCCGGCGCTCCTTAAGATACGCCTGTAATATAGCCGCCTTGCTTGCCGATGTCGACGCAGACAGATTCGACAGTCCTGCACGCCTGCGCGTTTGATTGATAATCTGGGCTGCTTCATTGTAGTTTCCTTTCGCGATCAATGCTTCCGCTTTCAATAGAAGGATATCGGCATACCGCAATTTGATGATGCTGTTGTAGGCGCTCCGGCATTTATACATGAACGGGTAATTATTGGCCGGATAGTAAATGCTCCAGTCACATGAATAATATACGACGCTTTGAGCGTAGCGTTTATCTCCCTGTTCGCTGTTAAAAGTACGGATGAGGTTGCGTGATGGTGTGATCCATTTCGCCCAGGTGAAACTATTTGTCCAATCTTCAAGCGGCCGTCCGAACATCCAGGTGACCCAACTACCACTTCCGGTGAAAAATTGTGCTTCATAAATGCTTTCCTTCGAGTTGCGTATTTTGGCGTCTATGGCTTTATTGGCTTGAGAGGGAGGAGAGTTGGGATCCGACAATGCCACCTCGAACAAATCCGCAAAATTGTCTTCTAACCCGAAACCGTCTGCTGCCAGTTCGTCGGCATATTGAATTACTTTATCGTAATCGCGTAACGGCTTTTCCGCATATACTTTTGCCAGCAAGGCGCGGGCCACCGACTTGGTAAATTGTGTTTTATCCTGCGGGTTATTGGCGGGAGCATCCTGTAATCCATCCAAAAGATCCTGTTCTATTTGCTGATAGATGGTCAACTCGTCAGATTGCGGAGGAAAATAGTCCGGATATACATCCTCTATTGTTTCGGCTGTAATGTCTCCGGCAACGGTGGTCACCAAGGGTACATTGGCCCATGTCCTTACCATATCGAAATAGATCATGGCTCTGAGAATTTTCGCTTCGGCTTTGAATTGCTTTCTTTCGCTTTCGGTCAATGTGTTATCGGCCACACTGTCCACATACACGATCATCTTGTTAGCCTGGGCGATATTTCCCATGTGCATGTTCCAATCCCGGACCAATACGGTGTTCGATCCTTCGATGGAGTTCACCTCGAACGGTGTTGTCTCGTTATTCGGTGCACCCGCATAAGCGTTGTCTGCATGTGCTTCACCTAACAGAAGTATGTCCAGATACCAGTGTTCCTGGCCGTTTTTGTATAGATTCAATAGTGTTTGCCGGTATGACAACACGGCCGCCTTGTCCTTGAATACCACGATGACACTGTCCTGCTCCATCCCTTCCGTAACGTCGGAATAGGTATCCAACGGATTATAATCCAGTGAGCAGGAGGCCAGAAAACAGGCAATAAGGATTGAAAGAATATATTTTGTCTTCATTTTTTTTGATTTAAAATTCAAGATTCACTCCAAAAACAAATGTCCTGCTATGGGGGTATGTACCCCAGTCGATACCCTGTACGGCACCATTGTTTCCCCATTGGTTGACTTCGGGATCCATCCCTTTATATTTTGTCAGCGTCAGCAGGTTATTAAACGTCACATAAGGCTGCAAGCGGGAAATTCCTGCCCGTTCCAGCGCGGTTCCCTTGAAATTATAGGACAACGTCACATCCTTTACCCTTAAATAGCTGCCATCTTCAATAAAGAAACTCGACGGTTGCATATCGAATCCTGCTTTTGGGATATCGGTGATCTGTCCCGGTGTACGCCAACGTTTCAGCACTTCTACCGACTGGTTCTTTAAATCATACATCCCTTGCACATCGGCTTTTGAAGCGTTGAAGATATCATTTCCCACAGATCCCTGAAGAAATACGCTAAGATTGAATCCCTTGTAAGAGAATGTGTTGGTGAGGCCGAAAGTGAAATCGGGATTAGGATCGCCTATATAGGTCCTGTCGGAAGAGGATACTCTGCCGTCTTCATTCAAATCGCGGTACATCAATTCTCCGGTTTCAGTATCAACCCCATCGCTGATATATCCATAAAATCCACCCAGTGGCCGTCCCGGTTCATTGCGTACCACCCTTATCTGGTGAAGCGCGTCGGTTGTCTCCGCATCATAATATATCTGCTGCAGGGCAAGATGTTTCAGTTTGTTTTTGTTGAATGAGATGTTGAAATCAGTGTTCCATGTGAACGCACCGGTCAAATTGCGTGAGTTGACGGCCAATTCAAAACCACGGTTCATCATCTCTCCTTCATTCCTTACGATATTATTGGCCGCGGCGGCTCCTGAAGGTAAGGATACATACATCAACATATCTTTGGTGTATTTATAGTAATAATCCATTGCGATAGTCAACCTATCCCTGAATAGCGTTGCATCGATACCAATATTGGTTTGAGAGGTTGTTTCCCAAGTGAGGTCGGGCGTGCGGAGGTTTGCCTGGGTGATAAGCGGTAAGGCATTGGCTTTATCCTTTTCGAACCATGGTTCACGCGTGATATTGTATCGCTGGAGATAAGAATAATCCCCTACACCTGACTGATTTCCCGTTTGTCCCCAACCACCGCGGAGTTTTAAGTCGTCGAGCCATCCGAAGTCTTGCATAAAGTCTTCCGATGATAGGCGCCATGCCCCCGAAAAAGAAGGGAAATATCCCCACCGGTGGTCGGGATGCAGTTTTGAAGAACCGTCGCCACGGATATTGAAGGTGAAAAGGTATTTACTGTCGTAATTATAAGAGATTCGTCCAAATCCTGACATAATACCCCATTCTGAAGCTCTTGAACCGGTACCACTATTAGGATCATTCCCCCATGCGATTTTATTAGCCGCATTCAGTGTATGGATAGTTCCATCCTTAAAATGCGAACCATGGATATAGCTTTCTGTCCATTGGGAGTCTGTCCATGAGGTACCTGCCATGCCTTCAAAATTATGCCTGCCGGCGTATGTTTTTTTGTAGGTCAACACATTGTCGAACACCAGGAGTTGATTGGTGCTGCGGGTGTCCCATGCTGCGCCCCAGTCATCCCTGTCAGTTCCGTGTACAGGAGGCGTAAATCCGGTATTTTTTCCGTTCCGTCGGTCTAACGTAAAAGATGTTTTCAGTGTCAAATCCGGTGAAAAGGTGATCGTTGCGTTTCCGGAGGCGATCAAACGGTTTTCGTTGTTTTTATTGTTCTTCCCGTTCTCGATCTCCTCAATGGGGTTAGTGATGTTCTGTCCGAAGAATAGCCGGTTATACAATCCGGTCTCTTCATTCTTGATAGTAGCAGCAGTGGGTAAGTTCACCACAGCCAGGACAACCCCTCCGCGATTGGATCCCCGTCCGGTAGTAACATTATTGCTCGTATTATCGGAGTAGGAGAGGTTCAATCCGAAATGAAGCCATTTGCGTATCTGGCTTTCCACATTGCTGCGAAGGTTGAAACGACGGAAAAAGGCTGAACTCAATATACCTTTTTCATCCAGATATCCTCCCGACACGAAATAGCGTAAGCGGTCGTTCCCGTCGGATACCTGCAACTGGTAATTTTGAGTGATTCCCGTGCCATACACCTCCTTGAACCAGTCTGTCCGGTCGGTGGTTCCTTCGGGTATCGTTCCCGGTCGGATCTCATCGATCAGTTCCTTGTATTGTCTGGCATTGAGCGATTCTATCTGATTAGCCACCTTGCTCGCGCCAAACTGTATATTGGCACTGACCTTAGCGCCGGCCGACGCCTGTTTGGTGGTAACCAGTACTACACCGTTCGCCGCACGGGAACCATAAATAGCGGCAGAGGAAGCATCCTTGAGTATCTGTATGTCGGTAATATCGGTAGGCGACAAAAAATTCATATTATCCACAGGTACACCATCCACCACGTACAGCGGCTCATTGCTGCCGTTGAAGGAAGTCGTTCCCCGTACGCGTATCACCATTTCTCCTCCGGGAGCGCCATTGGGCTGGTATACGTTTACACCGGCCGCTTTCCCCTGGATAGCCTGGGCGGTAGAGATAATTGGCCGCTCATCCAGACTTTCTGTGGAAATGGAAGACACCGCTGTGGTAACATCCCTTCTCTTTACCGTGCCGTAGCCGATTACCACGACCTCTTCCAGCGTCTTCAGGTCTTCCTGCAGCGTAATATGGAAGGTGTTCCGTCCCACGGTATTGATTTCCTGTGACAGATAGCCTATGTATGAAATATGAAGCACTGCGTTGTTTTCAACGTTCAAGGTGAAATTACCATCGATATCCGTAATGCTCCCATTTGTAGTTCCTTTTTCCACTACATTGGCACCTATTACCGGCTCGTTGTTTTCATCGATAATTGTTCCGGTGATTCGTCTTTGCGTACTGGCTTGTCGTTCGGGGACAATCACAATGTAATTGTCTTTCAATTGATAGGAGAAGCCCGTTCCCGCAAGTATTTGGGTCAGCACATTCTCTATAGGTTGATTGTCGATGTTTAAATCGAGATTCTTCTGATTCTTTAACTGTGATTCGTTGTAGGCTACGAACATTTTCGACTGCCTTTCAATTGCCTGCAATGCTTCGATAACGGAGATGTTGTTTTGTTTTATGGTTATTGAAACGTTGTTCTGGGCAAACAAAAATGTTTGCGAAGCAATAAAGCAGAAGAAAAAGATAAAAAGTCGTGTTTTTGCCTTTTTCATGTAAAAAAATTTCATAACTTTATAGTTCTTAGTGTTAGATTAGAAATTTAACTGATTTTCAAGAGTATAACTCTAACGCTTATTTTGCCGGAATAGAGGTGGAGCTTTATTCCGGTTTTTTTTATTATGATGTATCCATGTTGTAAATAATTTTTAATTATGTTTAACTTCTGGGTCGTTTAACTGTTTAATTATTTAATTATCTGATTGTTCAACGATTCAACGATAACGGTGATAGATAATACTTGTTATCTTCAATCCTGTATTTCATATTTCCCGAAACTTCTACAATAATATCCACTATATCCTGTATGGGCGTGCTCTCCTTGAAACGGAATGTATACCTGTCGTTCCGTAAAGTACTGGCCGTATAAACGAACGAGTAGGGGTATTTTCGTTCCAACACGGGGATAATTTCCTCCAGGGTTGCCGATTTAAAAACCAATTCACCTCTTTGCCATGCTGTGACATCATGTAAATCGGGATGGTTTATCGTTTCTTCTTTGGTCCGTTTATTATAGATGAATTGTTCACTTGGTTTTAGTATCAGCGAAGACTCCATATTATTGAATTTGATTTCCACGCTCCCCGAGAGCAAGGTGGCAGTAAGAAGGGGATCATCTGGATATACTTTCATGGTGAACTCCGTCCCTAAGGCTGTTATCTGAAAATCGTTGGATTTTACAATGAAGGGTTGTGCTTCATTTTTTGCTACTTTGAAATTCGCTTCCCCGATCAAATATACGCTCCTGCTTTCCCCGTTGAACTGTACCGGATATAACAAGGTGGCGGTAGAGTTCATCTGTACCTCTGTGCCGTCGGGCAAAGTAAAGCGGGTCATTTCGGCGATTGGCACATACTGTTCGATAAGATCCGCGTCCACTGGCGTTTCGTAGTGAATGGAATATAATATGGAAAGTAAGGCGATCAGCAAGCAGGCGGCCGATACCTGCCAAAAACGAAGGAATTTGATATTGACCTTGCGTTGTTGTTTGATCTTTTTATAGACTTTCCTCAATGATTGTCGTGTTTGAGATGAAGCTTCGGCAGAATTGCTTTTCTCCATGTTGTCCCATAAGCCGCGCAAAGCTTTCTCTTTCTCTCCGGAAAATTTTTCTTCAGTGAGCCACCGTTGAAACTCTGCCTGAGAATCCGCAGAAACATCGGATTTTACAAATAAATCGATAATCCTGTTAAAATAGTTTTCCATCTCGTGTGTCTATCTTATAAAAACGCCTCTGTCGATATGTCCGTCAACATTTAACTTGCCATTATATATTAGTTACAATCGAGAATGGATGACTACTTAAAATTTTATGAAAAAAAATGCAATAAAGAAAAGTTTCTTGAGATCTTTTAAGGCTAAATAGATATGCTGTTCGACCGTTCGTACCGATAAATCCATCTTCTCTGCGATATCATTGTTGCTCAAATGCTCAAAACGACTCATCTCGAACACTTGCCTGCGTTTATCGGGCATCTGCTCCAATGATAATTTCAATAACAGTTGCATCTCCTCAAGATATACCTCGTTCAGGGGATCTTTAAATTCAGTCATATCTTCCGGTGAGTTCAGATTGATCTGGGAGTTTATATAATTCGATTCAATATTCTTTCTTTTAATGCGGTTGAAGACATGGTTCTTGACCATGGTATACAGGTAGTTCCGCACAAGATTTTCTTCCCATAAATTGGGTTGTTCCCATAATTTAACAAAGATATCCTGTGCTATATCTTCAGCTTCCTGTTCCGATTTAAGAAGAATGGCTGCAAACGTTCTGGCTTTCGGAAAATACTGAATAAATATTTCTTCAAACTGCTTCCTTCGAGATTCAGTATTCATGGAATGTACTCAATATCAAAACGCCTCCTGTTACAAAGATAATCAATGTTATATAACAAACAGGATGTAGCAGAAGTTTATTATTTTATTGCCGGCAATAGATATTCCCATATGAGGTTAAGTTCGGCCTGCATATCTCCAATGTGGGCTGTGGTAACGATAACAGCCTCCTTTTCAGGTAGGACAAGTATGAATTGTCCGTTTGCCCCGTCAGCACGGTAGCTGTTATGCCGGCTACGCCACATCTGATATCCGTACCCCTGTAGCCAGTCGCTATCCTCCGGTTCCATTGTAAGGTCTTCCTTTTTTGTGCCTGCCGGAAGCGATGCAATATGGGATGTGGTGGCTTCGTCGATCCATGATTCGGGAAGCAATTGCTCTCCATTCCATTTTCCTTTCTGTAAGAAGAATTGGCCGAGTTTTGCCATATCTTCGGTCTTGACATACAATCCCCAACCTCCGATGTTTATTCCTTCCGGACATTCCTCCCAGGAGGCACCTACTATTCCCAATGGGCAGAATAGACGGGGATAGAGGTAATCGATGAGTTTTTCACCTGTCACCTTCTGTATAATGGCGGAAAGCATATAAGTGGCTAAACTGTTATAGTTGAATTGTGTTCCCGGTTTTTCCGTAATTGGTTCAGCGAGGAAAACTTTAACCCAGTCGTCATTGGTCCTTGTTTTTTCCCTGACAGCATTGGGATCATGTCCTACCGACATTGTCAATAGGTGCTTTATTTCCAGATCTTTTAAGTGCTGGCTCACATTGGCAGGCAACTTATCTGGAAAGAATGATATTACCTTGTCTGTCACTTTGAGCCTGCCTTCCGAGACCGCAAAACCGATAGCGGTGGCTGTATAGGTCTTGCTCACGGAATTCATTATATGGGGTTTATTGGCTGCATGATCTCCCAACCAATGTTCTGCAACAACTTTGCCATGCCTCAAAATCATAATACTATGTAAATCCTGTCCGCTTTCCTTTACGGCTTCCAGATAATTGCGGATACCTTTTGGTGAAACTTTTTCTGCTTCGGGAGTACTGCGGAGAAGTGCTTTGGTAAGGTCATTATAAGTTTTCACTTCATCGTTAACCAACGTCTCCATATCATCGGAAAGGGCAATCAGACATGGTTTTTTCTGAGAGGACAGACTGATTGTAACAACGGAGCACAGAGCAAAAAATAATATTTTTTTTATTGATGATGTCTTCATATGATTCTCATGCTTGTCTTATAAGTGGTATAATGGGTATGATATATGACAAAGGTAATATTTTTTTATGAGATCTAGTGATAATAAAAGTAAAAAAACGAACCAATCCCAGTACCGTTTGTTCGATATATATGAGTTTATAAATTTCCAAATTATGGCACATTCTACTATAACGCAGTTATTGGGAGATCAGAGCGATTATCTCCTGAATTATGAGAGTAAAACCGTTGAGAGGTCAATGATCCATCCTACCGGACCGGATGTTATTGAAAGGCTATGGATTGATTCGGACCGGAATATCCCGACATTGAATAATCTACAACGTCTTTTCGGACACGGGCGTCTGGCCAATACCGGATACCTGTCTATATTACCGGTCGATCAGGGTATCGAGCATACGGCCGGTGCTTCCTTTGCTCCCAATCCTCTTTATTTTGACCCTGAGAATATTGTGAAGTTGGCACTCGAGGCCGATTGTAATGCCGTAGCATCTACCTTTGGCGTGCTGGCTTCGGTGGCGAGGAAATATGCCCATAAAATCCCTTTTGTAGTCAAAATGAATCACAATGAGCTGTTGACTTATCCGAACTCCTATAACCAGATTCCTTTTGGGACGGTGAAGGAAGCATGGAATTTAGGTGCTGCCGCGATAGGTGCTACCATTTATTTCGGATCGGAGGAAAGCCGACGCCAGATTGTGGAAGTGGCGGAAGCATTCGAGTATGCCCATGAGTTGGGAATGGGCACTATCCTGTGGTGCTATCTCCGTAATAATGCTTTCAAGAAAGATGGCGTGGATTATCATAGTGCAGCCGACCTGACCGGTCAGGCCGACCATATCGGTGTGACGATCAAAGCGGATATTATCAAGCAGAAACTTCCAACTAATAATGGGGGCTTTAAAGCAATCGGGTTCGGGAAGACAAATCCCGGCATGTACGACCAACTGAGTTCCGAGCATCCGATCGATCTTTGCCGGTACCAGGTCATCAACGGCTACATGGGACGGATAGGATTGATCAACTCAGGAGGGGAATCGCACGGCCAAGGCGACCTTGGCGAAGCGGTTTATACCGCAGTGGTGAACAAGCGGGCCGGGGGAATAGGACTGATCTGCGGCCGTAAAGCTTTCCAGAAGCCGATGAAGGATGGTGTGGAACTGATCCGTACTATTCAGGATGTTTATCTGGATAAGGATATCACATTGGCTTAACAGGTTATGGTTTCTTCCCCGGAATACTACGGATAGAGAAAGTCTCAAAGAAAACACGGGTGACCGCTAGGTTTATCCGTGTTTTTTTGATGTCACCTGAGCAACAAGTATTTTTGTCGATGAAAACAAGGTATTCGTAGATTTTATTTTTCAGATCACTATTTATGATTTTATTTTGTGGTTAATTAAAAAAATCATGTCGACAACCAAGGCTTGTTTATCCATTTGTAAGTTAAAGGCCGCGACGCTTTTTATCGTCGGTCTTGTTGTCTTTTCCTGTAATGAGGACGATTTCCTGTCGTTGTCTGTCAATGAATTCAATATCCCTGTCGACGGGAAGGAGACCACGTTTACGATCCGGTCAAACACAAGCTGGAATATTGCCGTTGCGGACTCTTGGGTAAAGGTAGACCAGACCACCGGCAACGGAGATGCTTCCGTGACCATCACAATAGATGGTAATTATTCGGACAATGACAGGACGACCACTCTTTCCGTATCATCCGGTGCACTGGTAGAAACGATATCCATAACACAAAGTACAATCTCTTTTTCCCTGAGCAGTTATGAAATCAATTTCGATGCTTCGGGAACAGCGCAGAAACTAACCATAACGGCAAACTCCGCTTGGTCGCTCACTATTCCGGAGGAAGCCACGTGGTGTAAAGCTGATGTGCTGTCAGGCGAGGGGGATGGGTTGATCACCCTGACTCCTACACCTTATACAGAACGGGCAACCAGAGAAGGCAAGATCGTTTTCAGCAGTTTTAATACGGAGATCGAACTGATTATCAGCCAGGATATCAGCAATGAATACCCGTCAATTCCGTCGTTGTTAATCCCGGCAAATGCCTCTCAAGGAGTAGGTATCCCAGTGTCCTTTTCCTGGGAAGCATCTGCAGATGCCGACGGCGATGAGGTCAGTTACTTTTTGTGCCTCTCGCCAGACGGACTAACTTGGAACGATACCATTACCGAAATAGTGACAACCGGAGTTTCTCTTACCTCCCAATATATCAGCGGACAGACCACTTACTATTGGAAAGTGATTGCCAGAGATCCGTTTGGCGGAGAAAGCGAAAGTAGCGTCTTCCAATTTACTTCCGGAGAATCACAGTCATATTCAGACGGAGAGATCATCACTTATCAAACCTATTCTGCTCCGGATGCTACCCGGGAAGTGAATCTTGTCATTCTAGGCGATGGTTTTATTGAAGAAGATTATGTAAAGAACGGTACATTCGACGTTGCGGCAGAAAAAGCCATCGATGCCTTTTTTACGGTGGAGCCTTTCCCTACTTACCGGGAATATTTTACGGTATATAAAGTGGTTGCCTATTCCGAAGAGAGAGGTGCTACCATACAACGCGATTTTTCCAACTCATCCCAGAAAAGGCAGATCAAAAACACGGTATTCAGCAGTGTACTAGAAGGCGGCTCAAGCACGGGAATAGATTGCGATGATGAAGCGGTCTTTGAATATGCGTTGAAAATACCGGCTATGACAGAATCAGAATTAGCGAATACGACCATTATAGTCATCATCAATCTGGATGTATATGCCGGTACGACGATCATGTATCTGGATGGCGAATCCATAGCCTTATGTCCTATGGGAAGCGACACGTTTGAAGAGATCGTGTATCATGAGGCCGGAGGCCATGGCTTTGGTAGGCTGTTGGACGAATATATTTATTATACCAACCAGAGCTATCCTGCTGCCAGAAGTCTGGAACTTACTCAGTTCAGGCAGGGGGACGTGTGGCGTTTCGGGGCCAATTTGTCTGTGACGGATGATCGGGAAAATGTCCACTGGAAGCATTACTTTGAGAAAGACGGTTACGAAATGGTCGGATTGTATGAAGGTGGTGGCCTATACGGCAAAGGGGTCTGGCGGCCGGAAGAAAATAGTGGTATGAATGATAACTCTCCTTATTTCAACGCGCCTTCGCGTGAAGCCATTGTACGGAGGATCATGTCCATCAATAATAAAGTATTTGATTATGACAACTACTATGGCAGGGATAAGATCGGATCAGTTATCCAATCGACGCGAAGCACAACCGGAAGGACAACTGTCAGGGTTCCTCTTGCTCCACCCGTGCTAAAACGGTAAATTGCAGGTTTCAAATTCTGTAAGAATATTCATCGACTCCTCTTGCACCATTAATGATTCGAATCGCAATTTTTCCGTAAGGATTTTATTTTATAATGTGATACATTGAATTTTGTTTATTATATTTGTAAATGAGATGAAATCTTTGATTTTTAGAGATATAGGAAAGATTATAATTGAAGTGGACGATATAACTATCGAGAGATGGAATGCTATGTCCCGAGAGCGAAAAGAAAAATGTATCCGGCAAATTGAAGAGTTGATAGAGCAACCCTCTTTAGACAAGATGACAGTGAATGAGTCAGAATCTACTTATGGAATTGTAGAGAAAAAAGAGAAGAAAATGTTTGAAAAATTACAACGAGATAAAGGCTTTATTTCCCCTAAAGATCGGACGTACAGTAAGAAGGAATATCGTCGGCGTATTGAGGCTTTAACTGCTCCTTTACTTCTGGATTTTAGCAAATTTCAATTTGATCGTAATCAAGCAAATAATTATGAGGAGTCGTAAAGTAAAGCTCAACCGATTTATAGTCGAAAACTAACTTATGGATTGAAAATCCATAAGTTAGTTTTTATTATTGAAAGTCAATCTAATTGGAGTTGTTTTGCAAGGAGCTACTACTGCTTGATGGGCGGCACGTTGTACTGTGAGGGTTTCCAATGGAGTGATTGTCGCGGGAGCAAAAGGATTTCCGACGATCGGTTCGCCGCTCA
Source organism: Proteiniphilum sp. (assembly GCF_040307845.1). Lineage (GTDB taxonomy): Bacteria > Bacteroidota > Bacteroidia > Bacteroidales > Dysgonomonadaceae > Proteiniphilum. The sequence continues at coordinate 40,264 of NZ_JAWRIS010000037.1, forward strand.
AGGCCTCGAACCAAGTATAGACGACACAACGGGCTGCTAAAACCACCACTTCGAAAGGGTTGCCCCTACACGTTAACATTAACAACAAAACTTATGATCAATGGCTCTCACCCGAAGGAATTGCCAATGATTCCCCCCAGCCTGCGGGAGTACCAAAATCGGGTGCTCCGTCAGACTTCCAACTGATTTTTTGGATGAACGTCGATCGGCCTGACGACCAACCATCGTCGTTCCGGTTTTTCACGTGATATACAATCCAATCCTCCGTTTCATCGGGCGATTTCGTAAAGCTGCAATGTCCTACTCCATTGACTCCGTTAACTTCTATCGTATCATCGTTGCGGTAAAAAACTTCATTCGCAGATTTAGTCCAGTTAGCCGGTTCTGTGGGATCAGCCAGTGTGTCGCTGAGCATAATATAACCGAGACGATAATGCTTTGTCCATGAGCCGTTACAGGAATATACCACAAAAAATTTACCTTGCTCTTTATTCTTTAAAAACGCAGGTCCCTCATTGATCCTAGAATTGTACCTCTCCCACGGTTTGTCGGCACTCGATATAACTGATCTTGAAGAAGTGATGGTCAAGGGATCCGACATGGTCGCGATATAAAGATTTTGCTCCGAACTCCCTGCCGGACAACCCGACCATACGGCATACATTTTCTTATTTAATTGAAATACCGACAGATCAATGCCATACGCTGTATTGTCTGGCGAAGGCGTGATATCCGGCCGGTAATCATCACCTGTATAAAGCATCCCCATATCTTCCCATTCACCCATCGGGTCATCCGTCTTAGCCCTCAATACACCACTACGCTGATAGTTGTAGGAATTTGTTTCGGCATGAGGACGCCCCGCGGTATAATAGATATACCATTTACCGTTGATACGGTGCAATTCGGGTGCCCATATATTCGAGACATTCCACGGTTTGTTATCTCCCGCATCAGTTGGGCAATTCCATACTCTTCGGGTATGGGGAAATTCGGACAACTTATCTGATTTGGCAATATTGATCCCGCTCCCGTCCGCCTTACACAAATAATAAGATCCTTCATGTTTTATAACCCACGGATCGGGTATTCCGGCGATGGGGTTGGTGAAAGTAAGGCCGGTCTGGGTGACGGTCAGTTCAACCGGGCTCAGTCCGTCCGTAATAAACCGGATGATGCCGGTGCGCTTGTCCGAGGAACTCTCTTCATATCGGATCCTGACGGACAGGTCTCCTTGCCCTTCACTTTTCTCCGGCGTGAGCCATGAATTTTTTGATTCAATCTTCCACCGTGTATTAGAAGTAATATAAATTTCAAAAGAGCCTGCCGTATTGGAGACTAACTTCTCCTGCGTATTTATTTTCAATATGGGCTTCCCATTATCGTCGGGACCGTCCGAACTCTTTTCACAGCCAAAATAAAAAAGGAGGGAAAAGATACATAAGTAATAATATATATTCCTCATTATTCTAGTTATTTTAACAAAACCTGCTTTTCTGTGAGTCTATTTATCCAGTAAGGCATAAGCACACCATAATATAGGCGCTTGCCCATGAAAATCACCTGCTATACAGGGACGGTCCAGGTAATACTGCCTGCTGTTCTTTTTCCCCGTTCCGATACACACTTCCGTTAGATCATTTTTATCATTAATATAATTGCACAATGAAAGCCATGCCCTGCGTGCAACTGGAGCAAATTCCCCTTCATTGAGCCAGCCATTCCTCACCCCTACGATCATGGCGTAAGCGAACATTGCCGATCCCGAAGTTTCTGTCCATGACTCAGGATCATCTATCAATTGATTCCAAAGTCCGTCTTTGTTGATGTATTTTTTCAGGTTGTCCATCATCAGAAGATATCCATTCAATATCCGCTCCCAGTGAGGATCGTCTTGGGGTAAATTGAACAGAAGCTCTGTCATGCCCACAGCCATCCATCCGTCTCCACGACCCCAATAAAAAGGCACATCCGGAGCATGGTAGAAAAGCCCGTTTGGATGTTGCAACTCATCGAGGTACAGTACCATTTCTTTGGCGGCCCGATCCATATACTTGATGTCACCGGTAATATTATGGGCCTCTGATTGCACAATGGTGATCATATACATGTCGTCTATCCATAGGCGGGTTTGCCAAGAATATCCTTTCTCATGCCATTTACGCTCTTCCTCCTTCGCATCGGGCGGTAGGATCCATTGAGAGTCGGCATACGTTAATCCCAGGTCCAGGTAACGCTGATCCCCGGTTATGCTGTATAATCTGAGAGGCAAGCATCCGAACATATTCTGGTCTACATGGATGGGTGGGGGAAGAAGATCCTTTTCTATATGAAACAGCAACTCGAAACGGTTTCTCAATTGTTTTATCAATTCTTGGTTGTTGGTTAACTCTACGAATCTGAGTGCGCCATACCAGGTACATACTTCAGCATAATGTATGCCTTTGTCGAAATACAACTGATGCTTACTCTCCAAAAATCGCTTACTTAATTTTTCTCCGACAGTTTTAGGATCTGCATTCACAGGGAAATTCTCAAAATAATTCTGTGCCATAGCAACGCTTGCCACAAAAAACAGTGATGCAAGTAATAAATAAATTTTTCTCATACAATTTAAAATGTTGTTGTTTAGATAGTTTATTTCTTCTCTTCTTCTAGCGTTTCATCATATCTCATTTTTTTATAATCCGGTTATCGGTATCCATTTTGCCGTACTGGTAGAGGAGGTATCCTGAATAGCATCCACCCCTCCGCTGTTATCGGAGATGGCGAAATTAACAAGCACTTCTCCCGATTTGACAGACAGATGTGACCGCGGAATGGTGATCTCTACGAAGTAACCGTGATCTTCATCATGGCTTTTGGAGATAGCGCCTTCGAATGCGGTACTTGCCGACACACTCAGGTTTGCATCCTTCCTGCTGTTTTCATAAGATATCCGTGCTTCTCAAACCGTCATGCGATACCCTTATCCGACAAAAAGCGCATGATCGGTATCTGCCCATTCCGCATTATCACCGTCTACTTTCACACTCCGTCGTGCCGCCTCAATACGGTGATTGAGGATGAATTGTGCCAGCATGACCTCTCCCGCGGAAGTATGGGGCATTGTCCCCAGAAGTTGGTGGGAACCGTCGATTTGCAGTGAACCCCAAAAGCCGCCACCGGAAAAAGGAGCATACGCCTCTCCGAAGTTCTGTGCCCCGGCATCGCCCATCTTCATATAGAAAGTGGAGGATTTATTGTACGAAACGACGGTTTCTCCCGACGTGAACTGTACCAGATAGGGCGCGCTTCCCTCGAAAGAAAGATTATCGCTGTCTTCCGGCCCTTCCTGATCCACATTCAGATGCTGCCATTCGCTATTTTCTTAATACGTGGATAATGAGGTTTGTCCACCCCAAGCGAACTATTATCCAGTGCTATATAGTTTCTGAAATTCATTTTCAACGACGATCGCGACACAATATCGGCATGTGAATTGATAGCCGGAGTTCCCTGATTAAGTTCCTCAATGGGGGGGTAATGCTGAAAGTTACAGGGGCCGGTGTTCCGCCATTTCCGGGATCAGGATTCCCCGGATCATCATCTTCGTTGCTACAAGCTATAAAAGCATAACATACTATCAGTAAAAACCGTTCTTTAAAAAAATCGTTCCATACAATTAAAATTATTCACTTTCAAAAGTAGTATACAACTAAAGCAGAGATATTTTCACCAATGCTTTAGTTGCATACCTACTATTTACAAAGGCCAGGCTATTTTCCTATATAAATTTCAGCCAGTTGCACAGAACCTCTATCTACGGCGAAGCATTCCTGCTTTTGACAATAGAATTTCAGGTATCTGTATTTCGATGCGGGAATGATCAGGTTGGGCGTCTCTGTATTAGCAGCTATATCCCAGTTTGATACTGCCATGTCGGTAGCAATAGTGGTAAAATTCACGCCATCGTTGCTTCCCAAGACTTCCTCGATGATCCGGTATCTGAGCAGCACATCAGTTCCGCTCCTGTGACGGATTCTGAAGTAACTTACATCCCGTTCTTCTTTCATATCGACAATGAAATGGACGAAACCTCCATTTGCCGCAGTGGGTATTGAAATACCCGCATGCGTTTTTCCGGGCTTCACCAAAGCAAACCATGTATCAGGATCCCCGTCGAGCGCATGTTCCAGCTTATTGCTATTTCCTTCAACAAAGAGAGGACTCTGCGAAGCGGCTAAGGTCCATCCTTCCCGTGAATAATCTTCAAACACCCTTACATCGAATTCTCCAGAAACCGATGAATTATGTTTAGAAGTAACAGTGATCGTTGCCGTTCCGCCGGAAATACCCCTGATGATCCCGGTCTGGTTTACCTCCACGACTGATTTCCGGTCTGAGCTATAGACCAGATCATTGATGGAAGCTTCGGCAGGGGATATGATTATCAGCTCTTTCAGATCCAGGGTAGATCCCGCATTGACACTTACCTCCGGATCTACTATCTCAATTTCAGTAATTTTGATGATATCTTTTTCCCGGACTGTCAATGTAAATTCGTCTGATTTTCCGTCCACAGTAACAGTGATGACAGCAGTACCCACGGAATTGGTATTTATTTTCCCCCTGCCGTCCACTACCGCCACATCCTCATCAGAAGAGGAAAATGTCTGCATTTTATTGGTGGCATCTTCCGGAAAAACGGTCAACCGGTTTGCAATGACCATGGAATCACCAATTTCTATACTTATTCCCACCTTAATGTCTTCATCCAGTGTTATGTTTTCTACACTCACATCCTTATATTCAGGCATATTATCACCACAATTTGTCAATGATAATCCGGCAACCAAAGATGCCAGAAGGATGATCATTAATTTATTTTTTGTCATAGTATTCTGTTTTTATGTTGTTATCATCCATCATTTGTTTACCATCCCGGATTCTGGACAAGTTGCTCACTTTTCTGAATGGCGGCATAAGGAATAGGGTCAAAATAATTTTTCCTCTTAAAGCTACGGTCATGGATGACCGTTCTCGTATGAAATGTTGTTTTGTTTCCGTACATATTCATACCGTGGAAGTTTCCTCCCTGTCCTCCTTCATCCGGAGCATTTTCAGCGATCATCCATCGTCTTACATCAAAATAGCGCTGCCCTTCGGTAGCCAGCTCAATACGCCTCTCCCTGCGGATAGCTTCCCGTTGCAAATCCTGGTCTCCTTTTATAGCAGGATTGAGGGTTTCAAGATCCGGTAATCCGGCACGTTCCCTTACCCGGTTCACATATTCCAACACATCGGGATCGGCCGGGTTTACTTCGTTCAATGCCTCCGCGTATAGCAGATAAAAGTCTGCCAGGCGGAAGATGATAGACGGCCTGAATTTGGACTTTACTCCCGGGGAATCCATATGTACGGTGCGGTTAACCCTCTTATAGAGGAGATAGCCCGTTCTCGGCGAACCTTCCACCCTGTTATCGGCATTCCCCCCTCTATAGAATTGCACCTCTTTATTACTGATATGCCATTTCTTACCGGAAAAGGTGACGGTATTATAAAACCGAGGCTCACGGTCGACGTACATACTGAAGACTTCCACACCGTTGTAGGTGCCGAATCCCGTTTCGCTGTACAATGGAGAGCCGGGCAAAAAAGGAGTATTTTTTATAGGTAACCCGTCTTTCATATAAAAATCGTCCACCAGTTCCTGCACAACCGCGATATCTCCCAACCCTTTACTTTCGCTACGCGGCGTGGTAAAAGTATCATAGTCATTTCCGTCCGCACCTCCCCAACTGGTGACCGATGTGGCCCAGATCATTTCTCTATTATACACCTGGAAAACTTCATAAACGGACTGATCAGGATCTAAAACTCCATCCTTCATCACGCGATAGAGTTCATACCGGTTATTCTCTTCCGCATAATCGATAAAAGCCTTGGTAGCATCGAGCGCTTTCTGTTTTTTATTTTCGTCTTTTGCCGGGAAGAGGTATTTGCCGTCTTTATTCTGTACCTGCAAGGCCTCCGTGTATTCTCCGTTGTAAAGGGGACTGGCAGCATATACCCATAATTTCGCAAGTACGGCCAATGCCACTCCTTTTGTGGGTACTGCCCTGAAACTTTCGTTGTCATGATAAGGCTCCTGTTCCATTCCCGCCATTGCTTCCTTTATCTCACTATCTATAAAATCAAGGACTTCATCTAATGAATTGCGCGGCATATCCAAGTCGTCATCCAAGGTAAGAGACTGGGTAATAATAGGTATCGGCCCGTTTAACTCCATCAAGTAAAAATGATACAATGCCCTTAAAAAACGTACATTGGCCTTATATCGATCGACCTCTTCCTGTGTGAGCCTGGCAGCGTTGGGTCCTCCTTCTTCCATAATTGGCCTGGCTTTTTCCATGAATATATTGGCCTGTCTTATCCGCTGATACATCTCAACCCATCTCTCCGAGTTATTGTTCGTGGCATTCCAATCACTATATCGTCCTGTATTATTAGCCCATCGGTTGTACGTCTCATCAGCATAAGCGCTCCAGATCCCCCCCATTCCATTCGGATTACAAAACCGGGAATAGTTTGGTATGTTGGCATACACGTTTGCATACCATCTTTTGGTATAATCTACATTGCTAAACACCTGTTCGAATGAGGAAAGTCCTCCCGAGAGTTCGTCCGATACATCCAGGTAATCGGAGCATGCGTTCAGGGAACAGATGAGTAAACCTATTATCACTGTTTTTATTGATTTGATTTTCATATGATTAAATTTTAGAGCCAAGATGCAAGAATCAAGACACAAGACGATTTATTCATTTGCCCATATATTGATCTCTTATCATGGTTATTTCATTCAATTATTCTACTTTTTAAAAATTTAATTCAACACCCAATGTAAAAGTACGGGGCAACGGATAACTGTTCCCACCGTTCTTATTCCCGAGTTCAGGATCCCAGTATTTCACATCATCCCATACATACAGGTTATATCCCTGCAAGTAGACCCTGGCTCCGTTCACCAGTAATTTTTGGGTAAATTGCTTGGGTATATTATATCCTACTTCAAGATTCTTGAAACGAAGGAAACTTCCATTTCTCAACCACCATGTGCTGGGCTCTTTGTTCACATTCTTGGCATACCCCACGTGTAACCTCGGCATAATCACGTGCTGGCTCGGATTGTCGGCTGTCCACCGGCTGTCAAGGAACTCCTTACGGATATTCGATTTTTCAATCCCCCAGTTGAACGGGAAGAAAGTATTGTTGCCGCTTGCCAGAAGGATTGTTGAGTTACCTGTTCCCTGAAAAAAAGTGCTTACATAGAATCCTTTGTACTCGACATTGATCCCGAAACCGTAGTTAATTTCCGGATTGTAAGGATGGCCGACTCCTCTCACCTTATCGAAATTGTCGATACGTCCATCATTATTAATGTCCCTGTATTTGATATCACCGGGGCCTAAAATACCCTCCAGTGTTACGTCGGGTAATCCGGGCCTCAACTCATAGGTGTAGGTGCCATTCGCTTTCTGTGTTTTTATAAAATCATCCTCCGTATACAGCCTTTCAGCAATATACAACTCGTGATCATTCACTCTTGTTCCTGTCACAGCCTGCCAAGGATACTCCTTGGGCAACTCATCATACTCAATCACCTTATTGCGGGCGAAGGTAAAAGTTCCTCTCATGCTTACTTTTACCTGTCCCCAATCCTGGCGGACATTCAGACTGGCATCCAAGCCATGGTTATCCACAATCCCGTAATTTTCCCATGGTCTTGCATGAAATCCGGCCACACCCGGAATGGTGTTCCGTTCCATCAATATGTTCTCTCTTCTGTTATTGAAATAATCGGCAGTCAGTTCAATACGGTTATTCATGAAGCCGAGATCGACACCCACATTTCTTTTTTTCTCAATCTCCCACTGGATATTGTTATTCACGAACCGGACATCTTTAATTCCGGCTCCCAATCCATTGGTGCCGCCGCTGGAGCCTATCCCCTGGTTAAAACCGCCCGCATCCATATTAAATGTGGCGCGGTAAAGGAAACGAGTGCCTCCGGTATCATCATTCCCCGTACGTCCGTAAGAAAGCCTTATCTTGGCTTTGTTCATTATATTGCTCAACGATTCGGGATAGAATTGTTCGTTAGAGATATAATAACTCAACCCGACAGCAGGGAAGAACCCGAATTTCTTTCCTTTGGCAAAAGTTTCACTCCCGGTATATCCGAAGTTACCCTCGATAAAATAACGGTTGTCATACGAGTAGGTGGCACGCCCCACCATCCCCTGTTTCCGGTATGGAAGTACCACATTCGACTCCTGCGTTTCTTTCTGCATATAGAGGAACATCCCCCCTAGCGTATGTTTCTCTTGGAAGGTGCGTAAATAATTCAATGCACCTTCAATGTAGATTCTTCGATACGATACACTGGCTTGTGTTTCAGGATCTTTCAACTCAGGAGAACCGGACTCGGAGGTGGAAAAAATAAGGTTTCCCTCTTCATCACGTCCGGTCGCATTGAATAAACTTGGCCAGTGATTTCTTAAGGTGGAAAAATTACCGTCATAGTCCAGACTGACTTTCCCGTTAAACTTCAATCCTGGAGTAATAAAACCAAGATCCTGGTTTAAACCTATATTCGATTGTATCAACGTACCCCACATTTTCCGGTATCCCTGGTTCATCAGCATATTATACGGATTCCGGTTATTACCGTCACTCTGGGTAAGATAAGTCGCCAGTGTGCCATCACTGTAAATAGGTGGGAACAAATGAGGCGGGGTATGCAGCATAAATTTGAAAATATCGTCCGGTGACCGGTTGGATGTCGTGCGATTCACATATTGACCGCTCAGATCGATACTTAAACTGGTTGTTTTGGTGACATTCAAATCGATATTACTTCTCAGGTTATACCGTTCGAATCCGAAATCGCCTTTATACTTCGACATGGGATTTTGTTTGAAGATCCCCTCCTGCTGGAAATAGGCCATTGAGACGAAATATTTGGCATTCTCGGCTCCACCTCTGAAATTCAGGGTATATCTCTGATTGGTATAATTATTTGCCAATAATTCATCCATCCATTTACTGTTCGGATAGAGGTCATTGTCGATCCTGTCACGGTATCTGTCTATTTCCTCCGGATATTTATACGGATTTTCCCCGTCATTGAAATTGGCTTCATTGGCCAGTTCTATATAATCCCACGAATCGACGAAATCAGGCAAGCGGGTCGGCTGTGAAATGGAATATTCACCACGGAAAGTGATTTTCGGTTTCGAGATGGTACCGCGTTTAGAAGTAATCAGGATAACTCCATTCGCCCCTTCAGCACCATACACGGCTGTTGCCGCAGCATCTTTCAAGAGGCTGAAGGTTTCTATTTCATCCGGTTCAATATTGCTGATCGCCCTGGGAACCCCATCCACTAAAACCAGGGGGTTAGTTCCTCCTTTGAATGTACTGATACCGCGTATCCAGAATTCAGCATCATCCCGTCCGGGTTCTCCGGAACGCTGGATACTGATCAAACCGGCCAGTTGCCCCGCCAGATTATTGGTGAGATTACTGGTAGGGGCGGTTAATTCCTTGGAAGTCACTGTGCTCACGGAACTCACCACACTGGCCTTGCTCTGTTGACCATACCCCACAACAACCACCTCTTCCAGCATTTGATCATCTTCCTGGAGGATTACATTCAGGAGATCCTTATCTCCTAACCGAATTTCCTGTTTCAGAAACCCCACATAACTGAACAGGAGAATGTCAGTCTCTTTTGCATCAATCACATACATCCCGTTTATATCGGTAACCGTACCGCCTGTGGTATTTTTGACCGAGACGGTAACCCCTATGAGCGGGTCGCCATAAGCATCGGTAACTGATCCGGTAATACGCCGTTTTCCCGCTTGTCGAGACTCCTCGGTCGCTTTTTTCGTGATATAGACCTGGCGGTCTTTAATGGAATAACCCGTATCGGTTGATTGGAAGAGCTGATCCAGAATTTCGTTAATTTTCTTATCTTTTACATTCACCGAAACCCTCCTATCCAAGTCTACATCATCATGGAAGTAGAAGAAAACAAATTCACTGCTTTTTTCTATTTCTGCAAAAACCTCCTTAATAGTCTTACTTTCGGCGCGTAAGGTAATTCCAGTATTTTGCGAATAACTATTGGCTGCGCCGCAGACTCCTATACCGATCAATAAGAGTATTGCTGTTACTTTCATAATACGTAGTAACTGAACATTAATGACATCTTTAATGTCAGATTTATCAAAATTTCTCATACATTTGTAAATGGTTTTAAGATTGTTATTATAATTGCTAACTTGTTGAAACCGGACCGGACGGTATGTGAGAGTGCCGTTCCGGTTTTTTTTCATTCGCCACATAAAGCATCGGCACACCATAAAAGGGGTGCTTGACCATGTAAATCACCGGTATTCCGTTTACGATCGAGATAGTATTGATGGTCGTTCTTCGCATTTGTGCCTTCACACACATTCCTGATATTGTCATCGTTGTTTAAATAAGTTAACAACGCAAGCCATCCTTTACGGGCAGCAGCGCCATATATTTTCTGATCCAACCAACCGTTTTTCACCCCCACGATCATCGTGTACGTGAACATAGCGGAGCATGACGTTTCTTTCCATGAGGTAGGATCATTGACGAGTTGTGTCCACATGCCGTCATGCCCCTGAAACTTGAGCAAGGTATTCATCATTAACCTGTATGCCTCTTCAATTTTCTGCCTGTCGGGATTGTCTGCGGGGAGCACTTTCAACAAATCGGCCATACCCACGGCCATCCATCCATTGCCCCGTCCCCAGAAGAAAGGGACATCGGGAGTATGGTAAAACAATCCGTTGGGCCGCTGTATCCGGTCGAGATACATTACCATTTCCCTAGCCGCCCGGTCGATATATTTCCTGTCACCTGTCACAAGGTAGGCCTGGCTTTGTATTGCCGTGATCATAAACATATCATCTATCCAGATACGTGTCTGCCAGGAATACCCTTGGTCATGCCAGTTTTTTTCCGTTTCTTTCGGTTCGAGCGGTAATTCCCATTGTGTATCAGCATACCTGAGTCCCATCCTGAGGTATTTATCTTCCTTCTTCGTTTTATATATTTCCAAGGGAACCGACCCGAATACGTTATTATCCACATGGTTTGGAGCCGGCAGAAGATTCTCCGATCCGGAAGAGAAAAATATATTATCATATCTTTCGAGCAACCTGTCATACAAATCATCCTCTTTTATCGTTTGGACAAAACGGAATGCCCCCAACCATGTGCAGACATAAGGGTAATTGACACGGGGAACCTGCGTATCTACTGTTCGGATATACCGTTCAGCAAGCCTGACCCCTATTTCCCGGGGATCAGCTCCTTCGGGAAAATCTTTCAGGTCCCAATTCTCCGGTGTTGGTTTCGGTTTGTCTATATTGGCAGGATTGTCAGTCGTACAACCATATAGAATTGACATAGTATACAAAGAAAAAAAAGTGAAAGATAATAGAATTCGTTTCATAATTTAGATAAAATAATTTTATTGATTTAGAAAATATGAATATTAGTAAGTCTATTTTTCAAGCATATAACTCCCCTGGCCGGATCAATACGCTAGTTATTCATCCGGTAAAATATGAATAAAATCCGGGATAAAATTCTTTTTTTACATTGTTATTACATTCGGTTTTATAACAGAAACTAATAGATGTAATAATGATTACTATCCGACCTGTATTTCAGACTAAGATTATCCAAAATATCATCCAGTTTCTCTTTTAGATCAAGTTTTCCCGAACATTTCATCCGGGCCATTTCAGGGCTGCATTGTATATCCGCTCCATAGTATTTAGACAGCCGTTTCATGATTACCTCCAGGCTTTCATTGTCGAACATATACAACCCTCTGATCCATGAAGTATACCACGCTGTATCCACTTCTTTCTTAAAGAATCGTCCGTTTTGCAGTGCAACCATCTCGTTTGGTTGCAAGAGAATATTCTGAGAGTTATCCGACTGCAATATTTTTACCTCGCCCGAGACCAGTACAACACTATTGGTTTCGTCTTCATAAGTGGAAACATTGAACTGTGTACCCAATACCCGGATATCAAAGTGATCCGTTTTTACGATGAAAGGACGATCCTCATCATGGGTTATATCCAAAAACATTTCACCTTTCACATAAAGAGATCTTTCATCACCTTTAAATTCCACGGGGTAAATAACATGCGTACCCGCATTAATCCATATCTTACTGCCATCGGATAACGTCAATCTCGATCTTTTCCCGTAGGGAACGATTAACCGGTTAAATTCAGCCGACTCCGTTTTGGCAATTTCTACCTCTGCCAACTTTATCTCTTCCGAATCATATGCGATCAGCGGGTCCGCTTCTTCTGCAACAATCATCTTCTGCTCCGAAATAATCAGTTTCACGGTAGGGTCATTCAAATCGACCTCCCTATTTTTTTCCACGTATGATAACAACTCATTTTCTGTGACAGACTCCGGTTCGGGCTTTTTCATTACAAATATCACAGCAATAACAGATGCCGCGATACCTGCGGCAATTCCAATCCAGTATTTCATGGCCGGACTTTTCTTATTGTGCATGCCCCTATTGATATTCATTATATTATCCAATAGTTCATCAATCTCAGCCTCAGGCAACATGGCCGTTTCATCATCCTTGATCGCAAGAAGAATCTCTCTCGCCTGAATGAACTCGCTTACATTGGGTGAACCACTTGCCATAAACTCAGACCAGAAACGCTCGGATATTTCTGTTGGCTTCTTCATGGAGTGTATGAAGAAAGTATCCAGAAGAAATTCTTCAACGGTATATGTCGCGTATTCTTTTTTGCCTTTTAAATGAAGCATGTCAAGTTCTCTTTATATATATAACTTCGGGTTTGTTTTTTTCTACTCACTTTGGAAGATCTTTTTTCACGTATTGACGCATTTTTTTCATGGCACGAGACAAAATATTCTGTAAAGATTGGTAATTCATATTCATTAACGCACAGATTTCCTCCATACTTAAACATTCTATATAACGGTAACGGATCGCCTCTTTTTGTCTGTCTGTGAGAAGGGACATGATCAGGTTGACCTTCTCTTCAAGGGTTATATTTTCCTCCCGTTCAATGAGTACCTCTTCCACATTCATTTCGAACTGAATCTCCGGATTGATAGTATCCGAATCGGTATCTGCATAAATTTTTTCTTTGGACATTACCGTCAACAATTGATTGCGCATCGATGCCAGGAGGTAATATCTTATATTATCAGTATCCCCTAAGGAAGCACGGTGCTTATACAACTTTGTGAAAACATCCTGGATGCAGTCTTTGATGATTTCTTTATTCCGCGTAAATTGAAGCCCCTGAAAATATAAATCCCGGATATATTTTCTGTAGATAAGGATATAAGCTTCGTCATTGCCGTTCCTGAAACTATTCCATCTTAGTGTATCATCGGTTGTATTCTTTTTCATGTTCGTCTCATCATCACTGATTATCCACCGTGAATCGGGAGATTCGGGAGATATCCAACTACTCACTTGACAAAATTACATGATTTTTTCCTATATACAAGCGGGCGTAATAAAAATCAAGGCCACCCTTTTCCCGGGTTTATCATACCGCACTCCAAGTGCAATTTTTACCTTTATACGTAATTAACGGGCCCAGAAGCCCCATCTCCCCCCCCCCTCACAAATTATATAAGGGGGCACACTGCCATCGGAACCAATCGACTCAATTTCAGCTTTTATTTCGATGTCATGCGGCTCTTCAGGCCATCAAGGACTTGGGGGATTCACACGACTATCAAATAGATCATGGTCAAATTTTTTGATTAATTATTTAAAATCTGATTTTTAGATAGTAACACCTCTCCCAGTTGTTCATAAGAAATATCTTGTACATTGATTTTATTGTCAATAGCTATCACTGCGGCTGCCGCAGCAGATTGTCCAAGGATCATAAATACTGGTTCCATCCTGATGGAGCCGAAAGCGATATGGCTGGACGAAAGACAAACAGGAACAAGCAGGTTTTCACATTCTCCTTTCCGGGGGATAATGGAGCCATAGGCTATCCGGTAAGGTTTTTTGGGTTTAACCCCAACATCCCCTTCATTCTGTACATCCCCTTCCGCTGTTACGTAGCGCTGCACATTATGAGAATCCAAGGTATATGAACCCATCCCGATGGGGTCGGGCACATCTACCTTCCCGAGAACTTCATTCTCCGTAGTGACATAAGAGCCGATCATTCTCCGTGCCTCACGGATATAGAGTTGATAGGGCCAGTTGCCATTATCGGTAAATTCATCTTTGGCCAATCCCCATTCCTGCATCCTGTTCCTTACCTCTTCGGGCACACGTTCATCGGTCGATACAAAATATAACAGTCCTTTTTGATACTTCGTATGATCTTCAATGATCTCTTTACGCCGTTCATAGGATGCTTCGGGATAATCGTAATTCATCCCGATATGGTCGGAACTGAAAGGGCCGTGGTTGTTGGTGTCGGTCTTCCTGTTGGGGATAATGTCATACTTTGCAAACCATTCGTTCCATCCCGATTCAAAAAACCTGGCAAGGAGTTCATAATCGGCAGGATCATATCCTTCAGGCTTTTCAAAGGGTACCCTGTTTTGGGGATGATTACTCATGCACAACCTGAAACAGTAGGCCTGCACCTTGTTGTCACCCGTACAATTGGGTTGGATCGGTTCGTCGGAGATATAGGGTAATAAACCGCTGGAAGGATCCCCGGGGATCACATAGGGATCGATAGGGGTCTTGAAATAGTGGCCATGATGGTATACCCCGGCTTGTACGCCGTTCCATTCCTCATTATATTGAGAACAGGATTCCCTTCCCACTGTATAAGATACACCGGCAGCCGCCATCAGGTCTCCTTCGTATGTCGCGTCGATAAACATTTTCCCCCTGAACTTCTTGCCTGAGAGTGTAGTCATAGATACAATCTTATTATGGTTGGGCTCGACTCCCGATTCCCTGTCAAGCCATTCGTCCCTGTAGACCGGGATATTATACTCATTAATAAAACCTTCAAATACTTTTTCGGCCACATGGGGTTCAAAGCTCCACATTGTCCTGCTTTCCCCATCCATTGCTACGGTACCCTGCCCCCTGTTGCCGTACTCCGATTGCTTTTGCCATTTCCATGCCGCCGAATCGTTATAATGGAGCCAGACACGATGATAAAATTCCCTAGCCAGTCCTCCGATAGTGCTGGTATTACCCGAATCGGTAAATCCTAATCCACTGGAAGTTAACCCGCCCAAATGCTTGTCGGGTGAAACAATAATTACGCTTTTTCCCGATTGCACGGTCTCAACCGCCGAGATTACCGCAGCCGAAGTGCCGCCGTAAATGATTACATCAGCCTGATAAAAATCCGGATTTTTCCTGCATGAAAGTGAGATCAGAATGATTAGTGTTGCAAGCAGTAAGTGGGTTATTCGTTTCATGTTGTTTATTCTTTAATTGGTTATTTACACTATTATATTGGTTGATCAGTTAATAATTTCCGCTTTAAGTATATTTTAATAATTTAGTTTATATTATTCCGGCTTATTCATATCCCTCAAACTTCAGAGAAAATATTAAAATAATTTCTAGTGCATGCATAGGATCAATTAGTCGATAGTAATTTTTTCAAATAATCCGGATAACCTCCGGCTGTAATACTGTCACCCAAACAAATCACTCGTTCATGAGATAACTTATTCTGGATAATACACTCGTAAATTGCGACTGCCATAATCCTGTATCCGTTTTGTGTGGGATGTAATCCATCGGTTTTGCCACTGTTGGCCTCGTTTTGAATTAAACTGTCCGGATCTTCGCCGATATTACCAATCATTTCAAATATGTGGTGCATGTCTAAAAAGGTCAATCGGAATTCTGAAGCCAAATTTTTAATCAAGCTATTTATTTCTGTTTTTCGACCAACATACCCTTCTGGTTCATAGAATGATTTATCATGTCGGGTATACAAATAAGGTTCGTAGGCTGGAAGAATAGGCATCAAAATGATCTGACTCCCGATATCCAAAATTTTAACGATGATCGATCGCATATTTTTTTCGTATTGAACCAAGGGAATATATTTCTTGCTATTCATATCGTTAGTTCCTGCCATTAATATAGTGAGATCGGGGTGCTGTGCCAGGCAGTCTCTATTGATTCTTGCCAGCATATCAACTGTGGTATTTCCTCCAACCCCGGCATTGATCACTACGGGTTCTTTATTTAACTCTTGGGCAAATACATTCAATCTGGAAAAAATGAATGGTGTTGCCATTGATACTTTCAAAAAATGACGCCTGTGCATATAGAGATTTATACAATTATTTTTTCATGTGACTAAAACTTTTATTTTCAATGGTGTCATATGGAACATTTGCGTTAAGCTAAATGAGCAAAGACAAACTTTAGTGAACTCGCATTTAGTCATGTTCTTGTGTGAGAATAGTTATCATGCTCGTTTCATTGGACTAAAATAGTATTTTTCACTTGAGCTATATTAAAACCCTTCAAGATAAGCGAATATTTATCAGAGGGAAGATCCTTTTTATTTGTCTCAATTGTTATATTGCGACTTTCTCCCGGCGTCATAGTGAAAAAGTTATCGGTATAATACGAAGGACGTACAGGTTTGCCTGCGGAATTGAGCCATTGTAATTGTGTGAAAAAAGCGATCGCCCGGTTCGTATTTTTCAATTCGATGTCGATATAATGCCTTCCCTGGCTTACACGGGTTTTATATTTCATTGATACTTTGGCCGGAGCAAGATCTTTTATACTCTGGAATCCTGCCGTAGCCGGTCCTGTCATAGATTTCATTCCTTCATAAACGCTCGTTGAACGCCAGTAAAAATTACTGCCTACTTCCTTTCCTGCATTATCGAAAAGACGTAACTTGATAAAATGCACAGGAGAAATATTTCTAGGGAAATCAATCACGAACACATCATTGGCAACTCCATCTTCGGGAAGATCGATAGAAGCCTGATTTTTCCAAACCGGCTTTGAGTTAATATCAAAAACTTCGGCTGTAACTTTATAGTTGGAAAAAGCTTTATAATAGTCGTTTACTACTGATACCGTGTTCTTCAGATAATCGAATTGCGGATGGAGGGGTTCACATGCATTTGCCGCAGCATAAAGCGCAGCCGTAGGTTCGAGCGACCAATCCCACATTCGCCCGCAAACTTGGCGAATAGGAGAATTATGGTACCAGAAAAGAAATCCGGAAGTATAGCGATCTCCATAATTGAGTTTATTATAATTCCAAACTTCCCAGATACTTTTATAATTCATTGCGCCCACAAATTGCCCTTTCATGGCAAATTCATCTATACTTTCCGGTTTACCGTATTCATTGACCAAATCCACATAAAGTGATGACATTTGGTGAAATCCGTTACCATCACTGTAATCCCAAACCTCCTTGTTGATTGGCCAAAGGTCTTCCTCCGGCATCATTTCACGCAGGCATTCAACAGTAGAAAGGCAAGGTGCACCGTATTCAGGATTGAATCCGTCTACGCGACTACCCCGTTCGGAAGCCGTGTTCTCATAATGCCTCATAGGATTAACCGTTTTATAAGGGCTGCCATCGTGAATTCCGCAACATTCCGATTGCATTTGGTAACCACGTGTACCATCTATCTGGAGGAGTAACTCTTCAAGTCCGGACATTTCGGTCGATTCGTTCGAACATACATAGTAAGCCAACGAAGGATGATTCCGGATACGTTTAACAGCCGATTCGGCATTCTGCAGGTGTAATCCTTTGTCGATAGGATGTTTAGTGTCTCCTGTCATCCAGAATTCCTTCCAGACCAGTATTCCCAGTTCATCACACAAGTCAAAAAAATAGTCGGACTCTGTAATACCTCCTCCCCAGAAACGGATCAGGTTGACACCTGATTGTGCTGTATAGCGTAGTTCGGCATAGGTCCGTTCATCAGATATACGCAACATGTTTTCAGGCAGCCAGTTAGTTCCTTTGATAAAAATATCCTTCCCATTTACTTTAAATGTGCGTGATTTATCGGGAGTATCTGTATGTGAAGTAATTTCCCTGATGCCGAAACGGGTAATAATGGAGTCTGATACTACACCCTCTATTTCTGCTTTTATAGAAAGGGTATAAAGTTCCTGGGGGCCTTTATTGACAGGCCACCAAAGACGTGGGTTATTAATGGCTAACTGAGGGAAATCCGAAGCGTTGAATTCTATTGTCTTGGTTAACCCTCGTGGAATTTGAACTTCTTTTTCAAAAGTAATAGCTTCACTTTCTATCTCTCCTTTTATTTTTACTTTTTGTGTCCTAAATCCCGGGTTGTGTACTTCAACACTTATTGTTTGTTGTGAATGGTCATAACCGGGCTTTCGCAGATCACTTTTGACAAATGGATGATTTATGAAAACTTCTCCTGTCTTGAAAAAGCTGATATCTTTCCATATCCCCGTATTACGGTCACGGATACCATCAAGGAAGGTAAAATCCCAACCGACCGTCATAAGCATTGTAACGTTCTTTCCTATCTCCCCATTACCTCCATTACGAAATTCACCTGTTGCTCCCCATGATTTGGAAACACCTTCACGAGGTCCCCCCGGTTCGTCTATAGGGTATACTTTTACTGCAAGCACATTTTTTGTATCGGAATGGATATAATCTGTAACATCGATAAATTCCTGACGGAACATTCCGGCTATATTAGCCACCATCTTACCATTGAGCCAAAATTCAGCACGGTAATTTACTCCATCTATCTGCATCCATAGGCGTTCACCCTTCTTCGCTTCAACTCCTCCAAATTCTGTCCGAAACCAATAGGTGTAAAAATCACGTCCAGCAGTATTCAAATCAGGAATCAATCCACTTGTAATTTTATTATTTAGCCCGAAATACGGCTCCGGATAAATCCCTTGGGCAACCAACGAATTGAGTACGGTACCGGGAATAATTGCTTTTGTCCATCCTTCAGGTACATATCCGGCAGTAGAAATATCTTCGGTTTTATTGGCTACCTCTCCTGCTTTTCTCATTAACCAAAGCGCTTTTCCTCCATGACCCATTTCAGATTTTAAAGAAAAGAGATACTCACGATCTTTAGAAAAAACTGATTCACAAAATATTAAAAATACAAACGTAATAACTAAATACTTATAACAAAGTCTCATTATTTTTTTATTTATTGATGTCAATTTTTCGGGCATTAAAATTACCTCTATTTCTAATGCATTCTTACTTGTATACCCTATTATTATGAACTACGAAACCTAAAACAGGCGTACACCAAACTATGTACGCCTGTATAATTTACAGAAAAGATTTACATTTTATCCCACCCGTTAGGTTGTTGCGGATAAGGATCACCTACAATAACAGACTCTATTTGTTTTTGTGGAATTGGGCGTAATATATGGAAATCCTGTATATTGTCCTTAGGTAGGGTATGATTTGTCCATTTTGTAGTGAAGAAACCATACTTCCGTACCCGCTCTACTAATTTTTGTGTACGAACAAGGTCGAGCCAACGCAACTGTTCACCACAAAGCTCGCGTGTTCTTTCATCAAGGATATAATCAATGGTTATATCTTCGGCAGTGATCATCAGATCATCGATATATTCCTCCTTAGAGGCAGCCCTTTTACGTAGTTCGTTGATATAGTAAGCTGCCCCATCGGTGGTGGAATTATTGCCAAGTTTAAAAGCAGCCTCTGCAGCAATAAGGTAAGTTTCAGCCAGACGGTACACTATAATTGAACGCCGAGAGTCGAATGAAAGGCTTGTACGATTAGGATCTACAAATTTCTTCATTGTTGGAAACGATGGATCGGTATAGTTTTCAGGAGTAAGTATATAGTAATTCGTCGCCTCTATTTCCTCTTTGGCTATATTCTTACCGGGAAGATACCCCGCAAGGTTACCTTTTGTTCCACTTCTAATGGCAGAATACTTATTATCTCCAACATAAAATTCCTGAACTTTATTCTGAAAATCAACTGGAGCAGTCCATTCGCTTTGGAAAGTACCATAATAGCGCGAGTCCTTATCTATATCACCGAAAGCTTCATTATAAAGCCATGTTGTTCCATGATATCGTGCATACACACGTCCATCTTCTATTTGTTGCACATTACCGCTACCATTAAAATTAAAATAACCCGCAACAAAGACATGTGAAAGATGATTTATGTTTGCATCCCTTTCCGGTACACCATAAATCGGATCGTCTGTCATCTGTACATTATAAAGTATTTCTTGATTATTTTCATTGCCGGGTTTATGAATATCTGCATATTTGGGCATGAGTGTAACCCCTGTCAGATCGCCATCTTTAATCAGTGCTGTCGCTATATCGTATGCATCCTGGAAATCGGTAGGTTGGGCAGCACTACTCCATCCCCGGGTGAGGTATACCTTTGCCAGAAGATGGCGGGCTAATGCTTGTGTAACCCGTCCCGGGTCGGTGTCTTTAGGTCCGACAGGCAAATGGCCGGGAGTTGTACAGAACAGTAGGTCTTCAATAACAAAGTCATAAACATCTGCTATCGGATCACGCTTAGCCTCCTTTACAATACCTTCATTATATGTACGGTTCAATGTCACATCGCCAAAGAACTGTACTAGACGGAAATAAAGTAATGCCCGGAAAAATCTTGCTTCCGCCAGCATGGTTATCTTTTTAGCTTCGGAGATATCCGTCATTTCTTCACCGAAATGTACAAGACCATTACAAGTATTGATCAAGGTATATGAATGTCGCCAATAATCATATATGTACCCAGAATTGGGCTTGTAATTTGTCGTATAATTACCAAAATTATAGATGTCGCCCGAAGAACGGCTATAGAATTCGTCAGTTCCGGTTACAGTTAACATATGGATAGAACTAATGGGGCCATAAAAAGTTCTCATACCTCCATAGACACCGTTCAACCCAAGTTCAAAACCTTGTGGTGTATTAAACGACTCGGGGGTCATTTTTGAGTGATTTTCCTCTTCCAGAAAATCGGCACATGTCGTAAAGAAAAATAACGGAAAGCATGCTGCTAATAAATATAGTATCTTTTTCATTGTTGTCTCGTAATTAGAAAGTTATGTTAATGCCAAATAACATTTGCCATGATGGAGGGATTACGGTATTCATCACACGGTTAGTTTCTGGATCAAGCCCTTTATATTTGTTTACATATTCGGAGAAAAAGGTAAATGGATTTGTAGCTGTCGCGTAAATGCGCACCCTGCTTATTTCTACTGTGTCGAGGAATTGATCCGGTAAGGAATATCCCAAGGTCAGCGTCCGTATCTTGAGGTAAGATGCATCGAATAATGTAAGCGTTCCTTTATACTGTATACTTTGTACCCTGTTGTTCGGAGCCGGCCAGCGAGCGCCAGTATTTTCCGGAGTCCAATAGTCAACATCAAGGTTGTTCATATAACCACCCATCAAAGAGTTTTGTCCGCCACCATAAAGTTCAGACCTTAGTAAGCCTCCCTGTCGGAAATTCATAACAACTGTAAAGTCGAAGTTTTTGTATGCCAGCATATTTGTCCATCCACCTTCAAAATTTGCTTGGTGACTACCCACTATTTTCCTGTCATCATCATTTATTACTCCATCGGGAACCCCGTCTGGTCCACTGATATCTGCCACTTTTATTGTTCCGATCACCGAGTCATCACCGGAAGTCTTCAACCCATAGCTTTCGGCAAGCTCTCTGTCTTCAGGAGTATCTTGCCAAATCCCAAGCCCTACATATTCATAAAACGATCCCAGCGGATATCCGACAAAAAGGTTGTCAGAAATTAGCTTATCAACTCCTTCGGTAAGTTTAACAACCTTATTTCTGTTAAAGTAAATATTGAGATCAGAAGTCCATTGTAACTTATTTTTACCATCGCCGTCAAAAATATGTACACGGGTTGCTAATTCAAACCCAACATTTTCTGTTTTACCTACATTATAGGGAATCTGTGTACTGACACCACTTGTTGCAGGAGGGGTAAACATCATCATCAAGTTATTGGAGAATTGTTTATACACCTCGGCAGAACCTGTAATTCTGTTATTGAGAAACCCCACATCTATACCAGCATTATAACTGGCTGTACGTTCCCATTTTAATTCGTTGTTGGAGGCGGCAGTCGGATAGTATCCAAGTACACCCTGAGATCCAAAGATATACTTGTTACTAGACATATTACCCATTGTATCATAAGGATTCACATTAGTATTACCTACCTCTCCATAGCTGAGTCGCAGTTTCAATTGGGATAATATGTGGGAAGTTCCGTTCATGAACTGTTCATTGCCTATATTCCATGCAAGGGCAGTAGAAGGGAAATAGTGCCACTTATTGCCTTTCGCCAGACGTGAAGAACCGTCGGCCCGAAACGTTGCGGTCAGGTAATAGCGTTGATCATAGTCATAATTAAGACGTCCCATATAAGAAAGCATACTCCATTTACTGTAACTTCCATCTCCTTTGTGGTTCTCGGCTGTAGCCGGATTGTAGTAACCTACCTGATTGGTCGGTACATTCTCATAGTTCAAATTGAAATTCTGCGATTCTCTTTCTTCAGCACTAAACATACCTGTAACATTGAAATTATGTTTGTTTAATTTCCTGTCATAAGTTAAAAGATTCTCAATTGTGTAATCCATAAGAGAAGCTGATTCATTGAAACCATAGTTTGATGATTGGCGGCGCTTGCTTGTTCCTTGCTGATAGTAACGTTGTAGCGTTGTGGATGATAGTTGTACTCCGGCATTGAGCCTGTACTTAAATCCGTGAGTAAAATCGACTTCTAAATAACCTGTAGTAAATGTTGACAATCGTTTGCGATTATCTTGAATCGCACCCGGGCGAAGATCCATTAACGGATTACTCATAAGATCATTCGGATGTACTTTTTCCCGTATCGATCCATCGTCTAAGTATGGCGAGAGGAGAGGACTGAGTGTAAGAGCATCACTCATCGGATTAAGGCTTTCTCCTCTGCTGATATAATAAGTATTCAATGTGTTAAGTCCCAGTTTCAGATATTTACTTATTGTATGATCAACAGATAATTTCAGCGTTGTACGTTCCATCGATTGCAAATCATACACACCTGTCGATTCATAATATCCCAACGATGCAGCATACTGGGTATCTTTTGACCCTCCCGCTATGCTTATCTGGTGATTGGTTGTCAAAGGATCCTTGTCATATAGTTTCTTTTGCCAGTCGGTATTTACGCCTCTTTCAAGACCTTCTCTTTCTCCATCAAGACCTCCTTCCAGGACTTTCTGTAATACTCTCGGATCGTCTAAACCTGTGTAATTTTCTGCATTTTTATAGCGATTATACATGGCCCATTTGCGTAATTCCATATACTCATCCGCATTCATAATATCGTAGAATCCCAGTGGTTTAGTGAAGCCGATATATCCACTGTAGCTTACTGTTGCCTTGCTTGCTTCTGTTCCTCGCTTCGTGGTAATCAGTATAACTCCATTGGCTCCACGTGAACCATAGATTGCTGTTGACGAAGCATCTTTAAGCACAGTAACCGAAGTTATGTCTTCCGGTGCAATATTGTTCATCATTCCTAAATCGTATGGAATACCATCGACAACTAAAAGAGGATCATTCCCGGCAGCTATAGAACGGGTTCCTCGAATACGGATTTCTGGAGTATGCCCCGGATGTGTTGATCCTCCGCTTCGCTGTATATTTACACCTGCCCCTGCTCCTTGCAGAGCCATTGCGATGTTGGCGGCAGGAGTATTACGGATCGTTTGTTCACTCATTACGTTAACTGCGCCAGTCAAATCAGAACGTTTACGAATACCATACCCCACAACTACTAGTTCCTCCAAAGATTGGGCATCTTCATGCAAAACGATCTCAAAGAAAGATTTGTTGTCCGTATTAATATCCTGTGCTAAATAACCGATATAGGAGATTTGAAGTAGGGCATCATTTTCAATGTTCAGTGCGAAATTTCCGTTAATATCGGTAACGGTTCCGTTGGTTGTCCCTTTTTCCACAATATTAGCACCTATTATTGGCTCGCCATTTTGATCTGTAATTTTTCCGGTAATTTGTTTCTTCTGCTGTTGGATGATCAATTCGGAAACAATTTCTTCAATTTCTTTAGGAATAATCTTTGTATCATCACGATAAATAACCACTTGGTTATCTAATATTCTGTATTTTAAATCCGTATTGGATAGAATATTATCCAGAATTTCATTGATGTCCTGAGAATTGGCTGTAAGATCGACCTTTTTATTGATGATCTTTTTTGCATTTCCCGCAAAAATAAAACGAAAGTCACTTTGTTTTTCAATCTCTTCACAAATCTCTTTGATAGAAGCCGACTTGAGGTTAAGTGTTAGTTCAACATCTTGTGAATAACCAGTTGCGGCTTGAGAGAAGAGGATACCGAAAAACAAGAAGAATAAGGTTATTCTCATGATTTTTAGTGCATATTTGAAATTATTGTCAGGTTTTCCCCTTTCAATAGAATATTTATTCATATTTTTGTATGATTTTAATTATTAATATACGAGGTAATTAGAATTATCTGAGTCGGACGGTATTCGCACTACCGTTCGACTTTTTTCTGCCGGTCGGCAGGTTCACTTTTACTTTTCATGTTATTTTTCCATAGGCATATCTATTTTATGGGTTATTATTCTTTGTAGATATATATCAGTTTATCTTCTTTTTGGTATTTCGTGTCCGAAATCAGAGTTAAAGCAGTCATCACATTATCCAAATTGTCGGAGAGGATGATTTTCCCGGTGCATGTAAGTCCGTGTAAAGATATGCCATCTCCGTAGTTGAATGAAAGGTTGTAATATCTTTCTATCTGTTTAAGCGCTTCAATAACCGGTGTGTCCTCGAAACTAAGATACCCTTCTTTCCAACTGATAAAAGAATGCACATCTACTTTTCTTGTGTCGAAAGTACCGGAGGTTTCTGAGTAAACAGCCTGTTCATTGGGTGACAGAAATAATTCCTGTCTGTCGGTTGATTGTAAGCTAACACTCCCTTCTACCAATACTACAGACGAGGAAGCCCCCGAATAGGAAGATACATTGAATTTGGTGCCGTACACTTTTACATTATAACCGGATGTATGCACATAGAATGATTTGTTTTTTTCAGGAGCTACTTCAATATACATTTCACCGGATAAGAACACTTCACGTTTTTCTCCGGAGAATGTGGAAGGAAACTCCAAAGTGGAGCCGGAATTTAACCATACTTGGGTTCCGTCAGACAAAACAACTTTGGATCTTTTTCCATAGGGAACGATCAATTGATTCATTGTATGCTGTTCGATGGAAATCTCTTCAGCATCTTTATCACTCTTTATTAGTGCCTTGTTATTTCTATCTAAATGTATATCCACATTGCTTTGGAAGGTGGCGGTTTTGTCACCGGTAATAAATAGAATATCTTCCGATTCCAGTTCACTTCCCACAATATAGTCTGAAAAAGCGACCAATTCCTCTCCAGAAGATTGGTTTATCTCTTTTTGTAAATACAGTACTGACATAACCAATGCAACTACACAAGCCGCACCAATGTAAGCAAAACGGTAAATTCTACGTTTGCGGTTATAAGCTCCAAGCGATTGTTCCAAACGGTGGATTGCCTCCTGCTTTTTCTCCTTGGATAGTTTCACCGAGGATATGTCTATGTTTTGAAAATGTTGCTCCGCCAGCAGAATATCTTCCCTTTCACCGGGATGGTACTGTAGATATTCTTCCCAGTATCTGTTTAATTCATCCGTCGGAAATAATTTCCATTCAATGAATTTCTCATCTTTCAGAAACCGGATAAAGCTATTTTCTGTTTTCAATTGCATAGATGTTTGTCGAATTTTTTTATCCTTTTTACACGATATTTATATAAAAGACGATCGTCGGTTGAAAATATCATCACTTTTTAAAAGAAAAATCAAAATTGGATGAAATTTAACTAAAGGGGCTTTTTGAGGTATTCTTTTTTTCGATTCTGTTCTTAGGATTTTGGCGATTACCCCAAAAGAAGAGGATGTGAATTTCAGATTTTATAATTTCATAGAAGATTAAATAAACACTCATACAATGACGCGAGTTCTTTTGTTCTCAGAGAGTCTACCGATAAACTCATTTTCGGAAAGAATACCGGTTATTTGTCTAATCTGCCTTAAAAGCTTTAGACTGTTTTTGAACTTCCGTTTCTTGAATTGTAGAATTCTAATACGCTTTTAAGTTCAAATTCTGCCTGCGTGGACCATATTATTGTCGTTTTAGCCATATTTCCATCTCTTCCATTGCCTGTTCGTGATATTTGTAGTTCCCTTTTTCAATATCCTTACGTCCCGCCTCAATAGCTTGTTTTTGGGCATCATTTAATTCATACAACTCCCGTTCAGCATTATCGAATAATGTCTGCAATGCTTTTAAAAAAGGTTCATTATTTGAACTCTTTATGCGTGAAATCAAATTCTTTTTTAAGTATGAAGTACTGTTCATATTATTACTCTCCTTTCAACGAAAAATATAGTCAAAGCCGAATGAAATGCCAAACTTGTTTGAATTATTCCATTTATTCTACCAAAAAAATGGAACAAAAAGCGCTGAGAATTGTTTCATACATAGTAGCTAATTAATTAAAATAAATTATGGAAACATTATTAAAAGAAGTTGAAAGAGGAGTGAAAAACTGGTATCTTCCTCTCCTCGCGGGGATCATTTTTGTTGCTGTTGGAATTTGGTGTATTTTCTCTCCCGTTACCTCCTATCTGGCATTATCTATTGTTTTTGCCGTAGGATTCTTTTTCAGTGGAGTTTTTGAAACCTTCTTCGCTATTGCGAATAAATCTGAGAAATGGGGGTGGTCACTGGCCATAGGAATTATGAGTATCATTCTCGGTATACTGTTGATGTTTAATCCGGTCTTGTCGGCAGCGACCCTTTCATTTTATGTCGGTTTTATGCTGCTCTTTTATTCTGTGACCGGTATCAGTATCGCATGGAGGATAAAAGATTATTATGATGTGGGATGGCAAACATTGTTGGTAGTCGCTATCCTTGGTGTGATCCTTTCATTGATCATGCTCTTCAATCCTGCTTTTGCCGGCATATCCATTGTCTTATGGACTGCTTTTACTTTTATTGTGATGGGATTCTTCAGAATCTACATCGCTTTCCGGTTGAGGAAGGTAAAGAAGGTTCTCAAGAATAATGCTGAATAACCGGTTTATTTAATTACCAGTAGGAGTAAAGCGATCGTCAGTGAAGATTCTTTCAATCTGGCGATCGATTTGCTGATCAGGTTGCGGCAGGCGGCAACCGATATCTGCATGATTTCAGCAATTTCCTCGTAGCTCTGTTCCCTGATATAACGAAGATAGACAATTTCACGCTGACGGTCAGTCAGCCGGCTTAATACGTTTTCAACCTTTTGGCGTATCTCCTCCACATCCTCTTCCATGATCAGTTCATCCTCTATGGTTATACTTAACTGAAAAGGGAGGGTGTCTTGCGTTCCTTCTTGTGTAGTGTGGAGTAAGTCTTCCTTATTTGTCCTTTTTATGTCGATTAACCTGTTCCTCAATGATCTGAAAAGGTAGGATCTCAGGTTGTTAATTTCATTCAAAGAGTGATGGACACACAATTTATAAAAAACATCGTGAATGGCATCCATCGCGGTCTGTTCATCAAAACCCAAATGCAACGCATACGAGTAGAGACTATCCATATACTCGTTATACGTAGAGGCTATGTTTGAAAATTGAATCATCCTATTTTACACCTTTGAATGGGAATGCAAGTGCAAAATAATGAAAAAATAAAAGAAAAAAGAAATATATTCATGGAAAACAAAAAAATAAACATTTCTCGTTACAAAATAAATTGTGTAGATTTGTGCAAGAAAGGAGATGTAGAACATGGGTAATAACAAAATAATAGCCACTATTGAGAACAACCTTATATGACCCCATTCCTGTATAAAATAGCGGAACTGTTTTATGGGCATTACGGCAACGAACTGTACCGGTATACGTTTGTATTTCCGAACCGCCGTGCTGGTTTCTTCTTCCAGAAATACCTTGCGGAGATTGCCGCTAAGCCGCTTTTTTCTCCTTCTATAGTGACCATCCAGGAACTATTTGCCTCTCTTTCACCCTACCGGCCGGCAGATAAGATTGAAATGCTGGTGATGCTCTACGACTATTTCGGAAAAGTCAGTGGTTCCGATGAGTCGTTCGACGATTTCCTCTACTGGGGGGAGATGCTGCTGAACGATTTTAATGATGTGGACAAGTACATGGCAGATGCTAAACAACTGTTCCGCAATGTGCAGGATCTCCGGTCGATGGATGATGACCTGACTTATCTTACAGAAAAACAGATAGAAGCCATCCGACGCTTCTGGACCAATTTTATGCCGGTAGGGGAGAGCGAAACCAAGAAAAAATTTCAGGAGACATGGCAGATATTATATGAGCTTTATTCCTCTTTCCGGGCAGGATTACAGGAAAAAGGCCTTGCTTATGAGGGTATGTTGTTCCGTGAGGTGGCGGAGCGAGCCAGGACAGGGCATTTGGATTACACGGTAAATGAGATTGGTTTGGGAAGAGAGGGAGTTCCGGATAGACGGGAAAAACGAGAAGGCCTGCAATCGGAATGCTATATATTTGTCGGATTGAACGCACTCACCCCGGCAGAAACGGTATTGCTCGAACATTTGAAAAACCGGGGGATTGCCGATTTCTACTGGGATTATGAGTCACTGCAGGTACAAGACAGCCAGAACCGTGCATCGTTATGGGTAAATGAAAACCTGCGGAAGTTTCCTTCCCGATTCATAATACAGGATGAGGAGGACGATGGGGCGAAGACAAGTATAGAAGTAGTTGGAATTCCCTCCGGAGTAGGCCAGGCCAAGCATGTTACGCAGATCCTCTCCAGGTTGATTGAGTCTGGAGATATTTCCGATCCGGAGGAAGCGATCAATACAGCCATTGTTCTGCCGGAAGAGGGTTTGTTGTTACCGGTGCTTTATTCTATTCCCGGAGAAATAGGAAAGATAAATGTGACCATGGGATACGGGCTCTCCTATTCTTCGATTTCTGCATTGATGGAACATATAGCCGCCTTGCAACGTAACATACGCGAATCGGACGGACAAATGATGTTTTATCACCGGGATGTGTTATCGATCCTGAATCATCCATTGGTATACAACTCAGCCAAAAAGGAAGCCGACGCATTAAAAACATATATCCTTACCAATAACCGGATCGTGGTGTCGCAAGCGGAATTTCCACCACATCCCCTGCTCCGGATGATTTTCCGGCCGTTGACCGGTTGGCGTGATATTTTTGAGTACATAAAAAATATCCTCACTTTTATCTATGGTATCCTGACAGCTGAGAAATATGATGTGGAAGTAATGACCGACAGTACTCGCCCGGCAGACATGGCGCAAGGGACAGGTATCGGCAGCGAGGAAGACAAGGAACATGGCTCTCAGGCGGTAGATCTGGAACGGGAGTTCATCGTGCAATATCATAAAACCGTGACCCGTTTGCAGGACACGCTTCACGGTGCGAAAAACATGTCGACGGATACCTGTTTCCGGCTGTTGAAAAAACTGGCACATTCCATCAGCGTGGCATTCAGCGGCGAACCGCTCTCCGGATTGCAGGTCATGGGGGTACTGGAAACGCGTGCGATCGATTTCGAAAACCTGATCATTCTCTCGATGAATGAAGGCGTCTTCCCCTTGAAAGATCCGGTCAATTCTTTTATTCCTTTCACTTTGCGCAAAGGATTCGGACTACCGGTATATGAGCACCAGGACAGTATCTATGCGTACCATTTTTACCGGATGATCAGCCGGGCCAAGCGGGTGTTTATGCTGTACGATACACGCACTGAAGAGATGCAGACGGGTGAAGTGAGCCGCTATTTCTACCAGTTAAAGTATCTCTATTCGGATTATTTTGATATTTCGGAACGGGTGGTGGCGTATGATGTGGCGGCACCCGAAATATTGCCTGTGTCGGTTGCCAAGACACCGGAAGTGTTGCGAAAATTAGATGCGTTCAGGCGGGGGGGAGAGTCTTTTCTTTCGGCCTCGCTCATTAACAATTACATCAATTGTCCCCTGCAGTTCTACTTTACTGCGGTGGAAGGCCTCTATGAAGAAGATGAAGTGCGGGAGTCCGTGGAGTCGGATTTGTTCGGTTCAATCTTCCACAAATTGATGGAAAAGATTTACGGCCGGTATAAAAACAAAACGGTCACACCCGATGTGCTGACATCGATTGCGAAGGATGATGTGTTGTTGACGAAGCTTCTTGAAGAAGCATTCGCCGAGCATTATTTCAAACGGAAAGATGACCCCCGTCCTTTGATGGGGCAGCATTACCTGATCGGTGAAATCCTTCGCAGTTATGTAAAGCAGACTCTGGAAGCCGACAAGCAGTTTGCCCCTTTTGAGTTTGTGGGGGCGGAATATCGTTTCGGACAAGAGACGCCATACCGTGTAAACGATGAACTTTCAGTCAACTTCAAGGGGATTATAGACCGGATCGACAGGGTGGGGGATAGCTACCGTATCATCGACTATAAGACCGGGACGGGAACAACTGATTTCAAGCAGGTTGCCGATCTGTTCGACGGATCGAAACCGAACCGGGCGTATCAAATTCTACAGGTGTTCGTATATGCGTTGTTTTATGCCCGGGAATATCCTGGTGTGCCGTTATCACCGGCCATTTACTACCTGCGCTCCATTTTTAATGATCCTTCACCGGCTGTCACTTGTAACAAACGGCCTGTTACTGACATATCCGTTTTTATGGACGAATTCCAGTCGCTATTCAATGATTGCCTTGCGGAAATCTTCAATCCCGAAATCCCGTTTGCCCAGACAAAGAATACGAAAAACTGCCAATGGTGCGCCTTTAAGGAGATTTGTAACAGGTGAATGCAGGACTGCTTTCAAAGCACAGTTCGGAAAAATCCAATACGCAATTCGGAAAAATCGTCAATTATATAATCCGCACCGGCGTCCTGCAAGGTGTGAGCGTCAAATGACGTTGTCAATCCGGCTACCCGGCATCCAGCCGCCTTTCCGGCAACGATACCGTTGATAGAGTCTTCAATAATGAGGGTTGATCTGTGATCAGCACCTAAATTTTCCAATGCCAGGAGATAAGGCTCCGGGTTGGGTTTATGCTTTTGGGTATCCTCTTCCGTAATAATAAGATCGAAAAAAGAAGTCAGATTCAATAGAGTATCCACTTTTCTCACGGTGAAGAGTGAGGAGGAGGTAACCAGAGCGGTTTGCAGCTTCATGGTTTTTACTTTTTGAATAAAATCCGTAAAACCCTTTACATACTCCATTTCATTCAGTAGCCCCTCAAAAAAAGCATTTTTCTCTTCCAGCAACTCTTCTAAAGGGTGAGAATTGTCCATGTTTTCATATACATACCGAAAGAATGACTCATCCGATCGTCCCACATAGTCGTTTAGAAACGTTTGTGAATATTCGATGCCATGCTGTTCCAAAGTGAGCCCCATAGCACGGAGGTGCAGCTTTTCCGAATCAATCGCCACACCATCCATGTCAAATAAAATAGTCTTTAATTGCAGTTTCTCCATAATGACAGAACCCCAATCCGGTAATATAGCCGACAGACGACTTTGCCTTATCGGAGATAGACTGCCACAAACAGGGCCAGCGGTTTTTCCCCTTTGCTTAGTGTCAGCGTATCATTTTGCAGGGTGTAGTTATCACATAATTGGAATATATCTAAGTATTCAGCCTCGTAGTCAATGCCGATGCAAGCCATCCGGGTGGTTGCAAATGGAGTGAAATGGATGCTATGCTCCTCTTCCGAAAGGGAATAGCTTCCGTTCATACTGTTGCATCCCGTACTTCCTATGACCCGGTTGTCATCGTTTTTCAGGATAAAATGTGCTTCCCGGGCTTGGCCCTCAGTAGCAAAAGTAATCTCTTCTCCATTGAGCTCTATCAGTTTCCAGTATTTTTCGGTGATGACATTGTCGATGTCTATTTTCCGGAATAGATAAGTATCGGGTGGAAGGGTGCTTTCAATCGGGTTCCCTTCGATGTCGAGGGAAATCAGTTGATTTTCACCTACCTTAAACCAACTGTCTACATCGCCGGAAGAAGTGGCACTGGTCAATCTGATCCTGCTTCCCGCTTCATCCCATTCGAAGCGGCCGTTATCGGTAAAACGGTTATCCCCTTTTCCCAGATAGGTCATCACTCTTTCGTATGTGAGGTCTTCCTTTAACCGGAGTTCTACCACTATTCCTTCGCAATCGGCACAAGGCAATGTTCCCTTGTATATTCCTGCCCAATCCAGTGAATTGCGGCTGTTGTGGGCTGGATCGGCTACTTCTGTCCCGTTCTTGGAATTATTGCTGCCACGTTTGCCCGTATTGCATGCGGTAAATGATACTATTAATATGCATGCCAGAATAATACTTTTTCTCATAGTTTCTAATTATTTGGTTGATTATTATGTCTTATCGTTTTGTATACAAGCAGGATCGCAGTGAGAAGCATGATGATCAGCGCTGTAAATGCGATTCCGTCCGTGACCTTGATACTTTGTGGGTCGAAACGGAATTCCACCGTATGCTGTCCCGCCGGAATAGGGAGTGCCCGCAGGGTGTAGTTGGCCCGCAACATTTCAGCCGGTTGTCCGCTAATAGTGATTTTCCATCCCCTGGGATAGTAAATTTCGGAGAAAATGGCCAATTCGTCTTTTTTTGCATCTACGGTGTAGGTCACAAAATCGGAATCGTAGTCGGTGAGTTGTATGGTGGATGCCGAATCGACCGGCGCCGGCCGAAAGTCACCCAGGAGCGCCTCATATTTTTTATCGGCTACTGCTTCTTTCCGGAGATCGATAGCACCTAATGCATCGATTTCTTCATCGGCATTTTCCGCAAAACGTATATTGTCTACAAACCATGCGTTGCCCATGGCGTACGGATTTTCCAGTGGGATGGTACTGCCGTCCTGTGCCGGCATAATGATCCATTTGGCATTGAGCATATTCAACACCTTGAATTGATCGCCGCTCAACGAGTCCATTTCACCTTGTGCCTGGATAATTCCTTGCTGTAAAGCCATCATTTCGGTTCTGAGATGTATATCGATCATATCCTGATAGCGGCGTAGTTTTGCTGCATGGTATCCGCCTATCACTTTATGGTGGTAAGGCGTAATACCGTCGTCAAAAGTATTGGTAGCCATATTCAATACCCGGTAATATTTCGTGCTATCCTGAAGTATGTGCTGATCTGTAGGCGATTGGACAAATAGTTGTTGTTGATTGTTTTCCGGCACGAAATCATTATCGTTCAGGTAGCGTTTATTCACATCCCACATGTCTACCAGGCAAAGTAACAGGATTCCCGCTATAGTCCATTCTGCTTTTATCTTTTTGTTGATGAACAACCAAAGAAGGATGCCTCCGATGGCAATAATAAAAAAGCTGCGCCAGGCATCTGCCGTGAAGATGGCAACACGCATATCGGTGAGGTTGGCGATCACCGCCTGAATATGTTCGGGGGGCAGTGTCTGTAATGCCTGCATTTCCTGGGCGGAGATAAAAGACGAGAAAAAAAGTTTGGGGGCAAGGGCGAACAATAGTGCTATGCCGCCGGTCATGCCAAGGCTGATATAGAGTTGTTGTATGTTATTCTTTATTATTTCCGGTTTTTGGATCAGTTCCTTTACTGCCAACACGGCTAACAAGGGGATACAGAATTCTGCAATAACCAGGATGGATGATACTGCCCGGAACTTATTGTACATCGGTATCCAATCGATAAAAAAGTCGGTCAACCCCATGAAGTTCTTTCCCCAGGAGAGCAGGATTGATAAGAGCGTGCCGGCCAACAGTGCCCATTTCAATGGCCCTTTCACAATAAAAAGGCCCAGTACGAAAAGAGCCAACACAAAGGCGCCTACATAAACCGGCCCGGCTGTAAAGGGTTGTTCTCCCCAATACTGCCCGATCTGTTGATAAAGTTGCCGGTACTCAGGACGGGCTTTACTCATTGCCCTTTCGTTTTCGGCGATTCTCGCGGCAGAAGTCCCTCCTTTGGTATTGGGTACCAGTAATGTCCATGTTTCACCGATACCGTAGCTCCAGGCGGTAATGTAATCGCGTTCCAGCCCATCCCCGGTTTTATTCTCTTCTCCATGATGGGCCAATTCCGATTTACCCCGCATGGTCTCTTTTGAGTATTCGTAAGTATGATAAAGGTTACTTGCATTGGCAGCAACGCCGATAATTCCTGCCACCAATAAAACCGCAGTCGACTTTACAAAAGCGGGTAATTCCTTCTTTTGAATGGCCTCAACAAGGAATCCAATCGCGATGAAGAGCATGACGAACAGGAAATAGTAGGTCATTTGCAGGTGATTGGATGATATCTGGAAAGCGACGAAGAGCATGAAAATCAATCCGCCCAGAAGGTATTTCTTCCGGTAGATATAGATCATACCGGCGATAGTAGGCGGGATATAGGCAAGAGTGACAAATTTCCAGATATGCCCTGCCGCAATAAGGATGAAAAAATAGGATGAGAAAGCCCAGATAATGGCTCCCAATGCGCTCAACAGGGGGGATGCCTTCAAGGCGCGCATGAGGATGTAAAATCCGAGGAGCATGATAAATATCAGGCTTACGTAGTTCGGAAGGAAGAGGGTATAGGCTTTTTTGACTGCATCCTGCGGTTTGGATGAATCATACGTCGGGCTCATTTGGTAGGAAGGCATTCCACTGAACATGGAGAGGTTCCACCTTGTACGTTTTCCATCGTGGCGCTCCATATAGTCCCTTTGCTCCTGGCCCTGTCCGATGGCGGCCAGAGAATCGCTCTGGGCGATTACACGCCCCTCCGTCACTGCCGAGGAGAAATAGATAAATGAGATCAGGATGAATCCCGCAATCACGATCAGGTCGGGTAATATCTTTTTTAAATCAAAAGAATTCTTCATAGGGAAATATTTGTTTCTTTGCATCAACGTTGAATGGTTGAACCGTTGAATGGTTAAATCATTAAACCGATTATTGTTCGAACCACAAAATTAACAGATTATTCCATGAAAACCTTATTTTCGTGATAATTCTTTGAGGTAGCCTAAACTACCTGGCTCCCGGGCAGTACTTCTTTTGTCGGAGCGACTAAAGCGAGGCTTCCGTCGGCATTCTCAGCCGAAAGGATCATACCTTCAGAGAGCAAACCTCTCATTTTTCTTGGCTCGAGGTTGGCGATAAAGCATACCTGTTTACCGACCAGCTCTTCCGGATTGGGATAATGAGCGGCAATACCGGAAAGGATGGTCCGTTTCTTCAGTCCGTCATCGAGCAGGAAGCGGAGCAGCTTGTCGGTCTTGGGCACCTTTCCGCACTCCAACACAGTACCAACACGTATATCCAGCTTCTCGAACGTGTCGAACTGGATAGTTTCTTTGATCGGTTTCGCCTTGTGTTCTTTGGCCTCATTGGCTTTTTTAGTGTCTAACAATTTCTGTACCTGCTTCTCAATTACTTCGTCTTCGATCTTGTCAAACAGTAGTTCCGAATTTCCCAGTGAATGTCCTTCAGGAAGCAACTCGAAACTACCTAAATCGTCCCATCCCAAATGATCTGTATTAATGAAATTCCTGATCTTTGCCGATGAGAAGGGCAGGAACGGTTCAAAGACAATCGAGAGGTTGGCCGTGATCTGCAACGCGATATTGAGGATGGTGCCCGTCCGGTCCATATCGGTTTTGGCTGTTTTCCAAGGCTCTGAGTCGGCCAGATATTTATTGCCTATACGGGCGAGGTTCATCGCCTCTTTTTGCGCTTCCCTGAAATGGTAGTTTTCGAGATTCTGTTCCACAGCCGCTTTTACTTTCCCTGCTTCGGCTATTGTTTCACGATCATATTCGGTCAGTTCCCCAAGTGCCGACACTTTGTTATCGAAATATTTTTGGGTGAGTACCAATGCGCGG
This sequence comes from Proteiniphilum sp., assembly GCF_040307845.1. GTDB lineage: Bacteria > Bacteroidota > Bacteroidia > Bacteroidales > Dysgonomonadaceae > Proteiniphilum. The sequence continues at coordinate 76,401 of NZ_JAWRIS010000037.1, forward strand.
TTCACAAAGTTTCCCAGCACGGCTACCAGCTCGTTGTTGTTGCGGGCCTGAAAATCTTTCCATGTGAAGTCGTTGTCTTTGGTCTCCGGTGCATTGGCGGTGAGTACATAACGGAGGATATCCTGTTTGCCCGGGAATTCTTCCAGGTACTCGTGCAACCATACCGCCCAGTTGCGGGAAGTGGAGATCTTGTCGTTTTCGAGATTGAGAAACTCATTGGCCGGTACGTTGTCCGGCAGGATGAAAGAACCTTCGGCTTTCAGCATGGCAGGGAAGACGATGCAATGGAACACAATATTGTCTTTGCCGATAAAATGTACCAGTCTGGTGTCATCCTCTTTCCACCATTTCTCCCAGGTATCGGGCAGTAATTCTTTGGTGTTTGAAATGTATCCTATGGGCGCATCGAACCATACATAGAGTACTTTACCTTCGGCGCCTTCCACCGGTACCGGTACACCCCAGTCGAGGTCACGGCTTACGGCACGTGGTTGCAACCCCAGATCGAGCCATGATTTACACTGGCCATAGACGTTTGTCTTCCACTCTTTGTGATCTTCCAATATCCATTGGCGCAGCCATGCTTCATGTTTGTCCAAAGGAAGGTACCAGTGTTTGGTCTTTCGCATCACAGGCTTGCTGCCACTGAGTGTTGATTTCGGATTGATGAGATCCGAAGGGCTGAGAGAAGTACCACATTGTTCACACTGGTCGCCGTATGCTTTCTCGTTCCCACAATGGGGGCATGTGCCGGTAATATATCGGTCGGCAAGGAACTGTCCCGCTTCTTCATCATAATACTGCTCGCTCTCCTGTTCGGTGAATGCATGCTTGTCATAGAGGGTGCGGAAAAAATCGGAGGCGGTCTTCTTGTGTATCTCTGAAGTAGTACGGGAATAGATGTCGAATGTGATGCCAAACTCTTCGAACGATTTTTTGATCAACGTATGGTAGCGGTCCACGATATCCTGGGGGGTGACTCCCTCGTTACGCGCTTTGATGGTGATAGGGATTCCATGTTCGTCGGAACCTCCGATAAAAAGGACTTCTTCTCCTTTCAGGCGCAGGTAACGGGCATAGATATCCGAAGGGACATATACCCCGGCCAGGTGACCGATATGTACCGGGCCATTGGCATACGGCAGTGCCGATGTGATAAGCGTACGTTTGAATTGTTTTGACATATTCGAAATTCGATTAATGGGCAAACTATTACCTCATTTATTTCAGACTTTATTTGAGGGTACAAATTTAGTGAAAGCCGAGAGAAAAACCAAGCTCGCTTGGGTTTTTCCGAGGCGCCTCCTAAATTATGTAAACTTAGTGAAAGCCGGGGGAAAAGTGGTAACCAGTCCAGAAAGTAATATGGTTAATTATCAGTAAAATGAATCGTGTTTTGAAGAATTGTTTCAAAAAAAGCCTCTTCCTTATTATTTAGGGAATATCCGTTTTTCTTGTCCTGAAATTCAGGAAAGTGTATGAGAAAAGATTTCATTAAGCCACTTATTGCTATCAAGCAGAGTGAAATACCGTTCGAGATTACAAATCGCTCCCATAGTTCTGCTATAGACGACAGTTTAAAATTGCGGGGGGGACAATCTTAATCAAGCGACAAATATATGTCCAATATCTTGTTTTCACGAGCGATTTGTATCGTTGTATTTCTTTTATCAGAAAGGTAAGTTATCAGTTTATTATTATTGGCAGAAGAAAACACCTGTTTGTCAATATTGAGTAATCTGTCACCCGTCTTTAATCCCCCCTTGTCGGCAATTCCATTGACTTCAACACCAATATAAGTATCATCTTCTTTCTTTTGAAGAATAAATCCAAAATCAGAAACAATAGGTTTTGCTTTGATTTTGTCAAAATTTGTTACTGGCTTTAGATATAAATCACGCTGGGGTGAACCCTTAGAGGACGTTGTATATGCCAATACAAAATTAAACCTACGCATTAATCCATTACCTATCAGGTTGGAATGATTGCCCGGCTTGTAAACTGCCTGACAGTTTTTAATGACTATATCGTTCCAGACGACATCCACTCCTTCCAACATATACACAACACCTTTAATTCCTTGTATTTCCCGATAGGGGATATTTATCGACAAACGGTTGAACATTTTTTTGTTTATCGCCAGTTCACCTTCAAAACCCAAGTCGAGCAGGAATTTATCAGACTTTCCGGCTTGTGGAAAATCTAACTTGCAATTATACTTTAATGCGTCTTTAATTTTTATATACCCATCCGCGGTTTCTTTGGCTAATAAGGAGTGGTCTCTTTGGCTGAATAAAATCATTTTATTTTCATCTAAAGAAAATTTCCAGTTAAGACGATTTAATATATTACGTCCCAACACGTTTTTGCCATTTTCAGACAATATGGCATGTATATGCGTGTCGTTTTCGGGAGTAATTTCTTTAAAAAGGGGTTTCCCTAAAGATAAAGGACCGATATCAAAACTATCATAATAATACAGATTTTTCCTTGACCATTCTTTACGTGCATTGTATGTTGGTAATGGAAATTCCCCCCAAAAAGTAGCTTTTGGCGTTTTCAAGTCCTCACTACGCGCTAAACTTTCGGCTCCCGTATCAATAAGAAGGTCCATGTCATATTCTTGATTGACACGTGCCCGAATGCAGAAGAAGTCAGACGAATCCATTTGTAAAGGTAGCTCTACCCTAAATGTGTCCGGCAGACTCCCGCTTATATCGGGATTATAGTCCACATACTTATAAATCTTACTAAGCACGCAGGAACAGCAAATAATGCCGATTCCTCCCAATATGAGGAAAAAAGAGGTTTTTCTTTTCATTTTTGTTTTGTGATTATGATTATGATTATGCGACAAAGACATAACTTAACGTTGTTTTTGAGTTACTCCAAAAATACTAAATTTCCGGGTATCTAAATAACGATTTTAGTGTTTATTTGTTATCTTTGGGGTTGTCTGCTTGTTTTATGCTTTTCGTCCCCTCGCGCGCGGATATTTATCCCCCGATAAAATATCCCCCGATAAAATCGGGGCAAGCTGTGCGTTGTTTGGCATATTAGTACATAAGCACATTAAAAAAAGATAACCACACTGTGTTTGTATAATCTTTATTATCTTTGCTTTTACTTTTGATATTATCTCTTCTCTACTGCAGGAAAGAGGTGTTGACGTGAACATAATTGTCAGCCCGGTAATTTCCCGGTGGGTGATAGTCCATATAGATCGAAACAGACCAAATATAAATACTAAATAATACTTTATCATGGACAGACGAAATTTTTTAAAGAAATCCGCTATTTCGGCAACCGGTTTAAGCTTGGCGCCCTTAATGGGAAAATCCTATTCATCCGTCTTCGGACAGTCAGCCCCGGGTAATAAGATCAAAGTCGGATTGATTGGTTGCCGCAATCAGGGATGGAGCAACCTGAAAGCTTTTCTTCAATATCCCGAAGTGGAATGTATCTCCCTGTGTGATGTGGATGATGAGTGGCTCTATGGACGTGCCGGCGAATTGGAGAAGATAACTGGTAACAAGCCTCCGCAGTTGGTGAAGGATTGGCGCAGGGTAATCGACAACAAAGAGGTGGATATGGTGATCATCGGAACTCCCGACCATTGGCACTGTCTCCAGTTGATTGCTGCCTGTGAGGCCGGAAAGGATGTGTATGTGGAAAAACCGCTGGCCAATACCATTGAAGAATGCGACTTGATGGTGAAGGCGACACGCAAATATAACCGTATCGCGCAGGTGGGGCAGTGGCAGCGTAGCGATCCGCATTGGGACGAAGCGGCTGCATATGTGCAAAGCGGCGCATTGGGCCGTGTGAGGACCGTGAAGGTGTGGGCGTACCAAACCAGCAAGTACACCCTTCCGGTAGTGCCTGATTCGGCTCCTCCGGCAGGTGTGGATTATGACATGTGGTTAGGTCCCGCGCCAAAACGCAATTACAATGATAACCGCTTCCATTATAATTTTCGCTTCTTCTGGGATTATGCCGGGGGGCTGATGGCCGACTGGGGTGTGCACCTGCTCGATTACGCCATGAAAGGGATGAATGTGGGATTACCCTCGTATGTATATGGTGCCGGAGGAAAATATGGTTATCCCGATGACGCCATGGAGACGCCCGACACCCTGATGGTTACTTACAAATATCCGGATTTCAATATTGTGTGGGATCATGCATGCGGTATCGGCACCGGCTTGTTCGGTCTGCGGGAAGGCGTGGCTTTCTTTGGAGAGAACGGCACACTGATCCTTACCCGGCAGGGATGGGAAGTAGTGCCCGAGCAGGCTGTCAACAGCCGCAATTTCCCTTATTGCTATCCGTGCGATGACGAAAGAAAACCCAACACGCTCCGGATGGAGGCGGTGGAGAAAAAAATGGGCGGGGGCAAAGGCCTCTATCTCCATGCGGGCAACATGCTCGATTGCATGCGCACCCGCAAATTGCCCAATGCGGATATCGCCATTGGCGCCGAAGTGGCCAAACTGAGCCATCTGGGCAATATCTCCTGCCGCGTGGGAACGGCACTCGACTGGGATAACGGTGCCGGAAAATTCGTAGGGAATGACGAAGCCAACCGGTTGATCAAAGCCCATTACCGGGCTCCCTGGGAATTGCCGGTACTCTGATAAAACAATCGCTCCGGAAGCAACAATGTCACTTCCGGAGCGAGTTTTTTTACGGATAGGTAATATCTTCTAAAACTTATACACCCAATCGGCGAACGCGTCTATCCAGCTTTTCAGGAACTTTTTTGTATTCTCGTTTTTCAGGTTGTTTTGCTCGTCAAATAATTCCCATGAATTCCCGATATATGCTTCGGGTTGTTGCATCATGTAAATGTTCAGGAATACCATAGGGTGGCGGAGTGCGAGATTGGCTCCCTCGCCGGCCAGAGCTCCCATGGAACTACTCGCGATGGCGCCCGGTTTTCCACCCCATTTGCTTTGCCCATAGGGTCTTGACGCCACGTCAAGCGCATTTTTTATTACTCCTGAGAAAGTCCGGTTGTATTCGGGTGTAAAAAAAAGATATCCATCTGCTTCACCGATCTTTTTACGGAATTCGACCCATTCCTCAGGGGGATTCTGATCCAGATCTTCATTATAATGCGGCAATTGCCCTATCTCCACGATCTCCAGTGCAAGGGATTCCGGAGCCAACCTGATTACTTCGTTTGCCAACTTCCGGTTGACCGATTCTTTACGTAAGCTGCCTACCAGGACAGCTATTTTCTTTTTACTCATAATACCTGTTTTTTTTAATTGATTTACCGATATGTATATAAATATTTCAAGAATAGTATTAACGCTTTTCTCGCAGCTTTTGTTTGATTGTAAATATCGATAGGTTATTGGTCTTGTTTCCCGGATAACTACAGGGAGAAACAATGAGAAATCTATTGTCAGCACCGTACTCCGGACTATTTCCTGACGCGGGCGAAAAAAAGTTTCATCAGATTGGCGCAATCATCTCCCAGAATGCCGGAAGTAACGATGGTCTTGGGGTGAAGGAGATAAGGTGATATCTGTGTATAGCCTCGTTTTTCGTCCGGAGCCCCGTATACTACACGTGATATTTGTGCCCATCGCAACGCGCCGGCACACATTGGGCAGGGTTCTATGGTCACATAGAGGGTACAGTCGGTGAGGTATTTACCCCCCAGCATATTGGCTGCAGCAGTGATAGCCTGCATTTCGGCATGGGCGGTTACATCATTCAATGTCTCCGTCAGATTATGTGCCCGGGTAATGATGCGATCGTTCACTACGACCACAGCCCCCACGGGTACCTCTCCGTTTTCGAAGGCCTTGTGTGCTTCCCTCAAAGCCTGTTGCATAAAATATTGATCATCAAACATTTTTGTGTCAATTACTAATTACTAATTACTAATTACCAATTACCAATTACTAATTACTAATTACTAATTACCAATTATCTCGTGAAGCATGTTGCTGATATTATTCACATTGGCACATCAAATCATCACATCATCGAATCATCGTCTCATCTCATTCTCTTCAAACAGCGTAGGATAATCCTGTTCCATATTTTTCAACACATGGTTGAGAACAGTTTCCCGAAACCATCTGGAACGGTTGGTGATTTTATACTTTTTCAAATAGAAATGAATCAAGTTGTACTCTTCATCACTGAGCACGAACACTACCTTTTTTGTACGTGGTTTGATCTTACCCTGTGGTTTGTATTGCTTTGTTCCCATCCAATAACCATTGAAATATCTACATGCGTTTTCCCTTTGCCAGTGCAAAAAAACAAAATATTTTCGATAAAAGGGAGTATTTACGGCGTAAAGTTGTATTTTTACAAGGTTTAAAAGCTGTTTTATATCAAATGAGATGGCCGAACACAATGAGTTGGGGAGAAAAGGTGAAGAAGCGGCGGTAGCTTATCTTAAAAAGAAGGGATATCGTATTGTGAAGCGGAACTGGTCTTTTTCCGGTTACGAAATCGATATAGTATCGGAGGAGGGGGATTTTATTGTGTTTGTTGAGGTGAAAACGCGCACTTCAGATGTATGGGGCGACCCGGGCGATGCTGTCACTGAACAACGCATGCGGCGTATGATCCGGGCTGCCAGTCACTATCTGAAAATATACCGAATCGATAAGCCGGCCCGTTTCGATATTGTTACGGTAATAGGAAATGAACGGCATTTCGAGCTGGAACATATTGAGGATGCTTTTTTACCCTTTTTGTAAAGATAGCCTTCGGCCGGATGTAACAGCAGGAACTGTTCTCATTGTACGAAAAAGGAATCGAATGAAATATGAATATCGAGGAACTCTTTGATTATTGTCAATCTATTCAGGGAGCGGAGGTAACCACTCCGTTCGATGAAGTGACCATTGTGATGAAAGTGATGGGGAAGATGTTCGCATTGATACCAACGGATGGAGACAGGTTTTCTATCAGCCTAAAATGCGATCCGGCAAAAGCCATCGCATTGCGTGATAAATATGTATGCGTGGAAGAGGCTTATCATATGAACAAAATCTATTGGAATACTATTTATTTAGATGGGAATATGCCCGATGATGAACTCAGGCAATGGATCGATCATTCTGTGAGGGAAGTCATAAAGAAATTGCCCAAAAAGCAGCAACAACAATATTTTCGATTTTTTACTATGCTAAGCGAAGAAAATAATTAAACTGACTTGAATATGGAACAGTTAAGTAGAGATCGGCGGATAATCCGGCGGGAAGAGGTTGAATCGACAAACCTTTATTTAAAACAGCTCGTTAGGAACGAACACCTTGAAGAGGGGTCAATGGTTATTGCCGATTTTCAGTCCGTCGGACGGGGACAGATGGGGAATTCGTGGTTTTCTTCGGAAGGCAAAAATCTTTTATTCAGTCTATTGATCTATCCTGAGGATATACCGGCCAATGAACAGTTCATTATTTCCCGGATTGGCTCATTGGCCGTTAAAAATACGTTGGATCGGTTTACCGACGATATTCGCATCAAATGGCCGAACGATATCTATTGGAAAGAACAGAAGATAGCAGGAATATTGATAGAGAATGATATCGATGGTAAAAATATCACCAATTCAGTGATCGGTGTCGGGATCAATATCAATGAACAGTCGTTCCCTCCTGATCTCCCCAATCCCGTTTCGCTCAGGCAGATTACCGGTTCAATACAGGATCGGGACTATATCCTCGATATTTTTCAGCAGGAATTTTTCCAGCTTTATCGTGATTTACAGAAGGGAGAGGTCAAAGCCATTGAAGATGAATACATGCTTGACTTGTATCGAATAAACGGCTATTATTGGTATGAGGATAAAGACGGCAGGTTTATGGCGAAGATCGAAGATGTGCTTCCTTCCGGTCATCTGGTGTTGAAAGCAATGGATACTGAAGAAGAACGGAAGTACGCGTTCAAAGAAGTTTCTTTTGTTAATTGACTAGGGGACTGGTAGACTGGGAAACTGGTAGACTGGGAAACTGGGGACTGGGAGACTAGGGGACTGGGAATTTATAAATTATCAAATCAATAAATCAATAAATCAATAATGCAATTTAACAGGATTTTACTCAAACTCAGCGGTGAGTCGCTGATGGGCGACAAGCAGTATGGGATTGATGAAAAACGGCTGCAGGAATATGCCGAACAGATACATGAAGCGGCACGGACAGGTGTACAAATAGGTATTGTGATCGGTGGAGGTAATATTTTCCGGGGATTGAGTGGTGCTACCAAAGGCTTCGACCGGGTAAAAGGCGACCAGATGGGGATGTTGGCCACCGTCATCAATAGCCTGGCATTGAGTTCGGCACTCACCGCTGTAGGGCAGGGCAATCGTGTTTTCACGGCAGTTCGCATGGAGCCGGTAGGTGAACTCTATTCCAAATGGAAAGCCATTGAATCGCTGGAGAGGGGAGAAATTGCAATCCTTGCAGCCGGAACCGGAAATCCTTTCTTTACGACCGATACGGCGTCTGCACTCCGCGGAATCGAGATCGAGGCCGATGCCATGTTCAAAGGTACCCGGGTTGATGGAGTCTATACGGCTGATCCCGAAAAAGATCCTACGGCCACTAAATTCCAGACCATCACTTTCGATGAAGTATACAGCCGGGGCCTTAAGGTAATGGATCTGACCGCTACGACGATGTGTAAGGAGAACAATCTGCCCATTGTTGTCTTCGATATGGATAGTTATGGCAATCTGAAAAGAGTGCTTGATGGCGAAGATATTGGCACCCTGGTGCATGTTTAAAAAAAATTCACTATTTTTGTCCGAAATCAACAAATAAAAGATACTTATGGAAATAACGACAATCAAAAAAGAAGCCGAGGAAAAGATGCAGATGACCCTCGAATTCCTGGATGAAACATTTTCGCGTATTCGTGCGGGCCGAGCCAATGCCCATATTCTTGACGGTATACGCGTGGAATATTATGGCAGTCTTGTTCCGCTGTCGAATGTAGCAACCGTCAATACCCCCGATGCGAAGACCATCATGGTACAACCCTGGGAGAAAGCGATGCTGAAAATAGTGGAGAAGGCTATCCAGGACTCGGATGTGGGTATCACTCCCGAAAACAATGGTGAGGTCATTCGCTTAGGCATACCACCGCTTACGGAAGAACGGCGTAAACAACTGGTAAAACAAACCAAACAGGAAGCGGAAGAAGCAAAAATCAGTATCCGTAATGCCCGCCGCGAAGGGATCGATGAAGTGAAAAAGGCTGTCAAAGAAGGTTTGGCGGAAGATATGGGAAAAGACAGTGAGGGCGAACTGCAAAAACTGCATGACAGGTATATCAAGAAAGTGGATGAGATGTTCGCCGAAAAGGAGAAGGAGATACTTACCGTTTAATGGCAAAATTCGGAGATGAAAGCGGCAGGGTAGGAGTGCAGGGACTGGTGATCAGGAATACCGGGAATACCTATCTGGTGCGTGATGAGAATGGCAACGATGTCATTGGCATAGCAAAGGGGAACCTGAGGCTCAAAGGGATCAGGAGTACCAGCCCTATTGTGGTGGGCGACAGGGTGTTTATGGATCCCAACCCCGATGGTACCGCTTTTATCACTGACATAGCCGGACGGAAAAATTATATCGTGCGCAAAGCGTCCAATCTTTCCAAACATGCGCATATCCTGGCAGCAAATATAGATTTGGCATTCCTTTGTGTCACGGTGCGTTATCCTGAGACAACTACCGTATTTATCGACCGTTTCCTGATCACTGCCGAGGCTTATTCAGTGCCGGCTTGCCTTATTTTTAACAAGATCGATCTATATGATGAAGAGGATAATGAATATCTGGAGGCGTTGATGCACCTCTACTCCTCCATCGGTTACCCATGTTTGAGAACATCGACAGTGACCGGCGAGGGGAAAGGCCAACTGGAAGCACTTGCGCGGGGAAAGACTGTTTTACTTGCAGGGCATTCGGGAGTGGGGAAATCGAGCATCGTCAACCTGTTGGTAGGTGAACGGTCGCAAAAAGTAAGCGAAATATCCGGTTATCATCAGAAAGGGATGCATACCACCACTTTCTCTGAGATGATTGAACTGGAGAACGGTGGTTTCCTGATCGACACCCCGGGTATTAAAGGGTTTGGTACCATCGATATGAGTCGGGCCGAAGTTTCACATTATTTTCCGGAGATATTCAAAATCTCGAAAAACTGCAAGTATAACAATTGCCTCCATCTTAACGAACCCGGTTGTGCAGTATTGGAGGCAGTACAAAATCATTATATCAGCGAAAGCAGGTATAACTCATACCTGAATATCCTGGAAGACATAGAGGAAGGAAAATACCGTTTATGACTATACATCTGAACAATGCATTGCTCCTGATCATTGAGATACTTTACCTGCTCACGGTGGCAAGTATCGTGGTGGTGGTAATCTCCGAGAACCGGAATCCCATCAAAACGGTGGCATGGATACTGGCGGTGGTTTTTCTGCCTTTTATCGGTATTGTATGGTATGCCTTCTTTGGACAGGACGCCACAAAGAAACAAGTGATCTCCCGGCGGATGTACAGCAAATTGAAGAAACGTCCGCTTGATGGTATGGAAACCGATATAGAGCATACCTTTCCCTCAGCGTACACCAATTTGATCAAGCTACTCCAGAATATGGATTATACTCCTTTACTTGGAGGAAACGATGTGAAGCTGTTCACGTGCGGAGAGGATAAATTTGCAAGTCTCTTTGCAGATATTGAAAAGGCCGAGAAGCATATCCATATTGAGTATTATGTGTTACTCGACGATGAACTGGGGTTGAAACTCCAACAGGCTCTTATCCGTAAAGCGAAAGAAGGGGTGGAGGTACGTATCATATACGACAGTTTTGGTTCGAGGATAGCGAAGAGGAAATTTTTTGAGGATTTCAGGAAAGCGGGAATCGAAACCGAACCTTTTTTAAAGCTGAGCCTTTCGAGACTTACTTCGAGGCTCAATTACCGCACTCACCGCAAGATCGTGGTCATTGACGGGCGGATAGGTTATACGGGAGGGATGAATGTAGCCAATCGGTATGTGAAAGGGTTCGACTGGGGATGCTGGCGCGATACCCATGCACGCATCGAAGGTAAAGGAGTACAAGGATTGCAGTCGGTCTTTCTGATCGACTGGTATTTTGTCTCGCAGACGCTGATTACCTCGCGTGATTATTTTCCCGTACTTGAAAATTATGGCGAGTGTCCCATGCAGATCGTGAATAGTGGCCCTTTGAGTGAAAATAGCGAGATCTCGCACGGAATCATGCAAGCCATTTATGATGCCCGTAAATCGATTTTTATCCAGACTCCCTATTTCCTTCCCCCCGAGGCTATGGCCGATGCTTTGCAGGCAGCCGCCATCAGGGGTGTAGATGTGAGGATGATGATGTCCAAACGGTCGGATGTGCCTCTGGTACAAAGAGCATCACTTTCTTATATAAAAGACATGCTCAAGGCCGGAGTCAAAGTGTACATGTATCACAAAGGGTTTCTGCATTCCAAGATGATGGTATTCGACGGATCGCTCACGCTGGTCGGATCAGCCAATTTCGACGCACGTAGCTTTGAACAGAATTTCGAAGTAGAAGCTTTTGTCTATGATGAAAAACTGGGAGCACAGGCGAATGATATTTTTGTGGAAGACCAGCGCTTTTCAGAACCCGTCTCTTTGCGGGAGTGGTATAAACGTTCTGCATCAAAACGGTTTGTAGACTCTTTCCTGCGGCTCTTTGCCCCGTTAATGTGATTTTTCAACGAAAGAAGTGAAGAAGTGGAGAAGTGAAGAATCCTGAATTTCTTGAGTTTTGGTTCTTGAGTCTTGGTTCTTGACTCTAAATAAAATTGTATGGAACGAATATTTATTATAGGCTATATGGGATCCGGTAAAACCACCATAGGGAAACGGCTGGCCAAGTCGCTTTCCCTTGCGTTTATCGATCTCGATGCCTATATTGAGAAGAAATATCGGAAGTCCGTGCCGGATCTTTTTGCAGAAAAGGGGGAGGAAGAGTTTCGTAAGATAGAGAGCCGTTCGCTCCGGGAGGTGGCTGCATTTGAAGATGTGGTGATCTCCACGGGCGGGGGCACGCCCTGTTTCTTTGACAATATGGAGGTAATGAATCGTGCAGGCCTTACCATTTACCTTGAGGCTCATCCCGAAGATCTCGCCGCCCATCTGTTGGCTGCAAAAACCGTGCGGCCGCTCATTACCGGGAAGACTAAAGAAGAGCTTATCCCTTTTATTACGGAACATCTGTCCCGGAGGGAAAGTCATTACAGGAAGGCCCAAGTCATTTACCCGATAGACCGCATGATCACCAAAGATGAGATCCATTTGACGGTGCGTGGGATTGAACAACAATTAAAAGGAGGAAACCGGCATGATAGTTGATTCCCATAGAAGCACCTCATTTGTGGTACGTGAATTGCTGCAAAAAGTGGAAAGGCAGAGGATATCCCTGGTGATTGGCATTCCACGTGAAGATCGCAAGCATGAGAAACGGGTGCCGTTAACGCCCGAAACCGTTTCATTGCTGGTCGAGTCCGGTTACAGGGTTTTGTTGGAAACAGGGGCCGGGCTGACCATTAATTACGCCGACAGTTATTATGCCGAATCGGGCGCTGAAATTGTAGATACTCCGGAAGAGGTCTTTCAGGCCGACCTGATCCTGAAGATATTGCCGCCCACGTTGGAAGAGGTGGCCATGATGCGGACACGTGCTACCGTCTTTTCTTATTTACATATTCACCGGTTATCCCGTCCCTTGCTGGAGTTGATGTCAGAGAAAAAGATCAACGCTCTGGCATATGAACTTCTTTACGACAAAACGGGCATCTCCCCGTTTGTAACCTCTATATCCGAGATTGAGGGGACTTATTCCATTGCCCTTGCGGCAGAACTGTTAAGCAACGCCCACGGTGGAAAAGGTATTTTATTGGGAGGTATCCCCGGTATCTCACCCACCGAGGTGGTAGTCATAGGAGCAGGGGCGGCCGGAACCATGGCTGCCCGCTCAGCGCTGGCCATGGGAGCATCGGTGAAAGTATTCGATGACGACATCACGAAGCTGCGCACTATTCGCCATGAGCTGGGAAATCCGGTGTTTACATCCACACTGCAACCCAATGTGTTGAGGAACGTATTTCGTTCGGCAGATGTGGTGATTGGCGCCATGCAATACATCAATAAAACCCATTTCTATCGCATTTCCAACGACCTTATAAGAGAAATGAAACAAGGTGCAGTGATCGTCGATATACGGATGGCACAGGGAGGCTGTTTTGAAACCACTATGGAGGCTTGTTTGCCCGGATCTCCGGCGGTCTTTGAGAAATTCGGCGTGCTGCATTTCTGTGAGATGAGCCTCAGTTCACGTGTGGCGCGCACCGCTTCCATCGCCATGAGCAATATTTTCGTGTCGCTCCTCTCCACCATGGCCGACTCCGGCGGACCCGGAAATTTTGCCCGGTTCGACCGTGGCTTTGCCGCCGGCTTCTACCTTTATGCCGGGAAAATGGTCAACCGCTATGTGGGCAACCACTTCAATATCCCCATTACCGACATAGGATTATTCCTGCCGGGGTATTGAATATTACCAGGTCAATTTGTACCCGCTGTTTTTTATGGTGAGGATATTTACCTTGGAATCGTTCGCCAATAATTTTCGTAGTCGGGAAATAAGGTTGTTCATAGAGTTCTCTGTTTGGGAATAGTCCTTACCCCACACTTTTTTAGAAAGTGTATTATACGATAATATCTCATCCCTATTTTGAACCAACATACGCAAAGTCATGAACTCATGTGGGCTTAATTGTTTTACCGGTGTAGATTGGTAAAATAATTTCTTTGTTTCGGTATGCAGGGAATAATTATCTCCTATTGGAATACCTTTTATCTTCTTTCGAGGAAGCGCGAAGCGGTCTATCAAGGCTTTCAGCTCCTCCATCTCGAATGGTTTCCTCAGGTATCCCACGCCTCCTGCCCTTATTCCCCTTGTCACACTTTCTATCTCGGTGTGTGAAGAGATAAATAGTACCGGAATCGACGGAAAGGATGCGAAAATTTCCTTGGCACAATTGATCCCGTCTTCTTCGCCTATTTCCACGTCAAATACCAGAATAGAGGGGTTGAATTCCCGGATAGCGCTTATAATCCCGGTAAGAGAGTTTTGAAAATGGACTGTATATCCGTTCTCGGTGAGTGCGGAACTAACCATATCACCTAAAAGGGTATCATCATCCACTAATAGTACTTTAATTGGATCTACCATGGCCAAAATTTATTGGGGTAATACAATGGTAAATTTGCTTCCCATTCCCGGAGAACTTTCCAGATTCAGTTTTCCTTTATGCGCATTCACAACCTGTTTCACAAAAGAGAGTCCTACACCATGATTTTTTAAGGAAGAGCCGGTTTCGGATCGATAAAATTCCCGGAATACTTTTTTCTGTTTATTCTTTTCAATGCCTTTTCCGCTATCGTAAAATGCAATTATTACGTTGTTTCTCTCTGTTTTGGTGCTGATATGTATCATCGGTATGTTCCCCGAATATTTTATGGCATTATCCAGCAGGTTACGGACGCAACCGTCGAAGTATACGGGGTCAGCTTGTAATGTAACCTCCGTTTCAGGTTCAAAGGAATATATAATCTCTTTATCCGGATAAATAACTTCCAGCTCTTTTATTATCTCCTTGCATCGACGGGTGAAAGGATAATTTTCCAGCTTTATTTGAAAAATATTCTTTTTATTCTTTATGGTAGAGAGGAGTATCTCTATTTGTTCTGAGAGATACTTCACCCTCAGTTTTGAGGATTGAAACATAACTTTTTTGTCGGCTTCCAGTTCCTTTTTCTCAAATATTCCCAGCATGGTGTAGACATACGCGAGAGGAGATTTCAGATCATGAATAATCCCTCTCACAGCTTTCTTGTGGGAATCCAATTCATCCGATTTTCTCTTTATCTGCACCAACTGGTAGAGCACCAGTAGGGATATCAATATTACCGATAGGGCTGAAAGAATGGCTGTCGAACGTAATCTTTGGAGATAGACTGCCGGTTTGAATGTTACATGCGCTCTATACCGGTATGTTCCCGACTCCCCTAATGGGATATCAACTGTTACATTCTCTCCTCTGCTCTTTACGTTTACATTTACTACCTCCCCCGATTGCAACGTACGCGTAACCGAATCCTCTTTTAGGAAAGTCATGGAATAGCTTGTTATTTCGGAGTAACGGCTGAACTCTTGTCGGAAAAGGGAATCGATAGGTTCCAATGGAATTTTGTTTTCTTCCAACAAATCTTCCGAGAAAACGCCGACCATGAAATTGGCTAAATTCTTATCGGGACTATATTCTCCGGTGTCAAAAGAACCTCTGATAATAGCGTTGGGAGGAATTTGTGAGGGGTCTACAGGGATTAAATCAAAACTTAATTGATTTTGTCTGTCGGACACTTCTTTCGATAAACAGAAAGATACAATACTTTGTAGGGTTTGTTTCAATTCCAATTCAACCCGCTCTTTGTCACGTATGATTAATTGCCTGACCCATTCAATTTGTGTTAGTATGAGTAAAGCAATTACTATTACCGATATGATAAGCATCAGATATTTCTTCATAGATATATTTATGATCACATCTAATGCAAATATAACAGTAAAAAATGGAATAATAACACAATTCTCGTGAATAATTTGCAGAAAGAAAAATTATCTATGGAAAGCCGAAAAGGTTAAATAAATATAATATTATGGACATTGTTAGATTGGTTAGATAATTGTTAGCTGTTTGTTAGATACACTTCCAAAAACAATTTTCAACTTTGTCCTTAATAAGAATAATTAAGTAAGATGATGTATGAAAACAAAGAACAAGGATAGCTTCTCGTTAATCCCTTCTGTAGATATGTTACAGAATGAAGCTATGTCCAGAATAATGGGAGGAACAAAAGATGATGAAGAAGTGTGGGAGATCGTTTATATCGATGGTAAACCTCATTTAGTTAGGAGAAATGGTGCTGGGAAAATTATCGAGATAAAAGCATTGTATTAAAAGAAAAGCCGCGAACAAGACAAAACGGAGTCAGATCCGTGAGTCATAAATTAAAAATGCCTTCCCTTGCCAGGAAAGCGAACAACCTAATTGAGACCAATCAATCCTGAAGTTTCACTAAAGACAAAGAAAGGCACTGCAAAATTAGTAAAATAGACGGTAATTTCAAACATCCATGGATGGGTAAAATAGGAAATGCCGCAATACTGTGAATAATAGTAACGATATTGGAAATGACAGTTTAAATACTGTCCTAATAATAAACGACTTAATAATAAACTTTTTTCTGTTATCAGAAAAGAGCTAATACCCTTAATAATATGATTGAAGAATTGAATTTACAAGAAATGGAGGAGATCAAAGGTGGTGTATCAAAAGAAGAATATTGTGCAACCCTTGTAGACATTGTAATGAGTAACGATTTGGACGACGGTGCAATGGATGGTGCACGTCATGGATACGACAAGCATTGCAGATAAATAGTAAGTCAGGTGTCTATAATTAAGATATAGACACCTGATCTAAAATTTTTAAGACATGAAATATTATCTATGCATGGTTACATTATTATTTAATCTGTATAACATATATGGACAAAAAATAATTGATAATATGCAACTGAAGTGTCAATACAAGTTTTCATATGTGAGCGATACATTGGCGCAGAAAATACAAGATGACCTTCTGATTCTCCAAATAGGAGCAAATGTTTCCAAATGCTATAGCTATTATAGTAATCAAGTAGATTCAATTTTTGCATTGCCAGATAGAGACGTTATATTACATCGGGAAATAAATAGAGCACTCTCAACAAAAACAAATTATCCTCACAAACGGATGAAAGCCTATATCTATAAAAACTATCCACAGGGAAAAATCACTGTGACAGATGGACTTTCATTACAAGACTATATATATGAAGATGACTTGAATTCTCAGCGTTGGGAAATAATGGATAGTATGAAAGTTATACTGGATTATCCGTGTCAAATGGCGGTATGTCAGTTTCGCGGTAGAAACTGGACTGCATGGTTTTCTCCGGATGTGCCAGTGAGTGACGGCCCGTGGAAATTTAGCGGTTTACCGGGTCTGATAATGGAAGCTTACGATAACGGCAAGCAATATCATTTTAACGTAATTGGATTGGAAAAAACGGAAGAACCCATTTTATTCAGCGAAACGTATGTTGGTAGCAAAAAATTTGAGAAAACAAGTCGTATGGATTTCTTGAAAGCCCAAAAGAAATACTTGATGGATATGAGCGGATTCATTGAAATGGAAACCGGAATTGATTTAAGCGACGTCACACCGGCCAAAGTAATGCGATATGATTTGATTGAGCAGGATTACAAATAAAATGCACTATGCGCCGATTAATACAACACTCCCTGATAGGAATGATTCTTTCCGCTGGGCTCGCCCCCCAATGAAGGGCGGATCACTGCCGGGACAACCGGCCTGGAGGAAGTCAACCTCTCCTGGTGGCGCACAACGAACGTGGCATATTTTTCTAATTTATCTCTACTCAATAAAAATAGGAATGAAAAGAGCATTTTTAGCATTTATCTGTTTTTCTTTTTTTTATAGCAATAATGCACAAGAAGTGTTAGACTATGCATATCTTAAATGTCAATATAAATATATTTGGCAAAATGATACATTAGAGAACAAACAAAGGGATGATTTATTGATTCTTCAAATCGGAAATAATATTTCCAAATGCTATAGCTATTATAGTAATCAGGCTGATTCAATTAGGTCACTACCAAACTGGTATGAAATAATGAAGAAACATTTAGATTATGCTTTTTCAAAAAAAGAAATAAATTCCAATGATTATCCCCACAAACGGATGAAAGCATACATCTATAAAAACTATCCACAGGGAAAAATCACTGTGACAGATGGACTTTCATTACAGGATTATGTGTATGAAGATGATCTGAATGCACAGGATTGGCAGGTGGCAGACAGTGTCAAGATCGTATTGGATTATCCGTGTCAGATGGCTGTATGCCATTTCCGTGGCAGGCAATGGACCGCATGGTTTGCATCCGATATACCCGTAAGTGACGGCCCCTGGAAATTCGGCGGTTTACCCGGCCTGATTATGGAAGCATATGATCGGGGCAAATAATATCATTTCAACATGATCGGATTGGAAAAAACGGAAGAACCTATACTATTCAGTAAGACATATGTGGGTAGTGAAAGATTTGAGAAAACGAATCGTATTGAATTTCTTAGAACTCAGAAAAAGTACTTCATGGATTTGAGTGGTTTTATTGAGTTGGAGACCGGGATTGATCTTAGTGATGGAACATTGCCTAAAATTATGAGATATGACCTCATTGAACGTGATTATAGGTAAAAGTCATGGAACTCAATAATTATCTTATTCCGCTACTTATTCGCCATTTGAAACAAATGGAGATGAATTGTGATCCGGAAGAGTTACAACTGGTTTTACAATCATCCCCCTCTTTTCCATCTGTTTTGTCTATTGTGCAGGTATATACATACTATGGATTGAAGGCGACCGCATGTCGTGCGGATTATTCAGCACTTGTGAAGGCTAAGCACCCGGTTATCGCCTTTATCAAGGACCGTACTTCTGAAAGATTTATCCTGATTGAAAAAACGTCGGAAAATGGAGTCTGTTACTTTGATGCTCATACCAATAAAAGATATGAAATACAGCAAGATGAGTTTTGTTTAATTTGGACAAAAATAACAATCCTTATAGAAAAGACAGGCACCTCTTTTTGTAGAAGAAAACCAGATAATATATCAAGGTATTGGTTGGTACCCTTGCTCTTCTCTGTCTTATTTTTTCGTCTTAAAACGAACACAAGCTTTGGAAATATCATCTTCTTCTATGCATTTATAAGTCTAAAAGTTATTGGAACAGGACTAAGTATGGGTTTATTACGGCAGGAGGCAAAGGGGGCTTATTCATTCTTCGATGCATTTTGTCAAAAGAACGCGGCTTTTGATTGTAACAAGGTTATTCACTCCAAAGGTTCAAAAGTTTTGAATAGGATAGCTTTAGCTGATATCGGATTTATCTACTTTTCAACGGGAATAATATCTTTGCTCGTTGCTGCGTTTTCAGGCTTGATAATACCTGTTCTGCAAATTTTCTGCTATTTAGCTGTTTGTAGCATACCTTTTATCCTGTTCTCCGTCTTGTATCAAAAATTAGTGGTGGAAAAATGGTGTCCACTTTGCTTGAGTGTCGTTGCGATCCTGCTGATTGAAATGGTATTGTTTTTGTTTTATCCATACAAGAAATTGATGGTTAGTATATTCCTGGTAGTCGAAGAAATTATTTTCTCATTGTTACTGAGTATAGGCTTATTGTTTTTAGTAAAGCAAAATATTAGACATAAGGCTAATGCATTCCAAAAGGAAATCTCTTCACTCCGATTGAAAAGAACTCCAGCTATTATCGCCAATCTTTTCAAGAGTCAACAAAAGATGCAATCTTTCCCTGAAGACGGGTTGAAGTTAGGAAATCGAGAGGCTCCAATAACCATAACTACACTTCTTAATCCCATGTGCACCCCTTGTAAAAGAATAGCACTTCAGATGATCCGTTTATTAGAAAGGTATCCTTTGTTTATCCAGTGGCATGTGCGTTTGGACGGAACCGATAAGAAGATGTATGAAAATATGAATAAAGTTCAGTTTCATCTTTTTACTTTTTTTGATCCATATCGCCATTTTCCGGAAAGAGTAGAGGTTTTAAAAGAATGGTTCCGATCCCAATCAATAGATGAATTTGAAAAGGTCTACCCTGTGAGAGCGATTGGAGATGAAACTAAAAGAGTTTTTTACAATCACGTGAAAAATAACAAAGTGTTGAATACGGATAAGGTGCCATCCATTTGGATGAATGACCATCCATTTCCAAATGAATACACTTTGGAAGATCTCCCATTTTTATTGACAGATCTGGTTAACCTGTCGAAATCTACACGATAACTGATGATATGCATATATTTATTAAACGTCTGTATTTTCTTTCTTTCTTGTTCTTCTCTATGCCTGTTTATGTCCAACAGACGGTTATCTCCGGAAAAGCGACCGACAAGGAGGACGGTTCTCCCTTAACCGGGGTATTGGTGACGGCGCGTCCGGCAGAAGAAAACAGGATCGTAAAGTTCGCCCAGACGACCAGGGAGGAAGGATATTTAAGATCAACTCGTTCAATATTTACCAGTTGAAACCGCAACACCTCGATATCTCCAGGGATAGCGTCAGGCAACAACAGGATATCCGTTCTTCTGCCTTTTACACCAATACCAACACATCGTTGGGATTTTATATAAATCCCGTCAATATCTCCATGAGAGTGGGCATTATTGGTGTGATCAGGGATATGGAAAGTGAACTGACCGGTGTTTCGGATACGTTGGGTAGTCTCCATAATGATCTTTTGATGCGGTATTTCAACTTTTATGCATTGCCGGAAGTCGAATTCAAGAGAAGCGGACTGGAAGCGAAATTCGATATGCCGCTGTCGTTCACTCCCTACCTATATCACGATAAACTGGCAGGTACAAAAGAATCGAAGTCTAAATTTCTCCTGTCGCCCCGGTTCTACAT
>NZ_JAWRIS010000038.1:0-89003 GCF_040307845.1 Proteiniphilum sp.
TCGGTAGGGGATGTGATTGTTGTGGCTATCAAGAGCACAATCCCTTCGAGTGATATTAAGAAAGGCGCTGTTTCAAAAGCAATCATCGTTCGTACGAAGAAAGAGATCCGTCGTGCCGACGGCTCCTATATCCGCTTCGACGATAATGCCTGCGTGCTGCTGAACAATGCCGGTGAGTTAAGAGCAAGCCGTATTTTCGGGCCGGTTGCCCGTGAATTGCGTGCTACGAACATGAAAATCGTTTCCTTAGCTCCCGAAGTATTATAATCTATTAATCAATCACAGGCAATGAGTAAATTACATATAAAGAAAGGCGATACGGTTTACGTCAATTCCGGCGAAGACAAAGGAAAGACCGGCCGCGTGCTTGAGGTTCTGATAAAGAAGAACCGCGCCGTGGTGGAAGGAGTAAACATGGTATCGAAGCATACCAAACCCAACGCCCAGAACCCAAATGGAGGAATCGAGAAAAAAGAAGCATCCGTGCACCTCTCGAATCTGAACCCGGTGGATCCTAAAACCGGTAAACCTACCCGCGTTGGACGCAAAGAAAATAGTAAAGGCAAATTGGTTCGTTACGCTAAAAAATCGGGGGAGGAGATTAAATGAGTACTACAGCATACGAAGTAAGTTTAAAAAAGGACTATAAAGAGCGTATTGTTCCCGCGCTGGTGAAAGAATTCAGCTACACCACCGTAATGCAGGCTCCCAGACTGGAGAAGATCGTGATCAACCAGGGATTGGGGATCGCTGTAGCCGATAAGAAAATTATCGAAACAGCCATCAACGAGCTGACCACCATCACCGGACAGAAAGCGGTAGCTACTGTATCACGTAAGGATATTTCGAATTTCAAACTGCGTAAGAAAATGCCTATCGGTGTACGTGTAACGCTGCGTCACGATAAGATGTATGAGTTCCTCGAAAGGCTGGTACGTGTGGCTTTGCCCCGTATCCGTGACTTCAAGGGAATCAATGCCAAACTCGATGGAAGAGGCAATTACACGTTGGGTATCGAAGAGCAGATCATCTTCCCGGAGATCAATATCGATAATATCTCCCGTTTGCTGGGAATGAACATCACATTCGTGACCACTGCCGCTACCGACGAAGAGGGATATGCCCTCCTGAGAGAATTCGGATTACCTTTTAAAAATGCACAACAATCGCAATGAGCTAAGTGAGCATAGGGCAAGTTTACTTGTACTATGCCATAGCGAGCGATTGACTAAATGAAATTGAACTAAAAATCAGTAGATAATGGCAAAAGAATCAATGAAAGCCCGCGAGGTGAAGAGAGCCAAGATGGTTGCCCGCTACGCCGAGAAAAGAGCTAAATATCTGGCGGAAGGCGATTACGAAGCGCTTCAATCCATACCGAAGAATGCCTCACCGGTCCGTCTGCATAACCGTTGCAAACTCACCGGCCGCCCCAAAGGATACATGCGCCAGTTTGGCATCTCACGGATCCAGTTCCGCGAAATGGCATCCAAAGGGTTGATACCCGGGGTAAAGAAAGCAAGCTGGTAAATTCAGTTGTTATTCGGTAGTTATTCAATTGTAATTCGGTTGTAATTCGATTGTACTACGTGCGAAGCATGAATAACAGCGCAGCGAATAACGTGAACGAAGTGAACTAAATATTGTCCCGGCAGTCGGGATCAATTTAAATTTTTTATATATGACAGATCCAATAGCAGATTATTTGACGCGGCTAAGAAATGCCATCATGGCCAAGCACAGAGTGGTGGAAGTACCCGCATCAAATTTAAAGAAAGATATCACTAAGATACTTTTCGAAAAGGGGTATATACTGAACTATAAGTTCGTGGAGGATGGCCCCCAGGGCAGCATTATGATCGCCTTGAAATACGATCCGGTAAACAAAGTGAATGCAATCAAGAAACTTGAACGTGTTTCTACTCCCGGTTTGCGTAAATACGTGGGATATAAGGATATGCCACGTGTACTCAACGGTTTGGGTATTGCCATACTGTCTACTTCAAATGGAGTGATGACCGATAAAGAAGCCCGCGAACAGAAAGTGGGCGGAGAAGTTTTATGTTTCGTTTATTAATTTGAAGGAGAGAGAGTATGTCAAGAATAGGAAAATTACCCATTACAGTGCCTGCAGGAGTTGCAGTGACTGTAGGAGAAGATAATGTGATTACGCTGAAAGGCCCGAAAGGGGAACTTTCTCAGCATGTGAGTGGCAATATGAAGATTGAAGTAAACGATGGCGTGCTGACCATTGAACGTCCCGACGATGAAAGGGAAAGCCGTTCGTTGCACGGTCTTTACCGCTCTTTATTGAACAACATGGTGATCGGTGTTTCGGAAGGTTTCCGCAAGGAACTGGAACTGGTGGGTGTGGGTTACCGCGTAACCAACAACGGCCAGATACTGGAGTTGTCATTAGGATATACACACAGTATTTTCTTGCAATTGCCCGGTGAAATCAAGGTAGAAACCAAGATGGAGAGGAACAAGAATCCGCTCATAATCCTGGAGTCTTGTGACAAACAATTACTGGGCCAGGTATGTGCCAAGATCCGTTCATTCCGTAAACCGGAACCTTATAAAGGAAAAGGTGTACGTTTCGTAGGTGAACAGATACGTCGCAAATCCGGTAAGACGGCATCTAAATAACATGTAAACTGAATTCACTATGTTGACAAAGAACGAAAGAAGATTAAAGATAAAGACCCGTGTACGCGGTAAAGTACACGGTACTCCCGAGAGACCCCGCCTCTCGGTATTCAGAAGCAATAAACAGATTTATGCCCAGGTGATCGACGATACCACCGGCAAGACATTGGCATCGGCATCTTCCCTGAAAATAGAGGAAAAACTTCCCAAGAAAGAGATCGCGGCCAAAGTGGGTGAACTGATTGCTCAGAATGCACGGGAAGCCGGAGTAGAATTGGTGACATTCGACAGGAACGGTTACCTCTATCACGGACGTATTAAAGAATTGGCAGATGCAGCCCGTAAAGGCGGACTTAAATTTTAACGATCATGGCAGGAGTAATAAATAAAGTAAAGACAACCAACGATATTGAACTGAAAGACCGTTTAGTGGCAATCAACCGTACCACCAAGGTAACAAAGGGTGGTCGTACGTTCACATTTGCCGCAATGGTTGTGGTAGGAAACGAAGACGGCATCATTGGCTGGGGTCTGGGTAAAGCAGGTGAAGTAACGACGGCCATCGCCAAGGGTGTGGAAGCTGCCAAGAAAAACCTTATCAAAGTCCCGGTATATAAAGGAACTATTCCTCACGAGCAGGTTGCCCATTTTGGGGGCGCCGAAGTATTCCTGAAACCGGCCGTTACCGGTACCGGAGTGAAAGCAGGGGGTGCTATGCGTGCTGTGCTCGAGAGTGTGGGTATCACCGACGTGCTGGCTAAATCGAAAGGATCATCCAATCCGCACAACCTCGTGAAAGCGACGATTGCAGCGCTGACCGAGTTGAGAGATCCCCTTACGGTGGCCCAGAACAGGGGAGTGAGTTTAGAAAAAGTGTTTAACGGATAAAAAGAGATCTTGAAATGGCTACAATAAAAATTAAACAGACAAAGAGCAGAATCGGAGTTCCTAAAGATCAGAAAAAAACGCTGGACGCTTTGGGACTTACCAAAATGCAACGTGTGGTGGAGCATGAGGATACTCCTTCTATCCGGGGACTCGTACGCAAAGTGCAGCACCTGGTTACAGTGCTTGAAGGTTAAAAGTTGAAATTTTGCCTGTGAGAGTGAACAGAAAAGAAGCCTGAAGTGAAGAAGTTTAGAAGTATAGAATTTTGAATCTTAATTTTTTACTTTTAGTTTTTAGTTTTTAGTTTTTCACTTTTGGCTCTTAACTCTTGGCAATTAGTGGATAATAAATAATAAATAAAGACAATATACAATGGATTTATCGAATTTAAAACCGGCTGAAGGTTCAACCAAGACCCGCAAACGGATTGGCCGCGGCCCCGGATCGGGAAAAGGGGGCACTTCTACCAAAGGACATAAAGGACAGAAATCAAGATCGGGTTACTCAAAGAAAGTCGGTTTCGAAGGGGGACAGATGCCTTTGCAGCGTCGCTTACCCAAATTCGGATTCAAACCCCTGAATAGAGTTGAATACAAAGCCATCAATCTGGAAACATTGCAGGCATTGGCAGAGGCGAAGAACCTCACCCAAATCAATCCTGAGGTGTTGGTGGAGGCAGGACTTGTTTCCCGCAAGCATTCAGTGAAAATTCTTGGTAGAGGAACTTTGTCTGCTAAGTTGGAAGTATCGGCTCACGCCTTTTCCAAGACAGCCGAAGAAGCCATTACTTCTGCAGGTGGAACCGCCGTAAAACTCTAATGAAATGGGATTTGTACAAACAATAAAGAATATATGGAAGATAGAAGACCTTCGGAAAAGGCTTATTATCACCATAGGTTTTGTTGCTATTTACCGGTTTGGCTCGTTCGTCGTGCTGCCGGGAATTAACCCGGAACAACTCGTGGCATTACAAGCAAATGCCAGCACAGGGCTGTTGAGCCTTCTCGACATGTTCTCCGGAGGAGCATTTTCCAATGCATCTATCTTTGCATTGGGGATCATGCCTTACATCTCCGCATCCATTGTGATGCAGTTGCTGGGCATTGCCGTGCCTGCGTTCCAGAAGATGCAGCGTGAAGGTGAGAGCGGACGTACCAAAATCAACCAGTACACCCGTTACCTCACGGTGGCCATCTTGCTCATACAGGGACCGGCCTATCTCTACGGAGCCGTAGGGAGTGCCATCCCTGGCGGTTTCTGGGATTGGATATTGCCTTCTACGGTAATCCTTGCCGGTGGTAGCATGTTTGTGCTGTGGCTGGGTGAACGCATCACCGATAAAGGGGTTGGGAACGGCATCTCGTTTATCATCCTTATTGGTATCATTGCCCGTTTACCCCATGCTCTGGTGGCTGAATACGACCGGTTGATCGATGCCCCGGGAGGATTAATCCTGCTCTTGCTGGAATTGTTGTTCCTTGTAGCTGTAACTGCTGCCGCCATCATGTTGGTGCAAGGTGTCAGGAAAGTGCCTGTACAGTATGCTAAACGCGTTGTAGGTAACAGGCAGTACGGAGGTGTGAGGCAATATATCCCGTTGAAGGTAAATGCCGCCAATGTAATGCCTATCATCTTCGCCCAGGCGATCATGTTTATCCCCATTACCATCGCGCAGTTCTCTGCACGTGAGGGAGGGGGATTCTGGGCCTCGTTGATGGATTTCACCAGTTTCTGGTATAACTTCATTTTCGCTATGCTGATCATCGCTTTCACCTATTTCTATACGGCAATAACGGTGAATCCGGTGCAGATGGCAGAAGACCTGAAACGTAACAATGGTTTTATACCGGGAGTAAAACCGGGAAAAAGAACGGCTGAGTATATCGACACTATCATGTCGAGAATCACACTGCCCGGATCGGTTTTCCTGGCTATAGTCGCCATCTTGCCTGCTTTTGCCGGGTTAATGGGCATCAACTCCCAGTTTGCCGCGTTTTTCGGTGGTACATCGCTGCTGATTCTCGTAGGTGTAGTACTCGATACATTGCAACAGATAGAAAGTCACCTGTTGATGCGTCATTATGACGGTTTCCTCAAATCGGGAGCCAAGATTAAAGGCCGCACAGGCTCAATAGCTGCTTATTAAAAATTGAAAGGATTACCTGAATAGATGAATAATAACGTGATCATATTGAAAACCGACGAAGAGATCGAATTTATGCGTGGTGCGAATCGCCTGGTAGGAATGACGCTCGGAGAGTTGTCTAAACATATCCGTCCGGGAATCACCACGCTCGAACTCGACCGGATCGCGGAGGAATTTATCAAGGATCATGGTGCTTACCCTACCTTTTTGGGTTATGGCGGTTTTCCCAATTCAATCTGTACTTCCGTCAACGAAAACGTGGTGCATGGAATTCCCAATAACAAACCGTTACAGGAGGGTGATGTCATCTCTGTCGACTGCGGTACCAAATTGCGGGGTTATTGTGGCGATTCGGCCTACACTTTCTGTGTGGGAGAGGTGAGTGAAGAAGTGAAAACACTTCTGCGTATTACCAAAGAATCGCTCTACAAGGGCATTGAACAGGCGAAGGAAGGAAACAGGATTGGAAATATCGGTGAAGCGGTTCAGACCCATTGCGAGAAGCACGGTTATGGGGTGGTACGCGAATTGGTAGGCCATGGAATCGGACGGGAAATGCATGAAGCGCCGGAGGTTCCTAACTACGGACGTCGCGGGATCGGCCCCGTCATTAAGAACGGAATGTGTATTGCCATTGAACCGATGATCAATATGGGGGGCAAGAAAGTGGTGTTTGAAAATGACGGATGGACGGTGCGAACTAAAGACCGCAAACCGTCGGCCCATTTCGAACATACTGTCGCTATCCGCAATGGCAAGGCCGATATATTATCTACATTCGAATTTATTCAGGAAAATAACTAAAACGGAGTATTCATTCATGGCTAAACAAGCAGCGATAGAACAAGACGGAACCATCATCGAAGCATTATCGAATGCGATGTTCCGTGTGGAACTGGAAAACGGACATGAAATTACCGCCCATATCTCCGGCAAGATGCGGATGCATTATATACGCATATTACCCGGTGACAGGGTGAGGGTGGAAATGTCTCCCTATGACCTTTCGAAAGGAAGGATCTCGTTCAGGTATAAATAGGTGGAAAGGTGGAAAGGTGGAAATCTGCGAGTAAGTGAGGGCAAAGGAAGTTTACTTACATTTGCCGAACGATAGCAGGTTGCGCGAAGCGAAAGGTATTTTGTAGTGAAAAATACGTAAATTTGCACTTTAAAACTGAAACAGTGTAAAAAAAGAATAAAAATATAGATAATTTTCTGATCTTTGTAGTTACGATTTGGCGTAACAGCCTTTGACAACCAGAAAGGTTTGAAAAATAAAACAGGTATAATCGTATGAAGGTAAGAGCATCATTAAAGAAACGTACGGCCGATTGCAAAATAGTGAGAAGAAAAGGCCGTTTGTATATTATCAATAAAAAGAATCCTAAGTTCAAGCAACGTCAGGGGTAAGTCAATAGTTATTCGCACCTCGTGCGTTATTCGCTTTGCTGTTATTCGGCTTCGCCGTTATTCATGCTTCGCATGTAGTTGCAATCGAATAACAATCGAATAACGATCGAATAACAACTGAATAACAATCGAATAACAAATAACTATAAGTAATATATGGCAATAAGAATTGTAGGTGTCGATCTGCCGCAAAATAAAAGGGGTGAAATAGCGCTCACATATATCTATGGCATTGGCCGCAGCGCAGCTAACACCATTCTGACAAAAGCAGAAGTTGACAAGAACATCAAAGTGAAGGACTGGTCTGATGATCAGGCAGCCCGTATCCGTGAGATCATCTCTACCGAATTTAAAGTAGAGGGAGATCTTCGTTCCGAAGTACAGTTAAATATCAAACGATTGATGGATATTGGTTGCTATCGCGGTATTCGCCACCGTATCGGTTTACCCGTACGCGGACAAAGTACCAAAAATAACGCCCGTACCCGTAAGGGAAGAAAGAAAACCGTTGCTAACAAGAAAAAAGCTACTAAATAACAGATAAGGTAACATGGCAAAGAGAACAGTTGCAGCAAAAAAGAGAAATGTGAAAGTGAGCGCGGTTGGACAAGCGCACATCTCATCATCATTCAATAATATCATTGTTTCATTGACCAATGACAATGGAGAGGTGATCAGTTGGTCATCTGCCGGGAAAATGGGTTTCAGAAGCTCTAAAAAGAATACTCCCTACGCGGCCCAGATGGTTGCGCAAGATTGCTCTAAGGTAGCATACGACCTGGGATTGCGTAAAGTGAAGGCTTATGTGAAAGGTCCGGGTAACGGACGTGAGTCGGCTATCAGAACCATTCATGGTGCAGGTATCGAAGTGACTGAAATCGTAGATGTGACTCCGCTTCCGCATAACGGATGCCGTCCGCCCAAAGCAAGAAAAGTGTAAGTTTAATCGAGTAATAATTTAAGTTTCATTTATCTTGAAACTTGAGCTGTGATTGATTACACCACAACTTCTCTGTAATCGCGGCTGCACAGTTTAGGCTTCAGTTTTTAAAGTTTAATTTGTAAAATGGCTAGATATACCGGTCCAAAATCAAAAATCGCCCGTAAATTCGGCGAACCTATTTTCGGCCCCGATAAAGTTCTCTCAAAGAAGAACTATCCCCCGGGACAGCATGGAAATTCACGCAGGAGAAAAACGTCTGAATATGGTATCCAGTTGCGGGAAAAACAACGGGCAAAATATACTTATGGCGTGCTGGAAAAACAGTTCCGCCTTACATTCGAAAAAGCAGTACGCAGCCGCGGAGTTACCGGTGAGGTATTGTTGCAATTATTAGAATCGCGCTTAGATAATATCGTGTACCGCCTGGGTATCTCTCCTACAAGGGCCGGAGCCCGTCAGTTGGTATCACACCGTCATATTGTAGTGAACGGTAAAGTTGTCAATATCCCTTCTTATACAGTGAAACCCGGTGACGTAGTCGGCGTAAGGGAAAAATCAAAATCGTTGCTGGTTGTAGCCAATGCACTGGCAGGATTCAATCACAGTAAATATCCCTGGCTGGAATGGGACAAAGGTACGTTGAACGGAAAAGTGTTGCACATACCTGAAAGAGCCGACATTCCGGAAAATATCAAAGAACAACTCATCGTAGAATTATATTCTAAACAATAATTTCATGGCAATATTAGCATTCCAAAAACCCGATAAGGTAATCATGTTACAGGAGGACGCGTTCTCCGGTAAATTTGAATTCCGCCCGCTGGAACCGGGATACGGCATTACCATAGGCAACGCCTTGCGCCGGATCCTGCTTTCTTCGCTGGAAGGATTCGCTATCACATCGGTGAAGATTGAGGGCGTGGATCATGAATTCGCGACCATTCCCGGGGTGATAGAGGATGTAACAGGTATTATCCTTAATCTGAAAAAAGTAAGGTTCAAGAGGATAGTGGAAGAGTTTGAGACAGAAAAAGTAAGCATCGCTATTTCGGGAACGGAAGTGTTTAAAGCCGGGGATATTGGTAAACTGCTGACCGGTTTCGAAGTCCTGAATCCCGAACTGGAGATCTGCCATATGAACAAAAAAGCAGACCTGCGTCTTGAGTTGACGATCAACAAAGGACGGGGTTATGTGCCGGCCGACGAAAACCGGGAACTGATTGCTTCGGACGATGTGCAGACCCTTGTGATCGACTCTATTTACACTCCGATCCGTAACGTAAGTTTTGAAGTAGAAGACTACCGTATCGAACAGAAAACGGACTACGAGAAACTCACCATTGAGATTAAGACCGATGGATCCATCCAGCCCAAAGAGGCGTTGAAAGAAGCGGCCAAGATATTGATCCAGCATTTCGTGTTGTTCTCCGACGAGAATAAGATCATGCTGGAAACATCCGATGCCGAAAGCATTGAAGAGTTCGATGAAGAAGTACTCCACATGCGTCAACTCCTGAAACGTAAGTTGTCTGACCTCAACCTGTCGGTGAGGGCATTGAACTGCTTGAAAGCCGCCGATGTGGAAACGCTCGGACAACTGGTTTCACATAACAAGAACGACTTGCTCAAGTTCCGTAACTTCGGAAAGAAATCGCTGACCGAACTCGATGAACTGCTCAACAGCCTGAAGCTTACGTTCGGCATGGATATATCGAAGTATAAATTAGATAAAGACTAAAAATTGCAATGAGACATAATAAAAAAAATAATCATTTGGGACGTAAAACTGCGCACCGTTCGGCCATGTTATCCAATATGGCCAGCTCGCTCATCATGCACAAGCGCATCTTTACTACGGTTCCCAAAGCCAAAGAATTGAGAAAATACGTAGAACCCCTCATCACCAAGAGCAAGGAGGATACTACCCATTCACGCCGCGAAGTTTTCAGCAAGTTGCAAAGCAAGACTGCCGTCACGGAATTATTCCAGACCGTATCGCAGAAAGTGGGAGACCGCCCCGGTGGATATACCCGTATCATTAAAACCGGATTCCGTTTGGGTGACAATGCTTCCATGTGCTTCATCGAACTGGTTGACTTCAACGAAAATATGTTGGGCGATGGCAAAGCAGCCAAGAAGACAAGGACCCGCCGTTCACGCAGGAAAGCATCCGATGCTGCTGTGGCTGCCGATGCTCCGAAGACAAAGAAAGCCAAAGAGGTGGCAGAAGTCAAAGAAGTGGCAGAAGCCGAAGAGAGCGTGAAGGAAGAAGCCGTAAAAGTGGAAGAATCCCCCGCTGCTGAAGTGAAAACTGAAGAGCCCGTTGCTGAACCGGAGGTAAACGAAGAACCTGCCGGAGAAGCGGAACAAAAGACAGAGGAAGGCGAATAAAAAGCCTTGCCTTCTCACGAGAAACGCTGTGGGTACATCGTCATGAAGGCGGAGACCTAAAAAACTCAGTCGATAATGTATTTGCAGCGAAGCTGTGATTTTTAAAATGTTAAACATTAAAGAAAAGCGCCGCAAGTGATTTGTAGCGCTTTTTCGCTTTTTATCCCCCCTTACTGTCAACTTTTTATACCGACAACTGTTTACTATTCGAAGACTATGGTGCGACCCCTGGCCGGGTAGCCGCCGGGTTATCATATTAAGGATTTCAAAGTTGATGTTGCAGTTTAAGTAACATAAAGAGGAGCATATATGAAAAAGATTGTTGTCATAGGTTGCGGTTTTGGCGGATTGCAGTTCGTCAATCATCTAAAAAAGGGACAGTTTGATATTATTGTAATCGACAAGATAAACCATCACCAGTTTCCTCCTTTATTCTATCAGGTGGCGGCTTCTCAAATCGAGCCTTCCACCGTTTCGTTTCCCATCCGGAAAATATTCCAGAAACGGCGCGATGTCCGCATCCGTTTGGCCAATGTGCTCTCAGTGAATGCCGAAGAGAAGTATGTGGAAACCTCTGTCGGCCGGTTTCCTTACGATTATCTGGTGATTGCCACCGGCACGCGCACCAACTTCTACGGCAATGCGCAGGTGGAAAATAATTCACTCGTGCTGAAGTCGACCTATCAGGCGATCAATGTGCGGAATGCCATCCTCTCCAATTTCGAGAAAATATTGTCAAACAGAGATAAAGAGGCTTTGTATAATATAGTGATCGTAGGGGGAGGAGCTACCGGCGTGGAGTTGGCAGGCGCCTTTGCAGAGATGACTAGGGAGATACTGCCAAAGGATTACCCCAATATCGATTCCGGCAAGGTGAATGTCTACCTGTTGGAGGGTAGTCCGCATACCCTTTCCAATATGAGCAGCTTCGCGCAGCAATATTCCGAAAAATATCTCCGGTCGATGGGCGTGATCGTGAAGACCGGCACCATTGTAAAAAATTATGACGGGGAGCAGGTTATCCTCAATAACGGCGAGGTTATCCCCACCAATAACGTGATCTGGTCCGCCGGTGTGACAGGAAATGTGATTGAAGGCATTCCCTCCGGTTCGGTATTGCCCAACGGCAGGATCAGGGTGGACCGTGCCAATAGGGTAGAGGGGCTGCCCGATGTGTTTGCCATCGGCGATGTGGCCTATATGGAAACCGAAAAGTATCCCAAAGGGCATCCGCAGTTGGCCAATGTGGCGATCGGGCAGGGGAAGAACCTGGCAAAGAACCTGCAGAAGATCGAAGAGGGGAAAACAGACCTCAAACCCTATGAATACCGCAACTTGGGCACCATGGCCACCGTGGGCAGGAACAAGGCGGTGGTGGACCTTCCCTTCATGAAGTTCAAAGGCCGGTTTGCCTGGCTTGTATGGATGTTCCTCCACCTGATGCTGATCCTGAGTGTCCGCAATAAGATCGTCGTCTTCATCAACTGGGCATGGAATTATGTCACCAAAAACAACTCGTTGCGACTGATATTGAAAGATAGTGATTGAACTATTTTAGGAGATAGTCAATTGGTATCCTTTATATTTTATCGTATCTATCCGTACCTGTGCGTCCTGCTTAAAAAATTTCCGTAATTTGGAAATTGCGTTCATTATGCTGGGATCCCCTTTGGCGGTATACTCTTTTCCCCATATTTCATTGGACAACGTTTCATTGGATAGAGGCTCATTCTTGTTTTTCCACAGTAATACCAGCATATTTTTTTCCAAGGGTTGCAATTTCCCCAGTAGAGTATCATCATAGTACAATTGCCTTGTTGCGGAGTTCAACAGATAGTTGCCTATCGGAATCTCTTTCGTGACACTGCGTTTATTCGCGAAACGTTTTATATAGACATCCAACTCCTTTATATCAAAAGGCTTTTTCAGATAGTGTACACCACCGGCACCAATTCCTTCGGTGACATAATCAATTTCATGATGCGATGAGACAAACAGGATAGGAATGTCCGGAAAGAGCACTATTAATTCTTTTGCTTTTTTAATACCGTTTTCTTCACCAATTTCCACATCCAACAAAATAGTCGAAGGCGAAAAATTTCGAATGGCCTCTTCTATCCCTGCCAGTGATGTTTGAAAATGTACCTTATAGCCTAAGCGCGCAAGTGTCATACTCTGCATTTTTCCAAACTTCAGGTCATCATCTACCAATATAATTTTAATGGTATCCATAGGCTTGTTTTTTATTGTTTATCGGGAAGGATAATCGTGAACACACTTCCCTTTCCCTCTTCACTCTCTAATTGGATAGATCCTCCGTGTGCTTTTACAATCTGTCGTACCGACGATAGGCCTATACCGTCTCCTTTCTCGGATGATTGCCGTGGTGATCTGTAGAAATCACGAAAGACTTCGGATTGCTCCTTTTTGGGAATTCCCGGTCCGTTGTCGGCCACGCCGATCAGTATGTTCTCTTTTTCCCTTTTTGCGGTTATGGTAATAGCAGGCGAATCCCCCGAATATTTTATCGCATTTTCCAGCAGGTTACGCAGGCAACTGTCAAAATAAAATGCATCTACGTGAATGTTGCGCGCTTCGGATGCAATATGGTAGGTCATAGCGATGTTTTTATTCGCATGGATTACCTCTAAATCGGCTGAAATTTCACGGCAGTGCCGTGCTAAGTCGTACGGTTCCCTCTGTAGTGCTGTGTTTTTTTTCTTGTTCAGTTTTACTTCCGAGAGCATCCGTTCAATATTGTTCGACAACTGTTTTACCCTCAATTTCCCCTCCGTTAAAAAATCATTTTCTCCATCCATTTCCAAGACCCCCAGCATGGAGTAGATATAAGACAATGGTGATTTCAGGTCGTGTATAATCCCCCTTGTCCGTTTTTCCTGAAATTGTAGCCTACGCATCTGTTGTTGCAGTTGGTATACAAGGATAAACAGGATGATTGCCACCGCCATAACAGCTACACTTGAGAGGATCACAAGGTTCTTCATACGCTGTATGGCTGTTGTCGGCCTAAAGATAAAGTGGGAGACAAAACGATAATTGCCACTTGTCCCTAAGGGTATGCTTATGTACACCCCTTTTGTGGTGTCATTCAATTGCTGTATGGCGTTTATGCCGAAGTAGAGAGAATCTATGCTTGTTCCCTTCTCCTGCATTTGAAACGTATAGGCTGAAAGTTCGGAGGTATAAGGGAAATTGATCTTGAAGATGGAGTCGATCGCTGGTAAGTCCAATTTATTTTTATAAAAAAGTCTTTCAATTATTGCTCCTTCCAAAAAATTGGAAAGGGACAACTCTTTATCATGATTTATCTTTTCAAGATTTCCATATATTTTTTTGTTTGAATGTGTTGAGTCTGGATGAACTCTTTCCAATGTGATTTTAGGAGAATGAGAGTCGGCACCAAATAGTGTAAATGATTGTTTTGTAGCCTGATATTTCACAATATTGTTAATCGATGTACTTACTTCCGCTTCAAATCGGCTTTTATCGCGTTCTGCAACCTGTCTAATCCATATTGTCTGTGAAACAATCAGTAGAATCAATACCATCAAGGCTGATATGGCGAAACGTTTTTTCATCTGCGTAATTATGAAACTGTCATATTGCAAATATAACTGTTTTATTTAA
Source organism: Proteiniphilum sp. (assembly GCF_040307845.1). GTDB lineage: Bacteria > Bacteroidota > Bacteroidia > Bacteroidales > Dysgonomonadaceae > Proteiniphilum. The sequence continues at coordinate 14,076 of NZ_JAWRIS010000038.1, forward strand.
AAAACTAAAGTTTCCGGTGTTAATAGCAAATTAAAAATAGGCTGTATATACAAGCTAATTTTTAGTTAGGTGAATTTGTTGAGTTTGATTAGAAAATATGAGGTGTTCGTTAGGGATTGGCTGAAATATAGCTCCGATCTTTGTCGCATAATAATTATTTATTAATCTGATAAAATAGAAACAAATGAAAAAGAAACATTACACACTCAACTGGTTTCAACAAATACCAACAGAAGAATTAACTCTGATTAAAGAAGGTGAAAAGGAGGATGAGTATATAACGGTTATTATTGAAGGGGTTGAATACAGGATAAGAATTGGTAAGAACGGAGAGCATATTTTGATTCCGGAAAGTGTGATTTAATTCTATTCAAGCATGTAAAAATCTCATTGTTGGTCTTTGATGTGTAAAAATAATCAATAGTGCTGAGTGTATCGCAATTTATGAAAAGTAATATCTTCTCAACATTTCTGGATTTATTGGGTGTGAAATATACGCATACATTTTCCAATAAGTATTTCAATGAACACCCACATAAGTATAATCTGTTTGGGTTATCCTCCATGTTGTCTGATTATGGTATTGAAAACGTAGGTGTGAAGATATCGGATAAGAATGAGATTCGTTCATTGGAGCCTCCTTTTATTGTCCATACCGGGAATGACTTTGCTATCGTCGAAAAATTAACAGGAGATCAAATTCAATATATTGCAGACAATAGAAAACTAAAGATTCCTTTGGATGAATTTTTTACAATGTGGACGGGATATACTCTCGTTGCAGAGGCCAACACTATTTCAAAAGAGCCGGATTACAAAATACATTTTAGGAAAGAGTTATTCAGTAAACTAAGAAAAGTAACTATTTTCTCGTTGCTTGTCTGTTTATTGTCCCTGTCCTTCATTTCTAATGGAAGTTACCTCCATTGGGGAATTGTGTTGCTATTGATGATTAACGCAATTGGGTTGTATCTCAGCTATTTGTTAGTCCTAAAACAATTGCATGTGCAAAATAGGTATGCCGATAAATTGTGTTCATTATTCAAGTATAATGATTGTAACAGTATTTTGGAATCGAATGAGGCAAAATTTTTTGGAGTGATAGGTTGGAGTGAGGTGGGTTTCGGGTATTTCATTTCGAATATGCTGATTCTTTGTTTTTTGCCATCGTTTCTTCCACTCATGTTGCTTGTCAATGTCTTTTGCTTACCCTACACCTTTTGGAGTGTGTGGTATCAGAAATTCAAGGCAAAACAGTGGTGTCCTTTGTGTTTGGGAGTTATGTTGACTCTTTGGGGAATATTCATCACCGGTGCAGGTTTTGGATATATCGATTTTTCGTCGATCAGCATCTACAGCCTATTAGTCGTTGGAGGTATCTATGTCATTTCGATTTTAACGATTAATATGGCTGTTCCTATGATAGCACGCAGTTCAACTGTGGAGAGTATCCAATATGAAATAAACAGTATAAAATCGGATGAAGATGTATTTAAGACTCTACTAATGAGACAATCCCGTTATGAAGTGTCAAAAAGCACCTCTCAAATTTTATTCGGGAACCCCGATGCAAACTTGCTGATTACGGTTTTCTCGAACCCCCATTGTAATCCTTGTTCCAAAATGCATCAACGCATCAATGAATTATTGAAAAGGAACGCAAACGTTTGTGTGCAATATATTTTTTCCTCGTTTAACGAGGAGTTGAAAATATCGAACAAATATCTTTTAGGAGCTTTTCTTCAAAAAAACGGGGAAGCCAAGAATATTTATGATCAATGGTTCGAAAGTGGAAAACTCAATAAAGAGGAATTCTTTAAAAGCTATCCTGTAAATACGAATGCTCAAGAAGTGATGACTGAATTTGACATGCATGAAAGATGGAAAGAGCAATCGGGATTGAGGGCAACACCTACCATTTTGGTAAATGGGTACAAATTGCCGGATAATTTTAAAGTTGAAGATATTCGTTACTTTAAGAATATAGAAATTTAAGAAAACTGACCTTGTTATGGGGCAGCACCAGGTAAGGTAAGTGTAGTGAAATATTGCTGCAAGTAGAAACTTAAAAAAATAATGATCTATGAAGAAGTTAGGTAAGATCAAACTGCAGAATGCAGTAGTATTGGAAGACACTGAAATGAAAACCATTCATGGTGGGAGTGGTGGTTCTGGTAATTGTTCTCTACATTGTATAGACGGCACTGTACATTCAGTAACAAGTTGCAGTTCCTCTAATGCATGTGAAGGCCATGGAGGTAAACAGAATTGCAACGGAGCAGGTGGATCAAGTTGTTTAAATTAAGATTTGCTCAATCTCGTATAGAAGAGGTATGTGAAAATCTGAGGATTTCTATTATCTTTAATCTTTCTTTGAATTTTCACGTACCTCTTTCTTTAGTTAAGATATAATAGTTTATTATGAAAAATTTGATCCTCTTTACATTCGTTCTTTTTACTACCCTTTCTTACGGACAACAACAAGTTGTGTTTGCCGTGGACAGTAATCTGGTGGATAAGATTTCATTTCGAGCAAAGAATAAATTTTTACCGAATGATTTTTACACCGAAAAAGAATTAACAATAGACCGGTCCGGGGATGGAAAGTATTATTCCCTCACTATTTTTGAGGCGGTAGTTATTCTTGTTGGGATACCGCAAAGTGAGTTCCAAGAAGTTTATTTGAGTGTGGAGGATACCATTTGTGTCTCCAAATCGAGTCCTGATGATTATCTGCAATTCAATGGGAAGAATAAAATAACGGATAGCCAGTATAATTATTATAGTGAAGAAAGGCGATGGCAAAAAGAAAACCAGGCTCCATTTTATAAATCCGGAACAGATTTATCGGAACACAAAGAAGCAGTGAACAAATGGATTGAAAAGAAAAGGATATACTTCCATAATTTCTTCAATGAAAAAACAGCGACAGAAGATTTTAAATCATTTTTTGATGCAAAAAATGACTGTGAGTATACTTTTTGTCTGCTGTTACCCTTATATCAAGGAGTAAACAGTTTCCCGAATCATTATATGGATGGAAACATAAGGGGTGATTATAACTCCCGTCTGCTCATGGCTGCATCTCCCCTTTATATAAAATGGTTCAGGGATATCCAAAAATATGATCTGGCTGAAATGAAAAAGCATATTGACCAACATTTTACCGGTGACACAAAGGAATACCTGCTGAGCTTGATGCTGGGAATTTATGCCGATGGAGACCAAGTGGACAGTGGAGAGTTTTTGAAGTATGCCGATTCTTTTGCAAGAAAATTTGTGCGGAGTGACTATGTGGATTATATAGAAGAAGCCAAGAATTATTTCAAGAAAAGTCTTGTACAGATTCCTGACTCTGTTTTAATCAATAGCCACATTGAAACGGTGGACTTCGATAGTCTGACATTCCATTCCTTGCTGGACCAGTATAAAGGTAAACCGTTCATTCTAGATTTTTGGGCGAGCTGGTGCGGTCCCTGTATCAATGATATCAGAAAGTCTGCGGAAATAAAAGAGTTCCTGTCCCAAAATGATATAGCCTATATCTATATCTCAATAGACCAGAGTAGAGATAAATGGGCCACAACTTCGATAGAGTTAGGGATAACCGATCTACAGTTTAGGATAAAAGATCTTTCCAATTCCCCTCTTATTGATTATCTCAAAGTCGGCTTAATTCCACGATATATCTTTTTCAATAAGGAGGCCTCTATTATTAATTTACATGGCAAATCTCCCTTGGAGGAGCATTTGGAATATTATAAGGAGATATTTGGAAAATAGTATTATCTCGTAGACCGTAATAATAAGTCTACTTTATTAGTTCTACTTTGACAGATTCGGGTCCTATGGCTGCATCCAAGCTTGTAGTACCAGAAAACTGGTATGGAGGTATCAAAAAGTGTACAGAAGGGCTGGAAAATTATCATCTAAATATTCCTTTCATAATCGAAAAGAAGGAATATCAACCCAACATGCCTCCGTTTGAAGGGAACAGCGATCAGGCCTATTTCGGAATGTTTGGAAACCTGGGAGCCCGTTACAGGATGAAAAACGTGGACTGGATGCTCGACTGGACAAATATCTTTAATACCCGTCAATTCGTGACCTATTCCTATAACGATATCAGTAGCTATTCTTCGGTATACCGTCTACGTCCGGCAGAAGCGCTGTTAAAAGTAAGGTTTAAGATTTTTTGAAATGAATGCGATATGACAAAATTAGAATTTGGAGAAATCGAACGAACAACCCATCATTTGATATTGAATACTTATTTTATGCCGGATATTGGACTTTTCCATGGGCAGATGGGTATTGCCTTGACGTTTTCGGAATACTCCAGGTATACAGGCAACGAAATATATCTTGAGGTATCAACTTGCCTGCTGGACAATATCATGGAGAAAATAGATAAAAATCTGACCTTCTCATTTGGCTCCGGGCTTTCCGGTATCGGTTGGGGGATAGAGTACCTGATACAGCATGGTTTTGTTGAAGGTGAAAGTGTGGAGGTCTGCGAGGAAATTGACCGGAAGATCATGGAGGTAGACCCCAGAAGGATTATAGATACTACGCTGGATACGGGTATGGAAGGCCTGCTTCATTATGTCATATATCATCTGCAGGGAGCTTCCAATCAGAATACGGAACTACCCTTTGACGACAAATACCTATCCGACCTCTTTGATATCGGCATGAATTTAAAAGACCGGATACGGAATACCCCGATAGCCTCCCTATTGGATATCTATTTGAAGTTTTATAGCACTCGCACAATTCATGATTACAACAGTTCCCTTACTAATTTTATTTCTCCCGATGTTGCCAAGTTGTCGGATAATATAGTTTCTTCCCCGTTAGGCATAAAGGATGGATTGGCCGGAAAATTACTAAAAACCATATCATGAAAACGAGAAATATCTATATTTTCGATGAATACACTAGTTCCCAGAAGAACGGAATCGGCACCTATCTCAGGGAATTACTGTACTGTCTGGAATCTCCGGCATACAACGTCTGCCTGATCATTTTCAATGCGGACACGGAGGAGTTCAATATGGTAGAAGACGGTGCAATCAGGAAATTCCTCTTTCCGGGGATGAAAGGCCATTTTTTGCGTCAGGTGCATGTGATGGACAAATTCTTGAGATTGCATATCAAGGATGATCCCGACAATGTCTTCCTGGTGAATCATTCCCCGTGCGAGGAGCTGCTACAATCACTAAAAGTTTATTTTCCCCTGTCCAAAACTATTTTTACGATACATGACTTCGGTTGGACGAGCCGCTTTATGGGAGATCTGGAAGAGTTCAAGGTGCTGCTCGGGGAGATCTCTTCTAGAGAAGAAGAAACGGAGGCAGGCATGTTGGATCCTGTTGTCTCCTATTATAAGGAAGAAAAAGGTATGTATGCCCTTGCGGACAGGACCGTATGTTTGTGCGAGGATTCCCGACATATTCTACGGTCTGTCTATAAGTTGGAATGGGAGAAAATTTCATTTATTCCGAACGGATTGCATCCCATCGGGAAGATACAGAAAGCAGAGAAGTGTATTGAAGAACAGAGGATTTTATTAAATATCAGGAGTGATGAAAAAATCCTGGTCGCAGTTGGACGCCCAACCAGACAGAAGGGGATATTCGACCTAATAGAGGCGATGAAACTTGTAGTGAAGATAAATAAGAATGTTAGGTTTGTGATTATCGGTGATTCCAATGAGCAGTCATTTCGAGAACTCATACAAGCTGCTTCCCCATTAGCAACTTCAATCACTTTTACCGGATTATTGGACAGGGACAGTACCTACAATTGGCTATCCATTGCAGATATGGGAGTAATTTGTTCCTATTATGAGCAATGTAGTTTTGTAGGAATTGAAATGATGATGTATGGCTTGCCGATCATAGCTTCCGACGGATTGGGAATAAGAAACATGTTCCGGGATAACGGGAATGCAAGAATTGCAAGGATCGGGAACCGGAAGTATCCGGAAGAATACAGAAACAATCTGGCGAATGCCATCCTGGAATTACTAAGTTCACCCGGTCTTTGCCAGAGATTAGGTGTAAATGCCAGAAAGACTTATGAGGAAAAATATCATATACGGCATATGAAACAGAAATACAATGAACTGATACGGTCTTTATAATGAAAACTTCATTCCCGACATATACCCAACTGGACGCCATGGATTGCGGCCCCACCTGCCTGCGCATGATCGCAAGGCATTATGGGAAGCATTATAGTCTTCAGACCCTACGGGAATATTCCTTTATCACCCGTGAAGGTGTATCGATGCTGGGGATAAGCGATGCGGCCGAGCATATCGGGTTCCGCACATCAGGGGTGTTGATCCCATTCGAACAACTCGCGGAAGAAGCCCCTTTGCCCTGCATCGTACACTGGAAACAGAACCATTTTGTGGTGGTACACGACATAAGGAAAGACAGGAAGGCCGGCCACCGTATCCATGTGGCGGATCCTGCATTGGGACTGGCTGAATACGACGAGGCTGATTTCAAGAAGTGCTGGCTGAGTACGAAAAGGGAAGAGGAGGACAGGGGGGCGGTACTGCTCCTGCAACCCGGCCCGGAATTCTTCGACGGTGAAGACGAGAAGGAGAACAGGAACCGCAGCCTCCGCTATTTCCTGCGTTACCTTGTACCTTACAGGAGCCAGCTCGGGCAACTTGTGCTCGGAATGGTGGTGATAAGCATCCTGCAACTGATCTTCCCTTTCCTTACCCAGTCGCTGGTGGATATCGGTATTCGTGACGGGAACCTCGGCTTTATCACACTAATACTGGTGGCACAATTGGTCATCTTCGTAGCCCGCTTGTCAGTAGAATTTATCCGTAGCTGGATACTATTGCACATGAATACCAGGATCAATATCGCCCTGATCTCCGATTTCCTTGCCAAACTGATGAAACTCCCTTTACGTTATTTCGATACGAAGATGACGGGCGACATCATGCAGCGCATCGGTGACCATGGGCGTATAGAGTCGTTCCTAACCGGTAATTCCATCAGTACACTCTTCTCCTTTGTTAATTTTTTCATATTCGCATTCGTACTTGGTTATTACAATTTAGCTATTCTTGGGATTTTCCTTCTCGGTAATGTACTCTATGTGGTATGGATCCTGTCTTTTATGAAATACCGCCGTGAACTCGACCATAAGCGGTTTGCCCAGTCCGCCGGAGAACAGAGCAACATCATCCAGCTTATTACCGGCATGCAGGAGATCAAACTCAACAACTGCGAGAAACAGAAACGGTGGCAATGGGAACGTATCCAGGTGAAACTGTTCAGGATAAGCATCAAGGGAATGGCGTTGGAGCAGTTGCAGCAAGTAGGGTCGGTATTCTTCAGCCAGACCACCAACATCATTGTCTCGTTTATTGCCGCCAAAGCTGTGGTGGATGGGCAGATGACTTTGGGGATGATGATGGCACTAACCTATATCATCGGGCAGCTCTCCTCACCGGTGGAGCAATTTATCGGGTTTGCACACACATTTCAGGATGCACAGATTAGCTTGGAGCGGTTAAAAGAGGTGCATGGCAAGGAAGACGAGGAAGAGGCAATAGCCAATAAACTGACGGTGTTACCCGACCGTCGTGATATTACTATTGAAAACCTTTCTTTCAGTTATGACGGGGCTGACCGAGACTATGTGCTGGAAAATATAAATCTGACCATACCGCAGGAGAAGGTGACCGCCTTGGTGGGTGCCAGTGGTAGTGGCAAGACCACCTTGATAAAACTGCTGCTGGGCTTTTATGAGCCGAACAGGGGAGTGATCAAAGTGGGGGAGATACCCCTGAATGTGATCAATCCCCACCTGTGGCGCAGCAAATCGGGTTCGGTAATGCAGGACGGTTTTATCTTCTCGGAAACCATTGCTCAGAACATTGCCGTGGGAGATGAGCATATAGATATAGAAAAATTGCGTCACGCCGTGACGGTAGCCAATATCCGAGACTTTATCGATTCTCTTCCGATGGGATATAATACCAAAATAGGTATGGAGGGCAATGGGATCAGCCAGGGACAGCGACAACGAATCCTGATCGCACGTGCCGTGTACAAGAATCCGGAATTTATCTTTCTTGATGAGGCGACCAATGCGCTGGATGCCAATAACGAGAAGGAGATCATGAAGCACTTGCATGAATTTTATAAAGGGAGAACAGTTATTGTGGTCGCACACCGGTTAAGTACAGTCCGGGATGCTGACAAGATCATAGTTCTAGATCAGGGTAGGATCGTGGAGGAGGGTACGCATGAAGAACTTACACTCCTGAAGGGAAAGTACTATGAACTGGTGAAAAATCAACTGGAATTAGGTAAATAGGGCAAGGATGGATAAGGAAGAAAAGAAATATAAACCGATTGAATTTTGCGATTTAGTGAGCGCAGAGTCCAAACAAAGTTTAGTCTCTGCCGAGCGTGAGCAAAATCTAAGAGGGAAACCGATTGAACTCAGGAGCGAGGAGGTACAAGAGGTGATGAGTCAAATACCTCCTTGGATTCTACGTCGTGGAATCACCCTGCTCTTCGTTATTATCCTGCTATTGTTGATAGGCAGTTGGTTCTTTAAATATCCAGATACGATTCAGGCGGAAATCACGGTGACCTCCCAGGAGCCGCCGGTAAGCGTAATAGCCCGTTCCACGGGAAAAATCGATCAAATATATGCGGAGAATGGTCAGGAAGTAGTACATGGAGAACCATTGGCCGTAATTCAGAACCCGGCCAACACGGCTGATATGCTTTCACTCTTAAAGAGTATGGAGAATTGGAAAATCTCCGGTTATCATCCGGAGGAAACACCACTGCTATTTCCTTCCCGGCCGGCGAGCCTGGGGAGCATACAGACAGCCTATGCTTCATTCTTGAACAGTTTGAACGATTACAGGAATTACCGGGAGTTGAATTATTATCCGCAAAAAATTGCATCACAAAAGGAACAACTAGCAGCACGACAGGAATACCATGACCGGATCATGGAGCAGATCCCGGTGGTGCGCGAGCAGTATCAGACCACCCGAAGTATTTTTAACCGGGATTCGGTACTCTTTGCTAAAAGTGTCATTTCCGGAAACGAATATGAGGTGTCGAAGAATAGTTTCCTGCAAAGTAAGCAGTCTTACCTCTCCTTTACCGCCTCCTTGAAACAGTCGGAATTACAACTGATGCAGGGGGAGGAGAGTTTGCTCGACCTGCAGCAACAGTCCACGGAACTGGAAAGTAAGTATCGGCTGTCACTGCACAATGCAACGGAGGCGCTCAACGCCCAGATAAGAGCATGGGAACACGACTACCTGATGGTTAGCCCTATCGATGGTATTGTGAACCGGATGGGGATTTGGAGCAACAACCAAAATGTGAGCGTGGGAGAAACGGTCTTTACGGTTATCCCGACGGGACAGGAAAGTCCCAAGGGCAAAGCGATGTTGCCCGTACAGGGAGCCGGGAAAGTAAGGGAGGGACAACGGGTAAATGTGCGTATTAATAATTTCCCCGATCAGGAGTTCGGGTATTTGATCGGGAAAGTTTCCTCTATTTCCAATGTACCAACGGCCGAAGGACTTTACGTGGTGGAAGTGGATTTTCCGGGAGGTATGGAAACCAACTATGGCAAGAAACTCCCCGTATCCCGGGAAATGACAGGTACTGCCGATATCATAACAGAAGACCTCAGATTGATAGAACGCTTTTTTATGCCGGTAAAAAAACTGTTGAGAGACCAAAGACGTAACAATCCTGTTGATTATGAATAAGTTTTCTTTTTTACAACCCTTTGCAGACGCATTGCTTAATAGGAGATTATCTGATGAACTCGGATTATGGAACGGGAAGATGGGAATAGCCATAACCCTCTTTCATCTTTCTCGAATAACGCAAAAAAAAGAGTATGAAAGACAAGCGAACGATTTAGTCGATGAGGTGTACAATAAGATTTCCAATCAGATATCTTATGACTTTGCAGAGGGATTATTGGGTATTGGATGCGGATTGGAATATCTCCTACATAAACGATTTGTAGAAGGAAACAGCGATGATATCCTTCTGGAAATTGATCTGCTTACAAGGAATATAATAGATATGAGATTAATGGATTCCCTTGACTTTGGAAAAGGTGTTGGTGGAATTGGATACTATATCTATTGCCGTTTAAGGAATAAGTCTGAAGAAGAAGAAGGCCTGGCAACTCTAAAATTAAAAGAATACCTTATCTATTTGATTGATTGGTTGGAGGAACTTCTCTCAAGTACTGGTTGTGAAATAGACTATATGAATACCTATTTTCTGTTGTGCCGATTATGGAAACTGGAAGTTTTTAATTATAAGGTGGAGAAACTGACTTCCTTTTGTTTGGAAAAAATGATAAAGGGCAACTGTGATCTACATGATCATTATGTATTATTGGGTATTCCCTCTTTAATCATATTGAAACCATGGATATAACCGCAGAATTGACTATCGTTATACCGGTTCGCATAGACTCTATGGAACGGAAAGATAATTTAGATACTGTTTTGTCTTATTTATTGACAAATACCCATGCTGCTATTATTGTCCTGGAAGCCGACAGTAAACAGCAATATATGTATACTGAATGCGATGAAAGAGTTAAGTGTCTTTTTATAGAGGATATTGATCCGATTTTTCATAGGACACGATATCTGAATGATTTGCTTAGAATGTCGGAAACAGATATTGTAGGTGTATGGGATACGGATGTTATCTTGGATACAAGACAAATAAGAGATGCGGTAAATATCGTCAATAATGGAGTCACCCTCTGTTACCCGTATGATGGAACTTTTATATTTTTGGATTCAGAGCAAAGAGATAAGGTAAGAAAAGATATTACCTCTTTTTTAGAAGATAATACCCGGCAGGATATAGAAGCGCTCAAAATGGGTCGTCCATCAGTGGGAGGTGTGTTTATTGTAAATAAATTGCGTTACCTGGAAGCCGGAGGAGAGAATGAGAATTTTTATGGCTGGGGACCTGAAGATGTGGAACGTCTTAAACGGATGGAGATCCTTCAAGAGTTTGTTCAGCGGGTGCAGGGGCCTGTTTTTCATTTACATCATCCGAGAGGTGTTAACTCGACCTTCGGACATGATGAAAGGGATGTGCATAATGTGAGAGAATTAATCAAAGTATGTAGCATGAACAAGTCCGAATTACTGGGATATGTGTCTTCATGGGCGTGGACAAAGAAAGAATAAAAGAAATGAAAATAGGAATTATCTACATCGCTATTGGAGAGTATGAAAAATTCTGGGATATTTTTTACCCTTCCTGTCAAGCCTTTTTTTGTGTGGATGCAGAAAAAGGATATGAAATATTTACCGACTCGGAACGGTTGTCAGGGTTAAACTATCCGAATGTTACAGTTTATAAAGTAGCGGATGAGGGTTTTGTAGCCAATGTTTCGAGTAAATCGAGATTTATGTTGTCCATCAAGAATCGGTTGGTTCTATATGATTATATTTTCTTCTTAAATGGCAATTTCCGTTTCTTGTCACCTATTTATAGTAAAGAGGTTGTGTCATCATCAAGTGATTTTGCATTCACAGCATTATCCTTCGATGAATATTTGTGTAAAGATCCGGATATGTATCCTTACGACCGCAACCCGGAATGTCATGCCTGTATAGCCGAAGGAGAAGGAGAAAGATACTATCAGGGAGGCTTTTTTGGCGGATGTCATCGAGAGATCATGGAGTTTAACCGGTGGGCGGTCGAGAGAATTGAGGAGGACTTGAAAAAGGGAGTAGTAGCTAAATTTCATGACGAATCCTATCTGAACAAATATCTTATCAACAAGAAACCACATATACTTAATGACGAATATGCCTATTATCCTCAATCAACCTATTCGGGGAAATATAAAGCCGAATTAATCGATAAAACCACCTTTTTCGGGGAAGAAAAGATATATGAAATTAGAAATAAATATTTTGACTATTCCTTTTTATTCACCGCAGATACCGGATTGAAAAAATTAGCTATTATTTCCATGTGGGGAGGATTAGGGAACCAGATGTTTATCTATTCTTTTTACCTCTATCTCAGGAACAAGTTCAATGATGAAGGTGAGTTTTTGATTGATACATCATTCTACGATTATAATACATGCCATAACGGACTTGAATTGGCACATCATTTTACAAATATTAATAAAGACATTTTCCTGACGGAAGAATTAAAAAATAGGATCAGAACCGTTCCGGTTTTCAAGGTAAGAGAACAAAATAACTCAGTCTTTCAGGAATTGGAAGAACATCAGAATCCGGTTAGAATCTATGAGGGATATTGGCAGTGCTTTCAGTATGCAGAGAGTAATGCGGCAGAGTTGAGACTGCTGTTCCAATTTGATGAGAAACGCTTGAGTGCGTGCTCGTCCTCCTATCTAAAGCGGATTAGAGATACAAATTCGGTCGGGATCCATATTCGCCGAGGAGATTATCTGAGTACGATAAACAGCCTTATCTTCGCTAACTTGTCAATAACAAACTACTATTCTCAGGCGATGGAGAAATTGAAAGAATTGGGCATGAAATCCCCCGTTTTTTATATTTTCTCGGATGATCCCGGGTGGGTGAGATACAATTTTCATTTTGAGAACGGGATTGTCGTAGATTCTGAAGAAGAGAATTCCGGCTGGCAGGATATGTACCTTATGTCGCAGTGTAAACACAATATCATTTCAAACAGTACTTTTGCATGGTGGGGAGCCTGGCTGAATCCTGATCCCGATAAAATTGTGATTGCACCGGAAACATGGTTCAATGGGGTGGATGTGCCGGATTTATTTCCTGATATCTGGATAAAAATAAAACCGGATATTGATTGTAGTTTTCATCAGAAGATAGCGACCAGACTTTTGTTAAAAGGCGATATGAATAATTATCCGGGACTCCGCGGAGGTAAAATGGGGGCATCTATCTATTTTTTCCATATTTCCCGTATCTTACAAGACGATCGCTATAGCTCCATAGCAGAAGATCTGTTTGAAAGTGTCTCTGATGCTATTTCGATTAATCATCCTTTCGATTTCGATAAGAACGGGTTGTTAGGTATTGCTTACGGTGTTCAGTATCTTATTGAAGAGAAATTTGTGGAAGGTGATCCCAATGAGGTTTTAAGTGATATCGATGACCATATATTGGGTTATATCAATAAGGTAGAAGAGTTCCCATTGCCGATAATTTTCAACATAATGACTTATTTGACAAGCAGGATAAGATATAATATCTCAATTCAAAACCACGAAATAATGGAGTTGTTTTTAAAGGCATGCAAACAAATAATATATAAATTGGAGTCACTTCCGAAGGAAGAAACAGGTAATCATACGGGAATTCTGAAGTCTTTATTGAATTTGCGAGATATGGAGGTTCTTAAAGAAGATATAGAGTATTTTATATTGAAGCATTTAGATAGTAAGACCTTTAGAATCGGTTTGATAAATAATCTTTTATCTGTGGACCTCCCAAGTAATATATCTTAAACTAAAAATGAAAAAAGAAACTTCAATTTTTACAATTATCCTGTTACTGGCTGCAGGAATGGAAGGATGTAAACAATCCGATAACCGGAAGGACGCATTGATTACAGTGGATGTTACAGCCAACTATCCGAGGAAAGAACTAATCCTTCAAGACTTTTTTGATGTAGAGTACATTCCTTTGGAGACAACCGAAGAATTTGTTACCCAAGGTAAGGTGATGTCGATAGGTCGCGAATATATATTGGTGAGAAACCAGATCGACGATGGGGATCTTTTTATTTTCGACAGAAAGACCGGTAAAGGAATACGGAAGATAAATAGAAGAGGGCAGGGCGCTGAAGAGTATGTTCATCTCGATGGTATTGTCCTGGATGAAGACAACAATGAAATTTTTGTCAATTGTAATACCTCTCAAAAGATATTCGTGTATGATTTGTTCGGTATTTTTAAAAGAGATCTTGCGCATGGCGAGGGTAATGAACAATTGGATATCTTCAGTTACGACAGACAAAACCTGATTCGTTACGATCAAGGGAAGAATAAAGGCATTCAACCTTATCATGCGATCATATCAAAACAGGATGGGAGTATTACCCGGGATATTCCAATTGCTTATGATAAAATAAAGCTACCTATATTACGAGTTGAAGGAGGTGCTATTTTTTCAGACATTTCCTCAATAATTCCATATCAAAATAACTGGTTACTCGTTGAAGTGTCATCCGATACCATCTATAACTATCTATCCAAAGAGAATAAGTTGATCCCATTTCTTGTGAAAACTCCGTCCACCACAAATCCTGAAGTATTCCTTACCATGGGAATTCTTACAGACCGTTTTTATTTCATGCAAACTATAGAAATGAAATTGGATCCTGAAGAAGGATGGTTTACTACGACTGATTTAATGTACGACAAGCAAGAGAATGCGCTATTCAGAGTTACCGTGCTCAACGGAGATTATTTGAAGAAACAGAAAGTAGATATGATTTCGAATCCGCTAAATAGGGAAATTGCTGCTTTCCAAGTCTTAGAAGCCAGTCAACTTGTTGAGCTTTATGAGAATGGTGAGTCAAAGGGCAAATTACAAGAAATTGCTGCCGGAATGGATGAAGACTCAAATTCGGTAATCATGTTGATAAAGTATAGAAAGATTTGAGATGGATCAAGAGTTTCTCATGCCGGAATGGAAAATGTTCAAAAATCAACAATAAAACCTACCCTTGCTAAGTTTTACTTTTAGTTAGGTGATTTTGTTTAGTTTGATTAGGTGAAATGAGGTGCCGATGAGGAGCTTTTAGAAAAATGGTGATTATATTTGGCGCACACAAAAGCCTTCCCTCGCCAGGAAAGCAAAACAACAAATAGTCTCAAAAAATGAAGTTTCACTAAAAACGAAGAAAGGCAGGCAAAGATAATAATAAATTAGGGTAATTTTCATTCTCAACGTGATTGAAAAACAGGAAATGCCTCCATATCCGCGAAGAAGAGTAACGGTGTGGAAAATATAGCAGTGGTTCAAACTGTAAAAAAAGGGAACGTAACTAATGTATAACTTTTCCATTCAAGATGGAATAAAAACACTCAATAAAATGAAGAATATTAATGTTATATTGAAAGGTGCAACAAAGTTGAACAAACAAGAAATGAAGAACGTGAAAGGCGGGGCATCATATTGCGATACTTTGCAAACAATAGCAAGAGATGATTACGCTATTAACGAATGGACTTCTGCTCAATGGGATGCATGGGATCATGCATGGTCTTCACATTGTATCAATTAGTTATAAAGTCCTAGCGAGAGGATATCCTCTCGCTAGGACTTTATAGATAGATCAATAAAAATGAAAGGAAAACTATTATTTATCTTCTGTAATTGTGTAATGATTTGTTTTGCCCAAAAGCAACAACCTCTTGAGCCTGCCATATTGGAAGTCCAATACAGTTTCTCTATGCAACTCGACACTTTAACCCGTAACCAACAGAGGGAGGATTTGACCATTCTGCGTATCGGCAAAAGGATAAGCCAGTTTTTTAATTATAATCGTTTTTATGGAGATTCGCTGGCAACCGATCCTGAAGGGAAAAAGCTATGGGGCCAATTAATGGTGCAGGCGATCCGTCAGCGCAACTATGATAGCATGCCTGGAAGCAAAACAAAGGGCGATTACCTCTATAAAAATTATCCGGATGGAAAAGTCACCACAACCGACCAGTTGTTGGTTGATTTTTTTCGATACGAAGAGGATTATGTACCGCAAGCGTGGCAAATGACCGATTCCGTGAAACAGATATTGGATTACTCTTGCCAGAAAGCGGAGTGTTATTTTAGGGGTAGACACTGGACCGTATGGTTTACTCCCGATATTCCCATAAGTGAAGGACCGTGGAAATTCAACGGCCTTCCAGGCCTGATTCTGGAAGCCTATGATGCGCACAAGGACTATCACTATATGGCAGTCGGCATGAGGCAAACATATTTGACCCCGGTTACTTTTTATAATTTTGATGAAAAGAAGTTTATCGAAACGGATCGGATTACATTCTTAAGATCTGCCCGAAAATTAAGAGAAAGTAACGATCCTAACCGGGATATGGAAGCCGCTACAGGTATTGATCTAAGTGATGGAAAACCGTCAATACCGCGAGAGAGGAAAACCAATTATGAATTTATTGAACGGGATTACAGATAGACGTTTATGAGGTTTGAGGGATATGGCGAACTTATAGTTAGATGATTTCGTTAAGAATGATTAGATGATATTAGGCGCCGGTTAGGTTTTTTCTGAAAAAAAGCGGTTATATTTGGCGCAATAAAAAGCCTTCCCTCGCCCGGAAAGCAAAACAACACATAGTCTCAAAAAATGAAGTCTCACTAATGTATAACTTTTCCATTCAAGATGGAACAAAAAACACTCAATAAAATGAAGAATATCAATGTTATATTGAAAGGTGCAACAAAGTTAAATAAACAAGAAATGAAGAACATAAAAGGAGGAAGGTCCTATTGTGATAGTTTGCAAGAGTGGGCAAATACATATTATGAAACGGCAACTTCTGCCCAATGGGATGAATGGGCAGGTTACTGGGAAGGGCATTGTTCACATTGAAAGTAACATACAGATAACTTGAACAAATCATATTGCCGGGGGATAAACTCCTCCGGTAATATTTAAAATCACTCGAAATGAAACAGATCAGCATTTTATGCTTTTTATTCTTATTTGGTTTGGGTGCTTTTTCGCAAAATGAAAAACTCGACGAATCCGTTTTGGAATGCCACTACAAGCTCGTTATGCAGAAAGATACCGTCCGTAAATCAGATCTGGTGGAAGACGATATGGTACTCCGTGTTGGAAGAACCACAAGCCAGTTTTTTAGCAGGTACACTTTTTATCACGACTCCCTATGGGCCGATCCGGAAGGCATTAAAATCGCCCAGGATCTTTCCCTGGAGGCCCTCATGTCACCTGATCCATCGCGGGTATTCGGTGCCAGAACGACCAAGGATTACCTGTATAAGAACTATCCCGAAGGAAAAATGACAATCTATGCAAAAGATTTCATCCATGTCAACTTTTTTTACGAAGAAAATTATATCCCCCAGGAATGGATTGTCCGGGATTCCACGAAGCAGATTCTCGGATACGATTGTAAAAAAGCGGAGTGTGAATTCCGGGGTCGACATTGGATTACCTGGTTTGCCGTTGATATTCCAATAAAAAACGGGCCTTGGAAATTGAACGGGCTTCCCGGATTGATATTGGAAGCCTACGATTCAAAAATGGATTATCATTATACCGCCACGCGTATTGATGAAAAACCTGTTTCCCCTGTTATTTTATATAAGTTTGAGGATAATCAGGAAATGAAAACCGAAAGAAAAATATATAATTACACACTGCAAAAATTCATGACGGGAGCTCCCGCCGAAGAACTGGAGTTAATCCAGGAAGCCCTAAAAAAAGGGATACCATTAAAGTATGTCCAAAGGAGTCCCCGCAGATTATTATACGATTTTTTAGAACGCGATCACTTGACACCCTAAAGTTATGAAAAGAGCTTTGATTTTATTTTTTTTACCACTTATTTTAGCGCAAGTGGTTTTTTCTCAGGAAAAGATAGTGGATTATGCCCATCTGAAATGTCAATACCAACACACCTATTTAAAAGACACGTTGGATGTGGGCACTTACAACGATTTGTTCATATTGCAAATCGGGAAGAATATCTCGAAATGGTATAGCTATTACACATTTCAAATGGATTCTCTTCGCAGAACTCCCGATGGGAAACAAGTATGGCAAGAGATGTTCAATAAATCATTGGAGGTGTTGAAGAATAGCGGAGACAGAACTAAATGGATGAACAGTTTTCCACATAACGGTTCAAGAACATTTGTTTACAAAAACAATCCGTCAGGGAAAATGACCGTTACTGACGGAATCGGAAACGATCACCTCATTTATCAGGACACGCTTAACGCCCAGCATTGGCAAATAGCCGACAGTATGAAAACTATTCTGGGCTACGAGTGCCAAAAAGCCGAGTGTGATTTTCGGGGTCGGCATTGGACGGCATGGTTTTCGCCCGATATTCCCGTAAGCGACGGCCCCTGGAAATTAGGCGGCTTGCCCGGCCTTATTCTGGAAGCCTATGATGTGGGTAAGCAGTACCATTTCTGGATGGTGGGTTTGGAAGCCGTAACCCGGGAACCCATTGTTTTTTCGGAATTTTCATTGTCAAAAGGCAAATTCAGGGAAATAGACCGACGTGAATTGTTGAAATTGGAAATGAACCAGTTAACCAACATGGGAGCTATCATGGAGGCGGAAACGGGTGTCCCGTCCGGTAATAACAAACCGGTATACCGGGACTTAATCGAACGGGATTACAAATAACCGATTATGCGAATTGTATTATTTACCCTCTTTTTTTGTTTCGCTATCATTATAACGGCGCAAACGACCCAATTATCGGGCACCGTAACCGATAAGGTTTCCCGCGAACCGATGCCCGGCGTATTGGTAACCCTCCGCCCCGCGGGTGAAAACAAAATAGTGAAATTCGCGCAAACATCGCCCGGCGGAACGTTCGAGATACACCTTCCCGCTTTTCCTGAAAACCACGTGTTGCATTTCTCGATGATGGGATATGCCGTGCAGACCATTCCGCTTGCAGCCGGCCAAACGGTTTACGACATGCAGCTTTCGGAACAGGCCACCGAACTGAAAGAAGTCATCGTGAAAGCACCAGGCATCCACCAGCGCGGCGATACCATCACCTACGTCGTTTCCAGCTTTGCCGACGCGCAGGACAAGTCCCTCGCCGATGTGCTGAAAAAGATGCCCGGTATGGAAGTGGAGAAGAGCGGCGCCATCAAATACAACGGCATATCCATCAATAAATTCTATATCGAGGGTAAAGACATGCTGGGCGGACGATACGGTATTGCCACCAGCAATATCCACCAACAGGATGTGGGCAGCGTGGAGGTGATGGAAAACCACCAACCTATAAAAGCGTTGGAGGATATCTCGTTTTCGCAAAATCCCGGAATAAACATCCGTCTCAAAGAAGATGCCAAAGCCCGCTGGGTGGGAACCGTGAAAGCGGGAGCGGGATTTGAGCCTTTTCTATGGAACGCCGAACTTACTGTAATGCGCTTTAAAAAATCATCTCAAACGTTGAACACCTACAAAACCAACAATACAGGAAACGACTTGATGCGCGAAACAATGTCGTTTTCCATCGACGATATTATTTCGCAATTCGGGAAAAATTACAGGCTGCAAGAGTACCTTTCGGTCTCGCCCACCGCCTTACGTGAAATCGATGGCCACCGAAGCCGGTTTAACAACACACACCTGTTCACAACCAACAACCTGTGGTCGCTGGGAAAGAACTTCGACCTCACATCGCAAGTGACATACACGAATCACCGGCAAACGTGGGAAAGCACCACCATGACATCCTTTTTTCTGCCTGATTCCACCATCGTCACCGAACTGGCGGAACACGCCACTGGTAAAGAAAACCGCCTGTCGGGCGACATCACGCTTACGGCAAATACACCGGACTATTATTTCAAGAACAAGCTGTTTGCCGATTTGCGCTGGAACGACATCGATATGCGCATCACGGGAACCTTTCCCAACACACAGACAGCCTCTGTCCCGCACCGGCAGGTTTCCAACGACTTTGAGATTCTCAAACGTTCGGGAAGAAAAGCCTACACACTGAATTCGTTTAACCTGTATCAGGCAAAACCGCAACATCTTACGGTTATCCGGGAAAACGGCAATCAACATCAAACCGTCCAATCTTCCGCGTTTTACACGAACACCCACACGGCGCTCTCGTTTTATCTGAATCCCTTCACCGTTTCGATGAAGTTGGGGGTCATTGGCGTTGTCCGTTCTCTGGAAACTGGACTCACGGGCGTTGCCGATACGCTTGGCAAGCTCAACAACGATGTGGCAATGCGTTACATGAACCTGTACGTTTCGCCCGAAATGGAATACAGGAAAAGCGGTTTTGAAGCCAAATTCGATATGCCCGTTTCGTTTGTCTCGTATCGTTATACGGACAGGATGACCAACAAAAAACACAACAATGAAAAACTATTCCTTTCGCCACGGTTATATATGCGTTACCATTTCACGTCGCGTTTATCGGCATCGCTATCGGGCAGATATGCCCAAAGCCCGTTGCAGGAGCAATCCTTTTATGAAGGACTTATTTTGAACAACTACCGTAACCTGTCGCGTGGATTTATCGATTACAAGTCGGGAAACAGTAAGACCGTAAGTTTAAACGTAAACTACCGGAATCCACTGAAAGTTCTTTTTGCGAATGCTGCCATAACACGGTCGTGGAACTATGCGCCGCGCGTTTCCAACCGTTATTTTCTGGACGAATATCTGTTAAACACCTATATCTCCCGGGATAACCGTTCCGATATGTGGATGGCGTATGCCAATATCAGCAAAGGCGTGGACGCCCTAAACGGTATTTTTTCCGTGCGTTCATCCTATTCCGCTTTTAACGGTTCAATGTTCCAGAACGAAAAAGAAACACCCTATTCGTCCGACAGTTGGGAAATTGCGCCCAAGCTCACGAGCCGCATCGCCAAATGGTGCAATGTGGCATACGAAGTCACGTTTTCGCAAAATTGGCTGAAAATGAGGGATACGGGTATGCGAACTTCATATAAAAACCTGTCTCAACAGTTTTCGTGTAACATCACACCAAGCAGGAAGTGGTATCTGCAACTCACGGGTGAGCATTATTACAATGAAATAACAACAGATGTTTCCAAGCATCTGTTCCTGGCTGACGCCGAATTCACTTATAGCTTTAAGAGTGGGTGGGAGTTTAACTTGTCTATAAAGAATATTTTCAATCAAAACGTGTATGCCTACACTGTGTATGATGGGCTTACCGCAATGAGCCGGGAGTATACTATCCGTCCACGGAATGTGATGGCGGGTGTCTTTTTTAGATTCTGAGGTGGATTCCATTCCCCCTCAATCTTTCTGTACCGGACGCGAAAAGTGGACACGAAAAAAATTTTAAGTAAACACCTTAGGGCTATCTTCCCTGAATGAGAAGCAAAAAATGGCAGACACAAAAAAACAAAAGGGAGTGCTAAATAAGACCCCCTTACAATAAATTTAGAATTGAATTTTTTAAAAGAAGAGGGAAAACCCTATGGTACCACCGAAAGTATTAATTACCGCCCCATCGTAATCCCCTCTAAGATATTGGAATCCAAGATTTAATCCGATATTCTGATTAATAAGGTACATAATTCCTGCTCCTGCACCCAATGCTAAACCTCCTACAGATTCACTGTCAACACTTAGGCCACCATACCCAATGCCAACTTCTAAAAAGCAAGAGTAACTTTAAATTAGATAACAACAAAATATTAATTTACCGGATTATTTATTTTAACTAAAATAATCAGTTTGAGAACGAAATTATTTAGTTACTTTGTCCGGACAAATCATAGACAGATTAAAATATGGGAAACAAAGCAATCGTTACCGGGTGTGTATCAATCTTCTTTCTATTATCAATAGGAGATGTTATTGCACAACAACAGGAAGAACTGGATAAGGCTTTCCTGCGCATCATTTATATTTTCGACCAGCAGGCCGATAAAGAAAAAGAACAGATTGTGGTAACCGATACCATGGCGCTCGACATTGGCCAACACTGGTCGGTGTACTATGACTGGAACAAGGAGCGGAGGGATTCCATTGCCCAAATAGAAGATAAAAAGACGTTATCAATGATTAAATCGGTCAACGTATTGAAGGATAATAATGAAATCTTGGAACGTTTTGAAAATAGGAATATAAAACCCACTTTTATCAATGATAGAAAGGGTGAGAGCGCCCGAATATTCAAAAACAGGATTCAAAATGAGATCGTGACCATAGATATAGGACCGGGGTATGGAGAGAAAAGAAGTTATTTGCGGTTGAAAGAGGAGATACCCCCAATGGATTGGCAAATATCGGAAGATACCCTTTCGGTGATGGGATATGTGTGTTATAAAGCCACCACTTCTTTTCGGGGAAGAGATTATTCCGTTTGGTTTTCTCCTGAAGTACCGGTCAATGACGGTCCCTGGAAGTTATACGGATTGCCGGGAGCTATCTTGAGTGCGAAAACTGAAGATGGGTTGTTTCGCTTTCACGCAATAGGCCTTGAACAACTAAGGGATCAGCCTATCGGGTTCCCGACCGACAGGATTTTTGAAGAGGCCAAAAATCTAAAGCAACTGAACGAGTATAGGAGATCGAAATTGAAAGATTTGTCTATCAGTTATATGGAAGGTAGTAATATGACCGTATTTAAGAAGAAAAATCCTGTTAGCTACCATGATCTGGAATTGAACGACTGATGATAATGAGATATTGCAGCTTTATCGTCTTTTTGCTTGGTTCTTGTCTCTCTTTGTCTGCCCAGCAAGAGGTCAAAGGCCGTGTGCTCGATGTACAAAGCCGCAAACCGGTTGTGTCGGCCTCAGTCACGATACATCCTGTCGGTTCACCCTCTATCCTTGCCTATACCATGACAGCCGAAGACGGGACGTTTACCCTGAAACGGGATAACCTGCCCGACTCGGTTACCCTGACGGTCTCTGCCATGACCATAGAACGACAATCCAAGACCATCAGAATCGATGCGGGGTTTGTAGAATTGATGGTTGAGGAAAAGGTGATGGAGTTGAAGGAGGTGATAGTGAAAGCGCCCAAAATACGGCAGTTGGGCGATACTATCCATTACGACGTGGCCAGTTTCCTGAATGGGACCGACCGGAGTATCGGCGACGTGCTGGACAGGTTGCCCGGTGTGCAGGTGCTCTCTTCGGGACAGATACTCTACCAGAACAAGGAAATCAGCAAATTCTATATCGAGGGACTCGACCTGCTCCGGGGAAAGTATGGATTGGCCACCCAAAACGTGGATGCCTCCAAAGTGGCATCGGTACAGATACTCGAAAATCACCAGCCTGTCAAGGCGCTCAAGGGAATAGAAATTCCCGAAAATGCCGCCATCAACCTGAAATTGAAACAGTCGGCCATGGGCGCTTTCTTTGCCACGGCGCAGCTTGGGACAGGACTTCCTCCCGTCCTGCTCAGCAACGAAGCCGTGGGTATGCGCTTTACCCGCTCTCAACAGAACATGCTGGTGTATAAGGGAGACAATACAGGAAGGGATATCAGCAAGGAACTTACTTCCTATTACGACCACTACGGAAACAGTCCGGCCAACCTGCTATCGGTGGTGGCACCCGTTCCTCCCTCCATTAAAGAGCAGCATTGGCTGTTTAACGATGCCCAACTGATATCATTGAACGATTTGAGAACGCTCAAAAAAGAGCTGACACTCACTACCAACATCAATTACCTGCACGATAAACAGAAGAGCAGCAGTTTCTCAAGGCATGATCTCTTCCTGACTCCATCCGACACGCTGCGAATAGCAGAGGAGATGGATGCCCGCCTGCTGAAGCGGGAACTGGAGGGGTCAGTCACTCTCGAAGGCAATACCGGGGATTATTTCCTGAATAACAAACTCAATATCCGTTCCTCATGGAATACACAAGACGGAGGTATCGGAGGAAGTGAGCCGGTATCACAGTCGCTGCGATTGCCCTCATTCCATATCGAAAACGATTTTGACTACCTGCGCCATAATGACAGCCGGAGACGCCGGATAAAGGCAAATATGGCGTATACCTCCCAACACCAGTCACTGACGGTCTCACCTGTCCTGTTCGATGCGTTAAAAAATCCAGACTCATTGATCCTGCAGGATCTCTCTTTCGACCGTTTCAGTGCTTCTGCTTCATTTTCGGGAAACAGGGATATGCAACGGTTCAGCCTGGGACATACTACCGGCGCTTCTTTCCTCCATTATTCTATGGAATCAAATTTACTTTCGGGTGCCGACCACGTACCGATCACAGCGGATAGCCTGCGGAATAATATCGGGCGTACGGAAATAAAACTCAATATCTCGCCGTCACTGGGTTACAGGGCTCCTTCAGGCCTGCATCTGAACCTGTATATCCCCCTGAATTGGCTGTTCCTGGTCAGGAATGACAAGGCAAGGCTTTCAAAACAACACGGCGGGCATTTGCTTTTTGCGCCAAACCTGGGATTGCAGTATCCCGTCACGTCAAGAATGAGTTTCTATTCCAACTTCTCCTTTTCCAGCAATATAGGGACAGTGAATGAAGATTACAGGGGGTATGTCCTGAATAACTACCGCAGCATGAACCGCAGTGACGGACAACTGTCTAAAAGTAGCCGGACATCCGCCGATGTCAGTTTCCATTATAAGAATCCGTTCACGACCCTGTTTGCATCATTGCGCCTGTACTACAACAATAGATGGCGTGATATGCTTTACGATGTGGAGTATGACGGTGTCCTGAGCAGCAGTATTGGTGTTTACCATCCTCACACCTCACATAATTGGGGAGGCGGTTACTCTATGGGGAAAAGTATTGATGCGATCAATTCTGAAGTAAGGCTCAGTGGTAGTTATGACCAAAACCGGTCTATTGCTTTGTATCAGGGGATTGTCTCCGCTTACCATTCGGACGGTTATTCCCTCTCAACCGGTATCACCACTGATATCGGTCGCTTCATGATAGTGAAATACGGGGCTTCCTACCGTCACGCCCGCACGAAGATCAGGGATACCCGGATGGAGCCGGCAAATTATTTCACGCAGGATATCGCCGCGTCACTGATCCCGGCAAAGGGACTGTCGGTGACCTTGTCGTTTAATCATTACTACAATAATATGATTGAATCGTCCGCCCGTTCATCCTGGTTCGGGAATCTGGGGGTGCGTTACAGGATGAAGAATGTGGACTGGATGCTCGACTGGACAAATATCTTCAGTACCCGACAATTCGTGACCTATTCCTATAACGATATCAGCAGCTATTACTCGGTATACCGGTTGCGTCCCGCGGAAGTGCTGCTCAGGGTGAGGTTCAAGATACTGTGAAATAAAATACAAAACAAGGTTGTACTTTAGGGAAACTTTTATATCTTTGTAATTGTGACTCAAAGGACAAAAATATCTGAATATATGACTCTGGAAGAGTTTAAGGAAAAGCATTACGACAAGCGTGGAACTAAAGAACGTGGAGAACTAGAGGGCGGTTATGAAAATTTTAAGATTGGATCCCTACTCCAAGAAGCAAGGCTTGAAAAAGGTTTGACGCAAGAGGAGCTTGCAAAAAAGGCAGGAACCACAAAGTCTTACATTTCTAAGATTGAGAACAATATTAAAGAGGCCCGTATCTCGACACTTCAAAAAATAGTAGAGTTTGGACTTGACGGACATTTAGACTTGTCGATAAGATTATAATAAAATGATTGGCAGTCGATAAACAGGGACAATAACCCACAGTTGGTAATTGGTAATTAGTCATTAGTAATTGGTAATTAGTAATTGGTAATTGGTAATTAGTAATTGGTAATTAGTAATTAATTAGTCATTGGTAATTTAACTATATGCGCATAAAAGAAGTCCTTCAAACCATTGAACAGGTAGCTCCCCTGCCGCTGCAGGAGAGTTATGATAATAGCGGATTGCAGGTAGGTGACATAAACCGCGAAGTAACCGGCATACTGCTATGTATCGATGTGACCGAGGATGTGATCGATGAGGCCATTTCTCTGGGCTGCAATCTTGTCATATCGCATCATCCCATTGCCTTCCGGCCATTCAGGTCGCTCACCGGAAAGAATTATACAGAGCGTTGCATGATGCAGGCTATCCGGCACGATATCGTGCTCTATGCCGCGCATACCAACCTGGACAATGCAAGGGGAGGTGTCAACTACAAACTGGCGGAGATACTGGAGTTGCAGAACATGAAAATCCTGCAACCACTTGAAAATGCATTGTTGAAGTTTGTCACCACCGTACCGCTCCAGCATGCCGAGAGTGTCAGGAATGCCTTATTCAATGCCGGCGCCGGGAACATCGGGAATTACGACAGCTGCAGTTATAACCTCTCGGGGGAAGGTACATTCAGGGCAAAAGAGGGTGCCAATCCACATATCGGCGAGATCGACCGGCTCCATTTTGAGCCGGAAGTGCGAATTGAAACCGTAATCCCCGTGATGAAGAAGGAAGAGGTGCTTCGGGCTCTGCTGGCGGTACATCCCTATGAGGAACCGGTATTTGACTTCTATCCCATCGCCAATAACTGGCCGCAACATGGTAGCGGTGTGGTGGGGGTGCTTCCGGAACCGATGCCTGAACAGGAATTCTTATACCTGTTGAAAGATATTTTTAATCTACCCACTATCCAGCATACAAAGTTGCAGGGAAAGGAAATCCGTGATGTGGCGCTCTGTGGCGGTGCCGGTGCATTCCTTATCCCCAGGGCTATCGCTTATGGAGCAGATGCCTTTATCACCGGAGAAGCAAAATATAACGACTTTTTTGATGTGGAAGGACGCATACTTCTGGCCGTAGTCGGTCATTATGAGTCGGAAATCTGCACAAAAGAGATTTTTTTCGATCTTATTTCGAGAAAATTTCCTACCTTTGCACTACATAAATCGGCGTTCGACTCGAACCCGGTGAAATATCTGTAAAAGAAAGCGGTCCGACTTGTTCCCGCCATTACAGAAAAATGTGGTAATGAAACGGTTGGTCAATCGTTTGTTGCTGCATTTTTTTGATTTAATGGGCCACAAAATATCTAAGGGACTCCGCTTTAGTTGCAGAAATACAACTTGCAAATTTGATTTGAGAAATATTGATAAACAGAATAAATTATGGCTACAAGAAAAAAGAGTGCTGAACAGGAAGTGTCGGTAGAAGAAAAACTGAAATCCCTGTACAAATTACAATCTTATCTGTCCGAGATAGACCGGATCAAGACCTTGCGCGGTGAGCTTCCCCTCGAGGTGGCCGACCTCGACGACGAGATTGCCGGACTGGGTACCCGTATCAACAATTTCGAACTGGAACTCAAACAACTCGATGAGAATACAAAGCTGCAGAAAGGAAAGATAGAGACCAGTAAAGCGAAAATAGAAAAATACAACAAGCAGTTGGACAACGTGCGCAACAGCAAGGAGTACGACCATCTCTCCAAGGAGATAGAATTTGAAACGCTGGAGATAGAGCTTTCCGAAAAACATATCCGTGAATATGCCCAGGAAACGACCTCTATCAAGGAACAGATTGAAACAGCCAATGAACTCCTGAAAGAAAAGACATCAGACCTGGAGCATAAAAAACAGGAACTGGACGATATCGTATCAGAAACCAAGGCGCAGGAAGAGAAAATCCGCGAAAAGGCAAAAAAGACCGAGGCAACGATTGAGCCCCGTCTGCTGACTGCTTTCAAAAGAATCCGCAAGAACGCCCGCAACGGTTTGGGTGTAGTGCCTATCCAGCGTGGTGCCTGTGGCGGGTGTTTCAATAAGATACCGCCTCAGAAACAAATGGATATCAAGCTGGGAAAGAAGGTCATCGTATGTGAATATTGCGGGCGAATCATGATTGATCCTGATATGGCCGGCGCTTGATAAATTTGGAAAAGGAGTGCCGGAAAACATCTTAAAAGTCGATTGGAGAATTTTTTCTTCAATTTCTGTTTATTTCTTCTTTTTTTGGGAAGAAATGATGTATCTTTGCGTTCCGTAAGGAGGTACTCCTTGGATAATCATTCACAGCTTATTAATAACCCATTGATTTATCATTGGATATAAAAAGTTAACAAGCAAGGTTATTTATACAATACTATATGGCTAATCGAATAAAAATTAAGAAAGGCTTACGAATTCCGCTGCTCGGCGAGGCTGAAGAAACGCTAAGAGGGAGGATAACGAGTGAATATGTAAGGATTTGTCCTGAGGATTTTCATGGTGTTATTCCCAAGCTGGCTGTCAAGGTAGACGATGTCGTGAAGGCCGGTATGCCCTTGTTCTTTGATAAGAATTATCCCGGGATGCTTTTTGCTTCACCTGTCAGTGGTGTGGTGACAAACATCGAACGGGGTGAGAAGCGGCGTATACTCTATATAGAAGTGAAGGCCGACAGCACTACGCAATACGAGGATTTCGGCAAGAAACCGGTGGCTTCGCTCTCCGCTCAGGAGGTGAAGGAGTCGATTCTCAATGCCGGTCTCTGGTTTCTGGTCAAACAACGTCCTTACGATGTGGTGGCCGCTCCCACCAAAGAACCGCGTGACATATTTGTAACCGGCTTCGATACGGCTCCATTGGCGCCTGCAACCGATTTTATACTGAACGGGAGTGAAGCTGACTTACAGGCAGGGTTCGATGCCCTGGCAAAACTGACCACCGGTAAAGTTTACCTCTCTATCAGTCCTAAAACAACCCATAAAGGATTGCGTGATGCGAAAAATGTGGTCATTACAGAGTTTGATGGACCGCATCCCGCAGGAAACGTAGGTGTACAGATCAATCATATCAAACCGGTGAACAGGGGTGAGACCATATGGACGCTCAATGCATCCGATGTGGCAATTATTGGACGCCTTTTCAACCAGGGTATTGTGGATCTTACCCGTACGGTAGCGCTTACAGGATCGGAAGTAAAACAGACCGGTTACTACCAGATGGTGATTGGTACACAGTTGAATTCCATTTTCAAGGGGAATGTGACGGAAGGAATCTCGCTGAGATATATTAGCGGAAACCCGCTCACAGGGCGTAAGATTGATGCGGATGGCGTACTCCGTGCTTATGATAACCAGGTGACGGTTATCCCCGAGGGCGATGATGTACATGAGGCCTTTGGCTGGGCATCATTGTCTCCCAAGCGTTATAGCGCCGGATGTACCTACCCTTCTTATAACAAGAAATACCGTCTCGACGCCCGTCTGTTGGGCGGCCCGAGGGCTATTATCGTTTCAAACGAATATGATAAGGTATTCCCGATGGATATCTTCCCCGAACAACTCATCAAATCCATTATCGCATTCAATATCGATAAGATGGAGCAGCTGGGTATATACGAAGTGGCGCCGGAAGACTTTGCCTTGTGCGAGTTTGTGGATACATCCAAACTGGAGCTGCAACGTATTGTGCGTACCGGTCTTGACCTGCTGCGCAAGGAGATGGAATAACATCGTTCACAACAGTATATATAACTTATAAATAATAGAACTTTGAAAGCGTTAAGAAAGTATCTTGATAAGATCAAACCGAATTTCGAGGAAGGCGGAAAACTGCATTGGCTCTATTCTACATACGATGCGTTTGAGACGTTCCTCTTCGTGCCCAACACGACATCGAAATCGGGTGTACATATCCATGATGCGCGCGATTCCAAACGTACGATGATCATTGTGATCCTCGCACTGGTTCCCGCACTTCTGGTAGGTATGTATAACGTGGGATTACAGCATTATCTGGCAATCGGCCAGGATGTGACATTCCTTACCAAATTCTTTTACGGATTATTGGCTGTACTGCCCCAGATCGTAGTTTCTTATGTGGTGGGACTCGGCATTGAGTTTGCTATAGCACAGGTGAAAAAAGAGGAAGTGGCCGAGGGTTTTCTGGTTACCGGGATACTTATCCCGATGATCGTCCCCGTGGATACTCCGTTGTGGATGATTGCCGTGGCCACCGCTTTTGCCGTAATATTTGCCAAAGAGGTGTTTGGCGGTACAGGATATAATATTTTCAATGTGGCATTGATCACACGTGCGTTCCTCTTCTTTTCTTATCCTTCAAAAATGTCGGGTGAACAGGTATGGGTACGCACTGCCGATACTTTCGGAATGGGGAAGGGGGCAGTGATAGACGGCTATTCGGGAGCTACCCCGTTGGGACAGATTGCGACTACCGAGGCCGGTGGATTTTCTGATTTTGCCTTCCACGGCATAACCGGGCAACCTCTTTCCTTAAGCGATATGTTTTTCGGATTCATTCCGGGGTCAATCGGAGAAGTGTCTACCTTGGCCATCCTATTGGGAGCTGTCATCCTGATCGCCACCGGAGTGGGAAGTTGGAAGACCATGCTTTCTGTCTTTATCGGAGGACTTGTAGCTGTATTGCTGGTCAATTCTTTCGCACAGAATGCCATCATGGAGATGCCGGTATACTATCACTTCCTGTTAGGTGGATTTGCATTCGGAGCAGTATTTATGGCTACTGACCCGGTCACGTCGGCAAGGACCGAGAAAGGGAAATGGATCTATGGTTTCCTCATCGGATTGGTGGCGGTTGCTATCCGTGTCTTTAACCCGGGATATCCCGAAGGAATGATGTTGGCTATCCTGTTTATGAACGCGTTTGCTCCACTGATTGATTTTTATGTGATCGATGCCAATATCAAACGTCGTACGAAACGGGCAGCAGTAACTAAATAAGTTATTCGGCTTCGCCAATTCTATTGTTATTCGGCTTCGCCGTTATTCGCTTCGCGTTATTCAATAGTTATTCATGGCTTCGCATGTAATTGCTACCGAATAACAACTGAACAACAACTGAATAACAATTGAGTAACAATTGAATAACAACTGAATAACAACCGAATAACAACTGAATAACAATTGAATAACAACCGAACAACAATTGAATGAATATGAACAGGGAAAGTAGTGGATATACGATCATATATGCCTCGGTAATGGTGATAGTGGTGGCACTTGGATTGGCTTTCACTCATCAGGTACTGAACGACAAGCAAATTGCCAATGAGAATACTGACAAGATGCAGCAGATATTACGTTCTCTCAACCTGGAGGTAAATGCCGCGGAAGCGCAGAATAAATACAGTGAACTGGTAAAGAATGCCTATCTGGTCGATGACAAAGGTGCGAAGGTGGAAGGTACCGAAGGGATTACGCCAGATGATCCGGCATTCTCAACCGAATTAGGAGATGCCCAGGCTAAAGGATTGCCGGTATACGAAGCCGAAGTCGATGGCGCTACCAAATACATTATCCCGATGAGCGGTGCCGGACTCTGGGGGCCTATCTGGGGTTATCTGGCTGTTGAAGCTGACGGAAGTGTTATTTATGGTTCAGAATTTGGTCACGCGGGTGAGACTCCGGGATTGGGGGCTGAAATTGTAACGCCTCAGTTCAGGAATCAGTTTCAGGGGAAAAATCTTTTCAAGGAGAATGAATTCACTTCGGTGGCTGTGGTGAAGCCGGGACAGACCAATAACAGGAGAGATTATGTAGATGGTATCTCGGGGGGAACTATTACCAGTAAAGGAGTTGACAATATGCTGTTGAACAGCGTGGGAAGATATAAGAACTTTTTAATGAACTTACACACTGCCAACTAATGACGGTGGAACAATTTCGTTAATGAACATATAACAGAGAAAGAAAATGGCATTATCTAGTAAGACAAAAGCGGTTTTATTGGGGCCGCTGAATAAGAATAACCCTGTCATCGTACAGGTATTAGGTATCTGTTCCGCATTGGCAGTAACTTCAAAGCTCGAACCCTCCATTGTCATGGCGGTTGCGGTAACCATAGTCGTTGCTTTTGCCAACGTGATCATATCGTTGCTGCGCAAATCAATCCCCAACCGTATCCGTATTATTGTGCAGTTGGTGGTTGCGGCAGCGTTAGTGACTATTGTGAGTGAAGTGTTGGCGGCTTTTGCGTATGATGTGAACAAACAACTTTCGGTGTTCGTCGGATTGATTGTGACAAACTGTATTTTGATGGGACGCCTTGAAGCATTCGCACTCGGTAATGGTCCATGGCCCTCATTTCTGGATGGTATCGGGAATGGGCTAGGATATGGCTGGATATTGATAGTCGTGGGATTCTTCCGCGAGCTGTTAGGCTCCGGCACATTGTTGGGATACCAGGTGGTGCCGCAAGCACTTTATGATGCCGGCTATGAAAATAACGGTTTAATGATGCTTGCTCCTATGGCTATATTATTGGTGGCATGTATTATATGGATCCACAGGTCCAAGAACAAGGAACTACAGGAAGAAGCCAACTAAATTAAGAATTAAGAATTAAGAATGAAAAATTAATAGGGAAGGATTGAGAGTTTACAATTCATTTTTCATTTTTCACTATTCACTTAAAAAAATATGGATGCAATTAGTTTGATAGTACGATCGATATTTGTCGACAACATGATTTTCGCCTACTTTCTGGGGATGTGTTCCTACCTGGCAGTGTCGAAAAACGTGAAAACTGCGTTAGGGTTGGGTATTGCTGTTACTTTTGTATTGGTGCTAACTTTGCCCATCAATTATATGTTGGAAAACTATGTGCTGAAAGCTGGGGCCCTGCAATGGCTGGGAGAAGAGTATGCAGATGTCGACCTGAGTGTTTTCAGCCTCCTTATCTTTATTGCCGTCATCGCTTCTTTCGTGCAACTGGTGGAGATGGTGATCGAACGTTTCAGTCCCTCGCTCTATAGTTCATTGGGTATTTTCCTTCCGCTTATCGCTGTGAATTGTGCGATCCTCGGCGGGTCTTTGTTTATGCAGCAGCGTGAGTTTGCCAATGTTGGCATGGCTACTGCCTATGGATTCGGATCCGGTATCGGATGGTTGCTGGCCATTATCGGTATGGCGGCTATCAGGGAAAAATTGGAATACTCGCATGTCCCCAAGCCGCTGAAAGGGTTGGGTATTACCTTTATCATTACGGCATTGATGGCGATTGGCTTTATGAGTTTTTCAGGGATCAACATTTAATCGACAATAGACAACAACAAATTTTTATTCAAATATGAGTGTATTATTGAGCGCGGGTAGTTTGACGATATGGGCAAGTGTCATCGTGTTCCTGCTGGTCATTTTGGTACTGGTAGTGATTATTCTGGTAGCCAAAGCAAAGTTGATGCCGTCAGGCAATGTGAAGATCACGGTGAACAATGAGAAAGAGCTGGACGTCCCGATGGGTGGAACACTGTTGAACACGTTGCAATCGCAGAATATATTTCTTTCTTCTGCCTGCGGAGGTGGGGGTACTTGTGCCCAGTGCCGTTGCCGTGTGGTAGAAGGCGGAGGAGAAATCCTTCCGACCGAGAAAGGACACTTCAGCCGCAAGGAACAGTTGAATGACTGGCGCCTGAGTTGTCAGGTAAAAGTGAAAGAGGACCTTTCTATTATTGTACCCGAAGAGGTATTCGGTATCAAAGAGTGGGAGTGTGAGGTAGTCTCCAATCACAACGTGGCATCATTCATTAAAGAATTCGTGGTAAAACTGCCGGAAGGTGAAAAGATTGACTTTAAACCGGGTTCGTATAGCCAGATCAGGGTTCCTCATTATAGCGAAATCAAATACTCCGACTTCATTATCGACGAAGAGTATAAAGGCGAATGGGATAAGAATAAGATGTGGGGCCTGGTTGCGAAGAACGACGAGGATACCGTGCGTGCTTATTCCATGGCCAACTATCCTGCAGAAGGAAATATCATCACCCTCAACGTGCGTGTGGCAACTCCGCCGTTCGACCGTGATAAAGGTGCATGGATGAATGTCAATCCGGGTATCGTGTCATCCTACATCTTCAGCCTGCAACCGGGTGATAAAGTGATGATGTCGGGCCCGTACGGAGATTTCCACCCGATCCTCAATAGTAAACGTGAGATGCTCTGGGTGGGTGGTGGTGCCGGTATGGCTCCCCTGCGTTCGCAGATCATGCACATGACCAAGACTTTAAAGACTACCGATCGCAAGATGTCGTACTACTATGGTGCAAGGGCATTGGTAGAAGCATTCTATCTCGAAGATTTCTACGAACTCGAAAGGGAATTCCCCAACTTCTCGTTCCATCTGGCACTCGACAGGCCCGATCCGGCAGCCGACGCGGCAGGAGTGAAGTACACCCCGGGATTCGTGCATCAGGTGATTTACGATACTTACCTGAAAGATCATGATGCACCTGAAGACATCGAATACTACATGTGCGGCCCCGGCCCTATGGCAAACGCTGTACAGCGCATGCTCGACAGTCTGGGTGTTCCACCGGAGATGATCATGTTCGACGATTTCGGATAATCGTAGGCTTCTTACTACTTTATATGTCTGAACGGTATTTCTCCACAGGAGGGATGCCGTTTTTTACGCTATGATACGGTCTACGGGCAGGGAGACCCCATCAGCGATATCCAGCATGGCATTGATGAGGTAGATACGGTCATACTCTATAAGGGAATTACGATCGATCCGCTTTTCGGTAATCTTTCCCTCTTGAAGGAGCTTTTGCCGTTTGGTCCCGTTGAGCAAGGTGCTCTCCGGTGTAAAATACTGCTCTCCCTGCCCGAACACTACATTGCTGTAAGAGGTGTCCGTAATAAGGCCATTCCGGGTGATAAGGATTTCATCGCAATCATCCTTTTGCGCCAAGAGGGTATTTAGGGTTTTCCTGTCGGCAAATTTAAACGGATAATCGATTGGTGCTTCTATCAATTTCAGTGAACTGACTTTTCCGGCTGTATATCTTTCAAATGAGATTTCTTCAATGGTATTATGGTAAATAATGCGGCATTTCACTTTGGAAACCCGTAGTTCCTCCACGGGAAGGGATAATAGGTCGGGCAACGCTGGCGCTTTAAACCCGAAATGGGAGGCTGTTTGCCGCATCCGCTCTTCATGTCCTTGCCTGTTCTGAATCTCTCCGTGTAATATACAAATGGTCTCTAAAAACATACTGGTACATAATTTTAAAATGGAAGGTAAACCTTCTGTATGGCCTCGTCATATTCTTTCCTGCTATTGCTGTTCGCGGTGATACCGCCACCGCTACGGAAAAAGAGTTGTGAACCTTGCTGCCCGATAAACCGGATTAGTACAAACGATTCCAGTACCTTTCCATCGAAATAACCGGCGACTCCGGTATAGAAGCCGCGTGGTTCCTTCTCCGCTTCCCTGATAAGCCGGAGGGTGGCTTCTTTGGGGGCTCCCGATACGGAACCGGCCGGCAACAGTTCGAAGAAGAGTGTGCCAAGGTTGTCGAGGTAGTTCTCCTCTAATATTCCTTCGATCTCGGAACTTACCTGTAAGATCGGTCCCCTGTTTGTCTTTAATTCGTCTATATACCTGAAGCGATTTACCTTTACCGAAGTTGCGATCCGGCTAAGGTCGTTACGAAGCAAATCCACAATAGTGTTATGTTCCGCCGTCTCTTTCGGGTCATTTAGGATGGTTTCCCGTGCATTGGACCGTCTCGCATCAATCGTTCCTTTCATGGGATAGGTGCTGATCTTTCCCTGTGCTATGCGCACAAAACACTCCGGAGAGAAGCATATCCATTTGCCGGGAAGATAAAGTTTATAGGTTGCCCTGCTCAGATGAAAAATTTCCTCCGGGGAGAGCGAAGTATGAAGGGGTGTTTTTATCGTAAGGTTGGCGAGATAGGAGTCGCCTCGTCTCAGTCCTTCCATTACTATGTTAAAACGACGGAGATAGCTTTGGTAATCCTCAGGAAAAGCCTCAAACAGGTAATTTCCCGGATGTAGGTAAGGCGGGGGAGGAGAGGAATTGGAAATACCCTTCACATCGAACAGCACCTCTCTCTGAGATAATGGATCGGTAATAAAAAATCCTTCCCGCATCTCAAAATCTACTGCAAACAAAAACGGACTTCTTGCTTTTCCCGCTTTGTTCATCCTCTTTTTTATTTCATCGCAATTAAAAAACATGCTGTTCATATAAACAATTTACTCCTGCCAGATGTTTTGTCTGACAAGGAAATCAGGGATAATGTGTTGATTATTTGTCTTGTCATCAGGTTTCAAATCGAAAATTATTTACGGCAATAATAATCAAATCGAAAATTATTTGAAGAAAATTGTGGAAATATTTTGTTAGTATGAATTTTTGCACTTACTTTGCAGCCGTTAAACAAGAAAAAATTCAAATTGTTGTATGTATCATCAGGTCGGTATTCTAGTCATTTCTATTCTACTTCTGGAAAAATTCGGAGGGTGAGACTGGCATATCTGTGATTTACATTAGGTAAAAAATATAGGGATAACCTTTCTCACCAAGTGGGAAAGGTTATCCTTTTTTATAGGCTAACAAAAAGGTGAATAAGAATGGAACGTATTTATGTATTTGATACAACATTAAGAGATGGCGAACAGGTTCCCGGTTGTCAGTTGAACACCATTGAGAAGATCCAGATTGCACAGGCTCTTGAGTTGTTGGGGGTGGACGTGATTGAAGCCGGCTTTCCTGTTTCAAGTCCGGGTGATTTCAATTCCGTGGTAGAGATATCCAAGGCGGTCACGTGGCCCACTGTCTGTGCGCTGACCCGTGCTGTGGAAAAAGATATCGAAGTAGCGGCGGAAGCCCTGAAGTATGCCAAGCGCAAACGGATCCATACCGGCATCGGTACCTCCGACTCGCATATTAAATACAAATTCAATTCCAACCGTGAGGAAATTATTGAACGGGCGGTAAAAGCTGTAAAGCATGCCCGCCGCTTTGTGGATGATGTGGAATTCTACGCGGAAGATGCGGGCCGCACCGATAATGAATATCTTGCCCGTGTGGTGCAGGCTGTGGTCGACGCCGGAGCTACCGTGGTGAATATACCCGACACCACCGGTTATTGCTTCCCCGACGAATACGGAGCCAAAATAAAGTATCTTATAGATAACGTGGATATGAAGGATGCCATCCTCTCCACTCACTGTCATCAGGATCTGGGAATGGCCACTGCCAATACCCTTTCGGGTGTGTTGAACGGAGCACGCCAGGTGGAAGTGACCATCAACGGTATCGGTGAGCGTGCCGGTAATACCTCGCTCGAAGAGGTGGTGATGGCGCTGAAAAGCCACAAGGACCGTGGATTCGATACCAATATCAATACGCAACATATCTACTCGGCCAGCCGGATGGTGTCGGGCTTGATGAATATGCCGGTACAACCTAATAAGGCGATTGTGGGTAGGAATGCCTTTGCCCACTCCTCGGGAATCCATCAGGATGGTGTCCTCAAAAATGTTGAAACGTACGAAATCATCAATCCCAAAGATGTGGGAATCGATGACAATGCCATCGTGCTGACGGCACGCAGCGGACGTGCCGCGTTAAAAAACCGTCTCTCCATCCTCGGCGTGAAGCTTGAAAATGGAGAGTTGGATGAAGTATATCAGAAGTTTCTGGAGTTAGCCGACAGGAAGAAAAGCGTCAACGATGATGATATCCTGATGTTGGTCGGTAAGGATGCACGCCTGAACAGGATCAAAGTGGAATACCTGCAGGTGCTTTGCGGTATCGGTGTACGCGATGTGGCCAGTATTGCACTGAATATTGCCGGCGAACACTTCGAAGCGACTGCAAGCGGCAACGGGCCGGTAGATGCTGCTATCCGTGCCGTGAAAAATATTATCCGCAGAAAGGTTAAGATACGCGAATTCCTCATCCAGGCAATCGATCACGGTAGCGATGATATAGGAAAAGTACACATGCAGGTGGAACACAATAATATTGTGTATTACGGTTTTTCTGCCAATACCGATATCGTGGCGGCATCCGTAGAAGCATTCATTGACGCGGTGAATAAAATTGTGGAATAAGGTGCCTGAGTGGTTAAGTGTCTGAGCGATTAAGTGCCTGAGCGATTAAGTGCCTGAGTGCCTGAGTGATTAAGTGGAAAGGTAATTTGTAATTAGTAATTAGTAATTAAAATATATGAAGACTCTTTTTGATAAGATATGGGATGCGCATGTGGTGGCGACGGTGAAAGACGGTCCCACCCAGTTATACATCGACAGGCATTTATGCCACGAGGTGACCAGTCCCCAGGCTTTTGCCGGGATCAGGGCGCGTGGACTGGACGTGTTCCGTCCGCAACAGACTACGCTTACGGCCGATCATAATATCCCTACTATGTGGCAGAACAAACCCATTCGGGATACTGTGTCGCGTTTTCAGGTGGAAACCCTGGCTAAAAATGCATCGGATTTCGGACTGACTTATTACGGCCTCAATAATCCCAAGAACGGGATCGTACACGTGATAGGACCGGAAAACGGTTATACGCAGCCGGGCATGACTATCGTGTGTGGTGACAGCCATACTTCCACCCATGGTGCTTTTGGCGCTATCGCCTTTGGGATTGGTACCAGTGAAGTGGAAATGGTGCTGGCATCGCAATGTATCCTGCAGACACGGCCCAAAACCATGCGGATCAATTTTGAAGGCAGCCTGGGCGAAAATGTAAGCGCCAAAGATATGGCACTCTATATGATTTCGCAACTGACCACCGGAGGTGCTACCGGTTACTTTGTGGAATATGCCGGTGAAGCGGTACGCAACCTCACCATGGAAGAGCGAATGACGCTCTGTAACCTGAGTATCGAGATGGGTGCCCGTGGAGGTCTGGTTGCTCCGGATGAAACCACATTCAACTATATCAAAGGACGTGAATTCGCGCCTAAAGGTGAGAAATGGGATAAAGCGGTGGCTTACTGGCAAACTTTGAAGAGTGATGAAGGTGCTGTCTTCGATAAGGAGGTCACCTTTGATGTGGCAAAGATACGCCCGATGATCACTTACGGGACAAACCCCGGTATGGGTATGCCTATCGACGGTACTATCCCCCGCCTGGATGAAATAGACGAAGCCGGAAAGATCTCTTTCGAGAAATCATTGAATTATATGGGATTTGCCCCCGGCGAAAAGTTAGAAGGAAAAACGATAGATTATGTCTTCCTGGGAAGCTGTACCAACGGCCGTATAGAGGACTTCCGGGTATTTACCAACTATGTAAAAGGAAAAAAGAAAGCCGATAATGTGACGGCATGGTTAGTGCCCGGCAGTTGGCAGGTACGCAAGCAGATTGAAGCCGAAGGACTCGATAAAATACTGACAGAGGCGGGTTTCCAGCTCCGCCAGCCGGGTTGCTCCGCCTGCCTGGCAATGAACGACGATAAGGTGCCGGCAGGTAAATAC
This sequence comes from Proteiniphilum sp., assembly GCF_040307845.1. Lineage (GTDB taxonomy): Bacteria > Bacteroidota > Bacteroidia > Bacteroidales > Dysgonomonadaceae > Proteiniphilum. The sequence goes on from NZ_JAWRIS010000038.1 coordinate 53,048, forward strand.
GCAGTCTCCACTTCCAACCGGAATTTCGAGGGACGGCAGGGACCCGGTGCAAGGACTATCCTGGCCGGTCCGTTAGTGGCCGCCGCCGCCGCGGTAAACGGAAAGATCACTGAACCGTGATTCAATGTGCCAATGGGATGAATGTATTAATTTACTAATCTCGATGAATCGGGAAAGGTAATGATAATTAAAAATAAAATGGAAAAGTTTCAAACAATAACATCAACATATGTACCACTTCCGATTGAGAATGTGGATACCGACCAGATCATACCCGCACGTTTCTTGAAAGCAACCACACGCGAAGGATTTGGTGATAACCTGTTCGCTGACTGGCGTTATGATAAAGAGGGAAACCCGAAATCCGATTTCGTGCTGAATAATCCTGTCTATTCCGGACAGGTATTGGTAGCCGGTAAGAATTTCGGTAGCGGGAGTAGCCGCGAGCATGCTGCCTGGGCTATCGGAGGTTATGGCTTTAAAGTGGTCGTATCGAGCTTCTTCGCCGACATATTCCGTAATAATGCCCTCAACAACGGTATCCTGCCGGTAATCGTAAGTGAAAAATTCCTGAGTGAACTGTTTGCCTCGGTGAATAAGAATCCACAGGTGACGGTCACAGTCAATCTGGAAGAACAAACTATTTCGAATAACGGAACAGGATCAACTGAATCATTCGAGATTAATCCCTATAAGAAAGAATGCCTGCTGAAAGGATTGGACGATATCGATTTCCTCCTCTCCAACAAGGATAAGATTGAGGAATATGAGAGAAACCGTGCTTTCGCGTATGAATGAAATTCAGTAGGTATTCGATAGTTATTCAATAGTTATTCAGTGGTTATTCAGTAGTTATTCGATTGTTATTCAGTGGTTATTCAATAGTTATTCAGTAGTGGGGTTCTACGTGCGAAGCACGAATAACGTGAGCGCAGCGAACGAATAACGCGCAGCGAATAACGGCGGAGCCGAATAACAATAGAATCGGCGGAGCCGAATAACAATAGAATTGGCGGAGCCGAATGACAATAGAATTGGCGAAGAACATATAACATGAAGGAAGTAAAGAAAATAGAGATCATGGATACCACGCTCCGTGATGGAGAGCAGACCTCGGGGGTATCTTTTGCTGCACAGGAGAAGGTGAGCGTGGTGCGCCTTTTGCTTGAAGAGTTGAAGGTTGACCGGGTAGAGATCGCTTCTGCACGCGTCTCCGAAGGAGAATTCCATTCCGTGAAGAAAATGGCGCAATGGGCGACTGCTCATGGGTATATCGACCGGCTTGAGGTACTCGGCTTTGTGGATGGCACTACTTCCCTGGAATGGATCGTCAATGCCGGCTGCAAGGTGGTAAACCTGCTCTGTAAAGGTTCATTGAAACATTGCACCTACCAATTATGCAAGTCACAGCAAGAACATCTGGCAGATGTGCAGCACACTATTGTTCAGGCAAATCGGATGGGATTGGCAGTCAACCTCTATCTTGAAGATTGGTCTAATGGGATGCGTGACTCTAAAGAGTATGTTTTCCGGATGATGGATGGTTTGAAAGATGAGGCAGTCACCCGTTTTATGCTGCCCGATACGCTGGGAGTACTCAATCCCGATGAAACACATCAATACTGTTCGGAAATGATTGCCCGTTATCCCGGCCTTCATTTCGATTTTCATGCCCATAACGACTACGACCTTGCCGTAGCCAATGTTTATGAAGCCATCAAAGCAGGCGTGAAAGGGGTACATGTCACTGTAAACGGTTTGGGTGAGAGGGCCGGCAATGCTCCCATTACCAGCGTGGTAGCGCTTATTCATGACCATATGGGATTAACTACCAATGTCGACGAATCGAAGCTCTATAACGTGAGCAAAGTAGTGGAAAGTTACTCCGGTGTGCGTATACCCAATAATAAGCCGGTAATCGGCGATAATGTATTCACCCAGGTGGCGGGCGTGCATGCCGATGGCGATAAAAAGAAAAACCTCTATTTCAATAACCTGATGCCTGAACGGTTCGGCCGTTTCCGTGAATATGCGTTGGGGAAAAATGCAGGCCGTTCCAATATCATTAAAAATCTGGAGGCGCTGGGTATCGAGCTCGACGACGAGTCGACCCGTAAAGTAACTGCACGTATTATTGAACTGGGTGACAGGAAAGAGATAGTCAACCTCGATGAACTGCCCTATATTGTTTCTGATGTGTTGAAGAACGGGGTGGAAAATCAGGACATCAAAATGCTCAACTATTCGCTTACGCTGACGGATGGACTGAGACCTACCGCCACCGTGAAGATATCGATAAAAGGTGAAGTCTATCAGGAAACCGCAGCAGGAGACGGACAATACCACGCTTTCTCAAAAGCAATGTACAAAATATACAGGAAGCTGAATAAACCGGCACCCGAACTGATTGACTATGTGGTGGTGATCCCTCCCGGAGGCAAGACCAACGCCTACGTGCAGACGGTGATCACCTGGAAGTTCGATGACAAAGTGTTCAGAACCCGTGCACTGGACATCGACCAGACGGTGGCTGCCATCAAGGCGACAATGAAAATGTTGAATATGATTGAGAGCGGGAATATTCCCAATATGAATTATATGAGATTACCCTAGTAAAGAGGGAAGGTGGAAAAGTGGAAAAGTGAAAAAAGTGGGAGAGTGGAAAGGTGATTAATCCCGATAAATCGGGGCAAGTAGTGATAATGAATGTGTCAATGTGAATAATGTGACTGATAAAAAAGAAGTCTGAAGTGAAGAAGTGAAGAAGTTGAGAAGTTAAGAATTAACTTTTAACTTTTAATTTTTAATTTTTAATTTAAAATGTCTTTATTCTTTGTTCTTTACTCTAAATAAAAATATATGCAACTAAACATAGCTGTACTGCCGGGCGACGGAATAGGCCCGGAAATAATGAAACAGGCGCTGAATATTACTTCGGCCGTGTGTGAAAAATTCGGTCATACCCTGACCTGTAAAGAGGCCATTGTGGGCGCTTGTGCCATTGATGCGACCGGTAATCCTTATCCGTCCGAAACGCATGAACTCTGTATGCAGAGCGATGCGGTACTGTTCGGTGCTATCGGTGATCCCAAATACGATAATGATCCCAACGCGAAAGTACGTCCCGAACAGGGATTGCTCCGTATGCGCAAGCAGTTGGGACTTTATGGGAATATTCGTCCGGTAATGACTTTCCCCTCCCTTATCCATAAGTCGCCCTTGCGGGCCGACCTGGTGGAAGGTGCCGATTTCGTCTGTATCCGCGAATTGACGGGGGGGATGTATTTCGGCCGGCCGCAGGGAAGGAGCGAGGATGGCAATACAGCTTATGACACTTGTGTGTATACCCGCGAAGAAATAGAACGGGTATTGCACCTTGCCTACAAGTTTGCCGGACAGCGGCGCAAAAAAGTGACGGTGGTCGATAAGGCAAACGTGATCGCTACTTCCCGGCTCTGGCGCCAGATTGCACAGGAAATCGCACCGCAGTATCCTGATATCGAGACCGATTTCCTCTTTGTGGACAATGCGGCCATGCGTATCATCCAATGGCCTAAAAGCTTTGATGTGATGGTGACTGAGAACCTGTTCGGGGATATCCTCACCGATGAGGCGTCCGTAATTACCGGTTCTCTGGGATTACTCCCTTCAGCATCCGTGGGCTTGCATACATCGCTGTTCGAGCCTATTCACGGATCTTATCCCCAGGCGACCGGCAAGAATATCGCCAATCCACTGGCCATGATCCTTTCCGCCGCCCTGATGTTTGAATATGGTTTCAACCTGATGGAAGAAGGAGCACTTATCCGGGAAGCAGTCAATGCAAGCCTCGAAGCCGGAATCGTCACCGAAGATATCGCTGACGGAGGAAAAGCTTATAAAACCTCTGAAGTAGGAGAGTGGATTGCATCGTTTGTGAAAAAGTGAAAAAGCGGAAAGGTGGAATGGTGAAAAAGTGAAATGGTGGAATGGTGGGAGACTGGGAAAGTTAAAACGTTTTGACTCTGAAATCAAATTGGTAATTGGTAATTAGTAATTTTAAAACAGTGGATAACAAAAACATACATAGTGGTGATTTACGCAGTGCGACCAGTACGCAAGGGCGTCGTATGGCAGGTGCACGCGCTCTCTGGCATGCCAACGGAATGACACGCGAACAGATGGGAAAACCCATCATCGCGATCGTTAATTCTTTTACACAATTTGTGCCCGGTCATGTGCACCTCCATGGGATCGGACAATTAGTGAAACAGGAGGTGGAGAAACTGGGTTGTTTTGCCGCCGAGTTCAACACCATCGCAGTGGATGACGGTATCGCCATGGGACATGATGGTATGTTATACTCCCTTCCCTCGCGCGACCTGATCGCCGACTCGGTGGAGTATATGGTGAACGCCCACAAGGCCGATGCAATGATTTGCATCAGTAACTGTGATAAAATCACGCCGGGGATGCTGATCGCTGCCATGCGGCTGAACATACCTGCTATCTTTGTCTCGGGTGGACCGATGGAAGCAGGGAAGATCGGTGATGAGCAGATCGACCTGATCGATGCCATGATCGAGTCGGCCGACGAATCGGTTTCCGATGAGCGGGTAGCGCAACTCGAACAGCTGGCCTGTCCTACTTGCGGTTCCTGCTCCGGCATGTTCACCGCCAACTCCATGAACTGCCTCAATGAGGCGATCGGACTGGCACTGCCCGGCAATGGAACGATATTGGCGACACATGTCAACCGCAAACAACTTTTCATAGATGCTGCCCGTCAGATCGTGGAAAATGCTTACAGGTACTATTCCGAAGGAGACGATACCGTGCTGCCGAGAAATATCGCTACCCGTGAATCATTCCTTAACGCCATGACGCTCGATATCGCCATGGGGGGCTCTACAAACACTATCCTCCATACATTGGCTATTGCCCACGAAGGTGAAATTGATTTCACCCTTGATGATATAGATGCCTTATCACGTCGTGTGCCCTGCATCTGCAAGGTGGCACCCAACTCCAAGAAATACCATATCCAGGATGTGAACCGTGCCGGTGGCATTATGGGGATCATGAACGAACTGGCGAAGGCGGGTCTGGTGGATACTTCGGTGCACCGTGCCGACGGGCGCACCCTGGCAGAGGCGCTCAAAGAATATGACATCACCAACGGAAATCCGGGTGAAGAGGCACACCGGATCTACTCTTCCGCTCCCGGTAACCGGTACAATATTGTGATGGCATCCCAGAATGCACAATTCAAAGAGTTGGATACTGACCGGGAGAACGGTTGTATCCGCAGTGTGGCGCATGCATACACCAAAGATGGCGGACTGGCCATCCTGAAAGGGAATATCGCAGAAAAAGGTTGTGTGGTAAAAACTGCCGGTGTGGATGAAAGCATCTGGAAATTCAGCGGTACAGCCAAAGTATTCCACTCGCAGGACGATGCCTGTACCGGTATCCTTAACGGAGATGTACAGGCCGGCGATGTAGTGGTGATCGTATATGAGGGTCCCAAAGGCGGTCCCGGCATGCAGGAGATGCTCTATCCCACATCCTATATCAAAGCCAGGCACCTTGGAACAGAATGTGCCCTGATCACCGACGGACGTTTCTCGGGAGGTACCTCAGGACTTTCCATCGGACATATCTCACCCGAAGCAGCTGCCGGCGGAGCTATTGGTCTGGTACGCGATGGAGATATCATTGAGATAGATATTCCTGCCCGTTCCATCAATTTAAAAATCAGTGATGAAGAATTGCTGGGAAGAAGGAGGCAGGAAGAGGCCAAAGGAGAAAACGCTTTCAAGCCCCAACGCGACAGGGTGATTTCAAAAGCATTGAAAGCTTATGCCGCTTTTGTGAGTTCGGCCGACCTCGGGGCAGTCAGAATCATATAAGAAGAGAAATACAATTTTAGGTTCAAGTTTAAAGAGAAGAGTGTATGGACAAAAATAATCAAACGGAAAATATTGCGGGGAGCGAAGTCCTGATTCGTTCTCTGATCGCCGAAGGTGTAGATACCATATTCGGCTATCCGGGTGGCGCCATAATGCCGGTATTTGACGCCTTGTACGATCATAAACATGAGATCAGGCATATACTGGTACGCCATGAACAGGGAGCGCTCCATGCAGCGCAGGGATACGCGCGTGTCTCGGAAAAGGTAGGCGTAGCCCTCGTTACGTCCGGCCCGGGAGCGACCAACGCGATCACCGGCATCACCGATGCCATGATGGATAGTACACCCTTAGTGGTGATCTCGGGACAGGTCAATTCAACCCTGCTTGGCTCCGACGCTTTTCAGGAGGCCGATGTGATTGGTGTTACGCAACCCATCACCAAATGGGCTTACCAGGTAAGGCGCGCCGAAGATATCGCCTGGGCAGTCTCAAGGGCATTCTATATAGCTTCGAACGGACGCCCCGGGCCCGTGGTACTCGATATCGCCAAGGATGCACAGGTACTCAAATGCGACTATTCCTATCAAAAGACCAATTTCCTGCGGAGTTACCATCCGCTGCCACAAGTGGAAGAAGACAAAATAAAGATGGCGGCCGACCTTATTAACAATGCTGAGAAGCCGTTTGCACTGGTCGGGCAGGGAGTGATCCTCGGAAATGCCGAAAAAGAGCTGGCTGCTTTCCTGGAGAAAAGTGGCATACCTTTTGGCTCTACCATCCTGGGATTGTCGGCCATGCCCTCCGACCATCCTCTCAACCAGGGCATGTTGGGTATGCATGGGAACGTGGCACCCAACATGAAGACCAATGAGTGTGATGTGCTGATTGCTATAGGGATGCGGTTCGACGACCGGGTGACGGGTGACCTGAAGACTTACGCCAAGCAAGCCAAAGTAATCCATTTTGATATAGATCTGGCTGAAATGGACAAGAACGTAAAGACTACCGTGAAGGTACTCGGTGACGCCAGGCAAACATTGCCGATGGTAACCGAGTTGCTCGAAAAGAAATCATACCCCGAGTGGCTCGGGGAATTCAAGCCCTATGAAGAAAAGGAATACGATTGCATCATCAAAAATGAACTCTATCCCCAAAACGGAGGAGCCATAAAGATGGGTGAGGTAGTGAACAAAGTTACCGAAGCCACACAAAACAAAGCGATTTGCGTGACCGACGTGGGTCAACACCAGATGATGGCTACCCGTTACTTCAGGTACAATCAATCACGCAGTATGGTCACCTCGGGCGGGTTGGGTACGATGGGATTTGGCTTGCCTGCCGGAATTGGTGCAAAATATGGTGCGCCCGACAGGACGGTATGTATCTTCGTGGGCGACGGTGGCCTGCAGATGACCATCCAGGAATTCGGCACCATTATGGAATACGGTATTGACGTGAAAATCATCCTGCTGAACAATAATTTCCTGGGGATGGTGCGCCAATGGCAGGAACTCTTTTTTGATGAACGTTATTCGGAGACACACCTGAAAAATCCTGATTTTGTCAAGATTGCAGACGCATACAATATCAGGGGACGGAAAGTGACTGAACGCGCTGAACTCGATGACGCCATACAGGAGATGCTCACACACAAAGGAGCATACCTGCTCGAAGTGTTGGTAGAAACCAAAGGGATGGTGTATCCCATGGTGCCTGCGGGAGGGACTATTACCAATATTATGTTGGGGAACGGACACTCTTTGTAGAATTACTAATTACCAATTATTAATTACCAATTATTAATTACCAATTACTAATTATCAATTAAAATGGACGGGAATAAAACATTATATACCATCACTATTTTCTCAGAAAATACGGTAGGTGTGCTCAATCAGATCACGACCATCTTTACCCGCAGGCAGCTCAATATCGAGACGTTGTCGGTATCACCATCCGCTATCAGGGGAATCCATAAGTTCACCATCACCACTTTTTGTGAAGATGATGAGACCATGAAAAAACTGGTGCGCCTGATCGACAAACGGGTGGATATCCTAAAAGCTTATTTCAACACCGATGAAGATCTTGTACATCAGGAACTGGCACTCTACAAGCTTTCGACCGATAAGGTGATGGAACATGGTTCCATAGAGTATCTGGTAAGAAAATACAATATCAGGATACTGGAAGTGAACAAGGATTGTGTGGTATTCCTGAAGGCAGGCCATTATGAGGAGACCCAGGGTCTCTTTGAGGAACTGGCCGACACCATCGGTGTGCTGCAGTTCGTCCGTTCGGGAAGGATCGCCATCACCAAGTCGAGGGTGGAACGCCTGAGTGACATGCTCTCCAAATGGGAACAGCAGCGGGAAAGTATAGAAGAAACAGAAAATTAATTATAAACAAACAGTCAGTGATTGATGAATTGACAATGGAAAATTGAAAATCAATGGAATTAAAATTGATAATGATTCGACAGTCTTGAATCTTAATTCTTAATTCTTAATACTTAATTCTTAATTCTTAATTCTTAATTCTTAATTCACGGGCTCTAACAGTCTAATAAATATGGCAAAAATGAATTTTGGCGGGGTTGAGGAAAATGTAGTTACCCGCGACGAGTTTCCCCTTGAAAAAGCACGGGAAGTATTAAAAGATGAAGTAATAGCGGTAATTGGTTATGGCGTGCAAGGCCCCGGGCAGTCGCTCAACCTGCGTGATAACGGCTTTAATGTAATCATAGGACAGCGCAAAGAGAGTAAAACCTGGGATAAGGCAGTAGCCGACGGATGGGTACCCGGTGAAACACTCTTCGATATTGAAGAGGCTTGCCAACGGGGAACCATTATCCAGTACCTGCTGTCCGACGCGGCACAGATTGCTTTGTGGTCGACGGTGAAGAAACATCTCACTCCGGGTAAAGCTCTTTACTTCTCCCATGGCTTTGGCATTACCTATAAAGACCGTACCGGCATCATTCCTCCTGCCGATGTGGATGTGATCTTAGTCGCTCCCAAAGGATCGGGAACAAGCCTTCGGAAAATGTTCCTGGAAGGGCGCGGACTCAACTCCAGCTATGCCATCTATCAGGATGCGACAGGAAAGGCGTTCGACCGTGTGATCGCCCTCGGTATTGGCGTAGGGTCGGGTTATCTCTTCGAAACCGATTTCAAACGTGAGGTGTATTCCGACCTGACCGGTGAACGGGGTACGTTGATGGGCGCTATCCAGGGATTATTGCTGGCACAGTATGAAGTGTTACGTGAGAACGGGCACACTCCCTCAGAAGCATTCAACGAAACGGTAGAGGAACTGACCCAGTCATTGATGCCGCTGTTTGCCGAAAAAGGGATGGACTGGATGTATGCCAACTGCTCCACTACCGCACAACGGGGTGCCCTCGACTGGATGGGCCCGTTCCACGATGCGGCCAAACCCGTATTCGAAAAATTGTATAAAGAAGTAGCCTGCGGTAATGAAGCACAACGCTCCATCGACAGCAACTCACAGACCGATTACCGGGAAAAACTCGAGGAGGAATTGAAAGCCCTTCGCGAGAGCGAAATGTGGCAGACCGGTGCCGTGGTAAGAAAACTGCGTCCGGAAAATAGTTGATCCTGAGAAATCATGGATTATACACAGGGGTGGATCACTGCAGCAAGGGTGTATCCACCCTTGTCATTTGATTTGCCAGACATTCTACCGGTCACTGATTGTTTTCACGATATGGTTGGAAACCAGACTATCATACAGGGTGTTATAGTATGAGTTACTTATGGGCAGGGATATATTTTCTCCGATCATGACCTTTTTATACTCTATGGCTTTTATTTGTGATATCGCTACTATATAGGAGCGGTGTATCCTTTTAAAAAAGTCATTGGGTAATGTCTTTTCCAGATGCTTCAAGCTATCCATGATTACAATGGATTTGCCGTTTTCAAGACAGATCTTCACATAATCGCCTATGGCTTCGATATAAAGAATTTCGGTGTAATTCAATTTAAGTAATTTCCCTTTTGATTTTATGAAGATATAGTCTTTTGATGATTCCGTGGAAGGGATATGCTCTTTACTATCCGCATCTGTGTCTATTGCACTTTTATCCTTTATATAATCGAGTATTTTTTGTGTTGTTTTCAGGTATCTTGCAAAAGGTACCGGCTTTAATAAATAATCGATAGCATTGATGTTAAACCCCTCTACCGCATATTTCGCATGTGCCGAGATGATCACCACAAGCGCATTTTTATTCTGGTTTAAACAAAGCGAATCGAGGAGCTGAAGCCCGTTGATATCGGGCATCTCCACATCACAAAAGATCACATCCACCTTTTTGGTCCTTAACCCCTCCAAAGCTTTTATCGGGTCATAATATATCTCGGTCACCTCGAAATTCGGGGTCTTGTCTATATAATATTTTAAAATATCCGATGCCGGAGGTTCATCATCAATAATAGCACAGTTTATTTTTCTCATCGTTATTCCTTTTATATTATTTCTATTTACACGATGTGTCGAAGATGATCAGATCGAGGTAAAAAGAATCATTGGTTTCCTTTATAAACAGTTTGTGCTTATCCGGATAGATGAGGTTTAATTTTCTTTTCGTATTTTTTATCCCTATATTTTTACCTATATGCTGGAAATCATTTTTCTTGTATTTTCTGTTCTGTGTCGCGAAATGTATGCTGTTCTCTTCTGCTTTGATCCGGATAGATATGGTAGACTGGTAATGGTTGCTTATCCCGTATTGAAAACTATTCTCGATGAAGGAGATAAAAGTAAGGGGAGCAATCTTGTGCTTCTCCGTATTGCCTTCGATATTAAATTCGATATGTAAGGTATCGGTAAACCGTAGAGTCTGCAGATCGATATAGTTGATAATATAATCAATCTCTTCTTGCAGGGGGACAAGATTCGTGTCTATCTTGTCGAAGATATACCGGATGACCTGGGAATACAATAAGATGGCATCTAACGCTTTCTCGCTTCCTCTGAGGACTAATGAATAGATCGTATTGAGTGTGTTGAGAATGAAGTGGGGATTTATCTGGGCTTTTAAATAGGCCAGTTCGATGAGAGATTTTTCTGCCTCTATTTCCTTATTTTTTTTGTTTAACGATATCCATTCATCAGCAAGCCTATAGCATGCACTAAGCATCCAGAACAGGAGAAACTGGGTCAGTGGAAGAATAATCCTCCGGCCGGGAATAAATCTTCTCTTTTCCGGCATAAAGGGCGGCGCTTCGAAAGGTGGTGGCCCTTGCGGATGAATCCCGGGATTATGAAAGAAATCAAATTGAAAAAATAATGAAAAGATATAATGATGGAAATAAATATATAATAAAAGGATGAGTCCTATAGAGAGACCATAGAGTATGTATTTCTTTTTGAAGATCAATTTAGCAAACAGCCAATGGGCATTTAGGTAGAAGAAACAAATCAGATACAGGTATATAATGATGAACGGGATGCTTTTTGTCAAAGAGAAGGTGCTGTCCGGGCGCGACGACATGGATGTTATGATAACAAGCACAACTATCCAGATAAGAATGTGTAGCAATACCTTTATTAATTTCTTATACATCTGTAGTTCGTTTAAATCTCAGTATCCGGTGCTACTTATTGTCTTATCAAGCTCTTCGGGTGTAATGGAAGGGGCTTCATTATTCCTGATCTTTGCCACAACAATGTTACCGGTTTCGAGCGCCGATTTTTCATTGGGAAAAGGGTGGTCTCCTTTGATACAGGGTATATAGGATTGTAAAATGATCACTTTCCCTTGTTGCGTTATTTGATATCCCCAGCCATTAGCCGATTGAAATGTTTCTACGTTGTAAATACCCGAATCCTTGCTTTTGACTGAGAAAAGAAATGAAACAGATACCACCAGAATAATGCTGATGATGGATAATCCGGATGTCGCCGCTTTTTTAGTCATATTCATTATACTCATCTCTCGGCTTGAATTCCCACATGTCGTCAAAATAAAGGGAGGTGGATGTAGTAGAGCTGGCGCCTACGCCGGTCAACACAAAACCCCTGTTATCAATGGAGAAGCCGACGGCAGCAGTGCGTGCCGATCCCTCAAACGAAGTCCTTTCCGTCCATCTGTCGGTCAGCGGATTGTATTCCCAGGTGTAGCTGTTAAGTCCGCCGGTCTCACCGGTTGCCAGATAACCCAATCCGTTAATGACAAAAGAAACCGTATTCAGACGGGTGATTGTCGTATAATCGTCATCAAAATCAGAATCGGTTTTGTCACCTATCTGCGCTTTTTGTTCCCATGTCTGGGTATCGGGGTCGAACATCCAGAAATCGGTGGGATAAGTGGCATTATTCCATCCTCCCACCACATACGCTTTATCGTCAATAATGAAGTTGGTGGCATAAGCCCGTTTTGTTCCCTGTATGCTCACTCCGGTTTCCCATTTATCGGTAGTGGGATCATACTTGTAAAAATCCATAAAATAATTGCTGCTGTAACCCGTACCCGCATAGCCGGTTCCCTTCAGGTAAAATGCCGTAACACCGTTGCGGGCGGCTCCGGGGAAATCAGCTTTTTGCGTCCATTGATTATTGGCAGGATCAAACTCCCAGAAATCATTATAATAATTAATTCCATCAAAACCGGTTCCATAGTAGCCATTGCTCTCCGATGCAAAGGCAAACGCCGAACTTCTGGCTGTTCCCGGAAAATCAGCCTTTTGTGTCCAATAACCCTGGTCAATATTATATTCCCAGATATCATTCAATCTTTGACTCCTGGCGGCAACGCCACCAACGACATACGCTTTTCTGTCTATTACAAAACAAGAGGCAAATCCCCGTACCGGCCCTCCGAAATCCGACCGTCTGATCCAGTTGCCTACCAGGTCGCTGTCGCTGTCATCGGAACAGGAGACAAGACTGAATAAGCTGAATAGTCCAAAAGAGAATACTACCAATAATTTGATTCGATCATTCATGACAATATGAATTTATTAATAATTTGTTACTTCACTGTTTTCATCAAGTACCTGCAAAAGTATAGAAGCTCTCTTTGCCGGGAAAAAAATATCGACGAATGTCGTTTAAACCGGGATGAATGACCGATAATAGTCGGCTACTGATTTCCCACTGACATTTTCCCGGGAAAACAAGATTTACGGGAGATAAAGAATCACTCAAAGAGGGCCCCATTCAGCTCGTCGATTATATTTTCTCATCCTGCTTCCTTCCTGTTTCTTTGTTGGGTCAACAAAAAAAGTTCCTTATGAAGTGCTTGTCTTATTTTTTATGCTGTACGCTCTTTTTGGTGTCATGCATTAGTGATGATTTTACGGTGGGAGATAACCTGGTCTCGGTGAAGGGAAGAAATATGATTATAGAAGACTGTACTGTTGAGCTGGAGACCCATTTGGGTGATTCATCCGTAACAACAGGGTTGGCCAGGATATTTGAAGGTAAATATCATTCCCCTGACTTTGGAATTATTGCCGCTCACTCTTATTTCGACTTTAACCCGCCCGGCTACAGCCAGTCGGAATTTGGTTCCGATGCGATTGTCACGGTTAAGTTCGATTCCATTTCATTAATCCTCAGATATGACGACTTTAGCTATGGCGATACTACCCAACTCCAGACCCTTCACATATATAAGTTGAAACAAACCATAGAACTGGATGAAAAGAGCCAACTCTACACTACTTCTTCTGTGGCGGCCGACACTGATCCATGGGTAACCTGTCAATTTTACAGGCCCCAGGAACATTGGGAAAATGACACTACGTTGGAAATAAGGCTGCCCGATGAATTCGGATTGGAGTTGGTTGACCTTATGCAGGCCCAATCCGATCTATTGGAGACCTATGTGAATTTCCGGACCTATTTCAAAGGGATAAAACTTTCTCCGGGAACAGAGGATAATGCTGCCGTCAACAGTTTTGTGCTCAATAGTGAGTATCCGGTCATAAGACTTCATTATACCACGATTGGAGGAGGCGTTGCCACCGAAGAGAACAAAATAGACATGACGGTGAATACCAGTGTAGCCTTTTCCCAAATCGGGACAGACAGGAGCAACACTGTATTACAGTCACTCAGCAGGAACAATCCACTCCCGTCGACCGAGACCGGAAACAAAGTCCATTTGCAGGGATTGACAGGTTTATATACAAAACTGAGTTTCCCGGATCTGAATGAAATTTTGAAATTGGGAAAACAGGTTATCATTTCTTCTGCCATCCTCTATGTTTACCCTGTTTCAGGGACATATAGCGGCTTTACACCTTTGCCTGCCAACCTTTCATTGAATTATCTGGATGAAAACGGGAAGGCAATAGATATATATGTGGATCCAAGCACAATAACGGTGCAATCGGGAACATTAGTCGAGGATAATATTTATGGAAGGAACACCTATTATGCATTTGATGTGACCAGTTACCTCCAATATGAACTGGGCCTGATAGGAATGTATAAGTCATCGTTGCAATTATATCTCGACGATACCGAAAAGAACAATACGCTAAAAAGTCTGGTATTGGGAGATTCATCGTTTCCGAGTGATGAGAACAGAATAAAATTAATTATATACGTTGTAGTGTATGACAATGAATAACAAAGGCTCTTTCATAACCATTCTCCTTTCGGTCTGTTTTATTTTGCATATGCAGGGGCAATCGACTTATTCACCCTATTCCATGCTCGGGTTGGGTGAAATTGAAAACAGGGACTACGGAAGAACGGCGGGGATGTCCAATATCGGGATAGGGGTGAGGGATTTTGATTATTTGAACGTCGCCAATCCGGCAGGAATCAGTGGCCTGGATAGCCTGAAATTCATATTCGACATGTCAGTGGCCGGTAAGCAGTCCGTTTTTATCAGGAACGGAAAGCGTGATAACGCATTCAATGCCAATATGAAAAAAATAGCCATGGGGTTCAGGGTTATGCCCCGATGGGGTATCTCTTTAGGTGCAAAACCCTTTAGTGATACCGGTTACCGGATATATAGCGAAGAACCTGTCGAAGGATCAACAGCCACAAAAGCAGTATATCTTGAAGGAAGCGGAGGGTTGTATGAATTATACCTGTCGAATGGGGTTAAAATAACCGATCATTTCTCCGTAGGTATCAACACAAAATATATCAACGGAACATTAAAGCAAACAGAAAATCAGTTGGAGTATCTTTTTGAAGAAGAGTCCCGGGTCTCCCAGCTCTATAATACATTTGGTCTCCAGTACCACAGGGAAGGCCTGACCGTTGGGGCAACCTACGGTTACAAACAAAATATATCACTGAATAATAAAATAATCATATACGATACCGACTATAATATGATCCAGGAACAAAAAGAACGGTCTACCGGCCAGTTTATTCCTGAAACATTTGGCATAGGATTTTCCCGTGACAATAAGAAACTTTTTTGGGGAATGGATTTCGAATACCAGAAATGGAAAGGAATCAAATCCGGAGTCAGTAGCACCAAAATTGTAGATTCATACAGGATCAATACCGGAGTAGGATATACCCCGAAAGGAAACAGGTATTACAGGATCGAGAATCAGGGATTCAGGAACCATGGCCAAATGCAGATAGGAGCATCTCTCTCCAAATCCTATATACAGGTGGGTGGCACGAATGCATACAACTATTCCGTTTCGGCCGGCTACAGTTTCCCGGTCAACTGGAACGTGCTGAACATATCGCTCGAATACGGTAATTCCTTATCGGCACCATCCAATTATATAAAAGAATCTTATTGGATGGTCACCTTCAACTGCTCAATTATTGACCAATGGTTTAAAATCAAGAAATTTAATTAATTATCCCCCACTTCGAATGTCTTGGCTCTTGGCTCTTGGCTCTTGGCTCTTGGTTCTTGAATCTTGGCTCTTGGCTCTATGAAATCTCCTCCTCACCGGTAAGATCAAGTTTCTCATCGTCCTTACCCCGGTCGAAGAACATTTTTTTCAGCGGGTTTTTGCGGGCTTCATCATACGCCTGCCGGTTTCTTACAATGTCGATTCCCATATAGATGGCTTGCCGGAACGATTCGTCGGAAGCCAGGTTCTTTCCTGCGATATCATAAGCCGTACCATGGTCGGGCGAAGTGCGTACGACAGGCAATCCCGCTGTAAAATTGACACCCGAATCCATGGCAAGGGTCTTGAAAGGAATCAGTCCCTGATCGTGGTACATGGCCAGGATGGCATCGAACTCCTTAAAGCGTCCCGAGCCGAAGAAACCGTCGGCAGGAAAGGGGCCGGCACAGAGAATCCATTGGTCCTGCGCCTCTTTTACGGCGGGCGCAATGATTTCGGATTCTTCCTTGCCGAGTAATCCGTTTTCACCGGCATGCGGGTTCAGTCCCAGTACGGCAATGCGTGGCTTCTCTATCCTGAAATCACGCTTCAACGAGTGGTCGAGTGTTTTCAGTTTTTCCATGATCAATTCCCTGGAGAGTTTCGACGGGACTTCCGAAAGAGGGATATGGGCCGTCGCCAGGGCCACACGCATGGTCTCCGTCGCCATGACCATTAAAGCCTTTTCCCCGTTCGAGGCAAAACGTTTCTCTAAAAATTCGGTATGCCCGGGAAACTGAAAATGATCGTTCTGGATCGTGTCTTTATTGATGGGAAGCGTAACCAGCAGGTCGATCTTGCCGTTGGCCAGATCACGACAGGCAACATCCAATGCCGTATAAGCCGACTCTCCGGCATCGGCACTTGCGGTTCCCAATTCTATCTTGATCTCCTCCCTGACGCAATTGACCAGATTGACTTTTCCCCCATGCGATTCTTCCACCTTGGAGATAATATGAAAATTCTGGGTTTCACTGTTCAGCACCTTGCGGTGATAGGAAGCCGATTTAGATGATCCGTATATGATTGGGTGGAACAACTCGAGTATTCTGGCATCGGAGAAGGTTTTCAGCAGGATCTCGTATCCTACGCCGTTCACATCGCCATGGGTGATGCCCACCTTGATTAATTCTGACATGTATATGTGTTAATTTAAAAACTTATGTATGATTAAAAATTGACAGGATAAGTAACTTATTAAACTTTCTTCTCTTCCTTTGGTTCGGGAATGCTGATGGTGTATAATGTGGACTCCAGATTGCGCATGAGATTCCGCTTATTCATTTCCGGGGCATACACATATACTTCCACTACCACTACCATGCCGGTGTGCTCGTTTACGAACGCGTGCATCACGAACGGGCCGCCCATCATGTCGGTAGTCATTTCCCAAAGGCCGCGCAACTCGGCCCGGAAGAGGCCATCAGTCTCCATTTTCCGGTAATCGGGCGGATAAATGGTGGCAGTCGTCATCTGCGAATCGAACGACCCTTTGATGTATTCTCCTAACACCCTGTTGCGGATATCAATTAAGGAATCCTTCTCAAAAACCGTCTCGGAAGTATAGGGAAACTGATATATCACGATATCCTGACGTTTGCGTGGGGCATTGTTGGTCGCCCAGTAAAAGTTGTCATGCTCAGTGATGTTGGGCAATCCCTTTGGAAAATGTATATCGATACCAAAAACCTGTTTTACCCGTGCTACCGGCTCCGGTGTCTGGCTTTTGAGGTATTTGGCGTTGCGTTCCAGCTCCTTGGTGATGAAATAATCCACGATGCTCTCCTTGTTTTCAGTGATGAACTCCACAAAACTGGCCGAATCGGGAGCATGTATATTCAAGATAACCTGTCCCATGGCATACTTGTCGAGATCGGCCGTGAGCTTGGGGTAACTGTATATATTGGATATTTCGGGAATGATCACATTTCTCGCTACCTTGAAAGTACTGGTAAAGTCTTCCGGTTTGAGTTGCAGTATCCTGAAGTTAGGCTCCGGCTGTGGCAGTGCCTTGGTGTTGGAATTAAGTACGCCGAAGAGTGCTCTTCCCGGGGTACCTTCCCAGGCAGCTTCGTCCATGATCACGAAAACCTCATTGGTACTTCCCGAAGCAGAGAAAAAGCTTCCCGCGCTGTCACATGATGTGAACAACACAATTAAAGCTATAATAGCGGGTGCAATAGCATATCGTTTCTTCATATCGACGTAATTTAAAAAGTTTATATTTCATTTTAACAAACAAATATACGATTATTTGTGTGAAATAAAACCGATAAGGTTAAAATAATCGTTAAACTCTATTTTACCAGCTTCGCCGTGGACAGCATGCCGCAGGCAGCGAAGATATCCTCTCCCCTCGAAGCGCGGATGGTACAGATAAATCCTTTGGCGGTAAGGAAATCGCGGAATTTCACCATATTCTCGTTGGTAGAGGGTTTCAGTTTGCTCATCGGGATCACGTGGAAACGGATCAGATTGATGCGGCAGTCCAGTCCGGCAAGCAGCTTGGCCAGTTCGCGGGCATAGAGCAATGAATCATTTACCCCGTCGAACATAATGTATTCGAACGAGAGCCTCCGTTGACGGCTCCAGTCGTATTCGCGCAGCATTTCTATCACCGAAGCCACCGGAGCCGACTTTTCTATCGGCATAATGGAGAGCCGCTCTTCCGATACCGGGTTGTGGAGGCTCACCGCCAGATGGCATTTGCTTTCGTCGAGAAACCGTTTCAGGTTCGATTTCAAACCGATGGTGGAGAGAGTGATCCGCCGGGGGCTCCATCCCAGTCCATATTCAGCCTGGAGCAACTCCGACGCTTTCTTCACGTTCCTGTAATTGTCCAGCGGCTCGCCCATTCCCATAAATACCAGGTTGGAGATCTCTTCCGAACCGGGCACCGAATAAACCTGGTTCAGAATCTCGGTAACACTGAGATTGTCGTGGAACCCCTGTTTCCCCGTCATGCAGAAGTCGCAGTTCATCCGGCATCCCACCTGCGAAGAAACACAAATGGTAAGGCGGTCCTCTTCGGGAATGGTCACCGTCTCGATGAATTTTCCGCCGTCTGTCTTGAATAGCATCTTGCGGGTACCGTCGACCGATGTCTGTATATCCAATGGTTCCGACCTCCCTATGTCGAATTTTTCAGAAAGGAGTTCCCGGTTCTTCAGTGAGATATTGGTCATCTCATCGATCTGCTTCGCCCGTTTCACATAAACCCAGTCGGCAATCTGCTTGCCGGTGAATTTGGGCAATCCCAGTTCCGTCACGCTTTCGGTGATCTCGGCGAGCGTCATCCCCAGAAGATATTGTTTTTGATCCATTTGCTGCAATTGTATTTAAAGTGCAAAGATAGCACCAAACGGCCGTTTTTCTCCTATCATCGTAATATAAAATGAGTTTGTTTTATCTTTCGACTCAAAAAATTCCTATCTTTGCAATGGAACCCAATCATGTAAAAAGACGATGAAACAGGTAATTTTCTCACTTTTCTTATTATCAGCAATGACGATGACCCTTATGGCACAGCATAACCCGGTACTGTTGTTCCCCGACGGAGCGCCGGGGGAGTCCCGGAAGTTGAAACAGGTGGACGACCTGAGCGGTAACAAAGTAGCGGGATGCCCCGTGCTCCGCATCAGTAATGTAAGTGATCCCACACTCACCTTTTATCCTGCGCCTGCCGACCACAATACCGGCGCTACCATTATTGTGAATCCCGGAGGCGGCTACAATATCCTGGCATATAATCTGGAAGGGACGGAGATATGCAAGCGTTTCAACAGTTTCGGCATCAACTGCGTGTTGGTGAAATACCGTGTGCCGCGCCATGAAGGGTTGGAGAAACATGCGGCACCCTTGCAGGACCTGCAACGTGCTATTGCCTATACCCGCTCCCATGCGGATGAATGGAATATCGATCCCGGCCGGATCGGGGTACTGGGCTTTTCTGCCGGGGCACATCTCTCGGCCATGGCCAGCACGGCGTATGGCGAACGTACCTATCCCAGGGTCGATGCTTATGATGAGGTAAGCCTACGCCCCGATTTCTGTGTCCTCATCTATCCCGCTTATCTGGCCGGAGAGAATTTCTCGATTGCTCCCGAATTAAAAGTGGATGCCGATACCCCTCCCACTATCCTTGTCCAGACCCAGGACGACAAGGGCCATATCGACAGCAGTTTGTTTTATTATTATGCACTAAAAGAAGCCGGTGTAACGGCAGCCATGCATTTATATCCCTCCGGGGGACATGGGTATGGTTTGCGCAATACCGGGCATACGGTCAATGAATGGCCCCATCGTGTCCTTTCCTGGATGCGTGATATTGATATGGTTAATTAATCATAATAAGGTAGGTTCTGCGAACAAATATTCCTGGGACAGGGTTTTATATGTAGTTAATTACCAGTTGAAAGGTAAAAATTACAGGGATTATGCAGAAGCAAAGCGAAGAAAGGAAATTACGTCCGAAACAAAAGCAACGCCGTCCCGGAAAAGAGTCGGAGATGAGGCCGGTTCCTCATACAGAGCCTGTAAAACAAGAAAATAAACTCGAAGGAAAAGTTGCCCTGATAACCGGGGGCGACAGCGGTATAGGAAAGGCCACTGCCTTGCTTTTTGCGGCAAACGGGGCAGATATCGCCATCGCTTATTTAAGTGAAACCGACGATGCGAAGGCTACCCAAAAGGAAATCCGGAAAATGGGGAGGGAATGCCTGCTCATAAAAGGTGATCTTTCCAAAGAGTCGAACTGCAAAAAGGCGGTTGCTAAAACTATCGAAAAATTTTCCAGACTCGATATCCTGGTAAACAATGCGGCTTTACATTGGGAAAAGGATAGTTTGGAGGAAATATCGACAGAACAATGGGAGCGCACTTTTGTCAATAATGTATTTTCTTACTTCTGGGTCACCAAGTATGCCCTGACGCATCTCAAAGAAGGAGCTGCCATTGTGAATACAAGTTCAGTGACAGCTTACCGTGGGAGTGCCAAACTCATTGATTATTCTGCGACCAAGGGAGCTATCGTCAGCTTCACCCGAAGCCTTGCACAGAATCTGGCTCCCAGGAAAATACGGGTGAACGCCGTGGCACCCGGACCGATATGGACACCGCTGATCGCTTCTACATTTGATAAGGAAAAGGTTGCCGGATTCGGTAGCGAGACCCCCCTCGGCAGGGCGGGAGAGCCTAATGAAGTAGCTACCTGCTTCCTGTTCCTTGCATCCGGCGACTCGTCCTACATGAGCGGGCAATGCCTGCATCCGAATGGCGGTGAGATAGTGAATACTTGAAACCTACTTTTTGTGTAGGATATGAACTCGCTTCTCTCCTCTCACATGGGAACATTTTCTACCTGAGGCGAAGTGAGACGTAAAATGAATAATCATAATGAAAAACCATGAGCGCGAAAAAAATTTCTGACGGAACAGGGCGCCCTATTCACCTGTTTCCCCTTGCATTGGCCCTTCCCGGGCTGATTGCCTGTCTTGCCTATGCCAATACCTCCACGAACTATTGGGATTTGCTGGGACTGTTGATCATCATCGCTTTTGCTGTTATGCTGTCAGGCGGTTTGCTGGGGTTCCTGTTTGCCATTCCTAAACTGAACAAGAACTATAACCCGCATGAAGATTATGACAGAAGTACGAAGTACATGCCGAATACCAATCTGGAAGACGTGTCGGACTGGCTCACCAAGATCATCATCGGGGTAACCCTCACACAACTGGGTAAGATACCCGGATACCTGCAAGGTATGGCTGATTATCTTATTGATAACAGCAACTCAATGTTACAGGCAGATTCAGCCAGGCCGTTCCTGATTGCGCTGATCATCTATTCTCTCGTCGCCGGATTTATTACCGGTTACTTTTACACAAGGATTTACCTTCCGAACCTGTTCTCTATCATGGAGGAAAACAGAAGGCAAAAGGCCGAGATAGCCCTCTGGAAGGAAGAGGCGCGGAAAAAAGAAACACCATTATGCAACCACCCAAACTCGGAAGACAAACCTTCCTGAAAGACAACATTTTGTCGGTCGCCTCGGATAATCCCCGTTATACCGGCCGTTATTTTCTGATTCTCGACAAGAGCAATAAAGAGGTCATGGATGCCATCCGTCGGCTTGAAAAAAGGTGGGGGCTATCCGTGGCCACCACTGCCGACTTCACTTCCTCTCCGCCGGACGAAAGCCGGTTGAAGGATGCCGACGCGCTTGTGTTCAACGATTTGGGCGTGGCATTGATCGGGGTAGACCAAGAAAAGGCAATGCAGATACAATTATCCGGAGCCGGTTTTCTGGTCGTACCCGAAAAAGTGGTGTATATTCCGGATGATGTGGCTGTGGAGCACGACGATGGTAATAGCGGTGCAACCTGGGGAATAGAGGTCACCGGAGTGCTCCAATCGCCTTACACAGGCGCAGGAGTGAAGGTGTCGGTATTAGATACCGGGTTCGATACCGGCCATCCCGACTTTGAAGGGCGGAAGATTACCACCACTTCGTTTGTCCCCGATGAAACCATCGATGACCTTCACGGGCACGGCACCCATTGCATCGGAATTGCATGTGGTGCGGGCGACGACCGGGGAGACCGTTACGGAGTAGCTTCGGGTGCATATATCTACGCAGGCAAAGTAATGAGCAACCTGGGCAGCGGAGCACAGTCGTGGATACTGAACGGCATGGCCTGGGCTGCCAAGAGTGGCTGCAAGGTATTGTCAATGTCGCTTGGCTCTCCCGTATCCGAAGGTGAACGTTATGATATAGCTTATGAACGGGCAGCCCAATTTGCTCTTTCGAAAGGTACGTTGACCGTGGCGGCGGCGGGAAACGGCAGCCGTCGTTCAAAAAAACTGTTCGATCCTGTGGCCAGCCCTGCCGATTGCCCTTCCATCCTTGCTGTGGGCGCGTTAGATCCGGCACTGCAGGTCGGCGACTTCTCCAACCGGGCCGTCAACCCCTCGGGACTGGTTGATATGGCCGCTCCGGGAGTGGATATCCACTCTTCGTGGCCCATGCCGGCAAGATATCGCACCTTGTCGGGAACCAGCATGAGCACAGCTTTTGTAGCCGGTATCGCTGCCCTTCTCTTTGAGAAATACCCCGATGCCACGCCGGCGGTGATTGAAACCGAATTAAGAAAGATTGCCCGCACCCTCCCGTTACCGGCAGAAGATGTGGGTGAAGGGCTTTCCATGGCTCCTCAATAAGGAATATATGCGTCAGATCATCATCACCATCTATGAAATTTATCTGGACCGGCTGACTATCGTGGCGGAGCAGCTTCACCGGGAGGGACTGGTCATCATCCATGTCTATGAGTTCGGCGTCATCATCGGCATGGCCGAAGAGAAGGTCATCCTCAGAATACGGAATCATAAAGAAGTGGCTTCGCTGGTGGAAGACAAGCAGGTGCATATTCCTCCGCCCGATTCGGAAGTGCAATAAGGAATTCCACACTATAAATGTTTCATTGCAGGGGTATATTTTTCTTCCGCTTGTCCACCTTATTTTTCCTGATGTATATGTCTCGTAATTACTACCGTTTCTTGCAAAGATATATATTATTTTACATGTTTGGTGTGTTTTACTTTACATATTTGGAGCTTTTCATTTTACACTTTTGGAACGTGCTCCTGTAGGTCACCATCAACAGCGGCAGGAAGATAAAGATACCGATAAACGACATGATGAGTCCACCGATGGTGCCGGCGGCAAGGGGGAACCAGAAGCCTTCCTTCTGGGTGCCGATCAGGAACGGGATAAAGCCGAGCACCGTGGAGATGATGGTGAGGAAGATGGGGACGATCTTGGCGTTCCACGCTTTCAGGTAGCTCTTCAGTGGCGGAAGTCCGGGCTTGCGCTTCTTGATCAGGTTGTACTCGTTGAGGATGTAGATGCTGGCGTTGATAGTGATACCCGCCAATAGGATGAACGAGGCGAAGCCACCCTGGTCGAAGTTGAGTTTGAACCAGTAGAAGGTGAGAAAGATGCCGATAAACGATACAGGTATGATAAAGATGACTGCCAGTGGTTGTTTCAACGAGTTGAACAGGATGGAGGTGGTGAAAAAGATGATCACGATCAGTAATCCTATCAACCGGTACTGCTTATTGTCTTTCTTGCCCCAACCCCAGTAGGTATCTTCTGTCTCTGCCGTATAACCCATGGGCAGCCGCTTGTTGAGAGTTTCGATCTCCCTTTCCAATATCTTCTTCCCTTGCGTGTTGGAACCGATATAATCGTATTGCAGCACCAAGCGGTATTGCTGGTTCTCTTTCCCTACCTCCTGCGGTGCCTGTCCCTTGGCGATGTCGGCCACTTCGTCCAGCTTGTAGTAGCGGTCGCCTATGTGCCTTCCCAAGTGCTGCAGCGCCCAGATGTCATACTCCCTTGCCTGTCGTCCAGAGAGGATGATCTCTTCATTTTCCCCGTCCATCACAATGGAGCCGGTCCATAGATTCCGCGCGAAGACGGGTTGCAGCGAGGTGAACAGTTCACCGGGCAGGATGCCCCGCGCGGCGAGTTGCTCTTTCTTCAGGTCGAAGGAGAACTCCTGGTAATCATCCTTGTACCACGAGAAATTGGAGTTGACAATCACTTCCCGGATGCGGCGGTAGGTGAGCAGCCGCTGCTGCAGGGAGTCGGTCCATGCCGACAGTTCATCGTAGTTGTAACCGTAGAGCCTCACCCTGTATTGCCCTGCCATCTCCCGCACGTCGTTGCTGAACCCCTGGTCCTGCAAGCCGTACACGCCCCAACTGCCGCCGCCCAGCTCCAACACCTTGCTGGTCACGTTGCTTTTCAGCTGGTAGGGGAAGCCACCATGCTCGACCTCTTTCCTGAAAAAGACATGGATGGAGGCGCGCCGCGGGTTGGGGATGCTGGTCTGGAACTGCCGTATCTCGGAAAAACCGCTCAGGTAACGCTCCATCTTGGTGACTAAATCATTCATCTGGGAGAGGGTGGTGCCGTTGGGCATCGACGCGGTGATGGTGAGCACCACCTCCTCGTTGCGGGAGAAGTAACTGCCTTGGTAAACTTTCTCGACGAACAGCCGCAGGGTGCCTCCCAGTGCCTTGTCGGTCACCGGTTTGATTTTCTCCTTGTAGGTGGGACTGCCGAATATCTTGTTGTATCGCTGTGCAAAAGGGGTGTCTTTCTCTATCTTGTCGGGAATCATAAAGACCGGCAGGCCGAATAGCAGTACAATGCATGTGAAAGCGATCCATTTCCGGCGGGAGAGCAGCAGGATCATCTTTTCATAGAGGCGTGTGAGCCGGACCGTAACCCGCCCGCGGGAAAGGTACTTGTGACGGAAACTGGCCACACGGCCGGAACGTGCTGGAATGGGGAGACCGTCGGAATGGGTTGAAACGGGAAGACTACCGGAGCGGGTTGAAGCGAGGAGGCGCGACAAAGATTTTTTCCTTCTCCTGCGCCGTTTCTTGAGCCCGATCCGTTCGACCAACGCCGGGACGAACAGCAGTGCCACGAACAGCGATACCATCAGGTTGATCATCACCACCGCCGCGAAATCCTGCAGGTTGAGCCGCAACCGTTCGTCCAAGAGGAAGATCATCGAGAGCGCGCCGACGGTGGTGACCGTGGCGGTGAGGATGGGCAGGAAGGCATTCCGGTCCCCCTTGTGCATGATATGGTCGGTCATGATGATGGCATTGTCGATGATCAGGCTCAGTGAGATGGTGATGCCGGCCAAGGAGAACAGCTGTATCTCCAGTTTGAACAGGTAATAGAAGATGACGGCGATGGCCAGGTCGATGAAAAGGCTGGCGGTGACTAAAAACAAGTAGCGGCCGTTGCGGGTGATCAGCAGCACGAAAAGGGTCAGGATCAGCACGGTCATCGCGCTGCGGACGTATATCTTGTCGAGTTCGGTCCGGATATAATCGGTGGCGTCGTAACTGGCGTGTATCTCGTAACCGGCGGGGAGCGCCCTCTCCACTTCCCGCATCGTCTTTTTTACCTGTTCGTTGAGGCGCAACTGGTTGGCCGACTCTTCGGCGGTGAGGTTGAGGTAGATGGAATTGAGCCCGTTGATACGGTAATAGCCCTGCGGTTCCCTCTCTGCATGGCGCACCCGCACCAACTGGTCTAAGCGGATCAGGGCGCCATCCCGGTTGGCCACGTGGATGGCGCCGGGATCGAACCGGTTCGCCTCGGCGGTGGAGGCCAGCGTGACGCGTATCCACGAGGGCGCGTTGCCCTTCACTTGGGTCTCTGCCATCCCCAGGAAGTCGGTGGCGTAATGCCGCGCCACAGCCTCCCTGATATCTCCCACGGAGATGCCGGCCGATTCCAGTTGCAGATAGTCGTATTCGAGTTGCCACTCCATAGGGCTTGCCCCGGTGACGTCGATCTTGTACAGTCCCTTGATATCGCCCAGTGCCGTCTTGATCACGTTCTCGGCATAGCGTTGGATGACGATGGGTGTGGCTGCCGAGTTGATGGTATAGCTCATGAAGGGGCGCGCCGCGTCGGCGTCGGGGCGGTTTACGGTGATATAGGGGTAGGTGACATCGCGCGGCAGTTCGGGCCATGTCTGGCGGATGATGGTGGATACCTCGAAGCGGGCCACGTCGATGGGCGTATGCTTATCCAGTTCGAGGGTGATGCTTCCCCAGCCGTTGCCGGAGGTGGAATGGAGGTTTTTGATGCCGCTGACACGGGCGAGCATCGACTCCAGCCGGGAGGTGGCTTCCATCTCCACCACCCGGGCGGCGGTCTGTGGCATGTTGAAACGCACGGTGATGCTGGGCAGAGTGCGTGATGGTGCCAGCTTCACCGGCAGCAGCGGGATCAGCGCCACCCCCACGATGGCCAGACAGACAAACGCGATGATGACAGTGAAGGAGGATATATGTTTTTTTTCAGCCAATGTAATGCACTTTACTTATTATTTCCACGTCATATTCCAGTCGAATGAATCGGCGATGGGTGCCCGTTCCTCAAAATCGAAGAGGGTGAGCTTGCGTATCTTGAAATAACTCTGCCAGTAATTTTTTAAGGCGGAGACATAGTTCCGTTGGGCTTCCTGCCGCCGGTTGGTAGAGAGGGTGAGGCTGTTGATGTCGGCCTTGCCGATGATGAACCGCTCACGTGTCTGGTCATACGCCAGTTTGGCCAACTCCATCGCTTCCTCCGCGCTACGGATGAGGTGCTGCTGTATGGTGAAGTCGCCCACGGTCATGATCACATCCTCTTCGAGGCGTATCTCATTTTCCTGGGCGGTGAGCCGGGTGATGTTGAGGTTGCTCCTGGCCATGTTGTAACGTCCTTTCCGCACGCCCCAGTCCACCAGCGGAATGGATAGGGTGAGGGAGACGATGTCCTGCTGCAGCGGGTTGCGGTATGCATCCCTGAAGGATTCCGCCACCTGGTTGAATCCCACGCTTGCCGAGAGGCCGGCATTGAACCATGATTCAATCTTCGCCTTTTCCACGGTCTCTTGTGATTGCAGGATCTGCTGCTCAGATTCTAAATATTGTGGATTGTTTTCCTTGGCGAGCGCCAATGCCTCTGCTTCGGTGATGATT
The DNA here is from genome assembly GCF_040307845.1 of Proteiniphilum sp. GTDB lineage: Bacteria > Bacteroidota > Bacteroidia > Bacteroidales > Dysgonomonadaceae > Proteiniphilum. Next base: position 80,364 of record NZ_JAWRIS010000038.1, read on the forward strand.
ACTTGCCGCGGATATCCGGGCAGCTTAAGGGTGATGCGGGTATCTTTTTCCAGGTTGAGGTATGCCGCCAGCGCGAACATGCTTCTCTTGAGGTTGATCTCCGCATTTTGCAGGCTGTTCTGTGCGTTTACCTTGTCCAGTTTCAGGGTGAGCAGGTCGGCTTGTCCGATCGAGGCGATCTTGTGCCGCTGTTCACCGATGCGGTAGAGCGTGTCGGAACTGGCAAGATTCTCAATGGCCAGTTCGTACTCGGCCTGCGCCATGGCCAGGTCGAAGAAGTAACCCGAAGCGATCTCCGCCGTCTCCTCCAATTGGTAGATCAGTTGTTTCTGCGCTTTTTCATATTTGACGGGTGCGATCTTCTTCTCCCATTTGAACGGGTTGTAGCCGATCAGGCTCTGCCGGTAGCCCACCCGGATGGGGACGGTGGAATACTGGCTATAGGCCATCTCGCCGAAGTTGCGGATATATCCCAGTTCCGAGTCGATGAAAAAGGTACCCCCCGTGATATCGAGGTTCTGCTGTGCCGCCAGGTTGCCGTAGCTGTAGAGTGACTGCTGCCGGCGGTAGATATCGATGTTCTGGTCGGAGTCGTACCGCCGGGTGTAGTCCCTGTTATAGCTGATAGGGGTCATGTAGAGGGAGAGCGACGGCAGCCGGTCCGCCTTGAACGACCGGTACTCCCAGTGGCTGGCCATATAACTGTTCTTCGCCCGGAAAGCCGACAGCGAACTGTCGTTCGCCAGTTGTACCGTCTTCTGCAAGTCCAGCTCGATACGGGTCTGCTGCGAAAAAGCGTTGTGCGGCAGTAGGGTTACCACCGGCAGCAGGAAGTATGTAAGAAGGGAAGGTTTCATATTTTTTAATTACCAATTACCAATTACCAATTACCAATTACTAATTACCAATTACCAATTACCAATTATTGGCACATGGGCACATTTTCACATTAGCACATTAACACATTAACCACTCAACCACTTAGGCACTTAGGCACTCAGGCACTCAACCACTTTTCCTATAAATGAACCAATAGAGCAGCGGAATCAGGAAAATGCTCACGATCGTGCCGATGGCCATTGCGCTGATCATGGCGATAGCCAGTGGTTTCTGCAGTTCCGAGCCGATATCGAAAGTGAATAGGATGGGGACCATGGAGAAGAGGGATGTGAGCGCCGTCATGATGATCGCCCTCAACCTCCTTACCCCGCCCGTATGGATGGCTTCCATGAGGGGCATCCCCTCTTTTCTCAACTCATTGATCAGGTCGATTTTCAGGATGGAGTCGGTGAGGATCACCCCGATGGTGACCACGATACCGATGGCGCTCATCAGGTTGAGCGTGTGGCCTGTCAGCCAGAGCACCAGCAGGGCAAAAGCGATATCGATGGGTATCTCTGCCAACACGATCAGCGGTTGCAGGAAATTCTCGAATTGGGAGGCCAGGATAAAGTACATCAACAGGATGGATATCAGCAGGATGACCATCAGTTCTTTCAGCATCTGCCGGTTGGAAAAGAAGTTGCCGGAGAATGCCACGTCCCATGAACCCTCCTGCCGGACGGTTTCCCGCGCCTTCTCCATCAATTTCTCCGGCTGGTTGGCATGGTGGTAGTAGAGCGGTATGTATTCACCGTTCTTGCCGGCGATGATGGTCTTGATATCCTCGCCGGGGGTGAGGTGGACCAATGCCGCCAGTGGCACGCGGACGGGCTGCGATCCGTCCGACGGGTAACCATGCACCAGTGTTTGCTGCAGCACGCTGCGGATGGATTGCTGCTTGCCGGCGATGGAGATGGGGAGGTATTGCTGGAAGGAGCGCAATACCGCCACCTGGTTGTCCCTGAACGCTGTTTTCAATGCCTGCGACACCTCCTGTTGCGATACGCCGTAGAGCAGCAGCTTTTCCCGGTCGATGGTGACTACGAACTGTTGCTCGAAAGGCACGTTTTCGGCATGTTCTCCGATATTGGTGGCCAGGGCGGCTTCCATCTGGCGGATGGCGGCCGGCCCGGGGATCTCATCCCTGTTCCGGGGATAGAGTTGCACGATCATTTCGGCTTCCCCGGTGTCGAATATCTTCTCGAATATGTTCTCCGGCGGGGAGAAGGTGACCACCGCTTCGGGGTAATGGCTGTGCACCCAGTCCGCTATATGGGCTTCGAGCGGCGCGATCCCGGAAGGTTTTCCGGCCTTCAGGTACAACTGTGCCTCGGTGGCGGTCAGGTCGTTGTCCTTATCCAGCAGGTATTGCCGCTGCCCGATATAGGCCGCGTTCTCCACTATATGTCCTTTTGTTGTTTCAAGCAGCTCCGATATGCGGCGCCCGTTTTCATCCAGATGGATGTTCTCGTTCCATTCCACGGTGACGATGCTTTCCACATAGCTGATATGGGGCATGTTTGTCTTGGGCATCACCTTGAAGAGGAGCGCGCAGAGAGGAATGGCGACGACCAGCAGGACAATGTAGAAGACCTTGTGGTTGAATACGTGGTGGATGCCTTTGTCGTACGCGGGGAAGAGCACCCCGTCGATTTTTTGTTGTGCCGAGGCAAAGAAGCCTTCTATATTTTTGTGGCTGAATTTTTTGCCGTAGGCAATCTTGTAGAGCACCGGTAGCATGATGATCCCGGTGAGGTAGGAGACCAGCATGCCTATGGTCACGGCGAACGCTTCGGCCGTGAACAGTGCGCCGGCAATGCCGCTCATGAAGACGAGCGGTACGAACACCGAGATGGTGGTGAGCGTGGAGCTGAAGATGGGCATGATCACTTCTTTGGTACCCTTCTCGCAGGCATCTTCCAGCGCGTATCCCTGTTTCCGGTACTGGGTGATGACATCGGTCACCACGATGGAGCTGTCGATCATGTTCCCCAGGGCGAGGATTAGCCCCGAGAGGGTAATGATGTTCATCGACTGTCCGAAGAGGAAGAAAAAGATAAAGGTGGTAATCAGCGCTGTAGTCATGCTGATGCCGATGATGAACGGCGATTTGCCGTCGCCGAGGAAAAGCAATGCGACGATAAATACCAGTATGAAGCCCAAGATGAGGTTCTCCTGCAGGTTGGAAATAGTGTAGTCGAGCAGCTCCGTCTGGTTGCGGTTTACGGTGAATTCCACGTCCGTGTAGCTGTGCTGGAGGTCGGACAGCGTTTTGTCCAGCGACTGGCGGAGATCTTTCATCGTCTCATCCGCCTGCTTGATGACCCCTAAGGTGACAGCCCTTTTGCCGTTGATGAGCGACATGCCCGACTCGGGTTGCCGCACGACTTCGATTTTTGCCAGGTCTTTCAGCTGGAAGATGCGTCCCTCCTTCTCCATATAGATATTCCGCACATCTTCGGGGGTGCGCAGCAGGGAGGAAAACTTGATGTTGTATTCGTAGTATCCGTCGCGCACCACCATGCTTCCCGGTTCGATGTTATTGGCCGCAAGCACGTTCTCGATATCTCCCGTGGTGATGGATGCCGACTCCAACAGGGCGGGGTCGGGCACGATCTGGAGGTGCTTGTACATCAATCCCGTCATGTCGGCCATAGCTACCTCGGGGAGTTGTTCGATACGCCGCTTGACCACGTTATCGGCAAATTCCGAGAGGTCGAGGAACTGCTGTTCATTGGTGGTGGAGTAGGGGGCGTCGCTTTTCAGGGTGAGGTTCAGGTAGAACACCGGCAGGTCGGTGGCGCTGGCCTTGATCACCCTCGGGCGGCGGGAATCGCGCGGCAGGTTGTTCATGGCCGCGTCGATCTTCTCGTTCACCTCGATAAACGCCAGGTCGGTATCGGTACCGTAATCGAATTTCAGCCTGATGATGGCCGACCCGTCGCGTGTTTCACTCTGGATGTCCCTGAGCTTGCCCACCTGCATCAACTGCCGGCGGATGGGTTTCACTACCGTGTTCTCCAGTTCGCGCGCCGAGGTGTTGTCGCCCGATACCTGCACGGTGATCTCCGGGATGGCGATATCGGGCAGCAGCGACACCGGCAGCGTGTTATAGGTGATAATCCCCAGGATCACACATGCCAGGAACAGCATCAATACCGATACGGGGCGTTGCAGGATTGCTTTGATCATTTTTTCTCATTATTATCCACCACCGTGACGGGTGCTTCATGTGCCAGATTGATATTACCGGCTGTGATGACCGTGTCGCCCTCTTTCAACGTCTCCCCCGTGATGGTGTAGGAGGAGGCGTTTTCCAGTCCCGTCTGCACATAATTCCAGATGGCCTTCCCGTCCACCAGCGTAAAAACCACCTGCCTGCCGGTACGCAGCACGACCGCGCTTTTAGGCACGACCCACTGTTTACCCAGGGAGCGGAAGATGCTCACCCGCACGTTCATCCCTTCCACCATCCGTTCATGGTATCCTACCGACGCCTTCACCTGCACCATCCCGTTCTTGTCCACCCAAGGATTGATCTCCGACACGCGGCCCTCGATCTCCACGCCGGGTATGGAGAAAGGCGTCACCTTGATCTTGTCGCCTACGCGAATCATCCCCAGTTCATTTTCCAGCACCGTAAAAGTAGCTTCCAGGCTGCGGGTGTCGATGATATTGCAGAATATCTCCGAAGGGGAGGAGAGGGTGTTGGGTTTGGCAAAGAGGTTGGCGACCACTCCGCCGATGGGGGCGGTGAGCGTGGCCTGCTCCAGATTGTAGACCGCCATGTCGTATTGTGTCTGTGCCGTATTGCTTCCGCTCTTCACTTTGGCCAGTTCTGCCACCTCTTCCGGCACCGCTTCCAGGTTGTCGAGCCTGTATCCCTGTCCGATCAGCACATCCTGGTATTCGAGTTTGCTCCTCTCCAGTGCATCCTTCGACTGGTGCAAGGTATTGGTCAGGGAGTAGGTGTCCAGCATGGCAATCCGCTGTCCTTTCTGTACCCGGGAGCCGTTTTTGACGTAGATGGCAGAGATCACTTTCGACGTCAGGAACTTGAGTTCCGCCACATTCCGGGCCGATATCTTGCCGTTGCTCACTAATTCATGTTCAAAATCCACGGCAGTCAATGTCATTGTGGATACGTCGGCTGGACGGTCGGGAAGCAGTTGTTGCACGGTTTCTTCCGGTTGCTCCTTTTTCCCCGGATTACAAGCGGACAGCACGACAATTGTCAATATCATCGCATAGCGAGAGATTTTAGGTCGCATATACAGGTATGTTAAAATTCTTATCATCAAAGATAGTGTTTATTTTTTCTGAAATATATTATTTACCCGGGTAAATATATCTTGCTTTGGTGTTATCAATCTGAATTTCTCACTCATTTATAACTCACTTTTATTTATGTTGTTGATATATAGCTTTTTTACAGTTTGTCCGTTTTTATCATATATTGCACGTAAGGATCTTATTAAAAACTTATTTTCTTCTTTCTTTTTGAGTGCAATTCTGATGTAATTTTTTCCATTGATGCCCTTTTTGGCACTACAGTCTTTGATGAGAATGTTGTAACCTGAAATCAGTCTTTCCGCAAGCTCTGTAGAAGTAAATGTATCCCTGATAAGTTCACACATAAAGTAATTTGACTGGCTTGGCAGTACCCTTAAAAAGGATAATGAAGATAATTCACTGTAAAAGCGGACTCGTTCTTTTCTAACTTTTTCACAAGAATCCATATATTCAGATTTATATTTTCCAATAATTTGCATGAAAAATTCAGCTATCGCATTAATATTCCAGATAGGAATATTTTTCTTGATATATGAGACAATATCCTTGTCTGCTGAGGCAAGTATCCCTAATCTTAAGCCCGGCACAGCTATGGGCAATCTCGTCTCCATCAAGACTGATTAATAGTTTGAATTTATTATCAACCAAATACTCCATGTGTTTCTCTAACAAGGTTGCATTGGTGGTCATTGTATAGCATATATTTCTTTTAGGTTTCGGTGAGATGCTATTAATATAATCAATCGTTCGCTTTATTAATTTAAAGTTGACCAAAGGCTCACCGCCATAAAATCCTATAAATAATTTAGGGTATTCATGCTTTAAAGATTCTTCGGACCAAAATGGCACAAGATAATCTATCATACTTTTAGCCAAGGAAAAATTCATATTTTTGGATGGATTTAACCTTCTCGTATTGTATAATTCACCATAACCACAATATTCACATTGTAGATTACATCTGCTTGTGACTTCAAAGATCAATTGTCTCGAATTTTGGAAAGATTCCCTGATCATAGAGGGAGTTATATTGAATGTATATTTGTATTTCTTGTATATGTCCATAATGATATCATTTAAGTTTGATTTTTACAACTACCGGATTACTATCTTCGGTGAGTGATGGAAAAGGAGGGCATGAGCCTTCTTCGAAGAATAAATAGGCATCGATAGTAAAATATAGAGAGCCATTGTTGACAGTAAATGCCCCATGATAAAACTTATTTAATAGATCTATAGAGTCGAGATAATCGTCCAAATCGTTCACGATTGCTTTATCATACCAATCGGATGCTTTGCCGGAGGGATTAACCACACCGATACCATAATTCAGGCCATATACGAATCCCCCACTGGGTAGAGGAATAAATCCAGAGATTGCATCTGTCGACATGGCCTCACTTTTTGTCATATCCATTACTTTGTAATGCGTGTATCTATGAATATTCATAAAAGATTTGTGGGGTTTTATGATGTATTTGGGAACGATTTTTTCTAGGTCTATTGTTTGGTATATTGTATCTATATTCTTATGCTTGAACCATAGTTGTTCTCCGGAATTGACAAACAGCATATCTCCCTGCGGGCGCTCTAGAGTAGATTTCCCCTTTACGGCCAATTCATCTGCAGCCGGATTGGGATACTTATATACAATTTCCCCAGTATCTGCATCTTTGGCATATAATAAATAAGGACCCAGCATATTGACTTTATCCCCAATTTCATATAATCCATTCATGGGATATTCAAATAGAAGACTATTATTGAAGTAGGTATATATTCGCCTTTCCAGCGAATCAATTACCGCTTCTTCTCCCAAATACTCACCTTCAAAAGAAAAACTGACAAAGGTAAATTTACCTCCATTCATAAATGTAAAATACCTTTTATCTCTATTCAAGGCTGCGTGATAGTATACGAACTTTCTCGCTTCCCCTGGTCCCGGCCCTTCAATAAAGACCCTTCCAATAAATTCTCCTTCGGAAGTATATTTATATATATTTTCCCTGTCTATATAGATTGTATCGTTCACTACATGAACGGTTGCCATTTCCATATCTCCCAATAACGGATTTTCATCCAGTTGTATATAAGAGATACTTTCTGCAAAATCTGACAATTTTAAAGGTGTATTGGTCTTCTTTATTCCCGAGAGATCAACAATAATAGGCTCTTCTTCTGCCATCCTTGATATATCAGTTTTATTTGTAGAATTACAACTGCAAACAATCACACCTATCACGGATAAGAATGGATATAATAAATTTCGATACATCATGTCGTTTTCAAATAGTAATTATAAGTCCTGTAAATTTTATGCTATTTGTCTTGAAATCAAGACGTAGTACACTTTAAAAGAGAGGATAATTGAATATCCGAAAGGGTTCAATTACCCTCTCTTTTTTCAGAATTAGAATAAACCTCCATTTCCTATAAAGCGACTGCATAGGCTTCTCCTGCTGGAGGTTGATTACACATACAAACAGGGTTGTTAGTTCCTGTTCCTGTGATGTGTCCATCGTAATTGGCATCCTTGTTTGCATCTGCAGTTGCATATTGACCACATGACCCGCAAACACAGCCCCAGCCACCTAAGATTAATTGTTGTTGTTTTTTCTCCAGATTAGCTTTATTAAGCTTTGAAAGAGTGAATCTTTTTAATGTTTTCATTTTACTTTAATTTTAGTTCAACATTAGATTAATTTTGTTTCGTTTCTTCTTGTAGTTCGACAACTACCCATTACCCACTTACTATTGTTCAGTTTTGATGGACTGGAATAACATTTTAGTTTTCAGCCTTTGTTTTAAGTTATGCCCTGCTTCTATTAAATAAATATTTGTTGTGATAATCAATATTTTTTCCTGGCAAGAGAAAAACTATATTTAGCCTCTTTTGTAGTTGTATAATTTACCTTATTCGATTGGAAAACATTATCGTTTTATTTTTCCGTAAAACAGGTAATTGTTGTCATTCTCGTCTATTGAGTCGCGCAAATCGGTCAATTTTTTGCGTTCACTGTCGGATAGTTCGCTATCCTGGTCCAGTTGTTGCGACAAGAGTTCCTTCAACTCCCCGGGATCGACATTCCAATAATAATAACCGTTGTAAAATGCCGCCCATTCCATGGGGATGTTTCCCAGAAAGTCGTTGTAAAGCCTGTAATATCCCCCTTTGAGCGTTCGCTTGTCCACGATATATTTCGAAGGATACTCGGTGACAGACATATTCTCGGAGAGTTTCTTTTCCACGGTTACTTCACCCAAAAAATGATGGGGTAACTCCTGGTATGAATGAATTTTCCACGGTCTATCCTTGAAATCGAGCGTGAATTTCGGATCGAGCCTATTCTCTGCGATGTTATAATGGTAAAGTGTGTCGTGGCGGCCTTCCTCAAAATTGAACAGGGAACAGTCGAACGCTGCCGTGTTTTTATTGGAGTAGACCTCGTTGCTGAAACTGGGGGG
>NZ_JAWRIS010000039.1:0-118465 GCF_040307845.1 Proteiniphilum sp.
GTGAACGGGTTTACGCCGGCTCCCAGCTCCAGGGTCATCTTGCGGCTCAATGCCATCTCCAAGGCCAGGTTGGGTGTGGCCGTAGCGTCGTAAAGGAGGTTGTTCTTGATGGCCACCTTTTGCGCGAATGCTCCCGGGAGGGAGGCCGCCAGCGCCAGGATGACCAAGAGAAACTTGTGACTAATCTTATGCATAATTTGTTTATTAATTGATATGCTGTGTATCTGTTGATATGCTGTGAATATACGGAGTCTCCGTTGTTCAATTATTTTACAATCTATAGGTCTCAATATTAAATAGACACTATTACTATTAAAAAAGGACATTTTTAATTCACACACTGGACAAGCCAACCCTCACCTCTATCTAATATTTAAAAATATTATTTTCGAATATTACCAAAAATTACCAAATCGCACCTCTTATCTCTTTGTGTAGAAAAACGTTCCAATATTTTAATTACCCGCAAAGCTATAGCCTATTTTTTAACAGGTAATACAAAAAAAAGGGAGTGTGTATTTTTTCCCCAATATTTACATGTATTTTTGTCCTTTTATTTACCCTCATTTGTCTTTTATCAACAACAATGTCTTTTATCAACAATAATGTCTTTTATCAACATTAAATAAACGCCCTGAAATAAAATAGCACATTCAACCATATTCGAATACTTAAAATTAGCTAATTATTTTGCAGAGCATCATTAACCTAAAAAAGCATGACAAAGTTCACCTTTTTTACAGAAAAAGGACTAAAACAGGGTACAACAAATATACAACATATGCAATTATCCCTAAAAAATCAAAAACAAAGATCTGAATATCAGCAACTATTAACTTCATCCTGTTTATTACAAATAAATGTTCCTATAGCAACAATCAGCATTTGGAAAAGGAGGACAGAACAACAAAAATAAATTTTGGATTGATAAGTATTAGTGCTATTTTTGTGAGGGAGGGTTACAAGCGACCTCTTTTTCTCACGCTTGTCATAGGCAGTCATCTTATAACTAAGCATCTACGCTATATGAGGCATTTCTTATTCCTTTGTTCATTATTACTCATCGCAATCGATATAAAAGCCAGCCCCATATTGGATAGCGGTACTGAAAAAGCCGACAGTATACTCTCCATGGTGTCTCTGGAGATATCGGGAGTAAACATCGCCAAGGCACTTGAACTGGCTACCGAAGCGCTATCACTGAGCAGGGATATAGGATATTCAAAAGGAAAAGCGATGTCCTGTTTCTACATCGGACAGGTACTGAGTTACTTTGGTGATTACCAGAAGTCACTGAAATACCTCGCGTTATCGGAGCAAGAGCGCTACAGTAGGGACAACGCCGTGATACAGTCAGAGATAAGCCGGATAAAGGGCCAGGTGTACTATATGCTCAACCTGAAAAATGCCTCGCTGAAAGAATTCATGAAAGCACATGAATATACCCGCAGGATAAAGGACAAACAGAAAAGAGACCGCTTTACCGGTCTGGCCTATGAGAACCTGGCCATCGCTTATTCCCTGATACGGGAGATACCCGACTCGGCACTCTACTGGATGAAGAAAAATGAGCAACTGCTTTCCACCATGGACGACAGCCTGGCGTTCAGGAACAAGATCAACCTCTACACTCATATCGGCGAACATTATACGAAACGATCGCAATTTGATTCGGCTACATATTACTTTGAGAAGGCACACTCCATCATCCGTCAGTATAATTATCTCTACTCTTCTTGGCTTTTCCAGCGGTGGGGTGACCTGCAACTGGAAACAGGGAATAGCGATTCTGCCATGGTGCTTTACCGTAACGGGCTGAACAACTTGATGGTGACCAACATAAAAAATGAATTACCGGGATTTTACCAAAGAATAGCCGATATTTATTCCGAACAGGGTGAAGAAGACTCGGCAAGATGGTACCTGGAAAAGTTGCAACAAGTGACAACCGAATTAGGAGAGGCAAGAAACGAGGCGTCGGAGGAGGCATTTGCGATGCTCCTTAGGGAAGAACGAAAAATGTCACAGATGAAACAGCAAAGAATCATTTCCCTGGTAGTCATACTTTTTGTGATTGCTTCATTGATCTCTGGTATTATATACCGGCAATTGGTGATAAAAAGAAAAAAGAAAGAATCTGAAATCTTAACACTGAAACAAAAACTGAATGATACCTTTGAAGAGATGATCGAATTAGCCCGAAAAAACAACACGGCTTTTCTTCCCCGCTTCAAAGAGGTATATCCTGAATTCACCCAAAACCTCCTCACGCAACATCCCGACCTGACCAATACCGAGTTGCGGTTGAGCGCATTGATATTCCTGAATTTTGCCTCAAAGGAAATAGCTGATTGCATGTTTATCACTCATCGTTCGGTACAGACCAGCAAAAGCAGGTTGAGAAAAAAACTGGGTATACCAAACGAAACCGACCTCTATCAATATTTCAAGTCGTTTACGTAAACACCTTTCATCGGCAGTACTTGAAAAGTAGAAAAAAAGAGAACATACTTCCGGTCATCGGAAGATGCTCTCTTTTTCATTATCAGCTAAAGTGTGAAACAGTAACTACTAATCCAGTTCTTTGATTAATCCAGTTCTTTGATCTTGATATTCTGGAACCATACTTCATCGCCATGATCCTGGAGGAGGAGTAATCCTTCTTCGGCATTGCCGAAATTGGGCCAATCCTTGTATTTACTGTAATTCACCAATGCGCCCCACATCTGGTTATTGCGTTCGTACTCAATGATCTTTATCCCATTCAACCAGTGCTCCACATGATTTCCCTTGACAACCACCATGGCGGTATTGAAGAATCCGTTACGGAAAGGCTTGTCCGCGGGGGCGGGGATCAGGTCGTAAAGTGAACCCAGCGTACGATTACCTGCAATGCCCAGTTTTGCATCGGGATGCCTTTTGTCGTCCAAGATCTGGAATTCACATCCGATAGCCGATCCTTCTCCCTTGTTCAGGTTGGTATCTACAAAATATTTGACACCGCTGTTAGCGCCTTCGGTGATCTTGAAATCTACCTTCAGGATAAAGTTCTTATAGGGACGTGTAGTAACGATATCACCACCATTGGTGGACTCACCTCCGTCGCTTTTAAGCACTTTCAATATCCCATCATCGATCGACCATCCTTTTTCGGGGAAATTATCCAGCTTTGCGCCGCGCCACCCGTTGGTAGTCTTTCCATCCCACAACAGTTTCCATCCCTCGGAGGCTTCCCGTTCCGAAATGGTATTGCCAATTGTATTGATCTGTTCCACTTGTTTATTTTCGGGCGTTTTAAACCGTTCCAGATCCTGCGTAAGAATTCTGATATTACGCCAGGCAACGGTCTTTCCTTCCAATTCGGCTTTACCGATGGCATGCACCTGCAAAGCAATAAAACCCGACGGTGTGGTGTTATCCAGCAGATCGGCACAGGCAATTCCATTTACCCATGTGCGGATAGAACTGCCGAGCGCTTCGATACGTACCCTGTTCCACTCTCCGTTTTTAAATGCTTTCTGTCCTTCAGGATTATAGTTCATCGGATAGAGCCATCCGCGACGAGCTTCGTCGTAGATACCCCCGGTCCATGCCCTGGCGGAAGGATCGATCTCGAACTGATAGCCGTGCACACGGCCGTTCATATAATCTTTCAGGCTGTTACTACGGAACTGGACACCGGAGTTTAACCCGTCGTCTACTTTAAAATCGAATTCAAGGATAAAATCGCCGTACATCTTTTTTGTGGCTAAAAAAGTATTGGGAGTATTCAGCTTTGAAATACCGATGATGGTATTGTCCTGCACTTTATATTCCGCGGTGCCATTCAATTTCTCCCATCCCCGCAGGTTACGCCCGTTGAACAGGCTCTCCCATTCCGGCTCCTGTGCCCATGCCGAAACAGTTACTATCACTGCCAAAATTGTTATTATTGTTTTTCTTATCATAGTTCTTTTTATTTTTATTGTTGTTCGGTTGTTATTCGGTTGTTATTCGGTTGTTATTCGGTTGTTATTCAATTGTTATTCAGTTGTTATTCGGTTGTTGTTCAGTTGTTGTTCAATTGTTATTCAATGGTTATTCGATGGTAATTTGAAATTATCCCGCAAAGCGGGAAATAACGCGAAGCGAATAACATGCGAAGCATGAATAACAGCGAAGCGAATAACGGCGAAGCCGAATAACAATTGAATAACTATAGAATTACCATTAAATTACGTAAAAATCTTCCCATCCTTTCCGTGGTGGTTCCCCGGTGAGGTACGCATCGGCAAAGGCGTCGTTGGTGACGCGCTTGGTTTTACGGTCGAACACGATCTTCCGGTTTAATTTCTGCGCAGCCACACCCAGGCAGAACACCTGGCTTAACGGGGCAGATATTTCAAACGGGGAACGAGTTTTTTCCTTGCCCTGACAGGCCAGGAGGAAGTTAGCAAAGTGGTTGGATGGGCTCACCGGCACCACGGGAAGATCCTTCTCCATCGCTTTCGCCTTCTCTTCGGGTATGATGCTCAGCGTGCTACCATGCGACCCGCCTTTAAAGGTAAGTTTCTTGCTATAGATCTCTTTCCCCGGATTCAGCTTGGCCGGCTGTATCTTCCCACCACCTACGGAGGGAATATTGGGATCGAGTTCCGATACACCATATCCCTCGGGAACAGACGGGATATTGTCCAGACCATCGTACCATGTGATTACCAGCGGAGGCATCTTCCCCCGTTTCGGGAATTTGAACTCTATGGTACTCGACATCGGGAAGAAATAATCGTTATGACCTTTCAGCAGCACAGGGTTGATCTCTTCAGGCAAGCCCAGATCGAGGAATTCGTGCACCGTGTCAATAATATGTGCTCCCCAGTCACCCAGGACTCCCATTCCGAAATCATACCAGCACCGCCACTGTCCGTAGTGGAAATCCTTGTTGTAATCGTGGTAACGCTGCGCCATCGTCCATACATCCCAATCCAATGTCTCGGGGATAGGTTCGGCTGCGGGGAATTTCTTGATATTGGGATCCCATCCGTGCCAACGGCGCGGGTTGTTCATGTGCGCCGTCACCGCCGTCACATCTTTAATAATGCCGGCTTCTTTCCAGGCTTTAAACTGGAAATAGTTAGCATCCGAATGGCCTTGGTTACCCATCTGGGTGACCACATTCGGATACTTCTTTGCTGCTTTCAGGAGCAGTTCCGCTTCATGAAAAGTACGGGTCAGCGGTTTTTCCACGTACACATGTTTACCGTACGCCATCGCCATCATCACAATGGGAAAATGGGAGAAGTCGGGTGTGGCAATCGCCACCGCCTCAATCTCATTCCCCATCTTGTCGAACATCTCCCTGAAATCCTTGAACCGTTTTGCCTTGGGAAACTTGTCGAGTGCCATTTTGGTATGCTCGGCTCCCAAGTCGACGTCGCAAAGGGCAACCACATTGGCCAATCCCGTCTTGTCGAAATCATTGATGATCTCCCATCCCCTGTTTCCAATTCCGATATGGGCCAGGTTCACCTTTTTATTGGCGCCCACAACCCTACTGTAACTCGCGGCACTCATTTTAGTCGATATGCCGCCGCTCATAGCCAGCCCTGCCGAAGCCAGGGCGGCGTTCCTGATAAATTCTCTTCTCGTTGACATGATATATATATGGAGTTTATAAAATTAGGCAAACCGGTCTTTATAAGCCCACAAGCCAAGCGCGGGACTTGAAATATAGTAAATCTCCTCTCCATCCGAGAGTCTGTTGAATCCCTCTTTGAGTCGGGACGGATCATATTTCCGCATCTTCTCGTTGATATCGCCCCATTGGAAACCCACGCCCTCGATCTCTTCCCGCCTAAGGTTCCAGTCTTCTTTCCCGGGGCAGTAGGTAACAGAAAACCGACCTTCGGATGATCCATGGATAAGATGTGCCGCAGCACCCAGATTATCCCTGAGTTCCTGGTTTTCGGATACCGCCTTCAATGTGTGGGGCGTGCCGAAATAGCCATATTTGCGGATCAGCAGATCGATCGTTTTGTCTTCACCGAATTCTTTCAATGCCGGAGCCAGTACGATCAGCTCTCCTCCGTCATCGATAGCCATTCGTGTGCGGTAGATAGATTTATTTCCCAACCAGGTACTTTTAAATTCAGTAGGATCGAGCCATACAACCACCTTCTTCAATGGTTTCTCGACCATTACAAAGTTGACCTGTAAAGAGAGTCGGGCAGCCCGGTCGAATACCTCCAGGTCGTCTCCGACAAACAGCCCATAAGTCTGCTGCGCTCCGTCGGAGTTTACTCCTACCACAGTCAGTACATACACAATGGGAAGATCCTTTAAATACTTTTCGGTAGCATAGTTAAACACACGCCTGACAGGAGTATCAGCCTTGCCCATCATCCGCTCCATACCGTAGACGGCCCCTATGTAATGACTCTTATTGATCCCTTCGCTGCCTCCGGTCCCGACCAGGATATTTTTGTTATAATTGGCCATCCCCACCACTTCATGGGGTACCACTTGCCCGATAGAGAGGATAAGGTCGAAACCGCCTTCCACCAATAGCCTGTTCACTTGTGCCGGCCAGGAGAAATCGACTTTTCCTTCGGAGATGTCACGAATGTACTCTGCCGGCACCTCGCCCAGCGTGAGCACATCATTCCGCCAGTCA
Source organism: Proteiniphilum sp. (assembly GCF_040307845.1). Taxonomy (GTDB): domain Bacteria; phylum Bacteroidota; class Bacteroidia; order Bacteroidales; family Dysgonomonadaceae; genus Proteiniphilum. Next base: position 6,653 of record NZ_JAWRIS010000039.1, read on the forward strand.
TGGTCGCGAAAGAGTGCTTTTGGGGTCTTCCCAAACATATGGTCGATCTGCTCTTCAGTCATAGGCGTATGTGTCCCCAGAGCGGGAAGAATGTCGGTAAGTTTCTCACCATAATATTCCCATGCTATCTCGGTGAGCTCGCCGGCGCGACTGGGCAGACGGGTATAATCAGGCGGAACAGCAAGAATTTTCCGCCGTTCGCCCAATTTTTCCAATGCGTCAAATAACCCTCTTCTCAGATCATCATGTGAGAGAGCGGTTTCTTTTGAGCCGTTTTCGTAGTAAATCATTCTTTGATAGAGTAAAGACTTTTGTAAGTGAAAAACTAAGAACTAACTAAAAACTAAGAACTAAAAACTAAAAATTAAGAACTAAGCGTGAAGAACTAAAAGTTCGTAATTGGTAATTAGTAATTAGTAATTAGTAATTGATAATTGGTAATTAGTAATTGTCAATTCCCTCCTTCTCAAACGTCATACGTGGTAGAGGCGGTATTTCCACCGCGTCCGGTCCAGTCGGTATGGAAGAACTCACCCCGTGGTTTATCCACCCTTTCGTACTGGTGAGCACCAAAATAGTCACGCTGTGCCTGCAAAAGGTTTGCCGGAAGACGAGCACTCCTGAAACCATCGAAATAGCACAACGCCGAAGTAAGTGCCGGCACGGGAATTCCATTCTGCAAAGCTGTGGCACAAACCCTGCGCCAGCTTTCTTCTGCCGACAGCACCGCTTCCTTGAAGAAACCGTCGAGCAACAGGTTTTCCAAGGATGGATTGTTGTCGAACGCCTTTTTGATATCTCCCAGGAAACGGGAACGGATAATACAACCACCTCGCCACATCAGGGCGATACCACCGTAATTGAGGGTCCATCCATATTCTTTGGCAGCTTCCATCATCAGATCATAACCTTGCGCGTAGGAGATGATCTTAGCGCCATAGAGTGCTTTTTCCAGATCATCGACAAACTGTTGTTTGTCGCCTTTAAATGCGGATTTCTTTCCGGGAATGGCTTCAGAAGCTTTTACCCTCAGATCCTTCTGTGCCGAGAGACAACGCGAGAAGACCGACTCGCCGATCAGTGTAAGCGGGATTCCCAAGTCGAGTGCCGACACGGCCGTCCATTTGCCGGTTCCCTTCTGGCCCGCCGTATCGAGAATTTTTTCCACCAGCGGGCTTCCATCCTCATCCTTATATGCCATGATATCGGCCGTAATCTCTATCAGGTAAGAGTCCAGCACGCCGCTATTCCACTTCTTAAATACTTCATGCTGCTCAAAAGCATCCATCCCGAGCAGTTCTTTCATCAGCTGATACGCTTCGTTGATGATTTGCATGTCACCATATTCAATGCCATTATGCACCATCTTGACGAAGTGTCCGGCTCCGTTTTCACCCACCCAATCGCAGCAGGGAACACCTGCGCCCACTTTGGCGGCCACAGCCTGGAATATCTCTTTCACGTGGGGCCACGCTTCGGGTGATCCGCCCGGCATCAACGAAGGTCCTTTGAGGGCTCCCTCTTCACCGCCGGAAACACCGGTTCCCACATAGAGCAATCCTTTGCTCTCCACGTACTTCGTCCTGCGGATGGTATCGGGGAAGTGGCTGTTTCCACCGTCGATGATGATATCACCCGGTTCCAATAGCGGGATAAGCTTTTCGATAAAATCATCCACGGGTTTACCCGCCTTGACCAGCATCATCACTTTGCGAGGCCTTTCCAAAGATGCCACCAATTCTTCCAATGAGTGCGCACCGATAAAATTCTTCCCTTTTCCCCGTCCGTTGACAAACTTGTCCACTTTGTCGACCGTACGGTTGAACACGGCTACCGTGTATCCCTTACTTTCCATATTGAGGACCAGATTTTCGCCCATTACGGCCAATCCGATCAATCCGATATCTGCTTTTTTATTCATTGTTATTCGATTGTTATTCGATTGTTATTCGGTTGTTATTCGGTTGTTATTCAGTTGTTATTCAGTTGTTATTCGATTGTTATTCGATTGTTATTCGATTGTTATTTGAAATTACGTGCGAAGCACGAATAACATGCGAAGCATGAATAACTATCGAATAACGCACGAAGTGCGAATAACTATTGAACCCGGCGTAGCCGAATCATCTCACGACCCTGGCATTGCCTTTCCAGATACTCCATATCACCTCCTCATCAGCCGGCTGTGCATAATCTGTCAGGAAGGTAGTCGCCAGCGCACCACTTGCCCAGGCAAACTGTACCCATTTCTCAGGTTCCATCCCTTTCAGGATACTGTAGAGCAGCCCGCCCACGAAACCGTCACCGCCACCGATACGATCCATCACGTTGATCCGGCGCAACGGCGCTTCATGCCAGTTTCCATTTTCATAAACAATGGCACCCCAGAGATGTTCATTGGCACTGACCACTTCACGCAACGTATTGGCAAAGACGGATACATGAGGAAAGGCTTTATGTGCATTCAGGATCATCCCTTTGAAAGCATCCAGCGTTTCGCCAATATTTTCACCTCCGGCTTTCGGCCCTTCAATACCGAGGCAAAGCTGAAAATCCTCTTCATTACCGATAACGATATCAGAAAGGGAAACGATCTCCGTAAAGGCTTCTTTCAGTTCCTTTTCCCTGCCCTTCCAGAACGTAGCCCGGTGATTCAGGTCGAAAGAAATAAGAGTACCATGTTTTTTGGCATAACGGGCTATTTCAAGGCAGAAATTACTTGTATCGGGAGAAAGTGCCGCGATAAGTCCGGAAAGGTGTACAACCTGTACGCCTTCCTGTCCGAAGATTCGATCCAGATCGAAATCCTTCACGTTCAGCGTTTTTCCCACTTCACCTGCCCGGTCGTTTTGTACCCGCGGACCACGCAGTCCAAAGCCGCTATCGGCAATATTGAACTGATGACGGTAACCCCAGGGGTCACCCTGAGCCACCTCCGGCCCTTCGTATTCCATATTGCGAGCCCTGAGGTCGGCCTTGATAAAAGCGGCTATCGGGCTATTTTTTACGAAAGTAGTGAGTACCTTCACAGGCAGCCCGAGATAAGACGAAATGCTCGCCACATTGGTCTCGGCACTGGTTGCCTGCATCCGGAAAAGGTTGGTACTCTGCACCGGCTGTGCATCTACCGGTGTAATGCGTACCCCCATACTGGTGGGTACCACCAATGAATATTTGAATTCTTTTTTTAATGCTAAAGACATGTTGATTGATGTAATGATTTACTGATGTGATGTTTTACTAATGTGAATAATATGCCAATTTTCTTAGGAACGAATACAAAGTCAAACTTGTTTGCCCTGTTTTCGAAATGTGAACACAGATGAAAAACTTGTTTTTCTCTGTTGAGCAAAGAAAACATCTGAGTTTACTCGAACTTTGCCGAGTAACGACAGAAAATGGACAAAGTCAATGTGCCAATAAGACTAATTAGAAAAGAAGTCGGAAGTTGAGAAGTGAAGAAGTTGGGAAGTTGAGAAGTCAAGAAGTCAAGAAGTTGGGAAGTGAAGAAGTTGAGAAGTTTGGGATTGTCCAACCTTTTCCCCCTTCCCATCTAACCACCTAACCACCTTCCCACCTAATCACTTAACCACTTAACCACTCAGGCACCTTTCCACTGCTCCACTTATCAAATACTAAACGCATCGAAGCCGCCGTCGACGATCGCTACCGTCCCGGTTACAAATTTAGACGCATCACTTACCAGGTAGTGGAGTGTACCCAACAGGTCCTCGGGGATCCCGAACCGGCGGAAAGGAGTATGAGCAATAATGGTGTTTCCCCTTGCTGAATAGGAACCATCGGGATTGGTGAGTAATGTCCTGTTTTGCTCCGTAATGAAAAAACCGGGACACAATGCGTTCACACGAAAATCTTCACCGAACTTAATCGCCAACTCTCCTGCCATATACTTGGTAAAGTTGGTCACTGCTGCTTTGGCGGCTCCGTATCCCGCGACACGAGTCAACGGACGCAGGGCCGACGCAGAAGAGATATTCACTATATTTCCTTTCTTCTCCTTCACCATGTATTTGACAAAAGCCAGTGTAGGTACAACCGTTCCCATCAGGTTCAGGTCGACCACTTTCCGGAAATCATCGGTTTTCAAGTCGAAGATAGTGTTATCAGGGCCGATAGTGGCTCCGGGCATATTTCCGCCGGCACCGTTGATCAGCACATCTATCCGGCCGTATCTGGCAACAATCTCTTCAGCATTCTGCTTCAGTACGGCCTCATCAGTCACATCGGTCTGGAGGAACATGGCATCCCCTCCGGCAGTTTTTACTTTTTGAATCAGTTCATTGCCTTTTTCCCTGTTTCGTGCCAACACCGCCACTTTTGCACCGTGCCCGGCCAAATACTCTACCATGGAGGAACCCAATACGCCGGTCCCACCCGTGATAACAATCACCTTTCCTTTGATATCAAATAATTCGTACATAATTTATTGTTTTAATGACGGGACAAAAATAGGCCACCCATGTTATTTCTTATTCTTATTTCCCGTAAAATATTCTTCACTTAAATTGGCTATCCTATATATTAAACAGCCTCTTCAAGTGTCTGTCATAAATATTCTCTTCCACACATTGGGCGATCACATCGGCATATTTCACGAGCATGTCCGTATATTCGGCACCCAAGTCAGCCGCCGTTTTATAGGCCACATGGACCAACTGCCGGAAATTGGGGTTATAATCGGGGTGTCCGGGGATATGCCGGAGCGTATTGGCGAATTTCTCGCTTGTCCATCCGTTCACCTCTTCCACCGAAGGCAGTTTGGTGCCGTCAATATCGATCACGTCGGCATAAGGAGCGCAGAGCTCTTCACGCTTGTCATAAGAATTCCGGTATATCTTCTTTGCCAATGCAAGACCTTCACCTCCAGCCACGGCCAGGCCGATCACCTCTTCCAGCCACGTTGTCCCTGCTGTTTTCAGATGCAATCCTTTGTCGTGCCTGGCAATGATACCGGCCATCACCGGATAGATGGAAAATTTGTCGCTTCCCGAGTGAACGCTCAGTTTCAACTCTCCCGGCAGTCCGAACTCTTTCACCGCGAAGTCGATCACCAGTACATCTTCTTCAAATTCTTTGGCAAACTGATCCAGATCGCCCACATAATCGACTCCCTTATTGAAACGGCCTGTAAATTTGGGTGCAATTGTCTGGACAGGCACATTTTTATCGGCCAGCATTTTCAGGATGAACAGCAATTCGACGGGGGTTTGAGGCGTCTCCACCTCATCGATGGATACTTCGGTGATGAAATTACCTTCACCCTTCTCTTTTTTCAGAAAGGCATAGATCTCCGAGGCATGTTGCATGGCGGCAAGGAATTTGGCAGCGATGCCCCGTAATAACGTTTCAGTCACCTGCAAAGGTTCCCCGATCCCGGGAAGATGCAAGCTGCCCATATATTTTTTGCAGGAAGCCACAAAAGCGTCCACCTGTTCAGGCGTGCTCTCATTACCGATGAAAGCCGCCACATCCAATGTGAAGAAATCGGACACTTCCACATATTTGGCTACCGTACTGAGATTGATATGGTCGGCATCCACAAAATAGAGCCCTTTGAAGTCCAAAGCGTTGACAGCCTCGTCTGCTTCCCGGCGGGTATCTGCCGGCACTGTGCCCACATAGATATGCTCCCGGTTAGACTTGTTCCATACCGGACTGATATCCAGTCCTCCTTTTTCATTCGCTTTCATGATAGCGCTCAACTGCGCTTTTCCCTGATGAGTGAAACGGTCACCCACGCCTATACTGTATTTTCCTAATTTCATAAGTTTTATTTTTAGTTTTTAGTTTTTAGCTCTTCACTCTTAGTTCCCAACCTCTTAACTTCCCACCTTCTTAACTTCTCAACTTTCCAATTTCTCAACTTCCCAATTTCTCAACTTCCCAACTTCCCAACCCCTAAAATTTAAAAAACTGTTTGGCGTTCCGATAAGATATATCCTCTACCATCTCGCCGAGGAATTTCATTTCGGAAGCGGGCAACAGTCCCTGCTCAATATCATTTCCGATGAGATTGCATAATATCCGCCGGAAATACTCATGGCGCGGATAAGAGAGGAAGCTGCGTGAGTCGGTCAACATTCCTACGAAGCGGCTCAACAGCCCGAGGTTAGAGAGGGAATTCATCTGGGCTTCCATCCCGGTCTTCTGATCGAGGAACCACCATCCGGAACCGAATTGCATTTTTCCGGCGACCGATCCGTCCTGGAAGTTACCGATCATAGTCGCAATAAGATCATTATCTTTGGGGTTCAGGTTATAAATAATGGTCTTTGTCAGCCGGTTGTCTTTGTCCAGTTGGTCGAAGAAACGGCTCATCGCTTTTGCCGTATTGAAATCGCCGATTGAATCGAAACCGGTATCCGGACCAAGCTTGTTAAACAACCGGGTATTATTGTTACGGATAGCCCCGTAATGGAATTGTTGTGTCCATCCTTTTTCCCAATCCATCACCGCACCTTCATAGAGCATGGCCGACTTGAATTGCAGGATTTCTTCTTTCGTCAACTCTTTTCCACCGTACACCTTATTGAATATCTGCTCAATTTCGGCTTGTGTATAGGGTTCGGCATAGAATTCCTCGATGCCATGGTCGGAGAGTTTACAACCCACAGCGGCAAAGAAGTCATGCCGTTTACGAAGCGCTTCGATCAGGTCGCTGAAGCGGCTGATAGTCACACCCGACACCGCGGACAGTTTTTCCAGATACGCACGGTATTCCTGCGGATTCTCCACCGCCATCGCTTTATCGGGACGCCAGGTAGGCAGGACTTTGATATCGAAATTCTCCTTTTTCAGTGACAGATGATGCTCCAGGTTATCGGCAGGATCATCGGTGGTGCAGACCACCTCTACCTTGAATTTTTTCATTAGTCCCCGTGCGGAGAATTGCGGAGTACGCAACAGATCTGTACAATGGTCGAATATCTCTTTCGCTGTTTCGGGATTCAGAAGCTTGTCCACACCAAAAGCAGTCTTTAGTTCCAGGTGAGTCCAGTGATACAATGGGTTCCGCATGGTGTAAGGTACTGTTTCGGCCCATTTCTCGAATTTTTCCCAATCGGAGGTATCTTTACCGGTGCAGTATCTTTCATCCACCCCATTGGTACGCATGGCACGCCACTTATAATGATCCCCTTCGAGCCATATCTGACCCAGATTGTCGAAAGCATGATCATTGGCGATATACTCAGGGTTCAGATGACAATGGTAGTCAATAATAGGTTGCATTTTTGCATGTCCGTGGTACAGCTCTTTCGCAGCATCCGTCTGAAGCAAAAAATCTTCGTGAATAAAATTTTTCATATCATACTATAATTAAAAATGGTTATTCCCCGCCATGGGACTCACTGTTGTCGTACACAACCCATAGAAGTCCCAAAGTTATATATTTTTATTTGATAATGACCAATACAGAATGATTTAATTTCCGCAACATGTCATCCAGACATTTTCGAAATGCGGCTTCATCTTTTACGGGTTGCCAGTCAAGTTCCCAGGTAGGCATAAAAAAATATTCCACATATCCATTTTGGGGAGAGAGGACCACCAGATGATTCAACGCATCTTCGGAGACCTCTTTCAACTGGTCGCTCCTGTAAAAAACAGCCAACCCCATCATATCGTTATTCAGGCTCTGCTTTCCGAAGGTGGCGATATAGGACCAATGGGTCTTACTGTTGTTTTCTTCAGCAGGCAAAATGAGTTTCGCATCCTTACTTTTAATAATGCCTGTGGTAATATTATCGACCGTTCGATCCACTTTCAACTCCATATGGGACGCCCTGTTCCCAGCATCTATGGAGATCAGCGATTCCAAATTACATTTGACGCCGTTGGCATCCCAACCGTAATAAGTGGTCATCACTTGCGCGCGTACTTTCCCGTCGGCAGGAATATAGCAACCCACACTGTCGCGTTTCTCCACCCTCACGGCTTTGGTGCCGTTCCATATTGCAATGGAGCCCAAACCAAGTGTATTCCCCACCTTCATATTGTCCATCCCCCAGTCGGCCATCTCATGGTAGCTGTCGTATCCGTCAACTCCTACAAAAGGGAGGATGATCCCGGGAGTTTTCTTCCCGAAGACATCCACCGCATTTCGCTGGTCAAGGTAAAACCGGAAGCCTACCATATCGCTTTCCCAACCGGGACCTTCATATTTAATATAGTAGGCATGATCCCTGAAAGCGCCATCGACCGTAAGCCGGTTGGGTTTTACCCATGAGTAACCTCCTTCATACTTCGGTCCGGCGAATTCTCCCCCTATCTTGTGTGCCAATTCGGCATACGCCCGTTTGGGGTATCGGTCGGCACTTCCTTCCTTCACCTGAAAGACTTTTTTACTATTACCCGGGAGACAATCTACCGGAAAGATTGCTTTACGATTACCGTGGATGTCGGCTACGATCTCCAAGGGGAGCTCTTCTCCATCCTCGGTCACTGCCATATATTTGTCGTAAGCCAAGGAAAACTCTTCCATCGGTATCTCCACGGTATAGTTGCTGAGCGCTTTTCCCGACCTGTTCTCCACGATGATACTCTGGGCGTAACCCTCCGTGGCAAGAAAAAGAAAAAGTGCAACCGCAGACAGTCCGACCTTAAAAAATGATGTTCTCTCCATATGATTATCTATTTTAAAATTACCCATGATACCATTTTATTCATGTTCATCTTTTACTGCTCCACGCGCACATGAATACCATAAGACTTCTTAAATTCGCTTGGCGTCATATTATATTTCTTCTTAAAGCATTTGGTGAAATATTTGGCGTCGTTCATTCCAATCCTGTAGGCTACTTCCTTTATGGTGTAATCCTCGTTTTCGAGCAATTCCGCCGCATGTTGCATCAAATAATCACGGACATATTCGACCGGCGCCAATCCCGTAAGTCCTTTCAGCTTCTTGAAGAATACCGTCCGGCTCATAGCCGCCTCCACGGCCATGTCTTCTATCACAAAATCGTTTTCACCCAAATGTTTTTCAATAAAAGAGTTGACAGTCCGGATGAAATCTATGTCTTTTTCATTGACGGAGACAGCATTGTCACCGCTTTTTTCCTTTAACGGAATTTGTGGCGTCATATTGGTTTTATTCCTGTAATATTCCTGCAACTCGCTTCTCCGTTGCAACAGGTTTTTCATCCGCACTTTGAAATAAGAAACACTGAAAGGCTTGGTTATATACTCATCCGCGCCATGTTCAAAACCATCCAATTTGCTGTCCAACGTAGTCTTTGCCGTGAGGAGCAGGAAAAGGATATGGCTTGTCTGGGTATTTTTCCGGATATTCCCTAAGAACTCGATACCGTCAATTTCAGGCATCATAATATCACTTACGATGAAATCGGGGATCAGCTCCAATGCTTTTTCAAAACCTTCTTTACCGTTGGAGGCTTCATGTACTTCGTATTCATCTTCGAGGATGGAACGGATAAATTGACGGAGATCGTCGTCATCTTCCACGACCAGCACACAGGGAGTATCGCTGACCTCTTCGAAAGCATGCATGGATTCCCTCTCCGTCATGGCCGTTTCTTCCATTTCATCCGGTGACGGTGACGAGGGTTTCACAGCATGGTCAATGATCACGTCGGAACCAAAATGGGAAGTTCCCTTTTTAAACAGTACGGTAAAAGTGCTTCCCCTACCTTCCCCGCTTTCAACCAGCACCTTACCGTGATGCTTGTCGACCATCTCTTTCACGATGGACAAGCCGATGCCGGTACTGGGTTTACTTGGGTCTTCATTAAAAGATTCAAACCTCTTGAACAACCGCTCCTGCTTATCTTTCGAGATACCGCCCCCCGTATCTTTGATCCGCACGGCCACCTCACTGTTTTCGTTGTAGACAGATACTTGAATGGCTCTTCCGGGAGGAGTGTATTTAAAAGCATTGGAAAGCAGGTTGACGATGATCTTTTCCACTGCCTCGGTATCAATCCATATCATTTGGGCACCCACCCTGTTCACAAAAGAGTAGTCGATTTTTTTTATTTCTGCATTCCTGATATAGTTCATGTATATATTTTCCACGAAAGAGGCTATCTCGATTTTATTGACAACAAGCTGCGATTGTTCCATTTTTTGGAAGTCGAGAATCTGGTTCACCATCTTCAGCAATCTATTGGTATTTTTCGACACAAGCGAAAGTTGGTCTTTTACCGGTTGGGGCGTGGTTTTACTTTGCAACAGGTTATCAATAGGAGAAACGATCATTGTAAGCGGAGTACGGATCTCATGCGAAATATTGGTGAAGAAGCGAGTCTTGATTTCCGACTCCCGCTTTTCCAGCACGATTTTGTTCCGCATTTTGTAAAATGTATAGAGTATTTTAAAGGTGGCATATAAAAGCAGGATTGCCACCAGGATGTAAATGAGATAGGCCCATCCGGTAGCCCAAAACGGGGGTAACACTTCCAGTGACAACAACCGCTCATTGTCTGCCCATACCCCGTCGCTGTTGGTCGACTTCACACGGAACAGGTATTTTCCCTTCGGGAGGTTGGTGTAATTGGCACTCCGGTGATTGCCGGAAAAGATCCACTCTTTGTCGACTCCCTCCATTTTGTACATATAGAGTATATTTTCAGGATCGATATAATCCAATGCGGCAAAATCAATACCGATGAAATTCTGGTTGTGTTCAAGGATAAGATGATCCGACTCGTCGATATTCTGTTTGAGAAGTCCGTCCGAAGAAACCGGAACATTCCGGTTGAACAGCTTAAATTGGACGAATGCGAGATAAGGATTGAAAGTATTGTTTTTCACGTCCTGAGGGTCAAACAGCACCATTCCCTCCAAAGAGCCAAAAATTATCCTTCCATCCCTCAGGCGCCACCTCGAATTTTCAGAGAAATTGGTTCGCTTCATCAACCGTTTGACCGCACTGAAATTCTCAAATGTCTGTTTATCCCTATTGAATTTAGTAAGTCCGCCTTCACTGCCGATCCATAAATGGCCGTTGCTGTCCTCCTGGATGGACAGGATGATGTCTGAAGGTAACCCAGCGATGGTGTTGTAGGTCTCAAAAGTAACCGGGAACCCTTTGTGATCCGTACTATCAATCCGGGTGATTCCTCCACCGAAAGTCCCGATAAAAGTCTCCCCCGATTGTGTCGTACAGATATCCATGATATCGTTGGCACCGATACCGCCCGAATCGCTGTTATTTCTCGCATATACTTTGAAAACGATATCCTGGGGCTTTTCGAAACCTGCGTCGAACATGATGAATCCGAAGGTAGTCCCCACACAGATATTCCCATGCTTGTCTTCCGATATGATCCTTACCCGGTCGGCATGATTGATGGGAAACCGGGTAAGGTCGTTGAGATGGTTGATGATTCTCCCTTCATCGGAAGAGAGGATCAGATTAAGCCCACCCCCGTAAGTACCTATCCATATATTCTTGTTTTTGTCTTCGAAGATGGAATACACATCATTGCTGTTCAACGAGTATTTGTCGGATGGATCGTTCCTGAAATGGTGCACATCGAAACTATTCCCGTCTTTCCTTCGGATAAGCTTATACACCCCTTCCCCTTTTGTTCCGATCCATATATTTTGCTCCGAGTCTTCGGTGATACAATAAGCAATCCCATTCAGGGGCGTACCTCTTCCAATCTCTCCCTGTTGCGTGAGAATACCTTTTTCATTCAGCCCGGCATCGTATACATGTGTCTTGCCATCTTTCGTGGCTACCCAGATACTCCCGTGAGAATCTTCATAGATAGGGCGGACTTCATTGCTGATAGTTGAATTATCCTGGTCACTGATGGATAACGCTTTAAAGTTTGAATCATCATAGAAGATCACCTTTTCCAATCCCGGAGAGCGGGTACACATCCATAAATTGCCCTGCCTGTCGGCACAGGCCGAGTGCAACATATTGGAAAACAATGACCGCGGGGAAGAGGGTTCATTATAAAAAGGGATGAGTTTATCTTCCATCTTGTCATACAGCGAAAATCCCCCTCCCCTGGGATGGACCCATAACCGGTTTTCCTTATCTTCGAAGATAAAGAAATTAGGACGGAATACTGACGAGACGGCACTTTCCACATAAGGCGTATAATGAAGGTATTTTCCCGTATAAGGATTGAATTTCGACACACCCAACCTATCAGTCTCCAGCCAGATATTTTTTGAATTATCGATATAAGCTGTTATTATTTCCTTGTACTGCATTGCCGGAAGCGTTTTGTTATTGTAAACTTCCATGCTGCCGTCGTAGTAGTTATATATAACAAAACCGCTACGGTTTGAGAGGATAAGTATTTTTTCGGAAGATATCTCCTGTATGGAAATTATATCAGATGCCAGTTCAGTGGGGATCTCCTTAAACATCTCCTTATCGCAGTCATATATCCATACCACACCTTCACTTGAACCGAACCAGAGTTCATTCCCGGATTCCAGCACACTGAAAAAGGGGGTCTCCTTTTTCAAGTTGCTACCGGACGATGGGTGGAAGTAAAAGAGAGGACCGGTGCCGTCAGGAGGCAGGAATGTCAATCCTTTGTCGGTAAGGATCCACGAATTGCGGTGCATATCTTCATGGACAGTATGCACAAAATCTCCGGTAAGATTGTGATCCCGTGTACTGTATACTTCCGCATTGAACATTGAGTCTACAATTGAAATACATCCTTCTTTTTCCGACAAAAGCCAGACCTTTCCGCTTTCGACAGGAATAATCCGGGAGACGTAATAATTCTTATCTTTATATGCCTCTACCGAGTTTGTCCCCATAAACGATTCGGTATCCACATTAAACCGGTACGCTCTTTCATCGTATGACAACACCCATATATTATTGTATTCATCTTCATATAGCCCATCAACCCTACTGCTTCGGGATTCGAAACGGCCAGCCGGCAAACGGTATGTGGTAAATGTGTAACCGTCGAACTTACTCAATCCATCCCAGGTGCTGAACCACATGAAGCCTTTACCATCTTGCAGGATATCAGTAATAGTATGTTGCGGAAGACCGTCCTCAGAGCCGTAATGCACGAAGTAAGCCGGAGGCTGGGACATGGCAACTCCTACTCCAAAAAAGAATAGAGCCAAAAAGAGGAATACTATTTTTAATTTTGTCTTCATCTCATCGCCAGAATCACAAGGATTAACAACAACTCATTATACATTCTGTTTCAAACCAAATTTACTCTACTTCAAACCAATCGATAATAGCTCTTCCACCATCGTTATTCTTCACAGGACGGGAGCATACAAATCCCATTTTCGCTCCGATCCATTTACCCTTTTCCGCCGTAAACGGCTTGCCGAGCGTATCAAATGACTTTCCGTCGGTGCTGTAGCTAAACACGCACTGTGCGTCAGGTGTCACACTCACCTGGAAAAAGAGGGTGGAATCATTCAACGACACCTGCCCGTTCACCGTTTCCCTGCCTCCCCTGTCAGCCTTCAAACATTCATTCTGGGAAAGGACAAACCCTTGCTCCGTCTTCTCAAACGACAACAAGGCGTAACTCATTCCCATCACCACAAAACCGAATCTTTCCCCGGTGATGGCTTCCGACGGGCGGAAAGTCACCTTAGCGGTGGCCGTGAAACGGTTGGAAGGGAATTTCTGTAATAACAGGTTTGGAACATCCCAGAGGCTTACATAATCATCGGGGACAGGAACCGAATACAAGTGCAACGCTCCGGTACCAGCATCGGCGAAATGCCACCAGTCCATGGGGTTGGCATGCCATTGCCATTGCAATCCCAGCGTGCCGGAGTCGAACGGGTCGCTTTCCGCCGGCGTTAGGATTGGGTAACTTCCTCCTACATTGGGTTTACGATGGGTGGTTACGGGTGCTCCCCATCCTTTATTCTCTTTGTCGATTCCAATCACCGGCCAGTCGTTTTTCCATGCCATAGGCTGCAGATGGACGATACGCCCGAACGCTCCCGCATCCTGGAAATGGTAGAACCAGTCCTCTCCCGTAGGGGTATCCACCCAGGCTCCCTGGTGCGGCCCGTTCACATCGCTCTTACCCTGTGCCATGACCACTTTACGCTCGTAGGGGCCAAACACATTCTCTGAACGCAACACAATCTGCCAGCCGGTCGCTACGCCACCCGCAGGCGCGAAAATATAGTAATAACCATTCCGCTTATGGAATTTCGGCCCTTCCACTGTGGGATCGTCCTCGTGCCCATCATAGATGATCCTTCCGGGTGAGATAGCCTTGGTTCCTTCGCTGTTCATCTCGGCAATGGAGAGCACACTCTTTATTCCTGCCCTGCTTCCCGCATAAGCATATACCAGATAAGCTTTCCCGTCATCGTCCCACAACGGACATGAGTCGATCAATCCTTTCCCCGCCTTCACCAACACTGGATCACTCCATTGACCTGCCGGGTCTTTCGTTTTCAGCACATAAATCCCATAATCGGGATCACCATAATAGATATAGAACTCATCGTTATGGTGACGGATCGACGGTGCCCAGACACCATTCCCATGCTGGGCGAGCGAGAAAACGGAATCGGGTTTCAGCCGATCTATCGCATGGCCTATGATCGTCCAATTGACCATGTCTTTCGAATGCAGGATGGGTAATCCCGGAACGGTATTGAAACTCGACGCGGTCATGTAGTAATCATCGCCCGCGCGACATACGTCGGGATCGGAGTAGTCGGCATACAGGATGGGATTCTTGTAGGTGCCATTCCCTTGATCGGCGACCCATGATTTCGATACATATCGCTGGCTGTATGACGACACGGATAAGCAGCAGAGGATCAATACTAAAACACTATTTTTCATTCTGTTCGATTGTTGGTCAGTTGTTATTCAATTGTTGGTCAGTTGTTATTCGGTTGTTATTCGGTTGTTATTCAGTTGTTATTCGGTTGTGGGTCGGTTGTTATTCAAAATTTACTTTGTAAATTTAGATATTTGCTATGCGACCGGACGTTTACAATAAAGTTTATGACTATGTCAACCAACACAAATATACGATTGTTTACGTTTAATTGAACCTATTTTTTGTTTTATAACAATTCATCACCCTTTAAAAATCAATTCATCACCTCTCGAAAGAAAAAAGCAGTGTAATATTGTGGAGCGAAAAAATGTAAACATAAACTGTTACTGTGCAAACGTGGTGTTAACAATTATAAACGAGGAATGAAAAAGAGAGATGAAAAATTACCTAACATCTCTCCATGACAAAATTTAATTAACTTAAATAAAACATGACAAGTATGAATGATTCAAGAATGAAATTGAAGGTATCCATCGGATTACTGCTCTACCTATTTTGTTCCCTGGGTATTTCGGCCCAGGAGAGAACAATCAGGGGAGTAGTACAGGACACTTACGGCGAACCAATCATTGGCGCCAGTGTGATGGCGAAGGGAACAAGTACAGGAGCTGCAACTGATATCAATGGAAACTATTCACTATCAGCACCAGCATCCGCTACCACATTACAAGTCACCTATATCGGGATGAAAGACATTGAAGTTCCTATAACAGGGAGTGTAGTCAATATCACCATGGAAGAAGATATAGCCAGTTTGGATGAAGTGGTGGTAATTGGATACGGCACAGTCAAAAAAAGAGATCTTACCGGATCAGTGTCATCTGTAAGTGCAGAAACCATCGCTGCGGTTCCGGTAGCGAGCGTTACAGAAGCGATGACCGGTAAAATGGCCGGAGTGCATATCACTACAACAGAAGGTTCACCCGATGCGGAAATGAAAATACGTGTACGTGGTGGCGGTTCCATCACGCAGAGTAACGAACCGCTCTTTATTGTGGACGGATTTCCGGTAGAATCTATTTCGGATATCCCCAGTTCGGATATTGAATCTATCGATGTATTGAAAGATGCCTCTTCCACTGCCATATATGGTTCACGCGGTGCGAACGGCGTTGTAATTGTGACCACCAAATCGGGGAAAGTAGGTAAGTTGAGTGTAAGCTATAATGCTTATTATAGTGTAAAAAATATCTCGAAAACCCTTAATGTACTGTCGCCTTATGACTATGCACTATGGCAGTATGAATTGGCATCGTTGAAGAGTTCAAACGATATGAATAAGTATCTCGACTTTTTTGGTAATTTCCAGGATATTGATTTATACAGGAACGTCCCTTCAAACGACTGGCAGGATCTTACCTTCGGGAGAACCGGAAAAACTTTTAACCATAGTATAAGCATTACAGGAGGTAGCGAAAAGATGCGTTATTCGTTCAACTACTCCCATATAGACGATAAGGCCATTATGCATAAATCAAGCTTTAATCGTGATAATGTAAGCCTGAAACTGAATAATAAAGTAAATGATAAAGTATCTCTCGATTTCAGCGCCCGCTATTCCAATACTGAAATATACGGCGGAGGGGCCATTGACACGCAAAGTCCCTATGACTCGGATAGGAGATTGAAATATTCGGTCATATACACACCCATACCTCTTAAAAATCTGGATGCATCGGTGGGAAGCGACGATGATGAATTGGGAAATCTGTATCACCCATTGGAATCCATCGATGACAACGACCGTGAACGAACAAGACAGATCCTGAATTTAGGAGGTAGTGTGAGTTACAAGCCACTTCGGAATCTCACGTTAAAATCAGAAATAGGATTGGATGATAACAGGCATAGCGATCAGCGCTTCTGGGGATTAACCACCTATTATATTAAAAATGTACCAGCACCCGAAAATCAGGGAAAGCCGGCTATCCAGTTGGAAAACCGTACCAAAAACACGGTTAGGAACACCAATACCGTCAATTGGGATTTCAGGAATATTTTGCCAGAAGACCATAGTGTAAACCTTCTGGTGGGACATGAATATATGATAACAGAACAGAAAACATTGACCGATGTGGTACACGGTTTTCCCGAATCATTCACTGCCCAGGATGCATGGAAACTCTCTGCAGAAGGTAAACCCTTTAAAGTAAATAATTTTTTCCACGAGGATGACAAACTGCTCTCATTCTTCGGCCGTGCGAATTATGATTACCAGGGTAAATACCTGTTAAACGCTACATTCCGAGCCGACGCATCATCACGTTTCAGTAAAGCTAACCGTTGGGGGTATTTCCCGTCAGTTGCCGCGGCATGGCGTATATCGTCCGAACCATTTATGGAAAACAGCCAGTCATGGCTGGACGACCTGAAACTGCGTTTTAGCTATGGGACAGCAGGTAACAATAATATCCCAACAGGTCAATTAAGGCAGTTGTTCGCACCAGATGCCACCGCATGGATCAATGGATTTGACACCTATTGGGCACCCTCCAAAACCATGGCGAATCCCGATCTGAAATGGGAAACCACCGTTACACGGAACGTGGGGTTGGACTTTACCACCCTTGGAGGAAAATTAAGCGGTACGGTAGAAACATACCGCAATTCCACCAAAGACCTGTTGATCTTATTCCCGGTGCAGGGAGTAGGTTACGATAACCAATACCGCAATATGGGTGAAAACCAGAACAGCGGTGTCGAAGTCACTCTGAACTGGTATGCGGTAAACAAGAAAAATTTCACGCTCAGCTTTAGTGGAAATATAGGATTCAACAAAACGAAGATCATCAGTTTAGGTGACATGAACGACTTTGGCTGGGCAACTGCCTGGGCCTCTACCGAAATAGGTTCCGAGTACTGGATTGCCAAAGGAGGAGCTGTCGGCCAGATAATCGGCTATCGTTCGGATGGGAGATATGAAGTGGATGATTTTGAACGATATGACGGCGCAGCTGATAAATGGCATCTTAAAGAAGGGGTTGCCGATTCAGGCCCAGTTGTAGGGACTATCCGACCGGGAGCGATGAAATTAAAGGATCTCAACGACGATGGTGTGGTCAGTGTGACCGATACAGAGGTAATTGGTGATGCCAATCCTCTCCATACGGGAGGTTTTACAATCAATACATCATTCCATAATTTCGACCTATCGGCCAACTTTAACTGGAGTTACGGTAACGATGTGTACAATGCCAATAAGATTGAATTTACCCAGACCAGTAAATACCAGTTCCGGAATATGATCAATATTATGAAGGAAGGTTCGCGCTGGACAAACCTCCGTCCCGACGGAACAATCAGCAACGATCCGCAGGAGCTTGCTGAAATGAACGCCAATACCACCATGTGGTCGCCCTACACGGCACGAATGATCTTAAGCGACTGGGCAGTAGAAGATGGAAGTTTCCTGCGTTTGAATATGCTTACGCTGGGGTATACCTTACCTAAAACGCTGTCGCATAAAATCAAAATGGATAATCTCCGCTTCTACGTAACAGGTTATAACCTTTTCTTATGGACTAACTATTCAGGATATGATCCCGAGAATTCAACCATGCGCAGAACCAACCTCACTCCCGGTGTAGATTATTCAGCATACCCCAAGAGTCGTCAATTTGTATTTGGAGTAAATTTAAGTTTTTAATGACAAATCAATACAGGACAAGATGAAGAAAATAATTTATATACTCAGCACGATATTGGTATCCGCAGGATTGTTATTTACATCCTGTGACCTGGACACACCGGCAAAATCGGCTGCAGAAAGCCGGGTAGTAACCTCTAATTACGACCTCGCCCAAGGATTGGTGATGGGCATTCATCAGTCGTTTGCCGAAACAAACTCATACCGGGGAAGATATATTCCCTTCTACGGAATTAACTCCGATATCGAATGGATTAACAATATCTCCGGACAAATCGCCGATGACGGCAAGTATGAACTGACCGGCTATGCAGCAAGACCGACCAATACCCAGATGAATACGGATAACAATGCCTGGGCAAAATTCTACGAAGGTATAGAGCGTGCTAACCTGGCCATTGAAGGGATTCGCAATTTCGGAAATGTAGAAAACGATCCCGATATGGCGCAACTCCTTGGCGAAGCGCTTACCTTAAGAGCGGTTATCTATCTGGACCTGACAAAAGGATGGGGCGATGTACCTTTACGCCTGGAACCTATCTCTACCGAAACACTCTATTTACCAAGAACAGACAGGGATATTATTTATAAACAACTACTTGCAGATCTGGCTGAAGCAGAAAATCTGGTAGCGTGGCCTAACGGGTCAAATATTACAAGCTCTACCGAACGCGTGAACAAAGCATTTGTAAAAGGCTTGATGGCGCGTATCGCGCTCTACGCCTCAGGGTACAGTCAACGCTCCGATGGTGTTCGCCGAAGTACCGATCCGGAACTCACCGTTGCCAACATGTACAAATTGGTCAAGGAGAAGACGCTGGAGGTGATAAATAGCGGCACAAATACACTGGGCACTTTCGAGCAGAACTTCCGGTTACTGTGCCAGGATAATGTACAGGCAGGAAACGAGTCTCTATGGGAAATTCCTTTCGCAGCCGGTCGCGGACGAGTACTCTATACATTCGGTATCAGACACAGGGTCGTAAACCAATACACAGGACAGGCACAAGGGGGTGTTAACGGACCGATACCCACCCTGTTTTACGATTATGATATAGACGACATTCGCCGCGATATCACCTGCATCCCTTATAACTGGAATAATAACCCTGCCGTACAGCAGTTGAGTACGCTCAAATCGTGGTGCTTCGGCAAGTTGCGTTACGAATGGATGTCACGCCGTGTCATATCTACAAACGACGACGGGATCAACTGGCAATACCTGCGTTTAGCCGATGTCTATCTGATGGCAGCTGAAGCGATCAACGAACTCGAAGGGCCGGCGGCTGCAGCACCTTATCTGAAACCAATTCTCGACCGCGCACTGCCTCCCGCAAAAGTCCCCACTTATATGACCCAGGCAACAGCCAGCAAAGAGGCATTTTTCAATGCTATAGTGGAACAAAGGGCGTTTGAATTTGCAGGTGAGTCTCTTCGCAAAGCCGATCTGATCCGTTGGAATTTGCTCAAAGTAAAATTAGATGAAGCAAAAAATAAAATGCGCCAACTGGCAAACCGTGAAGGACCATATGCCGATTTACCCGAAAAGCTTTACTATCAAACGGCACCTGATGGTGAGACATTGATGATCTACGGATTGAATCATGGCGATACCGATGAAATAGGAGCGAGCTTGGGATATGAGAGCAACACCGTTTGGATTGCTCCCGACAAACTTCCCGAAGAATTAATCAACGCTCTTTACCAGAAAGATCCGGATCAGAACCAATTCTGGCCTATCTGGAAGTTTTTTATCGATATAAGTAACGGAATGTTGTCTAACTAATAGTAGGAAATGATATGAAGATTATAAAATATACATCGGCTATTGTCCTGTTTATAATTACAATAGCTATCCCGACAAGTTGCTCCGATGACCTGACGGAAGTTACGGAAATCAATTACGACAGGGTTTTCTCACCGACCAAACTCGAAGCAACTATTTTGAACAGAAACAACGTACGTCTTAAGTGGGTTAATAATACCTCTGCAGACAGTTATACAATTGAACTCTTTGCAAACGATAGCCTGACATTCACAGGCTCACCGGTAATCACACTCGAAGGTATTACTACTACTGAGAATATAATAGAGCACTTAGATGGCGAGACCCGCTATTCGGCAAGGGTAAAAGCGGTGAGCAGCAAAACGGCCGACTCCAAATGGTCAACGGTATTCTTCAAAACCGCAGCAGAACATCTCCTTTTGCCTTTTCAGGATGGCGATATCGATTCCACAAGTGTACTATTCCGCTGGCCTGCCGGTCAGGAGGTTACCGGGATTATACTAAATCCGGGCAACATTATCCATACGGTTACTCCTTCCGAAGTGGAGGAAGGCATCGCCATTGTCGAGGGATTAACCGATAACACTGCTTACACGGCAAGGGTAATGAATGGAGAAAAAGTACGTGCTACTGTCTCTTTCACAACGTTGGTAAACATAGGAAACGCAATAGCAGTACATCCTGAAGACGATCTCATTGCCCTGCTCGCTGACGCCGAAGATGGTGATGCCTTTGCACTATTCCCCGGTACTTACGGTGATATGAACAAATTTATAGTAAGCAAGAATATTGAAATCAGAGCTGTCTTCCCTTATGATAAACCCATATTGAAAGGATATTTCTCCATGGTGGGTAACTCATCACTCCTGTTGCAAAGCATTGTACTGGACGGTGCCGGATTAACCGATGGCAACCAGGCAATTGTTTTCGAAACCACAGGAGCTGCTTATGGTGATATCAGGATTGAGAATTGTGAAATACGCAATCATGTGAAAGGGGTTTATTACCTGAATGTAGCAGCATTGGTAGAGTCCATCACCATCAACAATACGTTGATCGATCATGTGGAATGTAATGGGGGGGACCTGTTCGACAGCAGGGCGGGAGCGATAAAGGTGCTTACAATTTCCAACAGTACCATCTCCAATAGCGCAATCGCACGCGATATGGTTCGTTATGACAACCCTTCCTCTGCTTTCCCGGGAATAGAATCTAGAATTATTATCGACCGTAATACGATTTATAATGTATGTACCGGTTCAAGCAATAGATTGCTTTATATTCGTTTCACAAGCCATCAGATAACGTTTACCAATAACATTATCGCCCTATGTGGAGGAATATTTACAAATCAAGCTGCTACCCAAATTCCTACTTTCAATAATAATAACTATTTCCAGTCACCCGGACTTTTACCCGGCGGAAGTTCCTCCAGATTCTTTGATGAATCTGGACTGCAACTGAATCCGGAATTTGAAAATCCCGGTGAGGGCGATTTTAAAGTAAACAACATAGATGTAAATGCAAAGAGGATGGGTGATCCTCGCTGGTTAAACGAATAATAGACCAGTTTATTTGTAATGTTTGTAACTAAAGCTGAGACATTGCCAGTCGATGCTTTAGTTGCAAACCTACAATTTGATGAAACTGAATGAATGACTTGAATAAAATTAAATTTGATGAAACGATTATTGCAATTAGTGTTGCTCTTGTTTGTAGCCATCTCGTGTACCCCTATACCGGTAGAGAAGTCCTCCCACAAATACGCATACCTTTATGACGATCTTCCCTTCGAGATGCCCCACATACATCCTCCCACCTTTCCCGATAATCAGGTAAATATAGCCGACTTCGGAGCCAATCCCAACGGCATTGCGTTGAATACCGAGGCCTTTGAGAAAGCAATGGAAGCG
The DNA here is from genome assembly GCF_040307845.1 of Proteiniphilum sp. Classification (GTDB taxonomy): domain Bacteria; phylum Bacteroidota; class Bacteroidia; order Bacteroidales; family Dysgonomonadaceae; genus Proteiniphilum. Next base: position 28,808 of record NZ_JAWRIS010000039.1, read on the forward strand.
CTTTCACAGAAAGGAGGCGGCATGCTGATTGTACCCAAGGGGGTATGGTTTACCGGCCCCATCGTTTTCCGTTCCAATATCAACATGCATTTGGAGAAAGGCGCTTTGATCCTTTTTTCACCTGATTTTGCACTTTACCCTTTAGTAGAAACCATATTCGAAGGATTAGACACGCGCCGTTGCCAGTCGCCCATTTCAGGGAGAAACTTAGAGAACATCGCCATCACTGGTGAAGGTTCCATCGATGGTTATGGTGAAGCATGGCGTCCGCTGAAGAAGGACAAGGTAACCGAACAGAAATGGAAGGAGACAGTTGCGTCGGGCGGCGTGCTACATAACGGGGATTACTGGTTTCCAACCGAAAGTTCTCTGAAAGGATACCTGATGAGCGACATGAATGTGCCACGCCACGATATGACAGAGGAGGAATGGCTCGAAATAAAGGATTTTCTTCGCCCGGTAATGGTCAGTTTTATCGAATGTAAAAATGTATACCTCCACGGCGTACTTTTTGAAAATTCCCCGGCATGGAACCTCCATCCGCTGATGTGTGAGAACGTGATCATTGATGATATATATGTAAAAAATCCCAGCTATTCACAAAATGGCGATGGTCTTGATCTCGAATCATGCGTCAACTCGATCGTAGTGAACAGCATATTCGATGTGGGCGATGACGCTATCTGCATCAAATCTGGTAAGGATGAAGACGGCCGGCGTCGGGCACGTCCTACGGAAAATCTGATCGTGGATAATTGTAAAGTATTCCATGGGCATGGAGGATTTATCGTAGGTAGCGAAATGTCGGGAGGCGTTAGAAATATCTCGGTGACAAACTGCCACTTCCTCGGCACGGATGTAGGTCTCAGGTTCAAAAGTACACGCGGACGCGGTGGAATAGTAGAAAATATCCATATTTCAAACATTTATATGTATAATATAGTGACCGAATCGTTCTTGTTCGACTTGTACTACGGCGGTAAATCGGCATCGGAATCATTGGCCGACGGGGATACGACACCTTCCGATGAAGATGCGTTGCCGGTTACCGAAGAAACTCCCGTCTTCAGAAACATCTATGTAAAGAATCTCGTATCGAGGAATGCCCGCAGAGCAATGCTCTTTAACGGACTTCCAGAAATGAATATAGAAAACATCAATCTCGAAAATGCATTTATCACTGCACACTATGGCGCTGAAATTTCGGAATCGAAAGACATTGTTTTCAAGAATGTAACGGTGATTCCGGAAGAGGGAGCTGCCTATAAACTGAACAATGTAACGAATTTCCAGAGTGACGGTCTTGCATTTGAGATTAGTGAATCAGACAAAGCTGCCAGTATAACCGGAAGTCGGAGTTCAGCCATCTCTCTTCCGGATTTACCGGAAAAACTGGTTAAGATAGCTCCTGAAGTAGACAAAGATGAGATCATCTTCAGATAATCAAAAAAAACAGTAACTTTATCGATTTAAACAAACTGAGTATGCAAAAGATACCAGCACTACTTTTAATGCTTGTCCCCATTTTCATGATGAACTGCGGCGGGAAAGAAGCCCTTACCGATCCCTACTATGTGAGAATGGCAGATTCAGAAATGCAAAGGAATCCGGAAAGCTGGATGATTGACTTTGTGAAAGCACCTAAATGGAACTACACACATGGACTGGAACTGCAGGCGATTCTTCAGGTATGGGAAAAGACTGTTGATGAGAAATATTTCAACTACGCCGAAAATTATGCCGACACCATGGTCAATGAGGATGGTACCATCAAGACCTATAACTTGGAGCGATACAACATTGATCACATCAATCCCGGAAGAATGCTGTACCCCATATACAAAAGGACAGGGAACACCAAATACCTGAAAGCATTACAGTTGCTCAGAAGCCAGATGGTAACCCATCCGCGCATCTCCAACGGGGGGTACTGGCATAAGCAGATCTACCCACACCAGGTATGGCTCGACGGATTGTATATGGCTTGTCCCTTTCTTGCAGAATACGGAAAGACTTTTGACGAGCCGGGCCTGTTCGACGAGGTAGCTCTTCAGCTTGACACTGCCTGGGAAGACCTGATCGACGAGAAGTCCGGACTACTGTACCATGGATGGGACGAAAGCCGCGAACAGCGCTGGTCCGATCCCGTAACAGGAAAATCACCCCACTTCTGGTCGAGAAGTATCGGTTGGTATATGATGGCATTGGTGGATGTGCTCGATTTTGTGCCGGAAAACCATCCCAAAAGAAATGATATTATTGATAAACTGAACAAATTATCTTCTACGGTCGATCAATACCGCGATCCTGAAACCGGGATGTGGTACCAGGTGACCGACCTGCCCGACAGGGAGGGCAACTATCTGGAGTCATCCGGCTCCATTATGTTTATCTACACATGGGTAAAGGGAGCGCAAAAGGGCTACTTGCCGGAAGAATTTGCCGAAAAGGGAGCGGCAGCCTACGACCAGTATCTGAAACAATTTATCCGTGAAAATGGCGACGGTACTATTTCCGTCACCAGTGTATGTTCCGTGGCCGGATTAGGCGGAGATAAAGTATACCGTGACGGCAGTTTCGAGTACTATACCTCTGAACCGGTAAGAGATGACGATCCCAAAGCAGTAGGTCCATTCATCATGACAAGCCTACTACTTGACAGATAAAAAACAATACGACAGTTTAACAGTTCAACAATTCAACCATACGCATGCAATCATCCTTCATTAAACTAACCCTACTATTTCTGTTTATTTCAGCCGGGCTAACAGCACAGATTCCCGCCTTTCCCGGTGCAGAAGGGGCCGGTAAATATACTACCGGAGGAAGAGGGGGTAAGGTGTTATATGTTACCTCCCTGGAGGACTCCGAACAACCCGGCACATTGCGATGGGCAGTGAAACAGAAAGGGCCACGGACTATCCTTTTTAAAATATCTGGACATATTCGACTGAAAAGCCCTTTAAAGATCAACAACGGAGATCTTACTATTGCCGGGCAATCCGCTCCCGGCGACGGGATTTGTATCAGCGACTATGAAACTATAATCAGCGCAGACAATGTGATCATACGCTTTCTTCGTTTCCGTCTGGGTGATAGGACAAAACGCGCTGTGGACGCCCTTTCGGGATACAGAAATAAGAATATAATCATTGATCATTGTAGTATGAGTTGGGCCATAGATGAGTTGTCTTCCTTTTATGATAACACCAACTTCACCATGCAGTGGTGTTTCATTACCGAAAGCCTGAGAAGTTCTGTTCACGGAAAAGGCAAACACGGCTATGGTGGTATCTGGGGGGGACAAAACGCTTCCTTCCACCATAACCTCCTCGCCCACAACGACAGTCGAAATCCGCGTTTCTGCGGGAGCCGCTATTCCAACCAACCTGATTTGGAAAGGGTGGACTTCCGGAACAATGTAATCTATAACTGGGGATCGAACCATATTTACGCAGCTGAAGGCGGTAGTTATAATATTATCAACAATTATTTCAAATATGGCCCCGCTTCAAGTAGCAGTTCAAAGAAACGGCTTATAAATCCCGATGCAGACAATGGAGAGAATCAACAGCCCAAAGGTATTTACGGTCACTTTCATATCAAAGGGAACTATCTGGACGGAAATCAGGAAGTGAGCAGAAATAACACCCTGGGTGTGGAAATGGGCAGTACATTCGCTAAGTTTGCTCCGGATATTACACTGAAAGATATTATTGCCGATGACGAATTCCCGTCCTTACCCGTCACCACAGAGACGCCGGAAGAGGCATACGAAAAAGTGCTGAAATATGGAGGGTGTGCTTTGGCAAGGGATATACATGACCTTCGATATGTGGATAATGTAAAAAACCGCTCCTACTCTTTCAAAGGCTCTGCAGGAAGCGACAATGGATTGATTGACAGCCAGCATGACGTAGGTGGATGGCCTGAATATAAAACCTATAATAATTATGTTGACTCGGATTCCGACGGTATTCCCGATGGATGGACAGAGAAAAATTATCCCGGGAAAAAGGGCTATGAATTGCACAGTGACGGATATACTTATCTCGAGATATATCTCAACAGCCTCGTGAATCATCTGATGAACAGTGAATCAACTCATATAAACGACAAGAAAGTATCCACCGAAAAAAAAACTAAAGAGATAGTGGTAGACAAAAGCGGAAATGGTGATTTCTCCACACTACAGGCAGCCATCGACGCAGTAAGGGCATTCGATCCCGATCATACAACCACTATCTTTGTGAAAGAAGGCACCTATTATGAGAAGATCGTCGTCCCTGATTATATCCGCGACCTGACCATTGTTGGAGAGAATCGGGACAGAACCATTATCACGAATAATGACCACGCCCTGATCAACAATATGGGCACTTTCAAGACATACACTTTGCAGATCAGAGGAGAAGATATTACCCTGCAGAATATCACCATCGAGAACAGTGCTCCACCAGTAGCACAAGCAGTGGCTTTACATATCGATGGAGATCGAGTCGTAATAACAAACTGTAGATTACTGGGAAATCAGGACACTCTCTATGCCGGCAGGCAAAAAGGCAGGCTCTATTTTTATCGCTGCTATATTGAAGGAACTACAGATTTTATTTTTGGCCCCGCCACTGCATGGTTCGAAAAGTGTGATATCCACTGCAAGAAAAACTCCTATATCACCGCAGCAAATACACCCGAGGAGGTGAAGTTCGGATATATTCTCAATAACTCCACCATCACCGTTGCCAACCAAGTAACCTCGGTCTATCTGGGGAGACCCTGGCGACCATATGCCATGACTCTTTTTATGAACTGTGAATTGCCCGGGGAAATCAATCCGTACGGATGGGACAACTGGCGTAATCCTGAAAACGAGAAAACAGCCAGATATGCCGAATATAATAACTCTGGAGCAGGAAGTGAAACCTCCCAACGAGTGTGCTGGGCGAAAATATTATCTTCGGGAGAAGCCGGAGAAATTACTTTGGAAAAAGTGATGGGAGAATTCTATAATCGTATCAAAACAACAATATATTCTTCGCCAAAGTGATGATTTTTTTGATATAATTAGAATAAATAGTATTTTTGTGCGTGTACACAGGCTTATTCAGATTATCAAAAAAACAAATATATATTATGAAGACAAATTATCAATTACGTTATGCAGCACACCCCGAAGATGCGAAATCTTATGACACGCAGCGTTTGCGAAGGGATTTTCTCATAGAGAAATTATTCGCTCCCGATGAAGTGAATATGGTTTACTCGATGTACGACCGCATGGTGGTGGGAGGAGCTATGCCGGTGAACGAGCCGTTGCACCTTGAAGCGATAGACCCGTTGAAACAGCCGGTATTTCTATGCCGTCGTGAATTGGGCATCTTCAATGTAGGAGGCAAGGGAAAAGTAAAGGTGGGAGATACTGTTTTTGAACTTGATTACAAAGAGGCGCTTTACCTCGGTTCCGGTGAACGTGAAGTCTATTTTGAAAGTGATGATGCCGCCAAACCCGCAAAGTTTTATTTCAACTCGTCTACGGCACACCGTAACTATCCTGATAAAAAGGTGACCAAAGCCGATGCTGTGGTAGCGGAAATGGGAGCTCTGGAATCATCCAACCACCGAAATATCAATAAGATGATCGTCAACCAGGTGCTGCCTACCTGCCAGTTACAAATGGGAATGACCGAACTGGCTCCCGGAAGCGTGTGGAATACCATGCCGGCACATATCCACTCCCGAAGGATGGAGGCCTACTTCTATTTCGAGGTGCCCGAAGACCAGGCTGTCTGCCACTTTATGGGCGAACCCGATGAGACACGCCATATATGGATGCATAACGACCAGGCCGTGCTTTCTCCCGAATGGTCGATCCATGCAGGTGCAGCTACCACCAACTATACCTTCATCTGGGGTATGGCAGGCGAGAATCTCGATTATGGGGATCAGGATTTTTCTAAAATAATTGATTTAAGATAAAATATTATGGTTAATTTTTCATTAGAGGGAAAAATAGCTCTTGTCACAGGAGCATCCTATGGTATCGGGTTTGCCATAGCATCCGCCTTTGCAGATGCAGGCGCCAAAATCGTATTCAATGATATCAAGCAGGAATTGGTGGATAAAGGCCTTGCGGCTTATAAGGAAAAAGGGATTGAGGCCCATGGTTACGTGTGTGACGTGACAAACGAAGAGGCGGTGAATCAATTCGTTACCCAGGTTACAGAAGATGTTGGCGTAATTGATATCCTCGTAAACAACGCCGGTATCATTAAACGTATACCGATGCACGAGATGAGTGCTGCCGAATTCCGGCAGGTGATCGACATTGACCTGAACGGACCGTTTATCGTTTCAAAAGCGGTCATCCCCCATATGATCAAAAAGGGACACGGAAAAATCATCAATATCTGCTCCATGATGAGCGAACTGGGACGTGAAACCGTTTCCGCTTATGCGGCTGCTAAAGGTGGACTAAAGATGTTGACAAGGAATATCTGTTCCGAGTACGGCGAACACAACATCCAGTGCAACGGTCTCGGCCCGGGATACATCGCCACACCGCAAACCGCTCCATTAAGGGAAAGACAACCCGACGGGTCGCACCATCCGTTCGACTCCTTTATCATTGCCAAAACACCGGCCGCCCGGTGGGGTACTGCCGAAGACCTGGCAGGACCTGCTGTCTTCCTTGCGTCGGAAGCTTCCAACTTCGTGAATGGACATATCCTCTATGTGGATGGTGGTATCCTGGCGTATATCGGGAAACAACCATAATACAGGTGAAAAGTGGAAAGGTGGAAAGTGACTGGGGAGAGAGGATGACTTGGAAACGAGGAAAGAGGGGGACTGGGGAGACAGAGAGTTATGGGTATTCTTAACTTCTCAACTTCTTAACTTCTTAACTTCTTAACTTCGCAACTTCAGACTTCTAATTTAACTACGTCAATTTTCAATTCTCACATTGGCACATTGGTATATTGGCATATTAATTAAACAGCTATGCAAACAAAAATTTTTACATTACTGCTGGCAACCGCGCTATTTATAGGGTGCAGTCCCTCAAAACAAGCGTTGATAGTAGAAGTGAACAACCCGGCATCAATAGACAAAGAAAATGAGATGGTAGAACTCGACTGGATAACAGTACAGCAAAAACTATCGCTTTCAGCAGAGGAAACAATCATCGTAACCGGTGACAACGGACAGCAACTCCCCTATCAACTTGTGACCAATGATAAAACGGGAATTAAAGAAACGCTCATTTTTCCGGTCTCCCTGCAAGCCGGACAGACAGCTACTTTCCAAATTACAACAGGGGAGCCGGAAACATTTACCCCACTTGTATACGGCCGCCTGGTACCTGAACGAAAAGATGACTTCGCATGGGAGAACAACCGTGTCGCTTTCAGAATATACGGTCCTGCGCTAAAAGCAACCGGTGAGATCAGTAACGGAATGGACTTCTGGGCCAAGAAAACCGAGTCGTTAGTCATCGACAAGTGGTATAAAGACGATCTGGCTGGAGTTGCCTCCTACCATGAAGATCATGGAGAGGGGTTGGATTTTTATAAAGTCGGACGTACCCTCGGCTTGGGAATGACCGCTCCCCTCGATAATGATACCTTATGCTTAGGTGACAATTTTGTAACAGCGGAAATCCTCGACAACGGGCCGCTCCGGATTACTCTTATACTCACCTATGATCCTTATGAAGCAGGTGGAGAAACAATCGACGAAGTACGTTTCATCTCTTTGGATGCATACAGGCACTTTAACAAGGTGACCAATGTTTTCAACAAGGTGGATGCCGATGAACTGACCGTCGCTACCGGCATTGTAATGGAGAAAGATAAACCGGAAATTATCTTTGGCGACAATTCCGGTATTATTGCTTACGAAACTCCGGCCGATAATGTCAACGGTACTATTTATACTGCAGTTATCCACCCCGACGGATTCAGGGATATCAAAGTGGCAAACGGACATCTTCTGGGATTGAACAACTATCAACCCGGCACATCCTATACCTATTATGCCGGTGGAGGTTGGAGCAAAGCCGGATTCGACAGCTTTGAGGCCTGGATCCAGTTTGTAAAACAAGAGAAAGAAAAAATAGATCAACCATTCACTATTCAGATAAAATAAAATGCAGAAAGTGGTAACTTTCGGCGAGATCATGTTGCGTCTCGCCACACCCGATTATAAAAGATTTATCCAGTCGGACCACCTGACCGCTACCTTTGGCGGCGGCGAAGCCAATGTAGCCGTTTCACTGGCGAACTACGGTATTCCCGTGGAGTTTGTCACCCGTCTGCCCGAGAATGATATCGCCTCATGGTGTATCTCCGATCTCAGGAAAATGAACGTCGGGACAGAGCATATCCTGCGTGGCGGAGAACGTGTAGGTATCTATTTCCTCGAAACCGGGGCTGTGGCACGACCTTCAAAAGTAGTCTACGACAGGGCGCATTCCTCCATCGCAGAAGTAGGAAAGGGAATGTTCAACTGGAAAGAGATACTCAAGGATGCATCATGGTTCCACTGGACCGGAATCACCCCCGCCCTCTCGCAGGGAGCTGCCGATGCCTGCCTCGAAGCGATCCGGACGGCCAATGACCTGGGCGTAACCGTTTCGTGCGACCTCAACTACCGGAAAAACCTCTGGAAATATGGAAAAAAGGCTGCGGACATCATGCCCGAACTGGTAAAGGGATGCGATATCATCCTGGGCAATGAAGAAGATGCCGAGAAAGTATTCGGTATCAAACCGGAAGGATTCGAGGTAGCACATACATCAGGAGAGGTGGATGCAGCGGAATTCGAGTCGGTCTGCAAACAACTGATGCAAAAATTCCCCCGTGCGAAAAAGGTGATTATTACACTGCGCGGTTCCATCAATGCCAATCACAATACATGGGGTGGATGCCTCTATTCCGACAAGCTCTACCAATCCAGGAGATATGATATTACCCATATCGTGGACAGAGTAGGCGGAGGGGATTCCTTCATGGGTGGCCTGGTCTACGGATTACTGACCTATACGGGTGACGACCAGAAAGCACTCGACTTTGCCGTAGCAGCCTCCTGCCTGAAACATACCATTTATGGTGATTACAACCTGGTGACTGTTTCGGAAGTGGAAACTCTGATGAAAGGCGACGGATCGGGAAGAGTGGTACGGTAAAGGTCCTCACTCGGCATAATACAAACAAGTTTGCTTCTGCCCTCGTTCCTAAGAAAATTCACTTTTCATTTACAAAAGTCTTTATTCTTTACTCTTTACTCTTTACTCTTTATTCTAATTAAAAATATGGCTAAATTTACACGACTGCAAGTCTATCAAACTATGGTGAATACGGGCATTGTACCTGTATTTTATCATTCCGATACCGAAGTGGCAAAAAAGGTACTGAAAGCATGTTATGAGGGAGGTGTCAGGGCATTCGAATTTACCAACAGGGGTGATTTTGCCCATGAGGTGTTTGCCGGGCTGGTGAAATGGGCAGACAAGGAGTGCCCGGAGATGATATTGGGTATCGGCTCCATAGTGGATGCCCCTACTGCCGCACTCTATATTCAATTGGGGGCAAACTTTGTAGTAGGCCCATTGCTGAATCCCGAAGTATTTAAAGTATGCAACCGCAGGCAGATCGCTTATTCACCCGGCTGTGCCACCGTCTCAGAGATTGGCCTGGCCCAGGAGTTGGGTGCAGAGATCGTGAAAGTATTTCCGGGCGGGAACGTGGGTGGCCCTTCATTCGTGAAAAACATCAAAGGGCCCATGCCATGGTCCAGGATTATGGTTACAGGAGGGGTAGAGCCTACCGAAGAAAACCTTTCCGCATGGTTCCGTGCAGGGGTGACCTGCGTGGGAATGGGCTCCAATCTTTTCCCAAAAGAGGTGCTAAAAAATGGGGAGTGGCACAAGATCACCGAACTGTGCAGCCAGAGTCTGTCAATTGTTAAAAAATATCAGTAGCGTATACACTCAGAAAAACGAACTTTTGGTCATACCCATTTTCGTCAATAATAAGTGTTGAAAAAGACCAGTTTCAGTGAAACGAGCATGAACACCATTGCATCTAAGTTCATGATTATCGCGAGTTCGCTAAAGTTAGTCATTTGCTCGCTATGGCAAAGTTCAAACAAGTTTGACTTTACTCATTTAGCTTAATGCAAATGTTCCATACCCCGAAATATAAACATAAAAAATCGTATGAAAATTCTAAACAATAATTATCATAAAAATCATGAGTAAACTACAAGGAGAAGGTACAGCAAAAATGACTAATTTCCGTTGGACGATCGTCGCAATGCTATTTGTGGCAACAACCATCAATTATTTAGACAGGCAGGTCCTGTCACTTACGTGGGACGAATTTATCAAACCCGAATTTCACTGGAATGAGTCGCATTACGGGACTATCACCTCATTCTTTTCCATTTTTTATGCCATCAGTATGCTTTTTGCAGGCCGTTTTGTAGAGTGGATGGGGACTAAAAAGGGATTTCTTTGGGCCATCGGCGTTTGGAGTTTTGGCGCATGCCTACATGCACTGTGCGGCATTGTCACTGAAGCCTATGTGGGTTTGGGCAACAGGGCCGAACTGATTGCGGCCACAGGAGATGTGGCGGTAGTGATTGCCACAGTGAGCATGTGGTGTTTTTTGGTGGCACGGGGTGTGCTTGCCCTGGGAGAAGCCGGTAACTTTCCGGCAGCGATCAAGGCAACAGCCGAGTATTTCCCCAAAAAAGACCGTGCTTATGCCACTTCCATCTTTAATGCCGGCGCATCCATCGGCGCATTGTTTGCACCGCTGAGTATTCCTCCGTTGGCAAAAGCGTTTGGCTGGGAAATGGCGTTCATCATTATCGGGGTGCTGGGTTTTATCTGGATGGGATTCTGGGTTTTCTTCTACGATAAACCGGCAGAAAGTAAAAGGGTCAATAAAGCTGAACTGGATTATATTGAACAGGACAAATATGAATTGAGCGAAGCGGAAAACAAACAAAGCATCGCAAAAGTATCCTTGAAAAAATGTTTTTCATATAAACAAACCTGGGCATTTGTCGCAGGAAAATTCATGACCGACGGAGTGTGGTGGTTCTTCCTGTTCTGGACTCCGTCCTACCTGAATACACAATTTGGCATTAAAACAACCGAAGGATTGGGCATGGCCCTTATTTTCACGCTTTACCTGATTGTGACGGTGCTCTCAATATATGGTGGGAAGCTGCCCACTGTGTTTATTCACAGGAGCGGTCAGAATCCGTATGCCGCACGCATGAAGGCGATGCTGATTTTTGCATTTTTCCCATTAGTGGTATTATTTGCACAACCATTGGGTATGGAATTTGCCTATCTAGGCAAGAATGCGGCATGGATTCCCGTCTTGCTCATCTCTATCGGATGTGCTGCGCACCAGGCTTGGAGCGCCAATCTTTTCTCCACCATCGGTGACATGTTGCCACAGGGGGCCATCGCCACCGTCACCGGCATTGGCGGTATGGCAGGAGGTATAGGATCGATGATTATGCAGAAAGGAGCGGGTAACCTGTTCTATTTTGCCGGTGAGACCAATATGACATTCATGGGATTTGAGGGAAAGCCTGCCGGCTATTTCATTATCTTCTGTGTCTGTGCCTTCGCTTACCTGATAGGATGGGCAATCATGAAATCACTTGTGCCCAAATACAAACCGGTTACCGACATGTAATGTACCGGCGAATGATGATTGTAAAGCGGCAATCATCATATATTATAGAAGAGGATATCTCACGTTTGGGATATCCTCTTCCTTTTTTAGAGGATAATATAAAGTTATTCACTAACTTTGGACGATATAATTTTGGGGAAAACTAATATTTTTATTTAAATGGATACGATGAAAAAATTAATGATTATTCTTCTTGTCTTCGCATTCTCTACTGCGCAAGCACAATTCAAAGCCGACTGGCAATCGCTTGACAAGCGTGAGATACCTTCCTGGTGGCCGGACGCCAAATTCGGGATATTCATCCATTGGGGATTGTATTCAGTCCCGGCATATGCCCCTGTCAATGAAGTGGAAGGTATCTATGAAAAGTATGCCGAACATTATTACAACCGTTTATTAGCCGGGAACAAATTATTTACCGATTTTCACACCAAGCATTACGGTAAGAATTTTACATACGCCGATTTTGCTCCCATGTTCACGGCAGAATATTTTAATCCCACGGAATGGGCAGAACTTTTCAAAGAAGCAGGAGCCAGATACGTGGTACTGACATCTAAACACCACGATGGCTTCTGCCTGTGGCCGAGTACCCAAACCCCACAATGGAACAGTGTGGTGATGGGTCCACACATGGATATTATAGACACGCTGTCAACTGCTGTACGCGATGCGGGAATGCGTTTCGGGTTATACTACTCTTTGCTCGAATGGGCACATCCTTTGTATACCCAACCCACCATCGAACAATGGGTAGACACCCACATGATCCCGCAAATGAAAGAGTTGGTAAACACTTACAAACCCGAAATAATCTTCTCCGATGGAGAATGGGATTACGACAGCAAGACACTTAAAAGCGAGGAGTTTTTAGCATGGCTATACAACGAATCCCCCGTAAAAAACTCGGTAGTGGCAAACGATCGCTGGGGTAAGGAGACACGTAGTAAACACGGCGATTATTACACCACAGAGTATGATCTGGTGCACAGTAGTGAAGGTATCGGCGACAAGGCCGACCATCCATGGGAAGAGAGTCGGGGCATAGGCACATCGTATGGCTACAACCGGTTTGAGACATCCGCACATTATCTCTCATCGAAGCAATTGATCGATATCCTGATCGATAAAGTTTCCAACGGAGGTAATTTCCTGCTGAACGTGGGACCCGATGCCACAGGAATGATACCGGTAGTGATGCAAGAGCGGTTGCTCGATATGGGGAAATGGCTCAAGATAAACGGTGAGGCCATCTATTCTTCCAGCCCGTGGCGAAACGCCAACAAACCGGAAGCCGGGCAGATTGCTTTCACCCAAAGGGAGGGCAACCTGTACGTCATCCTCAAAGAATGGCAACAGGATCCCCTCATCATCCCTGGACTGGAACAGGCAGGGGAAGTGGAATTACTGGGATATCCAGGCACTGTTAACGCATCATTGCAAAACGGCAGGCTAACCATCACACCACCCGTTTTAACGATCGATGAGTATCCGTCGGAGCATGCCTGGGTCTACAAAGTTTCAGATTTTAAAGATTAATCAAAACCCATTTCTTACTAACCCTAAGGACGATGACCGGTTAACAATGGTGTTCCGGCCAATTCTTATTTATTGTTATTTGATTTATTTAACGAAATCATCATCTTCTTTTTTAGTAGCTTTGAGGCCGGAAAATAAAAAAGAATGATAACGAATGAGTGTAGTAAAAAATCCGACGGAATTAGGCACGGAAAAAATAGGTAAATTATTGGCACAATACGCCATTCCGGCTATTATTGCCATGACGGCTTCATCTCTGTACCATATTACCGACAGTATTTTTATCGGGCATGGAGTGGGGCCATTGGCCATTTCGGGACTGGCCATTACTTTCCCGCTGATGAACCTGGCGGCCGCTTTCGGTTCACTGGTCGGCGCAGGGGCGGCTACGTTGCTTTCTATACGCATGGGGCAGAAAGATTACCAGACCGCTAATATCATCTTAGGGAATGAACTGACATTGAATATTATTTTCGGTATCGGGTTTTCGGTCGTGGCGCTTATCTTCCTGGACCCGATCCTCTACTTTTTCGGGGCCAGCGAGGCAACGATCCCATATGCACGAGATTTTATGCATGTTATTTTGTTGGGTAACGTCATCTCCCACCTGTACCTGGGGCTGAACGGCATGCTACGCTCAGCAGGAAGGCCGGAGAAGGCAATGGTTGCCACCATAGCTACCGTACTGATCAACCTTGTGCTGAATCCACTGTTTATTTTCGTATTTCAATGGGGAATAAAAGGAAGCGCATGGGCTACCGTCATTTCACAAACGGTCATGTTGGTCTGGCAATTGAAATTCTTCAGCAATAAGAATAATTTCATTTACCTTCAGAAAAAAGCCTTTAAGCTTCATAAAAAAATCGTGACCGATTCGCTTTCGATCGGGCTGTCGCCATTTCTGATGAATGCCGTATCTTGTCTGATCGTCATTGTCATCAATCAGGGATTGTTACGCACGGGAGGTGATATGGCCATTGGGGCTTATGGCATTGTAAACCGTATCTCCTATTTGTTTCTCATGATTGTAATGGGATTGAATCAGGGGATGCAGCCCATTGCCGGTTATAATTTCGGGGCTATGCTCTATAAGAGGGTGAACGAGGTCCTGAAAAAATCGATTATTCTGGCCACCGGCGTGACTACTTTCGGTTTTCTGGTCGTACTCTTTTTTCCGGAAACAATTGCCTCCATGTTTACCAGCGACAGGGAACTGATTGAGCTTTCAAAAAATGGGTTACACATTGTCTTCTTAACGTACCCGATCATCGGCTTCCAGATGGTAACGTCCAACTTTTTCCAGAGTATCGGGATGGTCGGCAAGGCCATATTCATGTCACTCAGCCGCCAATTGTTGTTCCTGTTACCCTGCTTGCTGATCTTTCCTTATTACTGGGGAATCAACGGCATCTGGTACAGCATGCCTGCCGCCGATCTGATTTCGAGCATCGTGGCTGCGGCCATGTTGATTTATCAATTCCGGCAATTTAAATTAAAAGGGCAGGAAGAGTTAGGTCCTCCCCAACAGCATGTTTAGTGAAGCGCTTACGCCATTTGTAAGGCATACGCCACTTGTGAGACATACTGCACTTCTATTGGATTTACTTAAAAAATAAAGAAATGAAGGACAATTTTATTATTAACATAGGTCGCCAGTTAGGTAGCGGGGGCCGCCAAATAGGGCAGCTTTTAGCAAAGCGGCTGGATATTGCGTTTTACGACAAGGAGTTGATCACGTTGGCTTCGAAACAGAGTGGTTTGGCCAAAGAAGTGTTTGAAAAAGCAGATGAAAAGAAACGTTTTTCCTTGACCGGAGGATGGCTGGGACTTAAAACATCGGTGCTGGATGAAGATTTCTCTAATAATTACCTTTGGAACGAAATGTTGTTTAAAATTCAAAGCGATGTGATACAGGATTTGGCCCGCGAAAAATCGTGTATATTTGTCGGGCGTTGCGCCGATTATATTTTGCGCGATCATCCACATGCCTTAAACGTCTTTATCAGCGCCGAAGAAGGCGACCGGGTAAAGCGGGTCATGGATTACTATGAACTGACCGAGAAGAAAGCGTTGGAGCTGATTGGGAAAACCGATAAAAAACGGGCCGGATATTACAATTATTACAGCAATAAACAATGGGGCGCCGCCGAGTCGTACCATTTGTGCATCAATTCGTCGGTATTGGGTATCGAGGCGACAACCGGTTTTATCGAGAGTTTTTTACACGAATTCACCACGTGTAGATGACATTACCCTGCTTTTTCCATGTAAATATTATCCGGACAGCATCTCAATTATACGAATTCGGAATAAATCTGGAGACTTGTTTAAAAATAGATTGCCAGACAGAGATCGAAGCTGGTTGACTCAACTGGCTAAGATCGATCTCCGAAAAAGAATCTTTATCAAAGAAATAAAGCTTATCACGGTATAAAAACATCTCACCGGATGCTTTCAATGCCGCCACCGGATTGTCCGAAGCATCGAGCACTACAAAATCGGAATCGTTATTTGTGATCAACGCATACCGAGAATTTTCAGTCGCTATATGATACAGATCGTCCCTGTCATAGGCGAATACCTTCTCCAGGCTGTCGGTCAGCACAAAAACCCGTCCTTGGGTGGTCATCATCAGATTGTAATTGGAAAACTCGGACATGAGGTCTGTGAATTCGGAATCGTTCCGTTTCCAATATATCCCCGACTCTACAAAAGCATCTAAGTGCTCATCTTTCTGCAGTTCAATCACTTTCTCCTTTATCAACGTGCCATCTCCCAATCGATAAAAGCCGATCTTATCTTCAAAGACCACGAACAGCATATCGTTTACCACCTGAAAATTACGGATAAACTCTTTCTTTTCCTGGATAAGGGTAAGATATAACCGATTACCGGTCTTCAGATCAAATGCCGCGAGATAGGGGTCTCCAATCATAGAAAAACCGCCGTTGTATTGCGCATACCCCCGATTAATCATATACACCACGGAATCGACGAGAAACAGGGATGATTTCGAAGTAATTTTCTCCGGCAATGGAGTAGTCCACAAAACATTCCCGGCATTATCCACCCTGGCAATTTGATCACGAGAAGCCAATACGATGGATTCATCGGGGTCGATCAGCATATTCGACACCATATCGGAAGCCACGTCAGGCTGGTCCTGATAAGTATATACACCGGTAAACACACCAAGAAGGAGACCAAATGCATTGACACCGATCATCTTCCCAATCTCTTTTTTTGTAGTATTTGCCTTGTATGCCCAACCCGCTCCATTTACAAGATGGACAGCCCGGAGACCATTGGTTGAAATCAACAATACGGAATCATCCAGCATATATGCATCATCCCAACCGAATGAACGGTCGAGATCCCTGTACCACAGTTCTTTTCCGTTTGATAAATTGACAGCCGTCAACTTATTCGACATGGACTGGATGGGATATCCCACGCCGATATGCAGGGAAGGTTCTATAAAATAAAAATCATTCTTATTCTCCCACAACACCGCTCCCGTTTCGGGATCAATGCAGAGGTTTTTCTTCTTGTCGGTAAGAAAATAGTAGCTGCCCTGCTGTTTCAGTTCCGAGGAGTTATAGTTTACCTCCCTTACCCATTTCAACTCTTTATCCCACAAGCCGACCATGTTAAGCGTTCCACCGTTTTTGAACGACGTCCCTTTCTTGTTGGTCTCTCTGAGTTCAAGCAATAAATTATCCGAGCCACCATCCCAGTGCCATCTGTATATTTTAGCAGGAGTTTCGTAACGGGTTGCCGTAACAGGAAGGCCTGTCAGAGACGACATTCCGGCGATGGAATCTTTGACTGAAAACCATTGGCTTGGTGTCTGTCCAAAAGCCGCTCCTAGAAAACACATGAGTATTAGCAATAGAACAAACGCTCGTTTCATAAAAGAGACCAATTAAGAAGATGATTTTTCACGACAAATGTACAAAAGTTTTATTTATAGGAGAAGCAACCTATCCGCGATTCCTTTCTCCGGACAAATATAGAACAGACAAAAGAGGATTGATATATGGATAAAAAAAAGAGCTGCCTTCAAAAGACAACTCTCCATTCAAAAAATGTGGTCCCACTTGGGCTTGAACCAAGGACTCCCTGATTATGAGTCAGGTGCTCTAACCAACTGAGCTATGGGACCTCTCTTTCAGCTTTTAGTTTCAGCGAAAGCGGGTGCAATATTACTGCTTTTTTCGCAAATTTCCAAAAGAAATGCCAATAATCATTTTATCTTTAAACATATCCTTTCCTGAATGCAAACATATCTTATGCCCCTTCTTCTAAAACGGGGGTCCTTGCCTCTCCTGATCAGTTCCTTTCAGGTTCAATCCAGTCGCCATGGTCTTTGATCAACTGGATCAGGCGTTCTACAGCTTCTGCCTGGGGAATATTTTTCTCTACCAGTTCCTTCTTCCGGTAGAGTGATATCTTTCCATGTTCGGCCCCTACATATCCGTAATCGGCATCGGCCATCTCACCGGGTCCATTCACAATACAGCCCATCACCCCTATTTTCAAGTGCTTGAGATGAGAGAAATGCTGTTTTACCAAAGCAACAGTCGTCTGCAAGTCGAATAATGTCCTTCCGCAACTGGGACAGGAAATAAACTCGGTTTTGCTTGTCCGCACGCGTGCTGCCTGCAAAATACCGAAAGCATACGCATCGAGATCGGTAATATCTATCTGCCCCTGATTACTTATCATAATTCCGTTACCGAAGCCATCGAGGAGAACAGTACCGAAATCCACGCCGCCTTTCACCTGAATATCTTCTGCCTCATCTTCGGCATAATTCCGCTGAATGATGACCGGCACGCGGCAGCCTGCATTCAATAACGCATGAAAGAAAGCCCTTTGTTCGCCTACACCGTTCTGATGACCCGTAGTAAGAATCACCGCTATTTTGGGCGTCTCCTTCAGGAAAGCCATCACCTCATCCGAAAGGTCGGGATAGGAAATCCTTAAAAACTTCACTTCTGCGTTGCAATCGTTTATTTTATCAAGGGAGTCGCCCGTAAAGAGCGGAAAATTATCTATCCTCTCTTCCCAATAGGGATAATCGATAATAGATTTCATTCCCTTCGGGAAGTTAACCGGCATACGGTTTCCCACATAAATATAATCGGGGATGAAATGTGGATTGATCGACATGTCATCGATTTTACTCCTGTCGGATATTACCACCGGTAGATATTCTCCACCGATATTCCAGACACTGTCCGTTTCACGGCGGTCTGTGGAATAGGGAGAGAAGCCGGGATAAGCACGGCCTTCTATTGGCGTATGCCCGTTTCTCAGGTTTACATAATCCACCAATTTCCTGGCCACGGGCACTTCCGCTTCGGGGTCTTCGCTCAACGAAACACGGATGGTGTCCCCCAGACCGTCGCTCAACAGGGCACCGATGCCCACCGCCGACTTCATCCTACCGTCCTCTCCGTCTCCGGCTTCGGTCACTCCCAGATGGAGCGGGAAATGGATATCCTCCTTGTCCATAGTGGCGACTAACAGACGTACGGCATTGGTCATCAACAAGGTATTGGAAGTCTTCATCGATATCACTATATCGGAAAAATCTTCTTCCATGGCGATCCGCAGATATTCCATACAGGATTCCACCATCCCTTCGGGGGTGTCACCATAGCGGCTCATGATGCGGTCCGACAGGGAACCGTGGTTCACGCCGATACGCACGGCCGTTCCATGTTCCTTACAGATACGCAGAAAAGGAACTACCTTCGAACGTATTTTTTCCAGTTCCTGTGCATACTCCTCATCGGTATACTCCAACTCGGCAAAAGTTTTTTGTTTATCCACGAAATTACCGGGATTGATACGTACTTTCTCGGCGATGGTGGCTGCCACCTCCGCCGCACGGGGATTAAAATGAATATCGGCCGACAGGGGGATGGTATATCCCTTATCCCTCAGTTGCTGATGTATCTCCCGTAAATTATTGGCTTCGCGTACACCCTGCGTCGTCAGGCGGATCAGGTCGGCACCGGCAGCGATGATGCGTTCGCACTGCGCCACGCTGCCCTCGGTATCGAGCGTATTGGTACTGGTCATCGTCTGCACGACAACCGGATAGTTTCCACCCATGACTAGATTTCCCACATGTACATCGATGGTAGGGCGACGCTTGTAATTGAAAAAATCCATACTCTTAAGAGACAAAATTAAAAACCCAAATGTTTCAACGCATTTTTTTGAACGGAGAAAAACGCCCGGGAATATTTTACTGATTACTTCTGCAAAGGTAATACTTCAATCCAGTATCCGTCGGGATCAATGATAAAATAAAGCCCCATTGTATGATTTTCGTAACACACACAGCCCATTTCCTTATGGAAAGCCCTCGTCTCGTCATAATCTCCTTCCACACGGAGACACAGGTGCTGCTCGTTATCACCCATATTGTAAGGCCTGTCCCAATCGCGCAGCCATGTGAGTTCGAGTGTAAAACCCGTCACCCCATCACCCAGATAGACCAGTATATAGGATCCGTCGGATGCTTCTTTACGGCGGACCTCTTTCAGGCCCAATGCCTTGTCATAAAATTCAATACTCTTTTGTAAGTCAAATACATTGATGTTGTAATGATCGAATCTTGCTTTTATTTCCATAATTTTCTAATTTTTTAAATTGTTGAATTGTTGCACTGTTGATTGAGAAGTGGAGAAGTGGAGAAATTGAGAAGTTAAGAAGTTAAGAAGTGGAGAAGTGTGGAACTTTTTTCAATTTTCAATCTTCACTACGTAGACTTTCCGTCATCGCTCAGCATAGTACAAACAAGTTTGCTCTGCCCTCGTTCTTAAGAAAATTCACTCTTCGTTCTTGCATCTTGGCTCTTGGTTCTAGATGTCTTGACTCCAAAAGTCTTTACTCTTTGTTCTTTATTCTTTTAATCAAACGTAAAGGATTGTCCCGGGTGCGATAACGGCAGACATTGACAATCGTACCGTGCCGCAATCTCTTCGAACCGATTCACTTGATCATAATTCTCCCCAAAGTGCATCGGCAGGAAAAGGTCGGTTTTTATACGTGACACAAACTGTTCCGGCCCCCGCATAAATTCCTTTCCCAACCGGGGATCAACGGGAAACATCGCCAGATAGAGACGATTAGTCTGTTCCGCCAACAATTCCAGTTCACATAGATAATGATTTTCATAAGAAAGTGCCTCTTCCGCACTTACCTCCTCACTCCAGTGCCAGTTGTTCAGGTCGCCGGCATGAAAAAACTGCCGTTTATTGTATTCTATTAAAAAGGAACCTCCGGCATCCGTCGACCCAAATGCCTTTATCATAAGTCGCTGGTCGCGATATACCTCTTCTTTTTCAAGATAGAGGGCATCCCCCGCTTTTGAAACCCCGGTCTCCAACAACTCCCTGGAGAAGATATACCGGATATTCTTCTTCCGTTCCCTCCAGGAGAGAATTTCGGGATTAAAATGATCGTAGTGCGAATGCGAACACAACACATAGAGCTCCTCCTCTTTATTGAGCAGCCAATCTCTCACCCATTCCGAACCATCTTCACGGGGCACATCCTTATAATAATCGAAGAGTATTGAAAACCCATCGAATTCAATCAGATAGCAACTATGATATATATAAGTGATTGTCATAACTGAAATTACTACCATTAATAACAACTAAGCCGACAAATGTTCAATAGGTTTCACATAAAATTTGGTAAAAACAGTAAAACGCATTCTCCAGGAAGGAAGAAAAGAAATATGTGGAATGACTCCACAATTTCTAATCTGATTCGTAATTTATTACAAATTAATTTCTTTCTTTGCAGAGTAATGTATATTTTACTAAAATATCAAAAAATAATGAAGAAGTATTTAGCAGAAATGATCGGTACGATGGTACTGGTATTAATGGGCTGCGGTGCAGCCGTGTTTGCAGGGGCAGGGCAGCCTTTTGATTCCGTGGGTACGTTAGGCGTTGCGTTTGCATTTGGCCTTTCGGTAGTGGCAATGGCTTATGCCATCGGTAGTATTTCGGGATGCCATATCAATCCGGCCATCACACTGGGAGTATTCCTTTCGGGCAGGATGAGCGGTAAAGATGCCGGCATGTATATGATCTTTCAGGTGATCGGAGCTATTTTAGGATCTTCCATCCTCTGGTTTTTGGCAAAAGATTCCGGTTCCACCACCACCCTCACCGGAGCCAACGGTTTTGCCGACGGGCAGATGAGTGTGGCCTTTGTAGCCGAGACGGTGTTCACTTTCATCTTTGTACTGGTTGTACTAGGAGTGACTGCCAAGAATGGCCTGAATAAATTTGCAGGTCTGGCTATCGGTCTGGCATTGGTATTGGTGCATATTGTTTGTATTCCCATTACAGGAACGTCTGTAAATCCCGCCCGCAGTATAGGCCCGGCTCTTTTTGAAGGAGGTGCGGCATTATCCCAACTATGGTTATTCATTGTAGCCCCATTACTTGGCGCTGCAATAGCGGCTGTTGTCTGGAAAGGAATTACAGTAGAAAACGACGCAGTAAAGGCATAATCATTTATCCGAAAAATTAAGGAAAGAGAGTGGGTCAAATAAGGTTCACTCTCTTTTTTGCGGGTATCGAGAACTTATTTCCTCACTAAACGTTTAATTATTGCACAGTTTTTGTAAATTTGCGCAGTTTTTCGAAAATAAATCACAGCAAGCATAATAAAAGTTCCGGAACAATTGATTTTTTCCGGAGAATCAAAATTGAAAAAATTATGAGTTACAATTTATTAAAAGGTAAAAGAGGCATTATCTTCGGAGCACTGAATGATCAGTCCATTGCCTGGAAAGTCGCTGAAAGAGCTGTTGAAGAAGGTGCTACTATCACGTTATCCAACACTCCGGTTGCAGTCCGCATGGGAGATACAAACAAACTGGGAGAGAAACTCAACGCCGAGATCCTTCCGGCAGACGCCACCAATGTGGAAGACCTCGAAATGGTATTTTCCAAATCGATGGAGATACTGGGAGGGAAAATCGATTTCGTGCTCCACTCCATCGGCATGTCGCCGAACGTCCGCAAAAAAAGGACCTACGATGATCTTGACTACGATATGCTGGCAAAGACCCTTGACATTTCAGCCATTTCATTCCACAAGATGCTGCAGGTAGCCCGCAAATTAGATGCTGTTGAAAGGGGCGGATCAATGCTCGCTCTTACCTATGTAGCTGCGCAGCGTGTTTTTTATGGCTATAACGACATGGCAGATGCGAAAGCGTTGCTCGAATCCA
The DNA here is from genome assembly GCF_040307845.1 of Proteiniphilum sp. Lineage (GTDB taxonomy): Bacteria > Bacteroidota > Bacteroidia > Bacteroidales > Dysgonomonadaceae > Proteiniphilum. The sequence continues at coordinate 51,341 of NZ_JAWRIS010000039.1, forward strand.
TCACACGCAGTTTCGGATACATCCTTGGACGAGACAAAGGGGTACGCGTGAACACCATCTCGCAGTCGCCCACCATGACCACCGCGGGTAGCGGAGTAAAAGGGATGACCGACCTGATGGATTTCTCCGAGCGGATGGCTCCCATCGGAAATGCCGATGCCGACGATTGTGCCGATTATTGTATCGTGATGTTTTCCGACCTCACCCGCAAGGTCACCATGCAAAACCTTTACAACGACGGAGGTTTCTCGAGCATGGGCATGAGTCTGCGCGCGATGAAGCAATACAGCAACGGACTGGATGAAAATCGCGATGAAAACGGCAATGTGATTTACGGGTAAATATCACCGTAACGTTGAATAAATTAGCTTCGATCGACAAGGTTGAAGCTATTTTTTTATGTGTCTGGGTCATAATCCATTTTTATCATGTATATTTGCATGTTATGCTTCTAAAATTATATAATGAGAACCCGAATCCCCGGGAAATAGAGAAAGTGGTTTCCACCCTTCGTGACGGAGGTATTGTCATCTATCCTACCGATACACTGTATGGTATGGGGTGCGACGCGCTGAACGTACGGGCGGTAGAGAGGATATGCGGCCTGAAAGGGATCAATCCCCAAAAAAGCAATCTGTCGATCATCTGCAACGATTTGAGTGTGATCAGTGAATATGCAAAAGTAAGCACCCCCGTCTTTAAACTGATGAAGCGGAACCTGCCGGGCCCGTTCACCTTTATTTTGCCTACCACCTCCTCCTTACCCAAAATCTACAAGAACAAGAAGACTGTGGGTATCCGTGTGCCCGACAATAATATTATCCGGGAAATTGTGGCACAGCTCGGAAACCCGGTGCTGAGCACATCCGTAAAGGATGAAGATGATGAAATGGAATATACCACCGATCCCGAATTGATCCACGAAAAATGGGGAGAAATCGCCGATATCGTGATCGACGGCGGATTTGGAGGAATTGAACCTTCCACGATAGTCAATTGCACTTCCGACGAACCGGAAATCACCCGGCAAGGCAAGGGAACGTTAAATTTCTAAGATTTGACAAATAGTAACCAATTCTTTCCTATTTTCGCAGTCTATCATTTTAAATAATAGCACAAAAACCTCCATTATGAAACGATTATTTCTCATTTTTCCGCTTATTGCCACACTGATGTTTGTGGTTTCATCCTGCGACTCCAAAGATACTCAGGATACTTCCCTGGGAGATGTCGTTTCAGTTACTTATGACGCGACAAGCCAATCGTTTGTTGTAAAATACAGTAAAGGAAGCGAAAAAAGCTACCCGGCGGTCATAGATAATACCGTAGACCCTCCAACAGCAGGTTATGCGCTTGATGATAAAACTTATCTATATGCGGCCGATGCAACTGTCAGCGGGAATGCGACTATTTCACAAGATATAAATATTGTCACCCAGTTTGTGTATGACGGAATGTCTACTTATTATTACTGGGCAGATTACATAACAAGCAAAGAACCAAAACTTACCGATGTCGATCCGGAAAATTATTTCTATAAAATCCTGCATCCCACAGATACCCAGAAAGGATGGTCATGGATCACAGATGATGTGAACGGGCTTTTAGCCGGATTTGAAGGTGAATCGCTGTCATTTGGATATGATCTGAGTTTCACCATGATCGGAAACGATGTGTTCGCGATCATTAAATATGTATATCCCAATACACCGGCTTCGAAAGCAGGATTACAGCGGCTTGATTGGATAGGAGAACTGAACGGGCAACCTATTACGACTGTGCAAAGAGGCGGGAACACCTATATAAGTGACCAATCAATCAATCTACTCTATGGCAATAATAGCGTCACATTCTCCACCTATAAACTATCAGGGGATCAGATTATACCGGATAAAGAGGTTACTATTACGCCTGATAAAAGTGCCAAAAATCCTGTTCTTTACGACAATATTTACACTATAGGAGATAAGAAAATCGGATACCTATTTTATACCAATTACTACGATAATTATAATTATCGCTTGTATGAAGTTTTCAGCCAATTTAAACAGTCTGGCGTAACCGATTTGGTGTTAGATTTGCGCTATAATACCGGAGGATCTGTATCTTCTGCAATTTATCTGGCTTCCCTGATAGCGCCAAAAGCTATTATAGAAGACAAGTCTCCCTTTGTTGTCATGGATTACAATGATCTATGGAATAGTCTGTTCGACCAATGGTATAAGGAGGCAAAACCGGCCGACAAATACAAATATGACAGAAAAGATTATTTTGGCACTTTTGACTCCTCCAAAGATAAAAATCCGCTAGATGCTAATCTCGATTTAAGCAAAGTATATATCATCGCGACAGGTGGATCCTATTCAGCTTCAGAACTCACATTATTCTGTCTGGAGCCCTATATGGATGTGGTGCACATCGGGGGAAACACAGGAGGAAAATATACGGCATCATGGACTGTTCACGGGTATGACGACGAACTCGGAATGCCAGTATATGACGAAAAGAAACTTTCATCTTCCGAAAAAACACAATTGAAAAACTGGGCCATGCAACCCATCGTAGCCATGTATGCCGACAAGGATAGTAAGAATTTCAGCAATCCCGGATATTTAGCCCCCGACCATAAATTGAACGAAGGGTTTGGTTATATTGACTACTGGACTCCTATAGGCGATACGAAAGATGTATTATTGGGACAAGCGTTGTACCTGATCTCAGGAGATGCCGATTATCTTCCCGTACAACCTCGGTCAACACGCAGCATGCAAACGAAAGATATCATGGATTCCCGTGATATGGCTAAACCTGTTATCATAGATAATGTGAAACTGACCGCGGATGATTTCCAAAAGCTCCGGGAATTACGAAAATAAAAACATCCCACAAAAGGATGGTAAAAAAATAAAGAGGCTCCGAAGGTCTCCTTATTTTTTATTGTTAGTTAGCCCATAACGGGCGTTTCTTTATCCTATCGTTCTCGATCGCATCATATTTGATATATTGATCACGTTCGAGAATCTTTTGCAGTTCCACATCGCGTTTCTTTTTCAGTTTCTCAATACGTTTCTGCTTTTTACATAGAAAACAATTCTCGGCTTTGTTCACTTCCTTCAGAAAATGCAGTTCCATTTCCTTCAGTTCTTTCGCCTGCGCATCATCAAAACCAATGAGTTTCTGCATGGAAGCCACTTTCTCTTCAACACTCCTCTCCAAAGCATCTTCCACAAGGGAGGACTGTTGAGCGGAGAGCCCTGCAACGACCAACATTAATAGTGCCAAGATTAAAATTTTCTTCATCATATTATTTTATGTTTTTCAGTAAGACTAACACAGTTTAAAATTGTTTAATCCACCTGATATTTCTCCGGAATCTCATCCATGATAGCGAATAATTCTTTAAGGGTACTGGCACGGAGCATGGCAATGCGTGTGGGTTTGAAATCGGGGATGCCTTTGAACAAAGGTGTAGCTGCCAGATGACGGCGCATGTGAAGGATTCCACGTGTTTCGTCAATCCGTTCCACACTTTCGAGTACCTGCCTTTTGAGGACATCCAGATACCAGCGGAAAGGTTCTTTTGGGAGGGGTTCACCGGTCTGCAGGTAATACTTCATCTCCCTGAATATCCACGGTGCACCAATGCTTCCACGGCCGATCATCACGGCATCCACGCCGGTATCGTCGAAACGTTGCCTACACTGTTCTACCGTAGTCACATCTCCATTGCCGATAATGGGGATATGCATGCGGGGGTTATTCTTCACCTCCCTGATCAATGTCCAGTCAGCATCTCCCTTATACATCTGAGAGCGGGTACGACCGTGGATGGTCAATGCCACGATGCCACAATCCTGCAACCGTTCCGCCAATTGTACAATAATCCTGGAGTTGTCGTCCCATCCCAGGCGGGTCTTGACTGTGACCGGTTTATTGACCGCTTTCACGACCTTTGCGGTGATATCGAGCATCACATCAGGCGTACGCATCATCCCCGACCCGGCACCCTTCCCGGCGATTTTCTTTACCGGACAGCCAAAATTGATATCGATCAGGTCGGGATCGGCTTCTTCACAGATTTTGGCAGCCTCCACCATCGCATCGGGGTCACTTCCGTAGATCTGTATCCCAAGGGGGCGCTCTTCCTCACTAAAGAATATTTTCTCCTTGGTTTTCTTTATATCCCGGATAAGGGCATCACTCGATACAAATTCAGTATAGACCATATCAGCCCCGAACTGCTTGCACAGCAATCGAAAACCTATATCGCTCACATCCTCCATCGGAGCGAGGAATACGGGATTATCCGGAAATTCTATATTCGCGATCTTCATTTGTTGACTCTCTTACGCCGATTCTCGTTTTGGCACGGTGGTTTCATCGAATTTCTCCACCCACGCCTCACCCGAGCTTCGCTTTCCACTCTTTATCGTTAAAGCCGACCAGCACAAAGTCATCGGCCACGACAATAGGACGCTTTACCACCATACCGTTCGAAGCCAGAATATCGAGCAGTTCATCACGTGAGGCCGTTTTCACCTTCTCCTTCAAATTTTGTTCCTTGTAAACCAAGCCGGACGTGTTGAAAAAACGGTTGATGGGTAATCCGCTCCTGTCAATCCACAGCGAGAGTTCTTCCCTGGTAGGATTCTCTTCTACAATGTGTCTTGAAGTTACTTCCACATGATTTTCGTCCAACCATTTGGAGGCTTTGCGGCAAGTGCCGCATTTAGGATACTGTATGAATAATGGGGACATTTCTTTTTAATTACCAATTATTAATTACCAATTACCAATGAATCAACAGGACACAGTTCCCGTATCCCAAATTAAAAGTCTTGGTTCTTGATTCTTGATTCTGAAATTTATATACAAAGATAATCAATGAGATGCGAATTTTAAAATTAACGGAACATGACATTGATATTGTTCAATCGCAGGGGAGATACATTCGAAGGGGAATCGGCGGAACGGATGGAAATTTGGTGATCGACTCCTTTCCCCAAGGGGACAGAAGCAAGCTTCCGGGTATAGACCGTCCACTCATCCAATGGGGTGATGCCATAAGAAAATTCCTTTTCAAAGCCGTTATAATATTTAATGATCAGCTGATTACGCCCTTTTTTTAGCGGTAACAGGACGGTCTCTTCCTGTCGCTTGACCCTGTCGGGCGAAAAATGTGCTGTGACATACTCCCCGTTGAGCAGGATATAAACAGCATTGCCACTTTCGATCTTCACAGCGACAGTCTGTTCGTCCGTTGATTCTATTTCCTGCAGGAAAACAACACTTGCACGCTGTAAGATAGATTCTGTATAACTCTCTCCGTAATGGAACTCATCCACTGCTTCCCACCGCGAACCGGCTCTGTTTACATCGACCCGCTGTATGCGTTCTTCTTCCACGTTACCAAACACACCCCTACCCGGTTTTCTGTACAGATTACCCCATTTCACACTGTTCCCGGGCAATCGGACCGTTTCTGATGCATCTGCTTCCAATGTGACCGGGTGTCTCCGCCCGTCAATCTCCAATTCTATCCTTCTCCCTCTTTCATTTTCTGTGAAAGTAATTTGCGGAGAGACGGATGATTTCCGAGAATAGAGTATCCAATCATAACCGATCACACTTTTGTAGCCGGCATAATAATTGAGACTCGAATGCCCATATAGGGAGGCAGCATTCCGGGGAGTTAAGATCCCGTTCGTCACAATCGACGGAGGAATAATGGTATACCCGTCCTCAAACATAATTTTCAACACGGGAATGTCCTCTCCGGAGGATACAGTGGAGAGATCGATTTCCAATTCTCCTTTGTTTTGGGTGTAAGGCAGTTGATCTCCAGATGCCAGTTGTGTCACCCCCTTCACTTTGCCATTGAACCCGGATAATTCGATCTTGCCCGACTCCGGTATGTTTTCGACAAAGGCAAACAGACGATCTTCTTTCGTAGTGATGTCACCCCAGGCAAATGTTTGATGAAACGGATTGGCACGGACTCCATAAATAGCTTCACTATTGGCTTTTACCCAATCGCCGATGTTGAGTAATACCTGCTGCTCAAACTCGACCACGGAACCATCCCCCCTTGGGCCGATATTGAGTAGGAAATTCCCTCCCCTGCTGATCACTTTTACAAGACTCTCAATCTTTTCCCTTACTTTCGGTTGTACTTCACCTCTTTCTTGCCAGGAGCGGTACCCCCAGGTCTCATCGAACATGGAAGCAGCCGTCTGCCAAGGCACACCGATCTGGTAATCGGGATATTCGTTATCGGCCATCACCGAGAAGTCCACATAATCGTTCCCCAGGCGGCCACTGATCATACATTGTGGTTGCAACCGGTTGACCAGTTCATACAACCCTTTACTTTGTCCGGGTGTCAGCGAACCCATATCGAACCAAATCTCGGAGAGAAGGCCATAATGGGTCATAATTTCCTCCACCTGCTTCAGGTTGAACGCATAATGTTCCGGCGTAAGCGGATCGGCATTATGACTTGAAATGGGATAAGCCTGCGGGAAATGCCAGTCGATCAGTGAAAAATAAACTCCGAAGGCAATCCCACCCCGTTCACATGCTTCAGCCAGTTCTTTCATCAAGTCCCTGCCATAAGGGGTAGTATCCACAATATTATAATCAGTATAAGCGGAATGATACATGCAAAACCCGTCATGATGCTTGGAAGTAAAGACAATAGATCCCATGCCCGCCTGCTTTGCCAGTGAGACAATACTGTCAGGATTCCATTTGACGGGATTAAACTCATTGGCTGTGTTACCATACCAGTCACTGAAGATACCAGCGAACGACTGGATCTGTTCACTGTAACCCCGCCTGACCGGCTCACCTTCATATACCCCCCCGTACACGGAATATAAGCCAAAATGGATAAACATGGAGAACTTGCGGTCGAGCCATTGCTGCGAAGGCTTCTCCTGTGCAGAAAGTAAAACAGCACAGCAGCAAAGGATCAGGGTTATTTTCAGTTTCATACGATAATCAGTTTTGAAATAATGCTGTTGGCATCAAGTGTCAAATCAGTCTGATGCAAAGATAATGATTATCGCCTTATATCTTATTTCACGACCAGCAGCAATGTTCCGGCTACGATCAGTACCGCGGCGATAGTCGTACGCAAAGTGATGGTTTCACCCAGAAAGATAGCTGCCAACAGGATAGTCAGGACGATGCTGAGTTTATCCAGCATGGCAACCTGGGTGACATCTCCGAGTTGTAGTGCCTTGAAATAAAAAATCCAGGAAAGGCCGGTAGCCACTCCTGAAATAACCAGAAAAATAACGTTGTGCCGCGAAAGGGTATACAATCCTTTGGTTTCACCCCGACTGAAAATAATCAGCCAGATCATGATCAGGATGACAATGGTACGGATACCCGTTGCGAGATTGGAATTGACATTCGCTACGCCTACCTTGGCAAAGATGGCCGTAAGCGCAGCGAATAAAGCGGATAGGAGAGCATATACCCACCACATATTTTATTTTTTAGAGTGCCTGCGATATTTCGTCTATCATCATGTTCACAGATGCAATTCCACCACCGGCAAGATACCACACTTCGGGGTTCAGGTAGAAGATTTTCCCGTTTTGAGCGGCGTTGGTTTGTTTCACCAACTTATTTTCCACCTCATCCTTGTCCATGACACCATTTCCTACAATCATACTCCGGTCGACAATAAAAATAACATCCGGATTGGCTTTCTGTACAAATTCACTCGATACGGGAGTTCCATGAATCTGTGTACCTAACCCTTTTTCGGCTTCCTTGAAACCCAGCACATCATGGATAATACCAAAACGTGAACCGCTCCCATAAGCGCTGAACCGTCCCCTGTTGTGCAGCAGGATAAGCGCCCTATCGTCCGAAGTATCTATCTTTGCTTTCACTTCTTCTACTTTCTTTACGATCCCTACATACGCCCGGTCTACTTCATCCTGCTTATCGAAAATCCGTCCAAGATCATCCAGATTGGATTTAAAAGCACCAAGGAAATCGGTCGTGCCCATCACGGTAGGATATATTACAGGAGCAATGGCTGAAAGGTCGTTATAAGAATCGGCCAGTCTTCCCCCGATAATGATCAGATCGGGCTGCAGTTCATTGATCTTTTCAAGATTGACCTCCACCACAGTACCTACATCCGCTATGGAAGGATCATCTTTATATTTACTCAGATGACTCGGCACTCCCGATTTAGGAATGCCGACAGGCTTAATACCCAGATAATCGAGATTTTCCAAAGCAGAAAAATCAAGCGCTACCACTCGCTGCGGGTTTACGGGCACTTCTACCGTACCCAAAGAGTGTGTTACCGTAACAGTCTCACCTGTTGCCTCTTTCTGTTTTTGATTACCACCGGTACAACCGGACAGGGCGACAATGGCGCCCAACACGAAAAGGAATATTTTTGTTTTCATAAAAATTTAATTTAATAATTTACTAATATGCCAATGTGCCAATTATCTTCTCCTAGTTACTACTCCCAGTCTCGAATCTTGGTCCTTGGTTCTTGGCTCTAAAAGTCTTTATTCTTTACTCTTTATTCTTACATAAAATAATTACACACTTTCTTACTATTAAACTCCGTAACGGAGATCTTTATGTCGAACACATCCTCTAACACTTTCTCGTTGATAATGTTGTCGGTTGTGTCGCAATATTTTACTTTTCCATCTTTCAGGGCGACAATATAATCGGAATAATGTGATGCAAAATTGATGTCGTGCAACACGATGATGATAGTTTTCTTCCATTCATCCGCCAGTCGCTTCAAAGTCTTCATTGTCTGCACCGAATGCTTCATATCGAGGTTATTCAGCGGTTCGTCGAGTAACACATAGTCCGTATCCTGCGCTACCACCATCGCCATATAGGCCCTCTGTTTCTGTCCCCCGCTCAATTCGTCGATATAGGCATCTTTGATATCTTCCAAATCCAAAAAATGGATTGCCCTATTCACTTTTTCATTGTCCTCATCGGTCAGTTTGTCCTGCGAATAAGGAAACCGGCCAAATGACACCAATTCCCGCACCGTCAGTTTCAACCGTACATGATTGGACTGTTTAAGGATGGAAAGCCGTTGTGCCAATACCTTGTTCTTATAGTCCGTTACATTTTTTCCATCCACCATCACCACACCGCCGTCTTGTGCCAGCAACCGGCTGACAATGGAAAGCAGGGTACTCTTCCCGGCACCGTTGCTCCCGATCAGCGAGGTGATCTTTCCAATGGGAAATTGCAGGTCGACACCATCCAGCACAATTTTCCTGCCGTAATGTTTCGATATATCTTTTATTTCAATCATAGTTTCCTTACTCGTAACAATAAAAACATAAAATACAATCCCCCCACAAGATTGATAATAGCACTTACCGGGATAGAGAGATGAAAGAGCCGCTCCATTACAAACTGCCCACTCAACAGGGTGACGGCAGTAACCAGGCAACAGGCGGCAATAACCACATCATGCCGGTGCGTTTTGAATAATTCATAGGTGAGATTGGTCACCAGCAAACCCAGAAAAGTAATCGGCCCGACCAAAGCGGTGGAGACCGAAACCAGTATAGCGATAATTACCAGGAACAGCTGGACCATACGGTTGTAATTCAGTCCCAGGTTAATCGCCTGATCCCTCCCCAACGCCAGCACATCCAAATACTTGGCAGTACGGAAGCCAACAACCAGTAGCACCGCCAACACTCCCGCGGAAGGCCATAGCAGATCACGGTTAATCTTGTTGAAGGTAGCGAACATCTTTCCCTGCACGATAAAATAATCACTCGGGTCAATCAGCAACTGCATAAACGAACTAAGGCTGTTGAACAAAGTTCCCAGTATAATCCCCACCAATAGCAACAGGTAGAGGTTATCCTTCCCTTTCTTGTATATCAATATATAAAGCAGGAAGGCAAAACCTATCATCCCCAGCACCGACAACAGAAAATTACCCCAGCCGGAGAGTACCTGAAAAGTCAGATCGCCATACATGAAGACGATCAAGGTCTGGATCAGCAGGTAGACCGACTCAAACCCCATGATGGAGGGAGTGAGTATCCGGTTGTTGGTAAGAGTCTGGAAAGCAACGGATGAGTATGCCACACAGCAGGAAACAACAATGATGGCCGCCACTTTTACACCTCGTAGGCGTAGTGCGAACTCCCAATTGCTTCCCATATTATAGAACAGGTAGAGGGTAACCGCTGCTAACAGCAACAGGACCGTGATCAGAAAATTCTTTTTTATCCCCTTCATCTCTTCCTTATGATCAATATGAGAAAAATAATTGCCCCGATAATACTTACCGTCACGCCGATAGGCACTTCATAGGGATAGATCACGATCCGTCCGGCAATATCGCACAACAACAGGAAGATAGCACCCGACAAGGCCACCAACGGCAATGTCTTCTTCAGGTTATCCCCAAAGAGGAGGCTCACCACATTCGGCACGATCAACCCCAAAAAGGGGATAGCTCCGGCAGTGATCACCACGGCACTTACGGTGAGCGACACACAGAAAAGGCCGATATTCATGATTGCCCTGTAATTCAATCCCAGGTTCCTGGAGAAATCCTCCCCCATTCCCACTACGGTAAACTTATTGGCATAGAGGTAAGTGATGATGATGGCGGGCAAGCTAAGATAGATCAACTCGTATCGTCCCTGCAGGATACCCGAAAAATCACCCATCATCCATGCATTGGTATCCTGTACGATATTCATCCTGACAGCGAAGAAGGTAGATATCGACCCGATGATCCCGCCGAACATCAATCCCACCAACGGCACAAACACCACATTCCGGTAACGTATCTTCCGGACAATAGCCAGGAAAATCAAACTGGCAATAAATGTAAACAGGAAAGCGAACAGCATCTTCAGGGCAGCTCCTGCGGTAGGAATAAAAATCAGGAAGATAAGCAACCCCATCTTGGCCGCCTCAAGCGTACCGGCAGTAGTGGGGGCCACGAACTTATTCTGCGTCATCTGCTGCATGATCACCCCCGATATGCTCATCCCCACTCCCGCCAGTATCAATGCAACAGTCCTGGGAATCCGGCTGATGGAAATCAGAGCCATAGAGATATCTGCCACCCCCACGAACAGGGATACCACCGCACAGACAAGCAAAACAAGTGTAAGAATAAGCGTTCTCAAATAACCTCCTTTATATCATCGATACAAAATCACATAACCTCATGTTCCACAACATGGTTGTCATGGAAAACGATAAAAAGCTGATTTTACCAAGGTACAAAGGTACAAGCCGGTGTTGTTCCTCACAATAGCAATAATTAGGTATTCACACATCCATTTTTACCTTTTACTTACCATTAATGAGTATTTTTTGCGCCAGTCAGGATAGGTCTACCATAATGGAGGAAGAAATAAGGAAAGTCCCGATGGATTATATACCATTACGGACAGATTCTATTTTATAGGTAAATGAGTCTGCTCGATACCAACCGATATTATACTCTATGGGTAGTCCGTTTGTATCACTCACTGCCCGTTTCCGGATCAATATGGGATCACCGGTTTCAATCTCTAATTTTGACGCGATAAAATTATTGGCAGGGGCAGCGCTTATTTCTTCTTTTGATGTTTTTACTACAATGTGATAGTCATTTCTAAGAATCTCATAGAGCGGCCTATTGAAATTTTCCGTTCCGTCTAAAGGGATTTCAGGATTAAATTCGGAAACAAAATAAACAAACGGGAAATTCACCTTTCCCCTAAGCCTCTCTATGCGCCACACCTTAGTATTCTCCGGAATGGAAAAAAAGGATCTTGCTTCATCACTGGATATCTGTTTACTTATATGGAATTCAAAGTTTTCAATTTCCACACCTAAAACTTTCATTTCCTGAGAGAAGCTTAACCAATTAGTCGCTTCACTATAAATATTTTTCTCCGCAACCCTTGTCCCTACGCCTCTTTTGCGAATAAGAAGTCCTTCACTGACCAGCGTATTGATGGCTTGTCTCAGCGTATTTCTGGACATTTTCAATTGTTCAGACAATTCAACCTCGTTAGGAAGCAGCCTACCGTCCCTGAATTCATCCTGCTCTATCAACCTCCTGAGATAGAGCTCAGCTTGTTTGTGCAGAGGTAGTTTATTATAACCCATTTTTCCGGCAAAGGAATGAAAAATAAAAAAATATTCAAAATAATTTGGTGTTATTTATTTTCTTTTATACATTTGTCGCATCTATATGTTCAAACAAATATCCAACATGTTCAATCATATGCAAGAAAATAAGTCTAAGTATGACAAATATCCTGCCACTTCCATAGAAAAGGGTACCCTCGTGAAAGGCTGGAAAAATATTTTACAACAAATCACTCCGGAGACTGGCAACAACATAATCGTTATTGAATGTTACACCGGCATTTATTACGAACAACTTCTCTCTTATTTCAAAAATATACCACATGTATTCTTTATGGATACTGCCCAACTTTTCAGGTCGGAAAATGAAATTCTTCGAATCACTGAAAATTTTATGAAAGAAGATATTCTGTTCGGCTACCTGAGTAATTTATCCATCGTAGATTATTTTGATAAAGAGAAAATATTGGCTGTTAATCAGGAAATAAAATCCATACAAAAAAACGGAAACATCGTTTTATTTGGTTACGGAAGCTCGTGTATTACTAAACCGGATATGCTGGTGTATGCCGATATGCCCCGCTGGGAAATACAGCAAAGGATGCGAAGAAATGAAGTGGCAGGTCTGGGCGTCGATAACAAAAACGAAGCATTTTCCCTTCAATATAAGCGGGGTTATTTCAATGACTGGAGAGTATTGGACAAGCATAAGAAGACATTGTATAAACAGGTGGATTATTGGCTGGACAGCACCGGAGAAGTACCAAAACTTATCGACAAAAAAACTTTTTTTGAAGGTATAGAAAAAACGGCGAATAAACCTTTCAGGGTAGTCCCTTTCTTTGACCCCGCACCTTGGGGCGGACAATGGATGAAGACGGTCTGCGACCTGGACAAATCAGTGACAAATTTCGGCTGGTGTTTCGATTGTGTTCCCGAAGAAAACAGTTTGTTATTTGAGATTGACGGAGAGACTTTTGAGATGCCATCGGTCAACTTAGTACACCTAAAAGCCAAGGAGCTATTGGGAGAGCCGGTAGAAGCCCGGTTTGGTCAAGACTTCCCTATTCGTTTCGATCTTCTGGATACCATGGAAGGAGGAAACCTGAGCCTTCAGGTGCACCCTACCCTCCAATTCGCAAAAGATAACTTCGGATTACCCTACACGCAGGACGAAAGTTATTATATGATCGAGGCAAAAGATGACGCGGTTGTATATCTGGGGATGAAAACAGGTATTGACGGTAAGGCCATGATCAATGAGTTGGAAAATGCGAATAATAACCCGGACTTCGGTTTCGATGATAAAAAATACATCCACAGCATTCCTGCAAAGAAACATGATCATTTTCTGATTCCCGCCGGGACGATCCATTGCTCCGGTAAAAACTCGTTAGTATTGGAAATCAGTGCCACTCCTAACCTGTTTACCTTCAAACTATGGGATTGGGGGCGACTCGGATTGGACGGAAAACCAAGACCCATCAATATAGACAGGGGGAAACAGGTCATTCAGTGGGACAGGGATGCAGAGTATGTCACATCCCAATTGGTAAATCAGTTTGAGGAGGTAGCACGAAACGATGGATGGATGGAAGAAAGAACCGGTTTACACCCGACGGAGTTTATAGAAACAAGAAGGCATACCTTTACAGGACCAGTGCAACATATGACCAACGATTCGGTCAACGTGTTGAATCTGGTAGAAGGAGATGAGATCATTGTGGAAAGTCCGGATAGCCATTTTGAACCCCTTGTTGTGCATTATGCCGAGACATTTATTGTGCCGGCTTCGGTAAAAGAATATACCATCAGGCCCCATGGTAAATCGGCAGGTCGGAAATGCGTGACCATCAAGGCAAGCGTCAGATTTTAAACAGATACAAGATGAACAGCGACAGAGCAAATTCAGGATGGCTTCCTAAAGCAGCTGTATTTTTCGGCTTCTTCATTATGGGATTTGTGGATGTAGTGGGTATTGCCACCAATTACATCAAGGTCGATTTTGATTTATCGAGCACCCTTGCCAATACCATTCCCATGATGGTATTCCTATGGTTTGCTGTTTTTTCCATTCCGGCAGGGATACTGATGGGACGGATCGGTAAGAAAAAGACGGTTCTGCTCTCCCTTACCATCACCACCGTGGCAATGATCATACCGTTTATCAGTTACACTTTCCCCTCAATTTTGTCAGCCTTTGCGTTACTGGGTATCAGTAATACCATCCTGCAGGTTTCACTGAATCCCTTGGTAGCCGCCATGTTTACAAAGGAGAAAACGGCGAGTGTGCTGACTGCCGGCCAGTTTATCAAAGCTATATCCTCACTATTGGGACCTATAATCGCGGGAGCAACAGCCAACTATTTCTCAGACTGGAAAATGACTTTCGTTATTTTTTCGTTTAGCTCCTTACTCTCCGTTTTATTATTATTATTCTCTAAAACAGAAGAGAAGGGATTCAAAAGCAGGCAGGCCTCATTCAAAAGTGTATTGACTCTCTTAAAAGATAAATACATCTTGTATTGCTTTCTAAGTATCCTGTTTATTGTCGGTCTCGATGTGGGAATAAACACTTCGGCACCTGAACTACTTATGAAAAGGATGGAATTGGATTTAAGCCGTGCAGGACTGGGCAGTAGTGTGTATTTTGCGGCGAAAACCACGGGTGCTTTCGCGGGTGCCCTGCTCCTTCTAAAATTTTCTCCTCTACGTTTTTTGAGATCATCGCTCATTATAGCCATTCTTGCTTTTGCGGTGTTGATATTTGCCCAAAATCTCTGGGTGGCGCTGATCCTGATATTCATCATCGGGTTTACTTGCGCCAATGTTTTCTCGATAGTATTCTCATTCGCATTGCAAAAGGACCAGCAACGTTCCAACGAGATCTCAGCACTGATGATCATGGGCGTTTCGGGCGGAGCCGTTATTTTACCTCTCCAGGGACTGATGAATGATAATTTCGGATTAACAGCCGCCCTGTCCGTCCTTCTTTTTTGCCTGATTATAAATTTACTACTCACCAATATTTTCAAAGAAAATGTACCATAGAGATAAAAGATCCGTATTAACCCTCGATGCGGGAGGAACCAATTTTGTGTTTTCTGCCATAAAAGATAACCGGGAGATCATTGACCCGGTAGAACTTCCGGCATATCCTGACGATTTGCATCAATGTTTACATTCTATTGTCACCGGGTTCAAGGAAGTAATGCAAAGAATAGATAACACTCCTGCGGCCATCAGTTTTGCCTTTCCGGGTCCTGCTGATTATGAGAATGGTATTATCGGGGACCTGCCCAATTTCCCCGCCTTCAGGGGAGGAATTGCATTGGGTCCTTATTTAAGAGAAAAATTTGGCTTACCTGTCTTTATCAATAACGACGGGAACCTTTTCGCCTATGGTGAAGCCCTTGCGGGGACATTACCCGAGATTAACAAAGAGTTGGAAGCTACAGGAAATTCCAAGCGATACCGTAACCTGCTCGCCGTAACCCTTGGTACAGGTTTTGGTGGCGGTGTGGTAATAGATAACAAGCTTTTAACGGGTGACAATGGCTGCGGAGGTGATGTCTGGTTATCGGCAAACAAATATGATAACCATCTTATCGCCGAAGAGGGTGTAAGTATCCGTGCCATAAAACGGGCATACCGTGAATTATCGGGAGATGAATCAAACCTCTCTCCTAAAGAAATATTTGACATTGCCGAAGGTATAAAGGCCGGTAACCGAGAAGCCGCCATCCAAAGCTTTGAAAGGCTGGGAGAGATTGCCGGTTTCACTATTTCGGAATCACTGAATATTGTGGATGGAATAGTGGTCATTGGGGGTGGGATTGCGAATGCGCAGAAATACATCCTCCCGGCGATGGTCAAAGAAATGAACGGGATCAGAAAAACCGTCAATGGAGACATCTTCCCCCGATTGCAAATGAAAGCTTACAATCTCGAAGATGAAAACGAAAAAGCGATCTTCCTGAAGAATGAATCAGAAAGCGTGACAATTCCCGATAGTTACAAAACCGCCATATATCATGCGGTAAAGAAGATCGGAGTAAGCACAAGCATGCTAGGAACAAGCAGAGCCATTGCCATTGGGGCATATAATTTTGCACTGAATCAGTTATCCTAAACCATAAAATATTCCGGAAAATACAAATAAACAACAACCGGGAACATCAAGATACTGAGTTCAAAAATATTATATAAAACGCATAGAACCATAAATTCAAAAAACAAAAACAATGAAAAACGTATGTAAAGTTATTGGATGTATTTCATGTATGTTGCTTATGTTCTTTTCTTGCGAGAAAAATGAAAGTATTCATCATGATGCTAAAGTAATTCTCGATAAATTACTTTTTTCAGGATATACCGGCGATACGGTCAGAGCTACTGTAACATATGGGAACTCCGATATAAAGAAACTGGTAATCACAAAATGGGTAAATGGAGAACAAATTTCCGGATACGAGATAAATGTTCCGGTAAACAATATGTCGGATACCTATGAATTCGAACAGGAAATTGAAGTGGGTGACGAAGAAGGTACATTGATTTACACTTTTAGCGGATATTCGGTAGAGAATAAATTGATTGATGCTTCAGACCTGGCTATTTCGGTGACATTGACCGATTTTGGACGGTTGTCAAAATTTGATTGGAATTTGACCGAACAAACAACAAATGGTGACGACACCACAATGGATGCCATGTTAGACAATGTGTACCGGTTAAATAATGATTTGAGTTGGGAATATGATTGGGGTGATCCGGCAGGAGCAGGGTTGGATGTCTTAAATCAGTACTGCGCATGGAAGTATATCGGAACAGAGTTAAAAGCAGATTCTGTTTATTTGATAAGATTTGGATTCTTATCCACTACGCCTACTATTGACAAATATGAGATATTGAGGTTAGATGATGCCAATTTATGGATACAAACCTTTATGGACTTGTCGTGGCTGGGCGATCCTTACACAGAGGAAACTCCGGTTGTTGAAAAATATGTAGCCATTCCCAAATCGTCCAATTTTACTTCTTACAGAGGCGAAAATCCTACAAATTACAGTTGGGCTCCTTGTACTCCAGGCAATTACTAAATAATCAAGTTTTATGAGCAAATACATATTCATCCTATTTATGTTTGTCGGATACAGCTTTTGCCTGTTTGCAGGGCCTGATAATATCACACCTTCAGCCAGAGTAACGGTATCTTCCGAAAAGAACGCCGAATATTCGGCACAAAAAGCGGTGGATGGACTGATAGGTATCGAAAATCAGGGGGAATGGGCTTCGGCAAGCGGACAAACGTCCTGGGGAGCGATTGATTATCCGTGGATCAAATTAGAATGGGAGAAACCGCAAAACATCAATCGGATCATACTGTACGACCGGCCGATACAACAAAGTCATATAGCGGGCGGCACTTTACATTTTAGCGATGGTACATCTATTTTCGTCAATCAGATTCCTAACGACGGGAGGCCAAAGGCAGTCAATTTTCCAACCAAAAAAGTAACGTGGGTAAAATTCGAAACTACCGACGGCGACGGATTAAATATCGGGTTGTCTGAAATTGAAGTATATCCAGCTCCTGAGGATTACATCGATTATGTTTCAAAAGTGGACCCATATGTGGAATCAGCTCGCGGACGTTATTTCTTCTTTGTGACAGGAAGCCGTCCGTTCGGCATGATCAGCGCCGCCCCAATGACCCGTAATAAGAATCAGTATGGAGGCGGTTATAATTATAATTCACTGGAAATACTCGGATTTCCCCAGATACACTGCTGGATGTTATCGGGTATCAGCCTGATGCCGACTACCGGTGATATCAATCCTATATTAGGTGAGCAACACTGGAAATCTGCATTTTCACATGACGGTGAAATTGTACAGCCGGGATATCATCGGGTATTTTTAGAAGATTACGGCATTTGGGTGGAACAAACCACAACCGACAGAGTGAGTTATTATAAACTTCGTTACACGAAAGACAATACCTCAAATGTATTGCTCAATTTAGGCGGATATCTGGCAACCACAACAATGAATGATTGTCGTGTTACCAAAGTGAGCAATACCGAAATTGAAGGCTCAGTGAATACCACCGGACGTTTCTGGGGAGGGCCCGATAATGTGAGAATATTTTTTGTCATGGAGTTCGACAAACCATTTCAGCAATTAGATGCGTGGGATGATAAAGAAATCCTCAAGAATATCACATCCCATCAGGGGGTAAACCAAAAAACAGCCCGGAATGCAAATGAAAGTTACTATGATGCTCCTACCTGCGGTGTCAGCGCCATATATGATGTAAAGGCCGGTGATGAAATTCAAGTCAAATTTGCCATTTCTTACACAAGCATAGAGAATGCCCGCAAAAACATGGAAAGTGACCGGTTTGGTTGGGATTTCGAAGCTGTCAGGGAGGATTCACGACAAGAATGGAATGATTGGCTTGGACGTATCGATGTAAAAGGGGGCACATATGAACAACAAATTAAATTCTATACCGACTTATGGCATGTATTGCTTGGAAGACATAAGCTGGATGATGTTTCGGGCGATTATCCCGATTATACCCAAGGTGAACGGGTTGGGAATGCCACTATCAATGCCCAGTTAATTGTGCGTACATTACCCCAAAAAACTGACAGTTCGGTTCGTTTCCATATGTATAACTCCGACGCCTTTTGGTTAACACAATGGAACCTGAATATCCTTTGGGGACTGGCCTGGCCGGAAGTGTTGGATGATTTTGCCGCCTGTCTTGTCCAGTATGCCGATAACGGCGGATTACTGCCCCGCGGCCCCAATGCCGGCGGATATTCCTATATTATGACAAGCTGCCCGGCAACCAATTTGATCACAAGTGCCTATCAAAAAAACATGCTGACCAAGACAAAACCCGAAAAGGCATACGAAGCAATAGTCAGGAATCATAAACCGGGCGGAATGATCGGCCCCGTAAAAGAAATTGATTTTTACATTAAAAACGGATATTATCCCGGCAATGCCGGAATTACTATCGAAGCGGCGTTTCAGGATTGGGCACTGTCTCAAATGGCTGCCAGAATGGGTAAAAGAAAGGATGCAGCCTATTATTTGAAACGCTCCCAGGGTTGGACAAAATTATTCAATCCCGAACAGAAATTACTCTTTCCGAAAGATGAAAAAGGAGAGTGGATAACATCGGATCCGTTAAGTAATAAAGGTTGGGTTGAAGCCAATGCCTGGCAGGCTACATGGGGAGTATCGCACGATATTCCCGGATTGGCCCGGTTGATGGGAGGAAATGACCTGCTGTGTGAAAAATTGAATTATGCCTTTGAACAGTCTGAAAAAGATGATTTCATATTTGGATACGGCAGCGGATATGTGAGTTATGCCAATCAACCCGGATGTTCAAATGCACACGTCTTCAATCTGGCAGGTCATCCATGGCTTTCCCAATATTGGGTAAGAAAAGTCGGAGCACAGGCTTACGGTGCAATTACACCCGACCGGGGATATGGAGGTCATGACGAAGATCAGGGACAAATGGGAGGCGTAAGTGCTTTGATGGCACTGGGATTATTCAGTGTGCAAGGAACCAGCACTCAAAATCCTTCGTATGAGATTACAAGTCCTGTATTTGATGAAATTACAATCAAACTTAATCCTACATACTATAGAGGAAACGAGTTTAAGATCAGGACATATAACAACTCAAAAAAGAACTGTTTCATCCAGAAAACACAACTGAATGGGAAAGATTACAACAAATATTGGATCGATCACAAAGATTTTGGAGCCGGAGGATATTTGGAGATCTGGCTGGACTCAGCACCCAACAAAAACTGGGGAACAGAACAATAATTTTTCACTTAGTATATATCTAAAAATGATGCACATGAGACCCTTAAAATTATGTTGTTTATTATTATATCTTTGTCTATGGGGTAGCCTATATGCACAGCACAAAGATTATTCAGGTATTGTAACAGAAAATGACGGTACACCCCTTATTGGTGTAAGTGTGCTGGTAAAAAATACCACCAATGGCACTGTAACCGATATCGATGGAAGATTTACCCTACAGGCATCGCCAGGTGATTATCTCGTTTTTTCGTATGTCGGATATGAAACGATTGAAGTACAATTAACAAATAATACCTCTCTCTCAATCACCATGAATGACGAATCCATTTATTTGAATGAAATGGTTGTTGTCGGATATGGACAAATGAAAAAAAGTGACCTGACGGCTGCAATAGCTTCCGTAAAATCAGATGATTTAGTAAAAACTTCGATCACCTCTATAGACCAGGGACTTCAGGGACGTGCTGCGGGTGTAGTAGTGACCAATACCTCCGGTCAACCGGGTGCGGGAACCTCCATTCGCATCCGTGGTACAAGTTCCGTCATGGGGACAAACGAGCCGTTGTATGTGATTGACGGAATACCTGTCATTAATGGGGGTGCGAACTCGGGAGCCATGAATACCCCTCCCTTGAATCCCATGGCACTGATGAATCCAAACGACGTGGAATCAATCGAGGTATTGAAAGATGCTTCCGCCACGGCAATTTATGGAGCACGCGGAGCGAATGGTGTGATTTTGGTAACTACCAAACGGGGAAGTAAAGGTAAAGTACGGACATCGGCAAACGCATATTACGGAGTACAGACCATCGCCAAAAAGATGGATATGCTAAATGCCGAACAGTTGGCAATTCTGGGGAATGAAGCGACAGATAATGCCAATATCGACCGGAAACTGGTATTTGCCGATTTGAACAACTTGAGAAAACAAAGTACGGATTGGCAGAATGAAATTTTCCGTGTAGCTCCTATCCAGAATTATGAATTAGCTTTTTCAGGAGGAAGCGACAAATCAGCCTATTTCCTATCAACCAATTTTTTCTCTCAGGACGGCATCATTCTCGGATCGGACTATAAAAAAGGGAGCCTTCGTTTTAATTTAGACCAGGAATTAAGCGAACGGATAAAAATCGGAAATACAATGAATGTCACTTACAGTCAGTCCAACGGTGTGGTAACCAATTATGAAGGCGCCATCGCTTCCAGTATCACATCCTGGGCTTTAGAAATGAATCCTGGATTGCCGGTGCATAACCCGGATGGAACCTATGTATATGAAAACAATATATCCAATCCGGCTGTGGGTAATCCGGTGGAGGATGCCAATACCTATGAGCAATTGAACAAAACGCTTCGAATAACCGGTAACATGTATGCCGATTTGTTCATTGTGAAAGGATTAAACTTCAGGACAAGTATTGGTCTCGACTATTATAACGTAAAAGACCTGAGTTTTGCGCCTGTCAATATTAAACGGGGAGAGGCCAGTGAGGGTATCGCTACTGTGGGACAGGCAGATGGTTATACCTGGGTTTGGGAAAATACCCTGAATTATAACAACACATTCGCCGAAAAACATTCGGTAAATGCTGTAGCCGGTATCACCACACAGCAATATGAAGGTACCCCGCTTCTGGTATCCAGATCGGGCATTGAAGATGGGCGGTTGGGTTATCACTCTATCCAGGAGGGAACCAAGATTCAATTGGCAAATACGGGATATAGCTCATGGCAAATGTTGTCTTATCTGGCCCGCGTAAATTACGGGTATGACAACCGCTATTTGCTGACATTGACCGGCCGAGTGGATGGATCCTCCAAGTTCGGCACAAATAACAAGTATGGGTTCTTCCCCTCCACTGCGTTTGCATGGCGTATTTCTGAAGAAGCTTTTATGAAAGGTCAAACCACCATAGACAACCTGAAGTTGCGCATAAGCTACGGATTAGTAGGAAATGAAGGAATCTCCCCCTACAGTTCCATGGGGTTATTGCAAGGAACAGAAGCCTACATCGGCACATCCCAAATCATAAAGGGTCAATCTCCCTATACACTCGGTAACCAAGATCTGAAATGGGAAACAACCGCTCAATTCAATGTCGGCTTCGATATCGGTGTGTATAATGGCCGGTATTCCCTATCTGCTGATTACTATATCAAGAAAACAAAGGACCTGCTACTGACCATGCCCACCGAATCGCATATCGGATACGACGTGGCGATGCAAAACGTGGGTAATCTTGAGAATAAAGGATTCGATTTCACATTCAATGCGACACCAGTAGACAACAGCAAATTCAAATGGGAGTCGAACCTGACATTCGGGCTTAACCGGAATAAAGTGACCAACCTGCCGGGTAATGAAAACGGTATTTCCGGCACAAGTATCATGGGGATCAATTATTGGACAAAAATTATGGAAGGCAAACCCATTGGAACCATCTATGGTTATAAAACGGACGGAATTGTACAACTGGGAGAAGACCTTTCTCAAATTGTCCATTTCCCTGGAAGGACCATCACGTACGGTGACAGAAAGTATGTGAATAGAGAAGGAACCAGTGACGTGCTGAATGAGGATGATCTTTTTGAACTGGGAAACGCCAATCCCGATTTCACATACGGATGGAATAACACATTTTCATTGAAACTGGGAGAAAATAAAGGTGTTGTCAATTTGAATCTCTATTTACAAGGTGTGCAAGGTAACTCTATTGCCAATTTCAACCTATTCTCACTCGAAAGTTTTGATGGACAAAAGAATAATTCAACAGCCGCGTTGAAGCGATGGACAACCGATAATCCCACCAATGACTATCCGAGGGCAAATGCTTCGCCTATGTCCAATGTATTTTCTGACCATCAAGTGGAAGACGGTTCCTATTTGAGAATCAAAGATGTTACTTTGTCATATGACTTTCCGGTAAATCTGACAAGAAAGTTTAATTGTAACGCATTACAGGTGTATATAAGTGCAAAAAACGTACACACATTTACCAACTATTCGGGATACGACCCTGAAGTAAGCCGCTTCGGACAGAACAACCTGAGTATGGGCGCCGATTACGGCTCTTACCCTGTACCAAAATTATATATGTTAGGGCTTAAAATGAATTTCTAAAGACTACCACGATGAAAAAAACATATTTATATTTATCAATCTGGATTTCATCCATAGGAATATTTTCTGCTTGCTCCGATTTCCTTGATGAAGAAGCGAAAGGAAGCCAAGTCGATAAGAATTTTTACAAAACCGAGTCCGATGCCGTTGCCGCTACGGATGCCATTTACAGCTACCTGATCTCTGACGCGGATGCATATAATCTGTGGAGTGATAACTTTGGGGGATTATTTTACAATGACTTTTGGGAACTGCCGGAGTTAATGTCCGACAATGCAGTCTCCAAACAGTCGTCTCCTGAATATCAGTCTATTGATAAATTCCAAGTAGACGCATATAGCATCCGGGTTGCCTGTCTATGGCGTGATTTTTATACAACGATTAATGTTTGTAATACGGTAATTGCAAAAGTTCCCGATATTAGCTTTACGGATGAAGTCAAAAAAAATCAATTGATCGCCGAAGCTAAATTCTTCCGTGCATTGTGCTATTTCGAGTTGACCCGTTTCTTCGGAGATGTCCCTTTACATACGGTTCCAACCGAAAGTGTTTCGGAAGCCCAGATTCCAAGGACATCTGTAGTCCAGATCTATCCTGTCATACTGGAGGATCTCGATTTTGCCGAAAAGAACCTGAAATATGAAGATCGCTTGGGTAACGGACGTCCTTATGCATTATCAGCATCTGCTTTATTGGCGAGGGTATATCTGACGTTGGGCCAGAAAGAGAAGAATAACACTTATCTCCAGAATGCGGTAACAAAGGCTGATGCGGTGATTCCTGCTTTTCCAATGGGTTCTTATGAAGATCTGTTTAAACTGGAGAATCGATTTAAAGGAGAACGGATATGGGAAGTCAATTTCAATGCATCGTTAAGCCAGGGATGGAAAGGAAACCAATTCCTCGTCCGGTTATTGCCTAAAATGGATACAGAGAAGGGAGGGCCTAACAATGCCCAAGGATGGGTTGCCGCAACTGACAACCTCTACAATATTTTTGAGCCGAACGATACACGCCGTGACGTGACATTGTTCAAATCATTCACTTACACCGATGGATCCACAGAAACATTCGATGCTCCCTATTTTTGCAAGTATTGGGACAGAATAGCCGAGCCCAAAGGAAATGAATCCAATGCCACATACCCATATCTTCGTACCGCTGAAATGTACCTGATAAAAGCGGAAGCATTAAATGAAATCAATCAAAATCCGACCCAGGCGGCCAAAGATGCATTAAATGCCGTTCGTCGCCGCGCGGGATTAGGTGATACCCCGGCCAATAATTACACGGACTTCAAAAAGGCTGTCTTAGCGGAGAGGCGTATGGAATTTGCTATAGAAGGACATCGTTGGCACGACTTGGTAAGAATGTGCACATTGGACGAAATAAAAGAATTGGTAGGCACAGCGAAACCCGGAGTTGTTCCAAGAGAAGCCAACTTCTTGTTTCCGATTCCTAATAATGACAGGATTATTTCTAACGGGAGATTAACCCAGAATGATGGGTATTAATTAACATAAATCATTACAAAAATGAAAATCAAATTATTTTTATTATCGAGTTTACTATTTGTTCTTTCCTGTCAACAACCGGACAAACAGACAACTAAAGATGATTTTTCCATTGAAGATGGGGAAATAGTGATTGATACCAAAATGTTGGAATTTTTATTTCCTCCCGAAAAAGATATCCTTACTGGAGGTGATGGAGCCATATCCATCCAGATAGATAACTCCAAAAGTTTCTGGTTATGGGGTGATTCTTTTTTAGGTGAAGTCACCGATAACAAAAGGCCGGAATCGTCCACGTTTATCATGGGTAATGTATGGCAACTACTGGATGGAGAAACAGTAAAAACCATAACCGGAGGTAGCCCCCTAAATCCGGAATCATTGTTAACAACAGAAAAAGTAAACGGATATCCGGCCATCCTTTGGCCTATGCACGGTTTTGTAAAGAACGATATAGTCCACGTATTTATGTCCACTATTGTGCAGACAGGGACGGGAACCTGGGATTTTTACTGGTATTCAACCGTGTACTACCGATTGAATCTTTCAGATTTATCAGTTATCGACCAACAGGAATTATTGACTGTAGAACAGACAAACGCGCATTTCGGGTTTGGGGTCACCGAACATGATGGCTTTTATTACGTATATGGTTCAAATCCTCAACCAGACCTCACCGCGGGATTACATGTGGCACGCGCCCGCTTGGTAAATGATAAGTTACAAGATTGGGAGTATTTTGACGGCAACAACTGGGTGCACGATGCGAAAGAGAGCAAATCGTTGCCAGGTATTGACATTCCTGTTTCGGAACAATTCAGTGTCTTTAAGCAGGATAACAAATTCATCCTGTTGACACAAGACAGGTTCAAACCCGAAATTTATACTTTTATTGCCGATACACCTCAAGGACCCTGGTCGAATAAGAAGCTTATTTATACTATACCCGAAGGAGAAGATCCAGCATTATTTACCTATAATGCGATGGCACATCCCCAATATGGTCCGGATGACAATTTATTGGTAAGTTATTGCATAAATGCGAAAAATATCCCCGATTTATATAGTGACGCATCTATTTATAAACCGCGCTTCTTTTGGGTATCGATGAATAGTCTACTGAATAAGTGAAATTTTCAACATCCCCATTTCTTGATCCGTTCTACCGCTTCAGCAGTCTTCTCATGGCTGTTGAAGGCGGTTAAACGGAAATAGCCTTCGCCCTCGGAGCCGAATCCTACGCCGGGGGTGCCTACAATATGGCACTCTTGGAGCAGGCGGTCGAAGAAAGTCCATGAATCCATGCCATCGGGGCATTTTAACCATATATAGGGTGAATTCTCGCCGCCAAAAAAAGTCCATCCTTTCTCTGCCAACCCTCCCCTGATCATCTCGGCATTCTGCATATAGTAAGCGACCATGTCGCCTACTTCCCGCTGTCCCTGGGGCGAATACACCGCTTCGGCCGCTTTTTGTACGATGTAAGGCGTACCATTGAATTTGGTGGACTGGCGGCGGTTCCACAAGCTATGGATCGGGAGCTCATCCCCATCGACAGACCTTGCTTTCAGTGCTTTTGGTACCACCGTATAACTGCACCGCAGACCGGTAAACCCGGCATTTTTGGAGAAAGAACGGAATTCGATGGCACATGCTGTAGCACCCTCAATTTCGTAGATACTCCGGGGCACATCATTATCCCTGATAAAAGCTTCATAGGCGGCATCGAACAGGATAAGGCTCCTGTTTTCCAATGCATATTCCACCCATTGTTTAAGCTGTTTCCTGTCCATCACCGTACCCGTAGGATTATTGGGATAGCATAAATAAATCACATCCAAGTGGTGCGAGGGTATTCCGGGTAAAAATCCATTCTCCTCATTACAGGGGAGTAACACAATTTGGGAGGACTTCCCAAGGCGCATGATATTGGTGTCAAGATAAACCGGATAGACCGGATCGGTAATACCCACCACATTGTCATCCCCCAGGATATCCCCGATATTACCGGTATCGCTTTTAGAGCCGTCACCCACAAAAATTTCGTCGGGTGAGATATCAATCCCTCTCCGCCTGAAATCGATCTCCGAGATCTTCTCCCGCAAAAAAGCATATCCCTGTTCCGGACCATAACCGCGAAAAGTCTCCTTTACACCCATTTCATCCACCGCACTATGCATGGCACTGAGTATGGAGGGTGGTAAAGGTAATGTCACATCACCGATCCCCAGCCGAATAATATCGGCTTCGGGATGTGAAGCGCTGAAATTCTCTACCCTTCTGGCAATAGTACTGAACAGATAACTTTCATTCAGTTGCAGGTAGTTTTCGTTGATCTGGAACATATATTTGATTTGATGATTTACTGATGTGCTGATGTGAATAATATGCCAATAAGACTAATTAGAAAAGAAGTCGGAAGTTGAGAAGTCAAGAAGTTTGGGATTGCCCAACCACTCAGGCACTTAACCACTTTAAAAAATTTCGCCCCGGAACACAAAATGGGCGTCTCCGGTAAGGAAGACCTGGTTATTGTCTTTCTCCCACTCAACCTCAAGGGTGCCGCCTTTTAACTGTACAGAAGCTTTCGGTTCACATCGGCCTGTGATCACTCCGGCGACCAGCGAAGCACAGGCACCGCTTCCGCAGGCAAGCGTTTCCCCGCTTCCCCTCTCCCATACCCGCATTTTCAAATGCGTGCGGTCGGTTACCTCGATAAACTCTACATTGGTACGTTCCGGAAAGAGAGGATGATGTTCTATCTGCGGGCCGATTTTCTCAATTTCAAGATTATCAATACCGTCCATAAAAATAACTGCATGCGGATTGCCCATGGAGACAAAAGTGATATGGTATTCCTGTCCATTCACCCGCAGGGGATAATTGACCATTTCCGGAAGTGTGACCTGGGAACGTAATGAATCCGAAGCTGAGAAGATCGCTTTTCCCATATTTACCCGGACTCTTTCTACTTCATTGCTCTGAGGATTTACCGTCAATGAAAGATATTTTATCCCTGACTTGGTGTTTAATGAGATTTCTTTTTTTGTGGTCAATCCCCTTTCATAAAGATATTTCCCTACGCATCGCGCCGCATTGCCGCACATAGCTCCTTCACTTCCGTCGGCATTGTACATCTTCATCGAAAAATCTCCCTCTGTATCAGGCCCGATAAGCACAAGGCCGTCGCTCCCGACACCGAAATGGCGATCACTTATCCGGCGGGACAATATTTCGGGATCATTTACCTGTTCTTCAAACAGGTTGACATAAATATAATCGTTGCCTGCGGCCTGCATTTTTTCGAATTGCATAATTATCTATTTTTTATCTATCCTACAAAAACGACATCCGAACCGGAAATAATAACCTATTATCCAAAAACACCTGCGCGATTCCACAGAATCAGGCAAGTGCTTTAAGATTATCATACTCACTCATCCATATTTCATCCGGCTTATCGTCAGTCGGACATCGTCATCACGAAATATTTGCTTTAGTGAATAACTCCCTCATTCCTGTTTCAAAACAACCGTTTTAAATAGACAATTGTTTATTTTTCTACAAAAATACTACTTTTTGTCGATTTTTAGCGTAAAATACAATCAAAATTTTATTTATACTTTACCCATTTGATCATTTCCTTGATGGAAGGTTTTTTACCGTACATCAGGATACCAACCCTGTATATCTTGGCGGCAAGGATGGAGATCAGGATAAATGTCCCGTAGAGCAATACGATCGATAACAGCTTTTCCCACAATGGAATTCCAAACGGGATACGCACCATCATTACAATAGGCGAACTGAACGGAATCAATGATGTCCAGAAGGCCAGCGGTCCATCGGGATTGTTCACGCTATAGATTCCGGCCATGAAAGCAAATACGATCACAAGTGTCACAGGTGTCATAAACTGCCCGGTATCCTCATCACTATCCACTGCGGATGCAAACATGGCAAAGATTGATGCGTACAATATATATCCCCCGATAAAAAAGAGGATGAAATAGAACCCAATCTCTAACCAGTTGATAGACATCACCGTATTCATCATCCCTTCCATATCGAAGTTCCCCATCCCGGTCGTCATGGCAGTTGCGTCCATTTGTCCATGAGTGGCCATAAAAAAGGAGAGCCCACTGAAAAAGAGTCCCATCAATACCCCCCAGATAGCCAGCTGCGTAATGCCGACCAGCCCTATTCCTATTATTTTACCTACCAGCAGGTTGACCGGCTTCACGGAAGAGACCATCACCTCTACGATACGGCTCTTTTTCTCTTCCAGTACCGCCTGCATCACCATGTTCCCATACATCAGTATAAACATATAGATGAGGATGGTGAACAGCATTCCAATGATGGTCGCCAGTTCGGTGGACGATTCTGAGACACCCCCGCCGCTGTCGAGGCGGAATGTGCGCAGTGAGACCCTTGATCCTTCTTCCACGATGGAACGGACCTGTGTAATGGCTTCCCTATCTACATTGCCCGATGATGAAAGATCATCCAGTTTTTGTTGTGTAACCTTCTCACTCAACGCACTTACAATCATAGACTGCAATTCCTGCGGCGCCTGCTTTTGGGATGTAAGTGAAACCGCGCGGGGGTCTTTGTGCAGGTCTTCCGTGATTTGCAAAATGGCAAACAGATCCTTTCCCAACCGGGACTCCGTATCCTGCTGTTCCGATTTGCCTACGACTTGAAATTGGTAAGTATCGGTCGATTTCAGGAGAGGTGCATAGATGCCTGTATTGTCTATGACGGCTACATTTTTCACACTACCGTCGTTAAGCGTGGAAAGCCACAGGGGTACTAATGACAAAGCCACCATCAGCACCGGCATAAGGAGCGTGAGGATAATGAATGATTTTTTTCTTACCCTGGTGATGTATTCCCGTTGTATAACTAAGCCTAATTTGTTCATATCTTATATTATTTTGTTACAGTGCGGATGAATACATCGTTCATGGTAGGCAGTTCTTCATCGTAACTCACTACCTCATATCTGTCGAGGATTAATTTCATCAATTCATTGTTGCTGATATCACCTACCTTTTGGATACGCAGATCGATAAATTCATGGTAAAGTTCTTTCGACAACAAAGCAAAGGAAGGATGTGCCAGGTCGAATTCATTCCCCAGCAGGCGGAAGCGGAAAATATTGGGACGATGTTTCTTGCGGATATCGAACACTTTTCCTTGCAATACCACCTGCGACTTATGGATCAGTGCGATATTATCACACAGTTCCTCCACCGACTCCATATTGTGGGTGGAAAGGATGATGGTCTTCCCTTCATCCTTGAGTCTCAGCATCTCCTTTTTTACAATATCCGCATTGACAGGATCAAAACCACTGAAAGGTTCATCGAAAATCAGCAGGTCGGGATTATGGATCACGGTGGAGATAAACTGCACTTTCTGCTGCATCCCTTTCGACAGCTCTTCTACTTTACGGTTGTACCAGTCCATAATGTCGAACCGCTTAAACCATATCATCAGTTCCCGATGGGCGTCTTTCTTCGATAAGCCCCTCAGCTGTGCCAGATACATCGCCTGCTCCCCTACTTTCATCTTTTTGTACAAACCGCGTTCTTCGGGCAGGTAACCTATCTTGTATACATCCTCGGCTTTTGAAGGACTCCCGTCGATCATCACGTCCCCACTGTCGGGAGCGGTAATACGGGTAATGATGCGGATCAGTGTAGTCTTACCTGCACCGTTCGGCCCTAACAACCCGAAGACAGTGGCACGGGGCACCTGAATACTCACATTATTCAATGCCAGATGATTGGCATACTGTTTTACTACATTTCTGGTTTCTAAGTACATCTATTTTCAATTAATTACTAATTACTAATGACCAATTACCGCGTGAAACGGACTATCGCACGAAGTGCAAATATCAGCGCAGCTACTATCGCGAAACGCACTATCAGCGAAGTTAATTATCAGTATTTCAATATAATCCTTTCGCCTAACTCTTTCGAGAGAATTTTCTTTATCTCCTGAAGTTGTTGTAGCCGGACAATAAGAGAGAGCGAATCATCCTCATTGCTCTGTTTCATGTCCTCCTTTATTTGTTTTATCTGCTGCAGGACATAGGCATTCTTCAACTCCGTGGTAGCGCGGGGCACATAGGAATTCAGCAGATTCTCCTCCAGCAGTCGGGAATCTTTGTCCCCGAGTTCTTCACCCAATATCTTCGCATGTATTTTACTTAGTTGATACCGGTCGCTCATCAACTCCGATGCCAATTTGCTGATAGCCGGATCGGCATGCGAGAGAAAGTGGCGGCCGGAATCAAAATCCAGATCCTCAATATACGCCACAGCCTCTTCAAAAACCCGTCTGTACAAACCGGTGGTAAATGTGATATTATCACGCTCCAGGTCGAACTTCACAAACTCGGTGACACCCGGCCCCTCTTCTACCAGCACATCCTCCTCGATGACCTCCTTACCTTGTTTCCGTTTTTGTTTCTCAAACTTCCGGTAAATAGGCCTGTTACCGTAGCGGACTACATAGCGGAGTATCTCTTTTTCATATTTTTCGTAAGGACTTTTTTGAAAAACCTTGCTTTTCGCCTCTTCTCCGGGTATGGGCATATCTTCCGCTTCATGATCAGGCGGTAAGACAGGCGCTTTTTCTGTTTGGTCTTTTTTCCTTTCGTAGTTGCGACGACGTATCTTATTGATCTCCGAGATCAGTACCCGTTCCTGCGTATTCAACAGTTGGGAGCATTCCTGTATATAAACAGAACGCATAATCGTATTAGGTATCAAACCGATACTCTCTACCACGCTCGATATCAATCCGGCCCGTTTGACGGGATCATCTCCTACTTCTTTCAGCAATAGTTGTGTTTTAAACCGGATGAAATCGACCTCCTGCTCAGCGATATATTGATGAAACCCCTCTGCATTCTGCTTTCTGGCAAACGAATCGGGGTCTTCCCCTTCGGGAAGGAGCACCACCTTCACGTTCATTCCGTCTTCCAGCAGCAGGTCGATTCCCCTCAATGCCGCTTTTATTCCTGCCGCATCGCCGTCATACAAGACAGTAATATTCTCGGAGAAACGGTGTATCATGCGGATCTGGCCGTAAGTAAGCGCCGTTCCCGATGATGCCACTACATTCTCAATACCCGCCTGATGCATCGAGATCACATCGGTATATCCTTCCACCAGGAAGCATTTGTCCTGTTTTACTATAGCATTTTTGGCGAAATAGATTCCATAGAGTTCCTTGCTTTTGGAATATATCTCACTTTCCGGAGAATTCACATATTTCCCCGTATTCTCCACCTTTTTGAGGATACGCCCGCCAAAAGCAACTACCTTTCCCGAAAGTGTATGGACGGGGAAAATCACTCTTCCCCGGAACCGGTCATAAAGCGGCTGATTGTCATTACCGGTGGACAACCCCGTTTTGAGCAGGTAATCCCGTTTATATCCGGCTTTTTGCGCTTCCACCGAGAAGGCGTCACGTTGTTCCAGATTGTAACCAAGCTGGAACTTTTTCACGATATCGTCCCGGAATCCCCTCTCCTTGAAATAACTAAGTCCAATTGCTTTACCTTCGGGATGGGTATGCAATATCTTTACAAAATAATCGCGGGCATATTCATTGAGGATAAACATGCTGTCGCGATCACTCTGCGCCTGTTTTTCCTCGTCGGTAAATTCTTTTTCCACGACCTCGATATTGTACTTCTTGGCAAGGTACTTCAACGCCTCATAATAGGAAAGCTGTTCATGCTTCATCACGAAGTGTATCGGGGTCCCTCCTTCGCCGCAGGCAAAACACTTGCAGATATTTTTGGCAGGAGAGACGTAAAACGAGGGCGTACGGTCGTCATGGAACGGACATAAACCCACATAGTTCACACCCCGCCGGCGGAGTGTGACAAAATCGGACACGACATCTACAATTTGTGCCGCATCCTGAATACGTCCTATAGTTATCTGATCGATCATTTGGCAGCACGAAAATAATGATTTTTCCTGTAAAAAAATGCTAATTGAAAAAATAAAGCCCTATATTTGTAGTGTATTTAGTCTAATTCAAATACTATTAAATATTAAGAAGATGGATGCAATCGACTGGTCGGGTTTATCATTCGGCTACATGAAAACTGACTATAACGTCCGCTGTTATTACCGCGACGGCAAATGGAGTGATATCGAACTGGAAACATCAGAATATATCAACCTCCACATGGCGGCTACCAGCCTGCATTACGGGCAGGAAGCCTTTGAAGGGCTGAAAGCATTTCGCGGGAAAGACGGGAAAATCCGCATTTTCCGGATGAGGGAGAATGCATTGCGCCTGCAATCCTCCTGCCGTGGTATCATGATGGCGGAACTACCGGTAGAACGCTTTGAAGAGATGGTGCTACTTGCCGTAAAGAAAAATGCACGTTTTGTACCACCCTACGAAAGCGGGGCATCCCTTTATATCCGGCCATTGCTCATCGGCACCAGTGCCCAGGTGGGGGTAAAGCCGGCCAAGGAATACACTTTCCTGATCTTTGTCACACCGGTAGGCCCTTACTTTAAAGAGGGATTCAAACCCACTCCTATGGTCATCATGCGTGAATATGACCGGGCGGCACCCCTCGGTACAGGAACGTTTAAAGTGGGAGGCAACTATGCTGCCAGTCTGTGCTCAGGAGAGAAAGCACACGATATGGGCTATTCCGCCGTGCTCTATCTCGATGCCAGGGAAAAGAAATATATCGACGAATGTGGTCCTGCCAACTTTTTCGGAATCAGGAACAACACCTATATCACCCCCAAATCGGAATCCATTTTACCTTCCGTCACCAACAAAAGCCTGATGCAACTGGCTGAAGAGTTGGGAATGAAAGTGGAACGCCGCCCGGTGTTGGAAGATGAACTGGCCACTTTCGAGGAAGCGGGCGCCTGCGGTACGGCAGCCGTGATCAGTCCCATTTTACGGATCGACGACCTGAGCGAAAACAAGAGTTACCATTTTTCAAAAGACGGCAAACCGGGACCGGTTAGCGAAAAGCTATACCATAAACTGCGGGCTATTCAATATGGCGATGAACCCGATAAGTACGGATGGGTAACGGTGGTGGAGTGAGTCGAATATATTGTTGGGGAAAGAAAAAAATATAACTATGTTTTTAAAATTGCGTATCACTACGAAAAAATAAAAACATAGTTAAGATTTTGGTTGGATTAAAAAATCAATGCGCGTAATTCTATTTTTCAATGAATCCATTGCAAATATAGGACATTCATACCAACCGGCAGAGGCTTCCTGGTAACTATTTCCTCATTCGGGGAAAATTTCCACACTGACCCATCATTGTATTTTTATTAGCTTGCGGATACGTATTGTCGACTTTGGAAGTGTCTTCATCTTAAAAACCGTATGCAACGATCCGAACCCGACATACGACTATTGTTCGTCCGCATAAAAGAAGGTGACAAGGAAGCTTTTAATCGTTTATTCCGGTTGAAATACGAAGCCCTTTTAAGTTTTGCGAAGAACTATCTGGGTGATACCGGAAAAGCCGGAGAGGTTGTCTCCGACCTGTTCGTCTGGCTTTGGCTGAATCGTGCGCAAGTTGCAGAAATTGATTCTCCGGATATTTATCTCTTTAAAAGCGTGAAAAACCGTTGTCTGAACGCATTGAGGAACAAAAATAAAGTCGTGCCTATCGATGAACAACCGCTACCTGTACAACCATCAGCCGACAATACGCCGCTTTCACTAATGGAACATAAGGAATTATCGGCAAGGCTGCACGCACTTATCGAAAATCTCCCCACCCAGCAGCGGCAGGTATTCAAAATGATCAAGGAAAGTGGTTTATCCGCCCGACAGACCGCTAAAATTCTCGATCTTTCACAACGGACTGTCGAAACCCATCTCTATAAAGCCGTGAAAAAACTGGAAGAAGAAATTTTCCTCTATTTAGGTTATTCTCCGCGCAAAAAACAAATGAAAAAGATGCTGGCAGTGTTGTGGTAGTTTCAAAATCAACCCACTTGCCGGGTGATTTCTACTCTCAAATTCAAAGCATTCATGATACGGTAAAAGAATCCTACACTCGGATTGACAATACCGTTCTCTATTTTTGAGATGTAAGATTTATCCACTCCGAGCC
This sequence comes from Proteiniphilum sp., assembly GCF_040307845.1. Taxonomy (GTDB): domain Bacteria; phylum Bacteroidota; class Bacteroidia; order Bacteroidales; family Dysgonomonadaceae; genus Proteiniphilum. Next base: position 86,124 of record NZ_JAWRIS010000039.1, read on the forward strand.
GTTTGGCCAGTTCCGACTGGGTGATCTTTTCAGTTCTTCGCGCATCCAAAATAACCTGCCCCGTATAAAAAGCATAAGCTTTTTCATCAAATTCAGCACGTTCGGGGGTACCGGGTTTTCCGAATTCTTTTGCCAATTCAGCACTTAAATCTCTTATTTCATTATCATTCTCTTTCATAATAGGCTGCTTTAATCTTTAATGCTTTCTCTATTTCTCTTGTTGGAGTCTTTTGCGTTTTCTTTTGAAAACCATTAAAAAGAACAACTATTTTATCTCCATCAAAAATAAAAAATAGACGGAATATATTTCCACTATATGCTATTCTCAATTCATACAAACCGTCTTTTATATATTTGATAAATTTGACAGGCAATCGATCATAAGTTTCGAGCAATGATAATACATATTTTACTTTCAATTGCTCTTTATCGGTCAATGAATGTAAAAATGTATGATAGTAATCCCCAAAAGCAATAACTTTCCTTCTCATACAATTTATATTACGGTCATATGAACACTTTCAAAGGACAAATATATGAATAGTTGATATATATTGCAACTTTCCCCGACTATTTTTTATCTATTTGGTCAAAATTTTTCTCCCCGCTACGTATTTCCTGTTGTTGCTGTGTCTTCATTATAAACGACAAACTTTACAGCAATGACAAAAAAAACATTCGCCGCTTTGCTATCCAAGGAGATCGGCGGCAATATATCGGAAAAAGAACGGAGTGATCTGCATCGGGTTCTGGCAGAAGATCATCGGCTGAAAGGTATCTATGATGAAATAGAAACTTTTATGCAGGAGAAAGAATCGTTGACCGATGTGGATATTGATGCCAAACTGGATGACGTATGGGATAAAATCGCCCAAATACCTGAAATTGATTACCACAGGCTGAAACAACGCAAACGAATAAAACCTTCCGCCATTGTTTGGGATCCGCAAGAGTTGTCCCGTATATCAAAACCGAGAAAACATATTATTCCGGTATGGGCACGGATTGCCGCGACGGTAGCGATCCTGCTTGGATTAAGCTGGCTGGCCTACTACGATTCTCAGCCCGGGGAAGATCTATATAGCCAGGTAATGGAGTCAGGTAATGAAAACCTGTACGCAGTCCTTGATGACGGTACACAGGTATGGCTCAATAAACACTCCCGGATCGCTTATAACAACCGTTTCGGAGAGAAACACCGGAAAATACGCCTTACGGGGGAAGCCTTCTTCGATGTGGCACACCGCCCCGAAGTACCTCTCACCGTAACCGCCCGTGACATAGATGTGACGGTAAAAGGAACAGCTTTCAATGTGGATGCCGCTTCGCAGGATATTGAAGTAGCATTGATCCGTGGATTGGTAGCCGTGAAAGACAACCGCAAAAAAAACTCCAAAGAGGTGCTGCTGCAACCCAACCAGAAAATCGTAGTACGCGACGGGCATATCCTATCGGGCGACAGCAGTTACGTAGTCCTCGACATAGTACAGGAGAACGACACGATTATCCCTGAAACACAATGGTTGAAAGGCTCACTGGTTTTCCAGAAACAACGGTTTTCCGATTTGGCCAAACTGATGGAAAAGCGCTACAAGGTAACTATACAGATAAAAAACAGCGCGTTGGCCGGACAACGTTTCACGGGAAGCATCAAGAGCGAGACACTGCAGCAGATGCTCGACGCCCTGAAACAATCCTACCCCTTCACCTACGAAATAAATGGCAAAGAAGTGATTATCCGTTGAGTTGAAAAATATCCCCTGCCACTTCCATCATGTAGGAGGGAACTAAAATAGAACATATATGCAACATATAAATGCACTTTATTTAAAAATAACACGACTTTCAATTACTCTACTTTTTCTGACGACCGGTTTGCAGGCGCAGACAAGCCTCGTCACTGTTTCTGCAACGAACGCGTCCGTGAAGGACGTGTTCGCTGAGATACAACAAAAAAGCGGTTACCGCATCCTCTACAACGACGAGATTGTGCCGGACGAGCTGCGGGTAACGATCTATGCTGAAAATAAACCGGTAAGGGAAGTACTCAATACGATGTTACTTAATACGGAGTTAATTTTCGTGATGCCGTCGGACGAACTGATCATCATTACCAAATCTGAATATGTACGGGATCGACAAGAGATATTCGGCACGGTGACCGATGAAAACGATGAGCCAATATCCTTTGCCAATGTAGTTTTATTCCTTGCCAACGACACAACCCAATTCGGCTATGGGGCTGTAACCGATTACGAGGGCTATTACAAACTGTCCGGCGTGAAACCGGGTGATTACCGGCTGCGGATCTCTTTTATGGGTTACAAAACAGCTTATACCGGTCTGTATATCCCGGCAGATAGCCGTGAACCGGTCATCTCCAATTTCAAACTGGAAAAAGATATCACCCTATTGGAGGAACTGGTGGTGGAGGCTGATCATCCCGTAATGAAAGTAGATCGGGAGAAAATCATTTACCACATCCCTACCTTTCTAAAAAACAAACCGGTAACAAATGCCTACGAGGCGATTAAGGAAATTCCGGGAGTTATGGAGCAGGATGGGTTACTGTCTCTCATCGGTACAAACGGAATGACCATTCTTTTGAACGGTCAGAAAAGCTCTTTGCCTTATGAGCAATTAATGGAGACATTACGTGGCATTCCGGTCTCACGCGTGGAAAATATTGAGGTGATGTACAGTGCGCCACCACAATACAATGTGCGTGGTGCAGCGATCAACGTGGTACTGAAACAGATTTCAGACGAAAACAAGGAACAGGATGTATGGCAAGGTGAAACAGCGGTCGATTACATGCAACGCCATTATGCCGGTGGCAACGGCCGGGCCAATCTCCTCTACCTGGGAAAACATACTTCGGTAGATGCATCTTATTCTTACAGGAACGGCAAAAGGTTCAATTCGGAAGAACTGACGGCAGCACATACCTTGCAAGGCAGAGTGTACGATATCACACAACACAGCGAGGGGCGATCAAAAGGTCAAAACCACACTGCCCGACTGGCTTTACAGCAAACGTTGAAAAATAAAGACAAAATAGATATTGCCTACACCGGCATGTTTTATGATGGAAAGTCTGACCGGATAGCCGGCACAGATATTTCAGGAGCGATAACCGATATGAAGACCAGCTCCGAAGGTTCTTCCTCCACACACAACATAAAAACTGATTATAACGCCCATTTCGGATTGAATATCGGCGCGGATTATACTTCTTTCAACGATCGATCGGACTATCTCATGCAAAACTCATTCAGGAATGCTGAGGACGTGACGGAACAACTTGCTTACGCCTCCAGACAGAAAATCGACCGTGTGGTAGCCTATGCCAACCAGTCGCACCTGCTCAAGAAAAATTGGAGCATTGATTATGGGATCAATTATTCGGGAGTGCGTGTCAAAAACCGATCCGATGCCTTGAAAGATGGCGTTGAATATGATGAAGCTACCTTCGATACCCGGCAGCAGGAACATATCTGGAACTTCTTTGCGGGATTCTCCAAAACGTTCACCGACAAATTATCCGCCCAGGCATCTATCGCCATGGAATATTATAATGCCAAAGAAAAGTCCCGGGAAACCGAAAAACAACTTTGGAATGATGTGGCATGGTTTCCCACGGTGAATATAAGCTACCGTCCCGCTCCCATGCATATCTTCCAGTTCGCCGTTTCGTCCGACAAAAGATATCCCTCTTACTGGAATATGAGTCCGAATATGTTTTATTTCAGTTCCTACGGGGTAGTAATAGGGAATCCTTATCTCCGCCCACAGAGAGATTACAGCGTGGGATTGACCTATATCTTCCGGCAGAAGTATGTGCTCCGTCCCTATCTGAACTACATTCCCGGCTATTTTGCGCAATTACCCTATCAATCGCCCCACGAACTGCGACAGGAATTCCTGGAACAGAACTATACCTATCGCCGGAATATCGGGTTAATGGCTGTGATACCGTTACATATCGGCAAGCGCATTTCATCGAGGTTTATCGCCAACGGAGTATACTGGAGAGAGAAAGACAATGAGTTTTTTGATATTCCGTTCGACAGGGAGACTGTGGTCGGGATATTCCAGATGAACCACGACATCATCCTCGCGTCCCGACCCGACCTGAAGATGAATATTTCGGGATATGTCTCCACGCCAAGTGCCACACAGGGTATCTATGACCTGGGTGCTTCGGGTAACCTCTCAGGAGCATTCACCTGGACGTTCCATGAAGACCGCGCCAGGCTGATCCTGAAAGCCGATGATATCTTTAGTACAAGGATTCCCAGAGCATCCATCGATTTTAAAGGGCAGAAAAGCAGCCTGAAAGCATTTCAGGACGCCCGGTTATTTTCCCTCTCTTTCGTTTACCGGTTTGGAGGGTACAAAGAAAAAGAACGCAAAGAGGTAGATACTTCACGATTCGGCGGGCTTTAGCTATCTTTTAGAAAAACTATAATAATATGTCCCTCTCTGTTTTTTCAGATACCCATAAATTTAAATGCGGGTGCAGGTTTAAAAGAGCTGTTTGCCTTTCCGCTGTATGTCTCAAAATTGTCCAAATGCAATTTCATCACTTTTCCCTTCTCACTCAGGTCAAAATCTGTCAGATTCACCCAAAATGTATTGGGAGTCAGTGCAGTCTCGAAGAAATAGACTAAATTTTTTTGATCCGATACAGACCGCCAACGGGTAGATGAAATGTTAGGTTCTGTTTCGGAAGAGATGCCGAACGGCACAGAGCAATTCCGAATGACGCTAAAGACACTGGCTATAGAAGTGCGGATATCGTCGGTTTGAGGAATAGCATGAATGTAATAGGAGGCACGGACAAAACGGTCGGCAGCCCGGTTAGTTCCCGGAAGCATCATCGTCCCGGGTATTCCTTTCCAATATTCATTCAATGCCAGTTGTTGATCAAAAACAGGAGAGTTGGTCATAACCACATAAGAAGGATCATGATGAATAACCAATTTTCCATTTATATATTCAAAAATTGCGTTGTCACCATGCGCATCGGATATCGATAAATGTAAGGTCGTAAACTTATCAGTGCCGGGTATGTAATCACTCACCAGGACAAATGGTTCATCTTTCAACCGCTTAACAGCTTCCTCTACTGTCGCAAAATTATCTAACACATACTGGGCCCATAGAGAGATTGCTATCCCCTGTTTTGTACCGTTGGGATCGAATTGAGGATATTCTGACTCAACAAGCCATAATACATTGGTCACCAATCCTTTTTCGTTCATACCGTCTGCCGTTGCAATATCCCATGCACTCGCAATGATGCTACCATACTTCGATGTCCATTCTACAGAAAGTGGACCTACCTCTCCATTGCGTTGCATCCCTTTGGGAAATACCCATAAGTTAGCGTCTATTTCACTCTTCCAATCCATTGAGCGGGCTGTTATCACAGTATTCTCCGGCCCTTTATATACAACACGTGTGCAAGCGTAAGCAGACGGATCAAGTATCGAACTTATCAAAGTCAGAAAAACAACCAAACTAAAAACCTTCATAACAGTATAGTTTTATTTAAATTAATACAAATAAGATCTTTTTATACTGAAACCATTTTAGCTTGCTTTTGTTCAATCAATAAACAATATCACAGAATTCTATAATGACGCAACTTGCTATTATTTAAAATATATTACTTTATTCGCAGCACCGACATACAAGGTAAATGATCGTAAATATAGTTCAGTTGGCACCGGCGTGTTTCAGCATCGAAAGCCTCGGCATGCAGGTTGATTACTCTAAATGGTTTTACCGGATGATTCACCGTTACGATCTGCGCCAAACGATCCAGATACAACGCGTTGTAATAAAACGGATTGCTTTTTACTTTTTCTAGGCGACGGACCTCCTGATCGGGTAACGGATATGCACTCATAACAGCCTGCCCCGAAAGTACCTTTCCGAAATGCACTTTCGGCGGCCACATCGGGAACGGTACATACCGCTTATCCCAATTAACTGCAAAAGCGCCATACTGAAACAACGAATCACATATCATCTTCGCCTGATCCGTGCGATAAGAGCGTTCACTATTGAAATCGATTTCCTGAAACCCGACAATATCGGCATTCAGGGCGCGAAGCGCGGGAATAATCCGTTTTTCGTTATTCGCGTAAAATTCACGGGTGGGACGTTGCGGCGTATTATTCGTCATGCCCGACAGATAACCGATGTTATAGGTAACCACACATAAAATACTATCGTTCCGATGTCCGGTATCCGTAGCCGTTGCCTGGTAAAGTATATTGTAATCGCTTTCGGGAACAGTAGGACTTTTTGCCCAAAAGAAAAAAACGACAAGTAGAATCAATATTGAAATCAATATGATACCAGTTGTTTTCAAAATTCTGCTCATATTGCGCAACTATTTTAAACTATAACTCACTTCCACACCGAACATACGCGGAGAACCGGCTATATAGGTCGGAATACCGAAATTCCTACCGGTATTTCCGGCGTCGATAATATATTTTTCATTGAATATGTTGTTCATAAAGAAAGTCAGATGAAGATGCTGCTTAGGCAAGCGGAATCCGGTGCGAATATTCAACAATCCGTATCCTTCTTGTGATTCGTTTTCCTGATTGTCCTCTTCAAAATAGACTTTCGATTTGAATTGATATACCGGCCGTATGAAAAAGGCAACATTGCGCGCGATACCAACGGAAGCGTCAAATCCGAGGGCAAAGCTGTTTTCCGGCGTCAGGCGGAACGTGTTTCCGGCATATTCCTGCTTGTTTCCGTTTGCGTCTTCGTCATCGAAAGTGGCATGTATATAGGCATAATTGCCAAATGTTTGGAAACCGGGGGTCAGCTGCCATTTAAACGATGTCTCCAATCCGTACGAGGTGGCGTCGCCTGCATCTACCGTGATGGATTGAAGCGACTGGGGGTCGATAGTACCGGTCTGGAAATGTGAATATTTATAATAATAGAAAGCGCCGTCCACATATAAATTGCCGTTCAGGGCCAACCCTTTCACTCCTACCTCATAACTGTTTACCAACTCATCGTGCAATACCTGCGGTTCATAACTGCTTGTCAGCCCGTCCGTATTCGGATTCGATTTAAACTGGATCACGTTGGGGCGACGGCCGTGGGCAAACGTGGCATATGTTTCCCAATTGGGATCGATAGCATAGTTCAAAGCCGCACGACCAACAACGGAATGAAACTTTTTCCCATGGGTGAGTTTACCGTCAGTAGGCATAAACAGCAGGTTGGTCCCGGCTTGGCGCAACATACCCAAATGTGCGATATCGCTTCCGCCTGCCTCAAATCCCGACTCGATGTTTTCAAATGTATAACGGATACCTGCCGTCGCTTTCAATTTTCTCGTAATGGCATACGTGCCGTCCGCAAAAACTTCGAAAGACGAATTATTACCGTAATTCTTGTAATATTCTTTATGCGTCTCGCTTAACGGAGCCTGTAACAGTTTCAGCGTTGGGTCATTCAACGCTTCTGCAAGTTGTGGATTACTTAATGCCTGTTGCAAAATAGCCGCCGTTACCGGATCGGTTGTTGCTATTTGCGCGATAACAGGGTTTGTAGGCGATGGATCTGCTAAAATAGCTTTCAACAATGGCGTAAAGTTAATCAAATCACCTACGGAAGCGGGCAGAACGGCATTTCCGTCGTTATCGATCAATGGGACAGCCGTAAATTCAATATTGTTCAATCCCAATTGTGTAATCATATTGTTAATGGCAGCATCGGGCAATCCGGCACCTTGACCCATTAAGGTCAATGCTTCGGCCAAATCGCCGAAGTTCTTCTTCAGCAACGGGTTTAATGCCGGTGCAGCCAACGGCGATACCAATGCCAGGAAACTACGCTCATCGGTCTGCAACGGAACCCGTTGCCATCCGTTCTCACTAAAATAGTTTGCTCCGGCAAAACCTTGAAATTTATTCCCGATATTGAAATTCATGCGAAGTTCCTGGCTGAATTGGCGTCCGTAAGCCTCTTCCGCAAAAAACAACGCCGGAGCCACGGTTCCGTCCGCATCGAATTGCTCATTCGAATCAAATTCGCGATAAGCGGTGATGGATGTCAACGATAGATTAGGATGAAAGTGATGTCTACCCTGCAATGTAAGTCCCCACACGGTACGGTCTAAACCGAGATTTTCCCCCTGCTCCAGATCGGCAAACGTATTCGGGCTTAAATCACCGCCTTTGGGCGCGTACGTCCCGCTTTTGAAGGAGGTTCCCGGAGGCGTATCGTTCTGATAGTTATAAATGAGCGTGAAATTGGTTTTAGGAGTCACACGGTAAGCCAGCGATGCACGAAGGGCTTTGGTATCTTTTCCGTTCAATGTGCCGCCCGAAAGATTGTCGATGAATCCGTCCCTGAATTTATAAATTCCGGCTGCGCGAAACAGCAACTGATCTTTTACAACCGGTGCGTTTACAAATCCTTCGGCATGTTTATATCCGAAATCTCCCAAACCGAGCGTCGCACCTGCATCTACAAAGTTTTTCGGTTTGTTTTGGATGAAATGCAACGCCCCGATCTGTGCTCCGCGTCCAAAGAGTGTTCCTTGCGGACCTTTCAGCACTTCGATACGCTCCATATCGAAAACTTCGATAACGGAACCTCTCGATTTGCTGATAGAAACGCCATCCTGAAAAATTGAAACCCTCGGTTCGATATTTGCCGCACCGTCATCACTTGTAATACCGCGGATTACAAATCCGGGATTGTTGGGGCTCTGCACCTGAACTTCCAGGCCGGGAATGTATGCAGCCAATTCATTTATTTCGGATTGTCCGGTCTCTTTAATGAATTGACTGCCGAGAGACGTGAGCGCCGAGGGGATATCTTTGATGGATTGCTCTCTTTTCTGAGCCGTAACAACCAATCCTTCCAGTACAATCCCCGAACTCAACTGAAAGTTTACGGTCAGGCTATTTCTGACTTCAACGCTTTTTTCCTGTGCTTCATATCCTACATAGAGCGCGGAAAGCGTGTATCTGCCGGCCGGAACATTTCTGATGAGATATTGTCCGTTCAAATCGGTGGCAGCGCCATGGGAAGTTCCGTCTATGACGATATTCACACCCGGCAGGGCTTCTCCGTCCGTATCCGTTACTTTTCCTTCAATTATAAAAGTCTGTTGGGAGAATACACTCAAAGAAAACACAAGAAACAGGAAAAGCGCAAGAAGAGATTTTTTACTCATTTTTCCGAAATTTTGAGGTTGATAAATCTAATACATCTGGAATGTAAAGAAAGACAAACCCCCTCGATTTTTCCGAAAAATGCGGTTAAGTTTTTGTGAATTTTTCAGGGTAAAATAATAGAAGGTTACCCCTTATTCCGTTCCCTTCGTTTTATGCGGGTATATTCCTTTTTTCGCAGGCGGGAAGCGTTCATACATTCCGAATGTTTTTCGTTCACCTTCTTTTTTCTATGTTCCCGCAGGCCGAACAAACAACCCGCGGGTAATGATGATATGCTGATTTGGCAATATGCTAATTTGTTGATTAATGTGCACATTGCCAATTATTAATTGTTTATTTTATGAGTTTACACAAAAAAAAACGTGTAAACCAATAAATAAAAGAACGCTTTGCCAATTGCCAATTTACTTTTTTGTGACCTCCAGTGATCTGAAATTCATGTTATCCTCTGGTATCGGATATTCTGAATGTATCAAATCTTAGTAAATCTATAACCCCTCAGGTTAAACCCAGCTCCTTCAAAATAAAATTTCATTCTGTGACGCCCTTCCGACAGGTTTATATTATCCATTTTGGGATCGGAAATGTAGCGCCAGCTATTCCAACTGCCATTATTGGGTACGCTAACTGTACCCGTAACATCTTGACCGTCTATCTCAAGATGGAATGCTCCTGTAGTAGCGTTCGCGGAAAGATTTACCTCAACTTTATATGTACCCGCATCTTTTACATCTAACGTATAGATCAACCATTCTCCCGCATTGGTATATCCGATATTTGTACCGTCTCCTTCAATATCTACCTGAGGGCTTCCGGGATCGCCGTTGTTCGCTCTATAGGTATTGTTTCGTATGGTGGCATCATCATGAAAAGCGTTTCCTTCACCTCCGGTATCGAAATTGGCGGCAAGTAATTCATAAGGTGCATCGGCGGATAGGATATGGGGACCTTTAAAAGGACGGCTGTAAGCCGCATCAACCTTAACCGTTTTAACTATCGTACCTACCCGATAGGTGATATTTGTTATGCCCTCGCCTGCAACCGAAATTTCTCCGTTGGCGTTTACAGCGGCAATGTTTTCATCTTCGGAAACCCATTCGTCCGCAGGGATATCGTTGGCGTTCTCCGGCATGTATGTAACGAATACGGTTTTTGAATTCCCCGGAAACATTTCAAGCACGTCGCTGCTCAGTATCACATCCCGGAGTGGTATCCTTTCTATGGCTGTTACGGGCACTTTTGTTTCAATATCGCCGTTGCTGACGACGATGTTGGTGTTTCCTTCACCCACAACAATAACTAAACCGTTGTTGTCTACCGTTGCAATGGCGTTGTCTTCGCTCGACCAACTATATTTATAAGTCCCGTCGGTGGGGCTTGCTATAAGCTGAATTTCGTCACCCACAAACGAATTCAAGGCTGTTATGTTCACGGATATGGCTTTATCGACTTCCGTTCTTACATATTCATCATCGCACGAGCAGAACCATGAAACCAGTAAAAGGGCGATGCCGTATTTAAAAAATGATGTTCTCATTGTTTTTATCTTTTGACTTATCTGTTGTTTAAATTTTACTTAAAAAGAGAAGACTTATCCGGCGAGTTCTTCTTCGGCTTCTTCATCCGCGTTAAACTGCAAACGCAACTCTTCCCGAAATTCATAGGTTTTATCTCCGGATTTATACTCGTATTTCAAGCGAAACGTTTTATAGGTATTGAATCCGTCATCTTCGATGAAAAATGTGTTGGAATAAAACGTATCGTCGTTTATCTGCGTAACCTCCGCGTTCTTATAAGGCGAGATTGTTACCTTACCGGCGTCGTCAATCGTCAGCAAGAGATAAAACTTGCTGTCTTTCTCGTTTCCGGCTAAAATCCTTACCTGATTTTTACTGATAGGCTGCACCACCTTGGTTCCGGGCATTTGCAACTCGTAGGTCGTCCCTACTTCGGTCATTTTCCCGGTCATGTTATAGACGGTTATGCCGCCCCCTTCCGCCCAACGGTTTTTGATTTCCACATTGTATATAATATAATTCTTCTCGGGATTTACTTCATATGAGGAATAGGATTCAACCCGGAGCGCAAAAGCATATTTACGGTCGGGCGACAACCCGTCGGGGCGTATGCGGACAGGTAACCTGCCACTTATTTCGCCCGCGGGTATCGTAAATTCATAGCTGTCGATACTATAATTCTCCTGAGGCAAAGCCAATACATATTTCGTTTTATCGACGTCGTAATTTATTGTATTGTATTCGTCGATAAAAGAAGCATCTTCAACCAACTTAACCCTGATGTCTTTGCTTGTCGGACTCGTTCCGCCCAAAGAGGCCGCGACGTATCCCACGGTTTCACCTCCCAAAGGATGGTATTTGCTGGACACATTGCCGCTGCTGCTGATTAATGCAAAAACATTCTTATACTGCTCTTTCTCAAAAACATCATCATTGTTGCAAGAACTATACATCAGGACTAAAGTCGTGAATAACATCCATTGCATTTTCGGCTTGCGCATAAAGTGAATATTCTTCCTTTCGCACTTTATATTATTATGCATTTTCTCTATATGTTTCATTTGAGTCAAATTTTTAATTAATCTTCCCAACCGGGGTTCTGATCTAACGAGGACACTATCCGTACTTCGTTTAACGGCAAGGGCAGCAAAACCAAGCGTTTGTTTACGATTCGTGCGCCTATTCGGGATGTATTCGGGACGACTTTGGAATAGAAAGTCTCTTTTGTCCCCTCAACGTTCATGCCTTTGATTGGAACGCTTTCCGTTTCTTCGTAGATACCCCACCTCCTGACGTCGTAATAGCGGCGATTTTCGAAGAGAAATTCTATCATCCTTTCCTTTTCGATCATGCTTTGCACGGTGGCCCTGTCTTCACTGCCGTTTAAGCCGGGCATTCCGGCACGATAGCGGACTTGGTTGAAAGCTCTTTTTATCTCATCCATATTTCTCGAAAAAGTCTGCTGTTGGCCATCAAGCTCAATCGTGTAGTTCCCATCAAGATTATTCAAGGCTTCGGCATAAGAAAGCAGGATTTCGGCATATCGGATAATCGGGAATCCTTTATCCATTCTCCGCGCATTGTCGCCGCCCCAGGCATCATCGGTGTGGATGTATTTTTTTATCACGTATCCCGTAATCGGATAGTCGTTTACCGAACTAACTCCGCCCTTTCCGTTGCGGGAATCATAATAATAGGAAATAGTCTGGTTGTATTGACCCGAAGAGGTGGTCGAAAGCATCGGCCAGAAACACTCGCTAAAACCGATGGATGCGTAGAAACGCATTTCACGATTGTCATACATGTTATAGACACCTGAATTAAGCCGGTATCCTGAAAAAGTCTGTACGTTGTTTGTGAAGCCGCTTTCGGAATAGGGATATTGCGGGCTGGAATTATCGATGCTGCGCCCGTCAATCATTGAATAGGTGTCAATCACTTTCTGGGTAACGCACATACCGTTGTATCCGCTCAGACCTTGGGGAAACGACATTCGCGTATTTTCTCTGATGGCACCGCTTCTTTTACCCCACACATATTCCGGATTGACCGGGATAACCGATTCTCCGGTAAACATATAGGAGTAGGATTTAAAATGGTCTATTCCGGCTGCACCGTCCGGCCATTCTTTGTAATAGTCCGGATCGTAAGTAACTCCCTCTGGAAGCGGAGGTGTATCAGAATCTGCGGCTACGGTATGAAGCCTGTACAGTTGTCCACCGGCGCTTTGCATTTCCATTACTCTTTTTGCCGCCGCTGCTGCCTTGGCCCAGCGTTCTTCGTCATAGGTCTGTTGTACATAAAAAGCTTTGTCTGTGGAGCGCTTCCAGTTTCCGAATGTCCGGCGGGCGGCATCTCCTCCGTTGTATAACGGACTGGCATGGTTCAGGCGAATACGCGCGATCAATCCGTAAGCAGCCCCTTTTGTGGGAATGCCGAACTCCATCAGCGAAGTTGTCAGGGGCAGATAAAGGGCTGCTTCTTCCAATTCGTCGCAAATATATTCGACTGCTTCGTCATAGGTACTCCTTGCACGATCGTAATAAGGTAGTTGCTCGTTCGATTCCATGATCTCATCCCCTAAGAGAATCGGGGATCCGAAATCAACCAGAATATTATAGTAGGCATATGCCCTGATAAAACGGGTAGTGCCGAGTATCTCAAACCGTTCTTTGGTGGTCATGTCTTTGGCCTCGTCGATCCTGTTGAAAATGGTGTTGCATTTGCGGATGATTTTATAAAGGTTTCCCCAAGTATTAAAAGAACGCATGCTGCTTGCCGTAACTTCCCCCAATACATAAGCCATTCCATTGTAATTATGGGTAGTGGAAAGGAAACTGGTGAATGCTTCATCGGTAGCCAATGGCCCCGGAGTGTAATTGTTCTGGAGTAGATTCCCTTCATCCGGGAACAGGGTTGCTGCGCCCCACATATACGCCGTGATGTATCTGGTGCTTGCAAAAACAGAATCCAACTTTATTTCGTCGCTGAAATAATCATCTATGCTCAAATAATCGCTGCAGGAGAAAAATGGAAGTAAAAGACCCAATAATGACAGGAATGATGCTGAAATTTTCTTGATCACCTTTCCGGGCCAATATTTATTATGGTTTAACGGGTTGATATCTTTCGCCCTTAAACCCTTTTCATATAAATTCACTATATTCATTTCTTGTTTGTTGTTTATAAGTTAATATATAGTTGAAAAGCATAAGTGGAGGGAATAGGATAAACCTCCCCGTTACGGTATGCCTGTTCCGGATCAAACAGTTTTACTTTGTCCCATAACAGGAGATTGTTCCCTACTAATTGAAGATCGATTGATGCTACTTTCATTTTCCGAAGGAAGTCATTTTTTAAATTGTAATTGATGGTTACTTCCTGAAGCCGTAAATAGCGTGCATCTCCTTTCCAGAAGTCCGATATTTGGGAGTTGTTTTCGTTATAGCCATAAGTAAGCCTTGGAAAACGGGCGTTGGGATTTTCCGCGTATTTCAAGTCAATGCCGTGTTCAATGGCGTATTCTTTTGGGATCCAACGGTTGGACGGGTTATTGGCGATAGTCAGCACATTCCCGTTTACGCCTCTAAAGAACGGAACATAGCCTATTCCATTGCCATTATATCCAACATGGAAGAAATCTGTTTTGCCGGTACCTTTAAAAAGTATACCGATGGTAATGTTTTTGTACCTTAATTCACCCCCGAATCCATACATCAATAGCGGATAATTACTGTAAGACAATGGCGTACGGTCGTCGGTGTTGATTACTCCATCCCCGTTGACATCGCGGTATTTAATATCTCCCGGCATGACTTTGCCGAACTGGGCGGGGCTATTGTTCACATCGTCCCAATCTTTGAACAAGCCTATGGCGTGGTAACCGCGGATGGTACCATAAGGATAGCCCGAGACCTCCTGGTACGGATATGCGGGATTCGCTTCTTCCCAATGTTTCACATTGTTTTTCGAATAGGTGTAATTGGCCCTCAAGGTAAAACTCATCTCTTTATTTATCTCCTGCGTAAAAGCGATATTCCCGTCCGAACCATAGCTGCTCATTTCACCGATGTTGCTGTAAGGTTTGGTAACCAAACCGGCATAGTCCGGAACTTGGACGCGTTGCATGAAAATTCCGTCGCGGCGGTCGTTGAATATATCAACCGTCAGCGATATCTTTTCATTGAAAAGACGGGCTTCAATTCCAAGATTCGTCTTCTTCGCTATTTCCCACTCTAAGTTATCGGCTCCTATTCTTGTCTCTCCGATGGTTTCAAATCCGGCAGAGGTACTCCACGGATTGCCACTTCCCAGACTGACCATTGTCAAATACGGGAAACGGGTAGAGCTTATCCTGTCGTTACCTACGGTGCCATAAGATCCCCTGAACTTTAAGAAGTTGATGAAAGGAAAAGTTTTTTGAAAAAAATCATAACCCGTAGGCACCCATCCCGCAGCAATGGAGGGAAAAAAACCATATTGCCTTCCCGGCTGAAAGTTTTCCGAACCAGTATATCCGAAGTTGAAATCGACCATATAGGTGTCTTTAAAACCATAAGTCAACCGGCTGGATACACCCTGATACCGCAATGGAATGGCGGTAAGGTTATTGGTGGATTGGCTCGCCCACTTTTCATCGCTCAGGTAGTAATACACCAGTCCCGAAACCCGATGATCTGTATTAAATACGTGTTCGTAATTTAAGGTGGATTCAAAGTGATATTTCCGGTATTGATCCGTACTCCGGCTGTAAGATATGGCGCCTTCCGAAACTCTTTGAACGGTGATAAGCTTCCCGTCTTTGTCCCTGCCAATCGCTTGATACAGGGGCGGGTTTAACAAACGGCTCTCCGAGAAGTAACTGTCAATGTCGTATGCTCCCTGCGCCTTTATTGACAATCCGTCGGTGATCATGGACAGATCTTGATTAAGTGCGAGGGTGAATTTTCCGTTAAACGCCTGACTCAGCCTTCGGCCCATATAATTGATTTGCACGATGGGCGAAGTGAGTGAACCTTCACCCGATGCGGGAAATTGTCCGTTTGAATACATTGTTGGCAGGAGCAGTGGATTAAGGTTCGATTGGGCGTACCAGATATAATCTGTGCTGGCAACTCCGGGATCTTTCTGTTCGGAAAGGAATCCGTCTGTTCCAAAATAAAGGGTGGTTGACGGTGAAAGTTCCAGGTCTAAATTGGTTCTGTAAGAATAGGTGTTGTATCCCACATTTGCAGCATATGAACTTTTTTTGTCAACATTATATGCTGCCGCTTCGTTGCTCATCCCCAGGCTTATAAAATATTTAGCTACCTGGGCACCGCCTTTTGCGCTTACATAATACGATTGCCTGAAACCTGTATTTCTCAATATCTCATCTTGCCAACTTACGTCGGGATAAAGGTCCGGATCCGAATTGTCGCGGATAATATCCAACTCCACTCCCGTATAAACGGGTGATTCATTCCTTACCACACGGGCTTCGTTTGCAAGCAGGGCGTAATCATACGCCCTCAAATAATTCGGGGTCCGGTTGAGTCGGGAGATTTGATAGTTAACCCTGCCAGTAATGGATAATTTGCCCGCCTCGCCTCTTTTGGTTGTTACCAGTACCACGCCGTTAGCGCCGCGAACTCCGTAAACAGCGGTAGCCGAAGCGTCTTTTAATACCGAAAAGCTCTCTATGTCCGACGGGTCAATAGAGTTGATGTTGCCTTCCAGTCCGTCAATGAGTACCAACGCGCTTGAGTTCGCTCCGAATGTTCCGATACCGCGCACCCAAAATTCGGAGATATTTCTGCCCGGCTCCCCGCTGGTTTGCATGGATATGATCCCCGGGACACGTCCGCCAAGCAAATTGCTGATGGATGATGCTGGCGCTTGGAGTTCCTTCACATCTATACTGGTGACGGCTGCCACGGAAGATATTTTTCGTTGCGTTGTTCCCAACCCCGTCACAACCACTTCGTCCAATGCCTGGGAGGTTTCTTTAAATTTTATAGTGAGGTCTTTTTTCTCTTCGGTCACCAGAAGTTCAATTTTCTCATAACCAACGAACGAAAAAATAATCACATCGTTTTTGTTTGCCTTTATGCTGAATTCCCCTTTTGTATTCGTTGTGGTTCCCACACTGATTTTATCCCTGATGTAAACCGTAACTCCGGGCAGTAGCATGTCCAAATCGTCATATACAGTACCTTCGATGACAAAAGTCCTGTTATCCTGTTTATTCTCTGCCTTTAATGAGACAAACAGAGTGGATAAGATGAATAAAATGCATAGTGTATGTTTCATTCTGCTTTTATATTTTGATGATTTACCAAGTTGGTTAATTAATGGAAAGTTTCCGTAGCCGTTTGTTGCCGTTATCCCCTACATATACCGTACCGTCCTTGGCGATGCCGATTCCCGTAGGTTTGTTGAATAAAGCTTCATCTTTGGTACCGTCTTTAAAGCCGGCAGTTTGGGGAAAGCCCAAAACAGTTTCCACCATCTTCTCGGGCGTTATCCTGCGGATGCAATGGTTCAATTTGTCTGCCACGTAAATATTCCCGTCGTTGTCGCACATAATCTGATTTGGCTCTCTGAACTGGGCTGTTTCTAACGGACCGTCGCGGAAACCGCCGGCGGTGGAGCCGCTGAGTTTCTTGAACGTGTTGTCAGGGTCGGTAACGTCTATGCTGCATATGCTGTTTGCGCATGTTCCCGCATTGCTGTGGAACGACATGTACAGGATATTAGGCTCAAGAGGGCTGAAGGTCAGCCCGAAATTGTCGCCCTGCACCGTTTTGTAGATGCGTTCCACTTCATATGTGTTTGGGTTGATCTTGATGATATCACCGTAATAATAACGGCAGTAAAGATATCCGTCCTCAGGGTTGTAGGCCATAGCATGCTTATAGCCATTCGCGGGTTTACCCGGATAATCGTCCGGAAACCGGAGTTCTTTTTTGCGCGGTCCCCAAAATTCTCTGGGATCGCAGGAGTAAACCTGACCCACAGTAGCCTCCGTCGGGAAAGTAATGACTCCGGTTATAGGGTCTGCAACAGGCACGTTGCCTGTCATAGTCCTGTCTATGGTTATCAGTTCGTTAGCCTCCTCGTCAACTCTGGCAAAGGCACGATAATCTGTGTTCCCCTGGTCGTCCATGTAGCGACATTGAATAAAGATATTGCCCTCACCGTCCACACAGACGTAACGCGGCGCCACGATAGCTTGAGTTAAATCGCCATCCCTGTAGCCGCTTTCCCCGGTTCCGGCAACGGTGGTAACCGTAACAGAAGCGAAGTATCTGAACTTTTGGTCATATACCACCGAGTCTTTCCCGATGGCTATGGAGATGGTGCATGTGTCTCCCGGCAGGCGGGGTGCTTGAACATACATACGTGTGCCTGTAGAGCCGATTACAGGCGCCCTTTTCTGATTGAACCAGACCCTTATTTGTGCCGGATCCGTACCAAAATTTTTCCCTTCTAACATTACTTTTTCCTGATACCAGCCTGAATCCGGATAAAACCCTGAAAGTTCTATCGGTTTCCTGGAATCATAATCAATGTTATCTTTTTTGTTTTCGTTATTCTTTTCACACGATAGCATTATGAGCATGCATGTGAACAACAGCATACACATTTTTCGGAAGGTATGCCGGGTGATTGGCTTGTTGTAATTCATATATCAGTCGTTTTGTTAATTATGTGCTCATGTTAACATTGTTTTTCTTTTAATTTGATTAGTTATTTTATTCCTTAATCAATATAATGCCTTATCATTAGGTCTATTTTAAGTAATTTATAAGAGGACTCCGGAACTTGACGGACGGTAAAATTACCGGGAGTGTATCAAAACATATGGGTATAGCCAGACTTCGATTTTGTACAAAATGCTTATCATAATAAAAAATAGTCAATTTATGTCATTTATGCCTGTACGTTTAAGACGTACATTTGTCCATTAAAAACTCAACATCTGCAAAGTAAAATAAAACTTCTCTAATAGACAAATTATTTCTTATAAAAATAAGAAATAATGATACTTATTATTACGGAAGGAATGATAATACTTTGTAAATTAGCATAATATGGAAGCGAAAGAATTACATATCGGTCAAATGATAAAAGGCGTTGTTAGAGAAAAGGGTATAAAAGACGTCGAGTTTGCTAAACTAATTCACAAAAGCAAGCAAAATGTATATGATATGTATAAAAGAACTGATATGGAGGTAAAGCTACTTCTTACTTGCTCCATTGTTTTAGAACATAATTTCTTTGAAGACATATATCCTTCACATAAAACAGAAATGAACAAAGCTGTTGATATCATATTTGATACTATGAAGCTAATAGTAAAAGAAAAAATAATATTTAACCCCAAGCCCTAAATTTTAGGTAATCAATATCTTCATTTGCTTTAGCAGGGTCTTGGTGAATTAGTCCATTTCAATATCCCATATCCCACAGGCGCGTTCCAACTCAACCAGGGCGGCGGCGCAGGTAAAAAGCGTTTCGTTGTAGCTTACCTGCACCTCGTTATGGGTGCGCTGCGCATTCAGTACTTCGAGGATACTGGTTTCTCCCCGCTCATAACTGTACTTCTTCTTCTGGAAGATGGTCTCCGCCTCTTGCAACAATCCGGTATTAAACTGCTCTACCTGGCGACGGGCGGTTAAATATTGATGGTAAGCCTGCACCACCTCCGTGCTGATCTGTAACTGGATGGCTTCATATTGCCTTTCCTGTTGTTCCGCGGCAAATTGAGCGGCTCTTAACTCTCCTTTGTTGGTATTGGAGAATTTCAAAGGGATACTGACCCCCGCCATAATACCTTTGAAGGCGGGTGCCGGCGCTATCTCATTCCGGACGATAGAGGAATACGTCCCTCCTATGCTGATGCCAAGGTCGATGGCACGGTTGGCTTTGGCCAGCCGCAGGTTGTTTTGTGACACCTCATTGCTTTTCAACGCGGCTTGCAAATCGGCTCGGTTGTTTTGTGCTTCGACAATCAGTGCAGGCAGGTCGAACTGACGTTCATAATAACCAAGATTGCCTCCTATGGAGTCTGCCAGTTCCACATTTACATTGCCTTGTAATAATGCCAATTGAACCAAAGCATCATGTAATTGACTTTCACTCTCATACAGATCATTCAGCATGGTGGCAGCTTCGAGCCTGGACTGAAGCGCATCGACTTCGGTGATATCTCCCAACCGGAACCGTATGCTGTCTGCACGGGCCAAGCCAGCCATCTGCTGGTACGATGACCTTTGGATTTCCAGCAGTGATTTTTGCTTCAGCGCTTCGAAGTATGCAATGGTCGCGTCTGCCCTCAAATTACGGAAATAATCTTCCAGCAACGCTTCGGTCATCTCTTTCTCACTTTGTGCCAACCGGATACGTGCTTTCCGTTTGCCTCCCAGTTCGAGGGTATAGCTCAACTCGGCATCCACACTGTATCCCATTTCGAGATTCCAGTTCTGGTTGTTGGCATAGCTGACCGACAACTCGGGATCGGGAAAGACTTTCGATGCTTTCACCGCCGCATCGGCAATATCCACATTATACTTCTCAGCCAGATAGTCGATATTGGACTTCTTGACGTTCTCCATGTATTCATTGAATGTCAGGATCCGTTTTCCCGCTTCATGTTTTTCCTGTGCATGCGCAGTGAGAGCCAGCAGGCACAATACAGCCGGCAGGAAGGATTTCAGGAAATATATTTTATTTGTCATTGGTTCGTAGTTTGAGTGGCTTTTCCTTTTTCCATAATATAATAGAGTGCCGGCAATATATAGAGGATAAGGATAGTTCCGAAAAGTAATCCGTACACAATCACTGTTGCCAGCGGGCGCTGCACGTCGGAACCGATGCCGGTCGACAATGATGCCGGCAATAGTCCCAGCACAGCCACAGTGGCGGTCATCAATACCGGACGTAACCTGTGCGATGCACCCGATATCACGGCTTCTTTCAGTTCGACTCCTTTTTTCCGCAGGATATTGATATGGGAGATCATGATCACGCCATTCTGGATAAAAACCCCGAATAGGGCGATAAAGCCCACGGCCGATGATACGTTAAAACTCATCCCGCGGACTACCAAAGCCAACATCCCCCCAAAAACCGCGAGAGGTAACATCCCGATCAGCAAGCCGGCCTGGCGGAATTTCCCGAAGGCAAAGAATAACAGCAGGAACATCACCGCCAAGGTGATGGGCATGATGACGGCCAGGCGTCCGAATGCGCGGTGCTGGTTTTCCAATTGTCCCGCCCAATGGAGATGGAATTGGGTGTGGTCGTATTGCACCTCTTTTTCTATGCTGGACCGGGCTTCCTTCACGAATGAAGTCAGATCCCTGCCCCTCAGGTTCATACGCACAGTAGTGAAACGCTGGTTCATCTCACGGGAGATCATACTGGGACCTGTTGTCGTTTTCACCTCTGCCACGGTGGAGAGGGGTACCCTCACCCCGGATGCGGAGGTAAGCATCAGTTCCCCGATCTTTTCCGGCGTGTCGCGCGACGCTTCGTTATAGCGGCAAATTACATCATAGACACGACTGTCGATAAACACCTGGGAGATAGCTTTTCCACCGATAGCTACCTCAATCAGTTCAGCCACGTCGGAGACATTCAAACCGTACTGTGCAATCCTGTCGCGGTCGGCCACGATCTGCAACTGTGGAAGGAAAGGCTCTTCCATAATACCCACATCAGCCACTCCATCCACCTTTTCAATCACTTCCACTATATGTTCGGCAATACGCCGGCTTTCGGTCAGGTCCTCCCCATAGACCTTGATTGCCAGATCACTATGCGCACCGGCAATCTGGTCCATCACCATGTCGATGATCGGTTGCGAGAAACCTACGCCATAGCCCGGCATCGTGGCGATCACCGCTGCCATATCATCGATCAGGTCCGACTTTTTACGGCCATTCTTCCATGTCTTATAAGGCGTAAGCCCGATCATCACTTCGATATGTGAAAAAGAGAACGGGCAAACCCCTTCGTCGTCACGGCCAGTTTGCGTCATCACATAAGTCACCTCATCAAAATGTTTGAGTTTATCCCTGAGCAAGGTAGCCATTTCGGAAGATTTCTCGAGCGACATGCCGGGAGGCAACTGCACCTGTATCCAGATGCTCCCCTCATCAAGGGCCGGCAAAAAGTCCTTTCCCACGAAGATAGAAAGGCTGACCACCGCTGCCAGTACAACCGCGATAGGGGCTATCAGTCTTTTCGGTGCGGCAATAACCTTTGTCGTCTGCTGTTTGTATATCTCCGTGAGCCGTTCGAGCCAGCGGTTATGATATACTTTCTGAGGCTTTCTATAGACCGAGAAGGCCAATCCGGGGATCAATATCATCGCCGAGGCCAGTGCTCCCAGCAGGGCAAAGCATAACGTGAACGCCATGGGAGTGAAAAGCTTTCGTTCTACCCGGTCGAATGCGAACAGCGGGAGGTAAGCCACGATGATGATCAGTGTTGCGAACAAAATAGGCTTTGCGACTTCCGCAGCCCGCTTCGCAATGCTCGACTCCTCCAGTTCCATCTCGGGATTATCCTCCCGTTTCTTAAGGATGGTCTCCATCATCACAATGGTGCCATCCACGATAATACCGAAATCGATCGCTCCCAGCGAGAGCAGGTTGGCCGGAATATCGGTCAGCAACATCAGGATAAAAGCGATCAGCAACGAGACAGGAATGGTGATGGTGGCAAGCAGTGCTCCTTTGGGACTTCCGAGGAAGATGATCAACACCCCTATCACCAGCAGGATTCCAAACGAAAGGGTGTGTGAAATGGTGTGCAGGGTGGCATCCACCAGCTCGGTGCGGTCGTAGAAGGTATGGATCTTCACATCTTTGGGTAGGATATTGTCGTTCAGGTCATCCACCGCACGGTGTATCTCTTCGAGCACCCACGAGGGGTTCTGATACCGCAGCAGCTGCACCATGCCCTGTACCCCGTCTTCATAGTCTATCTCTTTATCCACATAGCCCATGATGCCCTTGCGTTCGAGGTTCCCGTATTTCAGTTCTCCCAGGTCTTTTAGATACACAGGTGCTCCTGAGACGGTTTTCACCACGATATTGCCCATATCCTGAAGATCCTGCACAAGGCCTACCCCACGCACGACGTAACTCAAATCGCCGCGGGTAAAGGTACTTCCCCCGGCATTGGAGTTGTTACGCTCGATCGATTCGGTCACTTCTCCGAGCGAAAGACTGTATTTCGTCAGCATATTGGGATCTATCTCTATCTGGAACTGGGTGGTGATACCGCCGAAGTTGGATACATCGGCAATGCCGTGTATCTGCCTCAGGCGGGGAATGATGACCCAGTGATTGAGTTCGGTCAGTTCCCGCAGGCTCCTGTTTCCCTTGACCACATACCGGTATATCTCCCCGGTGGGCGATGTCAGCGGGTCGAGCCCGGGCTGGGCATCGAAAGGCAGGTCAATATCGTTGATCCGCTCCAGCACTCTTTGTCGCGCCCAGTATTCATCTGTTCCGTCTTCAAAGACAAGTGTGATTTTGGATAAGCCAAAAAAGTTCTTACTCCGCATGATCTTCAGGCGGGGAATACCATTGAGTTCACGTTCAAGGGGAATGGTGATCTGCTGTTCTATCTCGGTGACAGCCAATCCCGGCACTTGCGTGGCCACGCCGACTGACACGTCTGCAATATCGGGATAGGCATCTATGGCGAGCTGCCGCCAGGCATAAATTCCGATGGCCGACAAAATAATAAATATCGACAGCATCAGCCAGCGGCGCTGGATCAGGGTGTTCATTAATTTTTCCATCGATTTACATATTTAGAAAAATCCCACCCTTGGCTACTACATTCTCTCCTTCTTCGACACCGTTAAGGACAAGCACTTCTTCCATACTGACCGTCTCGGTTTGCACCTTGCGACGAAGATATTTGCCCTTCGATGCTTCTATCAGCACATAATCATTCTCCTGTTCCTGCATGACGGCGGTAGCAGGCAGGACGATGGATTTTGCCGGAGCGTTCAGGAAATGTACCTTGCAGAACATCCCCGGTTTCAGTTGCCTGTCGGCATTATCGCAGGCAATGATCACTTCCAGCGAGCGGGTTTCCACGTCCAGCATCTCACCCACATGGTAAATAGTGCCCGGGATAGCCTGGTCGGGACGAGCATCGGTAAATACCTCTACCTGTTCACCTTTTTTGATGGTGCCGAAATTCCTTTCCTTCACCAACGCGGTAACCCAAACCGTGGACAAATCGGCCACGATGGCCAGCGGTTCCGCATCTTCTCTGACATAACTCCCGATGGTGATATCATACTTCACCACATCACCTGCAATAGGCGATACAATTTTCAGGGCCTGTCCCATTTGGAGCGAATTAGCATCGATATTGAAAATCTGCATGGTTGCTTTTGCCTGTTCCCACTCCTTAGCCGCAATATTTGCTTCATTGCGTGCCAGCTCCAGTTCTTTTTTCGAAGCCACTCCGTTGGCCTCCAACTCTTTCTGGCGGTTATAATTGGTCTGGGCCACCTCATTGGCCGACTGGGCGGCAAAGTATGCCTTCACAGCTTCAAAGAACTCGGAAGAACTCAGTTCGAAAACCGGTGATCCGGCATTCACTCTTCTTCCCAACTCGACAAATGATTTTGTGATACGTCCTGAAAAGGGAGGGGCGATCTCCGCATATTTACCCGATACGGGACGGATGGTACCGACGGTCCTGAAGCCGGCCGAAAAATCGCGGGACTCCACTTTCTCTATCACTATTTGTCCCAGAATGGGCGAATCTTCTTTCACGACGATGGTATCGCCCCTATATTGTACTTCAGCACCTTCCTGTGCACTGTTATTTTGTTTGCACGAAGCCAGTAAAATGCACAGGCCCGCAAGTATGAATAATCTATTCATATAATTAAAAATAAGTATTAATGAAACTTGCCCTACCATATTGGTTTTGATGCTCATTTCATATGGTACAATGATTTTTCTATAAAATGATGGAATACACTCCGTTTGTCAGCGGTGTGTTTGACTAACTGTAGATACACTGAACCCTTTTGGAAGAAAATAGAAAACTATTTTTCAATATAAACAGGAAGGCAGTGCCAAATGATCAGGATAAGATTTGATTAGAATAAGGAAGGGGGTGCCCGCAAGGTGATACAAGCGGCAGGTTTGGAGTAAATTTTTTCTTCAAAGAATGGCAGGATAAACATCCCCAACAACATCAATACTCCCAAAATTACGGGAGACATATCTGCTGCCAATGTATGGAAAGCGGACAACGATGAGATCAGTTTTAATTCACTGTCGCTGTGCGTTCCTGTTTCGGTATGCGCCTTATTGTGAAGATGGGAGTGGACAACGGTGGTGCCGTTAATGGTATGGCTATGGGAAAAGAAGCAGATATCCACATAGTAAAATGTGAAGACCACAAATAGAACAGAGGCGATTAACCGTTTACCTTTCCAAAGCATTCTTTTATTTTAGATTTGCAAAAATAAGATTTTTTATTGAATAGCAAACATTCCAGATACAATATATCATTTTTCCACTTTCTACACAAAATAAATTGTACCCCAACCCAGATTTAAGATAAATGTAATTGAAAATTCTGTATTTCTACAAAATTGGAGGATACTTTTGGGCTGTTTAAGTCAAATCTTAAACGATGGCTGTATTTGTGTATTGTTTGCTTACCGGTGGATAAAAAAACGCTATATCAATTACCGGATCAATGATATTAATTTGGAGTGATTTATGCAGGGGACAAGCATCTGGATTTATGGAATTGGCTTTTTAGCCCAACTCTTCTTCTCGGCACGAATACTCTACCAGTGGATAGTGACCGAAAAAGCGAAGAAAATAGTCTCGCCTCCTATATTCTGGGTCCTGAGTATTTTCGGCTCTTACCTGCTCTTTATCTACGGAGTGTTGAGGAACGACTTTGCCATTATATTCGGGCAATTCATCGCATATTATATTTACCTATGGAACCTCAATATGCAAAATATATGGAAGCGGATACCTGTCGTTCTCAGAGCAACCCTTATATTGACACCTGTGGTTGCTTCGATTTTTCTGATGCGTGACATGGATGCCTTTACCACTCTTTTCTTCCGGCAAAAAAATATACCTCTCTGGTTAGTGATCTTCGGTTCAGCCGGCCAGATGCTTTTTACATTTCGTTTCATCTACCAATGGATCTATTCAATCCATCTTCATCGGTCGGTGTTACCCATTGGTTTCTGGATCATCAGCCTGTTGGGATCAGGCATCATTGTCGCTTACGGGATCATTCGCCACGACCCCATTCTCATATTGGGACAATCTGTCGGTTTTGTAGCTTATGTCCGTAATATTATGATCGGCTTACAGGCTAAGGGGAAGGTGAAAAAGTGGAAAGGTGGAAAAGTAGGAAAGTGGGAAAGTGGGAAAGTTGATGATGATAACGCACTGTGTGCTGATAGTGCACTTCGCGCGAAAAGTAATTGGTAATTGGTAATTAGTAATTAGTAATTGGTAATTGGTAATTGGTAATTAGTAATTGGTAATTTTATGAAACCCAGGCATCTCTATCTTTTATGGCTCATAGCACTGCTCCCGGTGATGATTTTACGGGATTATACTCCCAATAATGAGTTGCGTTACCTGAGCATTGTCGATGAAGCTTTGCGTCAGGGCAATTTCTTTACTTTCACGCTTGATGGCGAGATCTATGCAGATAAGCCACCCCTGAGTTTCTGGTTGATGATGGCAGGGAAAACGTTGATCGGCAGCCATCAAATGTGGTTCTTGTCGCTCTTATCGTTTTTGCCGGCTCTGGTAGTACTGATGATGATGGAAAAATGGATGAGAAGGGAAAAGTCTTCCGCCTACCAACCCGATGGCTTGCTGATGCTGATGACCGGCGGCTTCTTTCTGGCTTTGACCATTACTATCCGTATGGATATGTTGATGGTGATGTTTATCACTCTTTCGCTCTATACTTTCTTTAAAATATACAATGGTGAAGGAACAAAAGGGGACGCTTACCTGTTTCCGGTCTATGTTTTCCTTGCCCTTTTCTCAAAAGGACCTGTCGGTATCCTGGTTCCGTTGCTCTCCACAATAATATTCCTGATTTATCGGGGTAAAATCCGTACGTGGAAACAGTACTGGGGATGGAAAAGCTGGTTGGTACTGCTACTGGGGTGCGGCATCTGGTTTACAGGCGTTTACCTGGAAGGTGGCGACACCTATCTCTACAACCTGCTGGTACACCAGACGGTAGGAAGGGGAGTGAATGCCTTCCATCATAAATCCCCGTTCTACTACTATGCCATCGCTATCTGGTATGTATTGGCACCCTGGATGCTTTTATCGGTGGGACTGATTATTACCGGAGTAGTTCGTAAAAAAATCCAAACCGAAACCGAGAAGTTTTTCCTTACCATCATACTGGCAACTTTCGTCATGTTGTCGCTGGTCAGCTCCAAACTGACTGTCTATCTGCTTCCCGCCATACCTTTTCTGATCTATCTCCCGGCCATGTTGCTCGATAAATTCGATGAGACAAATATCTGGTTGCGGCTTTCGGTAGCAGTACCGGCCCTTATTTTCGCAGTTGCACTGCCAGCCCTTTTCTACATAAAAAGGATTGACGGAATTTCTTATATAGCCGTACCGCTGGTGTATGCGGCGGCAGCTGTCATCTCCCTTGGCGGACTCACGGTTTTATATCTGCTTTTTAAGAAAAAAGCCCTCCGTAAGTCTATCCGTGCAATGACTTTCACCCTTTTATCGGCCATCTTCATCGCCGGATTAGCCTTGCCCCGGTTGAATCCTTATATGGGATGGAATACCTTATGCAAGGAAGCAATGCGGATTGCAGAAGAAAAAGACACTACCGAATATTATGTGTATAAAATTCCACGACCCGGAAGTATGGATGTTTTTCTCGGAAAAGAAGTTATGGTCGCTTCCGAAGAGGATATACTAAGCGACACACTATCCGGGCAACTCCTACTGTTGCCCGAAAAGGCAGTATTGAATGACACCCCGATACAATCTGTCATATCGGGCAAAGAGCAATACAAAACGGGTCCTTACCTCATTATAGTTTTATAATTCTATGAAAACAACACTGAAACAATGCCTGTTATCTCTGAATGCATAAATGATCTCCCAGTTGTGAAGAATGCAAATCTGCCGGACTATCGACAGGCCTAATCCATTTCCCTTTTTCTCTTCCGAAGTACGGCTAAACCTCCTGAAAATTTTATCCGGATTTAAAGGTTCGGGTTGGCCAGTATTCGAAATGGAGAAGATATTATCTTTCAATGCTATATGGATAATTCCCTTGCCTTTCACATTATGCCTGATTGCATTCACGATCAGGTTATTGATAAGGCTTTCCAGGAGTATTAAATTGGCATCTATCATAAGCGGACTCATTGATTCAACTATAACCTCTATTCCATTGCTTTCTGCCATTTCTTTTAACGGAGATAATTGGTCGAACAGTACTGTGGGAAAATTGACCGTTTCCCGCTGTTGAAACTGTTCATTATCCATTTTTGCCAGTAGAAGCAGGTTTTTATTTAATCTCGTCATGCGTGAGGAGGTGGAATAAAGAGATTGAATGATATTAGTCTCCGTTTCCGTCAAATCCGGTTGTTGAAGAAGCATATCGAGTTGCGATTGAAAAACCGCCAAAGGGGTCTGTAACTCATGCGAAGCATTTTCCACAAACTCCTTTTGTTGTTTGTATATTTTCAAGTTCTCCTTGATCAACCGGCTCAATTGCTCATTCAAGCTGACAAACTCTCTGATATCAGTAGATTTAAATTCCGGTTCTTTGCCCAACGCAAGGTTAAACTGTTCAATTTTTTGAAGTGTATTATAAAAAGGCTTCCAGAGCCGTTTCGAGACAAAAACATACACTATCGATAAAGAAATAATCAATATAATGAATACCACTCCATATTGGGTAAGGAGCATATTAAAAAGATCGTGGAATTCAATCATCGGTACCCTCGATACCAATGTATAAGGCTCACCTTCAATAAAAATATCAGTATAGAATATCCGGTAATCAATTGCATGTCCTTCCGATTTATTAAAATATTCTTCTAGTCTGACTATTTCGCGAGAGTATTTCTCGCTGTGCGGAAGTATATAGAGGTCTTCATTATATTCATTCCATAGCCCGATATCATTGGCGGTAAACGAAGGAAGTTTCTCTTTCTTAAATTCTTCCGCCCGGAATTGTATCAGTTCGTCAAGATCCTCCGCATATTTATTTTCCATTAACTTATACAACAAAGGAAAGCAGCACAGCAGGATGACTACCGTAAAAATAAAAAACCTGAAAAGGCTTTTGGTGGTAAGTGATTTTAATCGAGCCATTGGTATCCTGTTGCGTAGATTGTTTTAATACAATTGGCGCACCCGGCATCTGCCAATTTGGATTTTAAGTTCTTGATATGGGCATAGACAAAGTTATGGTTATCCAACATATCAGCCATATCACCCGATAGATGTTCCGCGATGGCATTCTTCGATACTACCCTATTTTTATTCCCGATAAGGTACAATAACAAGTCGTACTCCGATTTTGTCAGGACAACGTGTATATCGTTCATCTTCACCGTTTTCGATAAAAGATCTATTTCCAATCCATTTGTCTTCAATAGATTGTTATTGGAAAATTGCCGCCTTCTCATAAGGGCATATATCCTGATGCTTAATTCGGACAGCGGGAAAGGTTTTGCCAGATAATCATCGGCTCCGATTTTCAAACCGGCGATCTTATCATCCAGAGAACCCCTTGCGGAAATAATAATAATTCCGCTGTCGATATTCCTTTGTTTTATTTCTTCTAATATTTTCAGACCATCTCCGCCGGGAAGGTTCAAATCGAGCAGGATACAATCATAATCATACAGGGCAATTTTCTCCTCTGCTTCGGCAAAATTATATGCCTGCTCACACAGATAATCATCCGCGGAAAGGTAATTCACTATATTCCGCGAGAGTTCCCGTTCATCTTCTATTACCAGTATTTTCATACGATTAAGAATCTATTAAGTCACAAATATAGTTTTTATTTACGTGATTTTTGAATGCAATATCGTATTCAATCTTGTAGAAAAGTTGAATCTTTTATCATCATTGGTTACATTCTCATACTCACTTTATTCAGTACAGGTATTATAACAATTTGAATGGAATCACTATTTCTTGGTATTAACCTTCATCTAAAATCCTTGCTTATAGGGATTGCATGCATCATTATATTAACTGACCTTTGTACTTTCAAATAGAAGATAATATATGATTAAATTTTTCATTGATCTTGTCCAGTTTCTGAATTCGACCGCTCCCCTGCTTACATCCCTCGCTATATTTACCTTGCTGGCTATTTTACTGTCAAAATCAATAAAGAAGCACGCAACCATATACTACATCGTATTGGCAATACCTTTTGCCTTGGTGGCAATTCCTTTTATAGGCCGGTTATTGGGTGTCGAGATGTTCAATTTTAACCGGATCCCGTTTTTGGGAGGTATTTTAAGGGATTATATCCATTTTGGCACATTCGCATTTCCCATACTGATCATCGTCATGTATACTGGAGCGCTGAATCCCAAAATTCCATGGGTGAAGAAGCTACTCAATATCCGTAAGGAGCTCTCTATCATATCAGGCTTTCCGGTTCTCACACACGCGCTTATCCGTATCACCAATACTTTCCCCCGTTCGCTGATGTATTTCACGAACAATGAGGAATATATGGCAAATGCAAGGGTGACAAGCGAACTCGGCACCGGAATAAGCAATTTCAGCTTTGTCCTTGGAATCGTGCTGCTCGCTTTATTCCTACCGCTCTGGATAACCTCTTTCAAGTCAGTGCACAAACGCATGGGGAAGGTGAAGTGGAAGAAATGGCAAAAGTGGTCATACCCTTTTTATGCCCTTCTGTTTATTCATGCCATGGGCATACAGGTAGGCGGGTTGCTCAGTGCCAGGGAAGCTGCAAGACAAGCGCAAGCCGTGGAAGTTACGGAAAGTGCGGAATCAAGCAAAGGAGCTAAGCCCGAAACTGCCACTGTTCACAATCCCGGACAGGGCAAACAGACAAACGATAGCATCATGAAACCAAGGGAAGCCAGACCTGCCGCCACCAAGGTTGCCAATCAAGAGCAGGAAAGAGGTGGACGTGCCCGAAGCATCGGATTTGCCGATATCAATGTCAGTCGTGACGTAAGACGCTATATCCACATCACTTCCCTCATCCTGATTTTTGGTTCGTATCTTTATTTAAGGCTTCGAAAAGCCAAAAAAGATGCGGCGAAAAGAAAATCTAAGATAAAGATTATTTGAAACAATCGATATACATTTCAAAAATGTACAACTTATTTCGTTGTGCGCCCGTCATTTCCCTGATTATTTCCATTCCTTCCAGATCAGCAAGCAAGTTGTATGCTGTTTGAGGAGATTTCTCAATCAGATCAATCACTTCGGAAGCCGAAACAATCGGTTTCTTATATAAATAATCAACGACAATACGTGCATCTTTTCCTCTTTTTCCCAAAGAATCAATCTGCTTTTCAATGGAATGTTTGAGCTGCATGATGGCATCCAGCGTTTCTACTCCTCTTTTGGAAGTCTCTATCACTCCTGTCAGAAAGAACTTAAGCCATTGATTGATATCGTTATGCGTCCTGACACGCATCAGGTTATCATAATACAAACTCCGATGTCGTTCAAAGAAATCCGACAGATACAGAATTGGTCTTTTAAGCACTCCCTTGGAGACAAGGTAAAGGGTGATCAACAATCGTCCCGTCCGCCCATTACCATCCAAAAACGGATGTATCGTCTCAAACTGATAATGAATAAGTGCAATCTTGATTAAATCAGGTAAATTGTCATCTTGAGAATTCGCAAATTTCTCAATATCTGACATCAGATTATCTACTTCGTAGTGCACCGGAGGAATAAATATGGCATCCTGCAGAGTGGCCCCACCAATCCAGTTCTGACTTCTTCGGAATTCTCCCGGCTGCTTATGATGTCCTCGCACTCCTTGCATCAGGACTTTGTGCGCTTGTTTGATCAAGCGGGTGGAAAAAGGAAACCTATGCAGCATTTCCACCGCTTCATTCATGGCTTGGATGTAGTTTTGCACTTCCTCCCAGTCATTTCTTTTTTCCGCACTGACATCTGATTTTGCCAGGAAAGCCTCTTCCACTTTTGTCTGTGTACCTTCAATCTTGGATGATTGCGTCGCTTCTTTTGCAATATGCATCTGAATAAACATATCAATATCCACATATTCGGAATACATATCCAAACGGCCCATAAACCGATCAGCCTTACTGAGAAGGTTGATTACAGACATGTCATCAATTTCCCACCCTCTATTCAACAAAGAGGGTTGAAAGCTTTTATATCCACCTTGACTAATAAACAATAGTTCGTTATAAAAACTTAGTCCATTAAGCGGCAATTTTGCCCCAATGCCTAAGTTCGTTGATTATTTTTTTATTTTTCTTTGAGTTCGGGTTGATTCCGAACCTGCAAATAAATCTGTTGAGTAATAATTCGTT
>NZ_JAWRIS010000040.1:0-17237 GCF_040307845.1 Proteiniphilum sp.
GAACCCGGGAAACTAACTTATCTTTGAATAATAATTGTCTAAGAAAGGGGAGAAGTTAAAAAACAGTCCGGGAAATTGAAAATGAAGCGGATCAGTACCTAACATCTAAAACCAAAAGAGCATGAAGACAAAAAAAGAACACCCGGCGGGCAACCAGGTGCAAGATCTTATTACCTTTTTCGGGCATGAGCGGTTAAGCGTTGAAGATCACTTCAAAGATATAGATAATTTTCTATTATTCAAAGACTTTCCAGACAATAGACCGGAACGGTACCAAAAAAGACTTCACTATAATTTGCTTGATGCTTATTATAGACTTTCGAAGTTTGAATGTGCCACAGTCAGAATGTTGCACCCGGAAATGGGATTTTTTGGCGAAGCAAGGCTAAGAACCTTTTTACTTTTATTGATAAATAAAGGGAAAGTCATTCAGTCGAAAAAGAGATATAAATGTAAAGATTCAGGCACCCCGGCGCATTATTACATGGCATTACCACCGGCGTACTGGTATGAAAATTATCTTAAACCTTGAAGGATATGAAAATACAATTAACACCCAATTTCACCGGCTTAAATGATCCGGGCGAAATTATAAAGAGCATTGAGGACATGAAGTCTACCGACAGGCAAACGGTCGGTAAAAGCGAAGCACTGGAGTTGCTACTTGACCAGGTTGAACCGTTGGATTTCCAAGCCTTGAAGTATCCGGAAGTTGAAATATTACGTAAACAATTAGAAGAAGTGGATCCGGGAAGCGATCAGGCGGGCAAACTACAAAGGCAGATTAACAGCTTGAAAATGAAGCGGGACGATTACGTTTTTGACACTATAAAAAGCACGTTAGAACTTGCAGATAAAAACAACTGGGGATTGTGTTTGAATAGTAATTCAGTCTATTTGTACAATGGTGCTTACTGGGATATGGTAGACCGGGCGCAATTTCAAACATTCCTTTGTGATATTGCCGAAGGTATGGGCATTCCTGAAAGAACAGCACGATTTCACACGTTTCAGAAAGAGTTAGTTAGTCAATTTGAAACAAGCGCATCACTACCGACACCGGAAGCAGATAGCGACACCGTACTGATTAACTTGAGGAACGGCACGTATGAGATTAACGGAAATGGACAAACCAAGTTAAGACCACCAAAGAAAGAAGATTTCCTAACATATCAATTACAATTTGATTATGATCCGAAAGCGACAGCACCTAAATTTGAAAAATATATTAATGAAGTATTACCGGATATTGAACGGCAAAGGATATTAGCTGAATACATAGGCTATTTATTTGTTAGGCATGGAACAAATAACCTTAAACTTGAAAAACTATTGATCTTATACGGTGGTGGACAAAATGGGAAAAGTGTATTCCTGGACATTATAGGTGCATTAATAGGACTTGCAAACTGGACTAACATTTCACTGGAGAATTTGACTGAACCGAAAGGTTTTTACAGGGTAGCTTTAAATAATAAGTTAGTGAATTATTCAACTGAAATAAACGGAAAGTTTGATGTTAGTTTATTTAAAAAACTTGTTTCCGGCGAACCGGTGGAAGCTTGCAGAAAATATGAACAGCCCTTCACCATGACACAATACGCAAAATTCATATTTAGCAGTAATGAATTACCACAATCAGTTGAGCATACGGACGCTTATTTCAGACGGTTTTTAATTGTTCCATTTGATGTGAAAATTACAGAAGAACAAAAGGACGTTGATTTAGCGAGAAAGATTATTGCAGATGAATTGTCCGGGATATTCAACTGGGCGTTGGAAGGGCTTAATCGTTTGATACAACAAAGGAAATTTTCAGAATGTGAAGCATCAGAAAATATACTTAAAAAATATAGACTTGAGTCGAATTCTGTTCAAATGTTCCTTGAAGACAATAATTACAAACCAAGTGAGAACGGCGGATACATAAAACTGGCAGTCTTATATGAAGATTATCAAACTTATTGTATCCGGGAAGGCAGAAAACCGTTTAATAAAACCCGATTCCGAGAGCAACTAAGAAAATTAGAAATTGTGGACGATAAGAACCGGGAAGGGAATATTTATTACCTGGAAGGTGGTATTAACCCATTTGATCAAAACTACTACTGACATGAATAATGAATATAGATTCATATTTGAAAAAGGTAGCCGGAAGCACTTTTGCCCGGATTGCAATAAAAAACGTTTCGTTCGTTACATTGATACAAAAACGGGCGAATATCTACCTGAACAGTACGGGCGTTGTGATCGTGAAGCAAATTGCGGGTATCATTTGAACCCATACCAGGACGGTTATTCTAAGATGATATGGGATAAGGAAAACGGCAACAGTCCGGTAATTCCGATACGTTGGAAGCCACCTTCCACCAGGAAAGCACCACAGCCACCGGCGAAGCCTGTTTATTTCAATTTTGAAGCATTCAAAAGGACATTACAACCTGAATTCTATGAAAATAATGTATTCATTCAGAACCTGTTTAATAGGGTGCCTTATCCATTTGATCCGGCAGATGTAACAAAGGTTATTGAATTTTATAGACTGGGAACAATTCCGGGCGGGTATAGAGCCGGAGCCGTTACATTTCCATTTATTGACATTAAGGGTAATGTTAGAGCCGTTCAGGTGAAACAATTTGATGAAACGAACCACACCACCGGAACAGACTTTTTACATTCTGTATTGGCAAAGCATTATAACAATAATGGGAAGCAACAACCGGAATGGTTGGAAGCATACATGAACCAGGATAAAAAAGTTTCATGCTTATTTGGTGAACATCTATTAAATGAATTTCCTTCAAATAGGATTGCATTAGTTGAAGCACCTAAGACGGCAGTTTATGGAACTTTGTATTTTGGATTACCTGAAGCACCTGATCAATATTTATGGCTTGCAGTTTATAATAAAAGCAGTTTTTCATTAGATAAGGTGAAGCCGTTACAAGGGCGTTTTGTCGATGTGTTTCCTGATCTATCAAAAGACGGCGTAACCTTCCGGGAATGGGAAGCCAAAGCAAAAGAATTTGAAAGACAGCTACCAGGAACACAGTTTAAGTTATATGATTTCCTGGAACATGAAGCATTGGAAGCAGACAGGGTGAACGGTGAAGACATAGCGGACTATCTTATTAAACTTGACTGGCGATCATTTCGAAGCCGGGAAGTTAAAAGGGAACCCGAAGTATCACAGCCAAAAGATGAACCGGAAATATCAGTACCGGAAGTTTTGGATACATTAAGAGTGGATCCGGTGCAAGTTGAAGCCGATGAGTTGGAGCATTATTTCAATAGTATAAAGCTACCATGTGAACCGATAGACATTACACCATCCTACACCATTTGCGAGCCTGACAGGTACGTAAAGGGTGCAATACGAGCGATCCGAAGCGGAAAATACAATACAGGGGCATTCCTTGAGCGGTTGCAACAGCTAAGAAAAGAAATATTATAATTAATAGAATGAGATAATAATAATAACAATTTAATTATAACACGATGGAAACAATAGTAACAGCAGTTATTCACACGATCATTTATTTGACTTGTGGGAGCTTATTTGTTCGTAGTGTAGTCTCACTAATAAAAAGAGAGATAAGGGCACACAGGGCACGCAAAGCGTATAATAATATGATTAAAGCAATTACCTTAATGTTTGAGGAATTTCAGTCACCTAATCCGAGTAATCCGAGTACTTAAAGAAGGGCGAGATTAAGGCGAGGTTAAAACAGAAATTCTCTAATTATTTAGGTTACATAAAAGAATAAATACAATGGCAAAACCCAGGACATACCCAATTTTATACGATTCAGTTTGCCAGATATGTATTTCCAAGCTGAAGAGTTGGGGATACATAGAACCTGAAAAATTTGTATTGAGTACGCTTAAATGGAGCAGAAACGGAAACCCAGCAGGTAGCATTTCACTAACTGTAAACACCCTAAGTAAACAACCATACGTTGAATTGGATTATAAATACAGAGATGAACCCCGGAACTACAAAGTAGAGTTAGTTTCAGTACCTTCAAATTTAGGTAAAGGGCTTATTTGGTATTTCCTTTGTCCTTATACACAAAAGCGGTGCAGAAAGCTTTATTTAGTTGATGGCTATTTTTTACATAGAGATGCTTTTAAAAAATGTATGTATGACAGTCAAACCAAAAGCAAGAAGTTTAGAGGATTGGATAAAACATTGGCGATTTACTTCAGATCAGACAATTTATACAGCGAACTACACAAAAAGCATTTTAAAAAATACTATGCAGGCAGACCAACAAAAAAATATTTGCGAATAATGAGACAAATAGAAAAAGCCGAAAGTATACCACTTGAAAAAATAAAAGAACTTTTTTTACCCTGAACAGGTAAACGAAATGTTCTTTATATTGCATTAAAGCCACTTCAATTATTGAGGTGGTTTTTTGTTTTATACACCGGAACACTATATTTTGATTTAAAGTGTGAAAAGTGTGAAGCTTTTTTTAAAACCTTTTTCTGGGAAAATAATTTCAAAGGAATACACCTTCAATTCAGAACATGAAATAAGACTTAAATATTACTTTGTGAAAAGTGTTAATCTTTTTTTTAAAGTCCGGAAATGAAAAATATAAATAGAATAGATAAGAGAATTTTCCGGATGAAATTTGATGTTTTTGGGAGTTGAAAATACGTCCTTAAAAGCCGTTTGTTTTGAAATTGTTTTGAAATGAAAAAGCACCTACAAGAAATATCCTTATAAGTGCCTGATTTTTAACGTGGAGAATATCGGAGTCGAACCGATGACCTTTTGACTGCCAGTCAAACGCTCTAGCCAGCTGAGCTAATCCCCCATGAATTCTTTAAAAAAATGTCTACCGCTTTAGACGGTGCAAAGATAATCATTATTCTGAAATAATCTATGCCATCCCATAATTTCTTTCTCTCTATGCCGTTTGTTTTTCTGATAAAATAGCCGTAAATTTGATCTGCCTATTCAGAATGGGAATAATTTTGAAAGATAATCTCGGTTTTGGATGATGGATTTACGTCGTTTTAATAACAAAATTGATCACAAAAAGAATATGATTGTATTGAATACAACTTTCCACGTGGAGGAGGATATCCATGAAGAATTTGTAGAGTATATGCTGCAACATTTCATTCCGATGTCCCTTAAAAGCGGCCTGCTCACGTCGCCTCGTCTCTCACGTATATTCGGCAGGGAGGAAGAAGCCGGTCACTCTTTTGCGATGGAATTCCAAGTGTCTGATCCCGAAATGCTGGAGCGATGGAACAAAGAAGAGAGTGGAGGAGTTTACACCTCGTTACTGGAGAGGTTCAAAGAGAAAGTGGCCGGATTTTCCACGGTAATGCAGATTATTGAGTAATTGCTTCAAGCTAAATGGGTAAAAGACAAACTGGTTTGTACTTTGCCATAGCAAGCAATTACCTGACGCAAGTGAATTTTAGCAGATATGGCGATACAGAAAGAACGGATTATCATGGGCATTGACCCCGGTACGCAGGTGATGGGATACGGTATTCTCCGGGTGCTCGATAACAAGCCTCGCCTGGAAGCGATGGGGGTAATGGAGCTGGGCAAATACGACGATCATTACCTGAAACTGGCAAAAATCTATGCACGTATCATTGGACTTATCGAAGAATATCTACCGGATGAGTTGGCCATTGAAGCGCCTTTTTTCGGTAAGAACGTACAGAGCATGCTCAAGTTGGGGCGTGCCCAGGGGGTGGCGATGGCGGCTGCCATATCAAGGGATATTCCTATTTTTGAATATGCTCCCCTGAAAATAAAGATGGCTATCACCGGAAATGGAAGAGCTGCCAAGGAACAGGTGGCCTATATGCTACAGAAATTGCTTCGTATTCCGGATGAGAATATGCTCCCGCAACTGGACGCAACGGATGGTCTTGCGGCAGCGTTATGCCATTTTTATCAATCGAATATCGCTACTGATGAAAAGAAATACAAGAGTTGGAAAGATTATGCGAACCATAATCCCGAAAAGGTGAAATCTTCTAATAAACGAGAACAAAAATAAACTTGTGCCTGATTACCGTGCGGAGCAGTGGCGCAAAGCAAAAAATAACGAAAAAAAATCCTGTTTTTTGATGGATTCATTCTAAAGTTCGTTATCTTTGCCTTATGAATCAGCTAATATCCCATATTGAATTTTTACTTCATGATCACAATTGCGTGATTATTCCCGATTTTGGCGGTTTTGTAGTAAATACCATTTCCCCTCAAAGGGACGGGATAGCCTCCTTTCATGCACCTGCCTGCGAATTGGGATTCAACCGGGACCTTATCCATAATGATGGATTGCTGGCCCAGTCTTATATGAAGAACGGCAATATGACGTTCGAATCGGCCATGCAAAAAGTGGAACAGGATGTACAAGGGCTGAAACGGCAGTTGCATGAAAAGCGCCGTGTGGATCTGGGTAAGTTGGGTTCCTTTGACATGCATGATGATAAACGTTTTGTGTATACTCCGGGAATATTTGTCCGGCCTGCACTTTTCGGATTGACCCAGGCTACTCTTAAGCCGCTGATACAAATGCAACCTGCTGTACCGGTACGGAAAAGCGAAAACAGGCAGCAATGGAGCCGTAACGCAGTAATTACTGCTGCAAGTGTGGCTGCCGTAGTTTTGTTGATGTTTATCCTTCCTGTAAGCGATACCTCCATTGCCCGTCAGTCTGCCCGGATGCTTTCTGAAACCGGATGGTTACGGCCTAAGGCACCACAGCCGGTGAATAACATTGTTATAACCGATGAATTAATAGCAAATGAAATAACTCCTCATGGAATGAATGT
Organism: Proteiniphilum sp.; assembly: GCF_040307845.1. GTDB lineage: Bacteria > Bacteroidota > Bacteroidia > Bacteroidales > Dysgonomonadaceae > Proteiniphilum. Next base: position 6,820 of record NZ_JAWRIS010000040.1, read on the forward strand.
GCCCGCTGTGGATATTACTGAAGGGAACCTCACAGACGATTTATCCAGATATTATATCATAATGGGGGTATATAAAGGAGTTGAGTCGGCCCAGAAAATAACGGATTTGTTGCTTGATGAGGGATTTCATCAGACAGGATGGCTGGAGCGACCCGACCGTATCGATGTATATGCGGCATCATTTACAGATGAAACTGCTGCGAAAGTCTATTTAAAAGAAGTCCACAAGAAATTTCCCGGGCATATCGATGCCTGGATTCTAAAAAGATAATTGGCTATGTCTCTGAAATATAATATTATATCCGGATTTGTCCTTTATTGGGCATATCAACTCTACAGATATAGGAAGACGCTGACATCTCCTTTCGACAGATTCCGTTTTCCGGATTTTTAATTTTCTAACTTCCGCCGGAACCCTTCCTTCTCATTTTAACACTCAATCCGGACTCTTTTCCCAATCTTCTGTTGTACCTTTGGGGGCATAATTCTTGTGCGCTATTTTGATATGCTAAATAACCAAAGTGTGAACTTTGTCAAACTATAGAGAAGAAATGAACGAAAAAGAATATGAAGCAAAACTACTGAGTACGCCCTGCCCGAAACCAGATCCTTACGGCGCACTGTCGATGCCCGTTTACCGCGCGCTTGCCTATGAATTTGAAACGGCAGAAGCGATGGAGGCCGCTTTTTGCGGACGTACGGACGAGCATACCTATTCCCGTATAACCAACCCTACGGTACAACACTTCGAGCAGCGGGTGAAGAGGGTTACCGGTGCCTATGGTGTTACCGCACTTAATTCAGGTATGGCGGCAATCAGTAGTACGTTAATTACATTGGCCTGGAGCGGCAGCAATCTTATCACTTCGCGTCATCTCTTTGGAAATACTTACTCTTTTTTCGCCAATACATTAAATGCGTTCGGCATGGAGGTGCGGTTTTGTGACCTGACCAATGCGAAGGAAGTAGCGCAGGCCATAGATGAGCACACATGTGGTGTATTTCTGGAAATAATTACCAATCCACAAATGGAAGTGGCTGATTTGGCTGCGTTGAGTGAGATTGCCCACGAAAGGGGGGTGCCGTTGATCGCAGATACGACAATCATACCTTTCTCGGTTTTCCATGCCATTGACTTTGGGGTAGATATCGAGGTGGTGGCAAGCACCAAATATATTTCGGGTGGAGCGACCAGCCTGGGTGGGCTGATCATCGATTACGGTCGGTTCAATCAATATCGTACACCTGCGTTACGAGCCCTTGAGGGTACCTCACAATCGCCTTTCCACACCAGGTTACGTAAGGAAGTGCACCGGAATCTCGGTGCTTACATGACTCCCGACGTAGCTTATCAGCAGTCGCTCGGGTTAGAGACATTACAATTGCGTTTTGAGAGACAGGCAGCCGTATGTAAGGGATTGGCCGGAAAGTTGAAAACATTACCGGCAATAAAGACCGTTAATTATACGGGTTTAGAGGATAATCCTTTCTATGAGATAAGCAAAAAGCAATTCGGAGACTATCCCGGTGCAATGCTCACATTCGATCTCGAATCGAGGGAAGAGTGTTACCGGTTTATCAATAAGCTCAAACTGATCCGCCGTGCTACCAACCTGTTCGATAACCGTTCGTTGATCATTCATCCGGCCAGTACTATTTTTGGTTCTTTTACCGATGCCCAACGTGAAGCGATGAATGTGAAACAGACAACAATCCGCCTGTCGGTAGGGTTGGAGAGTGTGGACAGTCTCTTTGATGATATTTGTCAGGCGCTGGGATAGTTGAAAATAGTCTTGGAGAGAGATTATTTGGATTCTGAGCAGATATTTTGATATAAAAGAATGCCCCCGAAATTAAACAAAATTTCAGGGGCATTTTAAATGTGATAACCTTGCAATCTGTGTAATTTTCAACTCTTTACAACGGGTATTCCTCGAATGCGTAAAGCAGCGTTGAGAGATAACGTTCACCTGTATCGGGCAATACTATCACGATATTCTTTCCTTCGTTTTCAGGTTTCTGGGCCAGTTGCAGGGCCGCATAGGCAGCTGCTCCCGATGAGATCCCAACTAATAATCCTTCTGATGCAGCCAGCTTCCGGCTGGTACGGATAGCATCGTCGTTGCTCACAGGAATCACCTGGTCCACTACCGACGCATTATATGTGCCGGGAACAAAGCCTGCTCCGATTCCCTGGATTTTGTGAGGCCCCGGAGCGCCCCCTGAGAGAACGGGTGAGTCAGCCGGTTCTACGGCAACCACTTTGATATTGGGGTTCAATTCTTTCAGTCTTTTTCCTGCACCGCTCACTGTCCCCCCGGTGCCGACTCCGCTTACGAGGATGTCTACTTGTCCGTCGGTATCCCGCCATATCTCTTCCCCTGTAGTATGATAATGGATGGCCGGATTGGCCGGATTTTCAAACTGCTGCAGGATAATAGCATCGGGCAACTCGCTTTGTAGTTGTGATGCTTTTGCAATGGCCCCTTTCATCCCTTCGGTACCGGGTGTGAGTACTAACTCGGCACCGAGTGCTTTCAGCAGGTTCCTTCTTTCGAGACTCATGGTCTCAGGCATGGTAAGGATCAACCGGTATTTCTTGATGGCAGATACAAATGCCAATCCGATACCGGTGTTGCCGCTTGTCGGTTCAATGATCACCGATCCGGCATGTAATAAACCTTTTTTTTCGGCATCTTCCACCATTGATAGGGCAATACGGTCTTTCACACTCCCCAGGGGATTAAAGCTCTCTAACTTGGCGATCAGGTTGGCTTTGGCTCCTTCTGACTCTTTAAACTGATTGAGTTTTACTAAAGGGGTGTTACCCACTAAATCTGTTAATTTTTCTGTTATCTTTCCCATAATTCTATTTGTTTAAATTTTTGACAAAAATAGCAGATATTGGATGGGTATGAAATAGCACAATTATGGTATATTGAAGAATTATCTTCTTCAGATATCAAGTCCTTTCTAAAATTTTCCAGATCGCTTCTACCCAAACATCACTGCTGTTGAGTGCCGGAATAAAGGAGAGTTTCTCTCCCCCTGCTTCCATAAATAGTTTACGGGCTTCGATGTCGACATCATAGAGTGTTTCCAGATTATCAATCGGAAATCCCGGAGTAACCACGGCTACTTTTTTCCATCCCAGTTTGGGTAAATCGCGGATGTCGGTGTCGAGAAAGGGATTCAACCATTTTTTACCTCTTTGTGATGAGTAAAAAAGGAAGGTGTCATGCGGATCGATATTCAGTTTTTCACAAAACAGCCGGTTAGTTTCTTTCAACTGATAGACATAGTCGTATTCTTTTCCTTTTTTCCATCCGGCTTCCACCTGGGCCAGGGGCAGGCTGTGATAGGAGAAGATAAGTTTGTCGATATCATTCAAATAGGGCTTCGCATGAGAAGTAAGTGCCTGGATAAAAGCCGGATGATTGTAATAGGGTTCAGTGAATTTTAACCGGAAGGAGTGGGGGTGTTTGTAGAAGACATTCCCTATCATATCCTTTGACGTCTGCGTGGTAGATTGCGCATAATGGGGGTATAACGGGAAGACGACTACTTCATGAAGCAATGGACATTTTCTCTCCAGCTCCCGGAAAGCAGAAGTAACATCCGGTTTTCCGTATCGCATGGCTATTTCCACGGGAATACCTTTTTGTTCTTCCAGTTTCTGCGCCAGTTTTCGCATGTGATAGGTAAGAGGTGAAACGGGTGACTCTTCGTTATGCCAGATCAATTTGTATTTCTCTGAGACCCGCGAGCCGCTGCTTGGGCCGATTATATTTTTTGCGAGGAACTTTGAATACCACTCTGTCTTTCCCGTCAGAAGGGGGTCTGAAAGCATGGCGGTGATAAACTCTTTCACATCGTTTATGTCCGTGCTCGCGGGAGTCCCCACATTAATTAATAGTATACCTCTCATTTTACCAATTACCGATTACTAATTACTAATTATTAATTACCAATTACCAATTACCAATTACTACATTCATCCAGACAAATCATCCACTTATCCACTCACCAATTCATCACTACTTGTCCCGATTTATCGGGATTATCACACAGGTTTCCAGCAGTTTGGTGAACTCATCGGGTACAATTGTCATCGAGTTCGTATCAGCCGGGATAAGCATCGACTCGCCCTCACGCAATGTATCACTGTTTCCTTTATCATCTTTTACGGTACAATGGCCGGCCATACAGATATAAATTACGAATGAATCGATTCCACTATAGTTGCGTTCCATCTGGTGATCCATTTCCAACAGGTGAGTTGTGAAATAGGGCGACGTAACTAATTTTACAGGATGATTTATGTTTTCTTCGTATGCCGTTTTATATGAGTCGTATACCTTGAAATCGATGGCATCTTTTGCCAGTTCCGTGTGTAATTCACGACTATTGCCGGCTGCATCTTTACGGTTATAGTCATAAATGCGATAGGTGATATCGGAGGTCTGTTGTATCTCAGCGATAAAGCATCCGGCCCCGATAGCATGTACCCGTCCGGCAGGAAGGTAGAAGACATCACCGGCTTTCACGTCGTATTTCATGAGTTTGTCGGTAAAAGTATTGTTCTTTACTGTCTCCGGATATTCCTCGGGGGTGATGCTCTCTTTGAATCCGGAATAAAGATAGGCTCCCGGTGCGGCATGGATCACGTACCACATCTCGGTTTTTCCAAAGGAGTTGTGCCGCTCTTTTGCCAGCGTATCATTAGGATGGACCTGAATGGAGAGATCGTCACGGGCATCAATGAATTTAATGAGTAAGGGAAATGTATTCCCGAATTTCTGATACACTTTTTTTCCGACCAATTCTTCTCCGTAACGGCTCAGCAATTCATCCAGCGATGTGCCGGCCAAATTGCCGTTGGAAATACGGGAGACGCTACCGTGCACGTCCGAAATCTCCCAACTCTCGCCAATCCCTTCCTGGATGGGTTCGATTTTTTTGAATCGACAGATATCAGAGCCACCCCAAATGACCGGTTTAAGGATTGGTTCGAATTTAAAAGGATAGAGCGTACCGTTATTCATTGGAGAATTTTTTGCTGTGTTGTTATTATTATTATCAGACATTGGATTGTTTAATTATTGAATTGTTTAATCAGTAAATTATTACATCAGTAAATCATTTTTCCACCTAACCTCCTAATCACTTAGGCACTTAACCACTTAATCACTAAGTCGCCTCATTACCATAGCTGTCCGGGCAGGCAGATAAAGACGCAGCCACCCTTTGTTTTCTTTCGCATAGAGTGGATCATACATTGTAAAATGATGAATGGTATCATCGTTTAATCCGAAACCTCCAAAGTGCGGGTTACCGGTATCCAGCACGATTTCATATTCACCTGCGGGAACAGGGATACCATAATCACTATATGATTTCTGCGGGTTGAAATTATAGACAAAGAGCAGGTCTTTACGCATATAGGCCAGGATATTATCATCATCTTTATCCCATATTTTCACTAACGGCAATGCCTGGAAATCGGGGACAGACCTGATCAGTTGTATCATTGCCTTATCGAAGTCACCCAGATAGTGGTATTTCAAGTTATGATCGTCTGCCAGATTCCACTGTCGGCGGGCGTATTTGTAAGACCAATGATTCCCTTCACGGGGAAAATCGATCCATTCGGGGTGACCAAACTCATTTCCCATAAAGTTGAGGTAGCCGCCGTTAATGGTAGTTGCCGTTACCAGCCGGATCATCTTATGCAGTGCAATACCGCGGTCCACAGCATAGGAACTGCTCATCAACTTCGACATAAACCAGTACATGTCGGCGTCGATCAGCCTGAAGATAATGGTTTTATCTCCTACCAACGCCTGGTCATGACTTTCTACATAGGAGATGGTCTTCTCATCGGCGCGCCGATTGGTTGTTTCCCACCAGATAGCACTGGGATGCCACTCTTCATCTCTTTTCTCTTTGATCGTTTTGATCCAGAAATCGGGGATATTCATCGCCATACGGTAATCGAATCCGTAACCTCCCGATTGTATATCCAGTGCCAGTCCGGGCATACCGCTGACTTCTTCGGCGATGGTGATGGCATGGGGATTTACTTCATGAATCAATTGATTGGCTAACGTGAGATAGCAGATGGCATCGGGATCCTGACGCCCGTTATAGTAATCGCCATAGGAACTGAAGCTTTCTTCCAGGCCATGGCTGTAATACAGCATCGACGTGACGCCATCGAACCGGAAGCCGTCGAACCGGAACTCTTCCAGCCAATATTTACAGTTGGAAAGCAAAAAGTGTAACACTTCATCTTTTCCATAATCAAAACAAAGGGAATCCCACGCCTGGTGGTTCCTCCTGTTTGGATCACGAGGAAAATACAGGTCATAACTACCATCCATTCGCCCAATGCCTTCTATTTCGTTCTTTACGGCATGTGAATGTACGATATCCATGATGACGGCAATACCCATTTCGTGGGCCGCATCAATCAATTGCCGCAGTTCATCGGGTGTACCGTTCCGGGAAGAAGGTGCGAAAAAGCTGGACACATGGTATCCGAATGAACCATAATAAGGATGTTCCTGGATAGCCATGATCTGGATAGCGTTGTATCCGTTCTTTTTTATCCGTGGTAATATGTTTTCCCTGAATTCGTTATAACTTCCCACTTTCTCTTCTGCGGTGGACATACCTATATGGGTTTCGTAGATGAGCAGGGGGGAGCAGTTCGGTCTGAAACCGGTATGTTTGAATGTATATCTGTTTTCCGGCTCCCATACCTGCGCGCTGAAGATGAATGTCTGCGGGTCCTGCACCACACGTCTGCTCCATGCGGGGATCCGTTCACCCGAACCTCCTTCCCAACTTACATGCAATTTGTAAAGGTCTTCATGATGAATGCGACCAGACGGTATCTTTACCTCCCAAACGCCATTATCCGTCCGTTTCAAACGGAATGATTCCTGACGCTGCCAGTCGTTGAAAGTGCCCACAAGGAAAATCTCGGTGGCATTTGGCGCCCATTCGCGAAAAACCCATCCATCGCCGGTTTTGTGCAATCCGAAATAGAGATAACCACTTGCGAAATCGGAAAGGGTGATCCGCCCTGCTTGTGTAAGATCAGACAACCGCTTCAAATAAAAATTATGACGCCCTTCAACTGCACTGGCATATGGATTGAGCCAGGGATCGTTTTGAATGATGTTAAGCATTGTTCACCGCTACCTTTATGATAATTTTTTTTGTTTCTCCTTCACCAATCAGGGGAGCATGCCCATCTTCGGGCGAAAAGATAATAAATTCACCGGGAATAACGGTGACAAATGTCGACGGCTCATCGTCGAAAAATTCGATATCATTATTGGAGTCATATCCCTCTTTCGGTTGAGACAGGGATGAGAGGGACTTCCATCCGAATGTTTCGGCTTTCGTAACCGGTATTTGTATATCGATAAACTTTTTATGAGTTTCGAGTTTAGCTTCCTTTGCCAGTCTCAGCTTTGATTCGGCGACGGTGGCCTTCAACAGATTTTCATCGATCTCAGTGGTGCCGGTCTCCACATTATTTATATCCAATTTTCCGATAAATTCGAAAGCTTTTTCAAAAAGCGGATGTAAACCGTAATAATTGGCTGCATTTGCGAGGTTATCAACAATCATAGTTCAATTACATTAGACTATTTCTCGCTATGGCATAATATAAACAAGTTTATCTTCTGCTCATTCGGCTTAACGAAATAGTTCTTTTTATTAAGTTATAAATCCAATAGGGCAAAGATAAGAAATTGTAAATATTTCTCTCCATTTTTGACAGTAAAAAAGCGTATGTAAAATAAAATTGAGAAAAATGCATATCTTTGTGACTTAAGTTTAACAAATCAATAATTTCATAATGAAACGAATTATTTCGGGTATTTTCTTGATTATTTTTATTTTTTCGGGACGATTAATTGCACAAAATCCAGATATTACCTGTAGCCTCGGTTTTACATTTGAGATAAGTGACGACAAAAGTTGGGGGTACAAAGAACCGGTTATTGTAGACATTACTCCCGGGTCTCCGGCAGAGAAAGCAGGACTGCAACTGAATGATATCCTCCTGTCTGTAAATCAGAATGGCACTTATCTGAAATCATACCAGACAATCATGTCGTGGTTCAATCAAGACCCTCGCTCAATGCATCTGGGTATTCGTAATTTCAAACATGCTTTTAAAGAGATTACAGTCGAAAAGGATTGTCGTCATGCCAATGCGATCAGCGAAGCACAGCTGGCTCCCGTATTTTCCTTTTACAGTTTGGAGGATATACAGGACAGGCGTTTTCTGATACCGGTAAAAACGACTGTCAATGAAAATGCACTTTTTCATAACTACCGTACATTTGCCTTTTCTCCTTCCGATGAGAGTACACGCCATATCGATGAGCGGATCAATGCTATTTTTATCCGGGCTTTGGCCATTGTTGGATTAAAATATGATCCGGTAGATCCCGATTTTGTTATTCAAACCTATTATAGTTATGAGAGTAATCCGATGTACAAGGCCGGTTCACCCACTTATGGGAGTTATCAGCCTGTGTGGCGATTCGATACAAGAAACAACAGAATGGTGAAAGTCCCTCTGTATAATCCTTCTGAAGCAGTGCGGGTGGATGATATCGCTTATAATCTTGAATTCGGATATCGTTTCTACGATAGAAAATTTCTGGAGGCCGGGGATATGATGTTGATCTGGGAGAGTGAGGTAAAAGAACGGTTGAGTAGTCATTACGATCTGATTGATTATCTGGAGATGAATCTTCCGCTTCTGTTGAAGAAGTTCCCAAACTCGGGGAATAAGTCGTTCGGCACTTATCATGTGAATTATCTGAAATACAATTATACCGGTATCGGATATGATATGAATGATCTGAAAACGGTGGTCTCGGTAGATCCGGATTCTCCTGCCGCGAAAGCCGGTATTTTGCCGGGGGATGTGGTGATCAATATACAGGGACAAAATTTCGACCATACCTCTCAAACGCTTACAGAGGGATATCGCCGTTTTATTGCAGAAACCATGGGGCTTCGGGATAAAAGCAGCCGGTATACCGATTCCAATGGTTTTAAAGATTGTATGTTTTGGGATGTGGCTCAGTATAATGCCGTAGCTACGGCTATCGCCAATAACCGGCGTTATAAATCGGCATTCTCTTATCTGTTCAATTTTAATCAATACATAGATTGGAGTACTCCTGTCTCTATTAATATAATTGTATTGCGGGATGGCAATGAAATGAATTTCGCTGTAACCCCTCAAATTACAATAAGCTCGCATATCCTGGCGTATTGATTAAGTGCCTAGGTGCCTAGGTGCCTAAGTGGTTAAGTGCCTAAGTGCCTAAGTGGTTAAGTGCCTAAGTGCCTAAGTGGTTAAGTGCCTAAGTGGTTAAGTGCCTAAGTGGTTGAGTGGTTGAGTGCCTAAGTGGTTGAGTGGTTGAGTGCCTAAGTGGTTGAGTGGAAATCTGCGGATAAATGAGGGCAAAGTAAGTTTACTTAAATTTGCCGAGCGGCGGCAGATTGCGCGAAGCGGAAAGGGGGAATGTGTCGGAATCTTGAGTTGTAAATCAGCGCAGCTAACCACTTATAATGTATTGTTCTTTAGTTGATTGTTTTTTAACCTCCATTTCCTGGGAGATGACAGGTGAAAAAATATTCAAAATAAATCGATAAATATTTGGAAGTTATTCTCCGGAATTACTATCTTTGTAGCCCTTTCGCTTAAAAAGCGGGATCATTATAGAGATAATGAAACAGGCAGATTGAAATAAAGCAAGTGTAACGATTGGAAATCAGTTTCTTTGTTTCGAATGCGAAAAAAATATTGAAAAAACTTTCTTAAAAGTTTTGGATATTGAAAATAACTCTCTATCTTTGCACCCGCTTTCAGGAAATAAGCCTGGGGGCGAAAACAAAAGGAAGCGATCTTTAGGATATTTACATATACGTTTAAAGACAAGACAAAGCAGAGTATACAAGGGATTCGGGTTTTAGATACCCGGATCAAATTGGTACCCGTTCAATAAAGAAAACAGGAATAAAGAATCGTGGATCCGGGGGTCAGGGATGAAGAGGAGCTTTTTGGTTGTGTTTGTCGGTTTTGCCGCCGCCGCGTTTTCGCGCCGGGGGGAAATTTCAAGGAAGACATAAAAAACAAAAATACAACGAAGAGTTTGATCCTGGCTCAGGATGAACGCTAGCGATAGGCCTAACACATGCAAGTCGAGGGGCATCACATGAAGCAGCAATGCGGATGGTGGCGACCGGCGCACGGGTGAGTAACACGTATGCAACCTGCCTTCAACAAGGGCATAACCCGTTGAAAGACGGACTAATTCCCTATGACACAGGGGTCCCGCATGGGGATATTTGTTAAAGATTTTATCGGTTGAAGA
>NZ_JAWRIS010000041.1:0-145450 GCF_040307845.1 Proteiniphilum sp.
CTTTGTTTACATTTACACTGAGTTTGGTCATAAAAAGAAAAAAATAAAAACCCGTAGGAACTTTCAAATAGGCAAAATTTTGCCATCTTTGTAAATCAGATACAAAAGTAATACGAAATAACCGTTTTGCGCAATGTCGACCAAAGAATTTATCAAAGAACAGGTGGAAAAATTCAGTTCTTCGTTTACCCCGGGGCAGTTTACAGAACTTTCCATGATGGAAAATTCCCTTATTATATTGGAGGTTCCGTTGAAAGATTATACACTCACTGAGATAGCACGGATTGTAGAAAGTAACAATGCACATATAACGACTCTCAACGTAATGCCAATTTCCGGAGGGGAATTCCTGCTGATTTCATTAAAACTCGATACAGATGACGTGTCCGTTCTTTTAAGAAGTTTTGAGCGGTTTAATTATAATGTAGTTTACTATTTTATGAAAGAAGGAGAAGTGACCGATACCCAAAAGGAGCGGTTGGATGAGTTGATGTATTATTTGGAAATGTGATGGTTGATCTACTGATGTGATGATTTACTGATGTACTGATGTACTGATTCATCAAGTCAACGATTGGATAATTAAACGATTAAGAAAAAATGAAATTTGCTTTATTCGGGAGTATGTTTCCCGACAGGACCGCCAAAGCCGAAGAACAGATATGTGGGGTATGTGAAGCTATCGGGCGAAACGGGGGAGAATTATGTTTACCTGTGGACTTCTTCTACAGCTTGCCGACCCCTCTTCGCCAACGGATCGCTCCTCTCTGTACACTTGAGGAGAAATTAATCCCGGTGGATATGGCTGTGAGTGTGGGGGGCGACGGTACTTTCCTGAGAACGGCCGGTACGGTCGGTGATTCGGGTATTCCTATTCTGGGTATCAATACAGGACGATTGGGCTTTTTGGCAGCGATTAATTATGCCGATATGGAAGAAACGTTACAGGAGGTAATGAAGGATAAATACAAAGTGGAAGAGCGCTCATTGCTGAAGTTGTCGACCGATGAGGCGTTTCCTCCGGAGCATTTTAATGTGCATGCCCTCAATGAAGTGGCCGTCCTGAAACAGGATACGGCTTCCATGCTTTCAATCCATGCTTATATCAATAACGATTATCTGACCTCTTACCAGGCAGACGGATTGGTGATATCCACGCCTACCGGATCTACTGCCTATTCATTGAGTATTGGGGGTTCCATTTTATCACCCACTACCCCCAGCATTATCCTTTCGGCTATTGCCCCCCACAATCTTACATCGAGATCGTTGGTAGTGGACGACAGCAGTATTATTTCGTTAAAAGTAGAGAGCCGCAGCCATATGTTCCTTGTCTCAGTGGATGGTGAGTCACGCGTATTGGACGAGTCGATAAGTATCCAAGTGAGAAAAGACGATTATACACTCCGTGTGGTGAAGCGGATAGGGCACACTTTTTACGAAACACTCCGGGATAAACTGATGTGGGGGGCTGATGTCAGGAAGCAAAATAAATAGTAGACAGAACCACTTTTCATTCTTCACTCTCTTCCTCTTCGGATATCTCCTCCATAAATTCTTCCACCGGTTTTTCTTCCTGATAGGGAAGGTATTTGTCGAGCGCAAGGATAATCAGGTAGAAAAAGGACATAAAAATAAAAATTCCTACCATCCCTATGGTAGCGATGAACAGCGTTGTTTGTATGGTTGATGTCATAGTCTTTGTTTTTAAGCAAGTAAAGGAACCAGTGTCAATATAATACCTCCTGCCACTACCGAGCCTATCTGTCCCCCTACATTGGCACTGATGGCCGGCATAAGCAGATAGTTATAGGGATCTTCTTTTTGCCCCATCTGGTGGATCACGCGAGCCGACATCGGGAATGCTGAAATGCCGCAAGCACCAATCATCGGATTGATTTTGTTGCCTTCTTTTCGGAACAGGTTCAGGAATTTCGCAAAGATCACGCCACCAAAAGTGTCGAAGATAAAGGCGAAGAGTCCCAGGGCAATAATGATCAGGGTGTCTGTGCGGATAAACCTGTCGGCTGTCATTGTACTGGCGATGGTGATTCCAAGCAATATGGTAACCAGGCTCGAGAGTTCGTTCTGGGCCGACTGAGACAATTTATTCAATACGCCGCATTCACGGATCAGGTTGCCAAACATCAGGAAGCCGATCAGCGACAGAGAAGAAGGAGCGATAATACCTGCTGCCACGGTAATTACAATAGGGAATGCGATAAGTGCTTTTTTGGATATCTTCTTATTGTTGTGGCTTGCCGATGACATCCTGATTAGCCGTTCCTTACGGGAAGTCAGTAGCCGTATCACCGGTGGCTGGATAATGGGCACGAGTGCCATATAAGAATAAGCTGCCACGGAGATGGGACCCAGCAGGTTGGGCGCGAAACGTGAGGCCACCACGATAGAGGTAGGTCCGTCGGCGGCGCCTATAATACCGATGGATGCGGCTTCACGGATATCATATCCCAGCAGTGTGGCGAATATCATTGTTATGAAAATACCGAATTGTGCAGCCGCACCGAATAGGAGTAATGAGGGATTCCGGAATAAGGGAGCAAAATCGATCATTGCCCCGATTGCGATAAATATGAGCAAGGGGAAAATCTCGGTGGCAATACCGGCATCGAAGAAAATATTCAGTACGCCTTCCACGGCTTCTCCCGTGGCGGGATCGATTTGTGTGAGTGCGGATGATAAGGGGATATTCACTAAGATAGCACCAAATCCCATCGGCAACAAAAGTGTAGGTTCATAATTTTTCGCGATGGCCAGATAAATCAGGATGAGGCCTATGCCAATCATCACCAAATGCTGCCATGTCATGCCGGCTATTGCCGGTAACAGTTGTTCTAATCCCATGAAATATCAATCTTTTATATACTCTGTACTTGAATTTGCTATATCGAAAGAGGCGAGACTACTGTCCCGCCTCTGTTTTTGAATAACTCAATATGGTTAATATAAGAATCCCAACAGGATACCGGCAGCTACCGCTGAACCGATCACACCGGCCACATTGGGACCCATGGCGTGCATCAACAGGTAATTGCTGGGTTCGTATTCCAATCCGATTATCTGGGAGATACGGGCTGAATCAGGTACGGCTGAAACGCCGGAATTCCCAATCAGCGGGTTGATCTTCTTCTCTTTCGGCAATATCAGATTGAATAACTTCACGAAGAGGATTCCTGCACAAGTAGCAATGACGAAAGATAATGCACCGATAGCAAATACTTTCAGCGACTCAATCCGCAAGAAAGTCGTTGCCTGTGTAGAAGCACCTACGGTGAGTCCCAACAGGATAGTAACGATGTCGATTAGCGGACCACGTGCCGTTTCAGCCAAACGACGGGTTACACCCGATTCTTTCAACAGGTTACCGAAAAACAGCATTCCCAACAAGGGAAGGCCCGAGGGTACCAGGAATGTAGTCAACAATAACCCCATGATGGGAAACAGTACTTTTTCGGTTTGTGAAACCACACGGGGTGTTTTCATCTTGATGACCCGTTCTTTCTTTGTTGTCAACATCCGCATAAAGGGAGGCTGGATAACGGGCACCAACGCCATATAAGAGTAAGCTGAAATAGCTACCGCACCCAACAGGTGAGGGGCGAGTTTCGAGGTGGTAAAGATGGCGGTAGGACCATCTGCCCCGCCAATGATACCGATGGCTCCTGCTTCATTGGGCGCGAATCCCATTTGCAATGCGATTATATAAGCTCCGAAAATACCGAACTGGGCAGCCGCTCCAATCAGGATTAACTTAGGGTTGGCTATCAGAGCCGAGAAATCCGTCATAGCCCCGATACCGAGGAAGATCAACGGGGGATACCATCCCTTCACCACACCCTGGTACAGAATATTTAAGACCGATCCTTCTTCATAAATACCTACCTGCAGGTTGGCAGCCTCGTTGAACGGAATGTTCCCGATTAGGATACCAAATCCGATGGGGATCAACAGGAGGGGTTCATACTCTTTTGTGATGGCAAGGTAAATGAAAATTAACCCGATGAGGATCATCACTATATGGCCTATCTCCGCATTGGCAAACCCGGTATAGCCCCAGAATGTCCGTAGATTGTCTGTTAATGATAATAATGTGTTCATACTTCATCCCGGGTTTTATTCAATGACTACAAGATCGGCTCCTTCGAGTACCGAGTCTCCTTTCTGTATAAGAATTTCCGTTATTTTTCCATTCCCGTTGGCAAGGATATTGTTTTCCATCTTCATTGCCTCAAGGATCATAAGGGTTTGTCCTTTCTTTACTGTATCTCCCACTTTGCAACGGATATCCAGGATGACTCCGGGAAGCGGGGATTGAATGGTGTTTTTACCGGCAGGAGCGGATGGTTTTGTTACGAGAGGAGTGGATGCACCTTGTGGTGTGGGACCTTGCGCGGAAGTAGGCTGCCGTTGTACGACAGCTTTGGGCTTTGATGCTTTAGGCGCTATTTCAACCGTGTAGGGTGTACCGTTCACTTCAAGTTCTACAAGTTCATTGTCCGACTTGTTAATTACAACCCTGAAAGGGGCACCGTTGATTTTATAATTGAACTCTTTCATATTGATTATTATGTCTTTATTCTTTACTCTTTGTTTTTTATTCTATCTCCTACTTTGGTAATTTCCTTAATGTCTGCAGTTTGGAATTCCACGGAGAATAGTTTCTCTTCACATGTTGGATAGTGAGAATGGTAGATTCTATATCATGCTGATCCTCTTTCATCTCGTGAATAGCGGCAGAGATCGCGGCCAGTACTTCTCCTGATAAATGTGAATGGCTTCTCGCTGCGGAGAGGGTGCCGCTTTTGGCTACCTTCCTCTCTGACATCCGGTTGGCTACATTTCCGGATATTTTGAAAAAGAAGTAGAGTGCAATCAGTGCGGAAAATACCACCAACATGGAGGTGATGGTAAGCATCCCTCCCCATGAGTCGGTTTCCTGAAGGCCGACCACTTTGGGATTTTCTTCCAGAATGGCGTTATTACTGCTGGGGGTTACCCGCTCAAGGTGAGTGGCGAGATTTTTCCCTTCCTCATCAAGTTTAATGCCATCCTGCGGATAGCCGTAGGTCTGGTCAGCCAACATGCCGGCCGGGATCACGATCTCGTCGAGCAGTGTTTTCCCGTCATTTTCATATAATGCGATATAGTTCTCTTTCGTAGGATCGAGCTTGAAGTTCACATGGAATGTTCCGTTGAAAGGTTCGTCATCGGCCCAGAACAAGGCATGTTGATGGGGGGGGATCTTCGTCAAGACATCTCCACGGGGGATTGGGTACTTTTTCGGATTATTGCGGTCGTTGGTGAGGTATCTTCCCCCCAGATCCTGCGTTTTTGCCGTATTGTTGTATATTTCAATCCATCCGTTCCGTTGGCCGAAATCATCCATATAGCTGCCTTCGTTAAGAACCATGACTTCGTTGATTACCCAGGCCGGATTCTTCTGTTTGGAACTGCATCCGGAGGCTAATAGTACCGCGGTGAAAAGAAATAATACTATTTTTAGGTTTCTCATATTCAACTGCATTTAAAGAGGTAGATTATCATGCTTTTTGGCCGGGTTCTGCAATTTTTTGGTTTGCAGTTGCTGTAATGCACGAATAACACGGAAACGGGTGTTCCGCGGCTCAATCACATCATCAATATATCCGTAGCGCGCTGCCACATATGGGTTAGTGAAGAGGTCGTTATATTCGTTCTTCTTTTCTTCCTTCACTGCAACCACTTTTTCAGGATCTTTTTCAGCCGCGATCTCCTTACTGTAAAGTACTTCTACAGCCCCATCAGCACCCATCACCGCGATTTCTGCAGTAGGCCAAGCATAGTTGATATCGCCCCGGAGTTGTTTACAACTCATCACAATATGTGCACCGCCGTAAGATTTACGCAATGTAACTGTTACTTTCGGTACGGTCGCCTCACCATAAGCATACAACAGTTTGGCCCCGTGGGTGATTACTCCACCATATTCCTGTCCTGTTCCGGGAAGGAAGCCCGGTACATCTACCAGAGACACGATGGGGATATTGAAAGCATCGCAGAACCGGACAAAACGGGCCGCTTTGCGCGAAGCGTTGATATCGAGTACGCCGGCCAGGAATTTAGGCTGGTTTGCCACAATACCTACCGATTGTCCGTTGAAACGGGCAAAGCCTACGATGATATTTTTTGCATAATCGGCATGGACTTCCAGAAATTCGCCCTTGTCGATGATCGCGCCGATCACTTCATACATATCGTATGGTTTGTTGGGACTGTCGGGGATAATTTCGTTAAGTGCGTCATCCAGCCTGTCAATGGGATCATCATTGGGTTGCAGGGGCGCTTCTTCCAGATTGTTCTGTGGAATAAAACTGAGCAGGTGACGGATCAGTTTCAATCCATCCTCTTCAGTTTGTACCTGAAACTGGGAAACACCTGATTTGGTAGAATGCACTGAAGCTCCTCCCAGTTGTTCCTGGGTAACATCCTCTCCCGTGACTGTTTTCACTACTTTGGGGCCGGTGAGGAACATATAAGAAGTTCCCTGGGTCATGATGATAAAGTCGGTCAGGGCAGGAGAATACACTGCACCGCCGGCGCAGGGACCAAAAATACCCGATATTTGGGGAATTACACCTGACGCGAGGATATTACGTTGGAATATTTCGGCATATCCTCCCAATGCGTTGATACCTTCCTGGATACGGGCACCACCCGAGTCGTTGATACCAATCACAGGAGCACCCATTTTCATTGCCTGATCCATCACTTTGCAGATCTTTTGTGCTTGCATTTCGGACAGGGAACCGCCGGAAACGGTAAAATCCTGTGCAAAAACATACACAAGACGTCCGTAGATTGTTCCGTAGCCTGTTACCACACCATCTCCCAGGAATGTGGTTTTTTCCATTCCGAAGTTGTGGCAACGGTGTTCCACAAACATGTCGAATTCTTCAAAACTTCCTTCATCCAGAAGCATGGCGAGTCTTTCACGTGCCGTGTATTTTCCTTTGAGGTGTTGCGATTCAATTCTTTTTTCGCCCCCCCCTAAACGAGCTTTTTCACGCAGTTGGATAAGCTCTTTTACTTTCTCGAGTTGGTTGCTCATATAAAAATGTTAATTTAAAACGGTGTAAATATTTTCTATCAATCTGGTGCCGGAGAGGAAATCTTCCGGATTATTCGGGATGTTCGCACAATTCGGTCAGAACACCGCCGGTAGATTTGGGATGCAGAAAAGCGATATTCAATCCTTCGGCTCCCGGGCGTGCTTCATGGTCGATCAGCCGTACCCCTTTTCCTTCCACTTCTTTCAAGGCGTCATTGACATTTTCTGTGGCAAAAGCCATGTGATGGATCCCTTCACCTCTTTTTTCAATGAATTTGGCGATGGTGCTCTCTTCACTGGTGGGTTCCAATAATTCAATCTTGGTTTGTCCCACCTTGAAAAAGGCCGTTTTAACTTTTTGGTCTTCTACTGTCTCGATGTTATAGCATTTTAACCCCAAAACCCCTTCATAATAAGGCAGTTGCTCTTCGATGCTCTTTACAGCAATCCCGATGTGCTCGATGTGTGTAATCTTCATATTATTATATTCTTATGATATTTCAGTATTTAGCTACAAAAGTACGTCTTTCAATTATAAAAAAGAATTAAAAACAGATATTTATTTTTTGAGAACGTGATGTAAGGGGATAACTATCAGATAGAGGAGATACGTAATACCTCCAGGAGTTCCCGGCTGATTTCCCTCTCTTTCTTAATGGCCCGTTTAAACGGGACATATGCGATTTCGTTTTCCCGTATACCGATCATCACATTTCGTTGATTTTCCATCAATGCTTGTATGGCAGCAACACCCATGCGGCTTGCAAGGATACGGTCCTGTGCCGTGGGTGAACCGCCGCGCTGCAAATGTCCGAGTATGGACACACGCACATCATATTGAGGATATTCTGTTTTTACCCTTTCGGCCAATTTCATGGCGCCACCGGTCACTTCACTTTCGGTGACAAGTACCATGCTGCTGCTTTTTGATTTGCGGAAGCCCTGTTCTATGAGTTCTCCCAACTGGTCTTTTTCGATACTTATTTCCGGGATGATCGCAGCTTCGGCTCCCGAAGCAATCGCACTGTTGAGCGCGAGGTAGCCACAATTGCGTCCCATCACTTCTACAAAGAACAAACGTTCGTGTGAAGTGGCTGTATCACGTATTTTGTCCATCGATTGCATGATGGTGTTCAAGGCTGTATCGTACCCGATAGTCGTGTCGGTACCGTTCAAGTCATTGTCGATGGTGCCGGGGAGCCCTACGACGGGTATATTATACTCGCCGGCGAAAATAGAGGCGCCCGTGAGAGATCCGTCACCACCAATCACCACCAATGCTTCTATACCATGTTGCTGCATATTCTCGTAAGCGATCCTGCGCCCTTCCTCCGTCATAAAATCTGTAGACCGGGCTGTCTTCAGCATGGTTCCCCCTTGCTGGATAATATTGCTTACGCTATTGGTTTTGAATTCCACTATTTCGTCAGAGATCAGGCCTCTGTACCCACGGTAAATGCCGTATACCTTCATGCCATTGAATATTCCGGCACGGGTTACCGCGCGGATGGCTGCATTCATGCCAGGTGCGTCTCCCCCCGAGGTGAGGACACCTATACTTTTTATATTAGAGTCCATAATTGAAATGTTAGTCTTTGAAGATTTGGATGTTATTTACCCGAACTTTTTGAAAAACTCTTTTAAATAACGAAGCGCAAAGATAGATTTTTTTTATGATGCATACAAAAAAAGCTGCTTAAAAAGCAGCTTTTTCAACTTCCATCTGGGGCTGTAGTTTTATTATATTCCGGGCTACGGCCTCCATTTGCGACATAGGCGTGGAGGTTGCCCCGCAAATGCCTATACTGATATCTTCTTTTAAAAGGGATGGGTCTATCTCATCCGGATGGTGGATCAGGTATGAATTGGGATTCTTTTTTTTGCATTCGGCAAACAATACTTTACCATTGGAACTTTTTTCACCGGCGATAAAGAAGATGAGATCATGATTTTCTGCAAACTCCTGTATATTGGGAACCCTGTTCGATACTTGCCGGCAGATAGTATCATAAAATTCAAATTTGGCCCCGTTCTGCATTCGGGATTTAATCAGTTCCCCCACTTCCTGAAATCCTTCAAGGGATTTGGTCGTTTGTGAAAAGAGGCTGATATCTTTTGTAAAGTCTAATTTATCTATTTCCTCTTTGCTCTCTATGACGATCGCTGTCTCATTTGTCTGGCCAAGCAGTCCATTCACTTCTGCGTGTCCTTTCTTGCCAAAAATAACGACTTGGGCGTCCTCAGTTTCAGCATGGGTATATTTTTTCTTGATTCGTTTCTGCAATCCCAACACTACGGGACAAGAAGCGTCAATCAGCTCTATATTGTTTTGTTTGGCTATTTCGTAAGTGCTGGGTGGTTCACCGTGTGCACGAAGCAATACCTTTACATTCTTTAATTCCTTGAACTGCTCATGGTTGATGGTGATCATTCCCATTTTTTCCAGGCGTTCCACTTCTATGTTGTTGTGCACAATATCACCCAGACAATACAGTATGCCCTCTTTTTGCAGTTCCTCTTCAGCTCTGGAGATAGCTTTTGCTACTCCGAAGCAGCAGCCGGACTGCCTGTCTATTTCAATTCTGTTCATTTTTTTGCTGTGATTCTATTAAATAAATGTATAGCCCATTGCAACTGACCCTCAATATCTACATGCGTATTGTCGAGTTCAATAGCGTCGTCGGCCTTACGTAACGGACTTTCTGCACGAGTGGTGTCACGCAGGTCACGTTCCTTTACATTGGCCAGTATCTCTTCATATGCCGGGGGATTGATTCCTTTTGCCTTCATTTCATCGAAACGGCGTTGTGCCCGTATCTCAGCCGGTGCGGTGATGAAGAGTTTCAATTCGGCATCCGGAAAAACAACTGTGCCGATATCGCGGCCATCCATTACCACCCCTTTCTCTTTACCCATTTCCTGTTGCTGGCGGACCAGTTCTTTCCGCACAAAGCCGAGTGTACTTACCCGGCTGGCGCCATTGGCCACTTCCAGGGTGCGGATCTCGTCTTCCACATTCTCTCCGTTCAGATAAGTATCCTGCCTTCCCAGTGAGTTGGGGCTAAATGTTATCTTTATCTCCGCGATATGTTCACGAAGCGCTTCCTCATCCATGGCGGTCTCTGTTATCCACCCTTTCCGGATGGCATATAAAGCGACCGCGCGATACATGGCGCCACTGTCGATATAGGTGTATCCCAATTCCCTGGCCAGGTCCTTGGCCATTGTGCTTTTGCCACACGAGGAAAAGCCGTCGATGGCAATATTGATCTTTTTTGCGTGCATATCCACATGAATAATCTCCTCATCCGATATTTACCTGCGATAACCTGCAAAGGGTCAATGCCCCGAATGAGATAAACAAAGTACAAAGATAGAATGTTTTTACGGAATATTTATTTAACAGATAATGAAACAGTCTTTTGACAATTTTATAGAAGGTGAATGACCGATATCAGAGGGCTTATTTTTCGAATGCCAACAGGTATTTATCGATATAGAGTTGTTTCTCCTTTGATTTGTATTGCTGGATATAGCGTGGATGTTCCAATACCGTCATCCGGTCAAATAGTTTTTCTTTTTTATTGAGTTTGGCTATAAAATCTGCGTTCTTCTTCCCCAGGATAAATACTTCGGAAGTATCCAGTCCTATCTCAATATGTTTCCTGAGTGATTCGATCATAAACCCTTTTACCATTTCGAACAGGGTCTTGTCGTCATAGTAATTGGCATTAAGCCAATTGCCGTCTTTTGTGGCACGAATGATGGCCAACGGAAAAGGTGAGTTGATATAAAACTGGCTGTAAAATGCCTCTGCGCCTCCATAAGCTTCAATCATATCGTACATGAACCACGAAGAGACCTCGTGGGTATGGGCAGAATGCATAGTGATTCCGCATACGCTTTCCAACCGTTTGGTATCGGTAAAGGGGACACCTGTAACCCCTGCACCGTGGCGGCTGGGGTTGATGCCGATAATAAATCTGCGTGGATTCGTGTCGTTATAGTATTTGCGGTAGAATGCCTCCATCACCTGCATCGTTTCCGGATTTTCCAGAAAAGGGTTCAGTACCTGAAAGCCCTCCGGCAACTCACCGGCATAACGCAATCCTCTGTTGAAAGCAATAACCTTGTCTGCGATATTGTTTGTCATTCTTACACCTGTCTCTTCGTGACCGCTAAATATGCGTTGTCAATAACGGAAAGTATTCGTTTCACACTTTAATTTTCATTTTACTCCAATCATTGATTTATAATCAAACAAGTTTAAAACTTTTAGAGATTTCTTGACAGGCGTCTGTAGCTCCTTTTTATCTCCTGATACTAGGAAATTACTATGAGACTTGTATGCCAGATCGAACAAAAAATTGTCTTTGGCATCTGCACAATCTTTGAATTTTTCCTCCGTCTTACAATAAATAGTTATCCTTTCGTAAAATGCAAGATGTTCATCGATATTCAAAGGGAAATATTTTTTTATTTTTGGGCGTAACATGACCTCCGTTAGTTCCTGTGTCAACTCATCTGAACGATATAATACCACTCCTTTGTTCAATACCATATCAACTAGTTCAGTCAGTTTGCCTGTTATAAAGTAACTAACCCAGAGATTGGTGTCGAATACCGTTTTATGATCCCGTATATCTGTTTTTTCGTACAGCATTGACTTCTTCTAGAATTTCCTCTATAGTAATACTATTATTTGACACAGATGCATCTAATCTGGCTGCATCTGATAAGAGATAAAGCCTATTTAGTTCTTTTTCCAATAAATCTGGTTGTTTCTTTTTTAATTCACGTACAAAAAAATCAATCCGTTGAGATCTTGTTTTAACTGTTGCATCCATAACCGTTTAATTAAAATATTATATAAGCAAAGATATAAAATAAAACTATCCCGCCATGGATAACGGCGGGATAGTTTTATAAAATTACTCTTCCAGAAAGTTGGGATACATATAATCCGTAGCCGGAACAAATGTTTCCTTGATACATTGCGGTGACACCCAGCGGAGCAGGTTGAACACCGAACCGGCTTTGTCGTTGGTTCCCGAGCCGCGTCCGCCGCCGAACGGTTGCTGGTCGACTACCGCACCGGTGGGCTTGTCGTTGATATAGAAATTCCCGGCAGTGTGAGTCAACCGGGCCGTCATCTTTTCGATATTAGCCCTGTCGGCGGAGAAGATTGCCCCTGTAAGCGCATAATCGGTAGTGGTATCGAGGATGTCCAGCGTCTTGTCGAGATCTGCCGGGTCGTACAGATACACGGTGAGTATCGGACCGAATAGCTCTTCTTTCATTGTGATATAGTCGGGCTTCTTGGCCAGAATGATAGTGGGGTGGATGAAATAACCTTCCGACTTGTCGTAGGTGCCGCCACAAACGATTTCCGCATCGGGGGATGCTTTGGCATCGTCGATCGCCTTGGCCAGTTTATCAAACGAATCTTCATCGATCACCGCATTCACGAAATTGGAGAAATCTTCGGGTACACCCACTTTTATTTTAGAGAGATCATCGCTTACAAACGTCTTTACTTCTTCCCATAGAGTGGTGGGGATATAAGCACGCGAAGCGGCTGAACATTTCTGCCCCTGGTATTCGAATGCTCCACGGGTAAGCGCTGTAGCCACCTGCCTTGGATTGGCTGTGGCATCGGCAAAGACATAGTCTTTTCCTCCCGTTTCACCCACAATACGCGGATAGGATTTGTATTTCGACATATTGCCGGCGATTGTTTGCCACATACCGTTGAATACTCCGGTAGAGCCGGTAAAGTGCAGGCCTGCAAACTCACGATGGTTGAAGATCACATCAGCAGCAGCCCTTCCGTCGGCATAGACGAGATTGATCACACCGTCAGGCAATCCGGCTTCCTGCAATACCTTCATGATAAGGTGTGCAGAATAGATGGCTGTCTTTGAAGGTTTCCATACCACCGTATTTCCCATCAGTGCGGGGGCACCGGGCAGGTTACCGGCAATAGAGGTGAAATTGAAAGGTGTGAGTGCAAAGACGAATCCTTCGAGTGGACGCCATACCATGCGGTTCCATATACCGGCCGAGGAGTTGGGCTGCATCCGGTAAATCTGATCCATATTTTTCACGTTGTAGCGGAAGAAATCGATCAATTCGCACACCGCGTCTATTTCGGACTGATAAGCATTCTTCGATTGGCCTATCATGGTGACAGCATTGAATTCGTAACGATATGGACCGGCAATCAGTTCAGCAGCTTTCAGGAAAATGGCTGCACGGCTTTCCCATTGCATGGCTTCCCATGCCGGTTTGGCTTGTAATGCCGCGTCGATAGCCATCTGCACCTGAGTTTTGTCGCCTTGGTGATAATGACCTAAAAGATGGCGGTGATTGTGAGGAGGACGAATATCCTTGAGGTTACCGGTACGCACTTCCTTTCCACCGATGATCATCGGCAGGTCGAGGCCACCTTGATTCAGTTTTGCCAGTTTTTGTTTTAACGCCACCCTTTCGGGCGTCCCCGGAGCATAGCTCTTCACGGGTTCATTCTTTACTTCGGGTAATTGAAAAACTCCTTTGGACATAAGTTATTCTGTTTAATGAGATTTATTATTGGATGAGACAAATTTACCAAAAAAGTTTGATAAGACCGACTCCATGTGAAATTTTCGTCAAAAAAGTTTGAAGCGCTGGTGTCAAAGGAAATCTTAGCTGAAAAATATTCACATTGGAAATAAACAAGATTTATTTTCGATAATAAAAGAATAAAATCTTTTTGTTATTTTTGTGGACCTTTACAATACTTTTATACAACACTCTTACAGAAAAAGCATGCAATTGAAGGAATCACTACCGGTTTATTTTGAAAACACGGAAATCGCTTTTCGTGGTCAATCCAACGCAAGTTTAAGACAATCTTATCAACTCTTCAGGGTGATGAATAGCCGTACCTTGGTGAATATGGGTAAAAATCTTGTTAATCTGGCATTTGCCGTCCGTTTTCCCGTGGAGGGTATTATCCGCAATACTATTTATAAACATTTTGTGGGAGGTGTGTCTATTGAAGATTGTAGTAAGACGATTGACCGTCTGGCCCGGTGCAAGGTCGATTCTATCCTCGATTATGCACAGGAGGGAGAGGAGTCGGATGAGGCCTTTGATGCTACCTGCCGGGAGGTGATACGTACGGTTGAGTTTGCCGCTAACCATGAAAATGTGCCATTCAGCGTGTTTAAGATCACGGGAGTAGCGCGCTTCGACCTGTTGGCCAAGGTAAGTGAAAATCAGTCCCTGACCGATGAGGAGCAAGCCGAATACCGGCGGGTGGAAGAGCGTGTGGAGGCTATCTTCAGAAAGGGATTTGAATTGGATGTGCCGGTACTGGTTGATGCGGAAGAGACATGGATACAGCCGGTATTGGATGATATGGTGATGAACCTGATGTCACGCTATAATAAGGAGAAAGCTATTGTGCAAAATACTTACCAGATGTATCGACATGACAGTATAGAGCGGATCAAGCAACATCATCGTATGGCATTGGAAGGCGGATTTAAATTCGGACTGAAGATCGTACGGGGCGCTTACATGGAGAAAGAGCGTAACCGTGCTGCCGAACGGGGATACCCGTCACCTATCCAACCTGACAAGCCTGCTACAGACAAAGATTTTGATGATATTATCCGTTATTTTATGGAACATCTGGACAGTATCGACTTTATGGTAGCTACGCACAATGAAGATAGTTCTTTATTATTGGCCCGATTGATCGACGAATATAGATTGCCGAGAAATCATCGGGGAATTTATTTCTCGCAGTTGTATGGTATGAGTGACCATATCACCTATAATCTCGCAGAGAGTGGATATAATGTAGCGAAATATGTACCTTATGGCGCGGTAAGGACCATGATGCCTTATTTGTTCCGCCGGGCAGAGGAGAATTCTTCGGTTAAGGGACAGACCAGCCGCGAACTCAAGATGATCCGGACGGAAATAAAACGGAGAAGGTGATTCAATTGTTATTCGGCTTCGCCGTTATTCGCTTCGCGTTATTTCCCGCTTTGCGGGATAGTACAACCGAATAACGACCTAACTACAACCGAATAACAACTGAATAACAATCGAATAACAACTGAATAACAACTGAATAACAACCGAATTACTTTACTTCCCAAATATTGGAAGAATTAAGCAGAAACTCCGTGAATGATCTTTTCGGAGTCCTTGCCTGTACCTCTTCGATCTGTTTTTCGTATTCTTTTTCGTAAGTAGGTTCTTTCACATTACGGATTACCCCCAGAGCCACCGGGAGACTGTCAGCAGTATCCATCAATGCCAACTTCGTATGCAAAGTATTATCACGGGTGGTGGCGTCGTGTACGAGTACGTCATCCAGCGTATATCCATCTTCACCGATGGTCACTGCTTTGAGTTCCCATCCATCCATAACAATACCTCTGTTTTCCTCTTTTCCAAAGATCATCTTCTCGCCGTGCTGCAATATTATAGTGTTGTCGGCTTTCCAGTTGCGGTCACTGATCCTGTTATGGATCCCATCATTGAAGATTACACAGTTCTGCAGCACTTCTACAACCGAGGTGCCTTTGTGTTTGGCAGCCTCTATGATTACATCGGTTTGGTTTTTGATATCGACATCGATGGCACGGGCAAAGAAAGTCCCTCGTGCACCGAAAGTCAATTCTGCAGGACGGAAAGGATCCTCCACTGTCCCAAAGGGAGATGATTTGGAAACAAAGCCCCTGTCTGAAGTAGGAGAATATTGCCCTTTTGTAAGGCCGTATATCTTATTATTGAAGAGTAGAATATTGAGATCCACATTTCGGCGGATAGCATGGATGAAATGATTCCCGCCGATGGCGAGAGAGTCGCCGTCGCCGGTCGCTACCCATACGCTCAACCCGGGATTTGCCACCTTCACTCCCGTGGCGATAGCTGCCGCACGGCCGTGTATACTGTGAAAGCCATAGGTGTTCATGTAATAGGGCAGGCGGGATGAACAACCGATACCGGAGATGACAGCTATCTGGTGCGGCTCGATATTCAATTCCGCCATCGCTTTTTGGAGGCTGGTTAGAATAGCATAGTCACCACACCCCGGACACCAGCGGATGGCATTTTCACTTTTATAGTCTTTGGGAAGACGTTTCTGATATCTCAATTCCTTTGCTGCTATTTCACTTACTTCCATATTACTTTTCCTCCATAATTTTCGTAAACTCTTCGATCAATGTACTCACTTTGAACGGTTGTCCTTCTATCCGGTTGTATTTGTGGATATTGTCCAAATCCTGGAATCTACCGCTCAGGTAAGCGGCAAACTGCCCGTTGTTTTGTTCTGCCACAATTACTTTTTTATATTTTTTCAGCAGTTGGTGGGTATTTCGGGGGAGGGGATAAATATGCCTGAAATGCGTGTAGGCAACTTTCTTGCCGTTTGCATTGAGGCGTAGCGAAGCTTCCAGCAGATGACCGTATGTGCCGCCCCATCCTACGATCAACGTATCGGCATGTCTGTCGCCTGTCACCTGTTGTTCGGGAATGAAATCGGCTATTTTTTCGATTTTTGCACTGCGGACGTTTACCATCAACTGGTGATTATCCGGATTTGAGGAGATGATACCGGTAAGACGGTCTTTTTCCAATCCCCCGATACGGTGTGTATATCCGGGTGCACCTGCCGGGCTCCAATACCTGACGAGAGTCTCTTCATCACGGAAATAGGGTCTCCACTCTCCCGCGTCCCCCTTATAGTTGTCCTGCACATAAGGCGGTTTGATATCAGGATAGTCGTTCATGTCCGGAATTTTCCACGCCGATGAACCGTTGGCGATATACCCGTCGGTCAGCAAAATCACGGGAGTCATATGTTCCAGGGCGATCTTCGAAGCTGTGAAAGCCGTTTCAAAACAGTCGGTAGGTGCTGCTGCTGCCATCACCACCAGCGGGCTTTCACCGTTTCGTCCGTAGAGTGCCTGGTTGAGGTCACTCTGTTCGCTTTTAGTCGGCATCCCTGTGGAAGGGCCACTGCGCTGCACATCGATCACTACCAGGGGTAGTTCGGTCATCACCGCCAGTCCCAATGCTTCGCTTTTAAGCGATAATCCCGGCCCCGATGTGGAAGTGGCAGCCAGGCACCCTGCAAAACTGGCTCCGATTGCCGAAGTGATACCGGCAATTTCATCTTCCATCTGCAGGGCTTTCACCCCGAAGTCTTTCCGTTTGGTCAGTTCCTGTAGTATGTCGGTTGCCGGCGTGATAGGATAGGAACCGAGGAAGAGTTGTACACCTGCCTTTTCGGCAGCGGCGATCAATCCATAAGCCACGGCGGTATTCCCATTGATATCAGTATAGAATCCTTTGGCCGTCTCAATGGGGTCGATGCGGTAGGTGGAGGCGGTCATATCGGTGTTGTTCCCGTAGTTGTAACCATCGGTGAGCGCCTTGATATTGGCTTGTACCAGTATCGGTTTTTTTGAGAATTTTTGTTCGAGTAGTTTATCGGCTATTTCCAGCGGCCGGTTAAACAACCAACACACAATACCCAGGGCGAACATATTTTTACTGCGGAGTATTTCCTTGTTCTCCAATCCCGAGTCTGTCAGTGAGGCTTTTGTCAGGGTAGTAATATTTACTCCTATGGGTTGCACATAATCGAGATTGAGCTCGGCAAACGGATCTAATGTCTGGAAAAGTGCCTTGTCGAGATCTCTTTTCTGGAAGGAATCGGTATCGAACAGCACGATAGATCCTTTTTTCAGAAACTGAGCGTTTACTTTGAGTGCAGCAGGATTCATGGCGACCAATACATCGGTCTTGTCCCCTGAGTTATAGACATCCTTGGCACCGATTCTCACCTGGAATCCCGAAACGCCGTGTAATGACCCTTGCGGAGCGCGGATTTCAGCGGGAAAATCGGGGAATGTGGCAATTTCATTCCCGAAGATAGCCGATAACGTGGAGAATAAAGTCCCCGAAAGTTGCATTCCGTCACCGGAGTCACCTGAAAAACGAATGGTTACTTGTTTAATGTCGGTCACGACCGGATTCGTTGGCATAATTTTTTGTGGTGTTGAATAATTATAATGTAATATTACGGTTCCACAAAGCAAAATGGTATTTGTGGAATTCTCTTATAAAATGATTACTTTATTGTGCTAAAATTCCACCCCCTCCGTCCTGATCAATGGAGTTAGAGAATGGATATGTAATATTTTGCAGATAATCATATTAAAATTACCTACAAAGTAATAAAAGACTTGCCGAAAAAGCAAATATTTTTGAAGGAAAAGGCTGAATCTATTTCCTTTCAATCCTTGCTCCCAATGCATTCAACCGTTTGTCTATATTTTGGTATCCCCTGTCGATCTGGTCGATATTATGGATGGTACTCATGCCTTCGGCGCTCATGGCAGCAATCAACAATGAGATACCGGCACGGATGTCGGGGGACGTCATCGTCATGCCTTTGAGCCGGAGCCGGTTACCCATGCCGATCACGGTCGCCCGGTGGGGATCGCAGAGTATGATTTGCGCACCCATGTCAATCAATTTATCCACGAAGAAGAGGCGGCTTTCGAACATCTTCTGGTGGATCAATACGCATCCTTCCGCTTTGGTGGCGACCACCAGCATCACGCTGAGGAGGTCCGGCGTAAGTCCCGGCCAGGGTGCGTCGGCAATAGTGAGGATAGATCCGTCGATAAATGATTCAATGGTATAGTTATCCTGTGGAGGAATATAGAGATCGTCCCCACGTTGTTCCACAATAATACCTAAGCGGCGGAAACTTTCGGGAATAATACCGAGATGGGTTACCGAAGTATCTTTGATGGTGATCTCTGAGGCAGTCATGGCCGCCATACCGATAAAACTGCCGATCTCGATCATGTCGGGCA
The DNA here is from genome assembly GCF_040307845.1 of Proteiniphilum sp. Classification (GTDB taxonomy): domain Bacteria; phylum Bacteroidota; class Bacteroidia; order Bacteroidales; family Dysgonomonadaceae; genus Proteiniphilum. The sequence continues at coordinate 19,006 of NZ_JAWRIS010000041.1, forward strand.
GCAAACGGTGACGGCAACCGGAAAGGAAGGAGACTCCGTTTATTGTCAGCCTGTTGGAGCCGATCCCTTCGATTCTGGCTCCCATACGTACCAGCATCCGGCTCAATTGCTCTACATAAGGCTCACAGGCAGCGTTGTAGATGACTGTCTCCCCTTCGGCAAGGACAGCCGCCATCAGCAGGTTGGCAGTACCGGTAACGGAGGCTTCATCGAGAAGGATGTATTGTCCGGTTAACTTTTGTGCAGATAGCGTAAAGAGTTGCTTTTGCTCGTTAAAGATCAACTCGGCACCTAATTTCATGATACCGTTAAAGTGGGTATCCAACCGCCGGCGACCTATCTTGTCACCCCCCGGTTTGGGTACGACCGCTTCTCCGAATCGTGCCAGAAGAGGCCCTACGATCATGATCGATCCCCGCATGGCAGCGCTCTTTTCCATGAAGTCTTTCGATTGGGTGTAGGTGAGATTTATTCTTTCCGCTTTGAAGGAATAGGTACTGCTATTCAGTTTTTTTACCTCTGCACCCATATCCGAGAGTAATGCAATGAGATTGTTTACATCTAAGATGTCGGGTACGTTCTCTATGATCACTTCTTCTTGTGTGAGCAGGGTGGCACAAATCACCTGAAGTGCCTCGTTTTTGGCTCCCTGGGGTGTGATTTCTCCTTTGAGGCTGCATCCGCCTTCAATGATAAATGATGACATATTGACCGTTTTTTTATAGTTAATAGATGCGCACTTCCGGTTCGAGCATCAAGCCGAATTGTTGCCGTACATCCTGTTGTATCTCCTTCATGAAATGGATGATTTCCTCTCCCTTGTCAGTCCCGTAGTTTACAATAATGAGTGAATGGTGTGCATAAGTTCCTACCATCCCCCGGCGTTTCCCCTTATATCCGGCCTTATCGATCAGGAATGCCGCCGAAGTTTTGAATTGTCCTTCTCCAGCGTTGTAGATAGGAACATCCGGCAATTTTTGTAACAAATGCTCTTTTTCTACCCCGGTAAGGATAGGATTTTTAAAGAAACTTCCCGCATTAGGCAGTTGTGTGTGATCCGGCAGTTTCCGGGTGCGGATACGAATAATGGCATCCCGTACCTGCGTGAGGGTGGGAGAGGGAATAGCTTCCAATTCCCGACTTAAATCGATATATTTTTCTTTGTACTGAAACGATTTGTCCAGCCTGAAAACTACGGATGTAATCACATAACCTCCGGTACGTTTAAAGATACTGTCGCGATAGCCGAACCCGCACTCGTCATTAGAAAGCTCCCTGTAGTGACCCGTTTGTAGTTCTACCGTCTTTACTTTGGTGATCACATCCATCACTTCTGTACCATAGGCTCCGATATTTTGCACAGGGCTTGCTCCCACTGAACTGGGGATAAGAGACAGGTTTTCGATGCCGGCGTAACCGTTCTCCACGCAATACGCTACAAACCGGTCCCAATCTTCGGCCGCCCCGGCTTCAATTTCTATATGCCGATCAGTTTCCGACAGGATATGAATGCCTTGCATGGATGGTTTGATTATCAAACCATCGAAATCTTTGGTGAAAAACGAATTGAATCCGTTCCCGAGCACCAATTTTTCTTCAGCGGGAAAAGTACGGATTATTTCCGAAAGTTCTTCTACCGATTGCGGCTCGCCGAATATTTTAGCTGACGCTTTCGTCCGGAAAGAGTTATAGGGTTGCAGTTGTACGTTATATCTTATGGTCATTACGGAATTGCTGTAATAGAGATGCAAATATAACGAATCCTATCCAATTTCCCGCCAACTGATAAATTATAAACTGGTTTTATGTTTTGCATAGAAAATGGTGATTCTTTATGTAAATCTGTAAATAGACTTTATGAATTACATAATTTGGGTTACCATAGATATTTTAATTTTTATCGAGCTTCGGACTAGAGGCCTTAGCTTATCTCGGTACATATCCGCTCTCTTCTATGATCTTTTTCGCCAATTTCTTTCCTTCTACTTATAAAGATGAAAAAATGAAAAAAACGTTGCATCGTGTTTGAATTAAAATTATTTTGTAATTTTGTATCCAATCGGATACATATTTAGCAAATGTACTTTATTGAAAAAACAACGGAATTTGACAAGTGGTTTAGAAAGCTGAACGATTTAAGAGCCAAAGCCAAAATCATTTTCAGAATATAAGAGATAGAGAATTATGAACATTTTGGCGATTGTAAACCTGTGGGAGAGGGTATTAGCGAATTGAGGATAAACTATGCAAAAGGGTATCGGGTTTATTTCAGAGAGCAGGACGGAAAAATAATCCTTTTACTTATTGGTGGAGATACATCCACGCAACAGCAAGACATCGAAAAAGCAAAAGAGATTTGGAAAAAATTAAGAAAATAAGAAAAATGGAAACTTCAAAATTTGACATCGCAGACTATTTAGACAGCAACGAAATGATTGCTGAATATCTTAATGCCGTTTTGGAAGAGGGCAACGATGTAGATATAATTACCGCAATCGGGCATATTGCCAAAGCTGTCGGAATGACCAAAATAGCCGAACAGACAGGAATGAGCCGAACAAGTCTGTACAAAGCATTATCAGACGGAGCAAAACCGCAGTTTGAAACCATTATGAAAGTATTGAAAGCTATAGGTGGACAAATCAAAGTAACGCCTGTGTCGGCTTAATCGTGAATAAAAGCCTTATTTTCAACTCAAAGGGCTTTTTCCTGAAAACTTTTAAAATATGAAGAAACTATTTACATACCGAAATAAAAGAGGTCGGAAATCGAATCTATCTTTATGTGCTCCAAAAATAATGTCGGGAGGTTTATATTTTCCAGGGTGAAAAAAACGACAGTCATATAAAGTAAACCGTAAATTCCACCGGAGATATGCGCCGAGTGGTTGATACGTCCTGTTTGTTTCCTGTCGAGATAAAAGGAGACCAGCAGGAAAATGATGCCGAAGAGAAAGGCAGGGAGCATGACCGGAATAAACATGATTCCCATGAAATTCATCGGATTGACCAACACATAGGCGAAAACTATGGCCGAAACTGCCCCGGAAGCACCGAGACCCCGGTAAGCATGGTTGTTCTTCTGTTTGAAATAGGTTGGAAGGATGGATATTGCCAGTGAAGAGATGTATAGGACAATAAAACAGATGGAACCAGTGTTGCTGCCGAGCGCCAACTTGCATATCCTTTCCACCTCCATCCCGAAAAAATAGAGGGTAAACATGTTAAAAATAAGGTGGGGGTAGTCGGCATGGATCCCCCCATACGTGAAAAGCCTGTGCCATTCTCCTGCCTTAACCTTTTGTGGGTCAAACATCAGTTTATCCATAAGGTTGTGGTCTTTGAAAGCCCTCATGGATAGCAGTACTGTCAGGATGATGATAGTGATGGTAATCATTTTACGATTTCGTCTGAGGTCAAATCGTTGATTATTTTTTCAATAGTCAATTGTAGAGGAGGGAGGTGTTTTTTCAATGTTACTAAAACCATTTCCGGATCAATATCGGCATATTGGTGTGAAATAAAATTCCGCATACTGTAAATTTGTTTCCAAGGAATTTCCGGATATTCTGAAAATAGAAGCTTATCTGTTTTTCTATCTATTGATGAAATTGCTTCGCCTATAAATTGAATACGCATGAGGGTTGCATCTAAAATAGTCATACCCCAAGGTGAAGAGGCATAATCTTCAATAGAAACAATATCTTCGTTCCTTTCCTGTATAATAGAAATTGATTCTAAAACCAGTTGAAGTCGTTCGATAATTTCCTTATTATGCGTATATTGCATCTTTTTCAATTCGTTGAAGCAGGTGTTTATTTAATCCTTTTCTAAGGCGTATCAAATCGACATTACATTTACAAATTTCCTGCAGATCATCATGAATATAAGCCATAATTACCGGATCAGCTTCGTGAAGTTCCACGAAAATATCCAAATCACTACCTTCTCGTTGTTCACCTCTTGATACAGATCCGAAGATACCTATTGATGTAATGCCATATTTCTCTGCATTCATACGTGTATATGAACGAAGTAGGGTAATATATTCGTTAACCGTTTTCATTCTTCATCAATTCGTCAGACATCTTTGCCAAATATGATTACAAATATAGCATCACCCGGCCGATTTTCCTAATCTTGATAAAACAAAATTATCTCTCATATGTAGTTATGTGATTCTTTTTTACTTGTTTCTGTGCCCTGAATATGATTTTTTCTTTTATTTTCCTCCTCTATAAATCAAAAAAACTGTCGGTTTCTTATGCATGTCGGGCAGTTTGCCCTTCCATGCCTTCACACTCCTTGTTACAATGGATTCGTCCTCGCAGGAGATGTTCATGGCAATACAGAGCAGGGTTTGGGGTTTGCAGTGCTGTAAAACATCTTCGGCAAGTTTATGGTTTCGAAAGGGCGTTTCAATAAAAACCTGGGTCTGGTCTTCGTTGTAAGCCCTTGCTTCCAATTGTTTCAGTTTTTTTGCCCGTTCACCTGCATCGATTGGAAGGTAACCGTGGAAAGCAAAACTCTGTCCGTTGAACCCGGAAGCCATGACGGCCATCAGAATGGAAGAGGGTCCCACCAGCGATACAACCTTATATCCTTCCTCTTGCGCTATTGCCACTACATCTGCGCCGGGATCGGCCACGGCAGGACAACCGGCCTCGGAAATCACCCCCATGCTTTCGCCCGATTTCATGGGCTGTAAGTAATCCGCAATTTGGTTAGGGTTGGTATGCTTGTTCAATTCGTAAAAGGTGAGGCTATCTATATCAATATCGGGATTACATTTTTTCAGGAATCGACGTGCCGATCGAACGTTCTCCACGATAAAATATTTCAGACCGGATACCACTGTTGTGTTAAACGACGGAATTACCCTCTCGACAGGCGTATCACCTAACGTGACGGGAATTAAATAAAGTGCCGGATTCTTCATTGCTTGTTCGTAGACATTTTGATTGCGAAAATAAAGTTTGATTGCAAAAATAACGAAAATAGGGTAAAGAAGAGATGCTTTTTGGTATATATCTTAAAAATAGTTTGGTTGAAGGTGGAATTAATCTGATCAAAATGGTACTTTTGCAAATCAATACATTTTCAGAATTATGACTACAACGACGGCCAAACATCCCAAAGGGCTTTATTTCGTGTTTTCTATTTCCATCGCGGAACGTTTCGGTTACTATGGTATGCGCGCACTATTCGTGCTATACATGATCAATGCGTTGATGATGGATAAAGAGCTTTCAGCACTTGTCTATGGTAACTATACCGGATTGGTTTACCTCACGCCGCTGATTGGCGGTTATGTGGCCGACAAATATTGGGGGATGCGCCGTTCTACCTTCTGGGGTATTGTCCTGATGGTGATCGGACAATTGCTGATGTTTTTCAGCGCCCTCAATTTTCAACACCCGGAGCCGGCACGATGGCTGATGTATTCGGGGTTGGGCTTCCTGATTTTCGGAAATGGTTTCTTTAAACCTAATGTGTCCACTTTTGTGGGGCAACTCTATGAACCGGGTGACAGGAGGCTAGATTCTGCTTATACCATCTTTTATATGGGAGTAAACCTTGGAGCATTTGCTGCTCCCCTTATCTGCGGATTTCTGGGTGATACGGGTAATCCTGCCGACTTCAAATGGGGGTTCCTCGTGGCAGCGTTCGTCTCGGTGGTCTGCCTTATCCTTTATGTGCTGCGGAAAGACAAATATCTGGTTGATCCTGCCGGCAATCCTATCGGGGTTGAAGCTGCCGCAAAGAAAAAGAGGGATACAGACATAATCAAAACAACTGATAACTCTGATCCTAATGCTATTGACTCGACGGATACAACGATTAAAATTGATGCGAATGATACAATCCCCACTCCGATCGTGAAGTACACCTTCAGGGAGATAGCATTATGGCTTGTAGCTGCAGGCGGCTTGTTCGCACTGTTTATGCACCTGTTCAAGGATGACCTGATCGGAGCTTTTATCTTCACCGCCACATTGGTTGTCCCTGCTTTTGTGATATCCGACAAGTCGCTGACGAAAATTGAACGCCAGCGTATCTGGGTGATCTATATCATTGCCTTTTTCGTCATCTTCTTCTGGTCCGCTTTTGAACAGGCGGGCATATCATTGACCTATTTTGCGGCAGAGCAGACCAACCGGAATATTATGGGATGGACCATGCCCACCAGTTGGTTCCAGTCGTTCAATGCCGTATTCGTGATTCTTTTGGCTCCGCTGTTTGCGCAACTGTGGCTTGCCCTGGGAGCGAAAGACCGGGAACCTTCCTCGCCCGTGAAACAGGCCATCGGATTGCTGTTGTTGTCATTGGGCTATCTCCTGATCGCCATTGGTGTGCAGGGCGTGGAACCGGGGGTAAAGGTGAGCATCCTGTGGCTGGCAGGACTTTACTTTATCCATACTATGGGCGAACTTTGTCTTTCCCCTATTGGACTGTCGATGGTGAATAAGTTGTCACCCATACGCTTTGCTTCCCTGCTGATGGGGGTGTGGTATCTTTCTATGGCTACAGCCAATAAGCTGGCCGGAGCATTGAGTTCACTCTATCCCGAAGAGGGAAAAGTGAAACATCTTTTCGGCATTGAGATCGCCACCCTGTTTGATTTCTTTATGGTGTTTGTGGTGATGGCCGCCATAGCTTCTCTCATCCTCTTTCTCTTATCGAAAAAACTGCAAAAGCTGATGCATGGCGTGCGGTGAGAAAAGAGGCCGCCTATTTGCCATACAATGCCATATATTTCCAAAGTGGGGCTGCCATAGTAGCCTGGAGAATATTGCCGCTTTCGAGAAGTTTCTTTAATTCCTCAAAAGAGAGGAGATGTACCGTCAGTTCTTCCGATTCGTCCAAATGCTGATCTCCCATCTCCTCTACATCCTCAGCAATAAAGCAGTAAGAGTAGTTATTCGTTGCACTGGCATTGGGGGATACACACATGAATTCGCTCCATGTCCCGCCGCCGTAACCGGTTTCCTCCATCAATTCGCGTTGCGCCGAGGCAAGGGGAGACACATCCTCTTTTTCGCATACTCCCGCACAAAGTTCGAGACAGGTCTTTTCGATCCCCGGCCTGTATTGTTTTACCAGGATAAATTTTTTTTCTTTGGTAATGGCGATGATATTCACCCAGTTGGGATACTCCAGTACGTAATACTCAGGGACAATGGTACCGTCCGGCATTTGTAATGAATCCCGGCGCACAGTCAGCCAGGGACGCCTGTGGAGATATTCGCGCTCAATTACCTTCCAGCGCATACTGTCGTTTCCACAATCCATGTCAATCATTTGAAATCTGTTTTATCTTTTTAAAAAAGCAGAACAAAGGTACGTTTATCTATGGAAATTAAAAAAGGGGAAGTCCTTTTATTTGGACTATCCCCTTTAGACTTTTATATCTGCAACCTCGTTATCTTTCTTGCAATAGGCGTAACATTATTTTTCCTTTGTGGCTGCAATTACGCCCCTGAAGTAACCGATGGATTCGGCGATACCCGAAAAAGGATCTTTCATATTCCGTTCGTGTTCCAGGCTACATACGCCTTCGTATCCTACCTGACGAAGCATTTTTACGAATGCCGGAATATCGATGATACCACGTCCTATCTCCACAGAATATCCGGCTTTGGTTGCACCGGTCACATCTTTGATATGAATGTCGAACACGCGGGTGTGATATTTCTCCAGATCTTTTACTGCATCTTTACCGTTACGGGTATCGTGGCCGATATCGAGACACATGCCGATACGGGTATCCAGGTCCTTCACATTTTCCCATACATCATCCGCATCGGGATAAAGTGGCATATCCGGACCATGCAGGTGGATGGCATAATGAAAGTCATATTCTTTTACTTTCTTGTCTACATAAGGCAGGAGGTCATAATTGGGGACTCCCACGATCAGTTTCACGCCCACTCTTTTTGCATACTCGAAAGCATCATCAATTTCTTTCTCGGAGCGCATGTAGATAGGACCTACCGCATAACCGGTGACTCCTTTGCTTTTCAGTTTGGCATGGAAGTCGGCTATTTCCTTGTCGGTACTTTTGAGAGGAAGATGGAAATCTTTGATACAAAGATATTTCACATCGCATTTTTCCAGCGTTTCCAACGTTTTGTCGAGATCGAAATTGACAAACGTGTAACCTGCCATACCTACGTTGAATTTTTCGAAGGTGTCAGGCGCCGGTTGGGGATCAGGACGCTCTTGCGCGACGATCGAAAGGGATAACAATAATCCCCCAAGAATCAGAATTTTTTTCATACGATTATTTTAATTTCTCATTTTGGTGTATGGAACTCGCGATAATCTTCATCTTGGGTGCAATGATGTTCATGCTCGTTTCATACGATTACATTATTTGGTGTTAATTGTCGTGTTAAAACTGTGTACGTGCACTTTTCATGTAAAAGTACTTCAAATTTCGAAAAATCACACCAAGTCAGCTAAATTTAACAGTATTTTGCATCTATATTTCAAGTTTTGATAGCTAAATGCGCAGAGCACAAATTTGTAAATAATGTATGGGATGTTATCTTTGTAGCTGGAAATACATCAAGCATTTTCGATAAGCAAATAAATGAACCTCCACGCAGATTTCATATCTTCCATCCATCCGTTGCTCGGAAATGAAACAGAATCATTTTTGTCGGTGCTGTCCGGTGATGCCTCGGTCAGTTTCCGTCAGAATCCCTCTAAGGTGGTTCGTAATCCGATGGAACCGGTAATCCCTTGTAAGCGGGTGCCCTGGTCCCAGTGGGGCTTTTATCTGGAAGAGCGGCCTGCTTTTACCTTTGACCCCCTTTTTCATGCCGGATATTATTATGTGCAGGAAGCTTCTTCCATGTTTGTGGAATATGTGGTCAAAGAATTGGTGACCGAACCTGTAATGTGCCTCGATTTGTGTGCCGCACCAGGTGGAAAATCGATCTCCCTGCTTTCCGCCCTTCCTGAAGGGAGCTTGTTGGTGAGCAATGAACTGGTTCGTCAGCGCGCCCATGTGTTATCGGAGACGATGTCGAAATTCGGTCATCCTAATGTGATGGTCACGAATAATAGGGCAAAGGATTTCTCAGCCTTCCCCCACCTTTTTGACCTGGTGTTGGTGGATGCTCCCTGTTCGGGAGAAGGGATGTTTCGTAAAGATGAAATAGCGGTGGAAGAATGGTCGAGGCAAAATGTGGAGATGTGTGCCGTACGACAAAGGGATATTCTAAAGGATATTTGGCCGGCACTGAAACCGGGGGGGCTGCTTATATATAGTACCTGTACTTATAATACCTCTGAAAATGAAGAAAATGCCATTTGGATTGCAGACGAATTGGGCGCGGAATTTGTAAATGTGGAGATAGATAAAGGATGGGGGATCTCTTCATCCTTCGACAAACGGGTAAACGGCTATCGTTTTTTTCCACATAAAACCCGGGGAGAGGGATTGTTTGTGACCCTGCTGAGAAAACCGGGATATGGAACAAAAGAAACGGTTTTAAGTCGGTCCCGGGCAAAAAATAAAAGAAAACCATCTTTTTTTGTGAAGGATCGCACGGCTTATGTGCCTCTATTGTCACATCCCGATTCTTTTCACTTTATAGAGAGTGATAATCGCATTGTAGCACTCCCTGCACAGTATTCCGAGATCCTTGTTGCACTGGGTGAGCAATTGAAAGTAGTATCAATGGGCATAGAGATTGGCGAGAAAAAAGGCAAGGATTTTATTCCATCCCATGCGTTGGCGATGAGCAGGGAGCTTCACTTCGGAGCATTTCCCATGTATGAGGTAACCTATGAGGAGGCTATTTCCTATTTACGGAGGGAAGCGGTCAGCTTTACGGATGCACCCAAAGGCTATTTGATTCTTGTGTATAAGGGAGAACCATTAGGCTTTGTGAAAAATTTGGGTAACCGGGCTAATAATTTATATCCCCATGAATGGCGTATCCGAAGCGGTTATTTACCCGAAAAAAGAGCTGAAATTTTTACTACGTAAATTTTCTGTCGTCACTCATCCTTAGTCCTTCACTTTTAGTTCTTAATTTTCACTTATCATGCATTCCCGACAACTACTCACTTATCTTTTTGTAATCATGGCAATCATTGTTGCCCTGCTGTCGCTAGGGTTGTCGAATAAGCTGGTAAAGGAGTTGGCCGGTGAGGAGCGCAGGAAGATGGAGATTTGGGCGATGGCAACCGAATCGATGGCCATGGATGAAGAGATAGACATGTCATTGGTATTGCGTATCCTGGAGAGTAATACTACTATTCCCATTATATTGTACGATAAAAATTCCGGGAATTTAACGCCACGCAATGTCAGATTACCCGAAAAGGAAGTGGAATCTTATCTCCAAACAAAAAAGGAAGAGTTTGGGCAGAAACATGATCCCATTGCCTTGTATGAAATGAACCAATTACTCTATTATGATGATTCGAAAACATTGAAAATGCTTCAACTTTATCCCTATCTGCAGTTGCTGGTGATTACCTTGTTTGTCGGTCTGGCATTTTTTGCCCTGAACCGTTCTCAAAGGGCGGAGCGGAACAAGGTTTGGGTGGGATTGTCAAAAGAGACCGCCCATCAGTTGGGTACACCCATCTCATCATTGATGGCGTGGATGGAGTATATGAAGCTGAAAGAGGTAGATCAACACTTATTGGTTGAGATCGATAAAGATATCTTCCGTCTGCAAATGATTGCGGAACGTTTCTCAAAGATCGGTTCTGCACCCGCTTTGATACCTGTGGACCTGAGGGAGGTTATTCTGCATACGCTGGAATATCTGGAAAAACGGGTGTCGAGGGAAGTGCTATTCCGAACACGATTTCCGGAATATCCTGTAAAAATTCACCTGAATGAGCCGCTCTTTGGCTGGGTTATTGAGAACCTTGTGAAAAACAGCGTGGATGCGATGCAGGGGCGGGGAAGCATTACTTTTGATATTTTCGAAAAAGGAAGAATGATCCATCTCGATATTTCCGATACCGGCAAAGGGATGCCGAAATCAAAATTCAAGACCATCTTTTCACCCGGCTACACTACCAAGGAAAGAGGGTGGGGGTTAGGGTTGACCCTTGTGAAAAGGATCATAGAGGAAAACCACAAAGGCGGGATCCATGTCAGGAGATCGGAGCCGGGGAAAGGCACCACTTTCAGGATCCTGCTGAAGAAAAGTTGAAAACGATCGACCTCTTATTAGGACGTCTCTGCCATTAGGCTCCGGTGAGTTGATATTGATATTGCGGTGTTTTTCTTACCGTTTGAACCTAAAACTTAAAAGTACTTCACTTGGGCGCAGTTTATCTGTGCGTGTGATGGTGTTAATAGTATTGTAACTACTTGTAACATGCTTTTGCTGATTGAAAATATTCGTCCAGTCCAGACGAACGGTCATTTTGTTGAAAGCATATTGCAAACCCATATCGGCAAACCACAAATTTGTCACGGAAGAATTGGGCGCCTTATTGTAAAAATGCTGTATAGTGGATGAGAATGACAATTCATCGGTTACTCCCCAGAAGGCGTATAATTGATGGTTTATACTTGGAATATAATTTTCCACCGTTTTTTTATTGATACTCACTCCCGAAATGTACGCATCCATTGTATAGTCGAAATTCAGATTGCTTTTGGCGTTCCATCTTAGAGAGGGGGACAGGGCAAAAGAGTGGTTGACATATTGAATGGCCGCTCCCTGCTGTTCCATGATTGACCTGTTTTGGTTATATAGCACGCTTAAGCCGGCCGTCAGTGAGATGTCGACAAACAATTTGGTTGTAGCCAGCCTGTTCATCCAGAAATAGGAGGGCTTGTCCTTGTACTCCCACCAGGTAAAATTGTGATATCCCTGGATAAAGTTGGCGGGAACGAGATTGTTTTTCAAATAAGAATAGGCGCCTGTATACTGCAAGTTGAAAAAATGACCGATATTTTTGTAGAAGAAGCCCCAGTTCAGGCTTTCCATAGCGTTCCTTTGTAACTCTTCGATCCCTTTGGAGAAAAGATTATATCTTTTCAGCACATAACCTGTCTGCATCTGGTTCAAATCGCCATAACGGATGTTATAGGCATATCCGGCGTTCAATTTAATATTAGCGTTTGGTTCATAGATTATCCGAAACTGAGGATTCAGGTAAAGATAATCATCTTCTTTCTTTGAGTAATTTGTCCGCATATAATTGATGGAGGCTGATGAGGTCATTGTCCATTTCCGGTAGTTCAACCGATACGATGGTTCCGCATAGAGTCGTGATGTTCGCCAAGTCAAACTGTTGTGGAAGTTGTCTTCTATCTCAGGTAACGGCATCAGGACCGATTCAATCTCCTGCCACACCCATTCCATACCCGTTTTGATGGTGATAGAATGGTTCCGTTTCTTGTAGTTGAGTGTGGCATAGGTATCACTATAGCCATCATTGAATTTGACAGACTGATCCACCACCTTGCCGGGAAACGGGGAGAGTTCTTCAGGGGATGACAGGGTGAGGGATTGGGGAAGTCTTGTGAACTCTGTATTGTTACCCGCGCTTATTGAGAAATCTTTTATCAATTTCGAGAACGAAGTGCTGTTCTTCAGGTGTATTCGCGGCAAATCCACGTTTTGCCTAATCGTATGATCGTTGGTGTTGATATTGGCCAATGACTCTTTCCAGTGAATGTTCGCATTCAGCTTCTCTTCAAGGTAGTAAGAAGATTTATTTGCCGTGAAAGCCAATTCATTCTCCAGTTTATGCCAATTGACCGTTTGTTCCGTGTGGTCTTTTAATATGATGGAGGATTGATCTTCGAATCGGTATTCAGTCTCCATGTCCAGTTCCCGTTTTTCCCTTTCAAACCCCCAATTTATATTCAGGCGCAGGTCGCTCTCTTCTGCCACACGCCACAGTTGATTGAGCGATGTGATGGTATTTTCGTTAAACCGGGCACGGTCGCGTGTGAAGAACGAGGATGTGCCGGAAAGAGTGGAGAGTTGGTCGGGGATGCCTTCCGGTAACCCCGGACGAAATATCTGTCCCGGCTTTAACGTATGCATTTTTAATTCCATGAAAATATCTTTTCCGGTGTTGTTGGCTTTTCCTATCAGCATGGATTGGTTATTGCGGGCGAACCGGGCGAGTGAAGTGTTGGCATCGTACAGGAGCGGAAATCCACCCATACCGAAATCGAACGTGTGCAGCCATTTTGCCTTTGCGTCTTCCTTCAATTTGATATTGAGCGCGGCCTGTTCCGAGTCGCTGCGGTCGCGGAGCATTTTCACCGGTTCGTGGTTTTCATACACCTGTACCGTGGAGATATCGTTGGGTGAGAGGTTTTTTGTGGCAATGGAATAGCGCTGTTCCAACAGGTTCATGTTTTCGATGTAAAACCGGTTGATGGGTTTGCCTTCATATTGTACGCGGCCGTCGTTCTGCACTTCTATCCCCGGCATCCGGGAAAGTACATCGGCAAGCGTGCGGTCCTGGGGGCGCACGAAACTTGATATAAAATAATCTATAGTATCACCCCGCTGCTTTATCGGGGGTGAAGTTATTTTGACCTCCCTGAGCGGTATACTGCTTTCTTGAAGTTTGATATCTAATTTTTGCGTTTGGCGCGATACTTTTTTTTGCCAGGGAGCATATCCCAAACGTGATGTGGTAAGTAAAAAGTCTATTTGATACTCGTCCGGAATTTCTATCGTATAGAAACCTTTCTCCGTGGAAAAAGAGTAAGAGAGGATACTGCTTCTGTCTTCACTCATCAGCATCACATACACATCCGCTACGGGTTTATCTGAAATGCTGTCGGTGATAACTCCTGAAAGTTTCCGTTGGGCATTTAAAGGCAAGATTGTGACGGAAAACAGAAATAAGACAAGATATTTTCTGATATGTTCAAAATTTACCATGGTTCCAACGGTATATACGGTACACCACCTTTTTGCTTCAGTTTTTGGTATCGACTTTTTTGTTCTTCTGTCTGATAGATTGTACCGCCTTCAACATGAATATGTATCCTGATGTATTCCAATCCATCTTGATAAAATAATTTCTCTAATCTTTGAAATTCTTTTTTACTTACTTCACTGAAGCTCTCACCTCTGCCGGTTTCTACTGTATATATAATTGGGATGGGGTGTTCTTGTTGTTCAAGTCCGGTGAGTTGAAAGAGAAATAAACCATCTTTGTCCTCAGCTTCCAGAATTAATCCGGGTAATCCCCATAATTTCCAGGGCCCAAAACTGATAGGTATTTCCGGAGTGAAAAATGCCGTCCATTCTCTACCTAAATAGGTTCCTGTCGATTTTTGGCATAAATATCCGCCTATTTCTTTTTGTTCAGTATCTATTCTCCATATAGGTATTGATCGAGGTTCCTCATATGTGTAATATTTCATGAGGTTATCTGTAACATAGATTTTATCATCCTCTACTATATGATATACAACTGTTTTTGTGCCTTTTACATATTTTTGCATATTATCAACAATCTCATAGGCGGATAGAGATTTATCTATTCCCTCTTTCTTTATGGAGTCACGGGTCTGCTCATATCGGCTGTAAAATTTTGAAACTCGTTCCCCGATATCCAGATACATCAAGTCCGTTTTAGCATATTCAGTTTGTGCCGGGTTTGTTTTATAGGAAAAATCATAACTCGCCCGGACATATGCATGGTCTATTATTTCCTGTGAATGAACAGGAAGTATAGAAACGGCTATAACTGATAAAAGCTGCCAAGACTTTATATATAGATTTTTAGACTTCATAAAAGGTATAGGTTTATATCTTATTCAATCGCAAGATACATTATTTTAATAGGATTATATTCCGCATTATTGTTAAAAAATAAAAACGATTTTAGATGATTCGCTCGTCTGAAGAGACTCTTCTATTCTTGTGCATAATCCTGCTTCTATAATACATTTACCACGGTTCTAAAGGGATATGGGGAATAGAAGATTTTCCTTCTATTTTTGAGCCATCAGCCCTGGATGTTGATATGGTTTTTACTCCTAAATACACATCCATGAATTCATTATTGTCTTCGTGATATAGTTTCTCAATTTTTCTAAAAGAGGTTTTGTCATTTTTAGTATAGTTCTTTCCATCATGCGTTGTATGAACGAAAACAATGGGGATTTTGTCCTCTAAACTTTTCAGTCCGATCAACGTATAGTTGAAAAAATTATTTTCGTCCGAAGCTTGTATAATTAAACCCGGTAACCCCCACAATTTCCAAGGTCCTTGATTAATGGGAATTTCCAATGCGAAATAAACCGTCCAATCCCTGCCCAGATAGTGCGCTGTGGCTTTTTGGCAATTATAACTCGAAATTATTTTTGTGTCATTTTCTATTTTCCATTGCGGAATTTTAATGGTCTCATCATAATAGGTGAATAAAAAAACAAAATTAGAAGTCTCCGTTCTTTTTTTTTCGTTCTGAAGATTGTAATATACTGAACGGGTACCTCTTGGGTACCCTCGTCTTAGTTCATTTATTTCAAAAGCAGACAATCCTTTTTGCAAGCCCTCTTCTCCAATTGAATCCCTGATTTGCTCGTTTCTGCTATAGAATTTTGAAGCTTTCTTTCCAATATCCAAATACATCAAATCGGTCTTGGAATATTCTATTTGTTTTGGATCGGTTTTATAGGAAAACTCATAGTTTGCCCGGATGTAAGCGTGGTCAAGTATTTCTTGTGAATGCGCCAGCATTGGCGCACTCACAAGGACTAAAAGTAATACTTTTAACTTATCCGCAGTGATTTTCTTCAAGGTGATCATATACGACAAGTAGTTCATTAACAGTTAAATCCCTTGGAAATAAGTAGCAGGTGAGTGTTCCGCATGATGTTATAAAACATTCTGCAGTTGTTTGCACTTTCATTTCTTTTGCCGGCAAAAAACCGGACAACATAAATAAACCTAATCCAACTAATACAATTTTTTTCATGATTACAAAATTTTTAAAGTGAAACATAAATTAACTAAGTTCAAAAGAAAAACATTGTTGCGAGATATGTAAATATTTTTCATTAAAAAAAAGTTAAGCCGGTATAGGTATGTGGAGTTAGTTTGATAGGATATATGTGAGCAATTGGATGCATGGATTTCAACTTTTAGGAAGGATACGCAGTTATGCTGCTTGTCAGTACTTTACTGCAGGATAAATAATCCGGTTGATCGGCGTAAATGAACAGTAATGATCCTCCCTTTATGGTGTCGATGACCGGTTTTGTCAGTTCCCTGGGAAGGGCGGGACAACCGAAACTCCGACCGAGCCGTCCGGTAGCTCTTATCACATTTTCGCTGCAATAGTCGGCTCCGTGAATGACAATAGCTCGCTGCAAGGCTTTATCGTTGATGCCTTTTTCCAGCCCGTCCAACCGAAGAGAATAACCGTTTCCACCATTATAGGTATCGGTTGTACGGTAAAAACCCAATGAACTCTGGTGTGAACCGTCGCGGTTTGAAAATGATGTGGCGTATTTTTCCCCACTGTTTCGACCATGGGCTACATACGAAACAAAAAGGATTTCCCTTTTTGCCAGATCCAGCACATACATCCTTTTCTCGCTGGATGGTAAGCTGAAATCGATCAGGGTAAGCAAAGGATTATTGCTTTTATTTAACTTCTTATAACCCGAGTAGGCCAATTTGAACGCATCCAAACGTATTAATCCGTCCAGATTCATCTGTTCAAATAACTGTTGGCCCTCATCCTCAGGCGACATTGTACTTTCAATTTCCATATCCTTCTCTTTCCCGCCCATAGGGTCAAAAACGCTGATAGAGAATAATATAAGGAGACATAGAATTATTTTGCGCATATTGTATATTACGGAAATACTCGATGAGTATAATAAAATAGTATCCAAATATACATCTTTCTTCTTAATCAATCACGATCACAACTGATTGTTTAACAGTTGCCCAGTCGAAGACAAACTTTGAATGGGATGATGCATTCCTTACGCACATGTGGGAGCGGGGAATTGTACCCAGGGTGGGACTGGATTCGATAATGCCTTGATTGGGGTATTGGGTAGGAACACCATGTACATAAGCGCCGTTGGTAAAGCGTGATGCATAGGGTGCGAAACCGGCTAATTCGCTGGATCCGTCTTTCGTATAGAACATTTTCACTTTCTTTTCCTGTACTGCGAAGATTCCGGTGGGGGTTTCCTGGGCGTAGGGAGGATTATGTACACCTGTCGTGGCATGAGTCATACTGAGTATCTGCCAGGTATCATCTGTTTTTTCCAATGTGGAGATATTCTGGTTAGTGACATCTACGGCCACCACTTTATCGAACCGTGCACTATCACCCCATGATATGATGTAACGTTTAGGTACCAGAAATTCACCCTCAAATGACACACCTTGTACCTTCACCATGTCAGTCGTATCGTTATCCGGCAATTTCACAATCCATCCATCCCTTCCGTAACGGAGTAATGTGGTATCACCATCTGCGGAATAGAGTGGGGCGGATTGATAGCGCTCCACACCGAATTGATCCGAGACCCTTTTGTATTCATTCCTCACGAAATCAGCGACGGTAGGTGCTTCTTTATTCATATTCTTGTAATTGCTCAGAACGCCCCAATTGGCTCCCTCGGTCATCGCGTTTTCAACCACGGCGATCTGCTCCCGGATTTTCTCCCATTGAAAATGGCGGACAGTGTCTTTGTAGGGGTATTCATCGTCGAGCAGGTATTTGTCGTACCGGATATTTTTCTCTAACCGGATGTCCTCGCCTGTTAGTTCTTTCTTGATTTCTTCCTGAGGTTCTACCTCAATTGTATCAGGAGTGGTTTCGAGTTGATCATTGTCATGGGACTGCCTGGGTGTACAGCAGATAGCGGAAAATGCCAATATAATTAAGGATAAAAAGAAAAGTAATTTACCTGCTTGTCTCATAGAGGTGATGGGAAATTTATTTGTAAACTATAACAGTTTTTAAGGCCGAATGTTCACTCCTAATGTAAGGAAAGAAACGAAATTGGGAAAAGATTAATTAGAATGTGATGGAGCAACTTACGCTTAGTAATTTAGTCTCTATGTGCCGGGCTTCCGCATATTTCTTTAATAATTCCACTGAATAATTGGCAGCTTCCTGTAGTCCTTCCTTCCCGGAATAGCCGTTGATAATCATCAGTAAGCGGGTCGTGCCGGAGGTGATTTTCGTGCGTTCTTCATCGCTGGTGGGAGTACCAATGCCGCCTATCTCATCACGGTAAACAGGTAAGCTTTCAATATTGAGGAATCCTCTTCCGATCCCTTCGAATTTTTCTCCCGCTTCACCAACGCCCAAAACAAGATCACCCTGTATCTTCGCATCGTCGAAGCCTCCGATAGAGTAGCCGGTTTTTAGTGAGACAAGATTGATCAGGTCGACCAGCGTATCGATTTGATAAAGCTCCTGCCCTTTCAATATCCGACGACATAACGCCTCTGAGGAAGGACGGTAGCGATTGGGATCTTTCCCTAACTTTTTATATACCTGCCGTGTGGCATAAATGACCGGACGCCGATTGATATCTTCCATTTTATACGTGGAGGCGAACTGACTGTAAAAAGTATCGATCTCCTCCCATAACCCTGCATTATAAGGACTATTCTTGACTTCACATGCGATGGCGGTTATATGGAATTCCGGGCATACAGCCGCAATTTGACCGCTGATTGTTATATTCCTCATTTTATCATTATCCTTTATCTTTCTATCTTCCTATCGTAAGAAGCACATTATCCTCATATCCTCTATCCCAATCCCTAATTCTCAATTTCATATCCAAAGATACAAAATAAGGAATAATTATTTGTTAAACTCCATTTCAATGCTTATATTTGCGTGAGTTTTTGTTTGCATATGGCTGAAGAACATAATAAGCTGCTTGTTGATCTGGAGGTACGAATAAAACAGGTATTGTTTTTATGTGACTCTTTAAAGGAGGAGAATGCCCGGCTAAAGGCGGAAATCCGGTCCGGACGAATTCATTTGGACGAGACGGCAAAAGAGTTAGAGCAGTTGAAGGCAAAATATGATAGTTTGAAGATTGCAAGAACCATCACTGCCGCTTCGGTAGATGTGGACACTGCCAGGGAGAAACTGTCGAAACTGGTGCGAGAAGTAGACAAGTGCATAAATTTGTTGAAATAGTTTTCTGAAAAATTTATGTGATGGGCGACGAGAAATTTTTATTGACATTAGTGATTGCCGGCAGAAAATATCCACTGAAAATTAAACGGTCGGATGAGCAGGCTTTCCGTGATGCCGCCAAAAAGATTAATAATAAAATAAACCAATATCGCGTTGTGTATGGAGGTGAAAACTCCAACATGACAACGCAGGACTTTGTGGTGATGACAGCCATTCAGGCATTGGCAGAAAATTTTTCTCTTGGAGATAAGAATAATACGAAACCCTTTGAAGATAAGATAGATTCGTTAATCGGCGAATTGGATGATTATCTAAAAAATAACTAATCCTCTTGCTAGTCAATAGGATAGTGTGCACGCACCATTTATATGCATCGTTGGAGATGTGTGTAATTGAGTGCGATTTTTTTATGGAATAAAAGAAGACCGGTAAGGTTTTAATAATCAATTTAATAATAGACAATATGGAAATAGTGATAGGTGTTATCGGATTACTGATCGGAGCTGTTATAGCCTGGTACGTGACCGGTAAGATGGCCAATTCGCGGGCTCAGAATATCCTGAGTGACGCGGAAAAAGATGCCGAAGTAATAAAGAAAAAGATATTACTGGAAGCAAAGGAAGAGACGCTTCTGATGAAGACAGAAGCTGAAAAGCAAGCGAACGCACGTACATCCAAAATTCAGATTACTGAAAACAGGTTGAAACAGCGTGAGATGACGCTCAATCAGAAACAGGAAGAACTGAACAAGAGAATGAGCGAGGTGGATGAGGCAAAACAGAACCTGTCAAACCAGCAGGAGTTTCTTGAGAAGAAAGGAACAGAGTTGGAACGTCTCCACAGGCAATCGGTGGAAAAGCTGGAGACTATTTCCGGACTTTCTGCTGATGAGGCCAAAGAGCGGCTGGTGGAATCTCTGAAAGAGGAAGCCAAGACCGGTGCCCAGTCTTATGTGAATGAAATCATGGAAGAGGCCAAAATGACGGCCAACAAAGAGGCTAAACGCATTGTTATCCAGAGTATTCAACGGGTAGCGACCGAAACATCCATTGAAAACTCAATTACGGTATTCCATATCGACTCTGACGAGGTGAAAGGGCGCATCATCGGTCGTGAAGGCCGTAATATCCGTGCTTTGGAAGCAGCTACAGGTGTGGAGATCGTTGTGGACGATACTCCTGAGGCCATTGTCCTTTCCGGTTTTGATCCCGTCCGCCGAGAGATAGCGCGCCTGTCGCTGCACCAGTTGGTAGCCGACGGACGTATTCACCCGGCCCGAATTGAAGAGGTGGTGTCGAAAGTGAAGAAACAGATTGAAGACGAGATCGTGGAGACCGGTAAACGTACGGTGATTGATCTGGGCGTGCACGGCTTGCATCCTGAACTGGTACGTATGGTGGGTAAGATGAAATATCGTTCTTCTTACGGTCAGAACCTGTTGCAACACTCCCGTGAGGTGGCCAATCTTTGTGCCATAATGGCTTCGGAGTTAGGCTTGAATCCCAAGAAAGCAAAACGTGCCGGATTGCTGCATGATATAGGAAAAGTACCCGACGACGAACCCGAATTGCCTCACGCAGTACTGGGGATGAAGTTGGCAGAGAAATTCAAGGAAAAACCCGATATCTGCAATGCCATTGGCGCTCACCATGATGAAGTGGAGATGACCAGCCTGTTAGCACCTATCGTACAGGTGTGCGACGCTATCTCCGGTGCACGTCCCGGCGCTCGTCGCGAGATTGTAGAGGCTTATATCAAACGGTTGAACGATCTGGAGCAATTGGCGCTCTCTTATCCGGGTGTGATAAAGACATATGCCATACAGGCCGGACGTGAGTTGAGGGTGATTGTGGGGGCAGACAAGATCGATGATCAGGATACCGAAAAACTATCATCCGAAATCGCACGCAAGATACAAACCGAAATGACTTATCCCGGCCAGGTGAAGATCACGGTCATCCGTGAAACCCGTGCGGTAAGTTACGCGAAATAACGGGGGAGTGGCTCCCGGTTATAGAACAACCATAATTAGAAATTGAGAGTTTGGGTTTGTTCCCAAACGAAACAAATAAGAAAAGGGTGGATCACAAATAAATGTGTTTCACCCTTTGTATAGTATTGAAAATTTGTAATATTTACTTCTCTGCTTTTTGTACTTTTGGATTCTTTTCCACTAATAGTTCCTCGTTGGTTCCGATCACCTTTTTCAATTCCGACTGAAGACGTTTGATTTCCATCTCCTGATTATGGATGGTGGTAAGAAGTGCGTTCAATTCTTCGTTGTCCACCGTATCGGGATACTGTGCTTTTACACGTCCAATAAAATCACTCAGCACGTTCATATAATTGTTGAAGGCATCGTAAGGCGACATATAGGGACTGAACTGGCTTTGTCCGCTACCGAAATGTTTGGTGGACATATAGTGAAAATGGTCGCTGGTTTGCAGGTAGAGCCAATCCTGTTTAAGCCGTCGATCGGTACATAACCGGACCCTTTCTCCCATTTCGTATAGTGATTTGAGGGCACTTTGCTGTAACTTATTTCCTGTCCAGGCACTCAGGTCCCGCTCCTCGTCTGTCCATGAGATGGGGTTGGGTACATTCATTTCGCCGATTGGTTTGTGGAAATCCAATGCCTCTGCCGGTGTCGCAAAATTGATGTCATGCTCAAATGCAAAACGAGGCAATGCTTTGAAAAATTCAAAAATACCGGTATAGGCAGGCTGAATGTTACCCAAGGTCTCATAGTTCATAAAAAGATTGACAACTTCTTCTTCGGGTGCGCTGCCGGCAATCCATGAAATGAATTTTTCTGCCGTCAGTGGATACTCGTTCCAGCTATAATTAGAAAAACGATAGGTGATGTCATCACTGAAGCGGCTGTTTTTAAGCAATAGTTTCAGTTTGGGTTGTGTAGCCGACTGGTAGACGTAATTCGGACTTTTCCATCCCAATATATGCTTCGCACCCTCAGTGATCATTTTGGTATAGCCCATATCGTATACCATCTCGCCGATCTCGTCGGAGTAAATCAACTCCGTATTGCGTAATACGGTCGGTTTTTGTTCGAAAAGCATCTCTATCCTTTCAGAATGCTGCCTCACCTGATTACGGAATTCTTCCGGATCGTAAAGGCTGACCAGTGAATGGGCGTAGGTTTCGGTCAGAAATTCCACATTACCGGTTTTGGCAAGTTCACGAAGCCCGTCTATTACCTCCGGCGCATACACCTCGAGTTGTTCTAAAGCCACTCCCGAAATGGAAAAGGCTACTTTGAATTTTCCCTTATATTGATTCACCAGGTCGAGTAACATGCGGTTGGCAGGGACGTACGATCGGCCGGCAATCTGCTGTAGTATATCTTCGTTGGCATAGTCATCGAAGTAATAATGATCCCTGCCGATATTGAAAAAGCGATATCTTTTTAGCCGGAACGGTTGATGGATTTGGAAATAAATGCAAATTGTTTTCATATTGTTGCTGGTTACTTGATTTTACATAAGACTATCATAGATCCGGCGGACTTTCCATCCGGCATCTTCCCACTTTATATTGTCCACTTCTATCTTTCCCTCTACTTTCAGGTGTTCTGCCATTGCCGGATAAGTACATATGGAGTAAATGGCATCAGCCATTGCGTCTACGTCCCAGTAATCGGTTTTGATGACATTATTCAGTATCTCAGAACAACCCGATTGGTAGGAGATAATACTTGGTACACCACATTGCATTGCCTCAAGGGGCGATATTCCGAAGGGTTCCGATACGGAAGGCATTACATAGACATCGCTCGATTTCAGCATCTCATATACTTGTTTACCTCGAAGAAAGCCCGTGAAATGGAATTTATGGGCGATGCCACGGTCGGCTACCAGGCGGATCATCTGGTCCATCATGTCGCCACTGCCCGCCATCACAAAGCGGATATGGTCAGTTTTTTTAATTACCTGTGTGGCAGCATCCACAAAGAATTCAGGTCCTTTCTGCATAGTGATGCGTCCTAAGAAAGTAACCACTTTGTCCGATACACCGGAAATCCGTTCAATGGCTTCTATTTCAGGACTGAGTGGTTCTACCGCATTATGCACTGTGGTCACTTTCCAATGAGGTTGATGGTAGTTTTCAATTACAGTGCGCCGTGTCAGATCACTCACGCAGATGATGTGGTCGCAGTTGTCCATGCCGTCTTTCTCGATTCCATAGACGATCGGATTGGGTTTGCCCCTGCTGCGGTCGAATTCGGTAGCGTGTACATGGATGACCAACGGTTTACCGGTCACGGTTTTTGCATGCAGTCCTGCGGGGTAGGTGAGCCAGTCGTGCGAATGGATGACGTCGAAACCATAAGTGCGGGCAATCACGCCTGCCACGATAGAATAGTTATTGGTTTCCTCCAGGATGTTGTTGGGGTATCTGCCCGAAAATTCGATGCATCCCAAATCGTTGGTATGCATGTAGTTGAAATCGGCATAGATATGATCCCGTAAGTGGTAGTATTCCTGTGGATCCATGAATTTTTCCAATCGTGGTTTTACGGTTTCCCATGGTACATCCCGCCAGACGATGGGGGTATTGTTGGCTCCTATGATCTTCATAAAGCTCTGGTCTTCATCGCCCCACGGTTTGGGGATCACAAAAATGGTCTCCAAATCTTCCTGTTTTGCCATCCCCCTTGTGAGTCCGTAACTTGCCGTCCCGAGCCCCCCTAATATATGCGGCGGGAATTCCCATCCGAACATTAATGCTTTCATATTTATCTTATTAGAGCAAAGAATAAAGAGTAAAGAATAAAGACTTTACTCACTATTTGTCCCGATTTATCGGGATTATTCTCATTAGCACATTATTTTCATTATTCACATTGACTTCGTCCATTTTCTGTCGTCACTCGACAAAGCTCAAACAAGTTTGGCTATGTGCTCGTTCCTAAGAAAATTGGCACATCATTTCCCGTTTTCTAACTCTTCGCTGTACCTCTTAATGATCCGTTGCGCCCTCAGCAATTCACCCACACTCATGGCAAAGGAATATCCTCCATGGGCGATAAATGGTGGGTGGGAATCGTAAAATTCAGAGATGCTTCCGATACAGTCGTTTTGTATTTGTCCTTCCATCTCCACCATGATCCTGTCAGCCAATGATAATCCACTCATATTGAACAGGTTCAAGTAGGCTTCAATATAATGGCCGAACAGCCAGGGGAAAGACATTCCGTTGAAATAGGCGAATTTTTTTTCATTTTCCGTTCCGGTGTAGTGAGGTCGGAATTTGTCACTTTTCGGGGTTAATGAACGGATACCACAGGAAGCGAACAGCTCTTTGGTAATAAAATCGATGACTGATTTTTTTTGGCTTCTTTCAAGGGGTGAATAGGGAAGCGATACGGCAAAGAGCATATTGGGACGCACATCCGGATCTTTATGATTCCCGTCGACATAATCATAGAGATAGCCGGCAGGATTAAGGAAGACCTCTTTGAATGAATTACCCACTGAGCGTGCACGTTCTTCAAAATCAGAGGCCACTTTGTCTTTACCCTTTACCCGGGATATTTCTTCAGCGAATTTCAGTGCATTGTACCAAAGGGCATTGAATTCTACCAGATAGCCTGATCTGGGTATAACCGGTTTTCCGTCGATGATCGCGTTCATCCAACTGACAGCAACATCGCGGCCGTAGGTTGATAATAATTCAGTTTCGTGGTCCAATATCAGATTCGGATGTTTCCCGGCAGCGATATAATCGATAATTTCATAGAGGAAATCACTGTATTTTTCTAAGAAAATAGCTTTCTTTTCTTTCCAGAATTGCTGAAGCGCCCATATCACCCATAGTAATACGTCGGGATCGGAGATCTGCTTCAGGTTGCTTTTAGATGACTTGTCCTCCATAAAACTTTTCAGGTGAGGTATAGCCGTATCCATCATCAATTCGAAGTCCTGCGGTTTATCCACTGAAAGTGTACATCCCGGGAGAGCGATAAACTGGTCACGAGCGCGCACTTTGAACCAGGGATATCCTGCCAGAAGGTAATATTCATCCTTTTGAGGTATATAATAAAACTGATGGCTGGAGTTTTTGAGGCAATTATAGAAACAGGACCGGGGAGTTCTTTTATTTATTTCATAGTCAAATTCTTCTGCCAGGGTGGAAGTGTCTACCATAATGTCTCCGGTGGAGAATATGATTTCTTCGCCTTTGGCAATAGACAATTCGAAATAGCCGGGCACATAAAGATCTTCCTGGAATGTGTCGCCGCTCTGCAAGTCCTGCAGATATTCAACGTCGCGGTACCAGTCGGGATGATAGACAAATTCCGGTTTTTTGTTGAATTGCATGAACAGTTCGGGATAGCCGAAATACATACAGGTACTGATGCCGTTCTCCACTTCTCGATAAGATTTATCTACCTGGTCGTTTTCCCGTGTGAGTTGGGAAATTTTCCGGAAAGCCAGGAAAGGTTTAAAACGGATAGTGGTGGGTGAATGGGCGTCCAGCAATGTGTAGCGGATCATTAACCGGTTCTCCTTTGAGGAGAACATGATCTCCTTCGACAGAATCACTCCCCCTACGCGGTAGATAGTTTTGGGCACGCTGTCGCAATTGAACTCCCGGATATATTTGTGTCCTTTCGGATTGTAATTGTCCCCGGCATAGCGGTGAATACCCAGGTTAAATTCTGCCCCGTGCTGTATAACCGTTTCGTCAAAAGAGGAGAGGATGAGATGATTCTCATCGTCAAGGTAAGGTACGGGCATCACAAGAAGCCCCTGGTATTTTGTTGTATTGCAACCCGATATAGATGTATTCTGATAAGCCCCCCTTCGATTTGTTCTCAGAACATTTCGGTATAGAGAATACTCCAGGTTAATCATCAGGTCCTTGTCGAATTTCAAGTAACTCATCGCTGTATAATTTAGGGTAATGGTGTGCCGCTTAATTCCTGCGAAAGATAATCAAATGAAATCAAATCCACAAGCAAAGAATGAATAATTTTTGGGTACGGGACTTATCAAAATAGTTCGTATATTTGTAAACAGCAGATGAAAAGAGGCTATATTTCAGGAAATGAATACAGATAACTCATCATGGTATACGATAGAGAAGAAACGGGCGCGGCTTGCTTTCCTGCCTGCCATTGTGTTTGTCGTGTTGATCTGGTTGGCATTTATTATTGACTATGCAGGCGTGTTTGGAGGAAGATTGCCACGTTTGGGCATATTGCCGGGAACTGTGGACGGGCTGGCAGGGATCATCTTTTCACCATTTATACATAGCTCCTTTTCCCACTTGTTGTCGAATACACTTCCGTTGCTGATATTGATCTGGTTTCTGTTCTATTTTTACAGTAAGATTGCCTTTGGTGCTTTCGCCTGCCTCTGGTTGTCGAGCGGATTTTTTACATGGATCATCGGCCGTGAAACTTACCATGTGGGAGCGAGCGGACTTGTCTTTGCACTTCTTTTCTTCCTCTTTTTTAGTGGTATCTTCAGAAAGTACATCCCTTTGGTCGCGGTATCCCTGATCGTTGCATTTATTTATGGAAGTACTATCTGGAGTATTTTCCCGATTACCGAGATGGTGGATGCTTCCATTTCATGGGAAGGACATCTGTCGGGCGCCATTAGTGGGCTCATTTTTGCGCTGGTTTTTCGTAAACAGGGGCCGCAAAAACCGGAGGTGGTGTGGGAAGAGGAGGAAGATTAACTTCCTCCGGAGACGACGATCATGGCCAGTCCTGCGATAAAAAGGATAAACATAAGCGTCAGCAGCAGATTTACCATTTTTGATGATCCTTTGAACTCCTTCCATATAAATACTCCCCATAGCGCGGCAATCATGGGTGCTCCTTGTCCCAAAGCATAAGAAATGGCCGGACCGGCTTTTCCCGCGGCAATATAACTTAAAACTGTACCTACTCCCCAGATAATACCGCCCAAAATTCCTACTGAATGTGTGCTCAGGTTACCTTTAAAATACTGGGAATAATTCACTGGTTCTCCTACGAAGGGCTTTTTCATAACAACGGTGTTGAAGATGAAGTTGCTTCCCAATATCCCCAGCGAAAAGATAAAGAATGCACCATAAGGGGTCAGCATTCCCGCTGTGGGATTCTCCAGATTATTCAAATCCATTGCAGCTGCGACAAACCGGTAAAAGAAAGACATCAGTATACCGGCACAGATGGCAATGATAATTCCTTTCTTCTTGTTCTTGCTTGCTTCCGTGTTTGAGTTTGTTTTTCCCGAAGCCAGCCCGTTCAGTATAATGGCGACAACAATCAGTGCCACACCCAGGAACAGGATAACGGGATCACCCTTGGGCGCTCCGAAATAGTTGATAAATACGCCTAATACTAATGCCAATCCTACTCCTACCGGGAAAGCAACCGACATTCCTGCCAGTGAGATGGAGGCCGACAACAATATATTGGCTGCATTGAAAATAATACCTCCTACAAAGGCACTCCAGAAATTATGGGTATTCACCTGTAAGATGTCGTCGATAAAACTGCGTCCCTGGTCGCCGATGCTTCCCAACGTGAATCCGAAGATAAGGGAAAGCAACACGATGCCAATCACGTAGTCCCAATAGAACAATTCATACCGCCACGTTTTTGCGGCCAATTTTTGTGTATTACCCCATGATCCCCAGCAAAGCATGGTAATAAGGCAAAGTAATACTGCGAACGGATAGTTTTGTACGATAAACATATAATTCTATAAATTAATGAGCTATTGTGATGTTTTTCAAAAAAATACGCACTTCTGTTTCTGTAGGAATGGATGGTTGTGCCCCCATACGTGTCACACAGATGGCCGCAGCTGCCGAAGCAAATTTCAAAGCCTCATTCCAACCATGCCCTTTGCTTAACTCTGCGGCCAACGCGCCACAGAATGTGTCGCCTGCTCCGGTTGTATCCACTGTATCAACCATAAAAGCCGGTATCTGTAAATATATTTGATCATTTTTCAATATACAGCCTCGTTTACCCAGTGTTAAAACAACTGTTTTCACTCCCAAAGCCAATAATTTGTCAACGACTCCGTCTTCTCCGATATGCTCGATTATTTCTCCTGAAATTGTCTCGGCTTCGGTTTCGTTCACAACCAGAATATCGATCTTTTGAATGATGTCCGTATCTAACTTCTTCGCAGGAGCAACGTTCAACAGTACCCGCTTATTATTTTCATAAGCGATATTACAGACTGTTTTTACTGTGTTGTATGGAATTTCCATTTGCAGCACAATCAAATCTGCTTCAAGTATCTCCTTTTCGATCTCGTGGATATATCCCGACGAAAGTTCATCATTGGCTCCCGGGATGATAACGATGCTGTTTTCACCCTTCTTATCCACCCAAATCATCGCTACTCCTGAAGGAATACCTTCGGCAATGTAGGATAAAGAAGTATCCAATCCCTCTTTCTTAAAATATTCCAGCGAATTTATTCCATTGGAATCTTTCCCCAAGCTGGTGATAAATTTGACATCTCCACCTAACCGGTGAGCGGCCAATGCCTGGTTAGCCCCCTTGCCCCCCATCGCCTGTAAATAGGAAACTCCCTTGATTGTTTCCCCTGCTTTGGGAAACTCTTGTACTTTCGCGATTAAATCCGTATTGGAACTGCCAATTACTACTATCTTACTCATATATTTTCTTTTACTGGTGATTTTTTCAAATAGGGAATATTCTATCAGCGATATTCCTATTTATAAGTTGTATCGGGTTATATCCTATTTATAGGCTCCCGTTTATTGTTCTGAAAATAAATTGTATCGGGATATTTATTTGAAATTTATCGGATGCCGGCTGATTATTTGAAGAAAATGTTGTTTGATATTCTCAGCCTGAACAGAATCTACCATTAAATAATACCGATTTCCGTTTTCATCTGCGGTAAAGCTTGTGGCACCCTTATCGGTTATATCAATCTTACCTGCAGGTGAAATATTGAAATAAGAAGAACCCTCTACCGAATATAATACAGAAGTCAAATCCCATGTAGGACGGTCATAAGGCATTTCGAGATAACATTTATAAGCTTCTACCATAGGATGTACAGATGCCCATCCGAAGTCATTTTCGATGCTGGTAGCCGGATAATTGATCGCAATTCCCACTTCAAACGGTGAAGTTACCAAAGGTGTCGGCCATTCAGTGAAAACTTTTCTTGCAGCCGGGATGTCCTTCACTATATTATACTCATATAGATCCGGATTATTAAAACATCCTGCCATGGTACATAATAATTTCACTTTGCTGGCAACCAATTCCTTTCCGGTAAGAGGAGAGAAGTCATCAGCAGGTGTATCCAGCAATCTGGCAAGATTGGTGGAGAAGCCGACCGAGACAACTGTGACGGAATGATCGGGCTGTTGAGCCAATATTTTGCGATACAAAATATGTGCCTCAGGTAGTTTGGAATAGTCTTTTAAAGAACGTTGGAACATCGGATTCTCGTTCTCATTTTCCATCAGGGATACACATTTGGCATAATTGGTGGCGTCATTTTCACAGTCCGCACCATTAAGAATAATTCCTATAGGAACATCAGGATAACCATACCAAGTATTCATAATATCGGTATATTCTCCAGGATAGGGACCCTCTTTGTTGATCATGATGGCCAATAAATCTATATCCCCGGCGTCCATATATTTATAGAGCATATCCAGGGCTAACGCGTCATCTACATCATTCCCAATATCTGTTTCAAAGATCATCTTTTGCCTATCTGAAACAACTTCCGCACGCTGGCGGTCTTTCGATGTACAGGCACCGAAAGCAATCAGGAACACAAAGCCTGTTATATACAGTTTATTTCCGGAGATGGAACTGCCAATCGCTGATATCTTACTCATATAGTATGGATTAAAAATGAATCTGTTTTTCCGGATCCTTTTCCGAATACATGATCGCGTCCCTGACATGTATAAAATAGTTTTCAGGTATATGTTTCACCTTTACTTGTATGGTATGCTTTCCCTCCGGAAGATCATAATTCCAGGTAACCTCATGTTTGCGGATAAGAGATGAAGTCGGCATTTTTATGGTTTCCGTGAATTTATCATCAATAAGGAGTCGGGAGCATCAAGACCATGCTTTTCAAAAACATCCACAAAAGTCAAATCCATATATACATCGTCATATAAAATGATAGACAAGTAAATTTATATTATTTATATCTCATACACCGATATTCTTTATATTCTTCGAGAGTCACAAACTGTTACTTTTCCATTGGTGAAATAAGACTCATTGACTTCATATTTTTATAATGGTACAAGTCAATAGTTGAAGTTAATCCGCACTTTATTTTATTAAACAATTGCAAATGTATACACAATATTTAATTGGACAAACGTTTTCTCAATTTTATTTAGTTAAATAATATTATTTGATGTTTTATTATCAACTTATTCCGTTATTTCTGTTAGCTTTGTTAAAAAATAAGGTTATGCAGCAAAGATCAAATATCATCGATATTGCCGAAAAATCGGGGTTTTCTATTACCACCGTCTCCCGTGTATTGAATGGCCAGGCTGATAAATATAGAATTAGTAAAGCCACACAGGAGAAGATAAAGGCTACAGCGGAAGAGTTGAACTATGTGCCCAATGAATTTGCAAGGAATTTGCGGACGGGTAAAAGTAAAACGATTGCGCTAATTGTTCCTTCTTTGAAAAATCCTTTTTTTGCTGAAATAGCCAGTGTGGTGAATACGGAAGTGAGAAAGTACAATTATATCACTCTTATCGGCGATAGTGACGACAATATAGAGAATGAAAAAACAGAAGTCTCGCATTTGTCATCGAGAAGCCTGGATGGAATGATCATAGCCCCATGCGGGAACGAGTGGGGGCATTTAGAAAAAATGCAGGAGAAGGGTTTGCCTTTGATCTGTATCGACAGGTATTTTGAAGGTCCGGATATCTCTTTTGTTTCCTCCGACAATTATGAAGGAGGTTATTCAGCTTCAAAATACCTGATTGAGCATGGGCATAGATCCATCGCCTGTATTCAGGGTGTCAGACATTCTACTCCCAATATACAACGGGTAAAGGGATTCGTGGATGCTATGGTCAGTTCGGGAATCACCTCATATACAGTCACCGGTGATGCTTTTAGTGAGCAAAACGGATATTTGGAGACAAAATTATTGCTCCGTCAAAAAGTGAGACCTACCGCTATATTTGCCTTCAGCAATACGATCGCGATGGGATGCATAAAAGCACTTAAAGAGGAGAAGGTGGAAGTGCCGGAAGAGATCTCTTTAATTACTTTTGACGATAATCCCTACCTTGATTATATAGAACCACCGCTTACCTGTATATCCCAACCGGTAGAAGATATTTGTAAGATAGCTGTA
Organism: Proteiniphilum sp.; assembly: GCF_040307845.1. GTDB lineage: Bacteria > Bacteroidota > Bacteroidia > Bacteroidales > Dysgonomonadaceae > Proteiniphilum. The sequence goes on from NZ_JAWRIS010000041.1 coordinate 50,537, forward strand.
AAAATACTGTTTTCGAATATTCTGGAGCATGATACATCTCCTAAGCATGTATTGCTAAAAACCCAATTGAAAGTGAAAGCATCGGTAAGAAATTTAGGCCGTCCATTATAATGGAGAGGCTTTCTCGGCCGATTTGTGTAAAAAATGCCGGAAATATGCTTTGTATATACTTTGTTTTGTCTATTTTTGGGTAAATTTAATGATATTGCGTGATGTCAAGGAAAATCAGAGCAGCCGTAGTTGGCTATGGAAATATAGGGAAATATGTGGTGGAAGCGTTGCAGGCAGCTTCCGATTTTGAGATTGCCGGAATTGTACGGCGGGACGCTACGAACGTTCCTGCCGAATTGAAAGAATATAAGATCGTAAACACTATATCCGGACTTGAAAAAGTGGATGTGGCAGTACTCTGTACTCCAACCAGGAGTGTGGAGAAATTTGCCTTGGAATGTCTGGAGATGGGGATCAATACTGTGGATAGTTTCGATATCCATGGCCTGATCGTGCAACTTCGCTCGTCGCTCGATGCGGCAGCCAAAAAGCATAATGCTGTTTCCATTATTTCGGCCGGATGGGATCCGGGAAGCGACTCAGTGATCCGTACCCTGATGGAAGCCATGGCGCCACGGGGTATTACCTATACCAATTTCGGACCGGGCATGAGTATGGGGCATACGGTAGCCGTAAAGGCTATCGATGGTGTAAAAGCGGCACTCTCGATGACTATTCCCACAGGCACAGGCGTACATCGCAGAATGGTCTATATCGAGTTGGAGGATGGACATGACTTTCAAACAGTCTCCCAGGCCATTAAGGGCGATGATTATTTCGTCCACGACGAAACCCATGTTTTCCAGGTAGAGGATGTGGAAGCGCTCAAGGATATGGGCCATGGTGTGTTGATGGAACGGAAAGGTGTTTCGGGAAATACCCAGAACCAGTTGTTTAAGTTCGAAATGCGTATCAATAATCCCGCCCTCACCGCACAAGTGTTGGTGGCGGCAGCACGCGCATCCTTGAAGCAACAGCCGGGAGCCTATACCATGATCGAGATTCCCGTCGCGGATTTGCTGCCGGGAGAAAAAGAGGCCTGGATCAGGAAACTGGTGTAGGTTCATACTACTCTCATATGGAATCATTTGTTGCCATAGATTTTGAAACAGCCAACCAGTACCGTAGCAGTGTGTGTAGCGTGGGGATGGTGGTAGTTGAGCACGGAATAATTACAGACAGTTTTTATCACCTTATCAAACCCAATCCTAATTTCTATTGTCGTTGGGCGACAGATATTCACGGTATCACTTATTGGGATACGATAGGCGAACAATCCTTTCCCGAAGTGTGGGAAAGGATTGTCGAAAGAATCTTTAATTTACCGTTTGTAGCCCATAACAGCCCATTCGACGAAGGTTGTCTGAAAGCGGTACATGCATTATACGATATGCCTTATCCCGGTTATCAGTTTTATTGTACCTGCCGTGCGGCAAGAAGAGTGTTTCCTGATTTGGTAAATCATCAATTGCACACGGTCTCCTCTCATCTCGGGTTTGAGTTGAAAGATCATCACAATGCTTTGGCCGATGCCGAGGCGTGTGCGCACATTGCGATCAATATTTTATAGTAGTTTTTTCACATTCTGCGTTTCGCATCTTGCGAAATTATTGGAAACGAATTAATTTTCCGGGAAAAAATATCCGGTTAGTATTGGCATATCAATACCTTGAATAATTAACCAGTTCCTTATTGTCTTGGCTCTAAAAATCTTGATTCTTGGTTCTTTTTCACTATCTTTGTCGAAAATATCAATTCTGATGGACATATTACTCTCTGTAACCTGGAATGTAGATCCTGAAATATTTACCATTTTTGGCCGCGAGATCCGCTGGTATGGCCTGTTGTGGGTCATAGGGCTGATTGTTGCCGTGTATGTGGTGCAGCGTATCTTTAAACGTGAGGATCTTCCCGAAAAGTGGTTCGACTCCCTCTTCTTCTATATGATTGTCGGTATTATTGTGGGAGCCCGCCTTGGGCACTGCCTCTTTTATGAACCGGCTTATTACCTGGCCAATCCCGTAGAAATCCTGAAGGTTTGGGAAGGTGGTTTAGCAAGCCATGGAGGTGTGATCGGGATTATCATTGCCGTATGGCTCTATTCACGAAAAGTGACCAAACTCAGTCCATTGTGGACATTTGACCGGGTAATGGTGCCGACGGGATTTACTGCCGCGATGATCCGTTTCGGCAACCTGATGAATCATGAGATCTATGGCGGGCCGACCGATCAACCCTGGGGATTCCGCTTTGTTACCAACCTCCATCAATGGATGCAGGGGGCGGAACCTATCTATTCAGAACCGTCACATCCCACACAGATATACGAAGGTGTGTTCTATCTGCTTGTTTTTGCTGTTACCGTGTTCATGTATTGGAAGACCGATGCCAAAGACCGGCAAGGATTGATTCTTGGAGTAGGTATATTGCTTATTTTCCTGTTCCGCTTTTTTGTGGAATTTCTCAAAAATGTGCAGGTTCAATCCGAAATTGCCATGCGTGAGGATACCGGCCTGATATTAGGCCAATGGCTGAGCATCCCATTTATTATCTGGGGAATATGGCTTATCTGGAACGCTTTGAGACATCCTGCCCGGGTAGCGGTTACACCCAAACAGTCGCAAATGGCACAGCCCAGACCGAAGAAGAAAAAATAATCCCGATGAATCGGGACGAGTCGTGAATAATAAAGCACGGTATTTGTAATTAGTAATTGGTAATTAGTAATTGGTAATTTGTAATTGGTAATTAAGCAACATATATGTACAAACCGATTGAAATAAAGGAAGATATTTTTTATGTGGGTGTGAACGACCGCACCAAAGAGTCTTTTGAGAGCCTTTGGCCCCTGCCGAAGGGAGTTTCTTACAATTCCTATATTATAAGGGGTGAAAAGACGGTGCTTATCGATACCGTCGATATTTGTTACTCCGATCTTTTTATGCGTAAGATTCGATCGGTATTGGGAGATAAATCCATTGACTACCTGGTGGTGAATCACATGGAACCCGACCATTCCGGTTCCATCGAGTTCCTGGTCTCCAAATATCCGGATATCCAGATTGTGGGGAACAAGCGGACCCTTGAGATGCTGAAAGGCTTTTACGGGATTGCCAATAATGTGATTGAAGTGAAGGATCTGGATGAGATGAGCCTGGGAAAACATACGCTTCAGTTCTATATGACTCCTATGGTGCACTGGCCGGAAACAATGATGACCTACGTGAAGGAAACAAAAACCCTGTTTACCGGCGATGCATTCGGTACTTTCGGTACACTCGACGGGGGCGTGTTGGATACCCAACTTTGTCCTGAAAGATACCATGACGAGATGATCCGCTACTATTCCAATATCGTGGGTAAATTTGGGTCTCCTGTGCAAACAGCCTTGAAGAAACTTTCCAATGTGGGGATAGATGTTATCTGTTCCACCCACGGACCTGTATGGACCATCCCGGAAAATATAGACAATGTGGTTGGACTCTACGACAGGTTAAGCCGCTATGAGGCGGAAAAAGGATTGGTCATTGCTTATGGAAGCATGTATGGCCATACCGAGGAGTTGGCTGACATCATCGCAACCGAAGCTGCCGAAAACGGTGTAAAGAGCATCGTGATGCACAATGTATCGAAAAGCCATGACTCGGATATCCTTCGTGATGCTTTTAAATACAAAGGATTGATCATTGGATCACCTACTTATAACAACAAATTATACCCGGCCGTGGATGGTTTGGTTTCCGCCCTCCAAAACCGTAATCTGAAAAATCGGTTCTTCGGATATTTCGGTAGTTTTACCTGGGCTGATGCCACTGCCAGACAATTCGAAGCTTTTGCAGGAGAGATGGAGTTCGAATTAGTGGCCGAGCCTGTAATCATGAAGCAGGCGATGCTGGCCGACGTGGTCGAAAAAGCCCGTAACCTGGGTCGTATCATGGCGCAAAAGCTGACTTCAGATACGCAAGTAGTGCCAAACAATGCAACTGACTGTTAATAAATAAAGAAAGAAATATGAGACTTATTATTCAGCCCAGTGCCGACCAGATGGCACAATGGGCAGCCAATTACATTGCAACAAAGATCAATAATGCAAATCCGTCAGCTGAAAAACCTTTCAAACTGGGATTGCCAACCGGTTCATCACCCTTGAATACCTATAAGGCGTTGATAAAATTGTACGAAACGGGCCGGGTATCATTCGAAAACGTGATCACGTTCAATATGGATGAATATCTCGGTTTGCCGGCAGATCATCCGCAGAGTTACCACACTTTTATGTGGGATAATTTCTTTCAGCATATCGATATTAAGAAAGAGAATGTGCATATCCTCGACGGGATGGCAGGAGATCCTGAAGCCGAATGTGCTGCATATGAACTGGCTATTAAGGAAGCAGGTGGTATCGACCTTTTCCTTGGGGGAATTGGCCCCGACGGACATATTGCATTCAACGAACCGGGTTCATCGCTCAGTTCACGTACAAGAGTAAAAACATTGACCACCGATACGGTAATTGCCAACTCCAGGTTCTTTGATAATGATGTGAACAAAGTACCTAAAACGGCGCTTACAGTAGGGGTCGGTACCGTACTCGACGCTAAGGAGGTCCTTATCCTTGTCAACGGATATCATAAAGCCCGTGCGCTTTATCACGCAGTGGAAGGGGCTGTTAACCATATGTGGACGATCAGCGCCCTGCAATTGCATCAAAAGGGAATCATTGTTTGTGATTATGATGCCTGTGCCGAATTGAAAGTAGGCACTTACAAGTATTTCCTCGATATCGAGCATGATAACCTGAATCCCGATTCACTGTTATAGTGTATCGGTTGATTTGTGACTATTCCTAAATAACCGTTGCAGGTTTATAAGACAAAAAGTGTGGGGCCAGCCCGCACTTTTTTTGTTGATGCCTTAACGTTTTTACTTGATATTTAACAAGTTCCATTAAATTTCTGTTGAACAAGACCCGTTTATTGTTTGTTTATTTATCGAGAAATCATATTATTAATCGCACGAAACAATGAGCAAAATAAAAGATATATTTCGCCTGCTTCCGGGTTTGCTGTTTTTGCTGATTCCGTCCCTTCTTCTTTCAGAAAACAGAAAAAGCGAAACGGAAATAAAAGTGGTCGATTTTAAGCAACTTCAACCTTTGTTAGAGCAGAAGGACGATACGATATATGTGGTGAATTTCTGGGCTACATGGTGTGCACCCTGTATCAAAGAAATACCCTATTTTGAACAGTTCGGCGAAAAATACCGCAGCAGGAATGTAAAAGTTCTTATGGTCAGCCTCGATATGCGCAGCCAATTAGAAACAAAACTAATTCCATTTATTGAAAAGGAAAAGATGAAGAATGAGGTAATTCTTTTGGATGATCCCAAGTTCAATGACTGGATACCTTTGGTGGACAAAAGCTGGACCGGTGCTATACCTGCCACGCTTATTTATGGGAGCGGATTCAGGGAATTTTATCCGAAAGAATTCACTTTAGACGAACTGGAAAAGATTGTACAACCCCTATTGGCAGATTGACAATAGAGGAACGTAGGCAATTCAAACAATCTATCTTTAATAAACATTTTAAAATTACAGTAACAATGAAACGAATCTTAATTTTATCCGTTTTGGTGTTGGGTGCTTTATCATTGAGTGCACAACCTATCGCCGTCGGTTCGGTTGCTCCCGATTTCTCACTGAAGAATATCGACGGTACAACAGTGTCATTGTCCGATTACGCGAGTGAAAAAGGAGTGATGGTAATCTTCTCCTGTAACCCTTGCCCTTATGTGCAAGCATATGAAGATCGGATGATCGCTTTACATAACGAGTTTGCTCCGCAGGGAGTACCTGTGGTATTGATCAACTCGAATGACCCGGTGCAACAACCTGCCGACTCTTTTGATGAGATGAAAAAGAGAGCTGCTGACAAGGGTTATCCTTTCCCTTATCTGGTGGATGAAGGACAGACAGTATATCCTGCCTATGGTGCTACCCGTACTCCGGAGATCTTCCTGTTAAAAAATGAGGGTGAGGGACGGTTTGTGGTAGTTTATACCGGAACCGTGGATGATAATTACCAGGATGCAGCGGCAGTGACAGTTCCTTATGCTGCCAATGCGATACGTGCATTATTGTCAGGTAATACCCCCGATCCTGCGACAACCGTTGCTATCGGATGTGGAATAAAAGCGAAAAAATAGTATTTTTAAGTTTTCGGCCTAATCCCACAGGCTTCTCCCGTGGGTTCATCTCCTGAACGAACCCATATATCACTATAATCATCAGGGCGTCTGCGAAATTTGGCAAGAACATACGAACATGAGGGAATTACCTGATAACCCTTTTCGCGTGCGTAATTGACCAGCTCATTGAACAACATTCCGGCAATACCCTGTCCTTCCAATTCGGGGCGTACGCCTGTATGATAAGCATTCAGTAAATTATCTTTCACCTCGAAGTCAAGTTCGGCAACCTGTCGCCCTTCCTGTTCTATATAGAAACTACCCCGGTTCCTGTCGTTTATTTTGAATTGTACATCCATCTTGTTATATTTTTAATATGTGATCTATCTATTCATAAAACATATTCCTCTTCCGGTTTGTTGACATTGGAAATTATTTAACTGTCAAACAAGAGGTGATTGCAGTAACGAAGTGGATTGAAAATAAGCTTTTTGTAATTTATTTGAAAAAATATTACGAAAAAAGATATTATTTTTTTGGTAGAATGAACAAAAATATACTACTTTTGTTTTTTAAAGTAGAAATTAATAAAGATAGCTACAGTGAATATTTTTTTACAAGATACAACAACACTCTGTGATACTTCAGTAAGAAGGGGATGTTGCATGTGTATGTGTATGGACATGTGTTGTCCTTCAATCTCAGTTGTGTCGGAGTAGCGTAAAGAAAGCATATAAGATAGTAATAATACTTTAGTATAGAACTCTCCTGATACAATAAAAATCAGGAGAGTTTTTTTATATCAGGTTAGTATCAACTAAAAAAATTAAAATAGTATAAACAAAATGAGTAAATACTTTATCCAATATAACAATAATACTTGTGCTGCATGTTGTATGACAATGTGTTGTGGCATGTCTATGTCCATGTGTATGCGTAAGAAATATATCGTATTGGATAGGGGAAAGTGAGAAATCTCATAGTAAGAAAGAGAAAGTATAAAAACTCCACCGATACGGATTCGGTGGAGTTTTTTTTTGATCGAATATTAATTATTTAAAATAGACAGCAATGAAAAAGGTTAGATTTATTAGGTTATCATTAGTAGCGGCGGTGTTGTTTTCAACAAACGTTATAGCACAGCAGAATCCCAAAGAGGTGGTATATATAAAGAGTGCGCGGTTTGCCACGCCACTTATTGAAAAATGGGCTTCTGAGTATCAAAGAGTGAATCCCCAGATAGAAATTAAGTTTACAGAAGGGCAATCATCCGGAAAAGATGTCGATTTAAGTTTTGTTACTTCTATCAATGAAGAGGAACCGGAAAATGATACGCATATTATATCCTATACCGGACGATATGCTTTGCTTCCGGTTACCAATGTGGGCAATCCTCTCTTAGGCGAACTCAACCAGAAAAGGTTGAACGGTAAGAGGTTGGAAAATCTGTTTTTTGAAAATGATGTTTTCGATGAGAAATCCGATTCTCCGAACAAACAAAAGTATGATATAACTATCTATTCCGGTACGAATAATAATTCCTTTGCAAGTGCCTTTGCAACTCATTTCGGATATGCTGCCGCAGATATCAAAGGACGAAAAATATCCGGTGATGATATTTTTCTTATCAATGCCATACAGAAAGATAATTCGGGTGTCACCTTCAATAATCTCGGCTATATCTTCGATATCGAGACACGGGGATTGAAAAATGGTCTGGCCCTGATCCCTTTAGATCTGAAAAAAGAACAGCGTGAAATATTGCAGGAGGCCGATATCGACAAGACCATAGCCTTGCTCGAAAAAGAAAGGATATCTCTTATTCCTGTCGGGAATATCGGATTTACTTATCAGGAAAATAATGTCCGGGCAAAAAGATTTTTGAAATGGATCCTCTCGGAAGGACAGAAATACAATCAGGAATACGGTTTTCTTAAGATAGAAGAGACTATTTTATCGGCTCAGTTAAAAGAGATTGAGGATTTACTTCTTACATCCACTCGCTGATTCATTTGAAGATAAAATAAATACTATCATTCGTCGTAACAAAAAAAGATAAGCGCTCCCATTGGCCAATTGCAGTCGGACGCGGAAGCGCTTATATTCACTCTAAAAAATTAGAATATGACAAATATATCACTTTTTTGCAGGAATATACGATTATCCTGCCTATTAAAAAAAGGCATTTACGTTTTTTTAATCCTTGTTTTTTGTTCTTTCAATATGTATGGACAGCAGACCATACGGGGTATAGTCGTTGATAAGGAGAATCAACCACTTCCCGGTGTGGCTGTGGCTATAAAATCGACCGCTACCGGTACCGTTACCGATATAGACGGAAATTTCAGTTTTACCACAGATCAATCACTGCCATTTGCATTAACGATTAGCTTTTTGGGATACAGAACGCAGGAGGTTGATGTGTATGAGGCAAATGAAATTATCACTATCACTTTATCGGAGGATATTAATTTATTGAATGAAGTAGTAGTAACAGGCGTTGCAGAAGGAACCAGTCGAAAAAGATTGTCGTTTGCTCTCACCAAAATAGATGACGAATTAATCAACATTGTTCCGGCCACAGATGCTTCCACATCATTACGGGGAAAAGTCGCAGGATTGCGTATTGATCAGTCGGGAGGAAATAGGGGCGCATCGGTTTATCTGAGAGGTGCTAAATCAGTGGCCGGCAATATAGAGCCCTTGATTGTCGTGGATGGTTTTGTTACCGGCCTCAAACTTTCGGATATAAGTCCCAATGATATTGAATCGATAGAAGTGGTGAAAGGGGCTGCGGCTTCCGCTTTATATGGTACCCGGGGGGAGGGCGGTATCATACAGATACTTACCAAAAAAGGAAACAAGAACAAACGGATAGCCATTATGGTAGATAATGAAGTCGGTTTCTCAAATGTTCTTTTACTTCCCCCTACTTCAAAATTTCATCATTACAAGGTGAATGCCGATGGTTCTTTTTTATTGGTAGATGACAAAAGGGTTATTGATTATCAGGAGAATGGATTTTCGGTGAACTTACACCCTTACAAAGAGTATCATGATAATGTGAAAAATGTTCTTGGCGATAATACTTATTTTACCAATTCAGTAGCGGTATCGGCGAATGAAGACAAATATACGGCCTATTTATCTGCACAAAACCAGTACAAAGGCGGGATCTCGGATGCAGTGGATGCAGATACCAAACAAAGTGTATTGTTCAACCTGACCTATAAAGCTACGCCAAGAATAACGGCTGATGTCACGGCACAGTACTCCTATGCAAATAATCCTTCCAATGCTGTTTCCACCAGAGCCAACGGACTTTTGTATTCAACTTTATTGGTAGAACCGCACATAAATTTAGCAGAAAAGGATTCAGAAGGGAAATATGTGTTTTTTCCAAAAGGGAGTGATTTGTCGGGACAACAATGGGATAATCCTCTTTATAGACTCTCTAATGCAGAATATAGCTATATTACAGAGAATCTTCTATTAGGGGGAAAATTCAGGTATAGGATAACGGATAATTTAAGTGCCGAAGCTTCTGCCTCGCTGCAGAACAGGCATTATAATACCGAAGAATATTATCCTATAGGATTCAGGACCGTTTCTCCGAATATTGATTTAAATAACGGGAATTATGCATTATCTACCCTGAAGGAAAGTACAAAAAATGGGCAACTGCAATTGAATTATAATCGCAAAACAGGAGATTTTGATTGGGGTATTGCGGCAAAGTATGTTTACGAAGCGTATCAGTTGACAGGATTTAACGCTTCCGGCCGTAATCTCACAGCTCCTGTAAAGAGTCTGGATGTAACTGAGGCAAGTACAAGGGATATATCGTCATCCTGGGCCAAGACAATTAATTATGGCTATTTTCTCAATGCTAAAATAGGATGGAGGGATAAGTTATTTCTGGATGTGCTTGGTCGTTTGGATCAGAGTTCCCGTTTCGGACGGGATGCAAGTACTGCATTCTTTCCCCGCGCTTCTTTGGCATATCGCCTCACGGAGGATGTGAAACTGGGGCCGGTCGATGAATTGAAGTTGCGTGTGGCATACGGACAGGCAGGCAGTTTACCTCCTTTCGGAGCCAGGGAGAGTAAGGTAGCGATTGAAGGTTCGGGAGGTGTAAGTTATACCCAAAACGATAATACAAATCTAAAGAGGGCAATCACGGAAGAAACCGAGTTGGGTTTTGACGCCATACTTTTTAATCGTGTAAATGTCCAGTTCAATTATGCCTTCTCAAATAGTACGAATGACTTCATTTCAGTGCCGGCTTTTGCACCTATTTCGGGTTCGGCAAATATTTATGATAATTTAGGTGCTGTAAAATCCAACTCTTTTGAATTGGAAATTAATGGAAATATCATTGATCAAAAGAATTTTAAATGGAGTTCCGGTATCGCATTTAGCCGGGTTCGTAGTAAGATCACATCATTGGGAAGTGTGCCGGAATTCACTCAAAATGGCTACCGAAAAGCGGTAGGAGCCAGTACAACGGCCATTTATGGCTATAGTATATTTTCAGATCTTTCACAACTCGTGACAAATGGACAAGGGTATGTGACCAATGCCGGTGATGGAACGAAACGAGTAGAAGATTATGTAGTCAACGAGTTCGGGGTGGTTGTTGAAAAAGCAGCTTTAGGCACCGCCAATGAAGCACCGGTATTTTACGTGAATCCGGCCACAGGAAATTCGAAAATCATCGGCGAAGCTTCACCTGATTTTATCGTAGGGTTTAGCAATACATTCAGTGTTGGCCCTGTCACTTTGTATAGTGTGTTCGACTGGCAGCAAGGCGGAGAAAAGTTCAATGAAACGGCTCAGTACCTCTCTTATGTGTATCGTTCGGAGTTCACAGACCTGACAGCACAAGCCGGTAAACCGCTTAATTTTACTACATTGGTGTTTAACGCATCACAGGTAACCGATTACTGGATTGAAAGCACAACCTATCTTGCATTACGAGAGCTATCACTATCCTATAAGATTCCCACTCAAAAATTGGGAATCAATAAATGGGTAAATGATGCCAATCTCTCTTTAATCGGACGTAATTTATTTATCCTGACCAATTATAAAGGGGTGAATGTGGATGGAATTGCACAAGATGGGTTTAATTACCCCACTTACAGGATTATTTCCGGAAAACTAACGATTAATTTTTAAGAAAATGAAGAAACTAATATATTTGACAATTAGCGCATTATTATTGATCTCATGTGAGTCAATTAATTTTGATGATCCCTCTACATTGACCAATGAAGAAGCTGCGCAAAAAATCAAAAGTTTGGGCTATGTGCTGACCAAGAGCAGCATCCAGACAACTTTTAAAACAACCACCAACAATGCCGGAGGATCCCATTTCAGCCTCTGGGCAGATCAATCTACCAATACAAATGGAAGCCAGTCCTGGTGGGATTTTGCTGTTGAACCCAGGATAAGGTTGAATAATAATTCCGCCTATCGCGGAAATGCAGCAGTGCGTGAGATATATTCCAATTTTTATCAGGCAAACCTGGATGCTACAAAAGTAATTGATTTGGTAGAGAATCAACAGATTGTAATTTATGATGATGCAGGGAATGACCGTACTTCCGATTGTTTGGTAGGAGCATATTATGCGAAAGGTATCAGTCAGGGATCTTTGGGTGTAATTTTTGATAGAGGCATTATTGTGGACGATGTGAATCTTACTACACGTGATTTTCCTGATTCATATAAAGAACTCATTGAAAACGGTATTGCTCATCTGGATAAGACATTGGAATTAATATCCGATGCACCCAATCTGAAGTTTGATTTTCTGACCGGTATAACGATCTCGAGAGAGGACCTGGTTAAGCTGATTAACTCTTTTGCCGCCCGTATTCTTTCGTCTGTGGCTCGTGATAAAGAGGAGGCAGGGGCATTGGGTGATGCTTATTGGGAAAGAGTTTTCAGCTATGCGTCAAAAGGATTTACCGGGGATTTCTTAATTCCTACGGTTTCAGGGGGATATTATAATGCTTTAGTCGATGTGTTGGAACGCCCTTACGGTGGGGCATCCTATGTCCCGGTAGATATTAAAATTCCTTATCTGGCCGATAAAAACAAATCGACGCCACTTACTTATCCTGTGAATAATACTATTATTCTCCCTGCTATAGAGACCGATGACGAACGTTTTTACGAATACTTTACTTATACGACAAACTTCGGGATTCTTTTGGAAGCGCGTGGTCGTGGATTATTCAGTAATTATATCAGGTCGCGCTGGATGTACCCGGAAAGATCAACTCTGGATGTGGAAGGAGCGTTAAATCCCTATTTCTTGGCGGAAGAATTACGCCTGTTACGAGCAGAAGCCCAACTATGGTTGAAAAATTACAGTGCAGCTGCCAATGAATTGAATGATATCACCGCGAGCCGAAAAGCCAAAGGAAGGCTTCCGGATGTGAGTGCCAGCTACGACGATTTGTTAGCTACATTACATTATGAATATGCCATTGAAATTGATGCAGCCGGCGGTACTTTTATCCCATTTACCTTTATGAGAAGGCATGATTTGCTACAAGGAGGAACTCCTACGCAATTTCCCGTTCCCCAGATACAGTTGGAATTGATAGGTATAGAAACTTATACTTTCGGCGGAGACGCTTTTCAGGGCGAAAAGGGTATATATGGTGAAACTGCCACGGCAGAAGGTGAGGGATGGAAACAATTTTAATAACAAATTATAGTATAAAAAACAATGAAAAAGAATTTATTATTAGTCGTGATAGCTTTTGTGGCATTCTCATGCAACGACAAAAACAGTCATAATTTGACGCTCAACGGTAGTGTTGATGGCGTGCAATCCGGCACGGTTTATTTGCAGAAGTTCAGTAACAAAACATTTTTTGTAATTGACTCCGCAGAAATAACAGGCGGGAAATTCCATTTTTCCAAAGATGTGGAACTCCCTGAGATCTACGGCTTAACATTGGACACATTGAAAAATTCATTCCTTGTCTTTTTCGATGAGAATCCGGTAACGGTGGTGCTCGACTCGTCCCGTTATTACCGCAGCACGAAAGTGGAAGGTTCCGAGTTGCAGGATTTGTTCTTGGAATACAAGTCGCAACGTCATGTGAAGATCGATTCGTTTATCCGCCAGCATCCTGCATCATTGGTCTCTGCGTATGCCCTTTATCGTGATTTTTCCTACCGGTTGTCTCCAGAAGAGATCAGGTCGAATCTTGCATTGCTTGATCCATCTTTAGCGCAAACACCATACGTGCAAACGTTGGAAGAATTGATAGGTACGCTCGAAGTAGTGGCGATTGGTAAACAGGCACCCGATTTTACGGCGAATAATAAAGACGGAAATCCGGTGAAATTTTCGGAGTATCTGGACGGAGAAGGAGAATATGTGCTGCTTGACTTTTGGGCATCATGGTGCGGGCCTTGCCGCAGGGAAAATCCCAATATCGTGAGGACATACAATAAATACAAAGACAGAGGTTTTGATGTTTTCGCCGTGTCGCTCGATAAGAGTAAAGAAAGATGGCTGGAAGGGATTGAAAAAGACAGCCTTACATGGACACATGTTTCCGACCTGTTATTTTGGGATAGCGAACCGGCAAAATTATACGGCGTGAGAGCTATTCCGGCAAATTTCCTGATAGACAAGAATGGTATTATCGTCGCCAAAAACCTGAAAGGGGAGGACCTGGATAAAACATTGAATGATTTATTGTCAAATTGAAAGTTGGAAATCGGCAAATCATCACGACCTCCTGAAGATCGGGACAACCTGTCCCGATTTATCGGGATGAGTAAAATGTCTTGGGTCCTGATCCTCTCTTGAGAAACAAAATTAAAACCCAACTGTTTCATCCCATTTTTTGAACGGAGAAAACGTTCTGGGATGCTTGGTTCTGATTAAAAAATTGTATGAAGAAAGCAATAACGACAATTATAGTATTAGTTGCTATACTGTTCTCTGTCCATGTGAATGCGGAGAAAACGGATTATTTCTTTGCTCCGGAAATCATATTCGATTCAGAAATTCCGACTCCGGAAGAGTTTTTAGGTTATGAAATTGGCAGCAGGATTACCGAACATAGCAGGATAAATGCATATTATGAAAAACTGGCCGAACTTTCCGACAGGACTTCTCTGATAGAGATCGGACAGACGCACGAAAAGCGCAGGCTGTATGTGCTGATTGTTTCATCTCCGGAAAATATAAGGGATTTGGACAAGTATAAAGAAGTCCGGAAAAAAGTCCGTCAGGGAGAAAAGCCGGATAGTCCACTGGTCGTCTTTTTAGGAAATGCAGTGCATGGCAATGAAATTTCTTCTTCTGAAGCAGCGCTATTGTCGGCTTATTATTACGTAGCAGCACAAAATGATTTCGTGAAGAAACAGCTTGAAGAGGGGATCTATTTCATTGACCCCGTCCGCAATCCCGACGGACAGGAACGTTTCGCCTCATGGGTAAACTCCAATGCAAGCGTAAATAGCTATAATATTTCCCGGTTCGACCGTGAACATACGGAGGGTTGGCCCAGGGGGCGCGGGAACCACTACTGGTTTGACCTCAACCGTGACTGGGTGAATATCGTACATCCTGAGAGTAAGTCACGTGTAGCGTTTTATCAGGACTGGTTGCCTCATGTACAGGCCGACCACCATGAAATGGGGGCAAACAGCACCTTCTTCTTCGAACCGACCGATCCCGATGGGAATGAGAGCCGCTTTGTGCCGCAATCGACTTATCAGCTTAACCGGCTTTTTGCAGACTATTACGCCAGAGCGCTGGATAAGATCGGCTCTTTTTATTACACAAAAGAATCTTACGATAATAAAAACCCGAATTTCGGTTCTACCTATCCCGACTATAACGGAGGAGTGGGAATCCTTTTCGAGCAAGGATCGTCGAGAGGCTTGCAACAGGAATCGGAAAACGGGATCGTGACGCTTCCCTTTACCGTACGGAACCAGTTGGTGACAAGCATCGCGACGGTTGAGGCGGCCATCGCACATAGGGATGCCCTGTTCGACCTTCAAAAGGAATTTTTCACCCCCCGCCGGGGAAAAGAGGCTGCAAAATCATATATTATCGGCGATAGTTATGATTTGTCCCGATTACATAAATTCATTCAATTATTGCTCGACCACCGTCTGGAAGTGTATGAAAACGCCAACGACATCATAATAGACAGCATAAGATACGAAAAAGGAAAATCATTCATTATTCCGGCAGGACAACCTAACAGCGCATTGGTGGGAATTATTTTCGACGATATAAAAGATTATGAGGATCCCTCAAAATTGGGTTACGGAGCTGGTTTTTCCGTAGCTTATTCCACCGGACTTTCCTACGGCATAACAACCTCGTCGTCGCGGGGAGCAAGGGTGCAGATATTACCGCAAGTATATGCCGGTAGTTTGCAACCGTCGGAGTATGCCTATCTGGTGGATTATCGCGACTCCAAAAGCCAGCAGTTGCTTTTCAGATTGTTGGAAAAAGATATTTTGGTTAAGTCTGCTTTTAGGCCTTTTTCTATAAATACCGATAAAGGTGAGAAAGATTTTTCATACGGCAGCTTGCTTATTCCCGTAAAAAACCAATCGATCGCTTCTTCCGGGTTATATGCGGTATTAAAAGAATTGGGAGAGCAGGAAAAAATTGATATCATTCCCGTCTCTACGGGTTATAATGTGAAGGGAGCCGATTTGGGTAGCAACACCTTCAAACGGATAGAGAAACCGAAAGTTTTGGTGGTGACCGGAGGTGATATCTCATCGCTTGAAGCCGGTGAGGTGTGGCATCTGTTCGACCAGCAATTGAAATATGAGCTGGTACGGGTCGATTCCGACGTTTTCCGACGGGTTCCTTTGCTTGAATTCAACCGGATCGTTTTTGTAACCGGAAATTATTCGTTCTTGAATGATTCGGATATCGACAATCTAAAAAGCTGGGTTAGGAACGGAGGTGTGCTGATCACCCTTAACGGAGCTTCCCGGTGGGCAATAAGCAATAAAATTGTTTCTGCGGGATTTGTAGAAAGACCTGATACTGCCGCGCAAAAGCGGGACAGAGGTGTTTCATCCCGTTCGTTCGAAAGATTCGCCACATCCATCTTCCAGACAAAAATAAATCTGGAACATCCTCTGGCTTTCGGGTTGACAAACGAGAAACTACCCGTAGTCCGGGAGAGTACCTTGTTCCTTGCCCCTTCATCCAATGCGGTATCCGTATATACCGACGATCCCTTGCTTAATGGTTATATCTCTTCCGCCCATTTGGAGAAGTTGAAAGGTTCTGCTTCTATTCTGGCGTATAACTCCGGCAGGGGAAGCGTAGTCCTTTTTGCCGAAAATCCGTTGTTCCGGGGAATATGGGACGGAACGGGCCGCACTTTTGTGAACGCGGTCTTATTTGGCAATAATATTTCCGGAAGATTTCGAGAATAAATATTTTAGTCTATATATCAAATAAGTACTTCAAAAAATCGCTGTTGGATAGCCTCTTGAATTTTAGACGAATAAAGGATGACCTAAGAATGATTTTTAGTTTAAAATGTTTTGGTTCTAAATTTTAAATTGTATGAAAAAAATAGTATTCATTGTCTTATGTGTTTCTGTTGTTTTTTCGAACGTTTACGCACAAGCAGAAGAAAGTGAAGGGAATCTGTTGGAGAATGTTTCAATAGAGTATTTAAACGGTTCATTCAACACGTACGATCAATTGCAAAAAACAATATGGGCTAATCCCGAATTAGGTTTTCTGGAATACAAAAGTTCCGGTTTTTTGCAGGATCACCTGAAGGAAAAAGGGTTCACAGTAGAACCCGGAGTGGCCGGCATGCCGACTGCTTTTGTCGCCACTTATGGATCGGGAAACCCTGTTATCGGTATCCTTGCCGAGTTTGACGCACTGCCCGGTTTGTCGCAAGATACCGTGCCCTACGTGAAACCGTTGATAGAAGGCGGTAACGGACATGGATGCGGTCACAACGTGTTTGGCGTAGGGTCGGTTGCCGGAGCCGTGGCCATCAAGGAGTGGCTTGTAAGCAACGGGCATGCCGGTACGGTTAAAGTTTTCGGTACGCCTGCCGAAGAAGGCGGCGGAGGGAAAGTATATATGGTTCGCGAAGGATTTTTCGACGGCGTGGATGTGGTGCTCGACTGGCATCCGGGTACGAACAATGGTGTAAGCGTGGGAAGCGGGACGGCCATACAAATGGTAGATTATACTTTCCACGGAGTGGCGGCACATGCGGCCGGTAATCCCGATAAGGGACGTTCAGCGCTGGATGGTGTAGAAGCAATGAATTATATGGTTAACCTTTTACGGGAACATATTCCCATTACCTCCCGTATTCATTATGTGATCACGAATGGAGGGGAAGCCCCCAATGTAGTACCCCATTACGCAAAAGTGTCCTATTATATCCGCAGCCCGAAAAGAGAGATTTTGAAGGAACTTGCCGAATGGGTCGGGCAGGCGGCGGAAGGAGCGGCAAAGGGGACACAAACAACCGTGACGAGCGAAATAATATCAGGGTTTTACGAGAAACTGCATAATGAGAAACTCGCGGAATTGGTACAAAAAAACCTTGAACTGGTCGGTGGCGTTGCATATGACGAGCGCGAAAGGGAGTTCGCGGAAGCGATAGTAAAAGGATTAAACCAGGATATAAGTACACTGAAAGAAGTACAGGAGATAAAACCTTTAGAAGAAGAAAAACCCTCTTTGGGCGGCGGTTCGAGTGATGTGGGCGATGTGAGTTGGATAGTGCCTACCATCAGTTTCAGGACAGCTGTATTTATTCCCGGCAGCGCAGGGCACAGCTGGCAAAATGTGGCTTCGGGCGGTTCTACCATAGGCACCAAGGGATTATTGAATGCGGCGAAGGTATTTTCCCTTACGGCTATTGACCTGTATACCAATCCGGAATTGATAGAAGCGGCCAAAACGGAGTTTGAAGAACGAAGAGGAAAAGATTTTACCTATGTTCCCTTGCTAGGAGACCGTGCCCCTGCCCTGGATTATCGGATGAAAAAATGAAAAAATAAATTTAATGATACATTGAAGTGAAACGATTATTTTCTAATACAAGTTTCCGGTTATTTCTTGCGGTAATAGCCGGACTGGTGATAGGACGGTTCGCCACGGAAGGAGTCATCGGGATTATCCTTCCGATAAAACATATATTGGGACAGGTCATCTTTTTTCTTATTCCCCTGATTGTTTTCGGATTTATTACTCCTGCCATTACCCGCTTGAAGAGCAATGCCTCAAAGCTCCTGAGCCTGTCGCTTGTTTTGGCGTACGTATCATGTGTAGGCAGTTCGGTATTGGCCGCTTTAGTGGGTTACAACACCATACCACTCCTGGATATTACACCCGGTAATGAAGGGTCAAAGGCGCTTCCTGAAATGATATTCCGTCTGGATATTCCGCCTTTAATGCCGGTATTGAGCGCACTGGTACTGGCTTTTTTAGTAGGAGTAGGCATACTATTGACAAAATCCCGGAGAATAGAAAATGCCTTGTATGAATTTCAGGATATCGTGTTTGTAATGGTTAAAAGAGTGCTGATACCGCTCCTTCCGTTTTTTATCGCGGCAAATTTCAGTGTCTTTGCTTACGAAGGGAATTTAGTGTCAAAGCTACCTGTTTTCCTGTTGATCATTCTGATTACAATTCTTTGCCATATCGCGTGGCTTACTTTTTTATATGTGTCTGCGGGAATATATTCGGGCAAGAATCCGTGGCAGGTGCTCAGGTATTACGGGCCGGTAGTATTGACCGCGTTAGGATCCCAATCGTCGGCGGCAAGCCTGGGTGTTGCTATCGAACAAACCCGGAAAAGTCCCGCGTTGAAGCCGGAAGTAAGGGATTTTTCCATTCCGTTGTTGGGTAATATCCATTTTCCCGGATCTGTTCTGGACATTGTTTTTTTAGCATTGGCTGTGTCGTACTTGCTATATGGAACAATGCCCGGCATTGAAAAAATCGCTCTCTTTATCCCGCTTCTTGCCATTTTTGGTGTTGCCGCCCCGGGACTGCCCGGAGGAACGCTCTTTGCGTCACTTGGGTTGATACAGGCTGTGCTTGGCATAGGTGAGGCCGGAATTGCCTTGATGATCACTATTTTTGCTTTATTGGACAGTTTCGGGACAACGCATAATATCACCAGTGATGGCGCCTTGTCGTTGATCCTGACCAAATATTCCGATAAGAAGGAGCAAAATCTGTCAAAACAGGGTTCACAGTGATTTGAATATAAAATTCGACGTACCTTTTCCCGTTTTTTGTATCTTTGGGAAGTCGATCTACTGATGTGATGATCTACTGATGTGATGATGACTAAATGTGCCAATATGAATAATAAAAAAGAAGTCAAGAAGTTGAGAAGTCAAGAAGTTATTATTTAATTTTTTACTTATAAGTCTTGGTTCTTGGCTCTTGATTCTTGGTTCTAAATAAAATGATACAAATGAAGAGATTTGCAGTTGTTTTCCTATTATTTCCCCTGTTCGCCCCTGGAGTTTTCCCTGCGACAGTTGATACTGTGGGTGTAGTGAGTGAAAAAATGAATCGCGAGATTAAAACGGTCGTTATAAAGCCCCAATCCTATGAAGGGCAAGATGCTTTTCCCGTTCTTTATTTACTGCATGGATATAGTGACCGTTATGATGGATGGGTGAATAAGGTGCCTAAAATCAAGGAATTGTCTGATCAATATGGAATGATTATTGTCTGTCCCGATGGCGCTTTCGGAAGCTGGTACCTTGACAGCCCTGTCGATCCTGCGTTTCAGTTTGAGACATTTGTATCAAAAGAACTGGTCGCATGGGTGGATACGAATTACAAAACCGTTGATTCCCGGGAAGGGCGGGCTATTACCGGCTTGAGCATGGGAGGCCATGGCGGGTTATACCTTGCCTTCCGGAATCAGGATGTGTTCGGTGCATGTGGAAGTATGAGCGGCGGCGTGGATATCCGCCCGTTTCCCAACAATTGGGATATCGCTAAACGGATTGGTTCCCAACATGATTATCCCGAAAGATGGGAAGAAAATACCGTCATGGGATTGTTGCATTTGTTGACACCCGATGCATTGAAAATAATTATAGACTGCGGGACGGAAGATTTCTTTTATGCTGTGAATGAACGGCTTCACAATGAATTGCTGTACCGGAACATACCACACGATTATATTACCCGCCCCGGTGCACACAACTGGGAGTACTGGAGCAATGCTGTGAAATACCAGGTGCTCTTCTTCAATGAATATTTCAAAATGTCCGCAAACAATCGGGTAAAATGAAACGCTTAATCCTGTCGTTTTTATCGCTGGTCGTACTTTGTGGGATATCCGGACAACCGATAGAACCTTTCCGGTTTGCCTTGGTGACCGATACCCATGTGGGTGGAGCGACCGGCAAAGAGGATCTTTGTCGTACCGTACAAGATATCAACTCTCTGGATGGAATTGCGTTTGTCATTGTATCGGGAGATGTGACCGAATTCGGCTCTTATGAGGAACTGCATACAGCGAAGTCACTGCTGGACGGTCTGGATATTCCTTACTATACGATTCCGGGGAATCACGATGCAAATTGGTCGGAGAGTGGCACCAACGATTTTTTGCGGATTTTCGGGAATGAAACATTCGGTTTTGAATACAACGGTTATAAGTTTATCGGACTGGCATCAGGTCCGAATATGCGTATGGGGCCGGGACAGATCCCGCGGGAGAACCTCACTTGGTTTTTCGAAGAGCTGGAGAAGACCGATACCGGTATGCCTATTATCTACGTGAACCATTATCCTATGGATAACGGATTGAATAACTGGTTTGAAGTAATGGACGCGCTGAAGCCTTATAACGTGCAACTGATGCTATGCGGGCACGGACATGCCAATCAGAAACTGGATTTTGAAGGAGTGAACGCAGCGATGTGTCGCTCCAACCTGCGGGCAAAAGAAGAATTTGGCGGATATACCATTATTACTGTTGACAGCGATTCGATCACCCTGCGGGAACGGAAGGCTTCGGGCGAGACGCTCGCCCCATGGCTTGCCTATCCGGCAAGGCAACGGCCGCAATGGGAGGCCGATCCGCCCCGTCCCGATTACTCTTTTAACCGTGATCATCACTATGTCTCCGAAATATGGAACGTGCAGGAGAAAAGCGATATGGGTAGTGGTATGGCGTTGCATAACGACCTGCTGATATATACCAATACAGCCGGTGAGGTGAAGGCGGCAAGGGTAGAGGACGGTACTCCCGTCTGGAGTTATAAGACCGGTGGTAAGATCTATTCAACGCCGGTGATACATGAAAACCGCGTTTGGGTCGCCTCTTCCGATTCCTACCTGTATGGTCTGGATCCGCAGGAAGGAAAAAGAGTGTTCCAACTGAAAAATGATAAGGCGATAGTATCTTCTCCTGCCTGTTCGGATAACAAGGTGATGATTGCCGGGGGGGATGGTCATTGCAGGGCATGGGATGTGTCGACAGGAGATCTTGTCTGGCAATTCGACAGTGTGAAGAATTTCGTGGTGACCCGCCCTCTCGTGAAAGATGGAGTCATCTTCTTCGGGAGTTGGGGCAATGAGTTTTATGCCCTTGATGTTGAAACCGGAAAACCGAGATGGGTATGGAACAGCGGACATGCAAACCGGATGCTGTCACCGGCACAAGTGGTGCCCATAGCCACGCACGGACGGATCTATCTGGCTTCGCCTGACCGGTATATGACCGTATTGGATGAACATACAGGAGAGGTAATCTGGCGGTATAATGATCTGGAAAACAGGGTGCGCGAGTCGATTGGCATCTCGGAAGACAGCCATACCGTCTATGCCAAAACCATGGATGGGAATATCCTTGCTATTGAAGCTACTGTTCCCGGAAGAAAAGTAAAATGGATTTCGTCGGGGGAGGATATGGGCTATGAACTTACCCCTACTCCTGTAGTAGAGAAAAATGGCGTGGTATATGCGCCTACCGACAAAGGATTGATTTATGCCTACCGTGCTTCGGATGGATTATTCCTCTGGAAGTACCGTATCTCAAACGGGTTGATCAATATGATCCTGCCGACTGAAAATGGGGAACTGTATGTCTCGGCGATGGATGGCCGGTTAGTGAAGTTGAAAGTCGATTAAGGGCAAAATGGGTCACAAAATATCGTCAGACGAATACTTTAGTTGTAATCAGGTCGGTCATACTTGTACAGCCTTTCCGTTCTTCACATAAAAAACAAACCCTTTCACATTTTGAAAGCCCATTTCCTGAATGGGTCTTACATAGCGTTGCACCTGGCGGATGTATTTCGACTCTTCCGCTTCGCCGAACTTATAATCAACAACAATCACTTCATTGTCGCCAATCATTATCCGGTCGGGGCGGCTGAATCCGGTGTCGGGATGGAGCAGCTGCGTCTCATTCAGCACTGTGTATTTGCCGGAGTACCAGTCGGCGATCTCCGGCTGTGACAGGATATCCGTCAACTTACGGATGGTACCGTCCCTGTCTTCTTCTCCCAACTCCCCCTCGGAGACCTTTTTTTCCACTGCCTGCGCAATATCCGCCAGAGTCTTCACATTACTTACAATGTCGTGCATCATCTGGCCGTAATCGCGGCTGCCGTTGTCGCTGAAATAACCGATGGAGTTGAACCGTAGCTTCAGCCGGTCGCCAAAAGGAACCGATTGCCACTTCCCCGTCTTGTAAGTATTCGCCACCGGCTTCTCTCCCGGTTGGCGGATCGCCGGTTTGCCGTATTCAAAGACAGACTCCGGATCTCCCTCGCTGAAATATTCATTCAGCAGAATATAGCTCCTGCCGGAGCCGGAAGGCATAGGCGGGGGCGACTCCGGATCGGGCGGGGGAGTGTGGTCGGTGATGCTTCTCCACAGCATGTCGGCCACGTCGGATATGTTTTCCGGCTTCCGAGGAATTGGCGCGAAAACGATAAGGCGGTGTTTCGCGCGGGTAAATGCCACGTATAGCAGGTTCAGGTTGTCGATATAGGTAAACCGTTTTTCTTCCAGGTAACTGTCCCTGAAGATGGTATCTTCCAATCCCTTGCCGTATTTCAACGGGGCTATGCCCAAAGTGTTGAACGGTGGCTGCTCCGGTTTGCACCAGATAATATCGTTATGGTATGTATTGTGATCCATCCCCCAATTCACGAACGGCATGATCACGGCACCAAATCCCAACCCTTTCGATTTATGGATGGTAATCAGCCGGATGGCATCCTGGTCTTCCGGTGAAAAGAGCGCTTTCTTGTGACCTTTCTCATCCCACCAGTCCAGAAAGTCATTCAGGTCCGCCGTGGCATTCTCCTTGAATCGAAGGACTATATCCAGGAACGCCTGTGCATAAGCGTTCTCTTTGACATCTAACGCATCTGCCGTAAGTGTGAAGAAATGCTCGCTCATTTCGTAGAAAGGCATCGACGCCAGCTCATTGAGCGTATCTTTTATCTCGTCGGGAAAATCTCCAAGCGACTCTTCCCGGTAGAGTCGTAACGCCTCTTCCGGGGAAACTCCGT
Organism: Proteiniphilum sp.; assembly: GCF_040307845.1. Lineage (GTDB taxonomy): Bacteria > Bacteroidota > Bacteroidia > Bacteroidales > Dysgonomonadaceae > Proteiniphilum. The sequence goes on from NZ_JAWRIS010000041.1 coordinate 74,342, forward strand.
ATGTATATCGATAGAATTCATAAACCGCCATCATCCGGCGGGTATTATCCTGGGGATTCCTGAAATGACGCATCAGTGCAATGAGAGCCTTCACACTTTGCGCGCTGCGGACAAGGAGTGCCTCGTTGGAGATAATATCATAACGGTAAGGGGATTCCGGATGTTGTTCCCTGTAGGCTAGCAGTGTTTCCGCCACCTGTACCGCTTCGTGGTTCCATCGTACAATGATGGCAATATCTTTCAGTGCAAACCCCTGGTCCTGTAGCGCTTCTATTTCGTGGGGCAGTTGTTCCAGTACATCCGCCTTCCAGTCTCTCTCCTTGTCATCTTTCAAAAAGGTGAGCCTTACTTGTCCGCCGCTATCTGCTTTTTGGGATGGTACCTGTTGATACAGGTCGGCGTAAGCATTGGTAATCTGCGTGTCGTTGTTATTGTCATTCTCACTGTGACCCTCACCATTTGCATGATGCTCCCACTTTTCCACAGTGGCTCCACCTGTCGACGTGTTAAAATCGTTTTGCAGATTGACGGCCGCTTTCATGAAGAAAGCATTGTTGAATTCCACAATATGGGCATCACTACGCCAGTTGGTGTTCAATATGTGTTCCTGTATATTACCGGCTTGAAAATCCTCTTTTACCTGCTCCTCGAGCAACCGCCAATCGGAGTTTCGGAAGCGGTAGATACTCTGTTTCACATCACCCACGATCAGGTTGAGGTTTCCCGAAGCAAGACTTTCCCTGATCAGCGGACGGAAGTTTTCCCATTGCATCCGTGAAGTATCCTGGAACTCATCGATCATATAATGATGTACCCGTGTGCCAGTCTTCTCGTAAATAAAAGGCGAATCGGTACCGGCAATGATATCGTTCAGCAGTTCTGTCGTATCGGAAAGGAAGAGGGTATTATTTTCCTGTTGCAGTTGGCGTAGTCGCTGCTTGATATCGCTAAGAATACCCAGGGTATAGAAATTACGAAGCAAGTGCCTTGCTGTCTGGTAATCCCGGTCATGATCGGAAAGATAAATGATTTGTCTTATGCAATCATTGAGGCCATCGCTATAAGCCGACCGTATAGCGCTCTCTTTCTCCTTGTCGCTGTACCACAGGTCGATATTGTCCGACAGTGCGATAAGGCGGTTGGAGGGTTTCTCCACGGCACCGCCCGCCAGTTTGGTGAATAGCAGGAAGCCGGAATTCCTTTTATGTTTGAAATCATCGTACGACAGGCCATATTGCCGCATAATGGTCACAGCTTTTACTCCTACCGATTTCACCTGGTTCTCGTAGCTTTTTTTGATGCGCATAAGCATCTGTTTGTAGGCTTCGAGTTGTTCCTTATCCTGGAGGGTCGACTGCTCTTCATCGGTAAATGATTTATAAGTCTCGTTGAATAGCTCCCTCGCCAGATCCAGTACCTGCTGTTCTATTTTCCAGCTCTTACCCTCTTCGATATTGTTTTGCATGAACCGGAGGAGCCATTCTGCCAGCATTTTGTTTTCCGGCTTGTCCAACTCCGAAAGCATCAGGTCGATAGTCTCGGTCAGCAGGGCTGTTTCATCCAATTCAATGTTGTATCCACCGGCCAATCCGGTCTCACGGGCAAAGGAACGCATGGTCTGCTGGAAAAAGCGGTCGATAGTGCTGATAGAGAAAGAGGAATAGTCGTGAAGTATGGTTTTCAGAATATTTTTTGCTTTGGTACGGACATCTTCATTGCTCATGGAGAAATCCTTCTTCAAGTCCGCCAGATAAGGAGAGTCGGCACCCGAAGCAAGACGGTGCAGTTCTTCTACGATGCGCGATTTCATCTCGTCGGTCGCCTTGTTGGTAAAGGTTACAGCCAGGATATGCCTGTGATTGTTTGGCGCCGAGAAGAGCAAACGGAGATATTCACCTGTCAGACGGTGTGTTTTGCCCGATCCGGCAGATGCTTTGATTACATGTAAATGCCTGTTGTCAGATGATACGTGATTTGGCATATCCCTCCTTCTGCAAGATGCCCAGTAACTTCTCGCGGTGGTCGCCCTGAATGATGATTTTTCCCTCTTTGGTCGATCCGCCTACGCCGCATTTGGTTTTCAATATACGCCCTAATTCCTCCAGATCGTCGTCACTTCCGATAAATCCGGTGACAAGTGTTACAGCTTTCCCTTTGCGGTTTCTTTTATCGAGGCTGACACGAAGCAGTTGTTTCTCTTTCGGTTGTGTACTCTCTTCTTTTAGTCCCTCTTCCTGATAGTGGTAATCGGGATTGGTGGAGTAAACAATATCCAATCTTTTTTTCCAGTCGTTCATGTTAATTATGTTTTACCTCTAATGATTCAACCACGTTCATGATATAATCCCCCATACGCTCACATTCCGAAATGATGTCCATATAAAAGACGCCATTTTGATAGGAATAGCGGTTTTGATTCAGATTCTCCACATTCTCACGTTTGAGTAGATTCCGTTTTTCGTTGATGCTGCTTTCTATATGTTTGCTTTCTACCAGTTCTGATTCTGTAATTCTTTGATTCTTGAGTAAAGTCTGCATATTTTCAATCGCCTTATCCAACAAATCATACATACTGTTGATATTGTCGATAATGATTTTTTCAAAAACAACATCAGCCTCCATCTTCCGTTTCAAATGTCGTGCTATATTGCAACTCGAATCGGCAATACTTTCTATTTCCGTCACGCCGCGAAGAATGGAACGTACCCGCTCCTTACTCTGGTTACTTAGCCTTCCCTCGGAAACTTTTCCCAGATAGGAACCAATCTCTACCTCCATCCGGTCGCAGATATCTTCATATTTCTCGGTACGGTTATATAGTTTGAGGAATTTTTTATCGTGATGATCCATATTGGTGGATTTCTTCACGAATCCAAACATCTTCTTTACACGTTGTACATACACTTCTTCCTCTTTTTCTGCCTGGAGGATGGAGAGCTCTGCGGTAGATGCCATTCCTGTGGAGATATACTGGAGTACAAATTCTTCGTCTTCCTCTTCGCCCTTCTTCGGCCTTATAACGGCTAGACAAATCTTTTCGTACAGTTTCACGAACCATATCATAATGGCTACATTACAGATATTGTATAGTGTGTGAAATAGGGATAGGCCATAAGATGTAGAAGCCTGATAGCTCAAATACTGGTCTTGCAGGGTTGCCAATGCCGGGGAGAGTTCCGATTTGGAAAGGGTGGTGATTTGACTGTATTCCTCCGGGGAGAGTGAGTTGAGAAATGATGTCATCCCGCTGGGATAGAAAGAGGTCATATTTCCAATGATGCTATCTACCAGTTCCACAAAATATTGGAAGACTATTGTCAACCAGACCAGACCCACTACATTAAATATGAAGTGGGCGAATGCCGCCCTTTTTGCCGATATATTGGCCGGAATAGCCGCTATGTTGGCTGTAAGGGTCGTACCAAGGTTTTCTCCCATCACCATCGCGGCAGCGCTCGGAAAATCGATCCATCCTTTTGCTGCCATAATCAAGGTAAGTGCCACCGTGGCACTTGAGGACTGGACAATGACCGTCAGTATGGTACCGACAAGCAAGAAGAAAAGCACCGAGATGACCCCCCTGTCTGTAAAGTTCTGCAGGAAGGCCAATACTTCAGGGTTATTTTGCAGGTCGGGCATGGAATTCTGTAGCATATCAAGCCCCATAAAAAGAAAGGCAAATCCGAAAACGAATTCGCCCAACGATTTCCTGCCGTTTTTCGAAGAAAAAATAAGAGGAAGTGCCAGCCCCATCAAAGGTATTGACAACGTACCGATCGATAATTTTCCGAATCCGAAAAAGGCGATAATCCATGCGGTCAATGTCGTTCCGATATTTGCCCCCATGATCACCCCGATGGATTGCACCAGGCTCAATAATCCTGCGTTGACAAAACTCACCACCATTATTGTGGTGGCGGTCGATGACTGGATAAGGGCGGTGATTAAAAGGCCGGTCAATACTCCTGTTAGCCGGTTTTTTGTCATCGCCGACAAAATGTTCCTGAGTTTATTACCGGTGAGTTTTTGTAGGCCTTCGCTCATAGTTTTCATACCGTATAAAAACAGAGCCATCGAGCCTAAAAGCTTTAAAAAATCGAAGAAACTATAGTCCATGTGTGAAAAATGGCGTATATTAGCGTGCAAATATTTTCGTGTGCAAATATAGCAAATAATTGTAAAAAGCAAAAATCAAAAATATGACAGATACTGTACGTGTGCATTGTCTTAACACAGATGTTTATAAAGAGGTAAAAATCGGTTCGACTTTAGAAGAGTTAATTGATGTTTTTGGAGTTACATCTCCTTACTTGATCACGAACGCAAAAGTAAATAATAAGACAGAGTCGTTATCCTACCGGATATACCGTCCTAAAACAATAGAGTATGCGGACCTCACTCACTCTTCGGCCATGCGAACTTATGTTCGGTCACTCTGTTTTATTCTTGCCAAGGCGGTAAATGATACCTTATCCCATGCTGAAACCTATATTGAACATGCCGTAGCCAAAGGTTATTATTTTCAGATAGAAGCGGAAGTCCCGGTCGGCAAACCGGAACTGGATGCTATCCGTAAAAGGATGCGGGAGATCGTGAATGCCGATATTCCTTTCGTGCAAGTAGAAGAGGAGACGGTGAAGGTTGTAAAACTATTCCGTGAAAGGGGAATGGAAGACAAAGCAAGGTTACTTGAAACATCTGATTTCCTTTATTCCCGTTACTCGAAATTAGAAGAGTATATCGATTATTTCTACGGTAGCCTGACACCCTCTACCGGATACATCAAATTGTTCGATATCCAGCCGCATAACGGGGGGTATCTCCTAAGGGTTCCTAATCGCGAGAATCCGGTGGAACTGGAGCCTGAAATACAGCAGGAGAAACTGCTGAATGTATACCGCGAACATATTCAATTTTTGAAGATAAGCGGCCTGGATAATGTCGGGGATCTGAATCGGGCAAAACAGGCCGATCGTATGTCAGATGTGATTCAGGTGGCGGAGGCTTATCAGGCTAAACAGATATCCGAGATTGCCGAAGAGATTACCCGTGGATTCAGGGAGGGCGTGCGTGTCGTCCTGATATCGGGACCCTCTTCTTCGGGGAAGACCACCTTCCGTAAACGGCTCGAAGTACAACTGCTGGTGAATCTGCTGAAGCCGCTGGGTATTTCCCTGGACGATTATTTTGTGAATAGGGATCAGACACCATTGGATGAAAAGGGGGAGAAAGACTATGAATCGCTCTATGCACTCGATCTGGCATTATTCGAACAGCATATGCTTGCGCTTATGGCGGGGGAGGAGATTGAACTGCCATCTTACAATTTTATGACAGGTAAGCGTGAATACAAGAAAAACTATCTGAAGATGGAAGAGAACAGTATCCTGATCGTGGAGGGAATACATGGTTTGAATCCGGAATTGACAGCCCATATTCCACGCGAAAAGAAGTTTATGGTCTATGTCTCTGCACTGACTACTATCTCTCTGGACGATCATAACTGGATACCTGCTTCTGATAACCGGCTCATTCGCCGTATCGTGCGTGACTACCGTTACAGGGGCTATTCAGCTGAAGAAACAATCTCCCGTTGGGATAGTGTCAGGCATGGGGAAGATAAATGGATATTCCCTTATCAGGAAAATGCCGATGTAATGTTCAATTCGGCTATGATCTATGAGTTGGCCGCCATCCGGCGTCATGCCGAACCGATCCTGCAGCGGGTACCACGGACTGTGCCGGAATATTCCGAAGCATACCGCCTACTCAAATTTTTAGGATATTTCAATTATATCACCGACCGTGAGTTGCCGCCGACTTCTTTACTCAGGGAATTTGTGGGGGGAAGCAGTTTTAGATATTAGTGTGATGAGTGTGCCAATGTGCCAATGGTTAGATGGCGAGGTGCCTAAGGATGGGATAGATTTATTATGTTATTAGATAAGAGTCCAGTCCCCTGATCCGTACAGGGGCATAAATATGATAGAAGATATAATTTGTGCGATATCTACTCCTCCCGGTATGGGGGCGATAGCTGTTATTCGCCTTTCAGGCGAAGGTAGTTGTGCTTTAACTGATAGGATTTTTCATTCTCCTTCCGGGAGGAAACTGAACGAAGTAGCAGCCAATACCGTTCACTTCGGAAAGATTATGGCGGAGGACGAGGTGTTGGATGAAGTGCTGGTCACTGTCTTCCGTGCTCCCCATTCTTTTACGGGTGAGGAGAGTGTAGAAATATCGTGTCACGGATCGGTCTATATCCAGCAGAGAATTATGGAGTTGTTGTTGGCTCATGGTGCGCGGTTGGCAGGAGCCGGCGAATTTACCCGTCGTGCTTTTCGTAACGGGAAATTCGACTTAAGCCAGGCCGAGGCGGTGGCTGATCTGATATCCTCCTCTTCGCGTGCTTCACATAGGGTTGCGATGAACCAGATGCGGGGTGGCTTTGCCAAAAAACTCTCTGATCTGCGTGATAAGTTGTTACAGTTTGTTTCGTTGATCGAGTTGGAACTCGATTTCTCCGAAGAAGATGTGGAGTTTGCCAACAGGCAGCAACTCTACTTGTTAACACAAGAAATCGAGAGTGAAATAGATAAACTTGTCAGTTCTTTCCGGTTGGGGAATGCTATCAAAAGCGGTATCCCGGTCGCTATTATCGGCGAGACGAATGCCGGTAAGTCCACCTTACTGAACCTGTTGTTGAACGAAGAGAAAGCCATCGTTAGCGATATCCACGGCACTACGCGTGATGTGATCGAAGACACCATGAATATCGGAGGTGTCACCTTCCGGTTTATCGATACGGCAGGTATCCGCCAGACTTCAGATACCATTGAGACGATGGGAATCGAGCGTACTTTCCGAAAAATAGAACAAGCCTCCATCGTGCTGTGGATGATCGACTTGACCACACTGCGTAAAAAAATAGAATCACTGGCAGAGTCCATCGTCCCAAAAACAAAAGAGAAACATCTTATCCTGCTCTTTAACAAAGCCGACCTGATATCCGGAGAAGAACGGACAGAGAAGGAAAATATCCTTCCGGGGGTAGGGAATGACAGGCTCTTTATTTCTGCCAGGCAGCAGTACAACACCGGTCGGTTGCAGGAGTTGTTGGTCGAAGCTGCCGCCATTCCCGCCATTAGTGAAGAAGATGTAATTGTGACCAACCTGCGTCATTATGAATCCCTTACCAAAGCCCTTGAAGCCATCCTCCGTGTAAAAGAAGGTCTGGAGATCGGCATCACTCACGATTTCCTCTCCCAGGATATCCGGGAGTGCATGTTCCATCTTGGCGAAATAACAGGGCAGATATCTACTGATGAAATACTTGGTAATATATTTTCAAAATTCTGTATCGGAAAATAATATATTGATTATCAATAATATAAAAAATCACAAAAACACGCAACCCGCTAACTTATAGCGGGTTTCTTTTTGTTTAGATCTATTGTTATTCCTTTATTTTATTATATATTATCACTATTTTTGTAGCGTAAGGAAAATTTGTTGAAATTGGAAAGTATTTTTACTTATAATCGGGATAAGAAAAAAATATCGGTTATCCGTAAGCAGGTGGAGAAGTACGAACAGTTGGTTAAAGAGCAGGCGGAGAAGATAGAGCGGACGAGGTTGAATGATTCTGAGGTTAATAGGTTGCAAAAGGAAGTGGAAAAGTAAAAAAAATATATTTGAATATGCATGTCTTTGCAATCATGTGTCTTGATTCTATTTGTAAATATTTCAAGGATATATATAGAAGATTTATGCGGGAATTAGTAATATTTGTAATATTCTTGATTTGAACTCTTATATTTGTCAATATAGGACTAATATAATTTTGAAAGAAAAATTATCTACGTAAAATGAATATCTTAAATGCCAAACATAAGCTATTTGAATTGTCAGAACAAAATATTAGGGAAAAATACGAGAACTTATCCGAAGATGAGTATAAAGCCATTTTTTATTCAATAAGAAATCACATACCTTTTAAAGATAAGATTTTAAATATTTCTGTAAAAAAATTTCTTTACTACGGTTCTATAAAATTTGATAAATTTAGTATTCCGTCACCTATTGTATCGACTGAAGATAATTTTATTAATTTTAAATTGTTTTTGAGTGCATTATGGCTTATGGAGGGAAAAGAAAGCGGTAATGCCCCCATACAGGAAATACATAAATTAAAATGGGAAATATATAATCGGTTTAATTTTAAAGATATAAAGGAAGATGATTATGTAGAATTAAACAAATATCTCAATAGGCTTAATCTGCTATCTATTCCAGATTTTTATAAAGAAAAGATTGTCGAATTTGATGAACAAAAACAAAAACTATCATTATTGATACTTGGAATGCTCTCAAATACTTTATTGACAAAAATAAACACAAGGCTTCCTTATAAATTTGCCAACAAAAGAACACTTATTTCATTTGAAATGTATGACGTAAACGTTGAAGTTGAAATAATACCTCATTATTTAGGATGTAACGATTCTTTTCTCCAAGTTGATTTAAATTCAACAATGGAAAGTTACGGTGCTTCTAGATGGCAGAATTTTATTTCTGAAATAAATATAACATTGAAGGGCTTAGTAGACGATTCAAGAAGTGTGCCATCTTTAATGTTAATCACAAGTAAGGATGATGACTGCATTGATGAAAATTGGAATTATTTGTTTGATATAACTTATAGAATCATAGAAAATCTTTGGTGGCATTTCAAGGAAAACAATATAGCCACTTCGAATTGGACACCTGTTCCTAAAGATATTCCATTTATAGAATTTTCTCAGTGGAATAGAGAAACTCAAATAGAATTTAAATTAATGTCGAATCCATGTAATGTTTATCGTATTAGTAACAATAATGTTGAGTTTGAAAAATACAGCATTAAAAACCTAGAGGAAGTAAAGTGGAATACAAAAAGCTATTTGTATGCACAGATTTATTCGGAAATTGGACAGTATAAAGAAGCTTTGTTCTGGCTAAATGTGGCTACAGAGTCTTTAATTGATGGTTTTATTAATTCGGTAATAACAGATAAGAAACTTTTATATGAATTATCAGGAAACGTTTCTTCTTTTGAATCTGCAGAAAGTATATTATCTCAACAATTTCCAGAAATGAAGGGTAAAGTCAAATGGCCTAATTCTACTAAACATCCAAGTGTATACTTTAAGATAAATAAAGTAATTAAAGAATGTAAATTTCCATTGTCAGAGAAAGAAATTCTTAGTAAATATAATAATATTAATTCAGAGAGAAATAAATTATTTCATGGAGTTCCTTTAGATATTCAAGCTAGTAAACTAAAAAAAGCATTTGATGCTTACGAATGGTTAGTGACAAAAATATCTCCTTATCTAACTATTTAGACATAGTATTTCAACAGATTTATAATTATATCCACTTGCATATAAAACCATTTATTTTCCCATTTTTATATGCTTTCAAATATAATTTCATATCTTTGCAACAAAATAACTGCAAAAGCATATAATTATGTCATTAAGTTTAGCCGCATTTATTAAAACAAAACGGAAAGAAGCCAAGCTTACGCAGCAGGAATTTGCCGACAGAGCCGGCGTGGCGCTTACTGTCGTCCGGAAAATAGAGCAGGGCAAAGAAAACCTGAGTTTGGCAAAAGTAAATCAGGTGTTGATGATGTTTGGCAATAAGCTTGCTCCCGTCCATCATAAGGAAATTGAGCCATGAGACAAGGAAAAGTATTCTATAAAGATGACTTTGTCGGAATTCTTGCAGAAACCGATGAAGGCGAATATCTATTTGCTTACGACAAAGCGTATATTCATCATTTCCCGAATCAACCTATAACTTTTTCTATGCCCGTGTCCAATAAAGTATATCAGGATAATCGGTTATTCCCGTTTTTTGAAGGGTTAATCCCCGAAGGTTGGTTGCTGGAAATCGCATCCAAAAGCTGGAAACTCAATCAGAACGACCGTATGGGTTTGTTGTTGGCGTGTTGTAAAAACTGCATCGGAGCGGTAAGTGTAATTCCTATAACAGATGAAAGCAATGAATAAAAAGTGTCTGTATTGCTATCATGAATTAGCTACGGAGGTTGATTTTCATGCTTCGTGTAGTGCACGCTTTTTCGGAAACAACCACCCCCCTGTTTTGAATTACACCATGGCTGAAATGGCTGAATTAGCCAAAGAAGTGGTCGAAAGTTCTGTAACGGTTCCCGGAGTGCAGCCCAAACTCTCTTTGGGCTTTATCAAAGATGTTTTGCAAGATGGCGGTAAGGGACGATTAACAGTCATGGGCGCTTTGGGTGGAAATTATATTCTTAAACCTCAAAATGGCACTTTTCCTCAAATGCCCGAAAACGAGCACCTCACCATGCGAATGGCTGAACTTTGTGGAATTTCGGTAGTTCCCTCTTCATTGATTCGGCTGAAATCGGGCGAACTTTCCTACATTACCAAACGGATAGACCGTACGGAAACAGGCGAAAAAATCCATATGCTGGATATGTTTCAGATTCTGGAAGCTTTTGATAAATACAAAAGTTCTGTAGAAAAGGTAGGAAAAGCAGTTGCCGAACACTCATCGAATACTTTAATGGATTTACTTCGGCTTTTTGAAATTATTGTTTTTAGCTATCTTACCGGAAATAACGATATGCACCTGAAAAATTTCTCATTGATTTTAAACAATGAGGAATGGACATTATCGCCGGCGTATGATTTATTGAATGTAAACCTGCATCTTCCGGAGGATAACGAAGAAACGGCGCTTACTATCAACGGGAAGAAACGAAAACTGACAAAATCGGATTTTATAAACTTGGGATTTAAATTTCAATTGACCGAAAAACAGATTGTGAATACTTTTAATCGATTTATCAAAGCAGAGAAAAAAATGAAACAAGAGATAAAACGCTCTTTTCTTTCTCCGGAAAACCAAGAAAAATATATTGAATTATTGGAAAATCGGTTATTCTTGTTCAAGGAATAGTCAAGTTCTGTGTAATTTGATAAAATACAAATATTTTAATTTATAATCATCTGATAATAAGATATATATTTATGGTTAATTTTATTACAAAAATTAAGTGATACAAATTTGATACAAAACATAAATAATAACTCGCTGTAAATCAAAGAATAGAGACTGTGTGTCAAGCCATTTTTATAACTGTTTGATGCTGATTAACAAAAAAATAAAAAGTAAATTGAAATTTGTATCGTAATTTATTTAAAGTTCTTATTTTTAATTGTTTGCATTTTCCGCATCGGAAAGTGATTGATTACTCATCAACATCTATCGACAACTTGGGATATCCGACGGAATGGTTCAGCATAGGCAATTGGGTATCAGAAAGCTTTAGCAAAGATGCAATGCCTTCCCTGTCCATTCCGGCGCGAGGCCTGGTGCCGATGCCGTTTGCCGCACAGAAGATAGCCATATTCTGCGAAACCAGTCCCAGATCTATTGCTCCCCATTCGCGACGGTCCTCATTTGTCCCCACATCGCCAAACTTGGAAATATCAGTGACAAGAAGAATGATAAGCGGTGACATCCCCCTCTCTCCGAACAGTTTTCTGTGGTCACCCGAAATCACCGGTAATAGTTCATGTTTTGCGGCATCATATAAATGCACGCCCTCCGTCGTGAACGTATAGACCGATACATCCTGCCTGTTCATCGCGGAAGCAGCCGTTCTTTTCCCACTCTCCGGCCGATTAATACCATTAGCAGCCCAAAGCAAATCCGACAAATCATCTATGTTTAACATCCTGTCCGAATACTCGTCCGTTGACCTGCGGTTTTCCAACGCGTTCATCGCAGAACTCCCCCTGTTCATATTCGGTTCTTTTAACTTGATGATCTCTAATTTTTGTGCACTCAACACATTGAAAGCCAGTAATCCCGTAACAAAAAGCACACTTTTCTTCATAAGACTAAAATTATTTGTTTCGTGTAAAGATAGTACTTATTTTTAAATAGAGTGCCAGATGAAGAATCCACAGTATCACTCTATTCAAACCTCATCATATCCACTAACTGCACAAAATAATCATTCGACCAAATATCCAGTTCTTTGGGATTCTTGACAAAAGGAAGCACATCGCTCTTTACCTGATTCATATTTGCCGAAGCCAACTTCTCCTTCAATTGAGCTACGAACACATCACGCTTAATCACTTCTTTGTTGAGTTGAAGAGCACGCTCGGCAAGATGCGCAAAACCAAGCGGTATATTATGACGGACATACCATTCAAAATCGTACCAGTCACGACCCTTCACCCTATTTTTCCATGCCCGATAAACCAATGCGTGCATCTTTCCGGCAAACAGATCCGGAAGAGCGAAGCAACGAGTCATAAAAGAATGAGGCTGTAAAAGCAGTTTCTGCTCTGTCCTGAAATTCAACGGAGGCTGGGTGTCAACCTCAATCTTTATTTTTATAGATTTTTCCGTCTGAAAAGAAATATCATATGCATCTGTATTGTCTTTCAAGAAAGCAGACTCCACTTTGCCAAAACTCCTTTTATCTTTCTTTTTAATCTCTACTTCCCTGCCAACAATGGCAAACTCATCTATGATGGGTTGAAAGTACTTTGTAAAATCGAACTGCTCATCGGAAGCAAGAAGAGAAAAGTCCATATCCTGACTAAAACGCTGAAGGCCATGAAAAATCCGAAGGCAAGTACCCCCGTAGAAAGCAGCCGTGTCAAAGAAGCCGCCATTGTAAAGCCCCGCAAGTATTACCTGCTGGTTTTTACCTCAAAAATCGCATTCCGTTTCTGCTGTTCCGTGGAAAAATCGTATGAGGAAAGCATATTGCCGTAAATATTATTCTTCATTTCTTCAATAATTTCAGTAATGTATGTATTGAATCGGCCTTTTTCCCGACCTTACTATATTCCTCAAATATTTCACTGTTCATGTGCCTGAAATCTTCCAGTTCCAGTCGAATATCCTCTTCCAAATAAATCTCAGCCTCTTTTAGATAGCGGAGGTTTATATGGGTAGAATTGGCAATCAAATCACACAACGCCTTTTCGGGAGTTGCCATCACAAAAGCATATCCATCTTTCTGGATACTGGTCAAGCCTACGGAAAATGCTCTTTTTGAGATATGCGTATATTCAAATCTACCCAGCTGCGTATCAAAAACCTTAGCATGTTTCAAGGTCATTGATTGCTTGGTATATACCGCTTCCGGTATCAAACCGTAATAACGCAGAGCCGACGACATGGAAACATACGAAGGAGCATAAAGATGATTGGCTATCAATTCCGTTGATAGAGTTTTGCCTGTTATTTCCGGGTTGCATACATAAAGCCCCCGCTTGAGACGGATAATTTGCTTATCGCGCTCAAGCAACCTTATTTTTTGGTTTCCCCTCTTGATATGAGGGAAGAGGGATTCCAAGGCGGAAGCCGTGACAGGGATATTGCCTAATTGATGTAATGGGTTGTCCATAGTGCAAAGATAGCTATTTTTTGAATATTAAAACATATTAGACGCGCTTTTCTATTCAAAATATAGCTCCTTTTGGGAGTTCAAATGGAAGAGTTAGAAACAAACCACTCACCCGTACTTCCATTCTGAATCACGATGCATAGGTAGAGGGTCGTTATGCAGCCTTTTTTCGTAGCCAAAATTATTTTTGTTGGTATTCCTATTTTATACCCGATAAAGTATAATAAGTGGATGTAAAACTCTTTTTATACCGGAAGGAGCATCACTTGACCCAAATTGAACTCTCAGAAAAATCGGGAGTCGGTTTACGTTTTGTGCGTGAACTTGAACAAGGAAAAAAGACCTTGCGGTTAGACAAAGTAAATCAGGTGCTAAACCTCGATCCCGATTATCGCCGCTGGGGTCCCGGATATTGGTGGCAGAACACGCGACTGCCTTATATCAGCCTGACTGTTTCAGGCGATTTTGATCTTATGCAGCCTTTCTTTAAGATGTATGCGGACGATATTTATAACCTGTGTAAATACAGGACTAAGAAATATTTCAATTTCGATGGTGTATGTTTTCCTGAGTGCATGTATTTCTGGGGGCTTGTTTTACCAATGATTATGGTTGGACGAAAATGGAAGAGCGTGAGGATAAACTGCAGGATAGTAGATGGCATAAATGGGAATGGGTGGCAGCTCCCGAGTTAGTACACATGATGCTCGATTATTATGATTTCTTATCCGATTCGGTCTTATTACAAGAGAAAATAGTTCCGGTAGCCAATGACATAATGAAGTTTTTCGACAACTTTTACACAACAAACGAAGACGGGAAATGGGTAATGAATCCTTCTAAAATTTACCTGTTGCCGGCATGGCCTAAAGAATGGGATATCGACTTTAAACTACATGCTCCCAAAAATACCGTAATTACGGGGAAAGTGGTGAATGGAGAGATACAGTCATTGGATGTGAATCCTGTTTCACGAAAAAATGATATGGTAATATGTACACCTTAATGAATAACAAGACTTCGACCTTAGGAATAAATTCAATCTGCTGATATTCAGAATAATACAAGTGTGTCAACACTGTTGACACAATTGTATAAGAGACTAGTTTTATCTTTTCTAACGTTGATAAATTGGTCTTTACATAACTTTTTCAGACGTTAGTTCCCGATTGTACAAAATAGTGCAGGGATACTTTAGTACGACTTATTAACATAACCGGAAGGGCGTTTTATCTGGACAATACAATCTCTCTAATATGGCGGTTCAGACCTTTCCATGTAAAAGTCTTTTCATCTTCGCTTAAAACCATGCTATAGTTGTCGCCGAAGAAAAATTTATCCAGGAATAAGTATTCTTCTGAAAAGCGGTCGGAACTGACCGGGAAGGGCTTGCTAATAATCGTGATTTGAAAGGAATAGTTTCATGGTTCAGATAAAAGGATGCTTCCAATTGATTGTATTTTTCCGCATGAATTGGATCATTGTAGATATTGTTTATAAAAATCCTTCCCGGATTGAAAACAACTGAGTCATTCGTAGAATCATCTGAAATATAGCCTTTAGCAATGAGTATTTTCTCTACTTTCCAGTCTCCCCTTACTTTCTCCCTGAAATCTTTTAGAAAGATATTTTCTCGTTCATCGTAGGTTTGATTTTGACCGGTTGGTTCGTCGGAATTGGAACATGATAAAAGTAACCACATGAAAAGAACCAACCCTGTTGATGTGACATACAAATAGTTTGTTTTCATATTAGTCTTAGCTTTATTTAGATTTTAATAAAAGATCCAAATTTAATTGGAATAGTTGATATATCATAAAGTATTCTGAATAAAATTATTCCTGCAAATTGGGCGCAGAATATTTTCTTCTACCTTCAATATTTGGCAGGAAAGCTGTTATTATTCCGATTAGGGGCAAGTAAGCACAAATATTGAACACAAATTCAATATTTGTCTTATCTGCCAACCACCCCCAAAACGCGGAGGCTATGCCTCCCATTCCGAAGGCCAGTCCAAAGAATAACCCGGCGATCATACCCACTTTCCCCGGAACAAGATCGGTTGCATATACCAATATGGCCGAAAATGCGGATGAAAGAATCAAACCTACAAATACGGCAAGGACAATGGTCGCCCAAAGACCAACGTGAGGCATTAAAAGGGCAAAAGGAGCTGTCCCAAGAATTGAGAACCAGATAATGTATTTTCTGCCAAAACGGTCTCCTAATGGTCCGCCGGCAACTGTACCGACAGCCACAGCGGCAAGAAAAATGAACAGGTATAACTGCGAGTGTTGTACGGAGACATTGAATTTTTCAATCAGGAAGAAAGTGAAATAACTTGTCATGCTTGCCATATAAAAGTACTTGGAGAAAACCAGGAAGAATAGGATGATTAATGATCCGATTACCTTTTTTCGGGGGAATGTATTGGCTTTTTCCGTTTGTGCATTTCCCCGGGCCGTCGGTTTTATGTGCAGGTGAGCCTTGTACCATCTCCCGACCCGCAGGAGGATAAGGATTGCCAGCAAAGCAGCCAATGTGAACCATTTAATGGCGGGTTGTCCAAAAGGCAAGACGATCAATGCGGCTAGCAGAGGCCCCAGGGAGCTCCCAAAATTTCCTCCTACCTGAAAAATGGATTGTGCAAGACCTTTTCTTCCTCCTGAAGCCAGTTGTGCCACTTTGGATGATTCCGGATGAAAGACCGATGAACCTATACCCACCAGCGTGACGGCAAGGAGGAAGGTGTGAAAATTGGAGGCCATCGACAAGACGATCAGTCCAACCAGTGTAAAACTCATTCCAATAGAAAGAGAAAATGGTTTTGGATGTTTGTCCGTATAAAATCCTATAAAGGGTTGTAATACCGACGAAGCAAATTGGTATGTAAGCGTGATGATTCCTATCTGCGTAAATGAAAAGTTGAATTTCTCTTTAATAATGGGATATACGGCAGGAATAACCGACTGCATCATATCGTTTAGCAGATGTGCAAAACTAATTGTAAATAAAATGGTATAAATCGTTTTTTGATATATCACTTCTGACTGCACACTACTTGCCGGCTTTTGTCTTTCCTCTGTTTCTGTATATGAATCCATTGTTGAGATATTCTTCTTTTTTTTCTTTCCAATTCTGCTGATTCTGTCTTCCGTCTGTAATAAGAGTCAGGAATGAGGGCGCAAAATTAATAATATTAAGTGACAATGACGACAGAGGGTCCGTTTGTAAGTATTTTTATGACCCCTTTCAGCCTCTTTTAAGAACTATTTATGGTCCGGACTGTTATATTCAGTGCTAAGTGTATTTAAGATTCACAGCGAAGTGTTGTTTAAAATAGTCTGATTGCTTCAGGCTATGTCATACAAAGAAATAGTGCTAAACAGACAGATAGATGATCCAAAATGATTTACCTGCGATTTTTCGTGACTTCGATCCAATAGAAGATAAGATGCTGCAGGTCATCGACAATGAAGGGAATGTGGTGAATGAACCGCTGATGCCCGCATTGGAGGACGAAATAATTATAGATGCTTATAAGCAGATGTTATACGAGCGGCTGGCCGATGAGATGGCTGTCTCTTATCAGCGCCAGGGACGGATGTACACCTATACACCCAATATGGGGCAGGAAGCTATCCATATTGCCGCCGGAATGAATATCCGGAAAGAGGACTGGGTGGTGCCTGCTTTCCGGGAAATGGGTACCCTACTGGCTAAAGGGGTTACCATGAAAGAGATGTTCCTGTTTTATCTGGGAAATGAACAAGGCGGCAGTTTCAAGGATGCCTACCATGTCCTGCCGATCGCGATTTCTATCGGAACGCAATTTCATCATGCCACCGGTATAGGTTATTCCGTGAAATACCGGAAAAAAGATGAAGCGGTATATACTTTTATCGGTGACGGAGGTACTTCGGAAGGTGATTTCAGCGAAGGGCTGAATTTTGCCGGTGTATGGCAGGTGCCGGTCGTCTTTACGATACAAAATAACCAGTATGCTATTTCTGTCCCGGTGAAGTCGCAGACCAATTCGATCAACCTTGCGGTGAAATCGGTCGCTTTTGGTATCCCGGGAATCAAGGTGGATGGCAATGATTTTCTTGCCATGTATCTGGTTTATAAAACGGCCTCCGAATACGTCCGGTCAGGGAAGGGACCCGTGCTGATCGAAGCTGTCACCTATCGTCGTGGTGCCCATACCACCTCGGACGATCCCTCGAAATACAGGTGTAAGGATGAGGAAACGCTATGGGGGCTGACTGATCCGTTGATCCGTCTGAAACGTTTTATGCAGAATAAGGGAATATGGCAGATCGATGAAGAAAAACTTATTGAAGAATACCGGTTGGAGATCGATGCCCAGTTTGTAGATGCGGAAAATAACAAGTCCTATCCCTGGGAAGAGGTATTTGAAAATATGTACACCGACATGCCGGACGAGTTAAAGAGACAAAAGATGGAGTATGCACAATTCTTAAGCTGGAAGGAGAACAGGAGATGAGCGTAATGACAATGGTGAAAGCGATTAATAATGCGCTCGATATAAAGCTGGAAGAAGATAATGATATTGTTGTGTATGGTGAGGATGTAGGCGTGGAGGGCGGCGTTTTCCGTGTGACCGAGGGGTTGCAGCAGAAGTACGGCGTGGAGCGTGTCTTCGACTCCCCCCTGGCGGAGTCGGGGATTGTCGGTACTGCCCTGGGGATGGCTGTGTCGGGTCTCAGGCCTATCGTGGAACTGCAGTTCGAAGGGTTTACCTTCCCTGCCTTTAACCAGATACTCTCCAATGTGTCACGCATGCAGAACCGTTCCCGTAAGAAATACGGAGTGCCGATGGTGATCCGTTTTCCCTATGGTGGTGGTGTCAATGCCCTGGAGCATCATTCCGACAGTCCTGAAGCCCTGTTTGCCCATATACCGGGGCTCAAAGTAGTGATCCCGTCCACTCCCCATGATGCGAAAGGGTTGATGATTTCCGCTATCGAAAGCAATGACCCCATTATCTTTATGGAGCCGAAACGGATTTACCGGGCAATCAAGCAGGAGGTTTCTGAAGAGAAGTTTACCCTTCCCCTTGGCAAGGCCCGCGTGGTGCAGGAAGGGACAGATATAACGATTGTGGCTTTCGGAGCCATGATCCGTGAATGCCAGAGAGCAATCGCAATGGCACAGGAGGCCGGCATTTCGGTGGAGTTGATCGACTTGCGTTCCATTTATCCCATCGACCGGGAAACCGTCGGGAATTCTGTGCGGAAAACGGGACGTATGCTTATCGTGGCCGAAGCACACCAATCTTTCAGTGTCGGGTCGGAGTTAATCGCTATCGCCAATGAGGAGGCTTTCCTCTATCTGGAAGCACCCCCCCGAAGGGTGGCAGGATTCGATACCATTGTTCCGTTGGCACAGGGGGAGAAGTATTATATAATTTCGCCCGAGCGTATTTTTTATGAAATTGAAAAGAGCGTTAAGTTTTAATCCGGATAAATCGGAACAAGTAATGTCAATGAGAATAATCCCGATGAATCGGGACATGTAGTGCCAATGTGACTGATAAAAAAGAAGTCCGAAGTTGAGAAGTAAAGAAGTTGATTTTTCACTTTTTACTTTTCACATTAGTTTAGTTTAGTCTTGGCTCTTGCCTCTAAATATCTAAAAATCAATTATAATGAGGTTTGTATTTAATTTCCCCGACTTGGGCGAAGGATTGGAAGAAGGAACCATATTGGAGTGGTTTGTTTCGGAAGGAGATAATGTGAAAGTGGGTGATTCTCTGGTGCAGATGGAAACAGACAAAGTAGTAGCTGATATTCCTTCTCCCAAAAGTGGCACTGTTATCGCCTGCCACGGCAATGTGGGCGATGTAATTCATGTGGGTTCGCCGCTTGTGGAGATAGAAATAGAGGGCAGTGGAGCGCGCGAGGGTAATACTGAAAAGGAAAATACTGATACCGGCAAACCGATAGTCGTAGATGCGGGATTGCCCGTGGAAGCTATTGTTGAATCGGAAGAGGGTGCAGCGGTAGTAGGAACCATGGAATTGGCCGGTGAAGGCTCTTTACTGGCTTCTAGCAACGAAGTCTCTGCCGAAACAACCAATATGGATAAAGCGGGATGCAAAGTCCTTGCCACACCGGTCGCCCGTGCTATGGCAAAAGAGATGGGGATCGATATCAACCATGTGCCGGGTAGTGGTCCCTCGGGAAGAGTCAAAAAAGAAGATATACTGAATTATACATCACCATCCACAGAGGGGAGTGGTAAAACAAGTGCAATTGCACCCCGGATGGAAGATGTAACCTACAAGCCACTTACCCAGATCAGGAAGACCATTGCAAAGAATATGCTTCACTCCAAACATAACGCGGCACACATGTCGGTTTTTGAAGAGGTGGAGATATCCTTGTTGAAGGAGGTCGTTACGAAATACAAACCCAAATTTGCCGCTAAGGATGTGAAGCTCACCTATCTGGCCTTTGTTGTGAAAGCGGTGGCACAAGCATTGAAACAACATCCCCAGCTTAATTCCCAGATCGATACGGAAAACAACCGGATGATCTTCCGCAACCGTTACCACATCGGTATCGCGGTGGATGCCCCCGATGGATTAGTGGTGCCCGTGATCCGGGATGCAGACCGTTTAACTATTTTCGAAATAGCAAAGGCAATAGGTGAATTGGCCCAAAAGGCACGGGAGAGAAAATTAGTATTGGAAGATATGAAAGAAGGTTCTTTTACCATCACCAGCTTCGGCTCCATTGGCGGTATTTTTGCTACGCCGGTGATCAATTTTCCTCAAGCCGGTATATTGGGTATCGGGCGTATCCTGAAAACGCCTATCGTGAAAGATGACGAAATCGTGGTAGGCAATATCATGCCTGTTTCACTTACCGTCGACCATCGTATTGTGGATGGTGGCGAGACCACCCGCTTTGTTAAGAGGGTAATGGAATACCTCTCTGATCCCGTATCGTTATTGATGGATGATTAGAAAAGTTTATTAAATTTGTACCAGATATTGAAATAAAGTAAATATATGGGATACATTCTTGGTATTGATATGGGCGGTACCTCCATTGTTGGAGGTCGAATAGAAGGTGAGCATATAGCCGGGCAGATTATAGTAGATACCTGTGCCCGGGAGGGGGGTGAAAAAACATTGAATATACTGAAGGGACTTATCCGTCAGCTAAAGACTACTGATACCAGGGCGATCGGAATAGGAGTGCCGAGTGTAGTAGACCGGGAGAAAGGGATTGTCTATAATGTCCAGAATATAAGGAATTGGGATGAAGTACATCTGAAATCCCTTCTTGAAGTGGAATTTGGACTGCCTGTTTATATTGATAATGATGCTAACTGTTTTGCCTATGGGGAGAAAATCTTTGGAAAAGGCAAAAATTTTGAAAATTTTGTGGGTATTACATTAGGAACAGGCGTAGGAGGGGGGATCATTCAGGATAATCATCTGTTATTCGACTCCAACTGTGGTTCCGGAGAATTTGGAGAGATACCCTATCTCGATTCAATCCTTGAGGAATATTGCGGAAGTCGTTTCTTTACCCGGACGACAAGCCGTTCAGGCTATGAAATTGCATTAAAAGCGAGGGAAGGAGATATAGAGTCGATTGAAATATATAACCAATATGGAAAACATATCTCTGCGTTGGTGAAAGTGATATTGTTGATCCTTGATCCGCAGGCTATTATTTTCGGAGGTTCCATATCTAAGTCATTCGACCTCTTTAAAGATTCAATGTATGAGAATCTGAAAGATTTCCCTTATCCCAAGTCGGTGGAGAAAGTTCAAATATTGACTTCCGACCTGCATAATATCGGAATTCTTGGAGCAGGCGCTTTGTGTGTATAGTTTACGGATACCCCTCCGCAATTCTCCGATCTGTTGTGGGCGGCTAACGGCTTTATCCGTGATGGTAAACGCACTGCGCCGACGGCAAACAACCGTCAGGAATTGGACCTGTATGTAATAACCAAGCGTGGAGTCTATTTGAATGATGCCCGTAACCATCTTTTGATATCCCGACTAGCCTCTGTCCCTTGTTTCACTTTCTGTCCTGCCTTCTTCCGTCATGAGGGTAGAATGCTTACCTGTGGAGGAAAAACAAATTTTTAGATGCCCTAAGATAGTTTAATCACAAAATAACAGCCGCGTATGCTAAAAACAACTACTTTTGTTCCTTCATATCGGTTAATGTTGATGTAGGTGGATGAAGGGTAGATCGTTGTATAAGTATTACAGACTGTTTTTCTTGATGAGGCTCATAACCTTTAGCGGGTATGCGCAAACTGTCACATCCGCGTCGGGTTTGGTGCAGGACGCAGTTACGGGTGAAGACTTGCCTTTCGTTACAGTCATGTTTGAAAATTCAACCATCGGCACGGCAACTGATGACAACGGCCAGTTTGAATTGAAAAACACGCAAGGATACCACACCTTGCAGGTCTCTTTCGTCGGATATGAGACGAAAAAAATCCCTTTGAAAGCGGGAACCCATAATGCCGGACTGGAGATATTGCTGACACCGTCCACTATGGAACTCGACGAAGTGGTCATCCGTCCGAAAAGGGAGCGATACCGCAGAAGAAATAATCCCGCCGTCGATTTGATCCGGAATGTGATCGAACACAAGGACCAAAACCGGATCACCTCCCTGGATGAATATCAGGTGGAGACCTACGAGAAAATTTCCCTGGCTTTGGATCAATTTAATCCCGATGCCGGCCAGAACGCATTCCTCCGGCGTTTTCCCTTTCTTGTGAACTATGTCGATTCCTCGGCTATCGACGGAAATCCGATACTGACACTTTCCATACGGGAGAAACTGGCAGACCAATATTACCGCAAAGACCCACGGTCGGAAAAAACAATCTACAAGGCATTGAGACAGGAGGGTATCGACCGGGAACTGGATAATTACGGCGCATTCACTGCCAATCTCGAGGAAATCTTTCACGAGGTGAACATTTTCGACAACGACATTAAATTCCTGCTCAACCGCTTTGTGAGCCCGCTCTCCTCCACGCTGGCGACGGCCTATTATCAATACTTTATTATGGATACCGTGGCAGTAAATGGAGACCAGTGCATCGACCTGGCTTTTGTACCTGCCAATTCACAAAGCTATGGGTTTACCGGACGGCTCTATATTTTGACGGATGGTACCTACGCTGTCAAGAAAGCCACCTTGAACGTTCCGAAACAAATCAACCTCAACTTCGTCAACCATATCCAGATAGAACAGGAGTTCAAACAGACGCCGGAGGGGGTATGGGCACCCGACAGGGTGGATACTTATGTGCAAGGACGATTTGTGAAAGGTACGCAACCGCTGTATGTCCATCAGTTGAAAAGTTACGACCATTACCGCTATGAGGTCACGAACCGCGATTCGGTCTTCGCCTTGCAGGGCGATGTGCATACGGCACCCAACGTTGTCATGAGCGATGCGCTGTGGGCAGAACGGAGGCAAGTACCTCTCCCCGCAAGCGAAGATGCCATGGGAGAGATCATGGATCAGTTTTATGACCGGAACTCGTTCAAGGTCTTCATGAAGGTGCTGGGAGTGGTAGTGTCAGGCTTTATCGAAACCAGTAGGGAACATGATACCAATAAGTTGGATATCGGTCCCATGAACAGCTCTATCTCGTTCAACGAAGTGGAAGGGTTGAGACTGCGTGCCGGGGCTATGACCACGGCCAACTTGCATCCCCACCTCTTTTTCGGAGGATATGCGGCCTACGGATTCAAAGACCATAAATGGAAATATTCGGCCAAGGCAACCTACAGTTTCAACGACAAGGAATACCACGAGAAGGAGACTCCATTGAATAACCTTAGCTTGTCGCACGAGTTCGATATTTTCACACCCGGGCATACATTCTTCAATACCGGCCAGGACAACATGTTGCTCTCCTTTAGGACGGGGAAGGTGATGGATAAGATGAATTATCTCCGCACTACGCGGCTGCAATACGAGAAAGAGTGGCTCAATGGCCTTACGGTAAGCACATGGCTGCAACATCAGAACAATGAGGCCGCAGGCGCGCTGCAATATATCCGGCATGACGGGAACGACCTTTTTACCCAATTGACCGATTTCACCACTGCCGAATGGGGTGCCTCGTTGCGTTTTGCACCGGGAGAACGTCCGTTTAATACCCGTGTGGGAAAAGAATCGGTCGGTAACCTCTCCAACGATACGCCCATCTTTTTCCTTTCCCTCCAAATCGGGACGGACGGTGTGGCAGGAGGCGATTATTCCTACCAACATACGGAGTTGAGCATGGAAAAGCGCATCTGGCTCTCGTCTTTCGGGCATATCGATACGAAGATAAAAGCCGGGAAAGTGTGGGACAAGGTGCCTTTCCCCCTGTTGATCATGCCCAATGCCAATCAATCGTGGACTATCCAGAAGGATGCTTTCCACCTGATGAACGCCATGGAATTTGTCGCCGACCAATATGTTTCAATAACGGCAAATTACCATTTGAAAGGGTTTATCCTCAACCGTATTCCCCTTGTCAACCGCCTGAAAATGCGCGAAGTGGTATCTTTCAGTGGTGTTTACGGGGATTTATCCGATAAAAATAACCCATACCTGACTGACGGGTTATTCCTATTTCCCGAAGGAACTTTTATGTTCGGCAATAAACCCTATATGGAATATAGCGTGGGGGTTGAGAATATACTCAAGGTGCTGCAAATAAGTTACTACCGTCGACTTAGCTACCTCGATCATCCGGAAATCTCCAAAGACGGGATACGGGTAAACCTCAGGTTCACTTTCTGAATGCAAATTCACTGTTTCTATTATTTCTCAAATGAATCTGTTCTGAACGGTACTACCGGTAATTCACGCGTACCGGCAAAGTTCCCTGTCTGAAAGTTACGGAAACAATAACGGACAGCTACCGGTTTGTCAACCCCTTCGCGGAACACTTCCACTTTGCCGTCACGAACTACTGCCACGGCGGGAAGGAACTGTCCGTCTTCGGCAGCAATCTCGAATCCTTCGATACCATCCGTGCGGTTGAATCCCTCTCTTGCATGATCGAAGGAGAGAATTACCTTACCGTCACGAATCTCCATTGAATTATACTCGGGGCCACGGGCAACTACCCGGTCATACCCATAAGTCTGGTTAAGCGCCATGAATGCGAGCCGTTTTCCTACATCCGTTTTATTGCGGGGGTGGATGTTAGTTAACTCATAAGGTTCCACCAAATCGTTCGTGGAGATCATCCCGCTATGAGGAATCAGTTTTTGTGCTTTAAACTGCGCCTCGCGCAGATAGGCTGCACTGCTATCATCTCCATTGCCATAGGCATAAGGAGCAATTTCCACATAGTAAAACGGCAGTTCAGGATTATTCCATTGTTTGCGCCAGAGGGTCACCATATTGTAAAGGCGTTCAGCATAAACCTGATGGGCACCGACATTCGATTCTCCCTGATACCAGATAAAACCTTTTACTATATAATGGGTAAGCGGATGGATCATGCCATTGTACATCAGCAGTGGACGGGCCATTGGATGTAATTTATTGACCGCTTCTTCATTCAGATCCACATCGGGATAAGTCTCGAGGATTTCCCTGCTGGTCCACCCTTCTACTTTAGTACCTCCCCAGGAGGAAACAATAATACCTACGGGTACATTCAGCGACCGGTGGAGTGTTTCGGCAAAGAAAAATGCCGTGGCACTGAATCCCGGTGAATTGGCCGGATTGCATACCTGCCAGCGTCCTTCTACACTCTCTAATGGTTCAAAAGAAGGTGTTTTAGGTATGGTGACAAATCGTATGGCGGGATATTGTCCGGAGAAGGCAATGGTTTCGTTGGCACCCAGTATGGGGTTGTTATTAAAACCTTGTAAGGGCATTTCCATATTGCTCTGTCCGGATGCCAACCATACTTCCCCAATTAGGATATCCTTGAGGACTATCTCTTCTCCATCGGAAATTGTAATGGTCCGTGGGTTAAAGCTTGCTTCGGGCGTTTCGATCACGGCGAGCCAGTTTCCTTCGTTGTCGACTGTGGCTCTCACTGCCGTTTTGCTCCAACAAGGCTTGACCTCTACTGTTTTGCCCGGACCGGCTTTTCCCCATATATTCACTTTGCTATTTTGTTGCAGTACCATCCCGTCGCTCAGGATTTCCGGCAATACCGGCTTTCCGTATAAAACCATACCGAGAATAAGAAGTACCGGTAATAGAAAAAATCGTTTCATTTGCTTTTAGTTTTTTATATGATTGGAACTTAAATGGCTGCATGTTCAATTTCGATTTTATCCTTGTGGAACGATAATGTGATTTCACGAAATGATATAACCGGAATCGTTGTCCATGATTTGCAAATTTAGTAAATTATCCTGATAGAAAGTGAAAATAGGGAAATATTTGAGACGGATTGAATAATTAATTGAAAAAATCAACCTCTGTATTTGCAACAAGCCGGTAATGCATCGTAAGTTGCCTGGTCTGCTTTATCCCTGTCGGTATCATATCCTACCTCGGCAATGGCTTTACTGACAGCATCGAGAGTTGTTTGTTGCGGATTGAAATGCAGATGGAGTTCTTTTTTCTCCACATCCCATTCGGCAGTAGATACTCCGTCTACACTTTTTGCCGCAGTTTCTATATTTTCTTTACACATTTCACAAAGCCCCTGTACACCAAGCACAGCATGCTCGTCCTGATTTTCTGTCCCGGCGGATACTTCCGTTTCAGTCTGTGCTGTTCCGGTTGTAGCAGCACCGCTTTTGGAACTACCCGAATTGCATGCGGCGAACAATGAGGCTGCAACAATCATTGCTGATAATACATACTTTTTCATCATAACTTTTTTCTAATTGTTTATTTAAATCTGAGTTTGCCTTTGTTTAACGAAAATAGGATATTTTTGTTCGTTGTTTCCCATTTTACTTTCTGTACTTACAGCATGCGGGCAGCGCGTCGTATACCTTTTGGTCGGCTTTGTGCTTGTTTGTGTCGTGACCCGCTTTGGCAACGGCCTGGGAGATCTTGTCGAGATCGGTTTGCTGAGGGTCGAAATTCAGGTGTAACAGCTTCGTAGTCCCGTCCCACGAGGCGGAAGATACACCTTTCACACTCATAGCCGTTTTCTCAATACGATCTTTACACATCTCACAAAGTCCTTGTACAGTCATCATTGCATGTTCATGTCCGGCGGGAGCCTGATTATGTACATGTCCTCCGCCTCCCTGCATGGAATGGCCTTCGTGCCCGGTAACGGCGTGGCCGGCTTCATCGTTCATCATACTGCGTTTCCCCGCAAGTTGGGCACTCGCATCAATGGTAAAGGCGCCGTTCGTCACGATCTCATCGCCATCCTCTATCCCTGAAAGAACCAGGTAAGCTTCGCTGAGTGAAGGACCCAGTTCTACTTCCCTGAGGAGGTATGCCGGCGTTTCGGTACCGGGTTGTTTCACATAGACGATGGAACGCTTGCCCGTCCATAGGACGGCTGATTTTGGGATGACGATTTCGTTGTTGTGTTGCTTCAGCGGCGCACTCGCAAGGGCGTTGGCATACATTCCGGGCATCAGTTCAGTGCGGGGATTGGCCGTCTCCACCCTGATTTTGGCAGTACGTGTTGTAGGATCGAGTATAGGATTGATGAAAGATATTTTACCTGAGAATGTTCTTCCGGGAAGAGATTGGAGGGTATACTCCAACCTGTCGCCTACTTTCAGGAAGGGGAGATCGGTTTCATACGCATCGAAAACTGCCCATACCCGGGAAAGATCGGCAATATCAAACAGAATGGTTCCGATGCTGATATAATCACCCTGGTTGACATTCTTGGAAACGACTATACCGCTTGTATTTGCCGTAATATCGATTAACGGAGAGACTTCTCCCGATTGTTCGATGGCGGCTATCTGTTCGTCCGATAATTTCCAGAGGGATAGTTTTTCTCTTACCGCCTGCAGCAATGCCGGCTGGATATCTTTCATCTTTACGGCTTCCAATAATTCCTGTTGCGCACTTAACAATTCGGGTGAGTAGATGGTAGCAATGGTTTGCCCCCGGCGTACACTCTCGCCGGTAAAACTGACCATCAGTTTCTCGATGCGGCCGCCCACATGGGATGTCTGGGATTGTGAGAGCCGTTCGTCCACCTGGATAGTCCCGTAAAGCCGGATATCTTTTACCGGATTTTGCCGGCTGACGACAGTCGTCTGGATATTGGCCAGTGCTACCGCTTCGGTACTTAGTTGAATAGCGTCGGGATCGATAGCGGCATCACCTGATCCGGTTGATTTCAGAGGGATCAGGTCCATCGCGCAGAGAGGACATTTTCCCGGCTTGTCCATCCGTATCTGAGGATGCATGGAGCAGGTCCATATTTCCTCGCCGTGATCATGATCGTGGCCGTGTTCTGCTGTTGCAGCCCCGTCGTTCGACGACGAGCCGCCGGAGAAAATCAACCAACCGAGGAATAGTCCTACTAACAGGATCAATCCGTAGGTAACATACTTATTATTGATCGCTTTCTTTATCTTAGTGTTCATATTTTTTTTAATTAAAAATGTATTCTCAACTTCTTTACTTCTCAACTTCGGACTTCTTTTTAGCTAGTCACATTATCACATCCGTAAATCAACACATCAACTTAGTTACTCTCAAAAGAGATCAGTTTTTGTATCGAAGCTACCATCGTATTGTATTCGGCGATGGCTTCTGCTTTCTTTAACTTATAATCGAGTAATTGGCGCTGTACCTGTATGACATCGGTCAGGTCGCTTTTTCCCGAGATAAACTCCTGTACCAGTAAATGATAGGTTGTTTGTGCGAGTTGTGATTGCTTCTCGTACAGGGCAATTTTTCTCGAGGCATCATCCAGGGAGTGCCTGCTGCGATAAAGTTCAGTATACAAGGTGTTCTGGGTATCGGCATATTGCTGTCGGCTTGCCTGCCAGCGGATATTGCTCTCCTTTTGTTGTGCCTTGTATTTACTTCGATAAATAGGCAGGCTGATAGAGACCATCGGCATGATCATGTCCTTGCCGTTCATATCCGTTACCGGGAGACCTGCATGCCCCATATCCATCCGTTTGCCGATTACCGAATATTGTAACCCTATCCCTAACATCGGATAACCCATTTTTTTGTCCATTTCTGCTTTGGCCCTGTAGGCCGCCCCTTCCTGGTCGATCATCGCCAGCATCGGATTGTTCAGATTGATCTGTTCAGCCGTTAAGGCTACGTCTAATGAAAACGGTATCGCAATGATCGAGTCGGGGAGATGCACCTTGTTGTTGTCCGGTCGGTTCAACAATGCGTTGAAGGCTGCCGTTTCGGCTTCGATTTGCGACAAAATGCTTTCGATACTGTTCTCCAGTTCTGCAATTTCCAATTGGATACGCAATACAACCGACATGCCGGAAGAACTGCCCATACTTTGCATGCTTCCTCCGGAACTCATAGAAGACATAGTGTTGCCGGTAGTTTGAGGCTGGGTCGCTGTTCCTCCCATGGATGACCCCATACTCCCCATATTTCCCGATGCTCCCATACTGCTTGTGGCTGTAGAAGAGGATCCGGTAGCCGGTGTTGTTTGCGTACGTCCCCCGGAACCTGTGGCTCCTGCCGGAGAAGCGGAAAACTTACGTATGGCCAGTGTCTCCAGTTGTTTCAGGTAATCCCGGTTCTCGCGGCTGTTGCTTAATTGCTGCTGCAGACTGCACAGAGTGAACCATTGTGTATAAACCCGCAGGTAAAGGTTGTCGCGCGTCTCCCTGAATTGTTCGAAAGCCATGTTAGCCATGTGTTCTGCTTCGGTGCGTGCAGCTTTGCGCGTTCCGAACCAGGGGAACATCTGCATCAAGGTGAAATCGACAATCTGGCGACCGTCGATGATCTCCATCGGTTGCAGGAAGAAGCCTATTTCCAGTTCGGGATCGGGGTAAGCACCCGCCTGCGGCATCTTTTCCAGTGATGCTTTATAGGCCAAAAAGTCGGCCTTCACTCTCGGGTTATTGCGTGCTGCCACTTCAAGGTAGTGGGGCAGGGAGTCGGAAATCTGAGGTGTCGCAGGTGAGTTGGCCTCCTGTCGGGGGATCGGCAGGCCGGTAGGTGAATCGGCCTGAGCAAACAATGTCCCGGTCATCGCCAAAACGAAGAACAGCGTAATGAAAAATATTCTTATTGTCGACATATCTGTTTTGTTTTTATTCTTTAATGCTACCATGTTTTTTTATCACCGATTCGCGCCACCAGCATTGGAGGACGGGTACAACGAATATCGTCATGGATTGGATCAGCATCCCTCCGAAGGTAGGTATGGCGATCGGCACCATAATATCGGAACCCCTTCCCGTGGAAGTGAGGATAGGCAGTAAGGCGATCAGGGTAACCGCGGTGGTCATCGCTGCCGGGCGTACACGCCGTAAGCCTGCGTACACGACCGCCTCCCTGATCTCTTCTTTGGTCTGCGGGTTGCGTTCGAGGAATGTATCATGAATGAACGATCCCATCAATACCCCGTCGCTTGTGGATATACCGAACAAAGCGATAAACCCTACCCACACGGCGATACTCAGGTTGACCGGGCGCATTTGGAACAGATCGCGCATATTCACGTCGCCCACTGAAAAATTCAGAAACCACGGTTCACCATATAACCATAATAAGATAAACCCTCCGGCAAAAGCGACAAAGACTCCTGAAAAATGGATGAATGACGCGGTAACGGTTTTGAACTGGAAATAAAGGATGACCAGGATCAGGATCAGGCATACCGGAATCAGGATCAGTAACCGATCGGCTGCCCGTTGCTGTTGCTCATAATTACCGGCAAATGTATAGGAGACCCCTTGCGGAAGCCGGAGCTCACCGGAATTTATTTTATCTTTCAGTACTTTGTCCGCTTCCTTTACGACATCGACCTCTGCTTTTCCGGCAATCTTGTCGAAGATGACATACCCTATCAGGAAGGTATTTTCACTTTGAATCATCTGGGCGCCACGGGTATATCCTATGTCGGCCACTTCTTTCAACGGTATCTGTGCGCCGGTGGCGGTGGGGATAATCAGGTTGCCCAGTTCTTCGGGGTTTTCGCGTAGTTCACGTGGATACCGTAACCGTACGGGAAACCGTTCACGTCCTTCCACCGTTGTGGTCAGCGTCATACCGCCCACTGCGGCGCTGATGACATCCTGCAGGTCGGCGACCGTAATGCCGTACCGTGCCATATTCTGCCGGTTCAGGCCAATCTCTACATAAGGAGCACCCACGGCACGGTCGTAAAACACGGTAGAGGGTAAAACTGAGGGTACTTCTTTCAAGGCAGCCTCAAGGAGCTTTCCTCCCTCTTCGATTGTCTCGAGGTTGGGACCTGATACTTTCAATCCCATCGGTGCCCGCATCCCTGTCTGCAACATCACCAACCGTGCTTCGATGGGTTGGAGCTTGGGTGATGAGGTGAGTCCGGGCAGATGGGACACGTTCACGATCTCCTGCCATATATTGTCGGCCGATTTGATTTCCGGACGCCATTGACGGAAATAATCACCTCTGCGGTCGATAACCAGGCTGTCGGCGGGGATCAGTCGGAAACCCTCTTCAGGGTTATAAGTGGCCCCGCTTTTCAGTAGGTATTCGCCTTTGCGGTTGGTTTTAAACCGCATGCGCCGGCCATCCTGGTTGAGGATATATTCCGGGCGGTAATTGATGACATTTTCGAACATTTGCGTGGGGGCGGGGTCAAGCGCCGAATTTACACGCCCCCATTTGCCGACCGTCATTTCCACTTCGGGAATATTGGTTATCCTTTTATCCAATGCTTCCACAAACTGCAGGTTTTGCTCGATACCTGTATGCGGCATGCTTGTCGGCATCAGCAGGAAAGAACCTTCGTTAAGGCTCGGCATGAATTCTTCGCCTATGCCGGGAAACCGATCGGTGGACGCCTGCCAGAAAGCGGTCTGCCGGAAATTTTTCCATCCTGCGGTTTCGAATCCTTTCGCGATAAATCCGAATATAGAGTCGAATCCCAACCAGATAGTGATACCGAATAACACAGTAAAAATCGGGATTACCATAAATTTCCACCGGTTGGCCAGACACCACCGTATCAGTTTTTCGTAGTTGTTGATCAAGAGTGTGAAAAACCCGAGGATCAGCCCGATAAAAACGATCACCATCAGGAAATTAACTACAAAACCTTTTTGAGGTCCCATCGGCAACCATTGGGAAGTCAGGAAGACGGTCGCCGCGAAGATTGCAATGCCTGCGGTAATATAAGTGGTTGTCTTTTTATTTTTCCAGCGGTGGGCATACAAGTTATTTATTCCAAACAGGGGCAATACAATGGCTGCACCTACTCCGGTGAAAATAAACAGCAAGATGCCGCTGACGATAAGCGCGATATTCAGGGATTTTTGTATGGTCCCGGATGATATTCTGATCGAGAAGAAATAGTAGGTGAGGGTGGGGACGACCGTCATTCCCAGTATCAGTGCCGATACCAACGTAATGGTCTTGGTGTAGGCGAGTGGCCGGAAAAGTTTACCTTCCTGTGCTTCCAGAAAAAAAACGGGCAGGAAGCTGACAATGGTGGTAAGCATGGCCACTATGGTGGGTGTGGAAACTTCGCTCACCGCCCGGTGTATCAGTTGCACAAAAGCTTTTCCCTTGGTAATACCTTTGTTCTCCGGTTTCTCCATGTGCTGGATCACGATCTCCACAAAGACGACACCGATATCGGTCATCACCCCGACTGCGATGGCGATTCCCGACAGGGCAACGATATTGGCGTCGATATGTAGCAACCGCATCACGATAAAAGTTGCCAATACCGCTATGGGGAGCAGGCTGGATATGACGACCGACGCCCTCAGATTGACAATGATAATAATGATGACGATGATACTGATGATCATTTCCAGTGTGAGGTCGTCTTCGAGGGTGCCGATTGTCTCCTGGATCAAACCTGAACGGTCGTAGAACGGAACCACCGTTACTTTGGATACAGTGCCGTCGTCGAGTACCTTTTGCGGTAAGCCCGATTCTATCTCATCGATTTTCTTTTTTACGTTATCGATTACCTGAAGCGGATTTGATCCGTAACGGGCAACTACCACGCCGCCTACGGCTTCCACCCCCTCCTTGTCGAGTCCGCCGCGTCGGGTGGCGGGACCAATATTGACGAAAGCCACATCTTTTATCTTCACCGGCACCCCGTTACGCACGGTCACCACAGCTTCCTCCAGGTCGGAGACATTTTTGATATACCCGAGCCCGCGCACAAGGTATTCGGCTTTATTGATTTCGACCGTTTCCGCACCGATATCGAGGTTGCTTTTCTGCACGGCACTCATGATGTCCATGATGGAAACGCCAAAAGCACGCATGGCATTGGGGTTGATCTCTACCTGGTACTCTTTCACAAATCCGCCGATGGAAGCGACTTCCGATACGCCCTCTGCCGAGGAGACCGAATAACGCACGTAGAAATCCTGTACAGTGCGCAGTTCGTCGGGATCCCATCCGCCTGTGGGTTTGCCCGTTTTGGGATCACGTCCTTCCAGGGTGTACCAGAATATCTGTCCGAGTGCAGTGGCATCCGGACCGAGACTGGGTTGAACCCCTTCGGGCAACGTGCCGGCCGGGAGGGAGTTGAGTTTTTCCAGAATGCGTGAGCGGCTCCAGTAGAATTCTATGTCTTCATCGAAGATGATATAGATAAACGACATGCCGAACATGGATGTGCTGCGGATGGTCTTTACACCCGGAATGCCCAGCAGGGAGGTAGTCAGGGGGTAGGTGATCTGGTCCTGGATATCTTTGGGAGAACGTCCCATCCATTCGGTAGCGACGATCTGCTGGTTATCGCCAATGTCGGGGATCGCATCCACGGGTACCGGGTCGCGGGGCAGGATGCCTCCACCCCAGTTGAAAGGAGCGGTGGACAATCCCCATGCAATGATCGCGACTAATAACAGTAGCGTGATAATTCTGTTTTCAAGAAAATATCGAATGATTTTGTTGAGCATAGTGAATTTGATTTTATGATGATATCCCACAGTGATTGAATACTGTCGGATATGGTTACACTAATGATTGGCTTTGTAGTGGAGCCAATGCACATGTTACCGATCATTTTCGTTCAAAACAAACGATCGGGTTCGTAAAATCAAATACGGTAAATACAGATGTAAGTGAGCAGACTTACATCTTTCAGGAAAAGACCTTCAGGAGGAAAGTCCGGATCAAGAGTCTGGATGTTGGTGAATGGATCCGATAATTGATACAACTGAGTCATAACGCCTGCCTGATGCTCTATGGAAAGGGGCAGGAGGCGCAGTTCCGGCTGTTCTACCTTATTCTGGTAGTCATCAGTGGTCAACTCAAGTAGTTGTGTGTCACAGCACCGCTCACCGGGGGCATGCCATTCATAATCGTGATGAGCGGTATCGGTTTTGGGCGCGTCACAACAGGAATGGTTGTTTCCACGCTCTGTTCCATATATGGGACTGGTATTTGTGTTTCCGGGTTGGGCAAACAGGTTGAGTGACTGTAACTCTCCGGCACAATAATGCAGTGCGATGACAGGTTGTATCGCAAAGATCATCATGAGAGGTAGTAATAATATGGCAGTTGTTCTACTCATGTACAGTCACCTTCTTGTTGAAAAAAATATTTCCTTTTTTGCCCGCTGAATGAAATCTCTATCATCAGTACAACAAAGAAACAATTAACAAGTTTGCAAATCTATCCATTTATTTTCTGATAAAAAAATTAAAATGGATATTGAACGTTAAAAACCGGGAATTACAGAAACTGTATTTCCCGGTCAGAATCCGAAATCATCGATCACAATCTCTTCTACCTCTTCGTGTTCAATCTCGATCGTATTTTGTGAACGTAATCCTTCCACATAAATGGCTTTATAGGGGATGGCAGGGCAGACATACTCGCAACCGCCGCAACCCACACAAATCTCCTGCTCGATCTCGGGAATGGTAAGATGTCCTTTGTAGGGTACCATACGGACAGCCTGTGTAGGACAATGTTCCGAACAGGCACCACAGCTTGTCTCATCGTAGTAGACGATGCAGTTCTCAATGATCAATTGCACCTGTCCCATCTGGGTGTGGTTCTTCTCTTCTTTCGTCAGCGGAAGGATGGCCCCGGTCGGACAAACCTCCCCGCAGATGATGCAATCATAATTGCAGAAGCCATGGTCGAAATAGAGTTTCGGCTGCATCATCCCCCCTAAGCCATACTCCAGAAAAGCCGGTTTGATTACGTGCGACGGGCATTTACTTACGCAAAGATGGCATGAGATGCACTTTTCCTGCAAATGATCAAAAGTGAGCGCTCCCGGGGGAGCAATGGGCGTTTGTCGTTTAAAAGCCCTTTTGGGAAGCAGATCGTCCGCTGTCTCTTCCGGCAACAGGCTCCCATTTGTTCCTGCCGGAAATAAACTGTGGGAGGCCGTCCGCGCGGCAAGCTTTCCTGCTGCCAACCCCGTGACCAGTGTCGCGGACAGGAAACGGCGTTTCGATTCATTTACCGGTTTCTCCTCTTTCAGATAAGTGTATGCCGGCACCTCGTTGGCATTCTTTTTAAAGGTATATTTCATCGCGTTGCGGTTACAGCTTTCAATACAATTGAAACAGGTGACGCAACGGCTGTGATCTATCTGCTTGTTTTTGAAATCGATGCAGGATGCTTTACACTTCATGGCGCATAATCCGCACATATTGCATTTTTCGTCTACGAACCGGATCCTGCACAGCGAGAATTTACTCAGAAAACCGAGTATGGTTCCCGCCGGGCAGATGGTATTGCACCAGGTCCTGCCGTTTCTCCATGCCAGGTAACCAATGACTAACAGGGTGATAAGGGCGGTTACAAGCGAAAAGATACTCAGGGTGTAAATGCTGACTTTATAAAAGGTGAAATTATTGAACGAGGTGAAGATCGCCTCCAACAGGTTATTCCCGGCGAGGTAAGCCGGCCGGAACAGATGGGTGACTATTCTGCCATAAGCGCCGTAAGGATCGAGCAATCCCAGCAGAAAGGTGAATCCGGAAACGAATGTCAGGGCCGTACCTGCCAGTACACCCCATCGCAGCAGGGTTTTGGCTTTACTGTAACGGTATTTCTTTTTCCTGTGCACTCTTTTGGAAAGCCATGCTACTATATCCTGGTAAATTCCCATCGGGCAAATGGATGAACAGTAAACCCTGCCGAAAAGAAGGGTGAGTACTGCCAGTGATATCAGGATAACGATATTAAGCGCCAACAGTGCCGGAATAAGTTGTATTTCAGCCAGAAAACTGAGGCGGTCGGGCAAAAATTCCCTGAAATCCAGAAAGTAAAGCGTGATCAGCGTAAAAAGGATCAGAGAGAGTGTGATACGTATTTTTTTCAACATACAATCATATCCGCAATCTTCGGATATTCAGATTATCCAGTTGCATTGTGCCGATGCCCAATTCCTCTCCTTTTGAGATATGTGTCACATTTTTGAGTGGCATCTCCCGCGCTTGATTGAAAAAATTGGCGGCGGCAGTGTCGACCGCGATAATATCCTGGGAAATGAACATGCCTTTGGAGAGTACTACGTCAGAGAGGGATTTTCCCCTCGGACCGCTGGTCTTCATCAACCTGTATGCATCCACTATATTTAAAACCGGTTTCTTGGAATAAGTACACACATCGGCAA
Source organism: Proteiniphilum sp. (assembly GCF_040307845.1). GTDB lineage: Bacteria > Bacteroidota > Bacteroidia > Bacteroidales > Dysgonomonadaceae > Proteiniphilum. Next base: position 110,538 of record NZ_JAWRIS010000041.1, read on the forward strand.
TACACTGTTGCAGGTCGTTGGCATGGAAATAGCCCCTATCCCAGACAATCCCCATATAATTCTTCATGGAGATAGTGAGTTGTGCACCGCCATGATTTTTCAGGACGGGTACATTGATCCATTTGTCGCTGTCCACGATTGCCTGGTGGATCTTGGCGGTTTTGAGGCTTCTTCCCTTGGGGAGAGATACAGTTTTGTAATAAGACTCCTGATGGGCGGGCATTACTTTGGCCCCCGCTTTTTTTGCCGCCTCCTCAATGCCGCTGCTGTCATACGATTTACGCCAATCGTCGCAGGAATGGTCGAAGACGGTCACTTCCGAGGCGCCGGCATCGAAGCATTGTTTGATGATCTCCGCTACCAGTTTCGGATTGGTGTTGGCTGCCATCTCCACCGGTTGGTCCCATCCGATATTAGGTTTTACACATACTTTATCCCCTTTGCTGATGAAGTTGCCCATTCCTCCTATCTCTGAGATGGCTTTTCGGAACATGGCTTCCGGTTCGCCTCCCATGACGGCGACCAAATCATATTTTTTGGTGGCGTCGGCGGTTTCGAACGACTGGGTGAGTACGCTCATCGCATCTGTCTCTTTTACTGTGGTAAGCGCTGCTCCCGTGAGAGCTACCGCCCGTAAGAAATTCCGTCTGTCCATGGTTGTTTTTTATTGTTTTATTGTTGAATTGTTTTTTGAATAAGAAGTCTGGAGTGAAGAAGTGAAGAAGTGAAGAAGTTGAGAATCTTACATCCTAATTTCTATATCACAAATCTTTATATTATCCAGGGAAATCTGAAGCAGGATTCATCGTAAAGTGAATAATCGGCCTTCCCGTTCACGGCGAATGTTTTTATTTCACGGGCTTCCTGCAAAAGTTCGATGGCATATTGCACTGTTGCCCCCGTTTTTATGCGATCTTCCACCAGCAGGATTGATTTGCCTTTATAATCAAAGTCGATAGGGGAGATTAACTTCGGGCTGTTGTACTTCGGCTGTTGGTTGGGATCACGTAAATTAATCTTTAGAAGTTGTATTTCTATATTCAGCCGTTGGTTGATGATAGCTGCCGGAATGATACCCCCATTGGCAATCGCGACAATCATGTCAAAAGTTTCATGAAAGGTAATCTCACGAAACCGTTGCATGACTTCTTCAAATGATTTTCCTGGGATCATCTTATATTTTGGACAGTGCTTTCAGCACAAGGTAACCGCCAAAGAGTTGAACAAGCATTCCGGGAACACCAAGGCGGAAATCCTGAATGGCAATGGCAAAATTTTGGGTGATAGCCCATTCTATACCCGTGCCGATCAGTTGATAGGCAAGGATGGCCAACAGAATAGCCACAAGGGATACTTTGCCTGCATGTTTGGCTGCGATTGCTGCTGCAATTGCCAGGATTACTGATTTGATCAGGATAGCCGGCAGTACGGCTGCGGGAGGCATACCGAACAGCAAGTGGTTGGCCAGCGGGGATAAGACAGCGGTCAGCAATCCCACGTGGATGCCGTATTTATAGGCGGCGATCAGTGTGAAGAAATAAATGGGCAGGAAGATAAGTCCACCCTGAGGCACAAGGTGCGCCAATTGCGGTAAGAGCAGGTTGCCGACGATAAATATCGCCGCAAACAGATAAGTCTTCGTGTTGGCGAGGTTGAATGAGTACAGTTTGGCTGTTGTTGACATAATTTGTTGTTTTATATCGTAATCTCTACAAAACTATGAATTAAATCTTTGTATCGGAAAAAGGCGGTAGTTATTTTTTATTAAAGAGCATCGGCAGGAATTCCGACAGGTAGATTCGCCAGTTGCGCCATGTATGTCCCCCTCCCGATTCCCGGTAAATATAAAGGAAGTCCATTTCATCCAGTTTTTTCCTGAAATCGATATTGGCCTGATAGAGAAAATCCTCTTCTCCGATAGCGATCCAGTATAACGCATAACCATTGGATTTCTGCGCAGCCAGTGTTTTTTCGATGTTTTCATATACCTTTGATTTGACTGCTTTGTCGGGCATGATGGCAGCGGAGAAAAGCCCCATGTAATCAAACGTATCCGGATAATATCTTGAGATGTGCAAGGTGTGGAATCCACCCATGGAAAGCCCGGCGATAGCGCGTCCTTCTTTTTCAGGGATGGTTCGGTATTGAGAATCGACAAACCGGACAATCTCTCCAAAAGTCTCCTCATATTTTCCATCCATGGTGTGTGGTAACCGGAACCCTGGCTTGTAGAAGCCCAGGCTCGATTCTCCGGGGGCGGCTTCCTGTGCCACATTCCCGTTAGGCATCACAATGATCATGGGTTTTGCTTTACCTTCGGCAATCAGGTTATCCGCAATCTGAGATGCACGTCCGAGGGTCATCCAGGCCTCTTCATCGCCACCCATGCCATGCAAGAGATAAAGAACCGGATAGGAGCTGTTGTTCTCTTCATATCCGGGTGGCGTATAGATGGTGATCCGCCGGGTCATATTGTTGCCGGGCGATTGATACCACCGTTTTGTTATCGTGCCGTGTGGGACACTATTCACCTTATAGAGGTCAGCCTGTCCATCCCCGATAAGCAATACGTTCAGTGTGCTGGCCACGTCTCGCCGGTAATACACGTTGTTGGGATCATTCATCTGTAGTCCGTCCACGTTGAAAGCATAGGTGTACAACTCGGAGGGGAGGGGATGTGTTGTATAACTCCAAACCCCGTCGGCATCTTTTGTCATTTTCGCTTCCTCCCCGGGAGCCAGGAAGTCACCTGTCACAGACACGTCGTTGGCGGTAGGGGCCGTTAAACGGAATGTGACGGAATTGTCGGCATGTGTCTCCGGGGAGATAATCTCTTTTCTTTGGCTGGACGGGAGATTTTCCTGGGCTTGCAATGAGAAAGACAACAATAAAACTACTGCTAAAATTGAGGTAAAATGGATTCTCATTTGTTATTTGGGTTAGAAAGTATATTAATAAATGTTTGAATCGCATTAAAAAGAGGGTTCAGTTCATTTTCGATAATCCACCAAATCTCGTCAGCATCGACATCAAAGTAATGATGAGCAATAAAATCTCTTAACCCCATAATTTTACTCCAGGGAATATTTGGATCTGTACTTAATAACTCTTTGTTGGTTACCTTATCTAATCCCTTTAAACTTTCACCGATTGTTATAAATTGCATACATACCGCATCTAATTTTTCCACATTCCTGGGTTTAGTTAGAAAATCTGACGCACTATGAATTTCCAAAGTCCTATCTTGAATAAGCAAAATAGCCTTTTCAATTTGTTTTAAAATATGTATGGCTAATTCTTTATTATAAGACATAAATTCCTTCTTTTTCAATATGTTCTTTTAAGTATGAATTCATGCTTTCTCTGAATCTAATAATATCTACAGGGCAGCCTAACAAATTTTCCAGATACTCTTTTAAATCCATTATCAGGAAAGGATTCGGCGTCTCAGTTTCCACACATATATCAACATCGCTTATAGACGTGTGTTCATCTCGGGCAACAGAGCCAAAGAGTCGCAAAGATCGAACACCAAATTGTTGTGTTATTAATCTATCCGAAGAGTGAAGTAATTGAATATATTCATCTTTTGTCTTCATACAAACTAATTTTGTTTCACAAAACTAATAAAAACTATCGGTAAAGTAAATAGGTTCAGATTACCAAATACAATCTAATCCATTTTCTTTATAGAGTCTCATTTTATTGTCTTTACTGATTAAAGTGATATTTTGACTGATACACTAACTGTATTTGAGTGCTATTTCCCACAAAGATACTGTACTCACAAAAATCTCGTTTTTACCGTCTTTTATAAATTTAATCGTTTGAGAAGGTAACGCATCACTCTTGCCGATAGTCCACAATAACGTGTGAGTGTCCAACATCAACCGTTTCATTGCAGTGAAATCAATTCTTCGGTTGTCATTTCGAAGTCATCGGCAAATACGATTTTAGCTTTACCGTCCAACACCCCTAGTTTACGATTTCGAATAGTTTTTTTTGAGGAGTCCGCAAGACGGTATTCTTTTAAAAACTGCAACAGGCTGCTTATCATATTCTCATCGGCACTTGTGAGTATTTCACGTGCCAAAAGTGCTTTTTGTGCTTCCAGTTCAGTTGTATTCATAACCGTTATAATTAAATCGTTCATACTCTACCACAAATATAATATAAAACTATCGGTAAAGAAAATTCATCTTGCATTTTTATACAATAAAGTAAATAGGAAACAGGATAAAGGAATAATGTTTAATTTATATATTTTTAACCATCTGATTGTATACTTTTGCAAATCACTTTCCCCTTATTAGTATAAGGGCGTTTTGAACATTCTCATTTAGCAATGTCGCAAAAAGAATTCGTTATATATGTATTGGTCCGATTATGAAAGATATCAGAATTTTCTCTCTTTATTGAAGACAGTATCATGGAGATAGATCTGAAAAAAATGAAAATAAAGAAGGCCGTAAAGATCCGATCCGGTCAGGGTACAGTATTTGACGGGAACGAAGACCTGCTTGCGTTTATGTACAGGACGTATGCGGATAGCCTGTATGCTTATGGCCAGTCGTTTCATTCTGATACAGGACTGATAGAAGATGCAATACATGATGTATTTATAGATATCTATACAAATGAAAAGAGATTCAACCATATTTCCAACTTGCAACAATATCTGATAGCAGCGTTCCGTCATCGGATTTTATTTTTATTAAGAAATAACAAACGCTATGTGGAAATTGTAAATGATGGTTCCGACTCGTTTATCGAAAAAAACAGTCAGGATTTATGGATTGAAAATGAGGAGAAAAGCCATAAGGACAGATTAGTCAAACGTCTGTTGTCAGGCCTTACCCTACATCAAAAGGAAGCCATTCACTTGCGCTTTATCGAAGGATATTCTTATGATGAAATAGCGGAGATCATGCAAATCAATTACCAGTCGGTGAAGATGTTGGTACACCGGGCTGTCTCCAGGATCCGGAAAGAAGGTATATCATCTTCTTTAAATGCCGATAATATAAAGTGACCCATTAATTGAAAGAGCTTACAAATACAAAATGAAAATAGATTATACCAATTATAATGACATTGATCTTCTTGATGACGATTTTTTCATTGAATCAATGATTTCTCCTACCAGAGAGAGTGAACTCTTCTGGACGGAACTCATCGACCGCAAGAAGATCGATATCAATGAGTTCATTTCCGCCAATATGTTATTGAAATCCATAAGGCAAAATCGTCATGAGTTGGCCTGGGAAAGAAAAGAACAGTTATGGAAAAGAATAGATACGACCAGAAATTCGCTGAAAAACAAGCGAAAAAAAGGAGTTCGTCTATATAAATACCTGTCTGTTGCAGCCTGTAGTGCCATCGTTATTGGGTTATCTCTTACCTTTCTTTTCAAAAAAGATCATTCGTCTCCCGAAAATAACCACGAGATCGATTACACACAATTTCAATTAGGTCATCAGCAACAAACTCAGGGAGAGATACGGATAGTGACAGGAGACAGGCAGGTTGAGATTGATGGAGAAGATGCGGAAATAAAATACGACAGTGCGGGTTCATTGACTGTTAATAATGAGGCCGTGGATCAGGAGGTCTCACATACATCAGCTACAGAACTATCTTATAATCAACTGCATGTACCCTATGGAAAACGAGCCTCCCTGACATTGGCCGACGGAACTTCCCTGTGGGTAAATGCAGGCACTACAGTAATTTATCCGGCAGTTTTTCCTGATCATAAAAGAGAAATATACGTAGACGGGGAAATCTATGCCGAAGTAAAACGGGATGAAAACCGGCCTTTCTTAGTGAAAACGGACAAGTTGGAGATTTATGTGTTGGGCACATCTTTCAATGTCTCGGCTTACAAGGAAGATAGCCAGAGAAGGGTTGTATTGGTAAATGGTTTGGTGGACGTCATGTTGAATGGGGAAAATACACGATTATCTCCCAATCAAATGTATACATGTATCGGAAAAGAAAGCAGTGTGGAAACAGTAGATGCTGAGATATATACTTCTTGGCGCGACGGTATCTATATATTCAGGAATGAGCCTATTGAAAATATTCTTTTACAATTGTCGCGTTACTATAATGTTACCATGATCTTTCCACAACAACAACCTTCCGGAATCCTATGCTCGGGTAAATTAGAGTTGAAAGATAATATTTCACATTTACTCAATAACTTATCACAAATAGCATCCTTTAATTTCGGTGTAAAAGACAACGAATACAGAATACAATTTAATCAATAATTTTAGTTCAATATGTCATGAAGAAAATCAATTTGGGGTTTAAACGAAAGAGAGCTCAGTTCATCATTATGACCTGCTTGGTACAATTTTTTCTTTGGAATTCAAATGCGCAGGCAATTACCATTCATCAGACCGATAAATCGGTAAGGGAGATCCTTCGTGTTATTGAGAAAACCAGTGACATGGTCTTTTTCTATAACAACAATGATGTCGATCTCAACCGGAAGGTCACGTTACAGGTAAATGATGCGTCTATTGAGAAGGTCCTCGATCTGCTGTTTGCGGAAACACAAACGACGTATAAGATTGATGGTCGGCAGGTGTATATCATGAAGAAGACGGCAGAAAAGGAAGTTGCTGTTCAGCGACAAAAGAAGACAATCACCGGAACGATTATTGATACGACTGGTGTGTCTATCATCGGAGCAAATATTATTGAAGTAGGTACCACAAATGGAACTGTAACGGACATCAACGGAAGATTTATATTGGATGTAGAAGTTGATGCCATTATCCGAATTTCATATATTGGATACTTGTCGCAGGATATTTCTACAGTAGGTAAAACAAATTTTAATATTGTGTTGCAGGAAGACTCGGAAGCATTGGAAGAAGTTGTGGTTGTTGGATATGGCAAACAGAAAAAGATCAGTATCACGGGATCAATAGCGTCTATACAAACTAAAGAAATTAAACAGAGTCCTGCCGCAAACCTTGCCGTAAGTTTAGCCGGAAGACTACCCGGATTAACCGCGATACAAAGAAGTGGAGAGCCGGGTAGAGATGCAACCCAGCTAGTATTAAGAGGATTAGGGACAGTAAACGGACAAACTCCCATAATACTTGTGGATGGTATTGAACGGGACTTAACATATGTTGATCCCAATGAAGTTGAGTCGATCACTATTTTAAAAGATGCATCGGCAACTGCTGTATATGGTGTTCGCGGTGCAAATGGAGTAATATTGGTCACAACCAGAAGAGGAACTTCAAGTACCCCCGAAATAGGATTTACGGCCGAGGTATCAGTACAGGATTTCCCTCGATTCGTAAAACCGGTCAATTCTTATGGCCATGCCATATTAACCAATCTTGTACTGGAAAATGACGGACAAGAAAAAAGATACTCTGCCAGAGATATTGAAATGTTTAGGACTGGAGAAGATCCTGTCAGATATCCCAATACAAATTGGAGAAAGGAATTAATCAACGATTACGCAATACAGCAACGGTATAATTTGAATGTAACGGGGAAAGCGAATTTTGTAAAGTACTTTGTAAATGCAGGCTATCTCAATCAAGGAGGCATGTTTAAAACAGAGAAGGGTTTACCCTACGACCCATCGTTCAAATTGGATCGCTATAGTTTCCGGTCTAACATAGATATTGATCTCTCCAAAAAATTAAGTACCTATCTCAACATTGCGGGATATTTAGAGAAACAAAATATGCCGCAAGGAGTGTTACATATTTTAGGTGGAGACCTCAATGCAAATCTTAGTAATAATTCACCCGCCTGGCATATCCTAGCATATATGAATGATCTCCCTCCAACGCTTCCGGGGACAACAACTCCCGAAGGGGAAGTCCTCACCACAGAAACTGTTCCAAATCCTGCTTTTGGACAATTAAACAGGTCGGGATATGCACAACAAAATAGAAACAATGTAACTGCCACATATGGGATGGAGTATGATTTGAAGAAAATAACTGAAGGTCTGTCCATAAAGGGAGAACTCTCTTTTGACGCCAGCTCAACCAATAATTTATTCGCCTCCAGGTCATACGAAAGATATGTGCAGGTGATCGATAAAAATATTCCGGATTCAAACGGAATGGATAGTGTATATTATAGAAGGCTAAACGATATAGAGAATACACCTTTGACCATCAGGGGAGGAAACAGCTACTCTCAGTATACGAACTTCAGAGGATACTTGAATTATCACCGTCTGTTTGGAAAACATGACCTCACCGGTCTTCTATTATATCAACGACAAAAGATCGTTCACGGGCAAGAATTACCTTATAATCTGGAAGGATTTGCTGCAAGAGTCGGATATAATTACGACAATCGTTATTTCACCGAAATTAATGCCGGATACAATGGTTCAGAACAGTTTGCCAAAGGAAATCGGTTCGGATTCTTCCCGGCGATTTCCGGAGCCTGGGTCCTTTCTAATGAAGAGTTCCTGTATGATAATTCTTTCTTAACCCATTTAAAATTAAGGGCATCTTACGGTAAGGTCGGAAATGATCGGATTGGAGGAACCAGATTTTTGTATTTGGATGATATATCTGTTGTATCTGGTGGACTTGGGAGCCTAGGGAAGGGACAATTGATCAATATCGCGTTATTTGGCAACCGGAAACTAACTTGGGAGGTGGCAAAGAAAACAAATATTGGAATCGATATTGAATTTTTAAATTCAATATCCATAAATATGGATTTCTTTCATGAGCGAAGGAACAATATTTTAAGGAGACGTAACACTATACCCAGCCTAAATGGATTTAGTATGGGAGTGTTGCCACCCGCTAACATTGGAATAATAGAGAATAAAGGGTATGAAATTGAGCTGATTTATAAAAAATCATTTACACAGGATTTATTCTTTTATTCAAAATTCAATGTGAATTATGCACGGAACAAACAGATTTTTGCTGATGAGCCTTTGCTCCCTGAAGAGTATGCCTATAGATACAGGCAAACAGGCTACAGGATAGGACAACCTTTTGTATATATCGTAGAGGGATATTTTAACGATGAAGAAGAGATCCTAAATTCTCCGATACAAAATGTGGGAGGACGACCCACAAAACCGGGAGATTTCAGATATAAAGATGCCAACAAAGATGGAGTCATTGATGAAAGAGACCGGGTACCTTATGGATACTCATCCGTTCCCGAATACACTTTTGCCTCTGCCTTTAGTATCCAATATAAATCATGGGATCTTAGTCTCTTATTTCAAGGTGTGACGAATGTCTCAAATTTCTATGCAGACAGGGGCACGCACTCCAAATTCTTCTTTGTAGAAAGACATTTGGAAAGTTGGACAAAGGAACGAGCGGAGAATGGCCATAGAATTAGTTATCCCAGACTGACCGGGGAGAGTTCTCCCAATGAGATTCTGAATTCATTTTTTTTGGAAGATGCAAGTTATATAAGATTAAAAAATGCAGAATTAGGTTATACCTTACCTAAGCGTATGGTGAAAAATATCGGGCCGGAATCAATCCGTGTTTATTTTAATGGTTTTAATTTATATACATGGGACAGGCTCTCTACGAAAAACTTCGATCCTGAGATACCTGATAGTTTTACCTATCCTAATACAAGACTCTTCAATTTTGGTATAAATATAATATTTTAAAACAAAGACACAAATGGAAAAAAAATATATTATATATCTATTCTCTTTATTCTTCGTAGCTTGTGCTGATTTAGATATCCAGCCCGACGGAAGAATTACTTTATCAGATGTTTTTAAGGAGGAAATAAAAACAGAAGCTTTTTTGGGCACGGTATATACTTTTCGTCCTGCCTACTTTTGGTACTATACGAACCAATCGATGCTTGCTGGTTCGAGTGATGAAGCGGAGGACTCGATGGTGGGAAGCGGCGCTCCAAATATTAATGCCAGATGGATTGCAGGAGGGTTAACTCCATCCTATAATCCAGGGATAGACTTATATAGTCAGATGTGGAGGGGAGTACAATATGCGAATATCTTCTTGGAGAATATTCATCTTATAGAATTTGAAGACAGAAAAAAGCAAGAAAGGCTTATTGGCGAGGCCAAAATCCTGCGTGCCTATTATTATTGGGAATTAGTGAAGCAATATGGGCCGATGCCTATATTCGAGAAAGCCCCTGATGTTAATTTTGAATATGCCTCATTGACCAGGCCCACATTTCAGGATAACATTGATTTTATTGTGAAAGATTGTGATGATGCAATTGCAAACACAAACATACCTTTAAGAATATTTTATGGTGCCGAAGCCGGGAGAATGACACGCGCAGTTGCGTACGCAATAAAATCTCAAGCGCTTCTCTATAATGCATCTCCGTTATGGAACCCCGATAATCAGAAGGAGAAATGGAGTAATGCTGCGATTGCGGCAAGACAAGCGATTGAAAAATTAACCGCTGATGATGTTTATAAATTGGTAGATAATTACGGCAAATATTTTCTATTAGGAATGGATTATCAAGATAACCCGACGGATACTGAAACAATTTTAGAATCCAGTGGAGCCGGTGCCCTTTTTATCGCAAATCATAGTATACCCAGCAGGCCGGGAAGTTCTAAAGCCGGTGTTTGCCCCACACAAGAATTAGTGGATGCTTATGATATGCAAGAAACAGGAGAACCCGCTATATTAGGATATCAGGATAAAGAGCATCTCATTCCGATAATTAACGAAGAGTCGGGATACGACCCGGCAAACCCATATGAAGGACGAGACCCCAGATTTTATGAAACCGTTTGGTATAATGGGGCTATCTATGATAATATCAATGGAAATATCCATATTGTAGAAACATTTATAGGAGGAAGTGACCAACTCTTAAAAGTTCCTCCATATACTAAAAATACACATACCGGTTATTATTTAAGAAAATATATTGACCCACGCATTCAGGGAACCCAAACCAGTACAGCTACCTGGAAGAAATACCGTCTGGCTGAACTTTATCTCAATCTGGCCGAAGCCGAAAATGAAGCGAATGGACCAATAGGTGGTGTATACAATGCTATCAATGAAATCCGGAAAAGAGCCGGGATGAAAGAACTTCCACCTAATTTAACGCAGGAAGAAATGAGATCTCGAATCAGAAATGAAAGAAGAGTTGAACTGGCCTTCGAAGAACATCGTTTCTGGGATGTCAGGAGATGGAAAATTTTGGATAAGACAGATAGAAATGTTACAGGAATGGAAATAATGAAAGATAATGATAATGCATTATTTTACAAACGATTCAGTTTGGGAGAACGAAATGCATGGCAGGAGAAATTCCTGATATTCCCCCTTCCAATAGGAGATGTATCCAACATTCCTAATTTTAGCGAACAACAAAATCCAGGATGGTAATGATCTTACACTAATTTTTTAAAGTATTTATATGAAGACAAATTTATCACCAATCATATTTATCGCACTGAGTCTTGTCCTATTCTACGGTTGCAAGAAAGAGTATGCTTTAATAGACGATGTGTCTTTAGATAAAATGAATTTACCGAATGTTGAAACAGTGTCGGTGAATGATATAACCCAGAATTCTGCCCAGATTATTTCTGTAATACATAATAATGGAGGAGGACGTGTGAAGGTGTCTGGAATATGCTGGAGTTCAACCACCCAGGTACCAACGATTGAAGATTCAAAGACCATGAATGGTTTTTCTGAAGGAGAGTACAGAACTCTTCTGACAAACCTTGATATTGCGTCATCATACTACGTTCGATCTTATGCCACAAACCTCAAAGGTACCGCTTACGGTGAGGTTATCCATTTCACGACAACAGCACCACTAGCGATTTTGGCTCCCCCTGTTATTACAGATATAACATCAACTTCCGCAATTGTTTCCGGAAGTATTATACAGTATGAGGAAACAGTAACAACAAAGGGATTCTGTTGGAACATTGAGGGAAATCCCACAATTGAAGATTTTAAGGTTGAGTGTACAGAAGAATCACAAGAATTCTCATGTGTACTTCAGGATCTGGAGGCTGGTATTGTATATACTGTCAGGGCTTATGCCATTAACAGCGGGGGTGTTGCGTATAGTAATCCTATAAATTTCAAGACAGGAGCACCTACTATTAAAGATGTCGACGGAAATGAATATACGACAGTAAAAATCGGAAATCAGACATGGATGGTGGAAAATCTTAAAGTAACACACTATAGAAATGGGGATCCGATAGAACGAGTCACTTTGGCGAGTGAATGGAATGTGGAAGTAGGTAAGTACGGTATCTATCAGAATAATGATTTAGTTGCTGACGTTGTCGGAAACTTATACAATTGGTATGCCCTTGCCGACCCAAGAAATATTGCCCCTGAAGGATGGCGTGTTCCCACAGAGGAAGATTGGACTATCTTGGTGAATTATTTGGGCGGTGATGCCGTTGCGGGGGGAAAATTAAAATCGACTGATCCTTCGCATTGGGCCGATCCAAACGAAGGAGCGACTAATTCTAGCGGTTTTACTGCCGTTGGAGGAGGTGTAGCCGGCACGGGCACCATTGGGGGAAATCTGACGATTCAGGGAATCTATTGGTGTTCAACAGAACATAATCCCACCACCGGTCTTATCAGAATTATAGAACATAATCATACGCAAGCAATATATTCGGGAGGAGCGAAGAAAGGGGGCTATTCCGTAAGACTGATCAAAGATGAATAAGGTTTTAATTCTGACAATTATCTTCATTCTCGTAGAATTTAATATTCACGATGTTGCAGCTCAACACACTGATTATAATTCTCAGCCTCCAATGCCGGAGGCTGAGATAAAATCGGTCGACGGAAGACCGCAATTGCTGATTAATGGTGAACTTATCATCCCTTTCCTGTCATTCGTTAATACAGATGCGGATAATCCTAAAAGCCGTATAATTAATGATAGACAGGTTTATTATGCTGCTAAATACGGAAATATTCACCTACACCAGGTCAATACATCGGTATGGAAAGAAAAAGATAGATGGAATTTTTCCAGGTTGGATGAAGCTTTGATGCGTATTGTGAAAAATGATCCTAGTGGTTTTATTCTGCTCCGCATAGATCTATCAAGGGAATGCCTGACAAAATATTATGATCCCACAGAACACGTGCGTTATGCAGACGATTCTTATGGAGATCAGGTGTCAATTGCGTCAGAAGTATGGCAAAGCAATGCTATGGATATATTGACTGCTACTATCAATTATATTCAGGGTTATAAGGCATATGCATCACGGGTTATCGGATATAATTTTACAGCCGGAGGCGGTAGAGAGTGGTTCCAATATAATTTTGTTGAAAATGGAATCGATATTTCCGATGCCAATATGAATAAATTCAGGGTATGGCTGGAGAAAAAATATGATACTTCTCCCTCGATTGATGCTTTGTATGATAAATTAAAAAATGGCTGGATAGCCGGTACTGATAGGATTCATTATACCCGGGTGGATGATCCGGAAGTATTGGATTATCTTGATTATTATAACGAGATGGTAGCCGAGGTAATTAGTAAATTTGCCTCTTTAATCAAGAAAGCTACGAACCGAAGAGCTATTGTGGGGATATATTACGGATATCAGCTGGAGTTACCGGATGCTCGATCTGGACATTTCGCTTTGAATACCATTTTGTCGAATAAAGATATTGATTTTCTAACATCTCCCGTTTGCTATCAAAATCGGAATGAGGGAGGTGTCGGAGCAGAGATGACCTTGATAGACGCTATCCAAAGTAGAGGAAAACTGTACTTGTATGAGTGTGATTTCCGATCGCCCCATAACTCACTCGATCAATATGTGGGTGAAGGAATTAATAGGAGCATTGCTAATCATCACTACCTGGTTCAGGTATTTCGACGTCAGTTGGGATATCAGATTTTGAAAGGTTCCGGTGGATGGACTTATGATCTTGTAGGCCGGGGGTGGTATGACCATATTGATTTTTGGAAGGAGATAAACCATTTGACAGAGTTGTATCGTTCGTATGAACAATTTAGGCCTGCATCTGCTCCCCAAGTCGTTTTGATTGTAAATGAGGAGGGTTTTAAATATGCTTCGGATCCCTGGAAAATCAACAAGTATATGATGAATTACCTGCGGGACGAGTTATATAAAGCTTCCGTGCAATTCGGAATGTATACTTTGAATGATTTGTTGGAAGGGAGGATTCCCGGATCTGCTAAGCTTTATTTCATGTCGGGAATGTTGGATGTAGATGATAACCTGGCAAGCAAATTAACAAAAATACTACATCAAAAGGGTAAAACCACCGTCTGGTTATGGGATTTTGGGCAGACTCCCCAGTCTATCGTTTATCGACTCACCGGAATGCCGTTAGAGAAAACAGTCGGTGGTATCTTGCCAATAATATCCCTGACGAATGATGGCAGAAATAAATTACATATCCAAAATAACATTCAATATCCTATAGAAAAGAAAAATCAAATCTGTTTCCTTTCCCCCAGCACGAAAGGAGTGGAGATATGGGGTGAAACCGGAAAATATCCCACATTTGTTTCACACTCAGTGAACGGATCGAGACAAATTTTCTATGCTTCTTATAGTATAAAAGCAGACTTGATCAAATCTTTGGCCAAGAACTCCGGAGTACATGTCTTTTCCCAATTACAAGATCCTATATTAGCCAATTCGAACATGGTCGTTTTTCATGCGGCTGAAGCTGGTAAAAAACAACTGGTTTTTCCCGGGAAAATGGATGTGTACGATTATTATACTAACACTTGGCATGAGGCAGCCAAACAAGTGAATTTTAGCGCTGATTTTTCGGAGACAAGATTTTTCTTCTATGGCAAACGGGAAGATTTTACTACGGAATAAATAACGGAGTGACAATGAATACTTTTAATAGATTCGTGACTTTTTGCGGAACATACGCTGTAGTGGTCTTGTTATTGGGGTGCCAGTCTCACTCAGTTTCTAAAAGAGAGTTGGTAGCCCCTTCCGAAATAGAAAATGTGATTATTCTGCCAGATTACCCCCAAAATGTGCCAGAAGATCGATTGCTGATCACCACCAGGTATATCGGTGATAGTATATTCTATAAAGAATTAGGATTAACGGATTCGGGTGTGGCTATTCATGGAAATGAAGTCTCTTTCTTAATCAATACGAAGGATTTGGAAGACCGGTTACTTTATCGGGAAATAATAGGTGGCGGACCACATATATGGTTATCAAAAGCCTTTTCAGAAGAACTATTTCCATGGTCTTCAAAAGGAGATGACTCCGGATTGAATTTTTCTGTTTCGGCTGCTGTGCCTTATGTTCTACTAACGGATGGGGAGGGCAACATATCGAAGACCGGATTTCCTGCTGAGAAAGCTCCGGTTACACAACTGTCTTTTGGCTTTTATCTATATGATACAGCATCGGAAGTAACTTTTGCCTACATCATTCCATTTTATGAGTCCCGTGGTTTATATAGAGAAACGGCGCACGCGAATGATACTTTTGTGAATTTTGTGTCAACACCTCTGTATCATACGAGTAGATTCATAGATAAAGTGAATGGCTCTTCCGAATTACAATCGGAGCCATTCGACAAAAAAAAGAATTTTATAGTCAATATATCAAAGAATAATCTGATTAACGCTATTTTATCCTCTAATGACCATCGGTTGTCGAAGGATTTGTCTGCTTATAGATTAACGATGTGTGGAATATTGTTTGAATTACCGAATTATGTAAGAAATGGTCACAATACTTCAAAAGTAATATTGGAGAATTTCTCAGTTAATATATATGAAAAATAACTACTTGATCAAGACGATTCTTTGTTTTTGCTTTATTGCAAGTTTAATTAGAGTGGAGGCCCAAGATCATATTGCTTGTCTTGGGAACGGATCTTTATCTATCTATGAGGATAGGGCTGATATCATTCAGGTTTTTGGTCCCCCTTATAGTGCACCGTCTGCCATGCAAATTATCCTTGATGAGGGTTACACCATAATATCAAAACGGGAACCCGGCCGTGCAATATGGCATTATGAATTAATGATAGGTGATAGGCAGATTGGCAGATTTACGGATTTCGTTGTTCAGGGAGTGCCGGGATTCATTCGAGAAATTCATGCTTTAGATACCATACACATGATATTGAATAAGCCGGAAGGACATGTGTGGACAGAAAATACATCGAATTACTCAGAGTCTGTCAATCATGCTATTGTATCCAAGACACCGTCAGGTTCATTTTATTATGGTTCTTACCCTATCACTCAAGACCTGTATCATCAGTTACTTCTAAAAGGAAATATCAGTATTGAAAGAAAAACCGACCTGGCTTATCGGCTCATTTGTGAACCGGGAAAAGGATATATTTATATAGCCGGAGCTAATAATTATGCCGATAACACATTGAACGCAATAGAGCTAATATCGGAGTCTCCCGGCATATGGTTAGACAAAACCAGAGAATATTGGGATGAATTTACCAATAGAAGAATAAATTTCAATGAGCAACTCAATCATTTCCCCGGCAAGGGTAAATTGTTGAAGACTATTGACAATATTGCAATCTTACTTAAGACTCAACAAAGTGCTGAAGGTGCAATAATTGCGGGACATAATTTTCACATGGGATATATCCGTGATCAATACGGTGCATCCAGAGGATTATTAGCAATGGGGTACCACAAGGAGGCTAAGGATATTTTGAATTACTATTGGTGCGTATGGCAAAAATATGGATATTTAAAAAATGCCCAGGGAATTGGAATGTATGGATTCCATATCCATGAAAATGATGATGTGGAAATAACCGGGTATTTAATCATTCAGGCATTCGATTATTTAATGATTTCCCGGGATCAAATGTTCATTGAAGAAATCTTACCCATGCTGGAATGGTGTTGGAAAAGTCAGAAAAAACATTTAATGAAAAAGATGCTACCATTTAATGGGGATGAGACTTATATTGCCGGGAATATTCTTCCCCGAACCACAATTTACGATGGTTCGTCCGAAGCCACCTTACTGTTTGTTACAGGAGGAGAATTATTATTGGAATGGATTGAGAAATACGGTCTATGGGAACAGTCTCGTTTGGAAATGGAAAAAAAGGTGCTTAAAAGCGTTAAAGATGCATTTGCTGATAATTTTATTGATGAGAATGGGTTGATGACGAATAATCCCACACGGACATCGGGGGAAGACCTTCCAGCCTTTAGGCATGGCGTATGTGAAGCAAGGCTCCAAGGCTGTCAAGTGGTTGATTGGACACAAAAAAATGAAAATGACAGATACCTATGCCCTCATTGTTTTCCTAAGACAAAGCTGGAAAAAGTGGAGAAGACAAAATTTTACATTCAATCCGTGACCTTGACTCCATTCTATCTTCATTCAAATTTGTTCGATGAAAAACAAAAAGAACTATTCATTATTGATCTTGTAAGCACTTATGAAAAAACTAAAAGGATGCCGTCGAGACCCGATGGAGATATCACCGTGGGTTACGATTACGGTCTGTTTTTATATGCTTTGACGGAACAAGAACATCCATTAAAAGACTCTGTTTATAATATGATGATGGAAACATTGGACGAAAGAGGGGTCTGGATAGAATATTACAAAGAGAACCGACCTGTAATGGGAACACGTTACCGCCCTTGGGAGAGTGGAATTAACATTGATGCGGCTATCCGTTACGCCCTTTTATATGAACATCATCATGAATGAATGGCTAAGGCAGTTCTGATATTCATGGTAACTATTAATTGGGGAAAACTTATATTTCAGGGAGATAAACCATTTATAATATCCGTTGTTAGAAATGAAAGTATAAATAATTTGGAAATGAATATTAGGAAACTTGCATCACTGTCAATTGTGTTGGTTTTATCCGGAGTGCTCTTAGCCGGGGAAAAGATTGGTTTTGATGCATTGACATGTGATTTCAGGGAAAATCCAATTGGCGTTGATAACAACCAACCAGTATTTGGTTGGATATTGCATTCGAGTTCGGACAACGTTTGCCAAAAGTCCTACGAAATAATTGTCAGTGATCGTTTAGATGATATTGAGCATTATAAAGGGGAGAATTGGTCGAGTGGAATTGTACATAGCAGTAATAATATCCATGTAAAATATGAAGGGGAACCTTTAAAATCCTTTATGCGATATTATTGGCGTGTCAGGATCTTCGATATGTATGGCAATTCTTCAGGTTGGAGCGATGTCGCAAGTTTTCAGATGGCAATGTTGAATGAAAGAGATTGGGAAGCTCAATGGATTAGCGATGGGAGCAACGTCCCTGAAAAAATGGAAGATTTTTATAAGGACGATCCGGCTCCTTTGTTTGGCAGGGAGTTCACCATTGAGAAGAAAGTCGAATCGGCAATGCTTTACATTAGTGGATTGGGATATTATGAAGCGTATCTGAACGGAAGGAAGATCAGTGACTATTTCCTGGATACAGGTTGGACCGCTTATGATAAGCAGGTGTTATATAATGTGCATGATATATCAAATTTGATCGAGAACGGTAACAATAAATTCGGAGCTATTGTCGGTAATGGATGGCATAATCTTGTACCGTTGAAGTTCTGGGGACGGCATATATTCAGAAATGGACTGGCATCAGGCCAGCCGATCTTAAAAGCACAACTACGAATAAGATATGCTGATGGCTCTACGGAAACAATTTCAACAGATGAAAACTGGAAAGTAACCCAAAGCCCTGTTCTTCGTAATAGTATTTTTCTTGGAGAATATTATGACGCATCCAGGGAAGATGGAAGTTGGTATGGACTCAAGAATAAAACCAGTGAATGGAACCCGGTATATATAGCTTCGGGGTCTATGGGGAGCATGTCTGTCCAGACATCACCTCCCATCAGAATATATAAAGAGATTACTCCAAAAAGTGTTATAAGGCAGCCTGATGGAAAATATCTATTTGATATGGGTGAAAATTTTGCAGGTATTGTACGCATCAAACTTAAAGAAGGAATAAAGGGGCAAAAAATATCACTGCGATATGGTGAAGATATATGTTCTGACGGCACCATTAACGTCCTGACGAGTGTCGCAGGACAAATTAAAGGACTTGGCGTTGGTGGCCCGGGTGCTCCTGATATTGCCTGGCAGGAAGATATCTATATATCGAGTGGGGAAGGAGAAATCGAGGAATGGAGTCCAAGATTTACATTCCACAGCTTCCGATATGTGGAAGTATCCGGTTGGCCGGGAATTCCCGATGCGGAGAGTTTAATAGGATTGGCTTTGGCTGCGGATCTGGACAGGCATGGTTCATTTAGCAGTTCCAATACCATGTTTAATTGTTTGTATGAAGTTATTGATAGAACCTTCTTAAGTAATGTGTTTAGCGTACAATCAGATTGTCCCGCTCGTGAAAAATTAGGCTATGGCGGTGATATTGTAGCTACAGCCGGTTCCTATTTGTATAACTATAACATGCATACCTTTTACAGGAAATCAGTGCGGGATTTTGCAAATGACCAGAGAGAGAACGGAGGGATTACCGAAACCGCACCCTATGTAGGGATCTCTGACAAAGGGCCTGATGTGGAATCCGGACCTTTAGGATGGCAACTGGCATACCCCTATCTCATCAAACAGCTTTATGAATTCTACGGGGATACTTCCCTTATAAATGATCATTTCGAGAGCCTCGAAAGACAAGTGCGGTTTTTATGTAGTAGCGCACAGGATGATTTGTACTCTATTGGATTAAGTGATCATGAATCATTGGATGAAAAACCTGTAGCTCTTACCAGTTCCCTCTTCTACTATCATCACGTTAAATTGTTTGCCGAATTTGCCGGGATATTAGGTAAAAAAGAGATACAAGATGAGTATATTGCAAAACAGGAGGAGATCAAACAAAAAGTAATCCAGAAATTTATCAGGGAGGATGGGCAAGCGGATAATGGAACACAAACAGCCCAGATATTTGCGTTATGGTACCAACTGACAGATGATGATGATGATCTAAAAAGACGACTGGTAGGAAAACTCGAGGAGGCACTCATCAAACAGGAATGGCATATTTCTACCGGTATATTCGGCACCAAGATGTTATTTGATGTTCTTCGTGATATCGAAAAAGAAGATTGGGCTTATAAAGTGGCAGACCAAAGAACATTTCCGGGATGGGGATATATGTTGGACCGTGGCGCTACTACACTCTGGGAAACATGGGCCTATTCCGATGATGTGTACTCACATAATCATCCCATGTTTGGCTCTGTTAATGAGTGGTTTTATCAATCGATCTTAGGTATAAATCCCTTATCTCCGGGGTTTAAAACAATCAAAATTAAACCAGGGTTTCCTCACGGTTTAACATGGGCATCCGGTCATTATCAATCCGCTTATGGAGTAATCGGCAGTAAATGGAGTATACAAAATGGAAATTTAAATTTAGATGTAGAGATACCTGTCAATACAATGGCTGAAATCTGGCTTCCACTGAAATATGGAAAAGTTATCCATGAAAATGGTTCGAAAATTAACCGCTCGAAAAGGATATTGGATTTCCGGACTGAGACAACTCATATAGTTGTAAGTGTAGGTTCGGGCATATATCATTTTCAGGTATCGGATTAGACATTGTAATGCAAATACATATCCGTAAGGATTGTTTTATGTCGCTATATCACTCAATACCGTTATTATCCATATCTTTGCAGCAAAAAGTGCATACAATATGTGGAAAGATATACTCTATGTAGGGATCGGAGGGGGAATTGGCAGTATCTTCCGGTTCATTGCTTCCCGCTTTGTTATCAGGTATGTTCCTGTTGAATGGTTGTTTGCAGGTACGCTCGCGGTAAATATTACAGGATGTTTCCTGATCGGAATATTGTCGGGGTGGATGCTTGCCCATCAACCGGAAAATCAGACATTCCGTTTGCTTTTAATCGTGGGCTTTTGTGGCGGATATACCACCTTCTCCACTTTCGCATTTGAAAATCTGCGACTGATAGAGACCAACCAATGGGGTTTGTTCACTTTATATACTTTGGCGAGCGTGGTTGTGGGTCTTTTGTCCGTATGGGGAGGAATGAAACTGGTGAATTAAGGATATAAAAATGCGCCATCCGGGTTTTCCCCGGATGGCGCATTCATTATCATGTTGTTTGTGTCTTACTTCAGTTCCTTGATACGGATATTCCTGAACATTACTTTTGAGCCATGTCCCAGAAAACCGATATGACCGGTTTTATTGAGCAGTCCGGGATGTTCACGTTTATCCATCGTCCCGTTTTTGGAGGCTTCACGGATATTACCGTCGAGAATGGTCGTTCCGTTAAGGATTACCTTGATATGATCACCGTCGGCAATCACTTCCTGATAATTCCACTCTCCGAGGGGTTTCAGGAATCCCCTCTTTGCGGGAATCACTCCGTAAACCGATCCGTGATATTGGTATACAGCCAGCTTTTCGTATACAGGCGCATCATTATCCAATATCTGCAATTCCATGCCCACGTAAGCGGCATCGCCTTCCAGGGGCGTACGGATACCCAGACCGTTGTTGGCACCGGGGGTAAGCATGAACTCGAAACGGAAGATGAAGTTGTCGAACTGCTCATTGGTATAGAGATTGCCACCCGATCCCTTGCTGGGGTGCAGAACGATGTTGCCGCTTTCCACAGCGTAATCCCTTTTGTTACCTGTCCACTGGTCAAGGTTTGTGCCGTCAAAGAGAACGCGAAAACCTTCTTTTTCTTCTACAGATGATAATTTGAAAGGTTCAGGACGGGGTATTTCCTTGATGAAGATGTCGCGGTAGGCCACCTTGCTGCCATGCGCCTGTAGTTCGATCTGTTCCACCGGGAAAATCGGTTGGGTCCTGTCCCAGTAATTCTCCAGGATCACGTTGTCGGTGACCAATTCTCCGTTCAGCCAGACCGATACACGTTCTCCTACCATCCGGATAAGGAACGTATTCCATTCACCCACCTTCTGATCAGCCACCTTGAGCGGTTTACTCGGGTTTTGCTGGTTGTTATAGAGTCCTCCTGAGCCTACTTCCGCTCCCACATTCGTGCGGGCGGTGTCCCATATCTGTACCTGTGGCGTTCCGCGCAGATAAATCCCCGCATCTGGTTCCGGGCCGGGGTAGAGTTTCCAGTCGACCAGCATTTCGAAATCACCATATTGTTTATCGGTGCAGAGGTTATCATAACCTTTTCCATCGAAAATGATATTGCCATCTTCTACCTTCCAATCTTTTGCTGCTTCTTTGTCTGCTTTCGCCTGTGCGGCAGCCAACTCTTTCTGGCTCATCTTTGCCCGTTTAATGGGATTTTCCACCAAACCTTTCCACCCGTCCAGGTTCCCGCCGTTGAAAAGGGAGACAAATCCTCCTTCGGCGGGATTTTCCGCCAGATATTTGGCAATGGATTGCCGCTGGTAATCGGCATCGGGATTAGAGAGTGTTTTACTGGCTTTATTCAGTATGCGGGTTGTCTCTGTTCCAGCGAATGACGGGTTATTGATGGCGATATTCATCGCGGCCATAGCCGCTGTTTCTTTGAATGTTGGTTCATCCATGTAGGGCGCGACAAACAGCATTGCCTGATATTGTCCGGTATTACCCATCAGCCGCAATATGTCGTTTTTCTGCTTGCCGGTCTGGGCAAACTGGATCGCCTCACGTAGATAAAGATATTGGATGGCTCCGGTCTGCTTGGAATTGCGGATAGCGGAGATCAGTGCATCCGTCACCTTTTCGAGTTCCCGTTTGTCCTGGCTGTTCCGTGCGATATCCAGCATAGGGTAGATCACATGGAAGGATTTCCAATGAGTGAGTGCATCGAAAGCCGCTTCTTTCTCTGCTCCCGTTGCCGTAGCATAGGCATTGGTAATAATATCCATGGCTTCCTTCGATTCGCTATTTGCTAATGCGCTATAATATAGGTGCTTATTGGAAGAGTTTTTCATCCTCTGCGTCACCAGGTCGAGTTGTTTTTCTGCAAGCAGATAGTCCAATGCCGCATTGATTGCCTGTTGAATGGCGGGCACATCTGTGGCATCTGCACGTTCAAGCAAGGTAAACAGATCAGCCAGGTTCCTGTCTGTCGACACATCTTTCAGTGTATGGGCGGCAGCGGATTTTATAACCTTATTGTCTCCAAACATCTGGTTGTAAACCAAATTGTACTGGCTTTCCATCTTCCGGATGGCGATAAGTTCCAATATCGCCTTTTTCCCGGCATCGCCGCTATCTTCAAACACAGAAGCAAGCGTATAGGAGATATCTCCGTTGTAGGTTGATAAAGCATCTTTTGCCAGCGCCACAGTCTCATCATTGTCGCTTTTCAGGAGGGATGCCAGTGCGATAAGCGATTCTTCACCGCCCAATTTTGCCAGTGAGAGTGCGGCCGCCTTCTGCACCATGTCATCCGGTGAATTGACAAGCGTGGCAATTTGAGGTATGGATGCTTTTTTATCGTGTTTGCCCGACCAATAGACAAGCGCTGTCTGTACTTCCGGCGATTTGGTGAAAACGAGTGTTGCCTGTATCAATTCGGACGATTTTTTATCGTTCTCGAACGGATATAGGTTTAGTACACCCGAAAGGTAGGTGATGTCGCCATCCTTGATGGCATTTTTCAGGATATCTTCTTTTTTTACCGTAGGTTGTGCCAGCAATAGTTTGGTAGCCGCAATCCGGATATCCTGCTTACCCAATTTTTTACCGGTGGCTAATAATTTTTCAGCCTCTTTTTTCACCAGTTTCGATTCTGTATCGTTCAATCTGCCAAGCAGTGAAATATAGGAAGCGGTGGAGTTATCTTTTTGGTATACATAACCGGCTTTCTCCGCGGCATCGCGTAAGGGTTTGAGTGATGCTTTCGATCCGGTATTTCCCAGAGCATTCAACAACACTTTCTGCATTGCTTCCGATGAATTTCCACTCAGGAGACCCAATAGTGCCGGTTCGGCTTTCTCATACCCCAATTGCCCGATGGCGTTGACCAGGTTCAGTCTGACTTTGTCGTCACTTGAAGAGGCAAGGGCAACCAGTAACATATTGGCCGCTTTTTCTGTCCCGATGGATACCAGCGCCTGTGCGGTAGGATCGGATAGATATTTATCCGTGAGAAAAGCCGACAGCGCATCCACGTTGTCGTCGGTGCCGATCGTCCTGAGCTGGCGTATCACGAATGCTTTTACCTCCTTGTCCAACGGCCGGGTGAGTGCTTTTTCATAAGTTCCGGCGGCCACATTGCGTGCAGCATTGTCATTTGCCACGAAATGAGTCCACCCGCTGATAGCGTAATCGATGGTTTCGTTGCTTTGATTTCCGGGAGGGTTCATTCTGCCGATCAGATCGAGTAGTCCCTCTTCTCCGGTAGAAACCAGATCAGCAATTATCTGATTGTATTTGTGAGGTGTATCGGCCGGCAGTTGAGCCAACGCGTCGGCTATGACGGTGGCTTTCGTTCTTCCTTCCGGAAGTTGAGCCTGCATCCCGCTTGTAATAAGCAGGCTCAGGCAGAGTATGATTAGTTGTATATGTTTCATTTTTAAGAATAAAGAATAAAGAGTAAAGAATAAAGATATTTAGGATTTGGAATTGGGAATGTAGGATTTGGAATTTTGATGACACCTTTCCACTTTTCCACTTTTCGCTTCGCGCAATCTGCTTTCGTTCGGCAAACTTAAGTAAACTTACTTTGCGCTCACTTACTCGCAGATTTCCACATTAAACAGTCCATGGTGCACGCATCGGTTGGTCCAGTAACCGGTTGGCTTCTGTGTCGTTGACAAACAGTTCGTTTACAGGATCAAATTCCAGCGTTCTGTTCAGTTGAAGCGCCACAGTACCCATATTTACAATCGTGGAGGAACGGAAACCGTTGATCTCGTTCAGCGCAAATTTCTGCCTGTTGCGAATGCATTCGAGGAAGTCGGTGTTTTGAGCCTGCGGCTCTGGGAAGTCTGCCAATTTCTTTTCCCAGTCCGGGATATCACATACAAAATTCTTGTATACATTCCCGTTCGGCCCGGCAATATAGGGTGTGTCTGGTTCTCCATAGTCGCCTCCCCAGAGAATGATCTGGCAACCGTCTTCATAGGTATAGGTGATGGAACGCCATGTTCCTACAGCGTCGGGATGCTGTTGGGGTGCATCCACTTCCACTTTTACCGGGCTGGTATTGTCTTTACCCAACATATATTGTACAGGGTCGATATAATGTTGCCCCATATCCCCGAGGCCACCACCGTCGTAGTCCCAGTATCCGCGGAATGTCTGATGTACCCGGTGTGCATTATAGGGCTTGTAGGGAGCTGGCCCCAGCCACATGTCATAATCGAGTTCCTGTGGGATCGGTTGTGGTTCCAGGTGTGTTTTTCCTACCCAGTAGAATTTCCAGTCGAAACCGGTATGTTTGCTGATGGTCACCTTCAATGGCCATCCCAGCAAGCCGCTGTCGACCAGTTTTTTGAGGGGTTTCACCGGTGTTCCCAGTCCGTAGAAGGGATCTTTGAACCGGAACCATGTGTTAAGGCGGAAGATATTGCCGTGCTGTGCTATTGCTTCCTTTACCCGTTTCCCTTCCCCGATAGTACGGGTCATTGGTTTTTCGCAGAAGATATCTTTCCCTGCCTTTGCCGCCTCAACCGACATCAATCCGTGCCAGTGGGGCGGGGTAGCAATATGTACGATATCCACATTTTTGTCGAGGATCAGGTCGCGGAAATCGTGGAAGAGATTGATCTTCTCTTTTACCAGGGAAGCAGCCTGGGAAAGATGTATCTTATCTACGTCGCACATGGCAACTACCCGTGTATTGTCGTAAGGAATATGACCCCGGCCCATTCCTCCCACGCCGATGATCCCTTTAGTGAGTTGATCGCTCGGGGCAATCATGCCTTTTCCAAGTACACTTCGGGGAACAATGGTGAGTAATGTGACACCTCCCATTGTTTTTAAAAATTGTCTTCTGGAAGTCATTTATATTTTAAAATTTAGTTGTTTTATGGATATATAAAATAAATTTATTGTAAAAGTACTCTTTTTTA
The DNA here is from genome assembly GCF_040307845.1 of Proteiniphilum sp. Lineage (GTDB taxonomy): Bacteria > Bacteroidota > Bacteroidia > Bacteroidales > Dysgonomonadaceae > Proteiniphilum. The sequence goes on from NZ_JAWRIS010000041.1 coordinate 136,579, forward strand.
TAGAATGAAGAAATGAGAGTGGCTTTTTTGCTTTCCTTTTAACTTTTTTTACTCTTTATGAGGAACACCAGCCAGAGGAATGGTTTCCGGAATATCTTCCACTTTACCCATATCATAAGTCTTAGGTCCCAGATAGAGGTCGGAATTCATGATCTCCTCCCGGGTGACATCTTTTCCGGTATATGCTGCCATTCTCCCCATAATGGCTACGAGTGTGGAATTGGCTTGATCTTCTCCATCATTGATGGTATTTCCGGTTCTTATGGCGGTCACTAAATTAATATGTTCCTGCACATAGGGATTGGTGATGTGCCATTCCGATTGGGTGTCATTTTCGGCAGGATGAGGATATTCCCAGATCATATTGCCTTTCAGGTCGTATAATTTCCCTGCCGCATCGGCATAACCTTGTGTACAGTTGATCTGTTCTACTTTTCCGTTGGAACAACCGTCAATCTGCCTTGCCGCACAATGGGTTCTCATGCCGCTTTCATACAGGTATTCGATACTGAAAAAATCATACTGGTCACCGGTAACCCTTCTTTGGCGTCCTCCCCATCCGGAGGCTTTTGCCGGGTATTCGCCCAAGTACCAGTTCATCACATCTATCTCATGGATAAATTGCTCCACGATATGATCTCCCGACAACCAGCAGAAATTCACCCAGTTCCTCAGCATATATTCCATGTCGGACCACTCAGGCCTCCTGCTCCGGAACCATAATGCGCCACCATTCCTGATGATGTGCGCGCCTGTAATATCTCCAATCTCGCCATTCAATACCCTGCGCCGTGTTTCCATATAATCTTTTTGCGAACGACGGATGGTTCCGCTGATTACATTCAGTTTCATGGATTCCGCTCTTTTCATCGAAGCAAGTATCTTACGTACGCCTGTTGGATCCACGGCAATCGGTTTCTCCATAAAGATGTGTTTTCTTGCGTTCACCGCGGCTTCTACATGGGCGGGTCTGAAATGGGGAGGGGAGCAGAGTAATACGACGTCCACTCCCGAATCGATCACCTTTTCATAGCTGTCAAACCCGATAAAACAATTCTCATCAGGGATTTCCACATTTTTCTGTTTTTTCAGGATTTCCCGGCATGCATCCATCTTATCCTGAAAGACATCTCCCAGAGCCACTATCTCCAGATTGGAACCAGCATTCAGGAAATCGACCGCGGCTCCTGTACCCCGGCCTCCACAACCGATAAGTCCCGCCTTGAGTGTTTTTCCGTCGGGTGCCTGGTCGAGTAATATGGGGAGTTGTAACTCTTCTGTCTTTCCCTTTTGTTGTGATGTGCAGGAACTTAACATGGGAATTCCTCCCATTACCCCTACTGCACCAGCTGCTACCGAACTTTTCAGAAAGTTCCTTCTTGATAATGGATCATTTAGTTGCATTGTATTTATTGTGTTTAGTTTGACGTGTTTATAGAAAATGCATATCACGCAGATCTAAGTTTATAACCTGCGTTTACCGGCTTCGTCGACGTAAAGCGGGTGTCACTATTTATAAATAGGATATAATTTCGTCCATTTGCAGGGAGATTTGTTTCAGATGATTCCTGTCTCCACCCGGAACCTCTGCGGTAAGCCATCCCCCCGTATGACCAATTTCACGTACTGCCTGCATAACTACCGGCCAGTTGTTGTCTCCCTTCAGCAGGTCGACTTTGAACCCTTCGCGTAACCCTTTGGTGTTCATCAGTTCGCGGCTGAATTCCTTGATGTGGAGTTTCATGATGCGCCGGTTCAATGTGCGAATCCAGTGTTCCGGCCAACCATAGCGCAATACGTTGCCGATATCGAAGTACCATCCCACCAACGGATGGTTGATCTCATCGACAAACCTTTTGGCTTCCACCGGACTGAGAAGAAAATTATTCCATACATTCTCCAGTGCGATTTGCATCCCGGTTTCCTCAGCATAAGGAATCAGTTCACGTATGGCACCTTGGGAGTTGATGTATGCCTGTTCATACGACACTTTTTCATTGACGACCCCGGGTACTACCAGCACTGTGTCACCACCTAACTCCTTTACCTCTCGCAGTGAAGCGGCTACCGACCGGATACACTTCTTCCTCACTTCCGGATCGGGATCGGAGAGGGGTGAACTCCAATGGTCCTTGTTGACAACCGAAGGGAGTTCGATCCCCGATTTTTCTTTTGCTTTCAGGATTTCCGCCATCGGAAAATCTACCGGACTGTTGAACTCCACTCCATGAAAACCCAGGTTCCTGGCAAGTTTAAACTTGTCGGTTAGTGATAATTCTTCATTGATCATCCCAAACCCCAGACTCTTTCTTAAGGCTATACTCTTTTTTTCCTCTCCGGCTTTGTCGCGAAAGACAGAGGCTGAAGTCGAAGGGTCCACAGCCGCAGAGAGGGGACTGATAGCCGTTACACCTGCTATAACGGCAGCCGATTTAATAAATTCCCGTTTGTTCATACCTGATAGTAGATAATTATATCCCGTAAAGATACCAAATATTCAATAAACATCATCTTTATTTGCGCAAAAAAGGTTTCTGAAAAAGCTATTTATCCTGATTGATAAATTCCGCCGGGAAAGTAACTTTATACTTGATGGTGCCATCCAATTGATGGAGCCATGTGTCGAATTCCCGTTTCCCTTCTTTGAGCACCACTACGCGTGCGCCATTGATTTCCGGGGTATAAGTGGTTTTCCAACCGCTGAAATGTCCGTAAGCCAGGGCTATTCCATGGTAGTTCACAATGTAATCATTCACATGGTCATGTCCTACAAACGTGCCCATCACATCCCCCATCTCCCGCATCGAAAAAAACATGCCCGAGTTGAGTTCGGGAGGACATTCGTCTTCTTTTCTCACGCCATAACGTATATTCTTTTCATCATTGAATGCCAGCGTGTATTCAGGCAATGGAATATGGAAATAGGCCAAAGCGGGTAGCGGACGAAAATTATTCCTGATAGTATAGTGGAGACTTTGCTCCCGGTACCATTGTATCTGGTTGGTCGTCATCCAGTCGTACCCTTTTACGCCATCTATCGTGGAATAAGCCCCGGTATCAAAACAATAGATCAGGGCTGTTTCCTTGAGCGGTTTTTCACTGCCATATACAGGGATCACATTGTCCATTACCCTGCCCAGGCTGACCTCCGATAAGCTGTTGAGATTGAAAGGGTAAGAGGTGACAATACCGGCGATCTCTTCCCTGGTCACACCCTGTTCATGATCATGGTTACCCAATGTCACAGCAAAAGGTATTTTACGATCTATGACGAATTGGATGATGGCATCCCATCCTTCCCGTACCGGTTTTCCGGTTACAATATCACCGGTAAATATTACCATATCAGGTTTTTCCGCATCCAGTATCCTGGGAATAAGCATCAGGGTGGTGTCCGATTTCGGATCTCCATGTTTATAGTGCGTATCGGTAAATTGCACAATTTTGAATGTTCCGTCTTTTTTAAAAGAGAGTTTCTGGGCACTCACTGTAAAGGCGATCACACTTAAAAGTGAGATAATGATCCATTTTTTGTTCATAATGATATCTTTTTATTTTCCTGTTATGATTGTTTTTAATTATCCGTTGCGATTAATTTATATGTTTCATTTGGATGAGTGGAGAAGTTCACTTCATAAAAAATCTTATCACTTGATTTGACAGGTTCAGATCTTGCGATCTCTTTTCTCCCTTTCATCGCGGTGAAGGGTCGAGATGTCCTGATCCGGCAGGGTTGCCCGGCTAAGGAACGGATCGTCGCTTCCTCCACTTTTCCGTCCGACCATCTGCATGCAACCTCAAAATTTCCCCTTGCTTTCAATCCGCTTACAGAACCGTCAGGCCACACATCCGGCAGTGCCGGTAATAATTGTATATAACCTGCATGGCTTTGCAGCAACATTTCCGTGACACCAGCCGTGTAGCCGAAATTCCCGTCAATCTGGAAGGGAGGGTGTGCGCACAGCATGCTTTTATAGAGGCCGCCTCCCGGTCTGCCGGGAACACGTTCATTTTTTCCATCTTCCTTACTTTTGAAACCTATGGGATTAAACAGGTTACTGACAATCTTATAAGCGTGGTTCCCATCCTGTAGACGTGCCCAGCAATTGATTTTCCATCCCATGGACCACCCGGTCGCTTCATCCCCACGCAGGTTCAGGGTTGTTTCCGCGGCTTTCATTAGCTCAGGCGTTTCCATGGTAATCTGGTCACCGGGATAAAGTCCATATAGATGAGAAATATGGCGATGTTTTGGTTCTGCTTCCTTAAAATCATGCATCCATTCCTGCAATTGCCCGCGCGCACCTATCCGGTAAGGCAGGAGGCGGGACAATTTATCTTTCAGTTCAGCACGTAATTCAGGATCCGTATCAAGCATTTCCGAAGCCTGTATTGTCCTTGTAAATGTTTCACGTATGATTGCCATATCCATCGTTGGTCCGATGCTTATCGCTCCACGTTGACCATCTTCAGTAATAAAAGTATTCTCAGGTGATACGCCTGCAGGTGTGACCAGGTATCCATTACCATCATCGATTAACCAGTCGGCATAAAACGCCGCGGCTCCTTTCATGACCGGATATGCTTCGTCTTTCAAAAAAGTTTCGTTATTGGTAAACAGATAATGCTCCCATAGGTGACTGCTGTACCATCCCTGCACCATTGGCCAGAAAGAGGCGGTGGAGACATTATCATTCGGTAGTGATTCCCTCCAGATGGATGTGTTATGATGGGCCACCCAACCGCGACGGCCATACATGTGGCGGGCCGTTTCACTTCCCGTAACGGATAACTCTTTTATCAACCGGAACAGAGGTTCATGGCATTCCGGAAGATGGGTTATCTCTGCCGGCCAGTAATTCATTTCCGAATTTATATTTTGGGTGTATCCGCAATTCCATGGAGGTATGATCTCCTTGTTCCACATTCCCTGCAGGTTGAGTGGCTGTCCACCCGGACGGGAACCGCTTATCATCAGGTAGCGTCCGAACTGGTAAAGCAGTGCGGCTAAGCCGGGATCGGGATTGTCAGCAAAACGGATGATCCGTTCGTCGGTAGGAAGCTTTTTTTGCTCCTCCGTGGAAGGAAGATAAAGGGACACACGTTCAAAAAGTGACTTGTAATCATCGGTATGACGTTTCTTGAGTGTGGCATAATCATATTTCAAAGCATTTGCCAATACATTGTCTGTTTTTTCCGAAGGATTGATACCCTCCAGGGTCGGGCTCTTGTCGTATCCATTGAAGCTGGTAGCCAAGGCAAGCACCAGGTATACCTCGCCGGTATTATGGATGCGCATGCCTTTTTCGGTTATCTCCACTTCCCCCTTGCCCGGTACAACCGGCACCAACTGGGCTTCGAATAGCATACCTTTATTGTCGATCTCATCGCCATACAGAACTCTTTTGTCGAATTTCCGGTTGCCCTCCTCGTCATAGAGTTCCGGATGTTTGTGTTGGTCTCCCCATGCTTCAATTTGTTCAAATGTACGGCGTTCCACGTACCCCGGAGCCTTACCTCTATATATAATTCGGTTATTCTCCACTTTTTGGGAAGCCGTCGGATGCGAGCCATCGAAATGGAGGGTAATATCGATCCCCGATGGATGATTGCTTGTCAATTGAATGACGATCACATTATCAGGATGGGATGCAAATATCTCACGTGAGTAGTTGGTATCATCCTGTGTAAATTTTGTTGTGGTTATAGACTCGGAGATATTCAATTTCCTTGTATAACCGGAAATCTCACCCTTTTTATTGTTTTCAATATACAAATCGCCAAAAGGCTGGTAATACTGATGTAAACGGCCAAGCCATTCTTTAGCGACAATCTTTTCGTACGCTTCGGTATATTTCCCTTCTTTCAGTAAAGAAACAACCCGGTCGAAAGATTCCGGAGAAATGGTTATATCCTTAAAGATCACCGACGGTTCACCGCTATACAATGTGTTTTCATTCAATTGAAGCAGTTCCTTGTGAGCATCACCAAATACCATTGCTCCGGAATGTCCGTTACCAATCGGGAATGCCTCGTTCCAGTCTGCCGCGGGCTCGTTGTACCAGAGTGCCAAAGTTTCTCTTTTTTCTTGCTGGCAACCCAGCAGGACACATAAAAAAGGAAGTAGTAATAGTTTGATTTTTATATTTCCCATAACTGTTTAGCTAATTATAACTACAATTATATCCATTACGTTAGTTCCGGTACTTCCGGTTATTAGATGTCCGTCCACCTGTTGGCCGCCTTTTACTTTTGACAAATGACTTATGTACGGTGTTGATCTCTGTGATATCCGCACCACATTTTACCAGTAACTCATTGGTAAGCCTTAAATCTTCGAGCGTCGCACCTTTGGGAAAATCAGCCATCAGAGCCGATGCCCCACCTGATATCAGCCATATGATCAAGTCATTATAATCTGTTTGCCTGGTGATATCGAGTATTTTTTGCATGCCTTTCATCCCTTGTGTGTCCGGTATCGGGTGTCCCGCCTCGGTAAGCGTCAGATATTGTAGATTCGTCTTATGACCATACTTGGTAATAACATGCCCATCTTTTATTCTATTGCCCAATACATTTTCTGTTTCCCTGGCCATTAAAGCAGCTGCTTTTCCAACTGCCAGCACGTAAATATGTCTGAAACGGGATAAAGGGAATGTTTTTTCCGCAATCTGCAATAGATCTCCGGAGAGTCTCATCTGCGATTGTATCAGCTTCTCCGGTAAAACACCCTCTATTCCGGCTAGAAATATCTGCTCAATTATCTTTTTCATCATTTTTAGCTACAATATAAAAAAGAGGCCAACCAGGCACAAAGGAATGTTACGACCCCCATTACAATAGTTGCTGATGAGTATACTTTTAGCGTGGTATTCGAACTGATTCATGAAAACCGGGAATAGTGAGGATGCTCATATAAAATTGGATTCTACATTAACGTGAGTTCAATGTCCCGGCATTCTTTTAAAAATAATTGTACAGCTTTGCGCCTATCTTTCTTATCAGAAACAAATTGTATGTCCATAATTTCCATTTGTAATTGATACTGTTGCAAATATAAGCAATTTCAAAGAATATCCATCCTTACAAGTGTGAATTACTATATATAAATTGGTTGACAGGAAATTTCCTGTCAACCAATTATACTTATACATAACAAGAGGATTCAACTTATTTTTGGATCAAAAGTTAGGAGAAACATTATAAATAAGCAATAATCTGATTCATTTGCGTAGCTATCTTTTTCAGGTAATCCCTATCTCCTCCACTCACTTCGGCCGTCAGCCAGCCTCCTTTATGATTAATTTCACGCACAGTCTTCATCACAACCGGCCAGTTATTGTCACCTTGAAACAGGTCAACCTTAAAACCTTCCCGCACTCCCTTGGTATTCATCAGCTCCCGACTGTATTCCTTAATATGGAGTTTCATGATACGCCGATTGAGTGTTTTTATCCAATGCTCCGGCCAGCCATAATGCAATATATTGCCGATATCGAAATACCATCCCACCAGCGGATGATTGATCTCGTCCACAAAGCGCCTGGCCTCCACGGGGCTCAGTATGAAATTATTCCATACATTTTCCAACGCGATTTGAATCCCTGTTTTTTCCGCATAAGGAATGAGGCTTCGGATAGATTCCAACGATGTGTTATAAGCCTGCTCATAACCGACTTTTTCATTTACGACTCCCGGCACAACCAGAACCGTATCACCACCGAGCTCCTTCACCTCTTCCAAAGATTTGGCTACCGACTCAATACATTGAGCCCTTATGGCAGGATCAGGATAGGAGAGTGGTTTCGACCAATGGTCCTTGTTGATTACGCTGGGCAATTCGATACCTGATTTCTCCTTTGCTTCAAATAAAATATATTGAAAAATACACCCATAACGGGCAGGATACGATAATCCAGCGGGTAAACCGGTCATACGATTGCCGACATTACTTCTCTAGGGGTGCCTACGTGGTGGACTTGCACAAGATGGGTTTTGCACTGGAAGGCTGCTTCGGAAATGACGCCATCCTGTTCTATTTCACCCTGTAAAGGTCTATCGGTAAAAAGGGCAGGCCCAAACTTTACACGGCAGGATTTTGACAGAGAAAACCTGGATAAGTCCAGAGTCGAGAAAATCGATTTCGACAACGGGGAGCTTTATACCCAGATTGCCTAGTCAAAATCACTAAAGAAAAAGTTAGGCTTACCATCTGATATGATAGGGAGGGAAAGATTCCCAACTTGTTCTTCTTCACCAACACTGAGATGAGCGGTAAGGATGTCATTGTTTACTATCCGCACATGTCTCCAGATTGAGTTCCCCTTTTTATAATGCTAAGTCCTTTACAGGGCTCATGCAATCACAGGCAAGGGATGTTGCAAAACTCTCCTTCAACTTTAATGACTCTCTTACATCGGTCAACCTTGCAAAAATAGTGCTAAAGAAAAGGGGTATCCTGTTTTCGATAGACATATGTAAGTCTATGATAAACAAAGCCTGCTTGAGTGATTTATTTACGTGTCCTACTTTAGACCCTACAGAAGACAAATGATAAACTTGTCAAAGAATTTCCTGTCACCATGTTCCATATACTTTTACGGAAATTCATACGTCAAACTAAATGCATCACTTCTTTGCATCATTAATAGCTACAGCCACATGTGAATCGGCGCATCCGTAATAGAGGTAAAATCGATTATCGAGATAGGCTAGTCCCTCAATGAAGACCGTCCCGTCTTTATACTGTCCACTCTTTTCAAACGGTGCATCAGGATAGAAAAACGGTTTATCCAAACGATCCAATATTTTATAAGGATCATTGAGATCGAATAGAAACTGTCCGGCACAATAAGAGCCTGCCGGATAATCT
>NZ_JAWRIS010000042.1:0-41679 GCF_040307845.1 Proteiniphilum sp.
ATGGCGGACGCCTCAGAACCGGTCCGCCTCGGTTCTCCACCTAAAATACAATACAGGAATTATAAAAACGAATGATTAACAAATAATCCACATGGTGGATAAAGGGCTTTAGCTTTTACGCTATGCGGAAATTAGTACAACAATATTAAATTAAAGAAGGAATATGATGTTGACAGTTATATTAGTAGCGGCAGGTATAGCCTGTTTCGGATTATTTTATAAATCAATTGATTTTTTTGAAAAAATATGAGACCAAAACTACGACAATATTTAAAGGAGTGCATCCCGGAAGTCTATTCTTACGATATAGCAAGTAAAGATATAGATAAAGAATTAGAGGATTATAAAATCCTTCATCATTTGGGTCTGTTTTGTGCAGGACATTTTGGAGAATCAGTAGTCAATGAAGTTCTGAAAACGGTGGATTCGTTATATAGGTCGAATGACCTATTCATACAGAATGCGATAGAAAACGAATTTCTTGCAGTTTTGGTATTAAGTCTTGGGATAGATAATTTATTAGAAATAATAAAGACAATTCCACAAAATTTACAAACTGGGTATATAAAAGTGCTTTTAGAAATAACAAAAGAAAATGGAATATGATAGCATTATTAGTTGTTGCAATTGGAGTGTTCGGATATATCTGTTACGTTCTGATAAAACCTGAAAGATTTTGAGTAAAAAATGAGACATGGAAAATAGAAACAGTAGGAATTATTACAAAATTCATTCAGCACTGAAATAAAAAAGAAAAATATGAACACAGAAATTTTAGGAATAATCGTAATGTTTACCTTATCTGTATTGCTGGCAATACCGTTAGGTAAATACATTGCAAAAGTTTACGGAGGCGAGAAAACGCTACTTGATCCGATCTTCAGTCCTATAGAAAGGATATTTTACAAGATCAGCGGTATTAATACGCAAACTGAAATGAACTGGAAACAGCACATGGTAGCATTACTCACCATTAATATGGTCTGGTTTTTATTGGGAATGCTCATTTTGATGACACAAGGCAGCCTTCCGTTAAACCCTGACAAAAACCCGAGCATGTCAGCCGATCTGGCTTTCAATACAGTTATCTCATTTGTAGTGAACTGTAATTTACAGCATTATTCAGGAGAAACCGGACTAAGTTATATTGGTCAATTTTGGCTGATGTTCCTGCAATTTGTAAGCGCCGGAACGGGAATGGCAGCTGCTGCCGTGATATTCAGGGCATTCAGGGATAAGTCCACAACAAAACTCGGAAACTTTTACAACTTCTTTGTAAAGTCTTGCACTCGAATCTTACTGCCGGTATCCTTTGTTATTGCTATCATATTAGTTTTCGAAGGTACACCGATGACATTTGAAGGTAAAGATACCATCACCACCCTGCAAGGGGAAACGGTAGAAGTGTCAAGAGGCCCCGCGGCGGCTTTTGTCGCAATTAAACACGTAGGGACCAATGGAGGAGGTTTCTTCGGGGCAAATTCTTCCCATCCGTTTGAAAACCCTTCCTACTTGACCAATATGGCTGAAATGATCGGTCAACTTATCATCCCTATGGCGATGGTTTTCGCCCTTGGCTATTTTATCGGAAGAAGAAAACTTTCCTTGATGATATTTGGCGTGATGACAGCCGGCTTTTTGATACTCGCTATCCCGAATATCAATATGGAGATGAACGGCAATCCGGCAATCGCAGAAATGGGAATTGACAACTCGCCGGGTGCAATGGAAGGCAAGGAAATCCGTTTAGGCGCTCCTGCATCCGGATTTTGGAGTATTGTTACCACAGTCATATCTACCGGTTCAGTCAATTCCATGCACGACAGCTCCATGCCTTTATCGGGTATGAATGAGATGCTGGCCATGATGATCAACAGTTTCTATGGCGGTGTTGGCGTGGGAATCCTTAACTTTTTTGTCTTTATTATCATTGCTGTATTTATCAGCGGATTGATGGTTGGAAGAACACCGGAATTCTTAGGTAAAAAAGTGGAAGCAAGAGAAATAAAGATAGCCATGATCATAGCCCTGTTACACCCGTTCCTTATTTTGGCGGGAACAGCTTTGGCCGCCGCATTACCGCAATACACTACCGAAACATTAAACAATCCGGGATTTCACGGGCTTAGCGAGATGCTGTATGAATATACCTCGGCATCTGCAAACAATGGCAGTGGCTTTGAAGGACTGGGAGATAATACGCTTTGGTGGAACATCAGCACCGGGTTTGTCCTGATACTTGGACGTTTCCTGCCCATTATAGGCCCGGTAGCAATTGCCGGACTGTTAGCCCGAAAGAGATACATTCCCGAGAGTGACGGAACCTTAAAAACCGACACAGTAACATTCGGGCTGATGGTATTTGCGGTAATCGCCATTGTGGCAGCTTTGGCATTTTTCCCTGTATTGACCCTCGGTCCCATTGCGGAGTATTTTTCATTGTATTAATTGATTAAAGAAATTTAGAAATGAGTAAAAATAATAATTCATTGTTTCAGAAAGAATTGGTTCAGGAAGCCTTGAAGCAGTCTTTCGTGAAGCTCAATCCGAAAACGATGTTTCGAAATCCGGTCATGTTTACCGTGTTGATTGGAACATTGGTTATGCTCATCGTCAGTTTGTGGACTTTGGCAGGAGCGCAAGGTCAGGGAAGCTTCGAATACAACTTTTTAGTCTTCATTGTTTTAATGCTCACATTGTTGTTCGCGAACTTCGCCGAGGCCATTGCAGAAGCAAGGGGAAAGGCACAGGCCAACAGCCTCCGTAAAACACGGGAAGAAACTCCCGCAAGGTTACAAAATGGGAAGACCATTTCTTCTGCCCACTTACAGAAAGGCGATGTTTTCATTTGTGAGGCGGGCGATGTTATCCCGTCAGATGGAGAAATCATTGAGGGATTGGCAACCATAGACGAAAGTGCCATTACCGGGGAAAGCGCCCCCGTCATCCGGGAAGCAGGGGGAGATAAAAGTTCGGTTACAGGCGGTACAAAAGTTCTATCGGACAGGATAGTGGTACAAGTTACGACACAGCCGGGAGAAAGTTTCCTTGATAAAATGATTGCTTTGGTAGAGGGTGCAAGCCGTCAGAAAACACCAAATGAAATCGCACTGACCATATTATTGGCAGGTTTTACACTGGTATTCATCATCGTATGTGTAACCTTGAAACCGTTTGCGGACTATACGAATGTTAGTATTACCATAGCATCATTTATCTCTTTGTTTGTCTGTTTAATCCCGACCACGATTGGCGGTCTGTTGTCCGCTATCGGTATTGCGGGAATGGACAGGGCATTGAGAGCCAATGTAATTACCAAAAGCGGTAAAGCCGTGGAAACAGCAGGGGATATTGATGTTCTTCTGTTGGATAAAACAGGGACTATTACTATCGGAAACCGTAAAGCAACGCATTTTCACCCTGCCAACGGTATAGATGAGAAAAGTTTGATCAGAGCGGTTGTATTAAGCTCAATGGCAGACGAAACGCCCGAGGGGAAATCCATAATCGAACTTGCAGGCATCAACCCGTTGAGCTATGAGATAAATAATCCCAAGTTCATCAGATTTACAGCCGAAACCCGTAATTCGGGTATTGATTATGAGAATACACGTATCAGAAAGGGCGCAACCGATGCCATTAAGAATCTTGTTATAGCAGCGGGAAATCCTTTCCCAAGGGAAGTGGAAGAAACCGTTAAAGCTATTTCCCAAAACGGGGGTACACCTTTGGTGGTGTCAGAAAATGAAGAGGCTTTGGGCGTGATTGAATTACAGGATATCATCAAACCAGGTATTCAGGAACGTTTCGAGCGTCTGCGTAAAATGGGTATCAAAACTGTTATGGTAACGGGTGATAACCCTTTGACCGCAAAATTCATTGCTGAAAAAGCGGGAGTTGATGATTTCATCGCTGAAGCCAAGCCCGAGGACAAGATGGACTACATCAAAAAAGAACAAACTGAAGGGCGTTTGGTGGCGATGATGGGTGACGGTACGAACGATGCACCTGCGTTGGCCCAGGCAGACGTTGGCGTAGCAATGAACAGCGGAACACAGGCGGCAAAGGAAGCCGGGAATATGGTGGATCTGGATAATGACCCGACCAAACTAATAGAGGTTGTGGAAATAGGTAAACAGTTACTGATGACAAGAGGAACACTAACCACGTTCAGTATTGCCAATGACGTAGCAAAATATTTTGCCATTATTCCGGCATTGTTTATCACGGCAGTTCCGGCATTGCAGGGGCTTGACATTATGCGTTTGCATTCGCCCGAAAGTGCCATTCTATCGGCTGTTATTTTCAATGCGGTTATTATTCCATTGTTAATTCCGTTGGCACTCAAAGGCGTTGCTTACAAACCCATCGGGGCAAGTGCCCTGTTACGCAGAAACCTGTTTATATATGGTTTGGGCGGTGTGCTTATTCCCTTTGTGGGGATAAAGCTGATTGATATGGTAGTGTCGGTTTTCTTTTAATTCACCAAAAACAATATAAAAATGAAAAAACATATTTTACCCGCAATCAAACTTACCGTTGTTATGATACTTTTTTTTGCAGTATTGTATCCTTTGGTAGTCTGGGGTATTGCACAGTCCGCTCCCAATTCGGGCAAGGGAGAAATTATTGAACACAATGGTAAAAAGCATTATGCCAACATCGGGCAGTCCTTTTCCGAAGATAGATATTTCTGGTCACGCCCATCAGCGGTAGATTACAATGCAGGGGGCTCGGGCGGAAGCAACAAAGGTGCTTCCAACGAAGAATATCTTGCAGAAGTACAGGTCCGGATAGATACTTTTCTGCTACATAATCCTGAAGTAAAAAAAAACCAAATCCCTGTCGATTTAGTAACAGCAAGCGGTAGCGGGCTTGACCCGGATTTTTCGGTACAGGCAGCAAAAGTCCAGATAAAACGCATTGCCAAAATCAGGAATATCGACGAAGCAAAGCTGAACCAACTCATCGAAGAGCATACAGAAAAACCACTTTGGGGATTGTTCGGCCCCGAAAAGATAAATGTGTTGAAATTAAATATAGCATTGGACGAGCTGAAATAATTAAAAAATGAAATGCAATGACAATAACTTCGCTGACGGTTTGTTGTTAATAATAATGGCGAGTATTGTAGTAATTTTATTATTTTATCTTTGTAGGGAGCGTTGGCAAAGAAACCGATATGAGTGACTACCGTGGGTAAACAGCCACGTTACTGTTGAACGCTTATAATACAAAAACAATGGACGAGAGGAAAAGTGCCAAACATTTTTTGGATTTGATCCAAAAATCCCGAAAAGGGAAATTTAAACTTTATATTGGTATGATTGCCGGAGTCGGTAAAACCTATAGGATGTTGCAAGAAGCGCATATTCTTTTGGAAGGAGGTGTCGATGTCAAAATTGGCTATATTGAGACGCACAACAGAAGGGAAACTATAGCTTTATTAGAAGGGATACCATTGATTCCCAGAAGAAGGATCTTTTATAAAGGTAAAGAACTGGAAGAATTGGATGTGCAGACAATAATAAATTTGCATCCGGAAATTGTTATTATAGATGAATTAGCCCATACCAATGTTGAAGGAAGTAAAAATGAAAAACGTTGGCAAGATGTGCTGGAAATATTAGAAGCGGGTATTAACGTGATAAGTGCGGTAAATGTCCAGCACATTGAAAGCCTGAATGAGGATGTCAAAAGGATAACAAACATAAATATAAGAGAGCGGATTCCAGATAGAATTGTGACAATGGCGGATGAAGTAGTCAATATCGATCTATCTGCGGATGATTTGATAACAAGGCTTAAAGACGGGAAAATATATCCGGAGGATAAAATACAGGCAGCCTTATCCAACTTTTTTAAAACAGAACATATCCTTCAATTAAGAGAACTGGCATTGAAAGAGGTCGTAGGTCATGTTCTGAAAAAAGTAGATGATGAAGTGCCATCTTCTAAACCGTGGTTGCATAAAAATTTCATGGCATGTATCGGGAGTAATGGGAAAAAAGCGAATAATATAATTAGAAAGACAGCTCGTTTGGCCAATTATTATAGTGGTGAATGGTATGTATTGTATGTGCAAACCCCACGGGAAAGAGCGGAGAAAATAGCTTTGGACAACCAGAGAAAACTAATTAATAGTTTTAAAATGGCTGTTGAGTTGGGAGGGCAGGTGATACAGTTAAAGCATAGAAATATACCGATGGCTATTTTGGAGCAAGCTATCAAAAAAAATATATCAACGGTATGTATTGGAATACCTTATATTAGCAGATGGCGTATGATAATATATGTTGGGCTATATAAAAAAATATTGGAAGAATTAAAAAAACAGAGTATAGACTTAATTATTTTGTCATAAAACGAGCATGATAATTGTCCATATACTATAACATGGCGAAAACGATTTACGTATGAAAATAAAGACTAAATTAACATCCGGAGTAGGATTGCTTTTGGGGTTGATCATCCTATTAGCAGGCGTAAGTATCTGGTACATAAATAATTTAAAGAAAGATACGAACAACATATTGACAGCTAATTATAATACCTTGGAATATTCGAGGAATATGTTACTTGCCTTAGATGAATTTCATATAGATCCAAGTGCCATCTCCACTTTTGAATTGAATCTCACAAAACAGAAAGAAAACCTGACAGAAATCGGAGAATCTGATATAACGTTGAAGATTTCCAATATCTTTTCGGATTTAAAACAGGATATAAAGAATGATAGCCTCCAAGTGGTGATCCGAAAAAATATTACCACATTAATGAAGTTAAATATGGATGCAATCGCGCTAAAAAGTCAGATTGCGAATAATACTGCGGAAAATGCGATTGGTTGGATTATAATAACAGGCGTCCTGTGCTTCATTATTGCTTTTGCTTTGCTTATTAAACTACCGGGGGATATAGCCAATCCAATATTGCAACTCACTGAAAGCATCCAGCAAATCGCTAATCATAATTATAATCAGAGAATTGACCTTGAAAAACATAATGAATACGGAGACCTGGCGAAATCATTTAATATGATGGCTGAAAAATTAGATGAATATTCAAATAGCAAACTGGAAAAAATACTCAAAGAAAAGAAACGAGTTGAAACGCTTATTGATAATATGCGTGATCCTGTTATAGGATTGGATGAGAATAAGATAATTATATTTGTCAACAATGAAGCCTTAAAAATAACAGGACTAACACGAAATGAAATTCTCAATAAGCCAATTCAAGATATTGCTGTAACGAATGACTTGATACGTACCCTTATTGTTGACCTCATTAATCCTTCAGCCAAAAAGGATAATACTCCATTGAAGATTTTTTCTGATGATAAGGAATGTTTTTTTGAGAAGGAAATTATTAATATTGAAATCAATAAAACAGGAGAAAATACAACAGAGTTAGCCGGTTACGTTATCTTATTGAAAAACATAACGGTTTTCAAAGAATTAGATTCTGCCAAAACTAACTTTATTGCTACCATATCACATGAACTAAAAACACCTATATCTTCAATAAAGATGAGCACCCAATTACTTGAAAATAACCAAACAGGGATTTTAAACGAAGAGCAAAAGCAACTGATTGAAGGGATCAAGGATGACAGTACGCGACTTTTAGAAATAACGGGGGAACTTCTAAAGATGTCTCAGGTTGAAACTGGAAATATCCAGTTGAATATTCATGCCACAGATCCAAGGCTTATTGTCAATTATGCTGTAGAAACAACTAAAATACAAGCAGAACAAAAGAAACTCTCGCTCAAAGTAAATGTTGAGGCTGATATTCCACAAATTCTTGCGGACGCTGAAAAAACGGCATGGGTATTAATCAATTTTTTAACTAATGCTATTCGTTATTCGATTGAGGAAAGTGAAGTTATTATCTCCTTAGAAAGAGAACCGCAAGGTGTCCTCTTTTCTGTAAGAGATTTCGGTAAAGGAATTGAATCCAGGTATAAACGGAAAATATTTGAACGCTATTTCCAGATTCCGGGAAGCTTGAAATCCGGATCGGGATTAGGCTTGGCTATAAGCAAAGAGTTCATTGAAACACAAGGGGGAACAATCGGAGTGGATAGTTCACCTGGATTGGGCAGTACTTTCTTTTTTATCCTACCCTATAATAAGTTTTTATAGAATAAGATTGACCCTTAGTTTCTTTCAATATTTTAAATATTTATTACAACATAATTATGAAAAGTGTATTATTAATTGATGATGAGGAAAAGCTTCGCAAATTAATGGCCCGAATCATAGAATTGGAAAAGATAGATGTTATTCAAGCGGAAAATGCAATGAATGGTTTAAAATGGATGGAAAAACAAGAATTTGATGTAATTATCTGTGATGTCAGATTGCCAGACGCAAATGGAGTAGAATTGATTCCGAGAATAAAGAAAATGCAGCCTTTTGCGGAAATTATCCTTTTAACGGCATATGGGAACATTCCGGATAGCGTTCAAGCAATAAAGAATGGAGCCTTTGATTATATAACAAAAGGGGATGATAATAATCGAATAATACCATTGGTTTATAGGGCATTAGAAAAGGTGGAACTGTCAAGAAAAATCAGTTCGCTTGAACAAAAAATTGAACAAAAATACTCTTTTAATCATATTATAGGAAAATCACCCGGGATATTAGCCGCAATAGAATTAGGGAAAAAAGTTGCCCAAACCGATGCTACAGTATTACTGACGGGAGAGACTGGTACAGGAAAAGAAGTCTTTGCACAATCTATTCATTATGAGAGTAATAGAAAAAATAAATCTTTAGTAGCAATTAATTGCTCTGCCTTTAGTAAAGATTTATTGGAAAGTGAACTATTTGGATATAAAGCAGGTGCATTTACGGGAGCCTTGAAAGATAAAAGGGGATTATTGGAAGAGGCGCATGAGGGCACTTTGTTCCTTGACGAAATAGGAGAAATGCCTACTGAGCTTCAAGCTAAAATATTAAGAGTTATCGAAACTAAAGAGTACATGAAAATTGGGGATACAAAGTCCCAAAAGGTGGATGTTCGAATTATCGCTGCGACCAACCGGACATTGGAGAAAGAGATTAATACAGGAAACTTCAGACAGGATTTGTTTTACCGTTTATCTATATTTAAAATACATCTACCTCCTTTAAGAGAAAGAAAGTCTGATATTAAACTTTTCGTAAATGATTTTGTGAATTTCTTTTCGACTAAATTCAATAAGAAAATTACCGCGGTATCTTCCGAATACATGGAAAAATTAGAGCATAATATCTGGAAAGGAAATATAAGGGAACTGAGAAATGTGATAGAGCGTAGTGTAATACTATCTGATGGAGATATAATTAATATTGAAACATTGCCGACTGAAATACAATATCCAGACGTTGAATTTTTGGAAACAAATATGGCATTGGCTGAGGTTGAAAAGATGTATATAAAAAAAGTTTTAGACTATACGAAAGGAAATAAAACTGAAGCTGCCCGAATTCTTAAAATAGGGATAGCCACCCTATATCGAAAAATAGAAGAATACCAAATAGCATAGTTGGAAGCCCATTTTCAAACAGAAGATTATATTAAGGAAAGCAATATCCTTTATACCATCCTCCGCAATACGGATTATGCAGACAGTGTACCCATATTGCAAATGTGCCACTGCAAAGGTTATTTGGGAGTATCCCACGAACTACCGGCATTCCGGC
Organism: Proteiniphilum sp.; assembly: GCF_040307845.1. Classification (GTDB taxonomy): domain Bacteria; phylum Bacteroidota; class Bacteroidia; order Bacteroidales; family Dysgonomonadaceae; genus Proteiniphilum. The sequence goes on from NZ_JAWRIS010000042.1 coordinate 9,699, forward strand.
ACAAGAGAACCGTACAAAAGACAGCAAGAAAGAAAAGGAACATTTTCGTTAAGCAATACGGGCAGAAAGCAAACAGGTTTGCTTTCTGCCGTTGCGAGAAAATGACTAACTTTAGTGAACGTTTTCGTCAAACTAAGCGTTTTTAATATCATCCTAAAATTTTCATGACATGCGCGCACTGGTCAATGCATTTATCATACACCTTACAGTGAATATTTTGGTTTTCCTAAAGGGTTGGAATGCCTTTGAAGGGAAAAAAGCCATGCGTATCATAATGATCATCGTTTTCGGGGCCGAACTACTCATCTATTCGACCGGTTTTATTTTCTACCGCCATCTCCCGGATGCAGTCACTCAATTTATCAGGGTGATGGGCACCAGTTGGATGTTATTCCTTTTATATTGTAGCGGTATATGGTTGGCAATTGATCTGGTCAATGGAATACGACTAAAAATATCACACAAGCCATGGCGTATAAGGGACCAATCTGCCCGGTTCAAAATCACAACCTATCTTGTTACCATACTGATAGTTGCCGGCATTATGGCCCATGGCAGATATCGATTCATGCATCCGGTAGTACAACAGGTGCCGGTAACAGTCCATAAATCGGCCGGAGAAATGGATTCAGTCCGCATTGCGATGATCGGAGACCTGCATCTGGGCTATATGATCAACAGGAAGCATACAAAACGATTTGTAGATTTAATTATGGCACAACAACCCGACCTGATCCTTTTTGTGGGAGATATTATTGATGGATACATTGAACCTATACTCCAACAACGGATGTATGAAGAATTCCTGCGTTTAGATGCTCCGCTGGGAGTATTCTCCTGCACCGGAAATCATGAATATCGTTATGATGTGGAGGAAAAGATCAAATTATTGAACAACTCAGGAATCACGATATTACGTGACTCTGCAGTATTGATTGACAGTAGTTTCTATGTTGTGGGGCGTGAGGACAAGGTTGTGCCTACCCGAAAACCGCTACGAAAAATACTTTCCGATCAGTCGGTTGAGATGTCAAGACCGGTGATCGTATTGAATCACACACCCGACAATCTGGCAGAAGAGGCAGATGCCGGAGCGGATATCGCCCTTTACGGCCATACGCACCATGGACAAGCCTTTCCCGGAAACATCGCTACTGAGTTGACGTTTGAGGTTGCCCATGGATATAAGAAAAAAGGAAACACGCATATCTATGTAACCTCCGGCATTGGACTTGTCGGACCGCAATACCGCATCGGTACAGTCTCGGAAATGGTGATGCTGACTGTAAGATTCAACGAATAACCTACAGGCTATCGACTACCTTTTCCAGATGGACCGAATGGGAGCCTTTCAACAGGATATATCGATTGGAGACAGGCTCCTTTTTCAGCGTCTCTATTAACACCTCCACATTATCAAACAACCGGAAAGTATCATTTTCCACGATCCACTTGCTGAAGAAAGGACCTACCAGATAGATCTTATCGTAAGGTTGCTTCTTCAAAAACTCCACCATCTTCTCATGCTCATCCTCACTGCTTTCCCCCAATTCTTTCATCTCTCCCAGAATCACTGTTTTGGGTAACGATGAAGGTATGGAAGAAAAGAACTCCAAGGCAGCTTTCATGCTGGTAGGATTTGCATTGTAGGCATCGATGATCAGGTCATTTCTTTCGGTGCGTTTAAACTGGGACCGATGGTTTGTAGGTTCATACTCTTCCAACGCCGCACTGATCCGTTCAGCATTAATCCCGAAAAATTTTGAGACCGCCACTGCAGCAATCGCATTATCAAAATTGAATTCACCCACCAGCCGCGTTTTAACACGATAGGAACTATCGAAGAAACTCCAGTCGAATTCAAGAAAAGGATTCGCATGGGCAATCGTACCCGAAGCAAAAAGCGACGGGTCATTCTTGCCATAAAGGATCCGGTCCATCCCCTCCGACCGGTCATAAAGGATCTGGTTATCTTTGTTTACAAACACTTTTCCGCTGCGCTCACGGATAAAATCATATAATTCGCATTTGGTGTCAACCAAGTTCTCGAAACTGCCGAACCCTTCCATGTGCGCCTTACCCACATTGGTAATAATGCCGTAATTGGGTTCTGCTATCTCACACAGTTCCCTGATATCTCCCGGGCGACTGGCTCCCATTTCCACCACACCTATTTCATGGGATCTATTCATCGACAACAAGGTAAGCGGGACTCCAATATGATTGTTAAAATTCCCCTGGGTATAGGCAACCTTAAATTCTTTCGACAAAGCTACGGCGATCAACTCCTTTGTTGTAGTTTTTCCATTTGTTCCTGTGATGCCGACAATAGGTATTTTCAATTTCTTCCGGTGCCAATTGGCTAATTTCTGAAGAGCCTCCAGCACATCTTTCACCAGAATGATCCTGTCGTTCTCCCTCTCCGGCTCTTCGTCCACCACCGCATAGGCGCATCCTGCTTCGATCGCTTTTTCCGCATACAGATTGCCATTAAATCTCTCTCCTTTCAGGGCAAAGAAGATGGAGTCTTTGGAACACATCCGTGAATCGGTGGTGACGGAAGGATATTGAAGGAAAAGATTATATAGTTCCACGGTTTCCATATAGCTTAAGCTAAATGATTACAAACCCAATTTCGCTGCAATCTGTGCGGGAATAGCATCCCGATGTAAGACAATACTCAGAGTTTTATAACGTACGAAAGGGTCAGAAGCATACCACAAACCTTTGTAAGGACCGGTTTCACCCCACGAATTCTTCACCATGTAAAACTTATTTCCATCTTTATCCGTAGCAATGCCGTAGATTTGCATACCATGATCGTCCGTAGTCTGATAATTATTGAATGATTCTTGCCTCATTTCCTGTGTGATCATTTTTTCCGCAAGCACTTGCGTTCCTACGCGTGTCTTCAGGTCAGCATCCCGCTCCCGGGTAGAAAGCCCAAGCCATTTGGCTTGATCGGAACCCGCATTCTCAGCGGCATTCTCGTCGGGAATGATGGCAATCCCCTCACGGGAGAAACCGGCCTCGCTTACATCGGAAGCCCAGGCAATGGTATATCCGTTCATGATAGCGCTCTCCATTACCTCCATCAGTTCGTCAACAGGCAGGTTATAAGAATTAGCCCAGCGCCAGTTATCGGGTACTTCAATTGCAAAAGACTGGTAGAAAGGGTGGTGCGTAAAGGAAGTCAGCGAAATATAATCTTCCTGTTTGAGACCAAGAAACTCCTTGAAGGTATGTGGACTATACTGTTTGCCTTGGTAGGTAAACGTTTGCGGTAAAGGGCCGAGATAAGTATCCAGTATAGACGAGAATGCATCGGACCACACGGGAGAAAGGTTCCGTGCACCGATAATTCCGTCCATATATCCTTTCAGGACTTTATCCAGTTCGCCGTGATTATGCGTTTCGGAACCGTAGTTGAGTCCCCGGTAAGCATCCTCAGGCATTATTCCATATTCATTGATAGTCTCCACCACATCGGCAAAAGAGCCTCCCGCCGAGAAATTCAGGTTCCCATGCAAACGGGCATATTTCTGCGCCTTATCTTCATAATTTCTACGTACGATATACATTTCAGAGAGATCAAACTCCCCTTTTCCCATACGGATCAGTTCTGACTCCAACATTCCGACCCCCGAAAAACTCCAGCAGGTTCCCGAACTGGCCTGGTTCTTTACCGGGGTAATGGGATTTTGCTTTATTACCGAGAAGTTATACGCTCCCTGTGCCGAAACGGCTACTGCGGCCAGAAAGAAAATAAAGACCGCAATCAATCTGTTCATCATAATAGTTGTTTGTTCAGTTGTTATTCAATTGTTATTCAGTTGTTATTCGGTTGTTATTCAATTGTTATTCAATTGTTATTCAATTGTTGTTCAATTGTTATTCGGTTGCATTTACGTGCGAAGCGCGAATAACACGAAGTGAATAACGCACGAAGTGCGAATAACGGCGAAGCCGAATTACTATTGAATCGGCGAAGCCGAATTACTATTGAATTGGCGAAGCCCAATAACTATTGAATAACGCAAAGCATGAGTACAAATATAGCGAAAGGTGAATGCAATCGTGGGTGCTTGCACACAAAGATTGCTGAACCGCATCCTATATTCTACAAATATACCATAATTTGGGGAATTACCGGCGATTTTAGGTGACGATTTTCCATAAAATATTCGAAAAGGAGAATTTCCACTATCTCAAATAAATTATTTTCAATCGTATAGAACTCGAGAAAATCATGTACTTTTGCAGACGAAATCTTTAAATTCGTTTTATATGGATGATGTAAGACCCACAAAGAAAAGAATGCGCAAGGGACTACTGTGGTTCCTCGGAATAGTGATACTTGCCCTCGGGATTTTTATGTATGTTCGTTTTTATTATGTATTCGGTACCGGCGTAAAAGCCGGAGAGTTAAATTATCTGGTCTATAAAGGCGTTGTTTTCAAGACCTACGAGGGTAAACTGATCCAATCGGGTTTCCGTGCCGACAGGCCCGGAGGACTACAGTCGAATCAGTTTGAATTTTCAGTAGTAGACAAGGAAATTGCAGAGCAACTGATGATATCCAGCGGCAAGAATGTGCAGTTACATTACAAGGAATATTTCGGCAAACTGCCTTGGCGCGGATATACCAAATTTATCGTGGACAGCATCATCATGATAGAGGAGAAGCCAAATAGGGATCTGGAAGAGGAGTTGACTCCCTATATCCTGGAATCGATGTAAGGGAGGATGAATGGCAAAAAAGAAGTTTTATGTTGTTTGGAAAGGAGTAAAGCCGGGGATTTATAGTTCCTGGGATGATTGCAAGGCGCAGGTTTACGGTTTTGAGGATGCTCTCTACAAATCGTTTCCTACCCAGGAAGAAGCTGAAAAGGCATTCTCAGAAAATCCGTGGAAATCGCTGAACAGCCAGCAAGGAAAAAAAGGAAAATCCGCAGCATCCACCAAATTCGCATCATCAACCAAACCTACAGCAACCGCTAAACCCTCGGCAAAAATCCTACCCGACAGTATTGCGGTAGATGCCGCCTGTGCCGGGAATCCCGGTTTGATGGAATACCGGGGCGTGTTGGTGGCGGACGGCAAAGAGATTTTCCATATAGGCCCCATGGAAGAAGGGACAAACAATATTGGCGAGTTCCTCGCCATTGTGCATGCGCTGGCGCTGCTCAAAAAGAGAAACAGCACCATCCCCATCTATTCCGACAGCGTGAACGCCATGAAATGGGTAGTCAACAAGAAATGTAAAACCAAACTGGCGCAGACGCCCGGTAACAAACCGATCTTCGAATTAATTGAACGTGCGGAGAACTGGCTCCAGTCCAACAGCTATTCCAATCCGATCCTCAAATGGGAAACAAAACTCTGGGGTGAGAACCCTGCCGATTTCGGGAGGAAATAATTTCCGAAGCCACCTGCCATTCCCCTTGGCTAAAAGTTACTTTTTTAAAAGAAAACATCCTCCCCTTTTTGACCTGTGTACCGGACGCGAAAAGTGGACTGTACCGGACGCGAAAAGTACGTCGCAAATTCATTCTTTCCATACGGTAACTCCTGCGGGCTCCAGTTCTTTGCTTCCGATGAGAATCGTTGCCTTATCGGGAATATGTATCGTTTGTTTTTCCGAAGAGTAATTCAACGCGATATAAAAACCATCGCGCCACTCCACTATAACACCTTCCGGCAAATCCAACGTTTTTATATTGGCACCGGCATACAGTTTTTTCAATACCTCTTTTTCCAGTTTGCCGTCATCGGTGTCCGCACCGATAAAGGTGACACTTCCCTTGCCTACTTTCCGGTGGGTGACGGCGGCCTTGCCTTCGTAGAACTGGTCATCATATGCGCCCCACACGTCAGTGCCGGATTTGGGTGTAACCACATCGCCCCAGTTGTTCCACGCGTAATCGTTCCCGTCCATTTTGACGACCGACCATTTGTCCGGCGGGAGATGGTCGTAAAAAAGATTTTCTGCACCGATCAATTCATAAATCGGCTCGCTCAATTTCATTTCCCATAATTGGGCTTCTCGGTTCTTCTGTCCTGTCCGGCAAGTAATCACCAGCTGCCCGCCGTTTTCGGCATATTGCCTCCACCGGTCAACCAGATCATTGTCCAACAACTCATAAGCCGGAACGACAAGTACGGGATAGGCTTCAAAATCATCATTGTCAGAGATGATATCCACCGATGCCCCAAACGATTTGAACGTGTTGTAATACTTCATGAGGTGCCCTCTCGAGCTCCACTGCCATGTCTGCGGCTGGAAGTTCATTTCCCATTCACTGTCGATGTCGTACAGGATAGCGGTTTTCCGTCGCGCCACATCTTCCGGCATCCGGGCGTTGCGGTCGAAATTTTCTTTCAACGCCGCCATCTCCTTGATGGTCTGCATATACTCCTCCCCACCGGGAGAAGGTGTGACGCCGTCAGTCAGGATCATCCCGTAATGGTATTGCTCGCTACCTTTCAGCGGCTGGCGAAAACGGTAGTTGCATACGAACTTGCCGCCTCCGGCCATCACGTGGTACAGCCACAAACGGATCGCCCCCGGGTACGGCTGCGGGTTATAGCCACCCCAGTTGACCTGCCCGGGTTGTAATTCCATCACGCCATACACCTTGCCCGGATAGTTGCGATAAGTGTCGTTATGGAATGCCAGAGCGTTGCTCGAGCCCATTCTAAAACCCTGATCGCCATGCCCGTTATCGCCACCATTCACCAGGTAGCGCGTATAAGTATGGAAATCCAACCTGTCCATCCTGTTGGGATCCACAGGATGATGGTTGGGCATGGTGTTGGTGGTAATCCACTGGTCGGGCGATATGTATTGGCGCAGCACATCGGCCTGGTCGTTTACAAAGGAGGCTACTTCATCGGAACAGAAACGCTGGAAATCGAGCATGGCATGTGGGTTGGCTTTTTCCGGCAATTCTCTGGCGTTAGGGATGCGCACCTGTTCGAAGTTCTCGTAAGTCTGGCTCCAAAAAGCATTGCCCCACGTAGCATTCAAATGATCGATTGTCTCATATTTGTTTTCCAGCCATACCTTGAATTTACGTTGGGCATTGTCGCTGTAGTCCACCACGCCGTAATGCGACGGTTCGTTGTCTATCTGCCACCCCACAATCACGTCACTGTTCCCATAGCGTTTGGCCAGTTCGGTCACAATTTTTTCCACATACTCCCTGTAGGTGTCGCTCGACCACGAAGCATGCTGGCGCCTGCCATGCTGTATGACGATTCCCATTTCGTTTTTAGTCAGCACGTCGGGATGTTTTTCAGTAAGCCATACGGGGGGTGTGGGGGTTGGCGTGCACATCACGACCTTCAAGCCATGCTTTTCGGCAAGCCCCACCGCCGTGTCCAACCAAGAGAAGTCATATTGTCCCTCCTGAGGTTCCATGGCTCCCCATGCGAACTCGCCATAATGGGTAAAATCGAATCCCATCTCCGCCATCTTTTCTATATCACGCTCCCATTGTTCCCGAGGCCATTGCTCGGGATAATAGTATGTCCCGAAAAGCATGATATCTTCCGATTTGAAGAAGCGCTCTGCCAATTGTCCATATAGCATGGTATCACACAACAACAGACAAACTGTCGCAAACAAATAAATAACATCTTTTTTCACCTTGAGGTTATATCTCCTCATAAAGGTTCTGATTTTATTATAATGTATATCATCCATCTTATTTCTCCCAATATTTAATTGTCACTCATATACAGGCGTAGGCTTTCCCTCCTCATCGATAATCAATTCCCTCACAAATATGGCACTACGTCTGGGATGAATTTGATCGTGCGTATGATGAATCAAAAATGTTTTATTGTTGTTTTGATAAATACATGGATGCCCCGCGTTAAAACGGGTTAGGAATTTCCAGTTATCTAATCCATCGGGTGATTCGTACACTCTTGCTTCCGAATAATCATCCACAATCATAAAATGCCTTCCCTCTTGCATCCAATAGAAAGGAGCTTCATGTTCCACATCTTCGATAATAGGACCTCGCACTGTCCATTTGTACAAGTCGTCGCTTTCGGCCACCCATGTATGGCCACCGTGGTATTCGTCCTTGTAAGCCATCTGCCACTTACCACCCACCTTATACACACACGGATCCATACCGGTATCAGACGACAAGGGAATAAACGATTCGAAAATCCAATTCTCTCAATCCTTACTTGTATAATGTTTGATGTAGCGTATACCCTTGCCATAGTGTCCAGTGATACTCGGCACATAACTCACATACATGTGGAATTTTTTCTTGTGATAGATAACCGATGGTGCCCAAAGCGAATAATCATCTTCGACAGGATTCTCTAAACGCTCACCTTTGCAGGTTCCGACATAACGCCATTGACGACCATCTTTCGAAGCGGCAATGCCAATTTTGGTTCCTTCCGCCCAGATCACCCCTTCACTTTCTAATTCGGCTCTCCGCTGCGTGTAATACATATAAAACTCTTTTTTTACAGGATTCCAAAGCATGGACGGATCGGCGCTGCCGTACCATACGGAATCGACATAAGCCGGTTCCGTATCCGGCAAATGAAATTCTTGGGCTAAAGCGAATAAAGACGCTTCTAAAAACAATAAAGCAGCAACAATTTTTCGCATGCGCATAATTATTTAAAAGAGATTGAATAGGTTTATTTTGTCAAATACCTTTCAGCAGGAAACAAGACATTTCCCCTTTCATGAATATCCCTTTCATAACTAAATGAAAGATTCGGGTCGCCGCCCTTGTATTTAGGAAAGGCAGGATAGGGGAATACGGGACGTTGCATGCGGATACCTTTTTCCGGATTCCCTTCGTGAAAGCTGGTAAAGATAAACTTTTCGGGCGCCTTGTCTTTCTCTACCCAGGAAATCAAAGCGGTCAACATATCGTGTTCATCATCCTGCAAAGTGTCCATTCCCCCTGTTTGCCCACATTCATTCAGCCCGGGACCTCCGCCACAATGCGCCATCCCGGGGATAATGAAGTAGCGGAAAAAACCTTGTGTTGTTTCCAGTCCTCCTGTTTTCTCCGTTACCCTTTCATAATAGTGTAAGGCATCTTGATAAGGAACAAGCGCATCGTTTGTTCCGGTGTACATCAATAATTTTCCGCCCCTTCTTTGAAAAGGTGTCAAGTCCGGATCGTTGGCATTCAGGCGAGGCGCCAGTATCCTGTCCATCTTGTCCATATCTTTATCAAAATCAAATTGCCGGAAATCGAAATTATTTCCCCATATCCAATGGAATTGATAAAACAAATCATGTGCGCCGTTTCCTGTTTGCTGGTAATCGATGCCCCCTCCCCCTATCTCGCTGCCCAAAGGGTACGGAGTATATATCCTTTCTCCCGTAACCGGATTGATCGGGCCGGTATAAATTTTTTTCAAGACCTCAATCTGTTTGCTTGTCAATGTTCCTGCCAAACGATCGAAGTCGAAGGAGGCCATCCGTGGGTCTGTCAAAAAATTATCTTGCGGAGATCCCCCATCCTTACCCGTATTTTTTTCCAGAATGGCGTTCGTTATCGTGCGCAATTCCTCGTCGGAGAACGTGCAACCGGGTTCTTCGTTCGTTACCTTGTACACCCAAAGAAAACCCGCATGGAGGTGTGTCCGGTTGTTTGCCGGAGCGCCCGCAATAATCCCGTCATAATCTTCAGGAAAACGTTGTGCTTCCATCAATCCCTGTTCTCCGCCGGTGGAGCATCCCATAAAATAAGAATACCGGGGAGCTTGTTTGTAATATGCTTCGGTCAAAGCCTTGCCGATCACAGTCATTTCGTGGGTGGCCCGGTATCCAAAATCGTCCCACCTCTCCGGATGATCAACGAGGGCATCCACTCCCGCAGAAGTGCCCATATCGGTATGCGCTACGGCAAAGCCCCGTTGAAGTCCCGTAAGTAGCGACCAATAATTAATTGCCCCGGCACCACCTCCGCTTCCTGTTCCCAGAAAGCGGCCGTTCCAATTGTCCACAGGCAACCACACTTCCATCCGGATATTCGAATCGTCGGATGGCCGGGCTGTAACGGCTACCCGTACAAACGACGGGAGACCCGAATAACCGGTATCCCAACCGGGTGGTACGAATGTGCCATTGGAAATAATTTCCAGCCCGGTTATTGTTGCTCCCGGCAATTGTAACTGTTCAAATGTCCTGCGCAGTTTTCCCGTTTCTTGTCCAATAAGCTACTCCAAAATAAAACAACCAATAATGCAATTCTTTTCATGCATAATCCATTTTGTAATATCATATCCTGTTATTCTTGAGCTTTCACAAACACCACCGTCGGGTCTAACGGGAAACGCCCGAAGTCTTTGCCATACACGGCAATACCACCGTTCATTCCTTCCAAAACTTCAAGACGAATCTTGAGGGGTTGCCCTTCGACCAACTGTTCACGGGGAATAACCGTTTCAATCAGGTATCCGTATGAGCCGGCTTCATGCATCGTGTTGTCTCGCGGTTGTGCCGCCCAGGAAAGCACGCCCCGGTGGTCGGCCGGATCGTCTGGAAGATACGCTTCATCGCAGGTTGTCCCGTTCACGCTGATGCTTACAAACGAGGGAAACATCTCCTGATCGGACATCGCATAGGCGTTCTTGCTTTTACGCATATCGACAAGCGCCCCACGCATGTAGTCGAGGTCTATATTCGTCAGATTTGAATCTTCCATATCTTTGCCGAACAACTCTTTCGCCGAGATCTCAATATTGAAAGAGGCGATTTCGATGTCGTCCAAACTGAGCCCGGAAGGCCACGGTATCTCATATTCGAAATAACCGTATCCGGCACCGTTTACTTTCCTGCCATCCAGCACATTCCATTGTTTCAACGACCAGGAGGCACGGGTGAACGCGTCGGCAGGGGTGGAAGAAACGATCAGTTCATTGTGGGCTTGAGGGAGTTTGCCCTCTTTCACCCGCAACAGCACGAAATTGCGTCCCATCACTTTGCCTGTCTCGTTTTTGAGTTCCATCTGCAGGGCGTATACTCCCGTTTCTTGCGGCATCGTTACTGTTGCCGGTGCAATCAACTCGTTACGGAAAGCCTTGAACTCGACCGGATATCGCCCAATCGTCTTGCGGGGGATTTCATGTCCTAATGCGTCCCACCCAATCAGGTTGGTTTCGAGGGTAAGCCTGCCCGGATTCTTGTCCGTCATGAAGGAGACGAAGAGCGGCGTTTCCACCTTTTCGCCCGCTTTCACCTCGCGGAAGAGTTCGCCCTGTGGCGCTATATAATAGAGGGTATGAAAATCGGCAATGCTCATTCCGGGAACAAATGCCGAGAGGCCGTCGTATTTGGGTGAACGGTCGTAACGCACATACCCGTTCCATTCGTTGATCACGTCATGATGTTCTGTATAGAGCCATCCGGCCACTTTCGGATGAGATCGGAACTCGTTGATCATGATGTGGTAATCCCAGGTATAATCCGAGTCGCCCGCGCTGCCATCATATCCCCACACGTTACCGCACTCGCTGTTGAACATCGGCACGTTGTCGCCTTGTTTATTGCCGTTGATATAATTATACGTTGATCCCGGGTAGGTGTTTTTGACGACATCGTCGAGATACGCTTTCCAGCGATACCCCGGAAGGTAGCGGTGCCAAGTGTTCAGGTCGCTCTCTACATGATCGTATTTATCAGGGGAGTGGTCTTCCACCAACCGGGTGGGGTCGAGTTTTTTGGAGAGGTGGTACATTTCACGCACCCATTCCTGTGTGTCGGTGTGGTAGGCATGTTCGCCGTTCTGGGTGGAGGCAAGTCCCCACGTCTCGTTGAAATTCACCCACGAAAAGATGGAGGGGTGGTTATAATCTCGTCTGATCTGGTTGCGCATGCAATGCTCCCAGTCCACCTTGCTCATATCGGTAGGCTCACCCCACCAGTTGGGCACATCGGCCATGATAAGCAGTCCGAGCTTATCGGCCCAATAGAGTTTGCGGGGCACTTCCACCTTGATATGGATCCGGTTGCCGTTCAACCCCAGACTTTTGGAAAGAAGAATTTCGTCGCGCATGAATGTATCGGAGGGGAAAGTGTAAAACCCCTCGGGGTGATAACTTTGGTCCAGGGCAATCTGCAGGTAAACCGGCTTGTTGTTCAAGGCCACGTATGGATAATCGGTGCCGGGCATTTTCTCCACTCCTATTTTCCGTTGTCCGAAATAGGTGTGTACCACGTCGACCGCCTGGTTGTTTTCGACCAGGGCGGCTTCCATCTCGTAGAGATAGGGATTGTCCAAATCCCATAGCCTTTGGTTTTCGAGCTTGACCTCAAACTCCTGTACCAAGTCGTTTTTTGTCTTCCCCTTGGGGGTATGGATATAATCGGCCTGTTCCCCGTTTTTGAAATGCAGGCGTATGCGCGTCTCTTTCGCCGGCGCTTCTTTCAACCTGACCGATACTTTTACGGTGGAACGGTCGATGTCGGGCGAATAATGGATGTACTCCACAAAATTGTTTCCCCGGGCTTCGAGGTAGACTGTTTGCCAGATGCCCCGCACGTTCCCGTATCCCTGCTTGCCGTCCAGACGCTGGTCGCTTGCCGTATCATCTGCGCGGACAATCAGGTTTTGCTTTTTGCCGGATTGTACCCGGTCGGTCAGTTCAAACTCGAAAGGCGTATAACCGCCCTGGTGTGAGCCCAGCTCCTGTCCGTCAAACCAGACTTGGGTGTCCCACTCGCTGGCACCGACAACCAGATAGATACGCTTGCCCTTCCATTCTTCGGGGATTTGCACTTCCCGCCCGTACCAGCCGATATCGCCACCATCGGGAACTCCTGAAAGTTTGGAACCCCATCCGAAAGGCACTTGGATATCCATGTCTAACGGAGCTACCTCGTTATTTTCGATAGCACTGTTTGCCAGCTCCTGACTGAAAGTGAATTTCCACGATCCGTTCAAGTTGATCCATTCCGCCCGTTCAAAATCGGGACGCGGATGTTCCGGTAAAGGGATTATGTCTTGGGCTGATAAGGTGCTATAGCTAAGTAATAGCAGGGTGTAGAGAAGTGATTTGATTGGTTTCATGCGTTAATTGTAGTTGTAAAAACTGTAGCAAAAGTAATCTCTCGTTGTAGATTCACTCCAGCTACAGTTCTTATTTATTTTTGAGTCCACTCCGATAAGTCGTTTTCTTTAAAAACAATCCCTCCACAATACCCTGTAAGGTGGGTAAAATTGGCAAAATAGGGTTTTCGGAGTGGACTCTTTTTCTATTTTTTAATCTACTTTGATGACAACAATAGGTTCCTCGGATATATTATAATCTTTTAGTCGGTAATGTTGACCTTTGGAAGGAGTCGGCATATAGGATCCGCTCCCTAACTTATCACTAATAATCGGATAAAGGTCAAGTTCATTTTTTGGCTTGAAAAGCAATACACAATAATCATCCATTACAACATATCCGATTTCAAATTCCTCATTTTGAGGATTGACTATTGTATGATCATTCATTTTTAAATGATCACCAGAAAATCTCAGATCAAGATCAACAGTAAAGTCATCTCTTAAATCTATTTTTAACAACGAACGATAAGGAGATGTTATGATTGCTCCTAAAACATGCCATTCTGAATCAAAGCCGGACAGATCCGTATATATAATTGCATCTGAAGTTGTCTTTCTCACTCTCTGCAATAACGACGGATCATAGGGATTCAAGAGATGAGGATTCTCTATTTCACAATTGACAAATGTGTATTTTTCATCCACGTCCCAACCAATTATTGGGACATTGAAATCAAAAATTGTATAGTTTTTATTTCGGAGCGTAAATATAGAGTTTGAAAGCTTTACCCTGGGATATGTTGAGGTTATTTTTTTATCCCTATATATAAAAGATGTTCCAAAATTATCCAAATACGAAAATGATATGTTCTGGTCAAGCATCAGAGTTGGTGCATTGTTTTCGGTAATGACAATACCTTTATCGACGGTGTCATAATAAATCTGGTTAAATACAAAAAAACCTCCACATTCAATCCGGATGCCTTCAGTATTCCGATAATTATCTGCTGCACCCAAATCAGAGCCTCCAGTTATTCCGTAGGACAATATATGTACATTATTTAAAATATGCCCCGCTGATTTTGTTACAATCGCCTGTTTTGTTCCGTAAATAAAAGTATCGGAAATTTTTTCATCATGGCACGAATGGTCTATATAAATACCAATTACATCATCATTGGAAGACATTCCATGGATGGTGACATTATCAATTTTGGTATCCGAGCTACCAGTACCATAAAAGTCATCAGTCACACTAATTCTGATATGTGTTTTCCGACCCTTGATCAGGGATATTGAACGCAATTGTACCAATTGCTTCAAACCATTCACCATAATTCCATTGTCAGCATTGTAACAATCAAAAATACCACCTTCGATATAAGAAAATTGTCTCAATGAAGGGTCTACAATATATTTTTCTGAATATCCGATTTTCAATAATGCCTCTAGGTGGCTGTCGCATTTTATCAATGCATTTTTATCGAAGACTATATTGACATTTTTGCTATAATCCAACGGCAAAACAATAGGTTCTGTCAAGTTATATACTCCCGCAGGAAAATAAAGTGTTTTTTTGTACGAACTACGCACCAAATCATTTAATTCAGGCCCGATACTAGTCCCATCATTTTTTATCCCATGACGTATGACAGATACAATATCCTCATTGATCGGTTCATTTCCATTATTAGAAACATCATCAGCACTACATCCACAAAGCCATCCGTAAAAAAATAAAAATAGTATAATAGTTCTGAGTTTCATTATTCAAAAAATAAAATTGATTTATAAATAGCATATATCTTTTACAGAATAGGAGTAGTTATCGGCTTGAACCCGAATGAATCAATCATCTCTTTATCATACCAATCACCGGTATTATACCAGAAAACATGGCTTTTGGAAAAAACATCAAGTGTTTTCTCGGCTTCGGATTCTGACGGGGGTGTCCATTCCGTACAAACCAAAGGTCTTCCGTACCTGTATGCGATACTTGTTAACCACCCTGTTTCAGATGCTTTTTGATTGGAAGAGAAGGCGATGACGTCTGACAACGACCATATCAAATTACAGAGTTCAGGCGTACTGCCACCTTCGGATATCAACATATCCCAACCTTTTAATCTACCATGAATAAGTGCTTCCTTATACCGGAAATCGGAAGGGAAGTCTTTCACACGAATATGCGGTGTAGCCAGCAGCGGTTGATTCGGATATTCAAATCGTGCGAAACGAAAAAGTAATTGTAACAAATCAGTCAGTTTAGCCGTATTTATTTCCATTGCTCCGGGATACGTATAAATTTCCCATGCCTGAATACGTGGATCGGTAGCATATCGTCTGACAACCTTAGCCACATAAGTAGCTAGTACGGAATCTTTCTCATTCACATCTTTATCGGACAACAAGGCGGGCAGGATCCTTCTTCCGGCTCCTTCCGCGCGATCAAGCAATTTATCCATATTTTGATAAAATAAATTTTCATCCTTCTTCCATTCCTGATAACTACACTTTACCCTTTCACTATTGTATTCAGTGGCGTAAGAAGATTCACCCTCTTTGTAAGCCACACCTTTAATCGGACCGGCAACCATCCATTTCCATGCGCGGTCTTTCGTCCACCGTTCCGTCCATTCCGCACCCGGATCTGTATTTTCATTGCTTTCTGTAAAGCGGAAATTACGCAACCAATCCAACTCTCTTCGGTCAATAGGCTCTCCATCGGGGTGAAGCAGTTCATGAAATACAGGATCAAATGGTTCGTATGTATTCCTTCCCCAAGTAACAGTCCAGTTCATATCGCACATATACAATCCCCAGGTATAGAAATGGATTTGATGTTTCGCAAAGGGTATGAATGTACGGGGGAAAGTAGACCCTGTTGTCCTGGCAATTGCTTCAGTACAAATAAGTGGTCTATTGCTTATTTTCTGTAACCGTTCCACCATCCATTCTATCCGCTCCATGTGGTCGCTGCCAGATTCATAGTGATGAAAATTATGTACGTCCATGATGGCTTCCACTTCACTACGTCGGGAGATTGCCCGGCTAACGGAGTCAGGTCTTACTCCTGAATCATAGAAAATAGAGGCGGTAATCGGCTGGACAGGGTTCTTTTCTCGGCACCATCCTACCATTGCTTCTATCCAATCCATCTGCTCGTACATTTCCGGAACATCATCCATTCTAGGTTCGTTCCAAATATCCCAAAGAATTATGCGTTCGTCATTTGCAAAGGCAGCAATAAGCTCTTGGGTGAATGCTTTTGCTTCTCCCATTGCTTTTTCTTTATCCGGTTGTTCGAAATACATATAAGAGATAGGCAAAACCGGTGAAATAGTAAGCCCTAGAGCATCAGCTTCTGTTGCTAGTTCTTCAATTAGCGCTATATGTTGTTTCACATCTCTTCCCGGATTCTCAAGAGCAATGTTATCCGGATAAGTCTGAATCCAAAAACGGACACTATTAAAACCCTGTTCTACCGCCTTTTCCAGAACTTGCTTACGCGACATGCCAGGATACGCACCTACAGGCTCATTAAAGCCCTTGATTATCCCCACTTTTTTATGCCATGCCCATGCCTCCTTTTCCGTCCATTGCGCTCTGCCTTTTTGAGCAAATACATAAACAGGAGTAATTAGTAGGCAAATCAATACCGGTATGATTATCCTTTTCATAAAATCTCCTATTTTAAATGTACAATTTCCGAGTATATTCCCTGATCCGCACCTTCGGTCCACACGCACACACGTCCAAAGAGCGCTTTTGCGTTTGTGACACCTGTATTGTTCGAAATATCAGCTTCAATATCCACAGGACCTACACTTAAGTCACTATACTCCTTACGGAATATATTGTTGATATCATCAACGAATTGAGTATTGTTCAACAGTAATAAAACATTCGATATTTTTGCAGTATTAACAATTTGATTAATTGTAAATGAAGCATTTATTTTAGAACCATTCATGGATATGTTATCATCAGAAATCATGAAGAAGGGAGTCACATCCAAATCAACAGCTGTATTCCCTTTAACGGATATTTTCAAAGAATCACGGCTATTGACCCATGGACCGTTGCCATCTCTTTTTACCAAGAGATAATCTCCATCAAACAAGGTGGCAGAGAAAGAACCATCCTGCCCAACAAAAACATTGATCGGATTAAAGTAATCATATCCATGTTGATACAACTGCAAACCAACAGCTCCACCTGTTCCACGTAAATTCAAAGGCGTTCCTTCAAAAACAATCTTTCCCGATAGAAAAGAGTTGGGTGCGTCATAATTATCTTTCGCACAGCTTGCTATAATGCAGCCAAGACACAGCAAAATAAGCAATTTTTCTATATTTTTCATTATGTAACTGATTTAAAACATTATTGATATGGATTTTTTACTAATAGAGGATTTTTTCCTAACCAATCATTATCAAAGGGATAATAATAGTTTCGAGCGCGGAAATAACGTGCATTTACCGACTTGTAAGCAAATTTCTCTATGAATACCCATTTACCGTCATTCGGGTCACCGGGAGCGACCACCAAATAGGGGAACAATTGGCGGTGACGTGCTAATTCATCATTATTGTCTCCATTCCAAATCTTATCCGCCAAACGCCAACGTATCAAATCCCAATATCGATGATCTTCAAAGGCAAATTCCACACGACGCTCATGCACAATCTGATCAAAATTCAAAGTGAGTAAAGGTTGCACTCCTGCCCTATGACGGACTGCATTGATATTTTCCAAAGCTACAGGAATATTTCCTAATTCAAAAGCAGCTTCACATGCAATCATATAAGCCTCCGATATGCGAAAACGGGGATTCCACATGTCTGAGCCAACCTGTGATGCCATCGGCGTTTCATCCAAAAATTTACGACAATAGAAACCTGTTTTATTCACATTCTGACTGGGAACCTCCAATGGTCCGTTTTTAGATGTAATAGTCCGTCCGTCTGTATCAGTAGAGCCCAACTCACCGGTACGTATTTCCCAATTTCCATCTCTCTTAATCAACTGACCTGATTGCAAAGGAACTTCCATACCCCGAAACTGTGCACTCGGATAGATAACGGTTCCCCAGAGACGAGGATCCCGGTCTTTGAATGGGCCATCTGCAGAATCATAAAATTTATATGTCCCATTCTCCGTGGTTGCAATTTTGTGCCGTTGACCTGGAGTTGTTGTTTGGATGGGTTCATAATCCTCCACTAAATTCAAAACAGGAGTAAGGTAAGATGATGCTCCTCCACCTTCGAAATGCGTCATCGGCATATTTGCAGTAGAAAAGGAAACAGTCAATCCCGGATAATATGCATCAATTGCCCATATAATTTCCGTATTCCCGTCTTTTACACATACCGCCTCATAAAAATTGCGTCCTTTATCATCCGGATATTTATCCTGCAATTCGTAAACGTTGCTTTGGATCACCTCTTCTGCCGCTGCCTGTGCAATTTTGTAATAACTCTCTGCTTTTTCCGACGGAATTCCTACCTCTCCGTTTTCAGTCCGGATAGGTACTGTCATTCGATTGTTATATTTAGCAATTGAGGCTACCGTGAGAGCTGTACGTGCTTCCAATAGTTTAGCGACCCATTTATTCGCCCGTGCACCATTTGTTTGCTTCTCGGCCGGAAGAATTTCGGCAATCGCCTTACATTCATTGATGATATAATCGTATGTATCTAATTCTGTAGAACGTGCCATTAGCAATTCGTTGACATCCATTCCTGCTTCATAAGTAAACACATCATCTCCCACAATAGGCACCCCTCCAAGACCTCTACAACTGACGAAATAATACCACGCGCGCAGAAAGCGCACCTCACCTTCCAGCCTATTTTTCTCTTCTTGCGACAAATTCTCAGTTTCACGTACTCCCTGCAAAAACTGATTAACGTCACGAATATATCCATAGTTATAAACCCGCCAATAACTTTCATGGAAAGTAGATTCATAACTTGGCCCGCTATCAGAAATCAAAGCTTCATCTAGTTGACTGTAAGCCCAAGGGTCATCCAAGTGCTGTCCCCACCATCTGACTCGTCCATATAAATTGGAGAGTACAGATTGAATCATTTTCTCATCTTTAAATATCTGTTCATTGGTAAGAACCCTATCCGGTTCTATATCCAAAAAATCATTACACGAGATTATAGATAGCATTAGTGCTATGAATCCTATCCACATATATTTTTTCATACTCATAACATATTAAAATTTAATATTCAATCCAACATTCACTATCTTAGGAGCAGGATAATCTAATCCGGCATCATTCGAGGTTTCAGGATCCGTATAGAACGTATTTGTCCATGTAAACAAATTGGTTCCAGACACATACATCCGAAGATCTGACAGTTGAATTTTAGCCAACCAAGATTTAGGAAAAGTATATCCAAATTCTAGATTCCTCAATTTCATATAATTGGTATTAACCGTCCAGAATGTACTATGTCTTGAATAGTTTGAATGGTTGTTGTTTCCTGCTATTAATACCGGGTATTTTCCCGGCAAGTATTCGCTATTGGCATCCCATATATCTGCCAAATGCCAAGTATCTTTCATATAATATTGTGGATTGTTTCCCCCATCGTGAAATGGACGCATGCCTTCCCAATTCCGGCTCCAGGAACTCAACGCTCCGCCCGTCAAGTCGAAAGCCAAATCAAAACCTTTCCATCCGAAAGAAAAATTAAGTCCCCAATTTAAAATAGGCAATCCTCCTTCCGCATACCCTATAGGGCGCTCGTCCATCCAATTGATTATACCATCTTTATTCACATCTTTGTAAATAATATCTCCGGGACGTATCGTCTTGTTGCCCTGTCCGTCCAAATCAACGGGATAGACTGTAATGTCTTCCCAATTTCGGAACTGCCCAATAGCTTCATATCCCCAATTGATATTACCGATGCGATGATGCTTTGAATTCCGATAGTATTCCCAAGAATTACCAAAACGGGGCTTATATTGTTCCCAGTCATAAAAACGAGAATAGGTGAAATTTCCTCCTACCGCATAACTAAAATCACCGACTTTGTCACTCCATTTCACCGACATATCAAAACCTTTGAGCATATCGGAATTCAAATTTTCTTGCGGCAAAGAAAAACCGACTTCAACTGGCAGGGAAACATCATACCTGCTTGCCGGCAAACCAGTACGCATACGTCTAAAATAATCAAATTGCGTTATCAATCGTTGCTGCAAAAAAACAGCATCAAAACCCACATCCAAAATTTTAGCTTTCATCCAGGAAAGGGTCGTAACAGGCAATCCTTTCGACTGAGAACCAACAACGTACTGTCCATTAATTACACCACTTGTCCCTCCATAAACATATCCGGAGAGGTAATCAAAATTACCATAATTCCAGACATTGTCGTCGCCCACAACTCCATAAGAACCCCGGATTTTGAAATCGTCAAAAGTCTTTGATAATCTGCTATTTCTCCAGATATTTTCTTCGGAAATTCTCCATCCGACTGAAGCCGATGGGAAGAATCCCCAGCGATGGTTAGGAGGAAATTTCCAAGACCCGTCATAACGCGCTGAAAAATCCAATAAGTATTTATTGGCATAATCATAATTAGCCCGGAATAACCAACCCAATCTTGCAGAGGCATTATTTTTGTTCCAATCACTAAAGCTATTAATCGATTTAAAATCAATCAAGTCAATAACGTTTGAAATGGGAATGGAATTTAGATTGAATCCGGGGTTTTTCACTTTTATAGCCTCAAATCCAACAATTGCATCTAATTTATGAATACCCAATTCCTTATTGTAAGCCAATTGAATATTAGAAGTGAGGGTTTCACCATGTGAAGTACCTCTGAAGTGGCTTCCTTCCGGTCTTACTTTAATTTCATCATAAACGTCAGAGTTCTCATCATACGAATATAGGCTATAAGAATATTCATGTTTATCATTCCGGTTATAAGTAAAATAATAACCGAATAAACCTTTTAACTTAAGCCCATCCATTATGCCGTATTCAATATCACCATTCAGTTGAAGTACACGCCAAGTGTCATCACTATACCCTAACTGGTCATAATTATAAATAGCAAAATTAGTCATACCGTATGAAGAAACGAATTGAGGATATAATGGGTTATCATTCGCATACGGTCCTTTGGTTGGCAAATTTCTATACATAGACCATCGGGGTATCCAATAGATATTACTTTCTGGAGATGCCGGATTTTTACGTTGTTCCAAACGACCATTCATCGAAACACCTATTTTTAGGCGATCACTTATCCGTGTATCTATATTCATTTGAATATTTGTCCTGTTGAAACCATCGAAATTCCTTATTATGGCATCTTGATCCAGACGGCCGATAGAAACATAATAGTTGGATTTCTCCGTTCCTCCCGAAACATTTAAATTGAGATAATATTGCGGTGCGGTACGCCAAATAAAATCGGCCCAGTCAAATCCCCGGTATCCTTTTTCTGTACCGGCCTGCCATTTGGCATAATCTTCAGTACTAATTGTACGAGTTGCTCCACTTATTGTCTCAGACTGAACATAATTATGAATATACGTCTTAGCATTAGCAGGTTCGGCAAATCGAGACAGCGACTGCCAGCCATAGTAACTGTTAAGAGTAACGGTGTTTTTGTCCCCCTTTTTGCCACGTTTGGTTGTCACCACAATAACACCATTAGCCGCACGCATTCCATAAATGGCAGCAGAAGCATCTTTTAATACCGCAATGGACTCAATATCGTTAAAGTCTATATTATTAAATTGTCCCTCGTCGGATTGCATCCCATCAATGACAAACAAAGGCGTTCCCATATTACGGATATTCATTGCCACACTTTGTCCGGGTTCTCCATTATATTGACGGGTATTTAAACCCGGTATTTTACCAATTAAAGCGCCGGAAGTTGTAGAAGCATTAGATCGTTCAATATCCTCAGAAGCTATAGATGAAATCGCACCGGTGAGAGTTGCTTTTTTCTGAGATAAACCAAAACCGGTCACTACCACTTCATCCATCACATGCACATCTTCGTTCATCTGGATATTGATTTCTTGGCGGTATCCAATAGTTTCTTCAATTGTCAAATAGCCGATATACGAAATCTGAAGCACTGCATTTTCTTCAACCTGCAGTGAAAAATTACCGTCTATATCCGTAACCGTACCATTCGTTGTTCCTTTCTCAATCACATTTGCACCGATTATCGGCTCTCCGTCTTGATCAATAATAGTACCGTGAACGGCTCTCTTTTGTTGTTGTTCAATTTGAGTAGCAACTGCCTGTTTTTGCCTTTCCTCTTTCGAGATATACACCTGCCGGTCTGACACTTTATAGGTATTATCAGTCCCTGCGAACAGTTTATCCAACACATCATTTATTCTTTCCTCTTCTACATGAATCGACACTACCCGCTCGGGATCTAAGGTTTCACGATTGTAAAGGAAAATATACTCGCTGTTTTTTTCTATCTCTTTAAAAACTTCACGCACAGTTTTATTCTTCAAATTTAGGTTTAAAGTAGTTGCTTGAGAATAACTGTTGCCGGCATAACTGATGCTTATTCCTATGGTAAGGAACAGTGCGACGAGCTTCATGATTCTAAAAGTTTTTTGAGTATTAGCGATTTTTAGGAGAATGCTAATTTTTTTTGTCATATATTTGTCTTGATTTAAAGGTGATACACTATAGTTTGCTTTTTAATCACGGGATCGGATGGTGTTTGGCGACGTTGTCCGATCTTTTTTAGTTTCGTTTTATCCTGTATCTTCCATACTTTTTTATTTTTTCATGTTTATAAATACAATAGTTACTTATTCATATTAACCCTGTCAATATTTTTACTTTGTACTCACTCTATACCCTCCGTTTTCCTGCTTTACACTAATGGGAAAGGAAAAAGTAAGCCCGTTAAGGACTTCTCCAAGGTCGTTTTTCAAGTCAACTTTTCCTGTACATTTCTGGTTTACAAGTCCTTCATCGAACAGGATTTCTTCGCCATAATAGCGCGAAAGTTTGGTCATCAAGACATCCAGCCGTTCATCTTCTGCATACAGAATACCTTGTACCCACGAAATATATCTCTCCACATCCACTCGCGTTACGGATACCTGTCCCGCTTTGTAATCGTATATTTGTGAGGGTGTCAAATCGATTTTCTTAGCATTTTCATTGGAGGTTATTTGTACCGCCCCCGAAGCGAGCACAACTTGTGTGCCGGCATCTTCTTCATAGGCCTGCACATTGAATTTTGTGCCCAACACACGCACCGCGATTTCACTTGTCCTGACGATGAAAGGTTGTTTTTCATTATGAGTAACATCCAAAAACACTTCACCATTCACATAAATTTCCCGTGTATCGCCCGTGAAACGGTTGGGATAAACCACCTTGGTACCGGAATTTACATGCAAAGTTGTGCCGTCGGATAAAGTAAGCCTTGACCTTTTTCCTTTCGGGACGACAAGTTGACTGTATTCTGTGGTATTCACTTCAGCCAGCGATTTTCCTGTCACCTGGATACTATCGGTATTATAGGCGATGTCCGCCTCTTTCTCTTCAATAGTGATCAGTTGATCGGATGCGACATACAATTGAATATCTTTAGAATCAGAATCTATGGATAACGAATTGGCATGTACAAAATCCAACAACCCCGGCTCCTGATTAGCATTAGGTTTATAAATCTGATGGATACCCAATAAAAGCAAAACAGAGGCTGCACCGGAAAGCCAGTAAGTTAGGGTTCTCCGTTTTCTGCGTTGCGTTACACGGTGCTGAAAAGTATCATGATATACTTCTACTTGTGCTGATGTAAGGGGATAATCATTTAATCGGACCTGGGTCTTATACAACTCTACAGCATCCTCTATCAAAGGTTTTAATTCGGGACATTCTGCCATAACTTTTGTCCAGTATGCATTGTCTTCTTCTAATTGAAAAAGATTCCATCTCAAAAAATCATCCTCCTTGAGAAAGTCAATAGCCTTGTATCCCTGATATTTACTTATCTCCATCTATGATGTATGCTGTCGATTGTTTTGATAGATACGAATAAGTTGCTTTTTTGTGAGTGTTTTATCGGATCAATTTAGTTAATAAAAGTTATGGATTAAAATTTACCGTATAAAAGCCCGATAAAGACAAGCATGGGCAATATTTTATTTTCTTTCCTGATGGTATGGATGGCTTGTGAAACCAACTTACGGATAGCCATTTCTGATTTATCCATCATTTCTGAAATTTCGCTATATGCAAGCTCTTGTATATAACGTAGATAAAGGGCCTCTTTTTGTGATGATGAGAGTACGGATAATAATTTTTCTATCTTTTGCTGTATGATCATGCGGTCTTCTTCTTCGATAATTTCATCCAACACGGTAGTTTTGATCGAAAAATTCAATACTTCGCCATCAATATCACCGACCTTCGCAAATGATTTCGATTTAAAAAGATCATACAACCGGTTTTTCAATGATTTAAACAGAAAATATTTAAAATGTTCTACGGAGGTAAGATGTGGTTTATCAAAAAAGACCTTCAGGAAAACATCTTGCACGGCATCCATCACATATTTCTCCTCCGCACCCAAGCTTCTGCCATAAGCATACAGGTCATTGATAAAATATTTGTAGAAGAAAGAGAATGCCGCTTCATCTCCCTCTCTAAACTTTATAAAATTATGTGCTATCTTTTCGGGTGTCACATCCATGTATTATGTATCTCCTCCATGGGTAGGAGTCAATCAGAATTTCCATATTTTATTTCTATTACGCTGCGAATATAATGCATTTTAGAAACAAAACAAAAGAAATTAATCCTCCTCCTCTTCCTCGTCGGGATAATAAGGCTTGGGAGGTTGAATTGTGGGGAATATCCGGCGTACATTCGCGGCAACCCTGTCGGCAAAATCCTCTACATCCATATTCAATGCCTGCGAAGTTTGCAGATAGACCTGACGGATAGGCATTTCTCCTTCATCGGTTTCACAGAATAAGGAGTCGAGGGGTATCAGTTGCATGGAGTCCACATTGATATTGTCCCCAATAGAGAAGAGAAAACCCTCTTTGACCAGTCGTGCCGTAAGTTCCGGTTTACTCCGGTAACCATGAATGACCCAGGGTTGGGAAGGCTTCACCTCTCTTCGAACCTGTATCAACTCCTCCCACGCTTTTACGCAATGGATGATTACGGGCTTTGACAATTTTTCGGAGAGTTGGATATGCTTCTTGAAAACGGGGATCTGTAGGTCGAATGAAGGTCCTTTTAATCTATCGAGGCCTGTCTCGCCTATGGCGATAATGCGGGGATTAGATGCGATTTCGAACAGATAGTCCATCTGGTTGTCACTCTCTTCTGTATACCATGGATGGATTCCACACGAAAAAGCATGGCGCGAATAAGATTCTTTGGCTACTTCAAACTCAAGGGGATAAACGTCAAAGATACACGAATGATAAGGATCATCGCTATCTTCAGTAAAAATCTGATGGGTGTGTACGTCGTAAAATTCCATATTTTAATTGACCTCTGCTTTCGGACTTCGCTTTTTAGGCTTAGGATCAGGTACGGGATCATATCCCGAACCTCCCCAGGGATTACAACTGATGATACGTTTGACGGATAAATACAAGCCTTTGAAAGGTCCATGTTTTTTAAGCGCTTCTATCGTATACTGGGAACAGGTAGGCGTATAACGACAACTGGGCGGGGTAAGCGGAGAAATAACAGCCCGATAGAAATAAACCGGTAGAAGCAGGATCCACACCAGTACGTTTTTGATTATTTTCAGCACTCTTTTTTCTCTTCAACACGGTGATTCAATTCCCTTATAGCTTTCTGCATTCCCTTTTCCGCGGTGGCATAATCACAAGGTTCATCCACCACACTGATAAATGCCACGTCCAGATGCCTTTCTTCTCCCGACTTCCAGAAAATAAACTGGTGTTTATTCAATCGGTAAGCTTCTCTCGCAAGCCGCTTCATCCGGTTACGGTCGACTGCCGATTTCATCCTCTTTTTAGGAACGGAAACAAGTATCGACATCGGAACCGTTCCATCTTGCGTCGTTTCCAGATATACTACCCGAAAGGGATACGACATAAAAGATCGCCCCTGTGCAAAGAGGGTCTCAATTCTTTTTTCGCCTGTTACCCGCTCTTTCCGTATAAATCTGAAACGTTGTTCCATATATATGCAATCCTCCGAAAGCAATTACATTGGCAAAGATAATTGTTTTTGGAATCAATCGCTGCAGATTTTAAAAAAAATCAAGCCCAATGTTTGTGGTTTTCTTTCAGGAAAGCTTCCAATGCGGCAGTCATGGAGGGGTAATCGGGTTGAGGGGCCTCGCAGTCGAGTCTCAGACCCGCGTCCACCACCGCCTTTGCCGTTGCATTACCGAAACATCCAATCGCCGTGTCTCCTTGTTTGAAATCGGGGAAATTCTTCAATAACGATTGTATTCCTAATGGACTAAAGAAAATAATCATATCGTAATCGAACTTCTCATCTTTATCAAAGTCGTTACTTACTGTCCTGTACATCACACTTTTGGTATAGTTTATCTTCTTCTGGTCAAGGAAATTGGTTACTTCATCATTATGTTCTTCCGGAACGGGGAAAAGAAATTTTTCTTTCCCGTGCTTGGTAAAGGCATTATTCAGTCCATCTATCTTACCGGTCTGGCTGAAAAATATTTTCCGCTTCCTATAGACAATATACTTCTGCAGATAGAGGGCCACAGCCTCCGAAACACAAAAATATTTCATCGTTTCGGGAATGGTGATCTTCAACTCTTCACAGATCGAGAAAAACTTATCAACCGCAGTCCTCGCCGTGAAAATAACCGCCGTAAAATCAAGTATATTAATACGTTGCTGACGGAATTCTTTCAGGGGGACCCTTTCTACTTTGATCAGAGGATAGAAATGCAAGTCGAGATGAAACCTTTCCGCTATCTCGTAGTAGGGCGATTTTTCGCTACTCGGTTTAGGTTGTGATATGAGAATTTTCTTTACTTTCCGCGTATTCATATAATGTTGTCTCCTGCAATAGTTATAGCAAAAAGTGCCCCTTTATACAGTAGTAAATAGGGTGCAATTTCAGTCCCGCAAAGATAGACAAAAAAGTAGAAAGGATGTATCTTATTTTTAACAAAAATATTTAATAACTCAATGTAAATGACCATCCGACTGATAAAAAAGAGTATAGCAAGGAGAATGAGCATAATAATCCTAACTTCATGTAAATAAACATAAAAAACAACAGGAAGGAAAGATATAACTCCAAGAATTTCCATCATCCGGGAATAGTAAGTGGGCCAGCCTTTCATCTCATTCTGTAAAAAGAAAGTGCCGATCAACTTGTAGCCTGCAATTTTCAGGTAGACCAACAGTCCAAGTCCTACAAAAATCCCCACAAAACCAACTACCTGCATTCTCATGGAGAACAAGGAAAATTCCTGGCCCCATAATAACGAAAAAATCAGGATGGAGAAAATCAGCACAGCCTGGAGCAACAGATAAAACTCTCCCCATGCCTCTGTTTTGGTCACCTGGCTCTTATGTATGGATGTAACCGGTTTCCCGAAAGAAAAAACAGTCTTAAAATTACCCTTCAGGGCTGTTCCTTCCCATCGAAAGATAAAGGCAAACAACATAAAACTAAAAAGGAAGAGAAGAAAGAAAACAGAGTTTACCCAGGGAGAAAAAGGGAATGGGGCGCCAATGGTTCCATCCGGTAATAATTGCATGGATAAAGCTGTCGCCTCATCAAAATGAAAGAAAAGCCGGGTGCTGTCAGTGGGAAAAAGGTCATACTGCCCGAAACTCATCTGACATGACTCCGGAACGGTCCGCTCCACCTCAGCCTTTAAATAGTAAGGGAGAGTGTTGCCAATAGTATCTGAAACCAGTATCATCTTTTTCAGTACATAACCATTAGTCGTATTTGGTATAATCGGAATTCCAGTCAGGAATAGTGCAGATAAAACCGACCGCCTCTTCAGGGGTGGCTGCAACCTGCCATAACTGACGGTAAGCCTCTTTCATAAAGTTTTCACTAATCATCTTTTCAAAAAAGGAGAGCAACGGCTGGTAGTAATTGTTTATATTTAAAATAATCACCGGTTTATAATATAAGCCCAACTGCCTCCAGGTAATAATCTCCGCTAACTCTTCCAACGTGCCCACTCCTCCGGGGAGTGCTATTACGGCATCGGCTGATTTCACCATGGCGGCTTTCCGCTCATGGATAGTCTCGGTAATGATGGTCTCAGTAAGGAGCGAATGCCCCCAGCCTGCATCGACCATGAATTGGGGGATGATTCCTTTCACCCTGCCTCCATGTTGCAGTACCGCGTCATTCAGTGCCCCCATCAACCCATCTTTTCCGGCACCGTTGATACAAGTATACCCGTTCTCCGCGAGTAACTTTCCCAACTCCGATGCTGCATCAAAATAGAGCTGGTCGATCTTCGCACTGGATGCACAATATACCACTACTTCCCTGTTTCCGTTTTCCATCTTCTTTTAGAATAAAGAATAAAGAGTAAAGAATAAAGACTTTTAGAATCAAGAATAAAGAATCAAGACTTTATTAATTGACAAAGGAAAATGGATAATGAACCTAACCACTTAGGCACTTAACCACTTAGGCACTTGCCCTACAGTCCAAACTCTCTTTTAATTCTATCCACATAATCCAGTTTTTCCCAGGTAAACAGTTCCACTTCAACCCGTACCGGCTCCGGCATATAACGTGAATTGAACACTTTCTTCACGACTTTCGGTTCACGTCCCATGTGCCCATAAGAAGCAGTTTCCCTGTAAATGGGATTACGCAGTTTCAACCGTTGTTCGATCGCTTTCGGGCGTAAATCAAACAATATCCCGATCTTTTTTGCGATCTCCGCATCAGAAAGATTTACATTACTCTTTCCAAAGGTATTCACATAAATATTCATCGGTTCAGCCACACCAATTGCGTAAGACACCTGGATCAGCATCTCCCGGGCAACACCTGCGGCCACCATATTCTTGGCGATATGCCGTACTGCATAGGCTGCCGAACGGTCCACTTTCGAAGGATCTTTTCCGGAGAAAGCGCCTCCCCCATGCGGGGCTTTTCCTCCGTATGTATCCACAATAATTTTCCGGCCGGTCAATCCGGTATCGCCATGGGGGCCACCAATCACAAACTTCCCTGTCGGGTTTACATGATAAGTGATGTCACCATCAAATAATTTATGCACATCTTTTCTTCCTCTATACTGCGCCTGTACGCGTGGAATAAGGATGGTTTTCACATCCGACCGGATACGCGATTGCATTCTTCTATCGGCTTCGAGCACCGCTTCTTTCGTGTTGTCTTTCGGCTTTTCAAATTCATCATGCTGTGTCGAGATCACAATGGTATCGATGCGCTGGGGCACTCCTTCTTCATTGTATTCGATAGTCACCTGCGACTTGGCGTCGGGGCGAAGATAAGGCATCAGTTCCGGTTCATTCTTCCGGATATTAGCCAGTTCCTGTAACAACGCATGGCTCAAATCGATCGGCAGGGGCATATAGTTTTCGGTTTCATCGGTAGCATAACCGAACATCATCCCCTGGTCACCCGCCCCCTGATCCATAGGATCGGCTTTTTGATCCACACCACGGTTGATGTCATCCGACTGTTCATGTATACTGGAAAAAACGCCGCATGAGAGCGCTTCAAAACGATATTCACTTTTGATATAACCAATATCCGCAATAACTCCACGTGCTACTTCGGCCACATCGACATAGGTATTCGACTTGACTTCGCCTGCCAGCACAACCTGTCCGGTTGTTACCAGGGTTTCACACGCTACTTTGGAATCACGGTCGTATGCTAAAAATTCATCAAGCAAAGCATCCGATATCTGATCGGCCACTTTATCGGGGTGTCCTTCCGACACCGACTCGGAGGTAAAAAAATAATTCATTCTTAATCTGATAAAAATTAGAAGAACCGAAGCAATGAAGAGAAAGGAAAATGCGGTAAAGCGTTTTAGCATTTTTTTCTGTGGTTGCAAGCAGTTCAAATCTGTCCACACTCAATCTTATCGTTTGCAAAGGTAGTAATAAAACAGGCAGGAAGTTCCGAATAAAGGTTAAAATGTATTATCGGTTCTTTCTACAGGAAGGGAAACACAAATAAAATTGCTATTTTTGGCAATGATCCGGACAAGTTACTACACTTCCCATTCTTTTTTTGCATTGTGGGATAAAACAATATTTTTGTGTATGAAGATCCATTTTTTCCGCACTGTTTTTATATGGGTACTGCTTTCAGGAGTTCTGCCGTTAACAGCCCAGGATATGGCCTATCCCATAGAGGGTGACGGCGTGTTCTCTTTTCTGCGCCGATGGAACAGGATCGGCGATTCGTATGTACAGGAATTTATGGAATTGAATGCCGAGCGGCTTAATGCCCAAGGCGGACTGGAATTGGGTACGGTTTACCTGATACCGCCATTACATCCGGGCGATGTGTATCCGCCTTCCGAAGAGATGGCAAGCGGCGGAACCGATCCCTCTATTTTCGGGAAAAGCCTAAGTGTGATCACCCCCCAATCAGACCGACTGAAAGATGCCTGTTTTTATATCATCAGCGGGCACGGGGGGCCTGACCCGGGAGCAGTTGCCCGGGTGGGTAACCGGCAACTGCACGAAGACGAATATGCATACGACATGGCTTTGCGGCTGGCACGCAACCTGATGATGGACGGCGCCACGGTATATGTGATTATCCAGGATCCGAACGACGGCATCCGGGATGATATGTACCTGAACAACAGCTCAAACGAGACATGCATGGGTGAGCCCATTCCCAGGAATCAACTCGACCGCCTAAAACAGCGTGTGGACAAGGTAAACGAACTATACCGGCGTGACAAAGAGAAATTCAAATATATCCGCGCCATCGATATCCATGTGGACAGCCGCAACCAGGGAAAACGCATCGATGTGTTTTTCTATCATTCCGGTGACAAGCATTCCAAATTGCTGGCGACTACCATGCGGGACCTGTTCCAGGTAAAATATGACACACATCAACCCGGCCGGGGCTTCGGTGGATTTGTGGAGCAACGCAACCTCTATGTGCTCCGCCACCTGAAACCGCCTTCCATCCTGGTAGAAACAGGAAATATCCAAAACGAATTTGACCGCCGCCGTATCCTTTCAAGTAACAACCGCCAGGCATTGGCCAACTGGATGGCGCAGGCATTTTATGAAGATTACAAGAAATCTGTGAAATAATGGCAAGATCTGTGACAAGCTCGAAATGCTGCCATCAGCACCGTCAGGAACTATGCCCGGGAAATAGAAGAAAAAGGTGTGAATTTGCATAAAGCAATTCTCTTCGATTCTTTTGCCAAAGGTACTCAGCACGAATGGTCGGACATTGATGTGGCTTTGGTTGCCGATGAATTTACCGGTTTGCCCGACGATTGTGATTTATTTCCCTATATAGGTATAAAGAAACCATATATCCGGATAGAATCAAAAACTTATCCTACAAGATATTTTGAGCAAGGAGACCCCTTGATTGACGAAATAAAAAAAACAGGGATTGTTGTTTTCGATAAATAACCCTAAAGCTTCAATAGGTTCATTCCACTTGCCCCGCAATCCATTGCAGGAAGGTGGTATATTTCAGTTCTATTTTCGCGGGAAAAGTAAAGGGCGCCGGTATTTTAATGGTCCGGGCATCATTATCCAAGGGATGGACCTCCACTTCGTACCAGCCTCCCGATGAAGAGACGTACAACGTGTCGGGAACATCATGGAAGATAAAGCGCACCGGCACCGCACCTTCCACCGGAGGATTTGCCGCTATAAAAGCGAAGTTTTCCTGCTGCGCCATAGCCCGTTGCGGTATCCGTGCC
>NZ_JAWRIS010000043.1:0-12644 GCF_040307845.1 Proteiniphilum sp.
GGCAATCAGCAATGTCAAACGGCTGCTACTGGACGTGCACCACAATAAACTCAAACCAGAATACCTGCAATACTACCTCAATGAATTCTGTTATAAGTTTAACCGGAGATTCTTCCCGGACAAACTTTTCGACAGGCTGGTTATTGCCGCTGTCTCGTACAGCCCCGATTTCAAATCGAAAATTTACAATAGGTCATATTGCGGATAATCATATAATTTTTTTAGTTCAGATTTTGCCATAAGCTATTCTAGTATAATCCATTTTCCCGATTTGGTAGCTCCCTCATGTTTCACGACACCTTTTTTAGTCAATTGAGCCAAGTGATATTTTATGC
Source organism: Proteiniphilum sp. (assembly GCF_040307845.1). GTDB lineage: Bacteria > Bacteroidota > Bacteroidia > Bacteroidales > Dysgonomonadaceae > Proteiniphilum. The sequence goes on from NZ_JAWRIS010000043.1 coordinate 336, forward strand.
TATCAGGCGTACGGTCTAATAAGACTTCCAATTCCTTGCGAGTAATAGAAGGGTTATTCTTTATTGCTTCTATTATTTCGTCTTGAATATTCTTGGGTGTTTCTTGGGTGTTTCTTGGGTGTTTTCTTGGGTGTTTTCTGGGCGTTTTCCCTATCTCCCAGATGTTCTTGGGTGTTTTCTGGGTTGTCAGCCCCAAATCCTTCCTCGAAATACTTCTTTGATATATTTTCCACTACCCTGAAAGCAGTACGCAAAGAGAAATCAAATTTAGCTTCTCCATTCCCATTTTCTTTCAATTCCTTTTGAACCCGATAGACACCTCTACTAAAACGATTCACGTACCCCAAGACCTTCATTGCCTCTGCAATAAACGGATTCCGGTAATCACTTACGTTAGGGAAGTTATCCGGACTGACCTTACCATACAATCCCCCCGGATTTTGAATCTCAATCCGGTCATCGTATTCATAAAACTGAATAGGAGAGTTTGAGTCATAATCGCGGTGCATGATCGCATTCATCAAAAGCTCACGTGTTGCCCAATAGGGATAGGAGGAGACAATCTCTTCTCGCAGAACACTCACCGGAATAGGGCGCTTGGTCGATACACTTGTTTCAATAAATGTATCTATCTTCGGAAGTGATTTACATAAGTTTCCGTCAAACTTAAACTCATGAATAATATCGCCTGACCGGTCTAAACCTTTAAAACGCACATATTGAACATACGAACCATGCACATATCTTTCCGGATTATTTCCGAAAAGAACAATCGCACCAACAGTCGGGCAATTATATCTCAAGTCAAAAAAGCCAAGCGAAGCTAATTGTTCCTCTATAGAACGTTTATCTTCCGCCAATATATCTTCTGTTACCGCTTTAGGCAGAAACTCTTTTTTGATAAGTGAGACATCCAAGTCTTTCAAGGAAGCACCAAGACAGGGTTTGGCATCATACGTGCGAACATTTGATAAACGTCTTTCAGTCAAAATTTTCTCCTCCATTTCAGAAGCCGGGCTTTTCCGAGGTCCAACCCGTACCCAAACACGTCCTCTATAACGCACCGGAGGAAATTCAGACGGTTGTACTTCGGCAACAAGCAGTTCTCCACCTTCAAAAGAAAATTTTTCAACAGTCATCAACGGTTGAGGAAGAATATTTCCGTCTGTTCGGATATTGGCAATCTTCAACAACAAGGTATCATCTACTTTTAATCCGCTCAACTCTCCATTATCATGTGCGCCAATCATCAAATAGCCATTCTTTCCATCACCCGAAAGATCATTAGAAAAAGCACATATCGCCTGACAAAACTTATCCATATCGTTCTTGGACGTTGTCCGTTCTACGCTATGACATTCAGTGTCAGTGAGGAGTTGAAGTATTTCTTGCTGGTTGATCATATTACAATTTAACCGATTACTTGTTTTATTAAACTCATGATATATTCCAGATTTTGTGTGTCTGAAACAATCACTTCATAGTCCCCATTTCCCCAATGCCCTTTACGAGATACATCATTGGTTATATTTTTGGGATCATCCAAATCTCCTTTATGCATATTAATCCATATTTTCAATCCTTTTTGTTGCACATGGATATCGGCGAGGTTTTTGTCTTTTTTGAATGCAATGTATAATTTCTTTGGGAATAGTTCTATATCAGTCGCTAAATTCAGAATTGCATTCTTATAAGTTTCATATAATTCGATTATTTCTTCGGATTTCCCGGCTAAATGATCTTCTTCTGTATATACCTTTATCTCTTCAACCACTTTTCCGATAGTTGAATCTTCCTTTGTTTGGACTTGTTTTATACTTGGAGCCGATTGTGATTTCTTTACTGGGTTAATCACAATTATCTCATTTTCAAAACGCTTTATTTCCCAAAGTTCAATGGGAAGATCTTTAAAATTTGAAGATTGTCGTTGGAAATCGGTAAACGAAGGAGCAACAAATATGACCTTGCTTTGCGACCAATCTACCTCATTACGCTTGAGATTATTCTTTTGCGATTCGTTATATTCGACAATAAAATCAGCTTTGTATTCCAGCATCAAGTTAAGATATGAAACACCTTGATCAACCACGCTGTAGTTTCGATCACGCTTGTATTCTATGATCACAAACGAACGATTTTCTTCGTCGAAAGCCAACGTATCAATACGATTACTCTTGATGGTAAATTCGGATTTGATTACTTGATAGCCCGATACCTGATCTAAGTTATTTTCAACGATCTTCTGAATCTCTTTTTCGAGTTTAAAGGGTTTTTCTTTTAAACCCTTTAAATCGCTTTTGTTTTGTTGAAAAATTTTCATATACTTTTATTTGTTTCTTGTCAATTCATCTGCAATCTTTTCCGCTTGCTTCAATACAGTTTCTGTTGCCAGCATTTGCATATCGGGTGGATAGCCAAATCTTCGAAGTAATCGTTTTACAGATACTTTCAGTTTTGCTTTTACACTTTCTTTGATTGTCCAGTCAATAGAAGCGTTATTGCGTATTGTTTCGGTAAGGACAACTGCCAACTCACGCAATTTGTCTTGTTGCATCAGTTCCCTGGCGCTTTCATTATCGGCAACAGCAGTGTAAAAAGCATATTCAAAATCAGTCAATCCCATTGCTTTTGCCTCATTATCCATAGCAGTTATATCTTTGCTTAATGCAATGAGTTCTTCGATCACTTCGGCAGCAGTAAGTATTTTATTGTGGTATTTCTTAATGGAGTTTTCTAACATTTCCATGAATGATTTACCCTTGACTAAGTTTTTCCTTGCACGGTTCTTAATTTCATCGTTAAGCAGTTTTTTGAGCACTTCCAGTGCTATATTTTTATGTTCCATGCCTTTCAGCTCCAACAAAAATTCCTCAGACAAAATGGAAATATCCGGTTTCTTTAACCCGGCAGCATCAAAAATATCAATCACCTGTTCGCTAACTAATGCCTTGTCAATTACCTGACGAATGGTTGTTTCCAATTCTTCATTCGAACGTCTGCCTCCGTCACTGTCACTGTCAAATTTTGCAAGGCGAGCTTTTACTGCTTGAAAAAACGCAACCTCATCTTTCGCATCCATTGCCTGATCATGCGGAACGGCTATGGCAAATGCTTTTGATAGTGCTGTAACTTCATTGATAAACCGTTTCCTACCATCTTCTAAGCCTAAGATATATTCTTCTGCAGCAAGTATCGTATTTAGCTTCTTTGATGTATCCGATTCGAAATAATCTTCATAAGAGAAACCGTGAAGCATGTTGGATATCACCTCTAATTTCTCCAGCATTAAGGAAACTGCTTGCTCTTGAGCAATAGCAGGGTCACCTTTACCTCCGGAATCAGAATAGAACGAAAGTGCCTTCTTTAAATCGGAGGCAATGCCCAGATAATCAACAACCAATCCTCCAGGTTTATCTTTATATACACGATTCACACGGGCGATAGCCTGCATCAGGTTGTGTCCCTTCATTGGCTTGTCAATATAGAGTGTATGCATACTCGGAGCATCAAAACCCGTCAGCCACATATCGCGAACAATCACTAACTTCAATTCATCGTCGGGCGACTTCATTCGTTCGGCCAACCTTCGGCGCTGCTCTTTAGTGGTATGATGTTTCGCTATTTTTGCCCCATCCGAAGATTTTGTTGTCATCACCACTTTAATTACGCCTTTATTCAAATCGTCGGAATGCCATTCGGGTTTTAGGGCAATAATTGCGTCGTACAATTCGGCAGCAATGCGACGGCTCATGGTAACGATCATGGCTTTTCCCTCGAAAACAGATTGACGCTCTTCGAAGTGATTGACAATATCGTTGGCAATTTTCTTTATCCGGTTTTCACTTCCAACAAGCGCCTCTAACTGTGTCCATTTGGCAATTGCTTTTTGTGTGTCTGTCAGGTCTTCCTGCTCCAAATCGCTATCGAGGTCTTCGACTAACCGGCGACCCTCCTCGCTAAGGTTTACTTTTGCCAAACGGCTTTCGTAATAAATCCGGACAGTCGCACCATCTTCTACTGCTTGTGCTATGTCGTATATATCGACATAATTACCGAATATTTTAGGCGTATTTACATCCGTGCTTTCAATTGGCGTACCCGTAAAGCCCAAATAAGTTGCATTAGGTAAGGCATCTCGCATATATTTGGCAAATCCATAAACAGTCTTCTTGCCAATAACATCCCCTGCTTCATTTTTATCATCTACCGTTTTTGCCTTAAAACCATATTGTGTACGGTGGGCTTCATCGGCTATGACTACGATATTCTCCCGATCGGAAAGCAAGTCATATACATTGCCCTCTTCGGGATTAAATTTTTGTATGGTTGTAAACACGATACCGCCGGAAGCGACTTTCAATAATTCTTTCAAATGAGAACGATTTTCGGCTTGTATGGGCGTTTGTCGCAATAATTGTTTGGAAGCGGCAAATGTATCAAACAACTGATCGTCCAAATCGTTTCGGTCGGTAATCACTACAATAGTTGGGTTGTCCATTGCCAATACCAATTTCCCTGTAAAGAATACCATGGAAAGCGACTTTCCACTGCCTTGCGTATGCCAAACAACTCCTCCCTTGCGGTCGCCAATGGGTTGACTGTCTACATCCGGCAAGCCATAACTGACAGGAGGCTCTTGTACGAGATTTTTAAACTCTTTTTTTATATACCCGGAAGCTCTGAGTGTAGATTCGACAGCGCGATTTACCGCATAATATTGGTGATAGGCTGCAACTTTTTTTACTGTATTGATGGTTACGATCCCGGTTTTAGGGTCTTCTTGCTTTGATTTTTCGAATACAATAAAATGACGAATCAAATCAAGCAAGGTCTCCTTATTAAGCATTCCGGTTATCAATGTTTTCAATTGACTAATTAAATGAGAAGCTTCAGCTTTTCCATCTGCCGATTTCCAGGCTAAGAAACGGCTTAGTCCGGCAGAAAGCGAACCTGTTTTGGCTTCCAATCCATCGGATATGATTAATAATGCATTATATGTAAACAGTGAAGGTATTTGTGTTTTGTATGTTTCGATCTGTCGAAAAGCTGATTGTACAGTAGCATTTTCGTCTGCTGCATTTTTCAATTCGACCAACACCAAAGGCAAACCATTGACAAACAACAAAACATCAGGCCGTTTATTATGATTGTTCTCAATAACTGTAAATTGATTACTAACTATAAAATCATTATTCAACGGATTCTCAAAATCAATCAACCAAACAAAATCGCCACGTTCGCCGCCATTTTGGTGATAACTTACCGGAACACCTTCCGTTAAATAACGGTGAAAAGTTTCATTGTTTGCTATCAGTTCAGGTGAAGCAATTCGCTGAATCTCACGAATAGCTTCTTCCTGTTGCTCAATGGGAATAGACTTGTTGATACGACCTACCGCTCTACGCAAACGTTCTATCAATATAACTTGCTCGTAGTTTTCACGCTCCGGCGTTTCCCCATCAGGAGCGATGTCCGGAGCATAAATGTGTTGATAACCTTGCTTTTGGAGTAGTTCTATGGCGAGTTCTTCTATTTGGGATTCGGTGATTCGGGTCATGGTTATATCTCGTTTATGTAAATCTGAATTATATAATCAACTGTTGTTTGTTTGTATATAGATGGTACCCCATTAGAGACTTTACCCGAAGTACTATATTCTTCTTCCTGACTTTTATTTCTGAAATTATATAAGGCATAAGTAAGATCAGATTTTATGTTATTTTCTTTTATAATTCTCCAAATATCGTTTTGTCCAATTTTGTTATTTCTTTTTTTAATTTCATTGGCTAACTCTTTTGCAGAAAGAGGATATTCTTTTAACCTATTTACTTTTTCGGTTCTAACAACCTCTATTGCATCAACAGGCTGAACTTCTCCTATCAGCTTAAGAGTTTTTGTTCCTTTTTTTTCAGAGAACTCTCCCTCTTTGATCCATTTGATTTTCCTCACCAATTTTTCATCCACCACTAAGATTTGATTTTCACCTTTCGTAATTGCACCTTTTTCTGTATCTAGGATTGCTGCATTCTGAGGTCCAGATTTCCCTATTTTCTGCACAAGATCAATCCATTGTTTATTAAAATAATCTATACGCCTATTAATAATCGCCTCCAACTCTCCATGTTGTATTTTTTGAGTTCTCCCTCCATATCTATAATAGATCTCTCCATTTTTAAGAATGTTGTCTTTGCCCTCATCTTTTTTGCATATCACTGGCTTTATATTCATGTCTGCTTCGTATACATAAAAAGCAGCGTAATCTTTCCCATTCAAATTAAAAACATCATGTTCCCACTCTATGCAACAAGAAAAAATATCATTTATATACCCTGATATCATTTCGGGGTCTAGTTTTTCAAACTGATCTTTTGCACTAGTAGACAACCCAACTAACTCACGCTTGGGTCTATCCTTAATTCCAAAAATTAGGTATCCTCCTTTATTGTTGGAAAATGCGGCAAAATCGCGAAAATAGTCTGCCAATCCTGCAAAGTTGAAAGATTCCTTAAATTCTAATGTTTGACTTTCTCTTCGATATAAAACACCATCATTCTTTACTTTAAGAAGATCGGTAATAACTTCCATATTTAATTTATCACTCATAAGTCAACTTTACTTCGTTTGACATCAATTTCGGCAATAAGGTATCGCGAAGGGAGGTGAGAGTGTGAATTTGTTCTGTATTTGTTTGTATTTTTAGGTCAATATTTCTTGTTGTATTCTGAAATTCAACAATTGACTTATTATCAGGTATCATGATTTCTATTGATTCAAAGTCTGTTTTACTAATAGCCCCAAAAACAGTTCCCGTTTCATTAAACTGTTTTATTTCTTCCATTAATGACATTAATTTGTAGTATGTGTAAGAATAAAAGGATTTGTCTTTTTTATATCTAAATGCAGCAATTCCACGTCCGATACAACATTTTTCATTTGCCATATTTTGTTCTCCAACAGGAGCTCTGACACTTATCAATGTGTCATATTTTTCTGCAAATTTTTTAGGATCTGTTGTAAAGACTCTATTTGTAGGAAAGCGAAAACCAAAATCTGTATTTCCTTGATACATAGGTGTACCTATTGCATCTTCATTATAACTTTCTCCAGGAGGAGAAGCTCCCATTGTAAAGTCAAATTCATCGCTTAACTGTCCCATTTTCCACTCTTCCTTCACCTCTTCCACAAACCACTGTCTAAAAAGCGTTTCTGCCATTTTCTCCAGTGTGGCATTTTGGCGATGGAGCAAGTCTATTTTATCATCCAGACTGCTTAATACGGAAGCTATAACTTTTTGTTCGGGGAGTGAAGGAAGTAGAAGTGTTAAATCATTAAAGGCTTCCTTTGGAACTCTTTGCCTTCCAGAAGTTCCATCAAGATTTATTTCTGCATGACTTCTAACATCGTCCCAACGTGATAAATAATAGATAAAATCAGAATCGGATATCTGTGTTTTCCCTCTAAATACAAGAAATTCTGTAGAGCCAAAGCCTTGATCGTTTTTAAGACCTTTTACTTGACATATTTTTCCATTTTCTAAACATGGAGTTATTCTGGCAAAAAGAGTATCTCCTTCATTAAATTTGCTTCCTCCCGACAATTCTTTTTCTCGCGAAGGACAGCAATATCTTTTGCCATCATTGAGATCTTTCATCTCAACAAAAGAAATTTTTTCTTCCTTGGACAATTTGACTGTAGGATTTATATCTACAAAGTCAGAAAATCTATATTCTTTCCACTCCCTCATTATATCCATTTTGATAGGTATGCAAAACCTTATTTCCGCGTACACGTTTATCTTTATATGTACACAAAACAGCACTTTCATGCACACGTTCTTTGTCTTTAGTACATAAATCTACATTTACATGTACATGTCCATATTTAGCAGGTTTTCTATGTACGTTGTTCATATATATAGAAAAGGAGGAAAATCTATACATATAATCATTAACGTATATAGGAAATGTCGTTTTTCTATACATGTTGTCCCGTGTATGTATATAAAAAGCGTGTTTGTTATACATGTTATTCATTGACCGATTCTATTTGTTCTACTTGTATTTTTTTTGAATCATCACTATTGCTTATTAATAATTGGATCAATGGCATATTCAGATAATAATTGTATTTTCCGGATTTAATTTTATATAATAGTCTGGCTTCTACCAATTTATTCAAATAAGATGTTGCTGTAAGACGAGTAACATCTACATCCGCCATAACAAAATCTATTTTTGTATAAGGATGACTAAACAGATTATTCAAAAGCTCATGACTATATGCTTTTTTCAAAATATTTCGTACCTGTATTTTATACTCGAGCATTAATTTAGAGATTCCTTTTACAAGGGTAATCGTTTGCTGTGCTGTTTCTTCAACTCCTTTCAGAATAAACAAAATCCAACTTTCCCAATCACCTGTTTCTCGAACCGACTGGATTAATCGATAATATTCTGCTTTATTTGAGATAATATAGCGACTCAAATAAAGTATTGGTAAATCGAGCAAATCGTTTATTACCAAATACAACACATTGATAATACGACCAGTACGTCCGTTACCATCGTAAAAAGGATGGATACTTTCGAACTGATGATGTATGATAGCCATCTTGATCAATGGATCTAAATCGCTAACAGCGTTATCATTGATGAAAGTTTCAAGATTTTCCATGCTATCTTCAATCACACTCTTATCTTGAGGTGGTGTATAAACAACTTCTCCTGATTGATTTTTCAGCGTAGTTCCGGGAACACTTCTAAAACCTGCTGTATTCTTTTCAAGTCTTTTTTGAATCTCTTTTATATTGTTATTCGACAACACCTTATTTTTCCTAATCAACTGAAAACCATATTTTAATGCTTCTGCATAGCTTAACACTTCTTTTGTAGATGCAGGAATGGCCATGTTTTCAAAACTTAGCTCTGCTTTATATAAATCGTCATGAGTAGTAACTATATTTTCAACCGCTGAACTATCTTTTGCCTCCTGTAAGATCAAAGTATTGATTAATATATTTTCATTAGGGATAGTAAGAGCTACGCCTTTTAGCTCTGCCAATCTTCTGTTTGCAGCACTCAATTGACGTAAAACAGCTTTTGTTTCCACATCTGTATCAAGCGGCAATGTAGGTATCTTATATTCCATTATTACTCTGATTTTAAGGTAATTTTACTCAAACTCTCTGCAATCAGCTTATTCAATCGTTCTTCCTCTTTCAATTGTGCTTCAAACTCGGCTTTTAATGCAATAAAACGTTCATTGAAATTGAAATCGTCTTCTTCGTCCGGCAATCCTACATAACGTCCCGGAGTAAGTACATAGTCCAATTCTTTCACTCGCTCAATAGAGACGGATGCGCAAAAGCCCGGTATGTCTTCGTATTGTCCGTCAGGGTTCCGCCAATTGTGATAGGTGTTAGCTATTTTTGCAATATCATTATCTTCCGGATTTTCTGAACCGTTAGACAACTCCCGTGTGCGACGATTAATTAAGTGTCCTAAATTTCGAGCATCAATAAACAGTATCTCTTCACTGCGATTGCGAAATTTTCCATTGGTACGATTACGACTTAAAAACCACAAAGCAGCCGGGATTTGTGTGTTCAAAAACAGTTTTGCCGGAAGATTAACAATACAATCTACCAATCCGGCTTCAATAAGAGATTTACGGATTTCTCCTTCACCCGAAGTTTTAGAAGTCAGCGCACCTTTTGCCAATACTACCCCAGCTTGTCCGCTCGGTGATAGATGATAGATGAAATGCTGTAACCAAGCAAAGTTTGCATTCCCTGTTGGCGGGACACCATATTGCCAACGTCCGTCTTTCCGAAGTAAATCACCACCCCAATCGCTTACATTAAACGGAGGATTAGCGATGATATAATCTGCTTTCAAATCTTTGTGTGCATCATTCAGAAAAGAGCCTTCGTTATTCCACTTCACTTGCGAACTGTCAATTCCACGAATGGCAAGATTCATTTTACATAATCGCCAAGTAGTTTGATTGCTCTCTTGTCCGTAAATTGAAATATCGTTTACACGCCCTTGATGGTCAGCAACAAATTTTTCTGACTGTACAAACATTCCACCTGAGCCGCAACAAGGGTCAAGTACACGCCCTTTATAAGGCTCAAGCATTTCTACCAGCAATTCTACCACGCTTCGAGGTGTATAGAACTGTCCACCCTTTTTGCCTTCAGCCAAAGCAAATTCTCCCAAAAAGTATTCGAACACATGCCCCAAAACATCCGCACTACGGGCTTTTGCATCGCCCAAAGCGATATTACCTATCAGGTCTATTAGCTCACCCAAACTGGTCGGGTCGAGGTTCTGTCGAGCAAATACTTTAGGAAGTACGCCTTTGAGCGAACTGTTTTCTTTTTCTATGGCATCCATTGCCGCATCAACCGTTTTACCGATAGTGGGTTGTTTCGCCTGCGATTTAAGATATTCCCAACGTGCTTCTTTGGGAACGAAGAATACATTCTCCGCTTTGTATTCGTCAATATCTTCCGGATCGGCACCGTTAGCCTCCTCTGCTTTCAGTTTAGCGTACAGTTCCTCAAATGCATCGGAAATGTATTTAAGAAAAATAAGTCCCAATGCAATATGCTTATATTCGGCTGCATCTATATTTTTTCGCAGTTTATCTGCTGTTTTCCAAAGTTGCTTTTCCAAAGGCTCTTCTGCCATATTCCCGTTTTTCTTTGCCATCTCTATTCTTCTTCGTTTTTATCCACAATCAAATCCTTCACATTCACATTCAACAACTCTGCAATCTGAAATAGAGTCTCCAAACTCGGTTGTTTCCGGTTACAAGCATACGCATTAACCATTTTGAAACTCTTACCCAGTTTTTCAGCAAGCCATGTTTGTTTGATCCCTTTTTCATTAAGAACCTCTTTGATTCGATTCATAAATAAGAATTTTAATTTGCTCTCAAAGTTAGGAAATATTGCGGGATAATAATAAGAATCACCCTCTTTTTAGATATTCCAGTTCAAACCTTTGAGACAATTCCATTATTTGTTGGTTTGTAGTAACGAGTTCGATTGTGATTTTCTCTAGTTTATAAAGCATTGAGAGTGCCGCTTTCTCGGAATAATGAGTATGAAGTAGCTTCACTATCTGATTGTAATTGACACCAATTGCACGGAATTGAGCGTATAATTGGGTTAGTTTTGAGATATATTCTATGGCTCCTTTATCTGTTTTCACAACCCGAAAGGGTTGTTTAAAAACCCTTGCTTTGATAAATATAGCTTTAGCATAAACACCGGATTCTTCAAACATTGATAAGAATTGAGCATATTCCTGATCTGAAAAACGAACCATGACACAGTTCTTTGCCGGATCGTTTTTAGGAGGGCGACCGCCCTTATTCCATTTCTTTTTTCTGACTTCTTCTTTCATATTATTTATTGTATGAGGCAATGCCTCCATTAGTAAAAATCGCACGACTTCGGAGTGTGATTATCCCCCTTGTGGGGCAAGCGTTTTGAGTAACCCGAAATGAAATGAGTTACTCAAAACACAGCTTGCTATTTGCTGTTTGCAAATACGTATCTTCGATACCATTGAGCTGAAAACTTTGATAGGTGATGTTCCCACTTTATTTAGTGTAATTGATAGTTGTAGTACAGCTACATTTTCCGCCAATATTCAATATCTTCTCCAAACACTTTAAGGTGTTGAATAGCCATATTTTCCAAAAAGCCGGAGGCACTCATTCCTTTGTTTCCAAGTTTCCGTGCTATCTCGTCTAATCGTTCTCTTAACTCCTCACTGATAAAAACAGGTTTTCGGTGTTTGATCTTTGGTGTTGTAAGATACAGGTCTCTATATTCCTCGAAAGCGGCTTTACGTTGACGAGGGCTGCTTCGTTTCGTGCTATCATCAGCTACAATTGGTTTAATAGGAGAATTATCTGCATCTGATTGACTATCGACATTATCAGTATCAGCAATAGTTGATTCACTTGTTGTATTAGGTAAATCATTTTCCTGTCGAAGCCTCTCTTCCTCCTGAGGAGGAAGGAGTGGACGGGCAGGCATACTTGGGTTGTTTCTTCTCTCTTTGTTTTTGAAGGAGGATATGATAAAGTTTGCATCAATATCGCTCAAATTCACTTCGTCTTGCTCTTTTCTCATGATAAGCTCTGTTTTATAAATTATATGATTATCCGCAATATGACCTATTGTAAATTTTCGATTTGAAATCGGGGCTGTACGAGACAGCGGCAATGACCAGCCTGTCGAAAAGTTTGTCCGGGAAGAATCTCCGGTTAAACTTATAACAGAATTCATTG
>NZ_JAWRIS010000044.1:0-6725 GCF_040307845.1 Proteiniphilum sp.
GGACTGTTTCTCGCTCTTGTAGCACCTCTAAAACAACTTTGGTTTTAAACCCGGAACTGTAAGTTTTCCTTTTCTTCATGACAACAAAAATAATACAATTTATTAATGATACTTGTTGTCCAAGATTTGGGGGTAATTATATTTAACTCTCCCACCTTGTAGGTATGTCTCAAGGTCTTTACGTGCGAAATACAAACGCTTACCACGCTTCATGTAAGGCAGTTCACGCTTTGAAACTTTACTGTAAATTGTCGGGACTGATAAATTTAGAAACGTTGCCGTTTCATCGACCGTTAGGAATTGATCCGCCGGATCCTGTGGCTGTACATTTGTGATAACCTTGTACAACTCATTAACCTTTCTGGTTAATTCTGTTACCGCTTCGGGTAAATCATTAAAACTAATTGTTGTCATATCTTTTATTATTTAATAGTGATATGACAAAACTAAAGCTTTACATAAGTGATGTTATAGTATTAGTAATCCGCTTAATATATTAGTAATCGTTTTAGTAGTTTTAGTTATTTTAGTAGCTATTTGTTGAAATTATTCATTGTAGTATCATATGGAAAGCCTTCGAAATAGTCACTCAATAATATTGCATATTCTCCTCTATCTCCCTGTTTTCCGCTATTTTTCCAATAAGAATGAAATAAATTTCTTATCTCCCTTTTTGTAAATTTCCCTATTAATTTAAATTTATGCTCTGGTGGTTCTTGTAATTCAAAAGCCTGTTTGATCCACTGCATAAACTCGCCTTTCTTCATGTTCTTTTCAAGGTCTTGGAAATGGTCTATAACGCTATTAATATCATCGCTATTGAAGTTATTGGTTATAATATCGACCGGATCATCTTCCGACTGTGGTGCCGGTGACTCCGTTTGTGTCCGCTTCATGTCGCTTACATCGGTGAAGGCTCCGAAAAACTCCGTTAAAGCTAAATCTAAATCACAGGATAATAAGCCATTCAAAAAATTGCAAAAATCCGTTTCTTTCCTGAATGTAAGATACTTTTCTTTAGCTTCAATTATCTTTTTTTCTTCAGCGGGTTTTATTTCTTCAGTGGGTTTTATATGGTCACCTAAATGTTTTCCAGGGTTTAAATTATTCCTTATCTCTATAGTTAAATTTTCGTATAACTTCAACTCCTTTGCTTTGGAATAAATTAGATTGTTCCACGTTAGATTATGATATAGTTCTTCTTTTTCTGATTGAAGTTTATTAAACTCTCTCATATCTTTATAGTTTTCTCTCGGCTTCAAACGGTACTGTTTGACACCAATCTTATAAATCTCTTCAATCGTCTTAACATCGTCCTTCATGTGACTTCTGTTGTCATGAAGGTAATCAATAAATTCAAGTATACTTTTACGATAATTTTTCAACTGATCTGCTTTTAATGTCATAACTGTATTATTTAATTGTGTTATTGTGCCTTTTTGTTGAATGAAAGTAGAACATCGGTCTGCTTGCTTATCTGATCGCTCTCAAAGCTGTCAAGGTAATTCTCTGTTACTCCCAGGCTACTATGTCCCAGTAGGTCGCTAATCATCGCTATATCGGTGCCGGATCGCTTCAGGATCGTAGCAAATGAATGCCTGGCAAAATATGTAGTTACATTTTTATTAATCCCTACATTCCGGGCTATCCGCTTCATGTATTTGTTGATCGTTTTGATTAATTGCTGTGATACTTCTTGTTTCCTGGTTGCTGTGATGCCTTTCTCATAGTGCGGAAAAATGTAGCTTCCGGGAACAACCGACCGGATACCATATTTATTTATGATCGCCCATGTTTCAGGTTTTAATGATACGGTGATTTTTTTCGGTTTCTTGTTTGTACGCTTGGTCTTCTCTCTCTGATAGGTTAAAATGTCGCCGTCTATATTCTCCCATTTCAAAGAACAAAAATCTTTAACATTCATACCATTGCATAGGTAGAGGAACATCCAGTAATCACGTGCCATTGCTTCCGTTCCGGTGGCTTCATAGTTGTAGATACGTGCTATTTCCTCAATGGTCAATGCCTTTTTGATATTTTCACCGGACGGAATTTCATATTTTCCATATCCAAACGGATATAGTTTTTTGTCGATGTCCTGTTTATTATAAATCGCTCTCAAGGCTCTCAAGTACATTCCTACGGTAGTGATGCTTTTGCCATTATCCAACATCCAACGCTCGTACTTCTTTAAGAAACTCGGTGTTATATCGGTAAACTTCAAGTTCTTTTTGAAATCCTCAAGGCTCTTTATAGATGCATCGTAATTTATGGCAGTCCCGGTTCTTTCTTCAGCTTTAAGGTCATCTATGTATTTTTTAAAAGCATAATATACGCTATTAAAAACGTCCCTACCTTCATGATACATTTCATCAAATTTTTCAAAAGAAAAGGCTGTATCTAATTTATCTATTATATTATCTGCTTTTTGATAATATCGGTTCAGTTTTTTATGTATCTCTTTTTGATCCGGTGTCCTTCGTTTGGCTGTTAGTATCTTTTCAAGTTCACTTGGTACAAAATCTTTGTCTTCTTTCTTTCCTTTTCCCGGCTTCAAGTCTATATCAGTAGAGTAGTACATATATTTCCTGTTAAAATAAACTCTAATCTTAACATTACATGTTCCGTCTTGCTTCGGGTGGTACGTGTCAAGGAAATAATCTGCTTTTGCCTTCATGATCTTTTGTTTTAATTCTGTGAAAAATGTGAAGGTTTTTTTAAAACCTATTCACTCAAATGAATTTTCAATGTTTTAAAGCTTCAATACAATTTCAAAACATTTTCAAAACAAAGATAGTATAATAACTATAAACAAACAAATAGTATCTATTAAATAAACAGTTGTTATACAATGGTATTACGGTGTTTTATTACTCTTTTATTATCTGTATAATTTGCGTATTTTTTTGACTGGCAGTCAAAAGGTCATCGGTTCGACTCCGATATTCTCCACAAACACAAGTGATAATCAATTTATTTAAAGTGTATCGGACTAAATGACGGACTATTTCGAAAATCGGGTGAATTTCTGTCTGTCAATACGTGCCCTTGCCCGCTTGACTGTCTTAGATTTTTCTTTAGAAGCGTTTGAAAAAATAGGACAAAGTTTTCTCTTCATTTTCAGTAATTTCCAGTAGAGTCTCGTCTATTTCGCATGCATCTTCAATCAATTGCTCTACTATTTCCTGTATACTTTTTCCTTTCGGTAAGTCATTTATGTTGACACTTGTAAAGCGATAAAGATACACAATATCATCCCATAGATTCATTAATCTGTCATACTCATTATACACTTCATCATCATAGTGAAATGCAAATAGTCTTTGTGCAAAGATATTGATTATTTTCACACTATCAACTTATAAGATTATTTTTTTCTTTTACACAACATCCCGCACTTTTAAGATATCAATACTTTATATTCTTGAAGAGTACCCTGTTTTCCCGGGCTTCATTGAGTCGAACCAATATTTTTTCCCGGTTATAATCGGAGAAATCATTATTCTCACTGCCGGTGATCAGATTGAGCAGATCTCTCAATTCCTGGTCCGAAAATTGTTCCATGATCTGGTCGAATGGCTCTTTGGAGCCTATCTCGAAACGGATAAAGGCGAGCCTCGATTTTGCAGTTGGAAAATCAGGGGCAATCTCCAGCAACTCTTCCAGATACCCGGCTGCCTGTTCAAATTTCTCCTGGGCCACACTGATGTTGGCTAACCTGTCGAGTACATCTTCGTTTCCTTCCGAAGCAAGGGCTGCTTTCATATAGGCCGTTTCCGCCCCGGCAAAATCTTCGTCATGAAAAGCCAGCTCTCCCTCTAACATAAAATAGTCAAGTGTTTCTCTTTCATCTTCCGGAATTAGGGAAAAAATCTCTTTCGCCTGCTCATAATCATCTTTATTGATATGCACAAAAGCACGTTTGGCCATGATACCTTTACTTCCCAGCGCCGCTTCTCTCTTATCGATGAGGTCCATCATTTTATCATATTGCTCCATAGCGCTATAGGCTTCCAATAAAGAATCATATATCGTTTCATCGTCAGGTGCTTTTTGTAAACAATCCTCAAAAAGGACAATGGCTCCCTGGAAATTATCGTTCAGATAAAGCGATAAAGCTTTCATCTTTAACACGTTTACATCATCCTCATTGATCGTAAGCGCAAAATCAAAAGCATCCACCGCTTTGTCATGCTGTTCGTTCATGGAATAGAGCTTACCTATATTCACCCATCCGTCATACGAATAAGGGTCGATATCAAGCAACAAGTTGTTGTATTCTATGGCTTTCTCCAAATTGCCTTTCATCTCATAAGCATAGGCAAGGTCGACAATGGTGTCGCTGTTCGTGTCATTGATCTTCATGCTCTCTTCGAGGAACGAAATGGCACGGTCGAACAGATCCACATCATTGAACATATATCCCAGTTCGGTAATAAAAAAATAGAGGTCGTCAATGGGAAGTTCCTGTTTCAGTGTACTGTTGATGAGTTGATCGGCGTCGGCATGTTTTGTAAGGTGCAGCAGCGATTCTATCCTCAACAAAGCCAGGTCCACTTCCCCATCGTCCGAGATATGTTCCATATAGTCGAGCGCATCCTGGTACATCTCCGAATAAACAAGGGTTTTAGCTTTCATCAGCATCAACTCGGAACTGCCGGGATGCATCTTCAACCCCTCATTAATGAGTTCTTCGGCTTCTTCGTTATCCCCTTCCGCATTGTAGTACTCGGCAAGCATGGCAAACTCGTCGGCATCGAAATAGATCTTCCTGCCGAGTACACGCATATGCTCATACTTCTCAATCAATGAGTTTATGTCCAGTTCGTTATCTTCCATTTACAGTCTCCAACGAGCATCTAACAAGTCGTCCAATAAAACGGGTCATTATTTTTTCCAGGAATCCTTGAGGGCAACCGTCCGGTTGAATACCAAAGCATTTTCTGTGGAATCCGCATCCACATTAAAATAGCCGATCCGTTGGAATTGGAAGCTATCCAGCGGCTTTGCCCCTTTGAGATATTCTTCCATCTTACATCCCTTTCTCACGATAAGTGAGTCGGGATTCAATAATTCCCTGAAATCCTTTTCTTTCTCACTTGCCGGGTCTTCCACCATAAAAAGGCGGTCATAAAGTCTTACCTCCGCATCTATACTATGTGGCACGGAGACCCAGTGGATGGTTCCTTTTACTTTCCGGTTGGAATCGGGCATACCGCTCTTGGTCATCGGGTCATATTCGGCATACGCCTCTATCACGTTTCCCTCTTCGTCCTTCTTGCAACCGGTACATTTTATGATATATCCGTTCTTCAGACGTACCTCATTACCGGGTGTCAGGCGGAAGTATTTCCTGGGAGCCTCTTCCATGAAGTCATCACGTTCTATCCATAGCTCGCGGCTGAATTTCACTTTTCTACTCCCCATGCTTTCATCCTCCGGATTATTGATCGCCTCCATCTCTTCTACCTGGCCTTCCGGATAGTTGGTGAGGACCAGTTTGACGGGATCAATCACCCCCGAGACACGTATTGCATGGGCGTTCAAATCTTCGCGCACTGCATGTTCCAGCAAAGATACATCATTGATGGCCTCATATTTCGTATAGCCAATCTTGTCGATGAAACTGCGGATCGCCTGCGGTGTATATCCTCTACGGCGCATACCGGTCAGGGTCGGCATCCGGGGATCATCCCATCCCGACACCAATTTCTCCTGTACCAATTGCAACAGCTTACGCTTGCTCATCACCGTGTAGGTGAGGTTCAACCGGTTGAATTCGGTCTGCCGCGGACGGTAATCACTGTCGGCCAGTTGATCGATAAACCAATCGTATAACGGGCGGTGTACTTCGAACTCCAAAGTACAAAGTGAGTGTGTCACTCCCTCAAAGTAATCCGACTGTCCATGTGCGAAATCATACATCGGATACGCCTTCCATTGCGTTCCGGTACGGTGGTGTGGAATATGGATTATCCGGTAGATAATCGGATCACGGAAATGCATATTCGACGAAGCCATGTCTATTTTGGCGCGCAATACCATCTTTCCTTCGGGGATCTCACCACTGTTCATTTTCTCGAATAGTTCTAATGATTCTTCGATGGGACGGTCACGATAAGGGCTATGCCTTCCCGGCACAGTAGGAGTTCCTTTTTGTTTTGCGATCTCTTCGGCCGACTGTTCATCCACATAGGCTTTGCCCTCTTTGATAAGTTTTACGGCAAAATCCCACAACTGCTGGAAATAATCGGATGCGTAATAGACATTCTCCCAATGAAATCCCAGCCATTCTATATCTTCCATAATGGAGTCCACATACTCCACATCTTCTTTCACAGGATTGGTATCGTCGAAGCGGAGGTTACAGATACCGTTATATCTTTCTGCGATGCCGAAATCGAGGCAAATCGCTTTGGCATGCCCGATATGCAGGTAGCCGTTGGGTTCCGGCGGAAACCGCGTCTGTATGCGGCCGTCGTTTTTTCCTTCTTTCAGATCGTTTTCCACAATCTGTTCTATAAAATTAAGGCTTTTCTTATTGTCTTCCAACACTGGACTTTCTGTACTCATATTATTGAATTATATGATTATCCGCAATCAGTCCTAAACATTTATTAGGATAATTGCTGGAAAATCGGTTGATAATTAACGATATATATTTTCTCATATGATAGAAAAGTAGTATATTTATAGTCTAAATATCAATAGATTATGAACCTACT
>NZ_JAWRIS010000045.1:0-63918 GCF_040307845.1 Proteiniphilum sp.
GGCATCGATTTATAAAGCACTCCACTACAAAGACAGACCTTTTAGAAAAATCAAAATTTGTAGTACACAGCAAGACTTTCAAAAAAATAAGAATGCTGTTTTACAGAGAAATACATCCTGAAGGGGTCAAAGTTGGGTTAAGACAAGAAGGTCGTCAGTTGGTTACAAACTCAAACTGTAACCAACTGAAAATGCAATCTAAGGATGGAAAATATTACAAAACGACTGAAGAGTATTTTGTTAGCTGTTGGGCGATTATCGGGGGTTTACTGACATCCAGCAATGCGGTTTTGCTGATTCACTTTTAAACTCTTCATAAATGTGGGGTTTAGCGGTTCGTTGTTTTTCTTTTTCCGCATTTTATCAAGTGAAATGGATAATTTTCAGTCACTTCGGTTATTTCAAAAAGTCCTGTGTCGCCAAATTCTTCTTCAATGCTTTGCTTGTCATAAAAGAAGATTTTTACTCCGCTAAACATTTCAAAACGGTCTTTACTTAGTTGTGTTCCATGTCCATATGTTTGAGCGTCCTTAGTTATAGCTGTAAAAACCATATATCCGCCTTCGGTCAATTGGCTAAAACAGTCTTGGATAAGTTTTGCTCTTTCGTCCTTGTCTAACAAGTAAATTAAACCGTAGCAAAATATTCCGTCATACAATTTGTTGTCAAAAGGCATATCTGTTACCGACCCGTGATAAATTTTCAATTCGTTTCCAAAATGTTTTTGAGCCAACTCAATAGCAGTATGAGAAATTTCAATGCCTGTTACGGTCATTCCGTTCTCAATAAAAATATGTGCGTTTCGTCCATAACCAACTCCCGGAATTAGCACATCTTTAACTTTATGTTCAACAAAAAAGTCCTTTGTCAAAAGGGTAGATTTTGCAGGTTCTAAACCCCACATTTCTTGTTTATCCTTAAATGCTTGTTCCCAAAATTCCGTCATTGTCGTTTTGTTTATATGCAAACCTTGTCTTCTAAAATTTCACATTTATGTCCTAAATTTTGCATAGCTGTCAGAATACTTTACGTTTCAATCTTATTGCCTTCAACTCTCAAAACTGTATGCCCGCAATGGTATGCGTTGTCTGTTTCATTTAGGTCGTAGTTGATTTTCAAATCAGGGTTATTTGCTTTGAAAAAGTCCAAAATGTCTTTTGCTTGAATTTTGGTTTGGATGTTGGTAATGAATACTTCTGTCATTTTTTTTGTTGTTTAGTTGCAGTATCGTTTTACAATGACCGCTAACGCACAGATATACGCAATAATATTAAAAAACGATCAGTTGTCTCAATAAAAAATAAGGTAAGAGTTATATGTCTGTAAATAAATTAATTAAAAGTAGATATGTTATTGCGGATTTCAAATTATTATACTGCCTTTTGGTTCAAAGGGAGGAGTAAAAGTGTATGTTTGACATATGTAAAATACGCACCTATATAATAGATTTTACCGATAGAAGACGCTATTTTGTGTCACCCTTTTTCAGTTAAAGTTAGCTGTGTTGTTGCCATTCGGTCGTCCAATCTTCAATAACAATTCTGTCAAGTCGGTCAAAGTCGCTTACATTTTTTGTTACCAAAGTCAGGTTATTAAAAATGGCTGTCGCTCCGATAAGCAAATCAAAATCGTCCAACATTCTACCTTTGGTTTTCAGTCGGGCTTTTTCTTTTGCGTAAATGTCGAGAACAGGAAAAATAGGAAGAATGTTAAACTTGGAAATAAACGCTCCAGTGTTCTTTCGGTTCTTTTCCTTCTGTACGCTATTTTCAACGCCATATTTGAGTTCGGCAATCGTTACTTCCGACAATAGACAGTTTTCTTCACCTATTGCTTTGATTTTTTTGTGTAGGTCAAATTGCCCTTTGATGAAATAGATACAAATGTTGGTGTCAAGCAAGTATTTTTTCACAATTCCTCTCTTTTTCGGGTGAAGTTTCTTGCTGCTTTAAGTTCTGCGACTAATTCATCGGCAGTTTGATCAGATTCCCAAGAGCCATATAACGTATCAAGTGAAATTTCTTTCTCTTTCTTTTTTGTCGTTTTCATTGAATTTGAAAGTCGGGCGATTAACTCCAATTTGTTATTTGGACTAAGACTTTTCAGCAACGTATAGTAGCTGTCAATTAAACTTGTATTTATATCTGCTGTTTCCATCTTTTCCTCCTTTTTTAATCACAACAAAGATAACAAAAAATCTTTTGTCATACTGTCGTTGTGCTAAAATATTGCTACGCAAAATCAGAAGCTCGTTCGAGCCGCCTAACGCAAAACCCTTCAAAAAACAGTCTCAACTCCTCTTTTTTGTGTTTTTCCAAATTGTGAAATCTAATTCCTTGAACAGTAAATATATAGATTTTTCAGATAGAAAATATCATTTGGAGCCGGGTGAATATAACGGCAAGCCGCAACTCCTCGTAGAGGAAATGAAGCAGTTGTTGGAGTAGCCTGGTAAGTGGGTAAAAATATATAGATACCGCCGACAAAATGAAGTGATACTGCTGAATAATTGGATGAATTGCAGACTTTATACATCCGCATGAAAAATTGGGCTTCTTTATATTTCCGAGTCTCCGTTGTTTTACTTAATTTTGCCTTACACTCAAATAATTGGCCCTTGAGGGTGTCATACATTGTGATATGATGGACAACAATCAATTAGCGTTTGAATTTGCACTGCATACCAATCGGAACCTGTTTATTACCGGAAAGGCAGGAACAGGGAAGACCACTTTCCTGCGCCGTCTGAAAGAGATTTCCGGAAAGCAGGTGGCGGTGGTGGCGCCCACGGGTGTGGCGGCGATCAACGCGGGAGGGACTACCATCCATTCTTTTTTTCAACTGCCGCTTTCGCCATTCATCCCTACTCCTGAGGGACGGAAGCAACTGATCAGCCAGACAAGGATGCGGGGGCACCGGCGGCGTGTGTTACAAGATCTGGAGCTATTAGTGATTGATGAGATAAGCATGGTGCGGGCCGACCTGTTGGATGCGATTGATACTTCCCTTCGTCATTTCCGGTATCGGGGCGACCAGCTTTTCGGCGGGGTGCAGGTGGTTTTTATCGGCGACATGTTCCAACTTTCGCCGGTCGCAAAGGAAGAAGAGTGGCGCTTGCTGTCGGAATATTACCAGAGCCCCTATTTCTTCCACAGCCAGGCGATTAGTAAGGACTCCCTTGTTTATATTGAATTTGAGAAAATTTACCGCCAGACGAACAGCGATTTTATACGGGTGCTGAATGAAATCCGTAACGATTGCCTTTCACGGGAAAGTTTCCGGATGCTTGAAAAGCGCTATGACCCGCTGTTTACACCCAAGGACGGTGATGATTATATTCTTCTAACCACGCATAACTACAAGGCAGACCAGATCAATTCCCGGGAGTTGGACCGGTTGAAGGGCAAGGCGGACATGTTCGCGGCCAAGATCGAGGGCGACTATCCCGAAAGGAATTATCCCACAGAGCCGGTGCTGGAACTGAAACCGGGTGCAAAGGTGATGTTCCTGCGGAATGATAACGAGGCAGCCCGCTACTACAACGGTAAAACGGGCGTGGTTGATAAAATCGACGGGGACCGCATTATCGTACGCTGCGACGGCGATGAGTATATCGAGGTGGAACGTGCGGTATGGGAAAATATCGGTTATTCGTCCAATCCCGACACAAAGCAGATAGAAGAAAATATACTGGGACGTTTTACGCAGTACCCCTTGCGGCTGGCATGGGCTATCACCATCCACAAAAGCCAGGGGCTTACCTTCGACAAGGTGGTGATCGATGCCGGACGGGCTTTTGCCCCGGGACAGGTGTATGTGGCATTAAGCCGGTGCCGCTCCTTGGAGGGTATTGTGCTGTTGAGCAAGATACAGCTGGATAGTATCCGCAATGACCGTCAGATTATCGACTATGAAAGCACCAGACCGGAAGCTGACGTGCTTGAAGGAGAGTTGGATGCGTCGCGTAAAGCGTATCGTTTACACCTCTTGTTGTCGATTTTCGATTTTGGAGGTATCCTCTCTGGAATCAAACGGTTGTCGGCGAAGATCACTGAATGGGGCACCTCATTTAATGATGAAACACAGCCGTATCTGCAAAATATCCGGCAACAATTAGAGACGATGGAGCAGGTGGCGGTGAAATTCCAGCGACAGTTGAAGTCGATTTTTGGTGAACAGCCTGTCAGGGAGGAGTATCTGAGTGAAAGATTCAATGCTGCCGCCGGTTTCTTTGTGGAGAAGATGGATTTGTTGATGAAAGAGCTGAAACAATCGCCTGCATCGACCGATAGCCGTGCAAACGCCGGGGAATATAATGAGGAGATACAGGATCTTTTTTCTGACCTGGCCCTGAAAAAATATTTGCTGGATGGATTAAAGACCGACACCTCCATTGAAGCTTATTTTAAGGCGAAAAATCGTTTCAGGCTTCCTTCTTTTAGTGTAAATGCTTATGCCACATCGGCTTCGGAGAAATCCGACTTGTCGCATCCCGGACTGTACCGCCTGCTGTTGGAGGAACGAAATAATATCTGCGGGCCGCGGGATTTGCCGATTTATATGGTAGCCGGCAGTAAAACGCTCTATGAGATGGCTGAGTATCTGCCGCAAAATAAAAAAGAATTGCTTCAGATTAGCGGATTCGGGCCGGCCAAGGTAGAGAAATACGGAGAAGTATTTTTGTCGATTATTCAAGAGTACTGTGAAAGGCACGGCATGGAGTCCCATTTCTCGGGGAAAGAACTGTCCAAAAGAAAACGGAAAGAGAAGAAAGAGAAAAAGGAAAAGAAACAGAAAGGGGAGAGCCGGCGTCTCAGTTTAGAGATGTTCCGTGCCGGGAAGACGATTGAAGAGATCGCCGAAGAGCGGGGATTGGCGGTATCGACTATCGGCACGCATCTGGCAAAATATGTGGAGACGGGTGAGCTGAACGTCGTCGATTTTGTGTCGCGGGAGCGGTTGCGCCTCGCCGAAGAGAAACTCATGGCTGCTTCTCCCGACGATCCGGTATATTATACCTTAAGTTCTGATTTTTCAAATATCGAAATCATGATGATCCTGGCACATAAAAGGAATGCTTTTTAATTTTTCGAATCCTGTCCAAAATTGGCAGCTACTGCACCCGGATGGCATACATTCACCGTGAATATTGTGTATGTTTTCGGATTTTAGCATGGAAACCTATGTCTTGAAATCCACATCAGGTGTAATTTGGGGAGACCGTACGCGCGGTTGGGGCTATAGCTCTTTTCCAGTTGGAAATCAGTGAAATCGGGCTTGCCACCTTTTAGTGCACATAAAAAGGGTGGAGACTCATACCGATAAGTTCCACCCTTGAGTTAGATTGACTTTTAGAACCAGGAATCAAGACTTTTAGAGCCAGGACTGGTTGCTTTACCTGAAGGCTATGTTTTATCTGTTCATTAGTATCCGCGGATTGCTTTGATTCCCGGAAGCACTTTGCCTTCGATCATTTCAAGGAGGGCACCGCCACCGGTAGAAACATACGATACTTCATCGGCCTGGCCAAATTTATTGACACAAGCAACTGAATCTCCACCACCTACCAGTGAGAAAGCACCTTTTTTGGTAGCAGCTACAATCGCATCGGATACAGCGCGGGATCCTTTATCGAAGTTGTCGAATTCAAATACGCCGACCGGTCCGTTCCACAGAATGGTCTTTGAATTTTTAATTACATCAGCGAAAGCTTTTTCCGAATCCGGACCTATATCGAGTCCTTCCCATCCGTCAGGAATTTCATTTACAGAGGCAAAGTCGGTCTTGGCATCATTGCTGAAACTGTCTGCAATTTTTGCATCGGTGGCCAGCACTAAGTTCACACCTTTCTGTTTTGCCAGTTCCACCAGTTCTTTCGCCAGATCGAGTTTATCATCTTCTACAATAGAATCTCCGATTTTTCCACCGAATGCTTTGGCAAAGGTGTAGGTCATGCCTCCTGCAAGGATCAGATTATCTACTTTGTCCAACAGGTTTTGGATGATTTCTATTTTGGTAGATACCTTTGAACCACCCATAATTGCTGTGAAAGGACGTTGCGTTTCGTTCATCACTTTCTCCACGGCGGTAATCTCGTTTTGCAACAGGTATCCAAACAGTTTGTGGTCGGTATCGAAATGGTCTGCAATCAGCGCTGTGGAAGCGTGGGCACGATGGGCTGTCCCGAAAGCATCATTTACATATACATCGGCATATGAAGCCAGTTTTTTTGTGAATTCTTTCTGTGATTCTTTCACCTCTTTCTTTGCTTTGGCAGTCTCTTCCTCGGTGGCGTCTGCAGCCAGACGGGGTTTGCCCTCCTCTTCCGCATAAAAACGAAGGTTTTCAAGCAGCAATGCTTCGCCGGGACGCAATGCGGCCGCTTTGGCTTCTGCCTCTCCACCTATGCAGTCGTTGGCGAACTGCACATCCACTCCCAACAATTCAGATACGCGAGGGAGGATATGCTTGAGTGAAAATTTATCGGTCGGGCCTTTCGGTCTGCCTAAATGTGATCCTATAATGACGCTGCCCCCATCTTTCAGGATTTTTTTCAGCGTAGGAATAGCTGCGCGGATACGTGTATCGTCGGTGATGTTGAATTTTTCATCGAGAGGTACATTGAAGTCCACACGCACGAATGCCTTTTTACCGGCAAAATTAAAAGTGTCCATTGTTTGCATAATCCAGAATATATTAATTTGTTGTTCGATTGTAATTCAGTTGTAATTCAGTTGTTATTCGATTGTTATTCAGTTGTTATTCGATTGTTATTCAGTTGTTATTCAATTGTTATTCAATTGTTATTCAATTGTTATTCAATTGTTATTCAATTGTTATTCGGTTGTAATTTGAGCATTATCCCGCAAAGCGGGAAATAACGCGAAGCGAATAACGCACGAAGTGCGAATAACGGCGCAGCCGAATAACAATAGAATTGGCGGAGCCGAATAAGGTGCAAAGTTACTAAAAATATGGAAAATTTTCCGTAATAGTCAGAAGAAAAATTCAGGCATTCTTTATGACTATTTCATAGGTCACCGGCACTGCTTTTTTGTACATGGCCAATACACCGCAATAGTTGTCGAACGAGAGCTTGCATGCCCGTTCCAGCTTCTCTTTCGGGAGGTTATCACCTTCAAATTCGTAGATCACTTTCAGGGACGTATATTGCTTGGGATGTTCTTCGCTCATTTCGGCTTCCATGCGGATGTCAAAACCCTTGAGATCGATTCTCATCTTGCGGACAATCTCCACCACATCTAACCCGGTACATCCTGCGGCTGCAATCAAAAGTAACTTCTTGGGTCTGGGGCCTTCATCGTCTCCTCCTGCTTCTACTGCCAGATCAATCGTAATCTTATGCCCGTCGATGTCAGTGTCGAAAATATTATTTCCCATCCAAACCGTTTGAATAGAATGTGTTGCCATATCTTTAGTTGATAA
This sequence comes from Proteiniphilum sp., assembly GCF_040307845.1. GTDB lineage: Bacteria > Bacteroidota > Bacteroidia > Bacteroidales > Dysgonomonadaceae > Proteiniphilum. Next base: position 7,447 of record NZ_JAWRIS010000045.1, read on the forward strand.
TTATGTAATAAACTAAACAATTCAATACCGGTTTAGTTCGATAACACAAGCGACAACAATCGTGCCTGTTTATATGTTATGAAAAAGGATAAAGGTAAAATACGGATTACCATAGAATAGACTTTTGATCGAATGGTAAACCGATCTCTAACAACTAAACAAGTAAAAAAAATGAGTAACAAAGTAGAATACATTAATCCTGATGGACTTTCAAAAAATCCTGTATTTACACAAATTGTGACTACACAGGGGAGTGGAAAGACTATCTACATTGGCTCACCCGGATTTTTTGATTGAAATAGATGCTGTTGCTTTTGTCCCGGAATCGGAATGATAGGAATGGATCGGATTAAGAAAAAGTAAAGTTTTTGAGCGCAACTATTTCCGTTTGGAGGTTAAATTCTATCAAAAAGATAAGTAATGCCTTTCAAAATGCTATATTTGCATAAAATTTATGCAGGTATGATCGATAGAAATGCGAAGGTGCTCCTGATATACACAGGAGGAACCATTGGGATGGTAGAAAATGCGGAGACAGGAGCTTTGGAACCGTTTAATTTCAGCCATTTATATGCTAATATGCCGGAGATAAAGCGTTTGAAATTCAATGTGGAAACTTACCTGTTTGATCCTCCCATCGATTCTTCTGATATGTCGCCTTCTATCTGGCAGCATATAGTACATGTAATTGAAGACCTTTACAATGAATTTGACGGTTTTGTTATTCTCCATGGTACTGATACGATGGCTTATACTGCTTCGGCGCTAAGTTTGATGTTGGATAATCTTACCAAACCTGTGATACTGACCGGATCGCAGCTGCCTATCGGCAAACTCCGGACGGACGGGAAAGAAAATCTTATCACGGCGCTTGAAATTGCGGCCGATAAAGATGCTGCCGGCCGGCCAATCGTTCCGGAGTTGTGTGTGTATATGCAAAACCTGCTGATGCGCGGAAACCGTACAGCGAAGATCAATGCCAACAACTTCAGCGCATTCACCAGTCCCAATTATCCTTATCTGGGCGAGGCAGGCCTTAATATTCGATATAGTAGCCAGTTTATCCTTAAGCCGGATTATACAAAACCCGTATACTTCAATTATGCGATGGATCCTCACGTGGTGATCCTGAAACTGTTTCCCGGAATTTCCGGGGAAGTGGTGCGGGCACATCTTGAAATACCCGGCCTGAAAGGGGTTGTATTGGAAACGTACGGCACGGGAAACTCTCCCATTTACCCGTGGTTTACGGACTTGTTGCAGGAAGCGATAAGGCGGGAAATAGTGATTGTCAACGTTACTCAATGCCTCTATGGAGGAGTAGAGATGCACCGCTATGAGAATGGACAGCGTCTGGAGAAACTGGGCGCGGTGAGCGGACACGATATCACTACCGAAGCTGCTTTGACCAAGCTGATGATTCTTTTCGGTGAAGGAAAAACACCGGCAGAAGTAAACCGTCTTATGCCTGTTCCCCGTCGTGGAGAATTGACAGTGAGAGGGTAAAGAGAAAAATTACTATCTTTGCCTGTTACTGATAAAATATGGATAATACAAGAATTTACAAAATGTCCTTTGCCGGTGTTTATCCTTTCTATATTCAAAAGGCGGAGAAGAAAGGACGTACTAAAGCGGAAGTGGATGAGATTATCTTTATGCATTTAAAATCACCGGATTGATTTGTGGTTACCGGGTGGAAGAGATTGAAGATGAACTGATGCAAAAGATCCGTTATCTGGATAAGATGATTGATGAATTGGCTAAAGGAAAGGCGATGGGGAAGATTAAGGCAGTAGTATGCAACACGAAGACTATATAATCCGTGAGATTGAAAAGATATTTGGAGAAAGCTTTGCAACTCTATCAAATCTGTAATTTGAAAGACAATACCTATTCCATCGACCGGGAAGTAAATATCACAGCAATTAAAAACGCCTAATGAAATTGAATATAAAAATGATAGTAACCCCAATACGCCTAAATTGACTCAATACAATCATTGTACTGAAATTTAACGTACATTTAATAGATTGATACTTGTTTTCTCCGTATATTTGCGGAAAGAACTGAAATTATGGATATAACGACAAAAGAGCAGACTAGATTTGATGCAAGGCTTTCAAAAGAGCAAAAACAGCTTTTTGAAAAAGCCGCGTATTTAGGCGGATACAGAAGCCTGACCGATTTTGTCATGCTCACGGTTCAGGAAAAAGCAATGGAGATAATCAAAGCAAAGGAACAGATTATTGCATCTGAAAAAGACAGTCGGATTTTTTTTGATGCGGTTACCCAATCGAGTAAACCGTCGAAAACATTACAGGACGCTCTGAATGATTATAATACTTTTATTTCATATTCGAAATGAAGCATGGTCGAACTATTGCATTCAACACATAACCGGGAAGACTTTAATTGTGGCAAAGAGTTGCTGAACAATTATTTGAAAACGCAAGCAGGGCAGGATGTGAAGAGGAAGTTATTGGCATGTTTTGTGTTGAAAGAGGAAGATACAAATAAGGTTCAGGGATATTATACCCTGTCAAATAGCAGTATTCCGTTAAATAGTTTTCCGGAATCAATCAGACGGAAACTGCCAAAGTCTTATGCTGCCATTCCGGTGACTCTGCTTGGAAGACTGGCCATAGATACAAAGTTTCAGGGAAGGGGCATTGGAAAGATACTCCTGATCGATGCCTTGAAAAGAAGTTGGGAAACATCGAATGAGATTGCTTCTTTTGCAGTAGTTGTAGATCCGATTGACAAAGAAGCGGAAACATTTTACGAAAAATATGATTTTATAAAGTTACCCGATAGTGGAAAAATGTTCATCGCCATGAAAACGCTAAATGAACTATTTACATAATAACTACTCTGTTTTAAAGATAATAATCCGTAAAATTGATTGGAAAGAAAAATTTTGGTGTATCTGCCAGTACAGTCCTTTCCAAAGGTGGTCATCCTTATATGGAAACGGACGCTTACCAACAATCCCCTCTCTTCAACCCGATATCGTGTTGATTAAGCTGGGGACCAACGACTCTAAACCGCAGAACTGGAAATGCAAGGGTGATTTTTATGTCGAAACAAAATAATATCAAGTATTTTGAAAACCGGATGATACATCCCAAATTTGAGGACGAAATTCAAAATGTTTTATCCGCACCTTTCATATTCCCGGATGAGATAATTTCCAGACTAAAAGAAGACAAGATGGTTTGGGAGAACTACCAGCAATTTTCCGAGTCATATAAGCGGATCAGAATTGCATACATTGAAGCTGCGAGAAAACGATCTGGAGAATTTGAAAAACGGTTAGGCAATTTTATCAGAAAAACGAAAGAAAATAAAGTGATAACCGGATTCGGCGGAATTGAAAAATATTATTTATTATAAATATCTCCACATCTTTAAACTTGCTGGATGACTTGAAAAAGAAGAAGGGTTAGGGTATTTTTTCTTTTTCTAAACTGGAATCCTTATCTTTGTTTTTACAGAGAAGTTTTAGGAACCCGTAAAAATTGATTAGGATGAAGAATTTAGATTACGGAATAATCGGGAATTGCCGCACCGCAGCGTTGGTATCGAAGACCGGGAGTATCGACTGGTTTTGTCTGCCTGATTTCGACTCTCCTTCCATCTTTGCCAAACTGCTGGATGGAGAAAAAGGAGGGAGTTTTCATTTTGAGGTGTCGGAGGATTATACCATCACCCAAAATTACCACGGCCATACCAATCTGCTGCTGACAAAGTTTGAGTCGCCTGAGAGCGGATTTATCGTATTCGATTACATGCCCCGCTATAGGACAGAGGATACCCTTTATTACATGCCGCCGGAAATCCACCGTTATATACGCGTCATCAAAGGCCGTCCCCTTGTCCGGGTAATATATGACCCTAAAATGAACTATGCCCGCGGAGAGGCCCGCCACGAAATAGTGGACGGTTATATCAGGACACATTCCACGAATGATCCCGAAGATAAGATATACCTCTATACCAGTCTGGATCCGGAGGTCGTAATAAATCGTGAAGAGATTGAACTGACCGGTCATCATTTCTTCCTTTTGTCCTATAACCAGAAATTAATGAGGGTGGATATCAACCGTATCTTGCTGGAATATGAACGGACGAAGGTGTACTGGCTTAATTTTGTGAACCGTTCCAGGGATTACTATCAATATAACGATATGATCAAGCGCAGTTTGCTCGTGCTGAAACTGCTGTCATACCAGCAATCGGGTGCCATGCTTGCAGCGATAACTACCAGCCTGCCTGAAAGCCTCGGAGAGAACAGGAACTGGGATTACCGCTTCTGTTGGCTGCGAGATGCCTCCATGTCGATCGATACTTTGCTGTTCATGAAACAGCGGTCCTCCGCGGAACGCTTTATCAAGTTTGTAAAAAGTATCCTGAAGTCGTCACGCAACGAAACGATCCAGATCATGTACGGCATCCGGGGCGAGCGTGACCTGACGGAAGAAGAACTGCCTCATTTGAGCGGTTACGAGACCTCCCGCCCCGTGAGGATCGGGAATGCCGCCTATTACCAGGAGCAGAATGACTCTATTGGTTATCTGCTGGATGTCATCTATAAATATTATCTTTATTTCCCGGGAACACAGGATGAAATAGAGGAGATATGGGAAATCATCAAAAACCTGGTACGCTCGGTGTTGGCTTCCTGGCGCAAACCGGACAGGAGCATCTGGGAGTACCGGACCAAAAAGATGCATTTTGTCTTTTCGAAAGTGATGAGCTGGGTGGCCGTGGACAGGGCATCTCTGATTGCGGAGCTGTTGCAGAGAGAATATTACGCGGAGTTATGGCGCCGTGAGGCGGATATCATCAAGGCAGAGGTGCATGAAAAGGGCTGGAACGAGGAGTTGCAATGTTTCACCCAGGCCTATGATAATAATGATTACGACTCTTCACTGCTGCTCATGCAGTTCTATGACTTTATCGAACCCGACAATGAGCGGTATGTGAAAACTGTGAGGGCAATCAAAGAGCATCTCTATCATGAAGGACTCATGTACCGGTACAAGGCGGAAGATGATTTTGGCGTGCCCACCTCTTCATTTACCATTTGTACTTTCTGGCTGATCGAAGCACTTTTTAAGATAGGTGAAACAGAAGAAGCCCGCGGGATATTTGAGAAAATGATCTCTTATTCCAATCATCTGGGGCTTTATAGTGAAGACCTCGACTTTAAGACCAAGCGTCAGCTGGGTAACTTCCCGCAGGCTTATTCACACCTCGCTTTTATTAACACCGCAGTGCTGTTCTCCGAGGAGAAAAGGCTCTCGCAATTTATTCGTCCGTAGCGGAAGCCTCTTTCCGGTCGGTGCCGAAAGCATTGATTTTCGCAAATGAACCGGGATAGTGCAGGTTGATGAAGTCGATCAGCTTTTCGCGGACAGCTACACGCAGGTCCCAGTTCCGGGATGAGTCGCTGCTGCTGACCAACACCCGTATCTCCTTGTACCACTGCTTGCTTTCGGTGACCTGGATATTCTGTACACGCCCGTCCCAATTGGGATCATCCTTCACTATGCGTGCCAACTCTTCCCGCAATGGTTCCAGGGCAAGGTCGTAAGAAACATAGAGGAATACTGTCCCTAATATATTGGAAGTCGCCCGTGTCCAGTTTTGTATGGGATTGTTCAGGAAATAGTCAATAGGCACGATTAGCCGTCGTTCATCCCATATTTTCACCACCGCATAGGTGATATTGATCTCTTCGATCCGTCCCCATTCTCCTTCAATTACTACTACATCATCCAACCTGACCGGCTGAGTAAACGCAATCTGGATGCCGGAGAATATCTGTCCGAAGCTGCGTTGGGCTGCAAACCCGATAATGATCCCTGCCACGCCGGCCGAAGCGAGCAGGCTGACGCCCAACTGCCTCACGGAATCAATGGTCATCAACGCGATCGACAGAAAGATAAAGGATACGATAATGACCGTGATCCGCTCAACCATGCTCATCTGTGTAAGTCTTTTCCGGGCTTCAAGATTGTTGGGGTTGTTGATGTCGAGTTTGTTTTGCCAATAACGGAATGTGCCCCTGATAACCTGTACAACCAGCCATCCGAGAGTGATGATGAGCAATATCCGGCTTATTTTCTGTAAAACGTCAAACGTACGTGCGTCCTCCTGTAACAGGCTACTGAAAATGTTTAACAATGCCGAGAAAATAATCCATATACCCGGAATCCTGAACATACGGATAATAAGATCATCAATATGGCTTTTGCTTTTCCGTGCACGTATTCTCCATTTTTTGATGATAAAATTAAAAATAAGCACCAGTATAATGAATATTACTATAAACAGCAATGCGATAAATGGATATCGTAATGAACTGTCGGGTATAAGATGGTCTATAAAATCCATAGACAGTTTATTATTTAATGAGATTAGACAAGAATGTGATGACGGATGACTGTAAAGGGATGCGGTATTTAGCAGTAGGAGAGAAGTTTCCTACTTTGATGCTGACACCGCCCGGCGGCAGCACCCTGAACATGTCTTCGTCGGTCGTATCGTCGCCTATGGCCAGGACAAAGTCGTAATCCTTTTGTGCCAACCGTCGCAATACTTCGCTGCCCTTATTGAAATCGGGTGATTTGATCTCCACGATCTTGTTACCCGGTACAATCTGAAGATTTAATCTGGAACAGGGGCCTATAAGGGCATTCACCAGTTGTTGCGTGCGTAATTCGGCAAGCCATACGTCCACTTTGCGATAGTGCCATACCAATGATGTGTCCTTTCTTTCGAGATGGGAACGGGGCGTCTTGTCTATCGTATGCTGAAGGATGTCGATGATCTCATCGTCCCATTCCATTTTTTTCTGCATGTTTTCATGCCAGCGTCCGTTCTCTTTGTAAAACATCCCGTGTTCGGCGGCAAAATCAAGGTCGAGGTCCCGGAACCACTGGTCGAGCACTTGGCGATTTCGTCCACTGTTGATGACCACTTTGTTCTTTTTATCGGAAGTCATCTTTTGTAAAAGATCCAGCAACTGGGACGAGGGTATAGCGTCCTCCGGCCTTTTGACAAAGGGGGCAAGGGTCCCGTCGTAATCAAGCAGGAGCAGGCGGGAGGCAGCATCGTCATAAGCGCCCTTGATCTGGTTAAGTTGTCTTTTCCCTACCACCTTTTGTAGTATCTCCTTGTTTTGGGCCTTGATTGATTGTAGTTCTTTCACAAAATCTTTCGCCCATTTCTTTACATCCTGCGTGGAAATACGTTCCTGCATTTTATGTAACCGTTCTTTTTTTTCTGCTTCGGGCATGGTGAGCGCATCCACAATAGCCTGTTCAATCTCCACCGCATCATTCGGGTTGATGGTGATGGCGTCCTGCAATTCGATGGCTGCGCCCGCCATCTCGCTGAGGATAAGTACCCCGTTATTTTCTCCTTTACAGGCCAGATACTCTTTGGCTACTAAGTTCATCCCGTCGCGCAGGGGCGTTACCAGGGCAATTTCAGCAATATTATACATAGCAACCAGCTCCTCGAACGAAAAACTGCGGTAAAAATAGTAGATCGGTGTCCATCCCAGCCGGGAATACTGCCCGTTGATTTCGCTGATAGTCTGGTCGATTTTTGTTTTCAGGTCCGCATAAATATCTACGTTGTCGCGTGAGGGAACCACTATCATGGCCAACGATACTTTCTTGTGATATTCAGGATTATGTTCGAGAAACTGTTTGAAGCCTTGCAGACGGTGCAGGATGCCTTTGCTGTAATCGAGACGGTCCACTGAGAGTATTACGGTTGTATCTCCCAACTCTTCACGGAGCATCTCCGACTTTTCCCTTACTTCCGGGAGTGTGGGCGCGTTATGGAATTGTTCATAATTGATACCCATCGGGAAAGCATCCACATGTACAGTCCGGTCTTGCAGGTTGATCTCATCGAGGGTACAGTTCAGGTCGAGGACACGGTAGATGGCACTGATGAAATGCCGCATATAATCATGCGTATGGAAACCGATGAGATCGGCTCCGAGCAGCCCTTCCAATACAGCCTCCCTTTCAGGAAGCACCCTGAAAAGTTCGTAAGAAGGGAAAGGAATATGATGGAAATAACCGATATTGGTGTCCGGCTTTTCCATACGGATCATTTTGGGCAACAGCATCAGTTGATAGTCCTGTACCCATACCATGTCCTCCTTCTCGATAAAAGGGATTGCTTCCCGGCAGAACAACCTGTTCACCTCCTGGTATGCCCCCCAATATTCTGCCCTGTATTCCATGTAGGAGAAAAAATAGTGGCACAGCGGCCAGATAGTGCTGTTACTGTAGCCTTCGTAATAATTCTCTATCTGATCGGCAGACAAAAAAACGGGATGAAAGTTCATCTCATGCAATTTCCGGATAATCTCTTGTTTTTCATTTTCATCTTCTGTGTGGATACCGGGCCAACCCACCCAAAATATTTCGGTGTCGGTCTCTAATGATCCGAGGCCGGTGGCAAGACCGCCCTCACTTCGGACGATGCAAAACCCTTCCTCTTCCCTTTCAATTTTGATAGGTAACCTGTTGGCAATTATAATTATTTTCATAAACTAAAAACTAAGAACTAAGAACTAAAAACTAAAAACTAAAAACTAAAGACTGAGAACTGAGAACTAAAAACTAACCGCCTAGGCACCTAACCCTTTTCCACTCAACCTCTCAACCTCTCAATCTCCTAATCGCTCAGGCGCCTAACCACCTTCTCTCCTTAATTAGAACATCATAATCCGAGGAAAGATTATTATTTAACGTATTTTTATGTTTTTAGCTGTTTTTATATCAATGGGGCGTGAACAAAAAATAACTATGGTTTGTTGCTTCCACATTTTTGTAGTAATTTCGTCGCTCAGATTAGGATTATTATTGAAAAGTCTCTAAACGAAGGATTGCAATTTATAGTAACATCATCATATAATTATGGCAAAACAAAAGATTTATTTAACCTGCGACGGTAATCAGGCCGCCGCTCACATCGCCTACATGTTCAGCGAGGTGGCTGCGATCTATCCGATAACCCCTTCTTCCACGATGGCCGAATATGTGGATGAATGGGCCGCATCCGGAAGAAAAAATATTTTCGGACAGCCGGTGCTGGTACAGGAGATGCAATCGGAAGCCGGAGCTGCCGGTGCTGTACACGGCTCTTTGCAGGCGGGAGCACTTACTTCCACTTTCACTGCTTCACAAGGCTTGTTATTGATGCTCCCCAATATGTATAAAATAGCGGGGGAGTTGCTGCCCGGCGTTTTTCACGTGTCGGCACGTGCGTTGGCTTCACACGCCCTTTCCATTTTTGGTGATCACCAGGATGTAATGGCTGCAAGACCCACCGGTTTCGCACTTTTTGCTACCGGATCGGTACAGGAGGTGATGGATCTGGCGGCAGTAGCCCATCTGGCTGCGATAGAAAGCCGTGTTCCTTTCCTTCATTTCTTCGATGGATTCCGTACATCCCACGAGATCCAGAAGATAGAGGCCTTGACGAACGACGACCTGGCTCCGCTCATCAATCAGGAAGCTTTGAGGGCTTTTCGCAACCGCGCATTGAATCCCGATAATCCTGTTACAAGAGGGACAGCCCAGAACGACGATATATATTTCCAGGCGCGCGAAGCATCCAATCCGTTCTATAATGCGGTGCCCGGAATAGTAGAAAAATACCTCGAAAAGCTGGCAGCAGTGACCGGCCGCAAATACGGTTTGTTCGATTACTATGGAGATCCCCAGGCTGAACGAGTCGTAATTGCCATGGGATCAGTAACAGAAACCATCCGCGAAGCAGTAGACTGGCTTAATCAAAAAGGGGAAAAAGTGGGAATGGTTGCTGTTCATCTCTATCGTCCTTTTAAAGCTGAAGCATTCTTGTCGGTGGTTCCTGAAACAGCGAAACGTATTGCCGTGCTCGACCGTACCAAGGAGCCGGGTGCAACCGGACAACCGCTCTATCTCGATGTGAAGGATTGTTTCTATGGAAAAGAAGACGCTCCGGAGATTGTAGGCGGAATTTATGGCCTTTCATCCAAAGATACCACTCCCGCGCAGATGGTGTCGGTATTTGAAAACCTCTCGATGAATAGGCCGAAAAACGATTTCACGGTCGGTATTGTGGATGATGTGACCTTCAAATCGCTTCCCTTGAAAGAGGAGATCACCATCGATGACACGACCTACGAAGCCAAATTCTATGGATTGGGATCGGATGGTACGGTAGGAGCCAATAAAAACTCCATCAAGATCATCGGGGATAATACCGATAAATATGTACAGGCTTATTTTGCCTACGACTCCAAGAAATCGGGTGGATTTACCTGTTCGCACCTTCGTTTTGGCGACAATCCCATTCGTTCGACCTATCTGGTGAATACACCTAATTTTGTGGCATGCCACGTGCCGGCCTACCTGCACCTGTATGATGTGACCAAAGGGTTGAAAAAGAACGGGACGTTCCTGCTTAATTCGGTGTGGACTAAAGAGGAGGTGCATAATCATCTCCCGGATCATATCAAAAAGTATTTTGCCGAAAACAATATCCGGTTTTATATCATCAATGCTACGAAAATTGCCAATGAGATCGGATTGGGCAACCGTACCAATACCATCCTGCAATCGGCCTTCTTCAAGATATCCAACGTAATTCCCTATGAACTGGCAGTGGAACAGATGAAGAAATTCATCGTGAAATCCTACGGCAGAAAAGGGGAAGAAGTGGTGAAGATGAATTACGCCGCGGTGGATCGCGGAGGCGATATAGAAGAGGTGGAAGTACCCATGGAATGGGCATCTGTCCAGACTACAGCCGGCACTTCTGACGATGCGCCCGAATTTGTCCGCAAAGTGGTGCGTCCGGTGAACGCACAGCGTGGTTACGACTTGCCGGTATCTGCCTTTAGTGGTCGCGAGGATGGTACCTGGGAAATGGGTACAACGGCTTATGAAAAACGGGGTGTAGCGGCCAAAGTACCGGTATGGAACCCCGAAGCATGTATCCAGTGTAACCAGTGTGCTTATATCTGTCCCCATGCTACTATCCGTCCGTTCGTACTCACTGAGGAAGAACAAAAGGGTGTGGGTGCGGATGTGGAATTACTGAAAGCACAGGGCAAGCAATTCCCCGATATGGCTTATCGCATCCAGGTGGATGTTCTCGATTGTCTCGGTTGTGAAAATTGTGTGGACGTATGTCCCGGCAAAAAAGGACAAAAAGCGCTTGAGATGGTGGCCATCGATACGCAGTACGAAAACCAGAAGAACTGGGATTACATGGTGAAAAATGTGAGCAGCAAAGCGCATCTGGTGGACGTGAAGCTGAATGTGAAGAACACCCAGTTTGCCACGCCGTTGTTTGAATTCTCGGGCGCTTGTTCAGGTTGCGGTGAGACACCTTACGTGAAGCTGATTACCCAGCTCTATGGAGACCGCATGATGATTGCCAACGCTACCGGTTGTTCTTCCATCTATGGCGCTTCTGCTCCTGCCACGCCTTATCGGAAAAATGAAGAGGGAAAAGGACCGGCTTGGGCCAATTCGCTCTTCGAGGATAATGCCGAGTATGGATATGGTTTTGCCATTGCCCATGCCAGTATGCGTAATCGCCTGCGTGACCTGATGCAAAAAGGAATTCACTCGGCCGAGTTCACTGAAGAACAGCGAGAACTGTTTATGGAATGGATCGAAAATGGGGAGGATGCCGAACGCTCGAAAGAGCTGGCACCCAGGATTGTGGCTTCCCTTACCGGGGTAGATAGCCGGATTGCGACAGAAATCCTTTCTCTTGAGAAATATCTTTCCAAGAAGTCGATTTGGGTATTCGGCGGAGACGGCTGGGCGTATGACATCGGCTTTGGAGGTCTCGACCATGTGCTGGCAAGCGGCCAGAATATCAATGTGTTGGTGTTAGATACCGAAGTCTATTCCAATACGGGAGGACAATCATCCAAGTCAACGCCTACCGCCGCGGTAGCTAAATTTGCCGCTGCCGGAAAGCGTGTCCGTAAAAAAGACCTTGGAATGATTGCCGCTACCTACGGGTATGTATATGTGGCACAAGTGGCCATGGGCGCCAACCAGGCGCAGACGCTGAAGGCACTCAAAGAGGCGGAGTCTTATAACGGGCCTTCCATTGTGATCGCCTATTCACCCTGTATCAGCCACGGGTTGAGAAAAGGGATGGGACATGCCCAGTCCGAACAGAAATCGGCCGTGGAATGCGGTTATTGGCATCTGTGGCGGTACGACCCGCGCTTGGAGGATGAGGGGAAAAATCCTTTCCAGTTCGACAGCAAGGAGCCGGACTGGAGCAGGTTCAAAGACTTCCTTCTCGGCGAAGTGCGTTATACCCAGTTGATGAAGTCGTTCCCGCGTGAAGCCGATGAACTCTTTGCCGCCGCGAAAGAGAACGCGCAATGGCGCTACCGTTCCTATCAGCGGATGGCTGCCGCATCATTTGCTGCACCTGAGGCGGGGGAATCTCTCCCGGGGGAGGCCGACGAAGCGAACTAACAAGTAGTCATAACTGTTATATTGTCGGGGGTATTGCATATTGTGATACCCCCGATTGTTAAAAGCATAAGAGAATAATATGTATCTTTGCGCTTTAAAATAACGATTATGAAACGAGCGTGAACACTATTACACCCAAGATAGTGATTATCGCGAGTTTCATACACCGACAAGAAAGAAAAATCGTATGAACATTCAAATTATCAACGGACCCAATCTCAACTTGCTGGGTGTACGAGAGCCGGAAGTATATGGCGGTCAAACATTCGGCGATTTCTTAGACCGGTTGCGGGCAGATAATCCCGGTATTGAGATTGGTTACTTCCAATCGAATGTGGAGGGTGAGATCATCAACAAGATACAGGAGTCCGGATTTGCCGTTGACGGTATCATCCTCAACGCCGGTGGATATACCCATACCTCCGTGGCTATCCGCGATGCCATCAAATCGGTTCCTGCTCCGGTAGTGGAGGTGCATATCTCCAATGTGCATGCGCGGGAAGAGTTCCGCCATCATTCGATGATATCCGCCGTATGCCTCGGCGTGATTGCCGGTTTTGGCACTGATTCTTACCGACTGGCACTTGATGCGCTGAGCCGGAAGAATGATGGCCGTTCAGTAGCCACTCAATTGTGATTTAGTAGCCACTCAATTGTGATTTAGTAGTTACTCAATTTTTTTCATTAGTTATTCAATTTTACGCTAAACAAAAATATATGCATAAACATACGAAAATTATAGCCACTATTTCCGATAAACGTTGTGATGTGCCTTTCTTGGAGCAACTCTATGAGGCAGGAATGAATGTGGTAAGACTTAATTCCGCCCATCTCAACGAAGAGGGATTCCTCAATATTATCAATAACGTACGAGCCGTTTCGGACCAGATAGGCATCTTGGTAGATACCAAAGGACCGGAGGTCCGTACCACGATGCTGGAAACTCCCATCGAACTGAAGATAGGGGACAATATAAGGATTGTGGGAAATCCCGAAGGACTCTCTTCGAGGAAGACGGTCTATATCACCTACCGGAATATCACAGACGAGATGCATGCAGGTGACGCTATCCTGATCGATGACGGTGAAGTGGAACTTGAGGTGATGGAGGTGGGGACAGATTACCTCTCCTGCCGGGCAAAAAACGACGGTGTGATCGGCAGCCGTAAGAGTGTAAATATCCCCGGCGTACGAATCAACCTGCCCGCGATTACCGAGCGTGATAAGAGCTTTCTCGAGCTGGCGGCAAAACATGACGTGGATTTTGTAGCCCATTCGTTCGTAAGGAGTAGGGAAGATGTAGAGGCTGTACAGGAGATCCTGGATGAGTTGGGGAGCCCCATCAAAATTATTGCCAAGATAGAGAATCAGGAAGGTGTGGATAATGCCGATGAGATTCTGGAAGCGGCTTACGGTATGATGATTGCCCGTGGTGACCTGGGAATAGAAGTGGCGCAGGAAAAAATTCCGGGGATACAGCGTGTGCTGATCAGAAAAGCTATTCATCATAAGAAACCGGTTATAGTGGCTACTCAGATGTTGCACTCCATGATCAACAACCCGCGTCCTACCCGTGCCGAGATTACCGATATCGCCAATGCAATTTATTACCGTACCGATGCAGTTATGTTGAGTGGCGAAACAGCTTATGGTAAATATCCGGTAGAAGCGGTACGTACCATGGCAAAGACTGCTTATGAGGCTGAACTGACGAAACTGTCGGAGAATGATATTCGTGTTCCTTATGATCCTGCCGATAACCGTGAGGTAACCGAATTTCTGGCCAAGCAGGCAGTGAAATCGTGTGCTATCCTGAATGTAAAAGCAATTGTGACCGATAGCCACACCGGTCGCACAGCCAGGGTGCTGGCGGCATTTCGAGGTAAAAGCCCTGTTTACGCTATCACCACCACCAAAAGACTGGCACGTGAATTGGCCATGTCGTACGGTATCTGGGCGGAATACCAAGAGGGTAAAGGGGATGGCAATACCAAGGAGAGCCGGAGAGCCTATTTCACGGAAGCTATCAAACAGTTGATCGGTAAGAAAATGATTGAGTCTCAGGATAGGGTAGCTTATCTGGGAGGCAGTTTCGGCGAGACAGGGGGAACTACCTACTTGGAGATCATAGATGTATGGAGGATTCTCGAGGCGAAAGAGAAATACAATCTGCCCGATTATACGATGTAGTTTAAGTTAAAAGTTAAGAGTGAATAATGAAGAGTGATGTTCATCCTTAATTTTTAATTCTTCATTCTTCATTCTTAATTCTTAATTATTTACAAGGAGAGGCGATTGAATAAAATAGAAGAGTACATACTATCCCATATAGACCCGGAGCCGGAGGTTTTGAAAAAAATCGACCGTGACGCACATGTGAACCTATTGCGGGGAAACATGACTTCGGGTCATCTACAGGGACGCTTCCTGAAGATGATCACGCAAATGATTCGTCCAAAGCGGGTACTCGAAATCGGTACTTTTGTCGGATACTCGACTCTTTGTTTTGCGGAAGGCCTCGAAGAGGGAGCTGAACTTCATACCATCGAAATTGATGATGAACTGGAAGACCGGATACGCGCCAATTTTGCCCGGTCTGAGTATGGAAACAAGATCATTCTCCATATAGGTGACGCCTTGGATATCCTCTCCCGGTTTCCGGCTGAGAGTTTTGATCTGGCGTTCATTGATGCAGGCAAAGAGGCTTATTGGGATTATTTTGAGGTTACACTTCCCAAGATCATACAAGGCGGCTTTATACTGGTAGACAATACCCTGTGGTATGGTAAAGTTGTAGAAGAGGTAAAAAGTAATGATTGGTCAACTTGGGGAATATTGGATTTTAACAGGAAACTGGCCGACGATGAAAGGGTAGAAAAGGTGATTCTGCCCCTTCGTGACGGACTCACATTGATAAGAAAGAAGTAGCAAAAGCATGGATACAAACAGACAACAAAAAGTAAACCGGTTGATACAGAAAGAACTCAGTGAGATCTTTTTGCTGGATGCCAAAAAGATGCAGGGAGTGCTGATCTCGGTAACCAACGTGCGGGTATCGCCGGACCTGGGTATCGCGCATGCCTATCTGAGTGTTTTCCCGTCGGAAAAAGCGGAAGAACTGGTCAGTAATATCAATGAAAATGTGAAGACTGTCCGTTACGATCTGGGTAAACGGTTGAGGAACCAACTGCGGGTAATTCCCGAACTGACGTTCCACGTGGATGACTCGCTCGATTACATTGAAAATATCGACAGACTGTTGAAAGACCAGTAACTTCCCACGGTGAATATTTTCATGAAGTAATATGAATGTTTCCTTTTTTATAGCGCGTAGATACCTCTTTTCGAAGAAGTCGCATAATGCCATCAATGTGATTTCTACTATTTCAGTATGTGGTATCGCCATTGCTACCATGGCGATGGTAAGTGTGCTATCCATCTTTAATGGTTTCGGTGGTATTGTGGAGGGTATGTTCAGCGCATTCGACCCCGATCTGAAGATCACCGTGAAAGAGGGTAAAGTATTCGATTACGATACACCGGAATTCCAGAAGGCATTGCAGCTTCAAGGGATACAAATGATTTCCGAATCATTGGAAGAGAACGCTCTTTTTATGTTTGATGAGAGCCAGGTCCCGGTGCTGATGAAAGGGGTTTCTGAAGAATTCAGGTTGATGGCCGATATGGAAAAGCTGTTATTGCACGGATCTTTCAGGTTGCGGGAAGATGTAGTGGATTACACTACGTTGGGGTCCGGGTTGGCAATGGTACTTGGTGCCCGTCCCGGTTTTATTGATCCGATTGAAATATATGCTCCCAAGCGTAATGTAAGGGTGAATTTAGCCAACCCTGCTACGGCATTCACTAAGGGGTACGTTTATATCGGCGGTGTTTTCAGCCTCAACTCGCCCGAGTATGACGAGCAGATGGCCATTGTTCCTATCCAATTGGCACGTGATCTTTTTGGTTACGATAACGAAGTAACCTCACTCGATATCAAACTGGGACCCGGCGTCTCTCCGGGAAAAGTGAAGCGTGAAATAGAACGCATACTGGGAGATGATTTTCTTGTGGAAGACCGGTATGAGCAGCAACGTGAGTCTTATCGGATGATGCAGATCGAAAAATGGGTTACCTTTCTTATCCTGGCTTTTATCTTGTTGATAGCTGTTTTTAATGTGGTAGGATCGCTTTCGATGCTGATCGTAGAGAAACAGGATGATATCAAGAGCCTGCAGCATATGGGTGCCTCCGATCAATTGATATCACGCATCTTTCTGTATGAAGGATGGCTGATCACTTTTATAGGCATTATTGCCGGAATTGTTATGGGATTGGCATTGTGCCTGTTGCAGCAACATTTTGGTTTGCTCCGGTTGAGTGATACTCCGGGCGCATATATTATCGATGCCTATCCGGTGATCGTCGAAATAGCGGATATCGTGATCGTTTTTGCGGTGGTAAGCCTGATCGGGTTGTTGACGGTGCTTTATCCGGTCAATAATTTAAGGAAGAAACTCAGGAGCTAATCCCGATGAATCGGGACGAGTAGTGGCAATGAGACTAATCCCGATGAATCGGAACAGGTCGTGCCAATGTGATTGATTAGAAAGGGAATTACTAATTAAGAAGTGAAGAAATTATAAAGTCTTTATTCTTTGTTCTTTACTCTTTAATCTATAGAGAAAATGAAAATTGCAATTGTAGGAACGGGATATGTAGGATTGGTTTCAGGGGCCTGTTTTTCTGAAATGGGCGTGGATGTGACTTGTGTGGATATAGACCGTGAGAAGATAGAGCGACTCAAAGAAGGAATTATACCCATTTACGAACCGGAATTGAAGAATATAGTCCTGCGCAATCATAAAGCGGGCCGTCTTCATTTTTCGACTGATCTGCCGACCGTCCTGGACGATATGGAGATTGTGTTCATTGCAGTGGGAACTCCTTCCGACGAAGACGGTACAGCCGACCTTTCTTTTGTGATGACTGTGGCAAGCACCATTGCCGAGCACATGACCAGACCTTTGCTGATCGTCACCAAAAGTACGGTTCCTGTGGGAACATCCTATCGTATCAGGGACTTGGTGAGAAAACAGCTCGATGAACGCGGATTGACCAACCTGCAGTTTGATGTGGCCTCCAATCCTGAATTTCTGAAAGAAGGTGCGGCCGTAAATGACTTTATGAGTCCCGACCGGGTGATTGTGGGGGTGGAAAGCGAAGGGGCTAAAGAGTTGATGACCAAACTATACCGTCCGTTCCTGTTAAATAATTTCCGGGTGATCTTTATGGATATCCTTTCGTCGGAGATGACCAAATATGCGTCTAATGCCATGCTGGCTACCCGTATCAGTTTTATGAACGATATTGCCAATTTGTGTGAAAAGGTAGGTGCCGATGTGAATATGGTACGCCGTGGTATGGGTAGTGATTCCCGTATCGGCAGAAGCTTCCTTTATCCCGGTTGCGGTTATGGAGGAAGTTGCTTTCCCAAGGATATCCGCGCATTGATCAAGGTGGCCGAAGATGCAGGATATGAGATGACAGTGCTGAAAGCGGTGGAAGAGGTAAATAACCGGCAGAAAGATATCCTGTTTCAGAAACTCAGGCGACATTTCAACGGAGAGTTACACGGAAAAACGGTAGCTGTATGGGGATTGTCATTTAAACCGGAGACCGACGACATGCGTGAAGCACCTTCGCTCACTCTGATCAGGAGCCTGCGTGAAGCCGGTGTAGCTGTGCGCGCCTATGATCCGGCGGCTATGCAGGAAGCACGTCATTATCTGAACGATTCTATCTATTATGCCACGGATATCTATGATGCCGCCAATGGTGCCGATGCGCTGATCGTGCCTACCGAGTGGAAAGAGTTCCGGTTACCCAACTGGAGTATCCTCAAGAAAATCATGAATCACCATGTGGTGGTCGACGGTAGAAATATCTACAATATGGAGGAACTTGCCTCCTACGGTTTTGCTTACAGTGGCATTGGACAGTAATCATTTCCATCAATATCTTCGGTCTCTCATGGAGACTGAAGCAGTGCCGGTGCCGGACGAACTTGTCGGGGATTTTCTTTTTCCCCGACGATTTACTTTCTGTTGTTGGGGTATAACGGAGTGATTTTCCTGCTTCCAGAGATTCTTTTCAAAATCAATCAGTTCCTGTTCAATTCTTTCCTGTTCGGCTTTCATCTCTTCGGGGGTGGAGGTATATTGCGAGATGGCAAGGTTGCGGGGATTCTGCGCCTTGTATATCTCACCGTCATATTTTCTCATACGGAAAAAATCATCCATACTTCCACTCATGCTGTTATTGAGGGAAGAACCCATGACCGGCAACCGGCGCGCATATGGAGCTATTTCTTCGTATTGGATCCAGAAAAGTGGATAACGGGTGATAGTCCCGTAATCTTCCCTGCGGTGCAAGACGGGGCAAATAGCGAGGGGTTTCACTCTGAAAGAGGAATTGCCCGTATCGAAATAGTAGGCTTCTTTCACGAAATAGCCTTCTACCTCATTCCCCGGAATATCCATATCATTGACTACAATTTTCCCGCCCTTAGTCTCATGGTAGATTCCAAATCGGTCCAGAAATTCCTGAAAATTGATCCGGTATTCGTCGGTGAATTCTTCCTTCCCGTCCAGATATTCATAAGCCGGAACAGTATTTTCCTGCAATAAATTGAACATCAGTGTAAACAGACTCGTCTTTCCATCTGCCGGCGTAACCGGATAATAGAGCGGGGCATTGGCTTCTTTGGTGAGGTCGAGATAACGGTAGATGATACGCGACCATTTGGCATTTTCTATACTTTCATCGCTGTGTCGGTTCCGTTGCTCCATACGGATATTTGTGCCGGCAGCCTGATGTTGCACCGTGCTCTGCCGCCGCTGTTCTATTCTTTCCCTCGCCGTTTCCTGGGAGAAGAGAGTAGTAACCGCTCCTGCTATCAGTGAAATGAATATCAATAATCGTTTTGTTTGCATATTTTTATAATAGAATAAAGAGTAAAGAATAAAGACTTTTAGAACCAAGATTCAAGAACCAGGACTTTATTAATTGACAATGGATGATTGACAATGAATTATACACTTCAGACTTCTTAACTTCTTAACTTCTCAACTTCCTTTCAATTAGTCACATTATCCATATTGTCACATCATCTATACATCATCACATTATTCTCACTTCCATAACGGCAATCTCCCGCTCTGTCCCGTCGGGACCGGTAGCCCGTACACCCGAAATATAGAAATAACTTCCTCGCGCAAGACGCCTGATCTGTTCTTTCTGCCTTTCTGAGAAACGGTTTCCTTCGGAAATTTCGGGAATGGCATTGCCCATCGAGTCGAAGAAGACGGTGCGGAAACTGGTCACCCTGAATGGAATGGAAAGGATTCCGTCATCGATGGCGGCCTTGATCTCCCCCGCATTCATCAGGATGGCTTTCTGTAATCCTCCTCCCTTGAACATCACCGGATTTCCATTGGCATCACGGTGTTCAATATATGGAGTGGGATCGGGGAGTGCGCGTACCCTGAACTCTTTGGTGACCACGCGACGTATGTCTCCGCCTGCCGTATGAACCGATACTGATATGGCGACATTCTGTCCTACAGTTGTGGGGCGGGCGATCCACATATTTCCACGGCGTGCGAGTGTACCGCCGGTTATAGTGGCATTTACATCCTGAGGGGCGATACCCGGTACGGAAATACTTACTTCATTGTCGATACCGGCATACAATACATTCATAAGGGTAGGGGCAATGGTGGCTACCGGTTCGATCACGGTGTAGCTGCTCTTGAACTGACGGCGGGTCACGGCGCCGTCGTTGCCGGTCAACTCCAAGTATCCTTCCACGGGGAATGTCCCTGTGCGGTCGGCCCGGACAGAAAAATAACCATTTTCCTTTGTGTCGAGGGGCAGTCCGTTCATCATGATCCGGGGTTGCCGGGTAGAATCTTCTGCAGAGAGTATGATACGGGCATTGTAGGAACCACCCTGAATGACGATATCCGACTCGGGAATAATATAGGCATTCAACCGGTTTACGCGGAAATCGCCCACATCCACGTTGTGCAGGATATTGGCCAGCGCTTCTCCCTCTGATGAACGGATATCATTTTCTATCTTCGTGAGCATGGTGATAGCCGCGGCCAGCGGCATCTGTTCAAAGAGTGATGCTTCCCAGCTCTTATTACCCGACCGCGACCGGGTACTGAGGTTTTTTTCGATAATTGACTTGCGGGCGGGATCTGTTACAAGTTGTGTCACTGAATCACGGTAAGCATCAATGGCATCCCTGAACTTCTTCCCTTCGCCATTTACAGGAGAAAGCATAACTACTGAGGCGGCTTCCAAATCATCTTTGTTTTTGATGTTGTTGATATCCGCTTTTCTCCCGTCGGCTTCACGCACCATCCGTAGTTTTAGTCCGGCGATATAATATGCCAGCGAATCGCTCATGGAACGCACCTGCATCCCTTTCCGGTACCACTCTCCGGCTTTCTCCGGATTTTGTGTATGGTAAGAAGATAGCTCATCCATGATCAACTTGTTGCGTTCCAGCATTGTACCGGATGAATCTCCCAGGCTATTATCCACCAGTTTAAACCCGTCGAGCACCTCTACCGAGACGTTGAGTGCCAGCATCGCGATGAACACCAGGTACATCAGGTTGATCATCTTCTGACGGGGGGAATTGGGACTGTTAACTGCCATAGGACGGGGTTATAGGTTGGGGTTGGCGGGATTATTGTACCGGTTGACTGTCATGGCATTCAACATACGGGCATAGACATCGTTCAGTTCCCTGAGTTGATCTGCCATTTTTTCGACCTCGGTTTTGATGACCGATCCATCGGGCAGGGTATCACCGTACATATTTCTGAGGCGTGCCAATCCCTGGTTGATCTGCTCAATGGCACCGATCTGGCTGCTGACACCTTTTAACTGTATCTCGTAGATGGAATTGAGGCCGGACAATGTACGGTTCAAGTTCTCCATTTGTTTGGCATACTCTTCGGTGTGTGCTGACAAAGTATGCGTTTCTATCCCAGATCCACCGTAGGAGGTGCCCGCATACATATTGGAGGTGGCAGGGTCGAGACCGGTCGGGTGTGATACTTCCGATAAACCCTGGTTTTCACCCGAATTTACCGTGGAGAGTGCCGGAAATACCTGTTCCCACCTGTAATCGCGTATTGGCGTATCGAATGCGGAAAGGATAAATACGATACATTCGGTGACCATTCCGATAAATAGCATCTCATTGCCAAAAGGAAAGTGGAGTAGTTTAAACATCGCACCCAATATCACGATAGCAGCTCCGAAACTATAAGCGAAGTTGATGGCCCGTTTTCCCCGTTCGGTTTGCAGGAACCGTTCAAGCCTGTTTTTGTATCTTTTGTAAGCGTTCATTTTTTTTAATTACTAATTACCAATTACCAATTACCAATTACTAATTACCAATTACCAATTACCAATGAATAGGAATTATACAAATCTCAAATCTTGAGTCTTGGTTCTTGTATCTTGAGTCTAAAATTTATTTTCCCGAACTGACTTGTGTCCTTACGCAACGGAATCCGATGTAAGACCGTCCCCGGTTCTGGTATTCACTGTCGCGCATATCCGACCGGATAAAGGTGGAGATGTCTTTCCAGGAACCTCCTTTCACCACTTTTCGTTTCAATGCATAAGGATCTTCCGTAGCAGCGTTGTAGCTATATTCAGGATTCAGGTCGCCCATCAGTTCATTACCCGACTCGGTGTAGGCGGTAGAAGTCCATTCCGCCACATTTCCGGCCATATCATATAACCCGGTGTTATTGGGCTTGAAACTCCTCACTTTTGCGGGAATAAGATGATTGTCGGCGCCATAGGCCCCGTCGCCGGGCTTGAAGTTAGCCTGGAAACAACCGCTTTCACTTGTCGTGGCATCGGAGTCCCACGGGTACCGGTTGTCGGAATTAGCGTTGCGAGCCGCCATTTCCCATTCCGCTTCGGTAGGTAGGCGGTATTTTTCTATTGTCACACCTTGTTTGTTAATGCTCCTCCGCAGGAAAAGGGTTCTCCACTCGCAAAAAGCAGTTGCCTGTTCCCATGAAACTCCCACTACCGGATGGTGTGCGTAGGCAGGATGAGAGAAATAATTGCGCAAGTAGCGCTCATTATCCGCATTCGGAAAATCATTTACCCAGCAGGTGGTATCGGGGTATATATTGACGATACGAGTGTGTACAAAATCGTAAAGGCTGCTCAAGGGACGGGTGATGGTCTCGTTGATGATCCGGCCGTCCTGGGCGATATAAGCTGTATCTTTCGATATCATAACCACTTCATTCGGATCGATGGTGATATCGCTGTTCAATATCCTCTCCGTGGGATTTAACCGGTGCTGCCGCCTGGCTGCTTCCGCCGCATCGAACCACTCGTAGCGGAAATTCATCTGTCGGGGATCCAACATCTTTTCTCCTGTGATGGGATGGGTGGTATAGATGCTGTTGATGGCTGCCTCCTCTTCTTCGGTATTTCTTGTCCAGGGAATGGGAATTCTCCAGTTGAGTCGAGGGGTAACAGGATCACCGTATTCATCCTCAGTGATCTTGTAAAAGTCGTCGCCGGCATAGGCAGGATCTGCCAGTCGTTCACGGATGATGGAATCCCGTACCCAGAAAACGAACTGCTTGTATTGGGAGTTGGTAATCTCCGTTTCGTCCATCCAGAAATTATCCACCGATACCCCACGGGTAGGGATGGAAAACCCCCACAGCGAGTCGATTTCTCCCGGTCCCATGGTATAGGCTCCCCGCGACACTAATACCATATTATAAGGTGTAGGTTCCCCCCACACTTTGCCTACAGGTACGCCGGTCAGTTCCCCGCCGATACTGCTCCCGATCCCGGGTCTCCCGCAGGAAGCGACCAAGATCAATAGTAGTCCGAACAAGATGTATTTTCTCATATTTTTTACTTATAACCAAGAGTTTTTAAATTGAAAATAGACAATGGAGAATTGACAATGACTTCTTAATTTCTTAACTCCTTTTTCATTAGTCTCATTGGCATCACCTTTTTACCTTTACCTTTTCACCTTTCCACCTTACAACAGCCGGATGCTCTTGTGCGATTGCCGTTTCGGCTTGAAATAGTCGAGCGGAAAATTATACCGGAGATAAAACTCATGACTCCCGTTACTATTTTTCCCAAGTCCCGAAGTGTGACTCCCGTAGGCATATCCCAGCTCTATGTCGCGGATGACGGCTCCGGCAAAAAACGCGTATCCGTCGTTGCTCCATGATGCACCTCCCGAGAGTTTCTTGTTGTATTCCATGCGAAGGGTAGCCATTACCAATGTCTTGTCGCGATTGGCCTGCACCCACACCGTCGGTTGTATTTCTAACGGATGGAACAGATGAATATTGTATCCGGCCATGAAATTGTAGGAGCGAGGAATGGAGGAGCGGGCGGAATCACTTTGGATATCTGCCGAAAGAGAGTCGGCCTGGGTGTAAAATCGGGGTTGGTTGAGATGTGTAGCCGACACTCCGGCAAAAAAAGCTTTTCCGGTCCATGAGATGCCTGCGCTTAGGTCGATTGGCTGTTTTTCGGTTGGATTTACACGGAGTGTGCCCTTCCTGTATTGAATCGAATCCTCGAAAATATGTTTAGATCCCGCATCGAAATGGAGGTCATACAGACCCGCTTGCAGTCCGATATGCAAAAATCCCTCACCGATCTCTTTTTTGAAGCTGTATTGTGCAGCCAGTAAAGAGTTGCGAAGTTTACCCACAGTTTCGTTGTATACCACCAATCCCGCACCGTGACGTCTGCCGAAGAATTCAAAAGGCATATTGGTGGTGAGATAAAATTGGCGAGGGGCATTTTCTATGCCGGTCCATCCATAGCGGTAGAGAGCGGTGGCAGAGATCGCCTCTGTTTCCCCGGCAAAGGAGGGGTTGAAATAACCCTTCACCGCCCAGTATTGGCCGGGCGGATCGTCCCACTGTGCCTGCAGGTGTGCCAGGCTCCATAGCAGCAGAAGTATAATGAACGAGAAACGCCGTTTTTCCATTATGTGTATAACTGAAAAACGGCGAAAAAATTGTATTCAGGAGGAACTTCCTTCTATATTTGGGACGATTTTACCCGCATAAAGCGGAGCATGCCGAGCATCCAGCGGGGGAGGGGTTTTTCGGGATCCCTTTTTTTCAGGTTGAGGCTTAATCCCAGTTTTTTAACCACCGGTATTTTGTGCGTTTCTACAAATTCGATCAGGGTGCCGTCCGGATCTTCGATATAAGCGAACTGACCCGCGGCATCCCCCATATCGAACGAGTTACCTTTCTTTATATTTTGAGTGGTGTCTACCGTGAAGGGATGTCCCAGTTCTGCACATTTTTTGCGTAGAGCGTCCATATTTCGGATGTCGAAGCAGACCTGGATAAATCCGGGATCACCCCAGAAGCGCCCTTCATAGAGTCTTTTCGGAGTACGTTCCAGTGCCTGCACCAGTTCTATATATGAGAAACCGAACAGCTCGCTAAGGCTTCCTTTCCTTGGTTGTGTGTGCGTAAGCAAACGGCGCCGGAATTGTTGTGAGCCTGAAGGTAATCCTTCGAAATCGGGGAAGAGGCCGGTTTCATCGGCAATGATCTTGTCATAACCCAGGATATCACCATATACCGTCATCGCTTTATCGATATCTGTTACGCCGATAGTTACACCGACTGCACCGCCGGTCGACCGTCTTTCGTCTTTAAAGATATAATCGTCTTGTATGATTTGAAACAGGTTTTCGTACGGGTCTTTTACATAAAAAGTCTGATACCCGTCGATATTTTTCTGGAGTCCGCCGAGAATACGGGCCTTTGGATTTTTAGAAAATTCTTTGAATGTTCGGGCAACATCCCTGCTTTTTATTTTGCAGGCCAACACTCCCAAATCGCCCATATTCAGTTCGAAATCAAGTGGTTTTGGCTTTCGTTCCGCGTACTGCCAGACTTCAAAACCTCCTCCACCTTGCATATTTATGGCGATCAGCGCATGGCGCCGTTGCGGTTTCCCTCCCGTGTAGGGGAGCATCAGTTCCGCTACTTTGTCGTCTTCCAGGATACGGATATCCATATTGAACAACTCGATGTAGTATTTCCATGCTTCGTAGAGGTTTTCCACTCCGATGCCTACCTGTTGAATACCTGCAATAATATAATTGTCTTCCATATAAATTGAAATTTAGAACCAAGACTTAAGAGCCAAGAACCAAGATTCAAGACATAAGATATTTGATGCAATTACGTCGCTTTGATTTTCCTGACCATTTTCCTTGCCAGTCCGGGAAAGAACAGCTTGATATACACCATCAGCAACTCTTTACCTCCGACGAGCACCTCCGGTTTTTGTTTATCAATGGCTTTTACGATCTTTTTTGCCGCTTTCTTCGCAGAAATACCATTGTCTTGTCCTTCATCCATCCGGGCATGTTTTTTGCCGTCAGCCTCTAATGCGTTGAAAGAAATGTTTGTTTTTACCCGCCCGGGGCAGACCATCACTACCCGGATATTCCGGTCGTAGTATTCCGCATGAAGGGTCTCAAAAAAACCGTAGAGAGCGAATTTGGATGAAGCGTACGCCGAACGCAAGGGAAAGCCGAATTTTCCGGAGATGCTGGAAGTGACGGCAATAGTGCCTGCACCTTGATCAATCATCGCAGGTAACAGCCGTTTAGCGATCCTGACCGGTGCAAAAAAGTTCACTGCCATAATCTTTTCATCTACCCTGTAGGCTGTATCCAGTATCTTAGAACGCTGGCTGATACCGGCATTCAGGAACACGATATCGATTTTCCCAAAGGCAGCGATGGCCTTGTCGGTCAACTCGTCGATATGCTCCAGGGCAGATAGGTCATAAGGCAATATGATGCACTGTGCACCCAACCGGATGCACTCTTCCTGCACTTCTGCCAACCGTTCCGCCCGTGTAGCCGTAAGGATCAGATTGACTCCCTGTTGTGCATAGAGATAGGCGCATGCTTCACCAATACCCGACGAGGCGCCCGTAATCCATATAGTCTTTTTTTTAATTACCATCAGTCTCTCATCACCTCATTCCACAATTGTGAACGGTAATCGCCAATAGAGTGGGGAGCACATTCATCCACGTTGTATACGTTATGTGATGTATAGATCATCTGTTCGAGGAAATAGGGAGCCCGGTTGGGTCCTTCTCCGATGTTGAGTAGCACTGTTTCTCCGTTTTTGATGAGGTTTTTCCTGAGTGCGACAAAAAAACCGGCTATGGAGACAGCAGAGGCGGGCCCGGGAATCACTTTCTGTTCATAGGCAGTCAGTTTACCTACGGGGACTAATTTCTTTTCATGCATTCGCAGGAAACTGCCTCCGGACTCTTTTACCAGTTTTGCCACGATGGGGTAGGTAGCCGGATTGCCGGTCGCCAGGGTAGGCACTTCTGTCTGGGGGTTGTCGATAACAGGATATTTCTTCTCGAATCCTTCAGGAAATCCTGCACTCTCGGCATCTTCCCATGCTTGCACCATCGGGTCGCAGCCATCTGGTTGCACCAGCAGGAAACGGGGATTTTCCAGTGCAGGATAGACCTGTTTAATCTCCCTGATTCCTTTGTCAATGGCAATGGGGCCTGTACCGCCGCTGACAGCCTGGATATATACATCGGGAAACTTATCCATCTGCCGGAGCCATTCGAACACCATGGTTTTTTTTGCCTCTACCCGGATGGGATCTATATTACCGGTCGACATCGGGATATTATGCAATTGGGCATATCCTGCCGCGATCTCCTTGGCTTTGGCGTAGTCGCCCATCACCCGGAATACCTGTTGGCCGTAGGAGCTGATAGTGGCTTCCGACGACTTGATCGCATCTTCCGGCATAAATACGGAGCAGTTTACTTTTGCCAAAGAAAGATATTTGGCGTATGCTGTTGCAGAGTTTCCTGTGGAAGCGATACAATATTGGTCGATTCCAATCTCATTGAACAAACTGGCTGCCAATGAGGCTGCAATATCCTTGAAAGTGCCGGTTCCTCCGTTCAGGTCATTCCTGTAGACATGCACATTGAGGTCGAGCCCGTACTTCTTTTTGGCGAACTCCTCCAGGAATGGCCACCGTTCTACCGGAATAGCGCCTTCACCTTTTGAGATGATATGCCTCCTGCGCAATAGCGGAAGAAAGGGAAAATAGTGCCAGAAGCTGTTCGGGCTACGGCCGATAAGGCGTGGTAGCCGCTGATAACGCCGGTTGTACCATACTTCGGAATGCTTACTTCCGCACTTCGGACATTGTTGATTCTGATCGAACCAGGTCCAGAAGTTGGGAGTTACATATCCACATTGGGTACATTCCAAATAGTACTTATGTTGAATTTTTATACGGAGCATTTTCTTTTTTTATGTGATCGACATGGATGTTTATGTAGTAGACATCGATTTTATCTCATCACCGACATATTTTCCTGCTTCGAGGTTTGTTTTTATCTTTTTGAATACTTCGATGGTTTCATCCACATCCTTCTGCGTATGCGAAGCGGTAGGGATCAGCCGGAGCATCAGTACTCCCTTGGGTACTACGGGATATAGAACCATAGAGCAGAAGATATTATTATTTTCACGCAGGTCGATCACGATATTGGTTCCCTCGGGAACAGATCCGCTGAAATAGACGGGGGTCACCGGTGACTGGGTATTACCGATATTGAATCCGTCCGCCAACAATCCATCCTGCAGTGATTTGGCGATTTTCCAGAGGTTTTCTTTGTGTTGGGGTTGCGTTTGTATTATTTCGAGACGTTTCAGTGCGCCAATCACCATGGGCATGGGGAGTGATTTGGCAAATATCTGGGATCTCAGATTGTATTTCAACGAGTTGACGATGGCTCTCTCGGAAGCGACAAACGCACCGATGCCGGCCATTGATTTGGCGAAGGTGCCGAAATAGATATCCACTTCGTCCATCAGCCCGAAATGCTCACTTGCACCCGCTCCGGTCTCTCCCATAGTGCCAAATCCGTGTGCGTCGTCTATCATCAGTCGGAAATTGTATCTTTCCCTGAGTTTAACAATCCCGGGAAGGTTCCCCAGATCACCCGACATGCCGAATACCCCTTCAGTGATCACTAAAATGCCACCACCTGTCTCTTCTGCCTTTTTGGTAGCAAAACCAAGCATCTTGTCGCATCTCTCCATATCGTTGTGGGGATATACAAAACTTTTTCCGCCTTTGGCTTTGTGCAGGAAGATACCGTCCATGATACAGGCGTGAGCTTCGGAGTCGTAGACGATGACATCGTTTCTTGAAACCAGCGTGTCGATGATCGACACCATTCCCTGATAGCCGTAGTTGAGCAGGTAAGCTGCCTCCTTTTTTTCAAAGGCGGCGAGTTTGTCTTCTAATTCCTTATGGTATTTTGTCTGTCCCGACATCATGCGCGCCCCCATGGGATATGCCATACCCCAGTCGGCTGCAGCTTTCGCATCTGCTTCACGTACTTCGGGATGGTTGGCCAATCCCAGGTAGTTGTTCAGGCTCCAGGTAATCATCTCTTTACCGCGAAACCTCATCCGGGGGCCTATCTCCCCTTCCAGTTCGGGAAACATAAAATATCCTTCCGCTTTTTTGCGATATTGCTCAAGCGGTCCTTCGGCACTTTTCAGCCGGTCAAAAATATCTGTCATGATTTTTGAATATGTATGATTGGTTTGATTTTCCTTTTTGCAAAGATAAACAATTATAAGGATTATTCCATCTGTAAGATATCGTTTGTCCTTGTTAATGTTTACTGTTCTTTACTTCCACAAAATCGGCATCTTCGATTTCGCTTGACTCGAACTTCTTTTTCTGATATTCTATAATCCGGTCCTGTTGGTTCTCTGGTTGTTTAGGCTGTTGGGGTTGTTGGCGTTGTCGTTGGCGAAAGGTTGATGCTTGTCTTCCACGTTTTCCCATAAGGAAAGCTGTAAATGCCTTCAGCAAAAAATAGACAACCATAAAACCCAGAAAAAATTTAATTAGGAATCCCATATCTTACTATGATAAATTGATGAATGAATAAAGATACAATGATTCATGCAAAGACAATGAATATCTTTGTATTATTTAACGTCTTTATGGTAGGTTGAGATGGAAAGGAGGATATAGGCAACTATCCCCCAGGCGGCACCGGCGATCCCCAGAAACGCGACAAACAGGATCATCAGGACCACCAGAAGGATCTGTTTTTCATTCCCTTTGAATGCCAGTTCTTTGATCTTTAACGAGAACATCGGTATTTCGGAGATCATCAACAGTGACATCAGGATGATCAACCCCGCGGTGAGATAAAATATGTATTCGTTGCCTGCCGCTACTCCTGTCATCCCGTAGCAGTAGCTGATCCAGAAAAGTCCGTTTGAAGGGATAGGCAATCCCAGGAATGATGTGGTTTGCCGCTCGTCGATATTGAATTTTGCCAGCCGGTAAGCGCCGAAGACGGGTATGAGAAATGCCAGGTAGGGAAGCAGCGGATGTAAGGGTTCCAGATAACCGGGGATGAGGGAGTAATCCCGGAGTAGAATGAAAACTGCAGCAGCAGGAGCTACCCCGAAACTAACCACATCTGCTAAGGAATCCAACTCTTTTCCTATGGGAGAATAAGATTTTAGCAATCGCGCTGCCAATCCGTCCAGAAAATCGAACAGGGCGGCAGCGGCTACCCATAACACCACGGCTTTAAAGTTTCCCTGAAAAGCCATGACAATGGCTACACATCCTGAAAAGAGATTTAACAATGTGACGATATTGGGTATCTGTTTTCGCATAATCGGTTATTTTGATTGTTTGGCAAGTCTTGCCAAAAATGTGACATTGGCATGTACCTCTTCTCCCAATTCGACCAATATCTCACTGTCCGGCGGCAGAAAGACATCCATTCTGGAACCCAGTTTAATAAAGCCGAGCGGAGCTCCTATATGCACTTCGTCTCCTTCTTTCACATAAGTGACCACTCTCCTTGCTACTGCCCCGGCGATTTGTTTGGTAAGTATTGTTCCATGATCGGGTGTTTCGATCAGGATATTGGTATGCTCGTTCTCGTGGCTCGATTTAGGCAGATATGCCGCATGAAAATTTCCATCCACGTGGGAGAGATGGATGATCTTACCGGTGACCGGGATCCAGTTGGAATGGGCATTAAAAAACGACATGAAGATGGAGACCTGAATGCGTTCGTCATGAAAAAACTCTTTTTCGAATACTTTTTCAATGGCCACTACCCTGCCGTCGGTAGGGCTGTTTACCAGACCGTGCAGATCACCTTTGTAGGCGCGATTGGGGTGCCGGTAGAAATTGAGCGTCATGCCATACAGAATGATTGACAATATTAACATCATTGCGATGAAAATAGGATAGGAGGATAGCAAGACCAGAAATATAGCGTTGATCACTATCAGCCCAATGCCGACCTTGATCACAGCCGATTTCCCCTCTTTATGTATACGTAATAGCTTCATCATCATATCATCACATTGAAATGCTGCTGTTGGTATGTTGAATCGATGGGTTCCCCCTTCTTTTCCATTTCTTCGCGGTATTTTTCAGGTATGATTTCCTCCCATAACTGAGGTTGCAGATAGGGGACGATGGCTGGAACTACCGCTTCCACCCGTTTGAAGAAAAATGATTCTTCTTTTATTTTTCTGTTGATCACCCGGTCGTTATTGTCAAGCATCAATACCAGATTGAGGAGGATGCTCAGGAAGACCATCATGGTGCCGGCTGCAATCACCGCACCCAGCAGACGGTTGACAAAACCAAGAAATACTACATCGATAAATTGTTGAAGTAACCGTCCTACCAGTGATAGCACAATAGCAATGGCTACGAATGCGAGAATGAAAGACAATACTCTCGCGACTTCGGGCGAAAGGCTTATCAACCTGTTTATTTCGGGCAGGATAATTTGGGCCAGTCTTCCTCCGAAGACAGCTGCCAATATGATGGTTGCCAGCCCCACAAGCTGCATAATCAACCCTTTACGGTATCCGTTGATAAAGGCAATAAGCAGCAATATGCCTACGGTCAGATCAAACCAGTTCATAATTTGTATTCGAGATTGGTTTGTAAAGCTTTTATTTGTTTGTTCAAAAAAATGGATGCCTGTTCTCCGAATTTTTCCGGTGAATCGGTTGTAAAATAGTATATACCTCCGTTCTTTGTACAGTTTTTGTCCATCTCAGGATGTCTTTGAAGATACACTTTGAGACTTTCGGCTACATATTTTCCCTGGGAGATTACTTTTACGTTTTCCGGGAGGTATTGGGTTATCTTACCCATCAGTAGTGGATAATGTGTACATCCCAGGATAATCGTATCGATGAGAGGATCTTTTTCAAAGAGCCTTTCCAGATGTTGTTGTACAAAATAATCGGCTCCTGGCTTGTCATACTCTCTGTTTTCTACAAGAGGAACCCACATGGGGCATGCTTCTCCGGTTACGGTTATGTCGGGGTATAATTTTCTGATTTCCAGATTGTACGATCCTGACCGGATGGTTCCCTCTGTACCCATAATACCTATATGTCCGCTTTCAGAAAGAGTTGCCACCGATTCTGCGGTGGGGCGTATCACTCCCAGGACCCTTTTCCGGGGATCTATCCCTGGTAGATCGACCTGTTGGATGGTTCGCAAAGCTTTTGCGGAGGCTGTATTACATGCCAGGATTACCAGATGGCACCCCTGTCTGAAAAACCATTTTACCGCTTCGAGTGTGAACTGGTACACCCGTTCAAATGAACGGCTTCCATAGGGTGTCCGGGCATTATCACCCAGATAGATATAGTCGTATTCCGGCATCAGTGTCCTTATCTCAGAGAGTACCGTCAGTCCACCGTATCCGGAGTCGAAGACCCCGATGGGTGTCACTTCCCGACTTTTATTGTTATTCTGTTCCTCCACGTTTGTTGAGGATTTCGCTTAACGGATACCCAATTTTGATTTTACGTAAGGATTGGCATTTATAGCATCAGTAGATACAAAAGCGATTCCCGGATTGGCCAAATCGTAGATCACAGTATATCTTTGTTCAGTACCGACAGCATGGATGGCGTTCTTTATTTTTTGTTTCAGGGGTTCCAGTAATTCTTTTTCCTTATTTTCGATATCCTTCTGGGCCAATTCCATGAATTGGTTTATTCTGCTTTCCAGTTCGGTAAGTTCCTGCATCCTGCGCAACTTGATATTTTCAGAGAGAGAGGCTTGGTAAGTGATATAATCCGAATATTTTTTGTTGTATTCGTTCTGCATCAATCCTAACTCTTGTTCGTAGTTCTCACTTAATGTAAGCAGTTGCTGTGTGGCCTTTGCCTTTTCAGGCATCTGTTCCAGCAGTTCGGTCGTATTTACATAGGCAACGGACACTTGTGGCAGCACCTGTGAAAAAGCAGTTCCACCAACCAATGAAATAAGCAGGGTAAGTGTGAAAAAAACTTTTTTTGTCATTGTCAACTATTTTATAAAGTGAATAATCAATGAATAAACCAGCGTTGCAATTGTAATTTTTTATCCCTCTCCTGTGTGTTGTGGCCGCACCCGTCTGTAAAGAGCAGATGCGGCCGCTCTCAGGGTAGGAATTAAAATTACAATGTCAACTGGTTACCATAAATAAGCCCCGGAATTCCCTTCGTTTGACGGGGAATCCATGAATGGGGATTTTTTATAATTTCTTTTTTACTTCAGTCTCTTCGTAAGCTTCGACGACATCGCCCACTTTGATATCATTGAAATTACGTATGGTGACACCGCACTCATAACCTGAAGTAACTTCCTTCACATCCTCTTTGAATCGTTTCAACGATTCTAATTCGCCGGTGAAGATCACAATCCCGTCGCGGATAAGACGGATACGGCTTGAACGTTTTATTTTACCGTCACGGACCATACATCCGGCTACGGTTCCCACTTTCGATATTTTAAATACTTCGAGCACTTCTACGTTACCGGTAATTTCTTCCTTGATATCGGGAGATAACATACCTTCCATAGCCGCTTTCACTTCCTCTATAGCATCGTAGATAATAGAGTAAAGACGGATATCTACCCCCTCTTTCTCTGCTTCTTTGCGTGCGCCAAGTGAGGGACGTACCTGGAATCCGATGATGATCGCGTCGGAAACAGCAGCCAGGCTGACATCCGATTCCGAGATTTGCCCTGCGGCCTTGTGAATCACATTCACTTGGATTTCTTCCGTGGAGAGACGTATTAATGAGTCGGAGAGTGCTTCTACCGATCCGTCCACATCCCCTTTCACGATGATATTGAGTTGCTGGAAGCTGCCGATAGCGATGCGGCGTCCGATATCGTCGAGAGTAAGCATTTTCTGCGTGCGCAATGACTGTTCGCGCTGTAACTGTTCACGGCGGTTGGCAATCGACCGTGCTTCCTGTTCGGTCTCCATCACATTGAACGTGTCACCGGCTTGGGGTGCTCCGTTCAGACCGAGGATCAGGGCCGGTTCTGAGGGGCCGGCTTCTTCTATACGCTGATTGCGCTCATTGAACATCGCCTTCACGCGACCGAAATAGGAGCCTGCCAGTACGATATCACCCTGCCTGAGTGTGCCATTCTCTACCAGAACGGTGGCCATATACCCTCTTCCTTTATCGAGAGAGGATTCAATGATGGATCCGGTGGCTCTCCGGTCGGGGTTGGCTTTCAGTTCCAACAAATCAGCCTCGAGCAATACTTTTTCGAGCAATTCAAGGACACCGATACCGCTTTTTGCCGATATATCCTGCGATTGGTATTTTCCTCCCCAGTCTTCTACAAGATAATTCATCTCGGCCAGTCTCTCTTTTATTTTTTCCGGATTTGCTCCCGGTTTGTCAATCTTGTTGATGGCGAATACGATAGGTACGCCAGCCGCACCCGCGTGGTTAATGGCTTCTACCGTCTGGGGCATCACATTGTCGTCTGCCGCCACAATAATGATCGCCACGTCGGTCACCTTTGCCCCACGTGC
Organism: Proteiniphilum sp.; assembly: GCF_040307845.1. Lineage (GTDB taxonomy): Bacteria > Bacteroidota > Bacteroidia > Bacteroidales > Dysgonomonadaceae > Proteiniphilum. Next base: position 42,018 of record NZ_JAWRIS010000045.1, read on the forward strand.
GCGCATGGCGGTAAAGGCTTCGTGTCCCGGTGTATCGAGGAAGGTGATCTTACGTCCGTCTGACAATTGTACGTTATAGGCACCGATATGTTGGGTAATACCACCGGCTTCACCGGCAATCACATTGGTGCTGCGGATCCTGTCGAGCAATGAAGTTTTCCCGTGGTCTACGTGTCCCATCACCGTAACAATGGGGGGGCGCGGTATCAGGTCTTCGGGTGCATCCTCCTGATCAGCAATTGCTTCGATTACATCGGCACTCACATACTGGGTTTTGAAGCCATACTCCTCGGCAACAATATTGATGGTCTCGGCGTCGAGACGCTGATTGATAGCCACCATTACCCCCAAGCTCATACAGGTGGAGATTACGTTGGTCACAGGGACATTCATCATATTGGCCAGGTCGTTTGCCGTAACAAATTCCGTCAACTGCAATACGTGGCTTGCCCTTTCCTGCTGTTTGAGTTCCTCCTGTTGTCTCTGGGCACTGGCTTCCCGTTTTTCACGACGATACTTCGCCCCGGCTTTTTTCCCTCTCTTTTCTGTGAGGCGTGCCAGTGTCTCTTTTATCTGTTTTTGTACATCTTCTTCACTGACTTCGGCCTTGAGCGGTTTCCTAAGTGACAATTTTTTATTATTGCTCTTTGCTCCCTGGCTATAGGTAGCCGGTTTGTCGATGTTCACCTGTGCGGAACGTATCCGTTTTCTCTTTTTCTTTCCGCTGTCGTTATCTGCCTCTGAAATGTCCGGCTGTTTTCTCTTTTCGTCAATAGCCTCCTTCTTCAGTTGTTTTACTTTTTCTTCTTTCAGCTTTTTGTTATCAAGCGCTTTTTGTTCACGTTCGAGGCGTTCTTTCTTCCGCTGTGCCCTTGATTTTCTGGGTGGTCGGGTACGATCATTGATAGAATCCAAGTCAATAGATCCTTTTACCACAATATTGGATTCCAGTTTATTATTATGTAACCGGAATACCGAGTCGGGTTTAGCTTCACCGGTTTTTTCTTCCACGTCTGGCTCATCTTTGTCAGACTCCACTGCAACGACTTCCGGTACGGTTTCGGGTTCAGGTTTCGTTACAATCGTTTCCTGTTCTGTCATTTTTACTTCTTCAGGCTTCGTTTCCTCCGGTTCTGGCTGATGTATGATCTCTTCCTCTTTTTCGTCAACTTGTTCCTCTGCTTTCTCCGTTACTCCTGTGTCCGTTTCTTCTTCGGATTCTTTTTCTGCCTGGGGAGGAATCACCTCTTCAACGGGCAGTGGCTCCACTGGGACGTTTTCTACAGGAGACGGTTCAACAGGAGTCGGTTCTTCTATTTCTGGTTCAGGCTGTGATTCCATTTCCTGGAAATCCGGGGTAATGATCTCTTCCTTATCTTCTTTCTCCGGTTCCGGGCTCTTCGGCTCGCTTTTCTTCTTATGAAGATTGTCAAGATCAATACTACCTACGACATTGAAATGAGGTTTCAATTCGTCCGGTATCTCTGTCTCGATGGCTTCCTTTTCTGTTTTTTTCTTGGGAAGTTGTTGTTCCGGAAGTTCATACCCTTCTATGGCAACAGTCTCCCGTTTTTCGTCGCGTCGATGCAGTTTTTCGCGGGTGATAGTCGCTTCGTTCCGTATATTTTTATCTTTACCGAATTCGGCAATCAGCATATCATACTGTTCATCCTCAATCTTTGCGTTGGGATTTGCTTCTATTTCAATACCTTTCTTATGCAGAAATTCAACAAGGGTGTTGATTCCCACATTTAAATTTTTTGATACTTTTATTAGTCTTACAGGCATATATCTCTCCTAACCTTTACTCTCTTTTAATGTTGTGAACAGCACGTGTACTATTTGACCAGGACCGGATTGATGTCATTGGTTATTCTCTTCCTGAGAATCCATTTCTATGTCAGTATTTGTGTCAGCGTCTACATTCTCATCCATATCTGCGTCTACATTTTCATCCATATTCCCATCCATATCGGTGTCATCATCTTCTTCAAACTCGTAGCGTAAGATGTCCAATACTTCATCTACCGTGCTTTCCTCCAGGTCTGCTTCCCTGATAATCCTTTCACGTCCCATCGCGAGTACGTTCTTGGCGGTAGAGCAGCCTATCTTCTTCAATTGGTCGATTACCCATCCATCTATTTCATCGCGGAATTCATCGAGGTAGATATCTTCTTCGTCTACCTCATCTATGTCACGGAATACTTCGATGTTATAACCGGTGAGCATAGAAGCCAGTTTGATATTGGCTCCTCCCTTTCCAATGGCAAGTGAGACTTCCTCAGGATTGAGGAATACTTCGGCACGACGCTCTTCTTCCCTCACGGTGATGGAGTTGATCCTTGCAGGACTCAATGCCCGCTGAATATATAAAGTAGTATTGTTGGTGTAATTGATGACGTCGATGTTCTCATTTCGCAACTCACGTACTATGCCATGAATACGGAATCCTTTCATCCCCACACAGGCTCCTACCGGATCGATACGGTCGTCATAAGCTTCTACAGCCACTTTGGCACGTTCACCCGGAATCCGGGCAATACCTTTGATGGTGATCAGCCCGTCTGCAATTTCAGGAATCTCCTGTTCAAACAGCCTCTCAAGAAATACGGGAGATGTGCGTGAAAGGATAATCCTGGGATTGTTATTCTTGTTTTCAACCCTTGCAACTACGGCGCGGGCATGTTCACCTTTCCGGAAAAAATCGCTGGGAATCTGTTCTGTCTTGGGCAGGATTAATTCGTTATGCTCATCGTCCAGCAGCAACAATTCCTTTTTCCATACCTGATAGACTTCCCCGGAGACAATCTCGCCTACTTTTTCCTTATACTTGTTGTAGAGGTTGTCTTTTTCCAGTTCCAGTATCTTGGAAGCCAATGTTTGTCGGAGGTTCAGTATGGTACGACGACCAAAATGATCGAGCGATACCTCGTCCGTGACCTCTTCTCCAACCTCAAAATCCTCATCGATCTTTTTTGCTTCGGAGAGGGTAATTTCTAAATTGGGGTCCTCCAGTTCATCATCTTCCACAACCACCCTGTTGCGCCATATTTCCAGGTCACCTTTGTCGGGGTTGATAATGATATCATAGTTTTCATCCGTCCCGTTGTTTTTGGAAATGACATTGCGGAACGATTCTTCAAGCACGCTGATGAGTGTGGCTTTATCGATATTCTTCAGCTCGTTGAATTCAGAAAATGTATCGATGAGACTGATGGTTTCTTTTTTCTTACCCATATATTATTTAAATCGTATAAGATATTTTGTATGTTTTATTTCATCAAATGCGAAGCGGATATCTTCGTCCACTTCAATCTTACGTTTGGCTCCGTCGGGCTTTACTTTTTTTGTGACCGAGACGGTAAAACCATTGTCATCAGATGATTTCAATGTTCCTGTAATTTTCTGGCCATTCTTGCAAAGCACTTCCACTTCCTTGCCTTCGTATTTTTTGTATTGACGCAATATTTTGAAAGGCGAAGAGAGTCCGGCTGAAGTAACGGTCAATTCGAAATCTTCGATGTCCCGGTCGAGTTTCGACTCCAGATAACGGCTCAACCCAACACAATCGTCAATATCTACCCCATGATCATTATCTATTTCAACGGTGATTGTATTATCCGCACTGACTGAAACGTCCGTCAAATAGTTTGGCGAATCTTTCAGATATTGTTCTGTGAAATCGATAATCAGTTTTTTGTCGATCATATTTATTTATCCCAAAGAAACCCTTTAGAGGTACAGGCCGATAGACAAGACTATGATTCAATGTCTTGTGTCTTGATCCTTGGCTCTTGAGTCTAATGAATAAAAAAGGAAGCGGTGTGTCCTGCTTCCCTCCTCCTTTACGAGTACAAAGATATTATTTTCAAACGGATTCACAAAATCTTTGCCACTTTTTTTGTGTTTTCCAGGCTCCTGTTTGGTATCACCGTATATGAATATTATCGAAATATAGTGAAAGGTGAGGGCAATCTTGGATGCTTGCATACGAAGATTGCCGAACCGCATCCTATATTCTACAAAAATAATGTGTAAATTTGCCTTCCGAAAATAATGGATGCCCTGAACGATTGAGATAGTGTATGCCATTGAATGGAATGAAAGTATGGAGAAAGCGGATATAGATAAGATTATATACGATAAAAGTGTAATCGATTTCGTAACGATTGCTGTGGAGGTTTGTGTTTTTTTGGAAAAGGATGAACCTCTTTCGCGTGAGGAATGGATAGACAGATTGTTGAAAATGCTTCCCCTTTTGTATGTGAAAGCACTTTTGTTGCCTGAAAGCGTCTCTACAGAAGAAGAGTTCCCTGCCACCTTTGTGCGTGAGGAGGATTACTATCGTGTAGCGAACAGGGTGTTGGAAGTGATGGGAGAGGAGGATGTTTATCTCGATGTGTTTGTCGAAGATATGAAGTATAGTGAGACGCCCGTATCTACCCGTATTTCGGAAAATGTTGCAGATATTTATCAGGATATCAGGGATTTTGTGTCGGTGTATCAGTTTGGTCTTACTGAACAGATGAACAATGCACTATATCAGTGTAGAGAGAATTTTGGTCTCTACTGGGGTCAAAAATTGGTGAACGTGCTGCGTCCGTTGCATGCATTGAAATGTCTCTCCCCTGAAAACGATGGAGCAGACTTATCGGAGGATGAATTGTGGGATTAACGATTTCAAAAGAACAGGTGGCAGAGATGCCTTTAGAGACCTTTGAAGGTGACATAGTGGTTATTGACCATGTTAAGGAAGTAGGGGAGGCATGCGATTATCTTTCTTCACGCAATGCGCTCGGTTTCGATACGGAAACCAAACCTGCCTTTAAACGGGGACAGGTGCATAAAGTAGCCCTTATCCAACTCTCGACGGAAAAGGAATGTTTTCTTTTTCGTTTGAATAAGATCGGTTATCCCAGGGAGCTTGAAGCGATCATGTGTGATCCCGGGATCAAGAAGATAGGTCTTTCGCTGCGTGACGATTTTGCTGCTATCAGAAAACGTTCCGTCCGGAAGCTGGAGAATTTCATCGACTTACAAGATTTCGTGGATCAATTTGGTATAGAGGATAAGAGCCTCCAAAAAATCTATGCTGTTCTTTTTGGCAGGAAGATATCCAAGAACCAACGGGTTTCTAACTGGGAAGCGGAAATGCTGACGCCTGCCCAGCAGTCTTATGCGGCAATCGATGCCTGGGCCTGCCTTCGCATTTATAACTATTTAACCGGGAAAAGTAGTTAGGTGCCTGGGGATTAGGTGCCTGGGTGGAAAGGTGAAAAGATGAAGAAAATATAATGACCATGAGTCAAAATAAAAAATCGTATGAGATCTTATAAAGAGATACGGTTGCGCCCCGGAAAGGAGGCGTCGCTACAACGTTTTCATCCATGGGTCTTTTCCGGTGCTATTGGCCGTAAGCCCGAAGATTTGATGGAAGGAGAGACCGTGCGGGTACTGTCGGCCGATGGTACTTTTTTAGGAGTAGGTCATTTCCAGGTCGGCAGCATTGCGGTGCGTATCATGTCCTTTGTGGATGAGCCTATAGATGCTGCTTTTTATGAAAGGAGCCTGACAAATGCCTACAAAATGCGTGTAACACTGAATCTTGTCAGACCCGATAATACGATCTTCAGGCTGGTGCATGGCGAGGGGGACTATCTGCCGGGTTTAATTGTCGATATATACGGAAATACAGCGGTAATACAAGCTCATTCTGTGGGAATTCACCGGGATCTGGAACTTATAACCAATGCATTAAAGCATATCCTTCCTGTTGATGTAGTAAAACATATTTTTTATAAATCGGAGGGAACACTTCCCTATAAAGCCGGCATCTTTCCTGAAAACAGCTATCTGTCCGGAGGGGAGGATGTGGATGAAATAGCTGTGGAGAACGGTTTACGTTTCCGTATCGATTGGTTGAAGGGGCAAAAGACCGGTTTTTTCGTCGATCAGCGGGAAAATCGTGCCTTGTTGGAGTATTATGCGAGAGACCACCACGTACTGAATATGTTTTGTTATACCGGTGGTTTTTCAGTATACGCACTTAGAGGAGGCGCTGCTTCGGTTGTATCGGTAGACAGCTCTTCTAAAGCGGTTTCGGTAGCCGACCAGAATGTGGCACTCAATTTTGGTGAAGATCCCCGGCACAGTTCTTACCCTGAAGATGCCTTTAAATTTCTGAAACAACTCCCTGAAGGAGAAAAGGATCTTATTATTTTAGATCCACCGGCTTTTGCAAAACATCGGGGTGCTGTCAATAACGCTTTGCAGGGCTATAAGAAGTTGAATCTTCAGGCGCTCGAGAAAATTGCCACGGGCGGTTTTTTGTTTACATTCTCTTGTTCGCAGGTGATCTCAGCAGAGCAGTTTCGACTGGCTGTTTTCAGTGCAGCCGCTATATCGGGTAAAAAAGTGCGTATTTTGCATCAACTTACCCAGCCGGCTGATCATCCTGTCAATATATATCATCCTGAAGGGGAGTACCTGAAAGGATTGGTACTTCAGGTGGAGTGAGAAAAGGTGGAAAAGGAGGAAAAGTGGTTGGGTGCCTAAGTGGTTAGGTGGGAAGAGGGACGTGGAGACGTGGAGGCTGGATGAAAGGTGATGCAGTGGTGGTGGATTTGTTTAGATATGTGACTAATGGATGTATTTTTCCTTTTCTTGGTTAAATAATATGAAAAATATGATTTTTATCCACCAAAAGTATGTTTTATAACAGAAAAACGCTTACATTTGCAACGTGTTTTTCATGGTATTAGATTTAAGGTTAACAATGAAGATTGGTTGTCGTGAGACAACCTTTCCTTTTTTATACCCCCCCCCTATGTGGAATTAGAACCAAGACTTTTAGAATCAAGAACCAAGACTTTTAAAGCCAGGACATTTTGTTCCTCAATTCTCAATCTCATTAATCTTATTGACCCATTATTTCCATTATTTACATTGGCACTACCTGTTCCGATTCATCGGGGTTAGTCACATTATCACATTGGCAAATCATCATATCATCCAATCAATTTCGGGCTTTCACAAAATATAAACTTGTTGAATGAGCGAAATGGCGCCATTATTGTTATTTTTGTAATGAAAATGATTATATATGGATTTTAGGACAATCATAGATATTCCCGTATCGGATATACGGATTGATCATTCTACCCGGATGATGCTGTTTGGTTCCTGTTTTTCAGAAAATATAGGCAGGAAACTTCTGCAATCCAAATTTCAGGTGGATGTGAATCCTTTTGGTATTCTTTATAACCCCTTTTCAGTTTCTGCAGCCATGCAAAGGTTGCTGTCTGCAATCCCCTTCTCGGAAGCTGATCTTATATGTCACAATGGAATATATCATAGTTTGATGCATCATGGACATTTTTCGGATCCAGACAGGGCGATCTGTCTGCAGAATATTTCTGCTCGTTTCGAAAGTGCTGCTTCCCGGATCAGGCAGACGGATCTTTTTCTGATTACTTTCGGTTCAGCCTACGTGTATCAATGGAAAGAGAGCGGAGAAATTGCGGGAAACTGTCATAAATTGCCTGCCCGGTTGTTTCATCGTTTTCGCTTATCGGTTGAGGAGATTACAGAGGAATGGGGTAAGCTGATCACATCGCTCAGGGAGATTCATTCCGATGTTCAATTATTATTTACGGTCAGTCCTGTCCGTCACTGGAAAGAAGGTGCCCATGAGAACCAGGTCAGCAAGTCGGTGCTCCATCTGGCAATAGACAATTTACTGCAACTTTTTCCTGAGAACGTACGTTATTTTCCTGCCTATGAGGTGATGATGGATGAGTTACGCGATTACAGGTTTTATGAGGATGATATGATGCATCCTTCCCCATTCGCGATAGATTATATCTGGCATCTTTTCGGCAATACATTCTTTTCCGCAGAGACAAGTAAGATTATGAGAGAATGGGAGCAGATCAGGAAAACAATGGAGCATCGCCCGCTTTATCCGGGGACGGAGGCTCATGATGCGTTTGTGAAGAATACACGGCGGAAATTGGAAGTTTTTAGACGAAAATATCCTGAGATATCTGTAGAGGTGGATGGTTAAGTGCCTAAGTGCCTAAGTGCCTAAGTGGATAGGTTTCTAATCAACAAATCAGTAAATCAACAAATCAACCAGATGCAATATACTATTCAAGAGATAGAGGCTATATTGGGCCTTCCGTTAAGCAAGCGGAAAGCGGATAAGATAACAATCTTGCTGACCGACAGCCGTAAACTGACATTGCCGGCGGAGACACTTTTTTTCGCACTGGAAACAAAGAATAATGATGCCCATCTTTTTATAGGTGAACTTTATGAAAAGGGTGTACGCAATTTTGTCGTATCTAAGGTTTTACCAGAATGGGGAAATTTTGATGATGCCAATTTCCTGAAGGTGAAAAACAGCTTATCGGCATTGCAAAAAATGGCGGCTTATCATAGAAAACAATTCGATATACCTGTCATCGGGATTACGGGAAGTAATGGAAAAACCATTGTAAAGGAATGGCTCTACCAGCTACTTGAGGGAAATTATAATATTGTCCGTTCTCCCAGAAGTTATAACTCCCAGGTTGGCGTACCCCTTTCGGTCTGGCAATTGGATGGTGAAACCGAACTGGGTATTTTTGAGGCGGGTATATCAATGCCGGATGAGATGGAAAAACTGGAACCTATTATCCGCCCGACTATCGGAGTATTGACAAAAATAGGAGAAGCACATCAGGAGAATTTTGCCTCCTTGCAGCAGAAGATCATGGAAAAACTGGCGCTTTTTGTCAATTGTGATGTATTTATTTTTGATGAAGATAACCATTTGGTTTCCGAATGTGTCGATCAAATGGTGCTTTCCCAAAAGACTTTTACCTGGTCCAGAAAGAACAGGGATGCTCATTTGTATATCTCTGCTGTAAAAAGAGAGGGAGAGAAAACGGTAATTGACTATTCATTGTTGGATTTTAATGACTCTTTCACAATCCCTTTTACCGATGAAGCCTCTATCGAAAATGCCATCAGTTGTCTTGCTGTGGCACTTTATCTGCATATTTTACCGGCGAATATTTCCTTGAGGATGGCTATGCTTGAACCGGTGGCTATGCGATTAGATGTGAGGAAAGGAAAAGAGAGTTGCATTATTATCAACGATACCTATAATTCTGATATCAATTCCATTAAAATTGCACTTGATTTTCAACAACAGCGCAAGGTGGACCGTCATTTGAAGAAGACATTAATCCTTTCTGATATTCTTCAGGCGGGGATACCACCCAAGTTACTCTATAAAAAGGTAGCGGAGATGGTTGAGCAGAGTGGGGTGGAAAGGATTATCGGAATAGGACGGGATATTCCGGTTTATCAGGATTTATTCTCCATGCCGGAGAAATCATTTTATCAAACCACAGATCAGTTCATCTCTTCGGGTGAATGGAAACAATTCGATCATGAGTTGATTCTCCTGAAGGGAGCCCGGAGGTTTCATTTTGAACAGATTGGCGCACTCATTGAGGAACGTATACACGAGACAATGCTGGAGGTTGACCTTGATGCCGTAGTACATAATTTCAATTTTTATAAATCCCGTTTGCAATCCAATGTAAAACTGGTTTGCATGGTGAAAGCCAACGGGTATGGTGCCGGTGCCGTGGAGATTGCCAAGACACTTCAATACCATCGTTGTGATTATCTGGCAGTGGCTGTCGCCGAAGAAGGAATTCAGCTCAGGAAAGAGGGAATTTCGTTGCCTCTGATCGTATTGAACCCTGAAGTGAACGGTTTTGAAGAACTTTTCACGGCAGACCTGGAACCGGAGGTGTATAATTTTCGTATTCTGGAAGCTTTTATTAAGGAGTCGGAGCGAAGAGGAATTACTGATTACCCGATCCATCTGAAGATTGATACCGGTATGCATCGATTGGGTTTTCTTCCCGAACAGATACCGGAGATGATAACGATGCTGAAGAAGCAAAAAGGATTGAAAGTGCGTTCTGTATTCTCTCACCTATCGGCAAGTGAGAGTTGGCATTTTGACGATTTTACCCATCGCCAGATGGAAATATTCAGGAAGGGTGCAGACGAAATTGGAAAGGCATTTAATTATCCTGTCTATAAACATATACTCAATTCTGCCGGTATGGAGCGGTTTCAGGATACCAAGTGGGATATGGCCCGTCTGGGAATTGGCTTGTATGGGATTAGTGCAAGTGGTCTGCCCGGACTTAAGAATGTCTGTACATTAAAGACAACTATCCTGCAAATAAAAAATGTATTAAGCAACGAAACGATTGGATACGGAAGAAAGGAAAAACTCGACCGTGATGCCCGTATCGCTACCATTCGATTTGGTTATGCGGATGGATTGGACCGGCAATTCGGGAACCGGAAAGGAAAAGTGCTTATCAACGGACAATATGCTCCTATCGTAGGAAATGTCTGCATGGATCTTTGCATGGTGGATGTAACCGATATTGAGGCCAGGGAAGGTGATACGGTTATCTTGTTTGGAGAGAACCTGTCCGTGATAGAGTTGGCGGATAGTATCGGTACGATCCCTTATGAAATACTGACCTCCATTTCTCAACGGGTAAAACGTGTTTATATTAAGGAGTGAAGATGTCTTATTAATTGACAATGAAAAATGAAGATTTTTAGAATCAAGAACCAAAAACCAAGAATCCAGACTTTGAGAATTTTAGATTTTAGATAGAGGATTTAGGTTTTTAGGCCGGAGATTCGTGATTTCAGAATCAATCTTCTTCAATCTTCAATCAAGATCACTTCTCAACTTCTTAACTTCTCAACTTCTCATTATCGCTGAAAAAGTGCTTCGTACAACAAAAAAAATCCCGACCACTGTGGCCGGGATTTTTTTTACTCTTTGCTGTATCTTACATCTTACTCAACGAAGAAGATAGCAACACGGTTCCAGTCGTTTTCTGCATAAGGCTGTTCGGTATCACCCTTCCAGTCGATAGAAATACGATCGCTGCTGATTCCGTGGTCGTTGGTCAACGCATCGGCTACCGCTCTTGCACGTTTTTCAGAAAGTGCGAAGTTGTATTCCGGTGTACCGGTTTGTTTGTCGGCATAAGCTACGATGTTTACTTTCGCATTCGGGTTAGCTTTCAGATATTCAGCAGTGTTGTAAACGCTTACTTGCTGACCTCTGTCGATCTTCGCAGAGTTGATGCGGAAGAATACTACGTTAGGTACATATACACCTTCAGAAACAACGGTCGGTTGAACTTCAGGACATTCCGGGCAAGATTCCGGTCTGAGTCTCAGTTCTTCGTTTTCAGCACGCAGTCTGTTGATCTGGCTGTTCAGGTCGTTGATCAGGTTGTAATCCATCAGTTCGGCAGGAGTGAAACTTTGTTTTCCACCAAGACCGAATTTGATACCTGCAGTACCGGTGAACATACTGTCATATTCATAGTCGCCACCGCTAGTACCGTCAAAGCTATCCTGCAGTACTCTCCATCCCAGTTCAAGGAAGAGGGCAACGCTATTAGACAGTTTGAAGTTGTTGATCAAACCTACATTGTAAGTCAATGACTGGTTTTGACCTTTGAACACAGCACCGGAATTGGGCTTATCCCAATCGTCCAGTCCGTACATATAACCGATACCAAGATAAGGAATCAAGCTGTAAACCCTGTCAGGATTGTAGCTGCCCCATGCATTGGTAACATCATACATCAAATCGATGTGACCGCCTAACCATGTATGGTCGTCCTTATACTTCACGTCTGCGATGTGTTTGATGCTACCACCGTCGATCACTGCGCGGAAACCCCAGTTAGGAGAATTCCAGCGTCCTACCTCGATTTGTCCCATCCATCCAAGACGGTCGCCGAAGCTTCCATCGGCGTCATTTTCGCCTTTAGTCATATAAAGGTTGGTTCCACCGCCGAGACCAATATACCAATTATCACTTGCTTTGTTCTTCAGATACACTGTACCATGAGAAACGTTTTGTACTTCTTGTGCACTTATGCTAAAAGCAACAAGAGCAGAAAATAAAAGTAAACCAAACTTTTTCATAAATTTAAATTCTAATTAAACATTTTATTACAATAACTCGATATTATTTTTTCGTCCGCCGATATGTGTATTATACACTGAGCGCAATTTTCATTGCTTTCATGTATAACATCTCCATTAAAATAATGTTCACCGAATCGAGTTTATTCTCACTTCGGATCACAAATATAAAACTTAAATTTCACATATACTCTATTTTGTGTAAAAAATCACCAAAAAACATGATGATAAGGGTATTTTAGGACATTTTCTTCCTTTTTTTCTAACAAAAAATCGACGTTAGCCGAGGTAAGTTTTCAATAACTTACTCCTGGAATCCTGTCTTAGTCTCCGTATGGCTTTCTCTTTGATTTGTCGTACACGTTCACGTGTCAACTGGAATTTATCGCCGATCTCTTCAAGGGTCATTTCCTGACATCCAATGCCGAAAAACATTTTAATTATATCGCTTTCTCTTTCGGTTAGTGTAGAAAGCGCCCTGTCGATTTCTTTCTGGAGCGATTCGTTAATCAGTGTACGGTCAGCAACAGGTGCATCATCGTTCACCAACACGTCCAAAAGGCTGTTGTCTTCCCCTTCTACAAAAGGAGCGTCCATAGAGATATGGCGGCCGGATACTTTTAGTGAATCCGTCACTTTTTCTACCGACAGGTCCAGTTCCTGGGCCAGTTCTTCCGCGGAAGGCCTCCGTTCATTCTCTTGTTCAAATTTTTGAAATGCCTTGCTTATTTTGTTCAGTGATCCTACCTGATTCAGTGGTAATCTGACAATTCTGGACTGCTCGGCCAGAGCCTGCAGGATTGATTGACGAATCCACCAAACGGCATAGCTGATAAATTTAAAGCCCCTGGTTTCATCGAACTTCTCGGCAGCCTTTATCAGTCCGAGATTGCCCTCATTGATCAGGTCAGGCAAACTCAATCCCTGGTTTTGGTACTGCTTGGCTACCGATACCACAAATCGGAGATTGGCCCTGGTGAGTTTTTCCAACGCCTGGCGATCACCTCTTTTAATGGCTTGCGCCAACTCGACCTCTTCCTCTACGGTGATCAGGTCTTCACGCCCGATCTCCTGGAGGTACTTGTCCAAAGAAGCACTTTCCCGGTTTGTGATTGATTTTGTAATCTTTAATTGTCTCATTTATACTTAATCCTTACTTAATTATCTTTAATGCATTATTTGGGGGTGCAAAAGTACAAAATATTTCTGATACTTAATAAAATTCCCCTTTGACAAAACTATAACAAAGGAATCTGGTGATGCACCTTATTCCTTTGTTATAAAACACGAATAACTACTTTTTTGTTACTGAAAAAGTTGTAATTAACTTTCCTTAAGGGTTATTCATCGGTTGTTTGTCAAATCGATAGCGATATACTGCGTTCTACCGTTTGGATAAAAACCCGCTACAAGGAGTACTTTATCCTGACTATTGTTGGTGGCTGTTACAATGTTAGCTACATCACTTTCGCTGTTGACGGGTGTATTATTGATTCTCATGATGATGAATCCTTTGTTGATACCCTCTTTCCTGAAAAGCCCGTTATTTTTTATACTTTCCACTTCAATTCCGCTCGAAATACCGAAAGATTTTTTCCTTTCATCGGATATTTCTTTGAATGTGGCGCCCAAAGCACTCAAAGCATTGGTGGGGTGCGTGATTTCGGTACTTCCTGCATCGTTCGTCAGTTCAACGTTGAATGAGCGGCTATTGCCGTTGCGGTCAACCGTGACGCTGACTTTGTCTCCCGGACGGTACCTGTTCAGTTGGCTTTGTAATTCGGCAAAATTGCGGATAGGTACATTGTTGATGGCGGTGATGACGTCTCCCTTTTGTACACCGGCAGCCTTGGCGGCACTTCGGTCACTGAAATCTTCTACCACTACACCCTTGATCAGGGAGAGTTCGCGCGCTTTATCCGGATCCTGACGTCGGATATTTTCTATATTAGGCGCCTGAATTCCCAGAAGGGCGCGTTGTACTGTTCCGTACTCTTTCAGGTCGGCGGCAATTTTTCCTGCGATAGAAATTGGTACAGCAAAAGCATAACCGGCAAAATCACCTGTACGGGAATAGATTAACGTATTGATCCCGACCAGTTCACCCCGCGTATTGACCAATGCCCCGCCACTATTTCCCGGGTTGACAGCTGCATCTATCTGAATGAAGGACTGGATACCTAATTCACCTCCCATTACATTTCCCCTGTTTTTGGCACTCACGATGCCGGCAGTAACCGTAGATGTCAGGTTGAACGGATTACCCACGGCCAACACCCATTCTCCTACCTTTAAAGCGTCGGAATTACCGAAAGTGAGATAAGGAAAATCATCTCCATCAATTTTCAGGAGAGCCACGTCACTCTGGGAATCCGTACCCACCACCTTGGCTTTGAACTCCCTGTTGTCATTCAGTGTGACGGAGACTTCCCGTGCATTCGCCACTACGTGGTTGTTGGTGATAATATATCCATCTTTGGAAATGATCACTCCGGAGCCATAGCCTACCTGTTCTCGTGGTTGGGAAGGCGTGCGGTCACCAAATCCGAAGAAAAAATCGAACGGGTTAATATACTGTTGCTGGCTTATCGTAGTTGTTTTTACGTGCACTACACCGTCGACCGACTTGGCGGCTGCTTCCGTAAAATCGGGATAACCTTCCGAGGTGGTGAGGTTTGTAAGCACTACATTCTTGTCCTGTTCAAATGAATTGGCATAAGCCCTTACTTCTTCAGAAATACTGTCGCCGGATAATCCTGACAATGTATTATTCCCGTTATCTTTAGTTATTACGTTGTAACCCAATAAAGTGACAACGGAGCTTACAATTGCGACTAATACGATAACAAATACGTTTTTACTATTTCCTGTATTCATACTTCTTTTGTGTTGATGTTTGTCATTATCTCTATATATACACAACAAATAAGATGAAAACCGAGAGGCAACCAAACTTGTTTGAGCTCATTCTTAGTACATCTTATGTGTTGCAAATATATGACAAATAACATGCAGGTTTTTTAGCTTCAGACCTGCTTTTTAACACTTTTAACGCAATCAAAGAGCGATTAACCCGATTTAACCCTATCCGTTTCATTCAGAGCCATTTTTAGCCTGACAGAATGACGGAGACACCTCTTTGGATATCTTCATGACTGCTGCCTGTCATTTCTGTCAGGTCCGCTTTGGGAATTACCTCCACGCCCTGTTCCGTTTGGCAGCATATTTCCTGAAGCGGATATTATTAAGAGGTTGGAAAATATCGTAAAAGAGGAGATTGATATGGTATCTTCCTGCATTGAAATGGCGGCTGTTGAGTGTGATTGCTCTCCATTGCACCGCATATCTCACCACAAAAAGGAATAAGGCAAGCACTGTCAGTATATGGTTGTTGGTTAGCACTCCCAGCACAATCGAACCGATCAATGACAGGTAAAAAAGATATTTTGAGAATGTTTCCAGCCCGAATATACGAAAAGAAAATCCTTTGTAATATTGTTTTGAATAGAGATATCCCGATTTCAATGTGCGCCATGTAGAGAAATTTTTCACACTGTCTGTTTCGGTAATGCTTTCTCTTGAAAGCACTACTCCTGTCTTTTTTTTAGGAGCGATCCTGTTGATATAAATGTCGTCTTCTCCACCTTCCAGATTTAATATAGGTGAATAGCCCTTGTGCCGGAAAAAGAGTTCCTTCTTATAAGCCAGATTACGTCCGATCCCCATGAATGGTTTGTGTAGGATAGCCATAGAAAGGAATTTCAGATGATGGATGAGGTTATCGTATAATATGAAACCCCGTAAAGCTGTCTTTTTGGGAATTTCTAACCGGCTGAAACCCAGGACGACCTCCTTATCCTGTGTGAATTCTTTTCCATATTCTTTGATCCACTGTTTGGAGCAGGGCCTGCAATAGGCTTCAGTAAACAGGAGATAATCATTTTTTGCAGCCTTGATACCCAATGTGAGCGCCAGTTTCTTTTCATTGATACCGTCAGCTTCAGCCGGTACATAAGTGTGGTAGAGCCGGGGGTGTTTCTGCTCAGCAGCTTTCAGTACCATGTCGGTATCATCGGTCGATCCCCTGTTTACTACAATTACTTCAAAATCTGGGTAATCCTGTTCGATGATAAACGGCAGGTTTTGTGCTAGCTCCTCAGCACTGTTCCTGGAGGTAACAATGACCGAGATAGCAGGCAGCGCTTCATCGGGAACAGCTATTTCCCTTTTCTTTTTTTGGTAGCTATAAGGACGTTTATAGAAGCATAACCAAAAGAAAAGTTGTATCAGGAAACAAAGTAAGAGTGTGCCTCCCAGTATCCATTCTGTCAGTGTGAATTGGGTGAGTGTCATAGTTTACAATTGATCGGAAAAGTAAGACAGGGGTAAATCGCGGCAGTTGTATCGGGATGCCATGGCCTCTCCGTATGCGCCGGCGGAGCGGATGGCGATCAGGTCTCCCCTGGTACTTTCGTTGAGTAAGATCTGTTCGGCGAATACATCACTCGATTCACAGATAGGCCCCACCACATCATAAAGCGCCGTCTCCTTGTAGGAGGTGATATTCTCTATATGGTGAAAAGCCTGGTAGAGGGCGGGGCGTATTAAATCGCTCATTCCTGCATCTATGACAAGGAATTTCTTTTGAATACCCTCTTTTACGAAGAGCACCCGTGAGATGAGAGATCCACAGGGGGCGACTACTGCGCGTCCCAATTCGAAATGCAACTCCTGGCCCGATTGCAATGGCAGATTTTTCTCGAAAAGGCGGAAATAAGATTCGAAGTCGGCCATAGGAATGTGATTTGGATGCTGATAGTTTATTCCCAATCCTCCTCCTACATTGATGATCGGCAATTTGATCCCCTGCATGTTGAACCATTCCTGTAGTTCTTTCGCTTTCACACAAAGGTCTTCAAACGATTTGAGATCGGTGATCTGGGAACCGATATGGAAATGGATGCCGATAAGCTGCAGGTTTGCCGATACTTTCATGATCTCTAATATCCGCGGCAGATCCTGTTCGTTGATGCCGAACTTATTTTCTGTCAATCCGGTAGTGATGTATTTGTGGGTATGAGCATCGATATTCGGATTGATACGAAAGGCTACCCTTGCCGTTTTCCCTTTTGCCGAAGCCAATGCATTGAGGACTTCAAGTTCGGGGATCGATTCCACGTTAAAACAGAAAATATCGTTATTGAGCCCGATCTCTATTTCACGGTCGCTTTTCCCCACGCCGGCAAAGGCGATCTTATCCGGGGTGAATCCACTTTCCAATGCGGCCAGGATCTCATTACCGCTCACACAGTCGGCTCCGAACCCAAAAGAGGCGATCTCTTTCAGGATACGCGGATTGGCATTTGCCTTCACGGCATAATGCACATGAAAAGGCTTATTTTCAGTCTCTTTTTTTATTGTCCCGAGTGTAGCACGTAGTAACGCTGTATCGTAATAATAAAATGGTGTGTCGAGTTGTCTGAATTTCTCAACGGGGAATATTCCTTTAATCATACGTGTTAATTGCTCAAAATGGCCTGTTATTGAAGCACCTCGTCTATCTTAATTGCAAGGCATGTCTCTATCTGAGGGACAAATTTACGATTTTTACGCAGATTTGCCTATCCATATCTTATTTTTTTCTGTGGATGCTATAAAAGTCCTTACTCTTTACTCTTTGCTCTTTACTCTATAAAAGAATGAGCCAGTTGCAGTTTTTGTTCCATGGGCAGCGTCGTGTCGATCCAGTGGATGGCGAATCCCCGACGTTCCATCCCTCTGAACCAGGTCATTTGTCGTTTGGCGAACTGATGGATGGCAATCTCTAATTGCCGGGACATCTCTTCATAGCTTAACTTACCGGTTACATGGAGCGTTACGAATTTATATTCGAGGCCGTAATAAATCAGGTCTTCAGGTGAAACTCCGGAGTTGAGAATGTTTCGAATCTCTTCGATCATCCCTTCCTGTAGGCGTGCGTGCAGGCGTGCGGTGATTTTTTTTCTCCGGAGTTCCCTCCCGATATCAAGGCCCAACAGGATACTTTCCACTGGTGGAAATGAGGTGGCTACACTCTCCTGTTTCGACTTGTATTCTTCTATTTCGATGGCCCGGATTGCCCTTTTTTTATTATCAGTATCGGTGGTATTGTGTAGCGGGCGGTAATTTTGCAGGATGATGGTCAACTCCTCCAGAGATTTTTCTTCCAGCGCAGACCTCAACGCCGGGTTGGCAGGCACGTCGGGGAGATGATAACCTTTCAGTACCGATTCGATATAAAGCCCGGTACCACCGCAAAGGATAGGCGTTTTATTGCGGCTGAGGATATCGTTGTAGGCATTATGAAAATCGTGTTGATAGTCAAAAAGGGTATATTTTTCTCCCGGTGCGCGGATGTCGATAAGATGATAGGGGATAGATTGATCATTTACCGTGTACTCCGAAAGGTCTTTGCCGGTACCGATATCCATCCGCCGGTATATCTGGCGGGAGTCGGCGCTTATGATTTCGCCGTCGATTGCATAAGCCAGTCGTGCGGCAAACGCGGTCTTTCCACTTGCAGTGGGTCCCAGTACGGTGATTAAGGTATTCTTGTCCATGTTACCAGCTTCCACCGGCGCCTCCGCCACCGAATCTGCCGCCTCCGCCTCCGCCGAAACCACCCATGCCTCCGCCTCCAAAACCGCCACCCCAGCCGCTCCCGCTTCCAAATCCTCCGCTCCTGCGACTACCCGTCATTGGTGGGAAGAAGATGGTGGGTGAGTTTGTGCGGTGACCGCCACCGCCGATATGCTGGTCTCCTCCTTTGGAAAGGAAAGAGATCAGTAGGACAAAGACAATCAGTATAATAATAATTGCGAAAACAGGAATTCCTTTTTCTTCATTGGCATCGGCGGCAAATTCTCCCGAAAGGCGCGCGATCATGGTGTCGATGGCGGCATTTACTCCCCCGAAATAATCCTCCTCCATAAAGTAAGGGATCATCTCATCGCGTACAATGCGACCGGCATAGGCATCATTGATCCGCGCTTCCAGTCCATAGCCGGTGGCGATGAATGCCTGTCCGCGGCTGTTCCCGATTTTGGGTTTGATAAGGATGACAGCACCGTTATCCTTGCTCTTCTGTCCGATTTCCCATTTCTCGCCAAGTCGGAAAGCATAATCGGAGGCGGGATAACCCCCCAGGTCACTTACAGAAACCACATATATCTGGGTGGAGGTGGAGTCGTTGTAGGCACGCAGTTTTTGTTCCAAAGCCAGTTCCTCTGCCGTAGAGAAAATATCCGCGAAGTCGTTTACCAGACGGTAGGGCACCATCGGCTCCGGGATATCCTGAGCAGATACCCCTAAAGAAGAAAAGAATAGGAATAGGAGAAGATATTTACTCTTCCAGAATAATTTCATCGTCTAATTCATTTATATCGTTCTCTGCCACAGGATAACGGGATTTGATCATTTCTCCTACCTTTCCTACCCCTTTGCAGATCCCCTCCGCGATCTCTCCTTTTTTGAAACAGGAAAGCATCTTCTCCAGGGCGTCATTCCAGAATCCTCCATCCACGGCATCGTGGATGCCCTGGTCTCCGATAATCGCTGTTTTATGGTCGGCCGGGGAGACGTAGATGAGCACACCATTACGGAGCCGGGTGGTGTCCATTTTGAGTTGGTGGAACTTTTGGAGTGCGGCTTCCAGAGGATCGCCTTTGCATTGCCGGGCCACGCATACGCGTATTTCACCCGAGGTACGGCTTTCCGCGAGTTGAATCGATTCCACTATTCTCTGTAGTTCCTCTTTGTGTAACATATCCCAAATGGTTTCAGGGTTCTTTTAATCCACCCTATCCTGCAAAGTTTTTTCTTTTCCCTTACACGGTACTTTCCCTGTCAGAACTGCACCTGAGGAGCGGTCTGGGCTTCGGAAGTCGCTTCGAAATAAGCTTTCGGATCAAATTTGAACCATTTCGCATAAATCACCTGTGGAAATTTGCGGATATAGGCATTATAGTCTTGCGCCAATAGGTTGAAACGGTTCCGTTCTACCGAGATCCTGTTTTCTGTTCCTGCCAGTTCATCCTGCAATGCAAGAAAATTCTGGTTGGCTTTCAGTTCAGGGTAATTCTCCTGTATCAGTAACAATCTTCCCAATGCCTGGCTCAATTGATCCTGGGCTTGTTGGTATTCCTGTAGACTTTCCGCAGTAAGATTTTCAGGATTGATGGTTGTTTGCGTGGCTTTGGCACGCGCCTCGGTCACTTGCGTAAAGGTTTCCTGTTCGTGCTGGGCATATCCCTTCACGGTGTTCACCAGGTTGGGGATGAGGTCGGCACGGCGCTGATAGGCGTTCTGCACGTTTCCCCACTGCGACGTTACCGCTTCTTGTTTTTCTACCATCCGGTTGTATCCCTGGCATCCGGTGAGCCCCATTGCTCCTATCACGATCAATAAAACGAAAGAAATTTTTCTCATACAATTATATAATAAATTACCAATTACTAATTACCAATTACTAATTACCAGAAAAGTAAAAAATGAATATTTATTCATCACATCAATAAATCATCAAATCCTTATTACGTCCGTCAAAAGTAAATAATTTTTTTGTGATTGACGTTCGCCACAAGAGATCTTAACAGATATAAATAACAGATAAACGGAGCGAAAAGTTTTTCTCCCTTAGTAACTTCTCCTTCATATATAAAACTTTTTTTTATATCTTTGCCTATTGGAAGAATGTAAAGGTGAATTGAAGTAAAAAAATAAAATAATCGTATGAGACGAATTATTCTCCTTTTTTTGATAGTGACGGTTTATTCATTCGGGACGGTAGCTTCCGAAGTTAAAGATAGGGTTGTCCAGAGGCCGGATTCTATACCAATGATAGATAGTCTGGAGCTGTTTCGGGATATTACCGATATCAGCAAGCAGATTGAACGTCGGAAAGTGCAGGTCAAAGAGATTGACGACAGTGTGGTTATTCCTCCGCAATCATCTTCTGATACGCTTTCTGATACCATTATTATTCCTCCGGTTTCTGTGCCGGTACCACGCGAAACGGTATCGTTAATCCCGGCAGATTCAGCGCCTTTATTCCGGAACCCTTTGGATTCCACCTATTTCCGGAAAGCGAATGGTACGTTAGAGCTGCCGGTGAATTATAGCAGTTTTGAATCAATGACGGGACTTTCGTTCCGGGATACGCTTTTTTATAATCCGCTTTTTCTTCCGATGATCTTTACGGGAGAGATACTCCCCCGTGAATTGTCATTATACCCTTCGGAAAAGGATGATGACAAAGGAGTGCTTATTCCTGTGGAAAAAACCTTTGCTCCCCGGTTGGATCATGTCGACTTTGTGCGAAACGTAAGGCGCGATTATTATTTAAAATATCCCGACAGGATCAGGTATTCTGTGGCCAGTTTTGACTCAATACGGAGTCTGGAATCTGATGACCAGATTGTGAGAGAGACATTCAATCCTTTCCGCGAATTGATAAAGGCAGAAACGACTTATTCGTTGGATGCCCCGGGGATTGAAGCTGTTGAATTTGGTCGAAAATACTGGGTGCGTTCAGGTGAGCACTCTTTCCAGTTTGGCCAAAACTACTTCTCTGACAACTGGCATAAGGGGGGCGTAAATAATCTGAACTTTAATAGCCTGCATATACTGAAAGCTAATTACCAGAAAAAAAGGGTGAAGTTTAACAATACCCTCGAGTGGCGGCTATCCGTCTTTAATTCTCCTGACGATTCATTGCGCAAGCACCGTATCGGTAATGACCTTATTCGCTATTATGGCGACTTTGGAATAGATGCTTTTGGTAAAGGCTGGTCTTACTCCACCAATTTGGAAGCAAAATCACAGA
>NZ_JAWRIS010000046.1:0-22659 GCF_040307845.1 Proteiniphilum sp.
AATCGGCTGACCGACTAAATGTTTATTACTATCTTTACCCATGGTTGTACTTTGTTCTGTTCAAAACAAAATTACAACTTTGGGGCGAAACCGAAAGGAAGTAACCCCTTTTCTTAAAATTTTATCCGGTCAGTAGTGAAATTTATTGATAAAGTAGGAGAAAGCATTAAATTGTGGATATCTGAAGTGTGTAATTAGGTTTGAATATATGGGACTGATAATAAATTTTGAGGAGTTTATCGGGGTGCTCGACTAATTTATTTGCCTGATCAGCAATTAATTTATTATATTTACATTTTGCAACAGGAATGAAAGTTTATTAGGCGAACCTCCCCTACACGGATGCGTGAACGGCAGCATGAGGATCAGAATAAAAAATGGAATAATTCAGCCAACCACAAATAAAAAAACTACTACAAAGGTAAAAAATGCAATCATTATATTCAAATAACCAACTATAAAGTTGCAAAAATATAAAAATGACATTATCTTTGCCAAACAATAGTAAAACGGAAAGTGAGATAAAATCTTTTCTTCGCGATTTTAAGCAAAAGATGAAGATTTGGGATGTGATGTTCCGTGATGAAAGAGGAAAAAACTTTGAAACGCTGTCGGAGTTGGAAATCCGCCCTATTGATCGAAAGAAAGTATTGGAGGACTTAGACGTAGCCGATTATAGTGAAGGTCCTTTCGAAGATACATTGTATAAAGGAGCGGATATGTGGGTGTTTGGCAAAACGATAAAAAACCGGGAGGTTTATATCAAAATTAGCTTGGGAGAAGCCAGAAGCAACGTAATATGTATTTCGTTTCATCTGGCAGAATATAAAATGACTTATCCATTCAAGAAATAAAACCAAAAGGATATGAAAAGCCCGATAACAGGAAAAGAGATGCCACTGTGTCGTGAGAAGCGTAGAGCAGAGTTCAGGAAAGAAAGTTTTGAGATTGTGTTTCATTTTTATAAATGTGAGGATAGCGGCGAGCAGTTCACTACCACAGAATTGGATGAATTAAACTTGGCGCAGCTTCATAATCAGTATAGATATAGCAACAATATTCCATTTACCGATGAAATCGCAAAAGTGCGCAACAAATATCAGGTGTCGGCATCCTCAATGTCGGAAATATTGGGTTTAGGGGTCAACACATATCGCAATTACGAAGTGGGGGAGATTCCCAGCAAAGCAAACGCTAAGTTGATAAGCCTTGCCGATAACCCGAACTATTTTAAAGAATTGGTGAAATCGTGCACTACATTGAAAGAAAATGACAGGAAGAAAATATTGAAACGTGCAGATACTCTGATAAATAAAAACGAAGAGCAATTTCCTACAACTGCCGTTCTCGACTATATTTTTGGATCTGACAACAAAGGAAAACTGACAGGCTTTAAAAAGCCAAATGCAGAAAAGCTTGCGCAGATGGTGCTGTTTTTTGCTGAAAGGATGAAACCCTATAAGACAAAAATGAACAAGCTGCTGTTTTATGCCGACTTTCTGAATTTCCGCAACAGTGCGTTCTCCATTAGCGGTATGCAGTATATAGCCATCGATCACGGGCCTGTACCCGACAATTTTCAAAGTATTTTCGAATATCTATCAAACGAGGGATATATAAAAAGAGAAATCCAACACTTTCCGTCGGGCAAGGAAGGTACAATTTTTGCAACTTCAGACAAACACAAGTTCGATGCCTCACTCTTTACCGATGCAGAGATGGAGATACTAAACGGAGTGGCAAATAAATTTAAAGACATCTCCGCAAGCGATATAAAGGAGATAAGCCATTTGGAGCAAGGCTGGATAAAAAATGAAAACAACAAGTCTGCTATCAACTATGAATATGCGTTTGATATGGATGGGCAGGCCATTCATCGATGAACATGAAATACGTCTCGGGAGGCATCATCGATTGGGCGTAAGCATGATGTACTGCTTAGTACAATGAGTGACAGAAGTCAGTTATGAAAAGAGGATGTTTCCACAACGTGAAACACCCTCTAAAAATTAGCCAACTTTGATCCATCGAGTGCCATGACATTTCGGGCATGGGGGGAGGGTATCATCGTGATCGTCAAGTCTGATAGCCTGCCCACACTTGGTGCATTGGTACAAACCCTTTCCGGGTTTCTCTCCTGTGTCGTGCATTGTTTCAAATTTTAAATTAATAAATTAGTTCACTAATCTCTACTTGCGCTTTTTCACAGGTCCCACCTTGACTTTCTCGGTCACGGTAGTATTAGGCCTGCGTTCGGCTTGTTCGGACGGAACAAAATGACCCGTCCTTGCGTCTCTTACGCGTGTTGAAGTCTTACTCATATTCACCCAGTTTTTAATTTATATAACAATACTATTCCCAACTTAAACGGACAGGGAATTTATCCGTTGTCTTATTTTCTATATGTGAAACCGTGACATCAAGACATAAAGAACAAGACATAAAGAATATGTCACGAATTAGCATATATACTATTGAAGAATGAAATGGAAGTAAAATCCGATTTAAAAACATTGAATGAAATTGATCTTGCGGATCTTTTTCTTCGCATGTCGCTAAAGGAAGAAAACAGACAAGATGCAGAACAAGCCTTCTCTCTACTTTATGAAAGATATAAAGACTTTATATATACAGTAGTGAAGAAAGCCTGCTTGCCCTGGAAGATGTACGGCGAGGACTTAATCCTATCTGTACATCAAAATACCTTCCTGACGGTTTACCAGAAAGCTGATCAATTCTTATTGATTGACGAGGTCGTAGCAGACAAGAAAGAGTACAGATTGAAAGCATGGCTTGCCGCTATCGCCAAGAACGAGATGTATCAATTACTCCGGGAATTCAAAGAATACAAAGAAAAAATGGTCCGTGTTGATGACTTGTCTTTCACCATATTTTCATTGGAGCCTGAAGTTACAGAAGAACCTTCAGCAAATTTACTCTTAGTGGAAAAAGCGCTCAATACTCTAAACGAAAGAGATAAACATATCCTGATTACTTACCTTATGTACGAAGATGGCAACAGAAAATTACCCAGAGAGGAAATACAAAAGCTGGCCGATATGTGGAATGTGCACCCGGACAACATGCGACAAATCAAGAAACGTTCTTTGGATAAAATAAAAAAATATATGGGATCATATAATCATCTATCAAAATGACCGATAAAAATTTGAAATTAAACAGTGATTTTGAAGATTCTTTGAAAAAGTCATTGAAATCTCTCGGCTATATGTTCCCTACTTGCGATGAGGAGATTATCGCCTTTGAAAAAAATAACAGGATTGAAGGTACTCCCCCCGACTACCCTGACGCCAGAGAGTTGTTACAGGCAGGAAAACGATTCCCGAGAGAGAAGGGGACTATTGTGGACTTAAGTGGCACTGTTGGAAATCTGGGGCGGGCCGCACGTAAGGGCACCACTATTCCTGATGAAATTGCGAAAAAGATGAGGGCTGACAGAGACAGGGCGGAAAATGACGAAGAACAAATTTGATTTACCGAATTACAGAAAAAATGAGCTTTCTGATTTAGCTGAATTTATCGCGGATGAATATTTTTACGACAGCTTAATTTGCCCATATAAATTATTGAAGATATATGGCATAACCTATTCGTTCGCAGACTATGGTAACGCATTTGATGGGCTGTTGGAGTACCGCGCCGGTAAATTCCATGTCTATCTGAACAGCCATAGCGTTAAACACAAATATGTGCCCCGGGTCAGATTCACTCTGGCACATGAACTGGGGCACTATGTCATTGATGAACATCGAAACGCTCTAAAAAAAAGGTTGGTAAGTCCACATCCCTCCTTTACGAATTTCGCTTCCGACAATGAAGCGGAACTCGAAGCTGATTTCTTTGCCTCGAGCCTCTTACTTCCCAAAGCGAGATTACTAAATGACATTTACAAACGAAAATTCTCTTTCAACCTGATAGAAGAAATTGCGGCCAAATACCAAACAAGCATAGCCGCCACCCTGATCAAATTTGCATCAATAGGGAATCATCCGATCATGATTATATGCACAATAAACAGACAAATCAAATGGTTTAAATACAGTGAGGATTTTCCTTTTAAATATATCAATTATACGGGAGCCTTTTTGGTTCCACACAACACGGCCGCTGGTGAATATTTTTATGAAAACGGCATAAAAAGTACAGAAGACGAAATTGTGTTTGCCCAAGATTGGTTCAGAATCGGCGATCGTAATGATTACGGGCGGAAATTCTATGAACATTGTATCTATTCTGACAAAAACGATTTTGTCCTGAGTGTCATCTGGGAGGATTGATGTTCAAACTAATCATCGGATATATTGAGCAAAGAGGGATTGAGTCGATATTTGAATTGGGACAAACCCCAATAACGGTATTATTCAAAATTTGGAAGGAGTCGCCCCAGTTCACTACCATAGAATTGGATGAATTGAACTTGGCGCAGTTTCATAATCAGTATAGATATAGCAACAATATTCCATTTAAAAGGGGTGGAGTTGTTCGGGAAGATTCTTAGGGGGGGAGATTTGATATATAAAACATAAATAGGAATTAAATTTTTCCTTGACAATATAATGGGAAATAACAGCACGAATGCGACAAAGATTATAATCGAAGACTCACCTATTAATAATCTTTCTGAGGATTTACTGGGTAGAGAGCGTATCGTTAAGAGTATTTCGGAAACGATAAAGTACAAGAGTGAAACAGTTCACCCTTGCTACACAATCGGCATATACGGGAAATGGGGTGAAGGGAAAACCTCTGTCCTTAACATGGTTAAAGGGGAACTTGAAAAGGAGGAGAACATCAATGTCGTTGAGTTTAACCCCTGGTTGTTTAAAGATCAGGAATCGTTCTTGTTGGATTTTTTTAAGGCGTTCGAAAGGGGAAATAGTAAAGAGGTAGTTGAAAAGATAAAACAATATGGTCCTTTGGTGTCGTTGGGGATATCAGGATTGCTCAATATCGCCATGCCGGGATTGGGGAATATAGTAGGAAAATCATTAAAAAAAATTACCAATGCTGTTTCTAAAATTGACATCGATATCCGACAACTGAAAAAAGAATTGAATGAAAGTATCCGACTGTCCGGAAAACATCTTCTTATATTGATTGACGATGTGGACCGGCTCGATAAGGAGGAGTTGCATGCTTTATTCAAACTGATTCGCCAGAATGCCGATTTTGTGAATACCACTTACCTTATCGCGATGGATGTGGATATGGTGGCAAAGTCGATCGGACAACGTTTTGAAAGTGGGGACGAACAATCGGGAAGGCATTTCCTAGAAAAGATCATCCAGGTTCCGATTTATCTCCCTAAAATACAAAGGATGTATCTACAAAGGTTCTGCGAATCTCATCTATTCTTCTCACTTGAAACGTTATTATCGCAAGGTGGTAGGACTACCACCTCTATCGAAACTGTAAAGGAGACGTTTTACAATTATCTGTTTCCTCTTTTCTCCACAGTGAGGGAGATCATCCTATATGCAAATGCCCTCTCCTTTACTCTTCCATCCATCTATAGAGAAGTCAACCTCTCCGATTTGTTTTTGCTGGAAGCACTAAAATTATTCCAACTGGATGCTTATGAACAAATAAAAAATAATAAACATCTGATAACCGGAACAATTAGTAAAATAAGTTCTAATTATTTATTAGATTTCCCTGAAAAAAGACAAGCGAGAAAAGACACTTTTTTAGAGAGTATTCGAAAGAAGATAAATTCTCGACAATTTATTTTTATAGACAAGATAATCAATGAAATCTTATACCCTTTTTCCCTTGAAACTTATGATCAGGTAAAACTTGGCAATGAAAAAAGATTATGCTCTGACTTTTATTTCGACAAATATTTCCTATACGCCGTTCCGAATGACATATTAAGTGATGTGGAATACGATGAACTGATCGAAACAATATCTGTAAAGGATGAAAACGATTTGACTAACATTTTCGATAGTTACCATAAACGATATGGATATAAGCAGTTACAAAGAATCATTTCCCAAATGCTTTATATGCGATATTCCTACAATATTGACAACGATTGTATCGGAAAGATATGTATGGCCTTATCCCGTTTGTCAATAAATAAAGAGAGAAAAGAATACATTGACTTCCGTCTGGGAGTCTATCCGGAATTCACTATTTGCGATATAATTGACAGATACATTATTGATATGGATAATATGGGAACGACGTATGAAAGAGTTATCCCCAATCGTGATAAACAATTGGATATCTTCTCTAAAATTCTATCAACAGAAAAATTAGAGCCTTTCCATCTGTTTTTTGCAACCCATTTTTGTGATAAGAGTAGTACTTATTATGCCATCTCTAATAAAACGGACAAGATTGTACACGGACTAATCATCAGGTATATTGAGAAAAGAGGAATTAAGCAAATATTTGAATTGGGTCAAACCCCCATAACGGTATTATTCAAAATTTGGAGAGGAGTCGCCCCTGAAGAATATCACCAAAAAATTGACACTTATCTCACGGAAGAAGATTTTAACATAGTGTCATTTGTCAGGAGAATGATTACTCGAGCAGAACCGGAGTCTTATGATAAATTCTGTAAACTTTTTGATAAAAATACTGTTTTCAATAGGATTAAAGACGTTGATGCCAATAGCATTCCTGATTACTATAACTCGGTGGGATTTTTTATTGAAAGGTATAATAGTAAAGAAGATGCATCGAAGTAGTAAACAAATAGGCTACGAATGAACTAACCGGCTTTTTCGCTAAAAAACTCATTCGGGAAAAATAATGAATATCTCATTGGGAATAAGTCCATATATCATCATCAGAAAACATTCAGATTTACCGTAACTTATTATTATCTTTGCAAGACACGTCATATATAGAAAAATGGAAGAGGGAAGTAGTGCATATTACATATCAAGCTACACATTTAGAGGAAGATGATGTAAATTTTTTATATGATGTCTGTGATAAGTGGATATTTGAAAAAAGAACCGATATTCCCGAACACTATGATCGCTACTTGATAATTGACAATAAAAAATGACCCAACAGGAGCTGAATAAAATCTTATCTCAAGGAGAAAATATTCGTACTGAGTTCAAGGAAGCACAGAACGGCGTTCCGGATTCATTCTATGACACCGTAGCGTCTTTTCTCAACCGAGAAGGCGGTGTTATCTTGTTGGGAGTAGCTGATGATGGGACGGTATTGGGGCTTGGAGGACAGAATTTAATGAATCTCAAGCAGGATATTGTTACCGCATTGAACAATCCAGATGTATTGAACCCTCCTTTTCCCTTGGCTGTAAACGAAGTAACACATCTCCAGGGATCGTTATTATATATTCGTGTACCGGTGAGTTCTTTTGTTCATAAGCACGCTATGGTTGTGTATGACCGGGAAAATGACAGCGATTTCCGAATTACCGATGAAGCACGTATTGCAGAACTTTATGCCCGGAAACGCAATGTATTTACGGAAAACCAGGTTTTTCCATATCTGAAAATAACAGATTTCGATACGGCTTTGTTTGACAAAGTTCGCTCCCGTTTGGCATTGGTCAATGCTAACCATCCTTGGTTGGAAGCAACAAATGAACGGATTTTAAGAGATGCTCGATTTCTCAGAAAAGATTTTACCACAGGTGTTGAAGGATTGACACTTGCCGCTGCATTGATATTTGGGACAGATGAAGTGATTGGCAATATACTCCCCGCATATCGGATAGATATTTTAGTTAGAAGAGAGAATATGAATCGTTGGGATGACCGTTTATTGCTAAAAACCAATTTAATTGATTCGTACCTGCAAGCGTTAGCTTTTATCAAAGAGAAATGGGCAGAGAAATTCTATCAGGACAGAAATGGAGAACGGAAAGATTTACGGGAACTCATCTTTCGGGAATTGGTGGGTAATCTCATCATCCATAGGGAATATAACAGTGCCAAACCTACGGAAGTTGTTATCTATAAAGACCGTGTAGAGGCTACCAATCCTAACCGGGTGCGCTTCAGAGGCCCGCTTGATTTGGAAACATTTGATGCCGAACCTAAAAATCCAAATATCCGTGCGTTTTTCAATGTACTCACTTGGGCTGACGAAATCGGTTCGGGTGTAAAGAATATGAATAAATTTGTAAATGCTTATACGGGAGGAGCCCATCCTTTCTTTATTGAAGATGAACCGTTTTTGAGTGTTATTCCAATGGTTATCTTTGAGGTTGGAGATTTATACCGTTTATATCTTTCGCTCAGTCAATTGACAGAAGAAGAGCTCGGTAAAGAAAGAAGTGACATATTACGTTCTTTACCTCTTGATTTAAGTCTGAAAAAATTAACTAATCAGGATGAACTTATTTTAAAATTAGTGGGGAGTTGGCAAGAAAAAAGTGAGGAGTTGGAAAATATTAGATTATTGATAAACAGTAATATAGCATTAGATGAATTAAAAAAAGTGGGGAGTTGGAAAGAAAAAAGTGGGGAGTTACTAAAAAAGAGAGGAAAGGTTTTGTTGGGTACACTACTCCTGACTCTTCTACCTGTTTCTTTGGAAGAACTGGCTTCTATTTTAGGCTATCGGAGCAAAGAGCGATACCGAGATGATTATGTGAAACCATTAAAGGATAACGGTTTAATAGGATACACATTGGAACAAGCGAATGATCCGAACCAGCAATATAGAATTACCCAACGGGGAATTAATTTTTTGATGGGAAGCGCGATTTAAAAAATTGAATACTAAAAAGAATGAGTGAGAGGAAAGAATACAACATATATTTATGAAACAAATTATACAATCCTTTAAGACGGGAGAAACGATATTGGAAGAAGTACCTGTACCACAGGTAAAACGGGGCTGTTTGCTGATTCAAACGACAAAAAGTTTGGTGTCATTAGGTACAGAGCGGATGCTGGTAGAATTCGGGAAATCGAATTATCTGCAGAAAGCAAAACAGCAGCCTGATAAGGTGAAACAGGTATTGGACAAGGTGAAAACCGATGGCTTGATGCCTACGGTACATTCCGTATTTAACAAGTTGAATGAACCAATTCCACTGGGTTACTGTAACGTGGGTAAAGTGGTTGCTGTAGGTGAAGGTGTGAGCGGATTTGAAGTGGGCGACCGGGTGGCATCGAACGGACCTCATGCTGAGTTCGTTTGTGTTCCTAAAAACTTGGTTGCACATATCCCCGACAATGTAAGCGATGAGGAGGCTGCCTTTACAGTAGTCGGTTCCATCGGCCTGCAGGGAATCCGTTTGCTAAATCCCACATTGGGGGAAACTGTGGTGGTGATCGGGTTGGGACTGATTGGCTTGCTTACCGCCCAACTATTGAAAGCGAACGGGTGCCGGGTGATCGGTACCGATCTGGATGAAGAAAAATTAGCCCTTGCCAGAAAATGGGGTGTCATCGCCTATAATTCAGGAAAAGGGGATGTGGTGAAGTTCGTAGAGGAACAAACCGGGAATGTGGGAGCGGACGGTGTGATCATCACGGCTTCTGCCCATACCGATGCCATCATCTCACAGGCCGCCCGAATGAGCCGTAAGCGGGGAAAGATTGTATTGGTGGGGGTTATAGGTTTGAATATCAGTCGTGCCGAATTTTATGAGAAAGAGCTTACTTTCCAGGTATCTTGTTCTTATGGTGCCGGAAGATATGATGATAATTATGAAAATAAGGGAATAGACTATCCTTTGCCTTACGTGAGATGGACGGAAAACCGTAATTTTGAGACTGTCCTTCAGACAATTGCTTCCGGCAATCTTTCGGTGAAAGAGATGATTACAGAGGAGGTAGATTTGGTGGATTATGGTAGTATCTACGATGATATCGGCACGCATCGATCGATCGCGTCAATCATCAATTATCCGGAAAACAATGATCCGGCTGTATTGAAGAGTAGGGTGTTGTTGCAGCATCATAATTTCTCCGGCTCCAAAGGTGTAGTCGGAGTTATTGGTGCAGGAAATTTCACAAAAATGACCATGCTCCCGGCACTGAAAGACAGTGGTGTACATTTTAAATATATTGCCAGCCAGGGTGGTTTGTCGGGAACGTTGATGGCCAAGAAGTATGGATTTGCCAATTCAACAACCAGTTATAAGGATATCTTGACTGATGATGAAGTGGATTTGGTGATGATTACCACACGGCACAATCTGCATGCCGGTATGGTGGAGGAATCATTGAAGGCAGGCAAGAATGTGTTTGTGGAAAAACCTCTCGCATTGAATGAAGAGGAACTCCGGCAAATTATAGAAGTGTACGAAAAATCAGGGAAAACCTTGACGGTTGGGTTTAACCGTAGGTTCTCCCCGCATATACAAAAGATCAAGTCATTGGTAGGGGATAGTCAAATGAACGTGATTGCCACCATGAATGCAGGGTATATTCCCCCTAACGTGTGGGTGCAGGATATGAAAACCGGTGGTGGAAGAATAATAGGGGAGGCTTGTCACTATATCGACTTGATAGCATTCCTCACCGGTAGCAAGATGAAAGCGGTATGTATGAACGCCATGGGAGTAAACCCGGAAGAGAACACGGACAACGCCAGCATCCTGCTGAAAATGGAGAATGGATCCACAGGGGTAATCAACTATTTCTCAAACGGCTCTAAGGCTTACTCGAAAGAAAGAGTAGAAGTCTTTTCACAAGAACGCACCTTTATCATGGATAATTTCCGGAAGACAGAAGCTTTTGGAGTAAAAGGCTTTTCAAAATTGAAAACAGCCATGGACAAGGGGCATAAAACCCAATTCCATCGTCTTATTCAAACAGTGCAGCAAGGTGGCGAGGCGCTTATCCCGTTTGATAGCATCGTCAACACCACCCGGGCCAGCTTCGCAGCCATACAAAGCTCGAAAGAGAACCGATGGATGGAGGTGAAATAAATATGAGTTACCTGGACTAAGCACCTAAGAGATATTAAAATAGTGGGTAAATGATTGTTGAATCGAATAAAACATGTAATTTAGCGAAAAAAAGATGCTACAATCTCTTCATATACAAAATTACAGGAATCTGAAGGATTTCCGGATGAAGTCACTTGATCAGGTGAATTTGATAACCGGCAGAAACAATACGGGTAAATCTACCCTGTTGGAAGCCATACGGATCTATGCCTCCAAGGGAAATTTACTGGATCTGGAACAGATAGTTGAAAACCATGGTGAATTACTACAGCAACGGGACAGGACAAAAAATACGGAGAATGACAATTTAAAAACCTTATCATCGATATTCACAAATCGCACCATTGGTTTTAATGCGGAAAATTCCATCCTCATCGGAGAACTAGCGGAAGACATTTTCGGTAGTTCAACAATGCCGGATGGATCGGTAATCATCCAATTTGTCAGGTACATTGACGAAACGCAAAAAGATGCTTCCTCCAATTTATTGAGAAGAAGAGTCCTGATCGGAGAAAACAACATTGAAGCAGATAGAGATTTTAAGATTGGATTTAAGGTTACAGTAAAAGATGCCAATTCAGAATATCTGTATCCTCTTGATAATTTCAACTTCAGGAGATACTCATATGGAGAAAAACCGATATCTGATTCTTATCAATTCATCAAAACAGGTAATATTGACCATGAGATCAATGGAAAACTGTTTGACGACATAGCTCTTACCGACAAGGAAAAGTATGTTATTGAAGCCCTTAAAATTATTGAACCGGAAACAGAAAGGGTCGCTTTCATAGAAAAGGACGCAAGAGGGCGAAGAGATGCTATCATCAAATTAAAAGGAAGTAAAGATGTATATCCGTTAAAAAGTATGGGAGACGGTATCAACCGGATATTGACCATAATATTGTCCTTAGTCAACTGTGAAAACGGGTTCCTAATGATTGACGAATTTGAAAACGGGTTGCATTACAGCGTCCAGGAACAACTCTGGAAGATTATTTTCAAGTTGTCGAAAGAGCTGGATATACAGGTATTCGCCACTACCCATAGTGAAGATTGTATTAAGGGTTTTCAACGCACGATAAACGATTCTCAAAATAGTGTTTCGGGGAAATTGATACGAATGGACAGTATTGATGGCATCATTAAACTGACCCAGTTCTCGCCAGATGAATTAAAAATTGCAGATGAACAAGATATTGAAGTGAGGTGATGGAATCAAAAAAAGATATGAATCAAATACTTCTCGTTGAAGGAAAGGATGACCAACATGTTATCTGGGCACTCTGTGAAAAACATCAAATGGTTGAAAATTTTGAAGTAATTGATTGTAATGGAATAGACAAACTTATCGAACAGACTCCCATACGCTTTAAAATTTCCGGAATACGAACGGTTGGAATTATTATTGATGCGGACGATCAATTAGATCAAAGATGGGAAAAGGTCAAGGGGGTATTACAAAGTAGTGGGTTTTCCATTCCCGGAAGTTTGCCCGAAGACGGTTTGATTGTGTCAAATGATACACATAAAGCAGGTGTGTGGATAATGCCTGACAATAAAATAAATGGAATACTGGAAGATTTTATCTCTTTTCTGATACCGGAAGAAGACCAACTCCTGCCTATGGTTAACTCCACGTTAGAGGATATAGAATCGAACCGATTGAATCGGTACAATATGCACCACCACGCTAAAGCGGAAATCCATACTTGGCTCGCTTGGCAGAAAGATCCTGGTACTCCAATGGGCGCAAGTATCACTAAACGATACTTAACAACGGAACAGGAAACATGTATGAAACTAATTGATTGGATGAAGAATTTGTTTTCATAAAAACTTCTTTATATCCGATCCGGTGCCATATCTTCTATTCTACTGATTAGATTATAAACTTAAAATCAATCGAATATAATTAAAACAATTATGGTATAGATTTTCTTGTGAAAAATTAGGGAATTATGATTCGTAGCATTCGATTTATAGCTGTGCTTGGATATCAATAATGCCATATTGTTATCAAAAATCTCATAAAAATGATTGAAAGAATAGAAGATAAAGGATATTGGTATTTACCGGAGAAACCAGATGAAACTATTGCCGGGATCCTGACTTATACTCCTAATGAAAGTATAAGCCTTGAATTGATCGGTTCATTTGGAAATGAGAAAAATTCATTTGAAGCATTGTTCAATAATAAAAAGGAAAAAGTAATCTATGGAATTACTGCTGACGCAAAAAAGATAACTCTCATAAATTGTCATTCTTCGGGAAGTAGAAATTTTAGCTGCCCTTTTTCCATTATCAAGTATAATTGCCAATACTTGATTAGAGGTAAACATATTCTGAGTTTAAAAGAACCGTCATTTTTTAAAGCTGACGTTTCATTTCCCCTCTTAACGTATTGGTGTTATCCGGAAGCACTGCGGAATGTTAGTTATTTCAATAAAGAAGAGAAATTCTCCACAATTACAATTTCATTTGATGCTTATGATGAGGCGAAGAATACAATTAATGTTATTCAAATTGACAATAATACAGAGTTGTATCTAACAAAGGGGATAAACTATAGTGGGTCTGATTTTTTTCTAACACCCAAGCTTGAGCAATATACTTCGCTTGAGATTCATAAACAGGATGACTCTTCTATTGAAGATTACCTTTCGATTATTTTTCCGTATGAACAATTTTTATCATTGGCTACTCTGGAAGTTGCACAATGCTCTAAAATACGGTTATACGACAGGAATCAATTTCAACAACTGAAGAATGGAGAGAAAATATACCATAAAATAGAACTGATTTACGTTCAGCATGAACCAAACAGTGTTCCTCGTAAAATTAAACCGCATAATTTCCTGTTTGATTATCATACAATTGAAGAACAATATCCTTATATCATCCGTAAATGGTGTACAGAGAGCGAAGATATCGCTCCTATACGAACCCATTTAATTGAGAGCATTAAAAACAAAACTTTTTTTTCCAGTATTGATTTTCTAATTGTGATACAAGCCTTAGAAGGTTTTTGTACCCGATTTAGAAAAGAAGACGCACTCTCCAACATGCTTAATAGTGTCATATTGGAATTTTCAGGTATCGATAAAATTAAAATTGACAATATTTGCATTCAAGAGGTGATAGATTCCAGAAACTATTATTCCCATTTTATGGAGAGAGTTAAAAAGAAACATATTCTTGATGGCGTAGAGTTATACGTATTGACTCATAAGTTGAGAAAACTGCTGATATGTTGTTTGTTACAATTCATTGGTTTTGATAATTCTCAAATTAATGTAATCCTTAATAATAGCAATAGTAGCCTTCTGGCTAGCTCTAAGATATTTGAAGAATCGGAATAAAAAAATATCTTTGTGAATGGGCTGATTTATTGAATGAGCATCTCATAATAGATTTAGGATATGGAAAAATTTACGGACAGAATAACCATTGAAAACTTCAAATCCATCCGTAGGATTGAGTTAGAGGACTGCCGGTGGATTAATTTATTGATCGGCAAACCCAATGTGGGGAAAAGTAATGCCCTGGAAGCTTTCAGCTCCTTTTGCCTCCTTCCTGTGCGCTCTAAACGCTTATACCGAAAAAATTATTTGATATGGATGAAGAATCTTTGCGTAAACTTCTAAATGCCGGATCAGAAATAGTGGGAAATGTTACTGGCGCAATAATAGGAAGTGCTATTGCTGGCCCGACAGGGCTGTTATTAGGAGCATCACTTCCCACGATCTTTTCTATGACTTTCAATAGAATTAGTGATGATGTTTTAAATAGAACAATCAGTAAAAGGGAAGAACAAAAAATTGGTGCTGGTTACATATTCGCCATTGACCGTATTGAAAAAAACATTAAAGCTGGCAAAATTATCAGGGAGGATGGTTTTATAGGGAATGATAATATTTTATCTGATTCCAACGTCATCTTAGAAGGAGTAACCACAAAACTACAAAAAGAGTGGGAATTGAAAAAATTACAATTCTATGGAAATTTTTTAGGGAATATTTCTTTTACGGATGAGGTGGATTTTAATTATGCCACTGTACTTTTAAAGATAGCCGAAAATCTTTCATACCGGCAGTTGTGTCTTATCAAAGTATTCAAGAAGAAGGGTACCCCTCAAATTGATTTAGCTCCCATTGAAAATGAATATGCAAGAGGCTTATCCACTAAAACATTCAACTATTCTTTATATTCTGATTTGGCAGAGATGGATCGACTATCGGTTTTTCAACGTAGAGGTCCGATCAAGCTCGGTGCCACAATCGGGAATTGTATATTATCTGATATCGGCATCAAGTTATATCAATTAATGAATCTTGAAGAAATAGAAA
Organism: Proteiniphilum sp.; assembly: GCF_040307845.1. Classification (GTDB taxonomy): domain Bacteria; phylum Bacteroidota; class Bacteroidia; order Bacteroidales; family Dysgonomonadaceae; genus Proteiniphilum. The sequence continues at coordinate 15,274 of NZ_JAWRIS010000046.1, forward strand.
AAAATGATTATAATGAGACAGTATATGAACTACAAAGTATGTTGCCTGGCAGATTGTAATATGGAACCGCAAGGTTGAATCTTCAAAAATTAACAGAAGAAACTCGGTAAAGAAAGAAGTGACACATTATTCTCTTTATCTCTTGATTTAAGTCTGAAAAAATTAACTAATCAGGATGAACTTATTTTAAAATTAATGGAGAGTTGGCAAGAAAAAAGGGTGGAGTTAGAAAATATTAAATTCGTGATAAACAGCGGTATAATATTAGACGAATTAAAAAAAAGGGTGGAGTTAGGAAGATAAAAGGGTGGAGTTCCTAAAAAAACGAGGAAAGGTGTTGTTGGGTACATTACTACCAATATAAAATTACCCAACGGGGAATTAATTTTTTGATGGGTAGTAAAATTTAAAGAATTAGGATTAAAAATCCCTGAATGGACATTTCAAAACGGCTATACTAAACTTACTTTGTATGGCACAAAAGAAGAAATAAAAGTAAAAGGCAACTCTCAAATAATTTTGTAAATTTGTATCCTTACATTTTAAGAGTATTCATCGATGAAGCATTTGATCATAAGAAATATAGGGCCTATCACAGATGTAGATATTGAATTAAAACGTATCAACTTGCTGATAGGACTACAAAGTTCAGGGAAAAGTACAGTCAACAAGATAGCCTGTTATTGCTCTTGGGTGGAAAAAGAGATATCTACAGCCCAATCACCTGCCTATTTTGAAAAAAAAGGTGTTTTTGAAAATCGCCTTGTGGTATTCCACAAGCTGGAAAAGTTTATTCACCCTGACGCGTACATTGAATATGAAACGGATGTGGTACGTTTTTCCTTTTCCAAGCCGTCGGAGATATTCCGATTTGAATGGAAAGATCGATGGAGATATATCCGACCGAAAACGATTTATATCCCTTCGGAAAGAAATATTGTAGCCACCATTCCGAATTGGTTTGATGTGAAATTAGAAGAGAACAATATCCGGAGTTTTATGTCGGATTGGGAGGAAGCACGTTCTTATTATGCGGGCACACCTATCGGGATTTTGAATTTGGGCGTGAACTATTCTTTTGAAAAGACAAACCGTCACGACACGATCCGGTTGAAGAACCAACAAACGATTGATTTCACGAATGCTTCAAGCGGATTGCAATCCATAGTGCCGCTATTAGTTATTTTACGATATGTAACGAAAGGGGTATATAATGAGAAAAAGAAAGAGAGTGTTTCCCTGGAAACTATCCACAATAAACTCATCAGGGAAATTTACAATGAAATGAAGCGCCGATTCAATGAGAGAGGTAATTCTACCGGTCAATTAAACGAGAATGCGCTAAGTGTAGCCAAAGGAAATCAGATATATACGTTCTATGACAAGAAGGATGTTGACTATTTTAATCAACTAACATCCAATTTCATGTTTCCCCAATACTCCAATATTTTTTTGGAAGAACCGGAATTAAATCTTTATCCTACCACTCAACGGGAGTTAATGAATTATCTGGCAAAACTGACAAATGATAAACGGCGCCATAATGTATTTATCACGACCCATAGTCCTTACTTGCTTACGTCATTAAATAATCTGCTGTATGCTGCAAAGGTGGGTATGGCCCAAAAAGATGCGGTGAAGAAAATCGTTCCTTTGAGATATTGGATCAAATTTGAAGATGTGGGTGCATGGTTTGTAAAAAACGGAAAGCTTTCTTCTATTTTGGACAAAGATCTCCAACAAATAAAGGCTGAGAAAATTGATGAGGTGTCTCGTCAGTTGGACAGGGATTATGATAAATTGATGAATCTGGAATATGAAGCTGACTGAGAAATATACCGACCCTGCTTATATCGTATTTTGGGATAACCGCCGCTTGATCGCTTTAAGTGACAACAAAGGTGGAAAATCCTCTTATTCTGGAGAAAACGCAAATCGGAATCAATTGGCTTGCTATCAGATTGATGCCGGTATAATGAGGAATATGCCTGAAAAGCAATGTGATTACGGGCTATATAATATGAATTCGGATACGGTACGTTTCATCGAGTTGAAGGGTTCGGACTGTAGCCAGGCGATTAAGCAAATAAAGAATTCCATTACCCATATACTGGATCAATCCATTTCAGGTGTGACGAAAATATACGGGCGTATCATTCTTTCGAAAAGGCGGGTACCTCAAATTAAATCGACAGAAGAACAACGATTGGAGAAATTTTTAAAAGGTAAAGGAGGGAACCTTCTAATACAAACACGCCAAATGAGAGAGTATATTGATTAACAAAACCGGAGGTATAAATTAGCGCAAACTTTACCTTGGGATAAGATAGAGAAGATCTACAATCAATCCCTTAGAGATGCACCCCTTTCTTGAGATCGATTATGTTATGAATGAAAATAGGAAGAATCGGTTGAGGCTGTATTTTGAAACCCTGTGCCATCTTAAACCAATTCAGGTGGGATACCAGATATATTATCGTTTATGCAGGAAACGTGGAAAGTTTTCTGTACCTGAAACTATTCCGGCAGCCCGATCCGTGATGATGAATCGGTGTATCCCGACTTTTTCTTCCTATTCCGGAAATAATACATTTGAGTTCTTGAACCGGGCAAAGACTTTTAAAGAGATAGATTGGAATTTCAGTGATTTCGGGAAACTTTGGGTCTACAACCTGAATTATTTCGAGTTCCTGAATCAGGAAAATATTACAAAAGAAGAGGGCTTACGGTTGATAAATGACTTCGTCTCTAAAAGCCCTACTCATGTAGATGGTTATGATCCGTATCCTATTTCCTTGCGGATTATCAATTGGGTGAAGTTCTTGTCAAGATATGAAATCCACGATGAAACAATAAACCGGCAATTATATTCGGATTGCATAAGGCTCACTAAAAACTTGGAATATCACCTTTTGGCAAATCATCTTTTAGAGAATGGCTTCGGATTATTGTTCGGCGCTTATTATTTCAGAGATGATACATTGTACGGGAAAGCCGCAAAAATTATACGGAAAGAACTGAAAGAGCAAATTCTAAAGGATGGGGTACATTATGAATTGTCGCCGATGTACCACCAGATTATATTATCCAGGGTGTTGGATAGCTATAATTTGGTTGTTTCGAATGCTTGGGAGGTTGAAGTTAGCCTTTGGTCAATATTAGATGAAACGGCGCAGAAAATGCTTTCATGGTTGGAGAACATGACATTTGACTCGGGCGTGATTCCCATGGTAAATGATGCATCACCCGGAATCGCCCCGGAAACGAAACAACTGCTTGAATATGCACGGCCGTTGAATATCAGAAAGGAGAAAATACCTTTACGCGAATCGGGATACAGGATGTTTAAAAACGACCGGTTTGAGTTGCTTTGTGACGTGGGACAAATATCGCCCTCTTATCAACCCGGCCATTCTCATGCGGATAATCTGAACTTTATCCTGCATATTGAAGGTATTCCCTGTATCGTTGATACGGGTGTTTCCACCTACGAGAAAAACGAAAGGCGTCAAAAAGAACGGTCCTCGGAAGCGCATAATGTGTTAGTGGTCAATAATGAAAATTCTTCACAGGTTTGGAGTGGTTTTCGTGTGGGGAGAAGGGCCAGAACAACCATTCTACAGGAAAACATAACGGGGGTAACAGCCCGACACGATGGTTATCGTCATTCAGGTATCTTATTGCAGCGTGGTTTCGGGATGACCGATACGCAAGTTATAATAACCGACAGGATAGAAGGAAGCTATACTGATAATGATGTGAGGGGATATATCCATTTTCATCCGGATGTGGCTTGCGTGCGGGAAGGTGACGCATGGCTCATCAATGGACAATATATTGTAGAGTTTACCCCGGCTGTAAAAACAAATATTGAAAGCTATCAATTTGCAGAGGGGTTTAATAAGTTGAGAGAAGCCAAAAGGCTTGTCTATCACGTGATGGAAGAAACAACTTCGATTCGTATCTATCGCGCAAATAATGCTACTTAGATGAAAATTTTATTTTTGACTGATAATTTTCCTCCGGAAGTCAATGCGCCGGCCACCCGCACCTACGAACATTGCAGGGAATGGGTGAAATCGGGTGCGGAGGTGACAGTAATTACATGCTTCCCCAATTTTCCTCAAGGGAAAGTATATGACGGCTATAAGAATAAACGGAAAAGTACGGAGTATATTGATGGTATAAAGGTAATCAGAGTCTGGACGTATATCACGAAAAACGAAGGTTTTATTTTACGTACGCTCGATTATATCTCTTTCTCGATAACGTCCTTTTTCGCGGCCATTTCCGAAGGATTTGATGTTATTATCGCTACATCACCGCAGTTCTTTACGGCACTTGCCGGGCGTACGCTCTCATTCTGGAAACGGAAACCTTGGATTATGGAGGTGCGTGACTTATGGCCGGAATCCATCAAGACAGTGGGTGCGATGAAAGATAATGTGTTTATCCGTTATTTTGAAAAAGAGGAAAAATGGTGTTATAGAAGTGCCACACGAATTGTGACTGTCACCGATAAATTCAAGACCATCATCAAAGAAAAAGGCATTACGGAAGACAAGATAGAGGTAGTGAAGAACGGGGCCAATCTTAGTCTGTATCAACCCAGGGAAAAAGAACAAAGCTTGGTCAAGGAACTACACCTTGAAAATAAAATAGTATTAGGATACATCGGGACCCATGGAATGGCACACAATCTCGGGTTTATACTCGATTGTGCGAAGCAGATGATGGACTCCCACCCTTCATTGCATTTTCTTTTCATCGGGGACGGAGCTGAAAAAGCCAAATTGCTCCAAAAAGTGAAGACGGAGAATATCCGGAATGTTACCATGCTGGATTCAATTCCAAAGGATGAAGTATCAGATCATTTAAGCATACTCGACGCAGCCATCATCAACTTAAAGAAAAGTGATCTATTCACGACCGTCATTCCATCGAAAATATTTGAAACATCCGCCATGGAAATCCCCATTTTGCTTGGTGTGGACGGGGAAGCACGCTCAATCGTTGATCAGTATGATGCCGGCCTGTTTTACGAGCCGGAAAATGAAGCCGATTTTATCCGGAAAGTAGACCACCTCTTCTCAAACCCGGATCAAATAGAAAAATATAAAGCCGGTTGCCAACAATTAGCCCATGATTTCAATCGCAAAAAACTGGCCGCCAAAATGTTGGGTATTATAAATGATATCACATAATTATTTCTTAGTCGAGAGTATCTATCATTCACTAAATAAGTTAGACCATGGCAACAATAGGACTTACACATGCTGATATTCAGAGAGCTATCAAAATTAGAAAAACCGTTTATGAGTATTTTAAAACTTCAAACGTCTCCAAAGTTCAGGCTAAAGAACTTATGAGTCTGTTTATTAGTAAAGGTATATTTACACATGATAAGAAAGACGGACTACCGATCAGGAATTTTTTGCGCTTTCTCGACGAAAATCAACAACTCAGCTTAATACCACAGGTTCTTGCTGAACGAAAGGATAAGTATACATATTGGTACTTTATTAAATCTGACGACAAATGTCAATAAAATTGGATTAAAAGATACACCAGATTATCAACATCCTATTAATAGATTTTGTTATGCTGATCAACGAACAACTATTAGATGAAGTAACTGCCAAGGCGAAAAGAAGCGAACGCCTGCGGATGAATTTCAACCTGCATGACAGTCTGGAAGCCAAAGCGCAACGGCTACTAAACGCCCTGGAGCCGGGCACAATCCTCCCAATTCACCGGCACCGGAATACAGCTGAAACATATATTGTTCTCCGCGGAAGCATGAAGGTGTTGTTCTATAACGACCAGAAAGAACTGACCGGCGAATCCATCATCGACCCCAAACAAAAGGAATACGGCATCCATCTCCCCGCCGGGCAGTGGCACACACTGGAAGTACTGGAGCCGGGCACCGTGCTCTTCGAAGTGAAAGACGGTCCCTACATTTCGTTCAACAAAGAGGATATACTGGAATAATAAGCTTCCTGTTCTTGGCCATAGTTATTATGATATGTCTGGCTTTTGGATAGAGTTCAAAAAAGATATTTATAATGAAGAATACCTAAAGTCCATCGGATTAAATAGCCGCTAAATAAAAGGAATAATATATATGAAAGAAAAAGGTAGAATATCCAATAATGAATACCAACACTTGAATAGCTGTTCTCGTAATACTGCGAGCAATGATTTATCGAAAATGGTAAAGAAACATCTTATTATACCAAGCGGTCAGAAAGGTGCTGGGGCATTTTATACATTAAATGGGATTGCACAAATTGCACAAATTTCTTATCATTAGTATGACGGGGAGAGACGAGCTTTCCGATTTTGTTCATTTCAGCATAGGTTGCGTAAAATAATTGTGAGAGATCAGTAAAAATATAAATCGGAAGTATCCCACAGACTGTGTCTCACACTAATATAAAATATCAGAAGATTGAATGTGTGGATGCTGAAGATTTTTCCAACGCTCTGGGATGTGGGATCAAGACAATCTCCCGGAATCTGGCGATATATAAAAAAACTTTTTTATTTTATACATTTGGAATTATGATGTTTTTCATGTAGATTTGTAGAGTTCACAGTAGTAATAAGCAAATGGTTAAAGATATGGATACCGTTAGTAAAGAGAAGAAACGCATGCACGTTATAAAACGTAGGAATGCAGGATGGGCGGTAATCACAAAAGGAGCCGCTCGGGCCTCCAAAATTTATTAAAAAAGGCGGATTATCCACCCGTTTGGCCCTTGAACGATGGGACTCGGGAAGTACGATTGAATAAAATAAGAGAGTTAATAGAATTATCTCAATATAGTATCCATGATTTAAGCCGATTGAAAGCTAAACAGGGCAGATGAATATTCCAGAATGAATATGCCTTTTGAATTAGGACTGGATTATAGTTGTAGGCATCACCTTCTTCAATGAGAATGGGTTGGTGCCTCCTTTTGTTTTTATAAGGTGTATATAAGGTGGATATAAGGAGTGATGTAGCGCTATTCCCGAGAAGGTGCGGACTTGATGCCGGGAGTTCTTTTTTATTGTCATGGGGTGATAGGTCAACATGGGCAACTGAATACAAAATAATTAATTTAAAAAGAAAATCCATTGCAAAAACAGTATGTTTGATTTATTTGTTCCGATAAATTCTCGGAACGAGAAACCATCAAGAAACGTTATTTTTCCGATAATGGTCTGCTCAACCTTTTTCTGGCAGATCCTAATTCGTATAATTACCCCCAAATCTTGGACAACAAGTATCATTAATAAATTGTATTATTTTTGTTGTCATGAAGAAAAGGAAAACTTACAGTTCCGGGTTTAAAACCAAAGTTGTTTTAGAGGTGCTACAAGAGCGAGAAACAGTCC
>NZ_JAWRIS010000047.1:0-17626 GCF_040307845.1 Proteiniphilum sp.
CCGCTCAATGCCATCCACGATAATCAAAGCGTTTCCATAGCCCCGGATATCAATTGATGCGGCATCGTCTCCGGGAGCACCGCTTCTTTGAACTGCGCGTAATCCGGGGAGTTTTCCTGCTAACGCATTGGTTACGCTGGCCGTTTTGGCACTGGTGATGTCTGAAGCCTGAATGGAAGCAACGGAACCTGTAACAGATGCCCTTCTCTGAATACCATATCCCACAACAACCACTTCATCCAACGCTTGCGTATCTTCTATCAATATCAGGTTGAATTTGGATTTGTCACTTACACTGATAATCTGTTCCAGATAGCCTATATAAGAGATCTGAATTGTGGCATCATTTTCTACCTGAAGAGTAAAATTCCCATCTATATCAGTTACCGTTCCATTGATAGTTCCTACCTCCACAATATTGGTTCCGATAATAGGTTCTCCTTGTTCATCAGTGATTTTTCCGGTAATGGTTTTTCTTTGGGATTGCTGGGATATAGTAGGATCGGATATTCTTTTATTTCTATTTTCAGGAGAAAGAATTATATGGTTCCCTTCCATAGTGTAGTCAATATCCTTATCCTTGAGCAGGGAATTGAGTATTTCTGAAACTGTTTCCTGCTTTCCTCTGACTGATACCCTTTCATTTGTATTTACCTCATTGTTGTAGATAAAAAGATAATCGGTTTGCTTTTCAATTTCGTCCAATACTTCTTTAAGAGTTACATTATGTTTATTCATCGTGACCCTGGCATTTTGAGCAAGCCCCGTTTCTGCCATAACGCAAAAAATACTTGTAAATAATAGGATAATAGTTACTCGCATGATCAATAAAAAATGTTTAATGGGTACTTTTTCGGTTAAATAATTACCCGTTGAGTTGTATTTCTTCATACATTTGTAATTGTTTTAAGTTGATACATAGATAATTTTAGGCTGTGTCGACGAAAACTTCCGATCGGTGAGCGTTGCAGCGCTTGCCGATTTTTTTAGTTTTCTTCTGAGATTAGACATTTTCAAGTGAAAATGTTCTGATAATTCTTTTGTTTATTCCATAGGCATTCTATTTTATAAAATTGTTATTTTATATATACTATTCCCGTTATTTCATCTCTTTCATATGAAAAATGGATACTTTTTTGGAGAACCCTTAAAGCATAGTCCACTCCATCGGATTGCCGGAATTTTCCGGTATAGGTGCGTTGAGGTAAACTACTGTGAGATACTTGTATCCCTACATCGAAATATTTTTCGAGAGACTGTAATATATCTTCAAGTGTTTTGTTATTAAAGGCAATTAAACCGTCTTTCCAGAGATATTTGTCCCTATCTGTAATGGGGGTTACATACAGTTTTCCTTCTTTTAAATAACCTTTTTCATCAGGTTTCAGAGTGGTAAGCTTATGATCATCCTTGTAAATTTCCACACTTCCTTCAAATAGGCTGGTTTCGAAGCCTTTGTATTTGGAATAGGCTTCTACATTGAATGAGGTACCGGTAACCTTGATATCTCCAGAAGCTGTTTTTACCTGAAATGGTTTTTTCGGATCTTTACTTACATTGAAAAACGCTTCTCCATCTAAATAAACCGTCCTCTCTTTTCTGGAAAATTCGGTAGGGTAACGGAATGTACTATTGGCATTCAACCAGATGTCGGTATTGTCTGCAAGGATCAGATGAATGCGTTGCCCGGCAGGAACAACAAGTGTATTATATTCGGGAGTATGTTCCTGTAGCAGCGTGCGTATATAAAGCGTGCTTACAATGAGAAGCGTCATTACAGCCGCTGCAGTACTGATGCTATACCATACAGTAGAGTGTCCTTTCCGGTTTGTTTTTGAGGTATTGGGGGAACTGAGCAATGTTGCATCATATATTTTACGTTCCAGCATAAAGGTTTTCCTGTTTACATCGGAAGCATCCATCCATTGCCTGATCCGTTTCTCCTCCTCTTGGTTCGTGTTGTCCTGAAAAAAACGGTATAATAGTTCTTTATTCATTTTTTTAATTGTGCCGTTGTATTTATATAACAATTCAATAGTCGATTACCCTAAAATAATAGATAATTTTTTTAAAATTATGCTGACTTTGCCATATCCGATTATTTATTTACTTTTGTTGTATATGGCTAAGCTACTCGTTTGAAACAAATAACGAAACAATCTTTTTAATATGTTTATTGCAATTGGTTTTATGGTACTGGGTGGTATCCTGGGATATTTGTTCAGAAAAAGAGAATTCAGGAATATTTCAAAAATTATCACTCTGTTGATTTGGATTCTTCTATTTATTCTTGGACTTGAAGTGGGAGGTAATCCTGAAATATTATCCGGATTGACTAATATCGGTATGGAAGCTCTGATGATTACCCTTGCCGCGGTATTGGGAAGCGCAATGGCTGCGCTTTTGCTCTGGAAGCATATTAATAAAAAGAGAAAAGGTTTTCATGAAAAGTAGTATTATTATTGTTTCCTTTTTTGTTCTGGGCGTATTATTCGGTCATTTAGAAATTATTCCACCCTCGGCTGTCGACAATGATTTGAGTTTTTATGCATTATGTGGTTTGATGTTTTGTGTGGGACTAAGTTTAGGTAACGATTCCAACACGTTGAAGCGTTTCACGAGGATAGACCCGCGGTTTTACCTGCTACCGGTGGCAACCATTGTCGGTACATTATTGGGATGTGCAATAATAAGCCTTCTACTTCCCCAACGGTCGATTCTTGAATCCATGGCAGTGGGGAGCGGTTTTGGTTATTATTCATTATCGAGTATTTTTATAACAGAGTATAAAGGTGCGGAACTGGGTACTATTGCATTACTTTCGAATATACTCCGTGAAATAATGGCTTTGTTGCTTGCCCCACTTTTTGTGAAATATTTTGGCAGACTGGCTCCCATTTCCGTGGGCGGGGCGACGACGATGGATACCACACTTCCCATTATTTTGAAGTTTTCAGGGAAGGAACTGGCTGTTATCTCCGTTTTCCATGGATTCATACTTGATCTTAGCGTGCCTGTTTTAGTTACAATTTTTTGTTCTTTCTAATCGATTGTGTGGTAACAATATCCATATACGGTTTTGTTATCTAAAACAAGATAAAAAGAAGAGGGATAACAGATAAAAAATCTTTCAATGATTCACGTAGCAGGTCAAGGGCTTTTGAGATGTGGTATTCTATGGATTTCTGACTGAGATTCATTTTTTTTGCAATCACACTGTATGAGAATCCTTCGACACGGCTCATCCGGAATATCTGCTGAGTTTTCTTTGGTAATTGATCCAATGTGGAGTCGATGATCTGTTGGATCTCTCCGGAGAAAAGAAAATCGGGATCGCATGCTTCCAACGTACTGATCTTTGTCTGAAGTAACCACTCGGAATGATCCCTGAGTGCTGAGGTTACCCGCTGTTCTATCTGTTGATGCTGCAAATGATTAAGGCATTTATTTTTTACAATGGTTAAGATATAGGCGGGTGGTTTGGTGTCAGGTGGGAGTTGAGGTGAGTTTTCCCAAAATGCCGCGAAAGCTTCCGACACGAAATCCTCTGCCGTCTGTCTCTCTTTCACGTAACCTATTGCAAACCGAATAAAGCGTTCGTGGTATTCGTTGAATAAGCGGTTGAAATTTTGTATGTCGAAAAATGAATCCATCTGCGACCTGACTTTGAGCGGCAAATATAAATAAAACCTTGCAGATTGTGTCTCTCTTTAACAGAATCATTTTTGTCCGGAATAGATTAATTTGCACAGATGATGATTTTTATATAGTTTTGTAATGATGAGGTGAAGAAAGTAAGGAGCGTTTTTTCGGAAGATTTTGAGTAGAAGTTGTTGCTACAGAGTCCTGGAATGTTTTATTCGGTTGTAGAAGGCATAAAAAAGAGACTGAAAGTTCCCAATAAAGTAAAGACAAAAGACTTGGATTGGAAACTGGAACGCATCCATGAACTTGAGAGACACATGTCCCAACAGGATATCCTGCCATTCAAGATTGTGGATGTGAAGGAGTTCGGTTTTTTATCCAAAGTGAAAGGGTTGTTTGCGTATATCTCCTTTCATCGGATGCCATGGAAATATATTCACAGGGATGAATGGATTCATGTGGCCCCTTCGCTGATCGGGAAAAAATTTTATTGTAGGGTCATCCTGCTCGATAAGGATCGTATATCCATCCATTTGGACGGTAATCTTCCTCAATTCAAACAGGCCGAACTGGCCATAGGTGGTTTATATAAAGGTTGGATCATCCACAAAGCAACGTATGGGCTATTTGTTGATATTGGTTACCATTTCAACTGGAGACATGGTTCTATTGTTGGGCTGATGCACAAATCACAATTGAGAGTGCCGGGGGACTTCGACGATATGGAGGCCGGCACAGAAACGGAGGTGATCTATCTGGGCGAAATGATTGAAGGGAAAATTAGTTTCACGCAAGACGAAACTGATGTGGACTGGGCTTTGGGTATCCCTCAGCAGTTGATTGGGAAAAACGTGTGGGTAGAGGTAGGCTCGGATGAAGCTCCCTATGACCGGAAGTTCATGGTGCTGGGTGAGTATAAAGGCAGGCTTATAATCAATAGGATACTATATCCCACGGGACGCAAAAAAACACGCAAGGCAAAGAATGCTTTGGCGGAGGGTGAGATAATTACCTGCGAAGTTATCGGGGTCGATGAAATAAGGAGGATTGTGCAATTGAAATGGCTGCGGAAGAACCTGCCGGAAAAAATACCTCTTCGTGGACATACCATGACGGAATTGCTCGATAGCCATTCCCTGATAAACTTGTTGTGTATCAATGATGAAAATGACTCTACATGCGTGAAAGAAAAAGAGGTGAAAACATGAAAGTTGCAGGACACACTCTCTCTATTCTTTCAGCAATTCTTCAATCATCGCCGCTTTCCTTTCTTGTTCTGTATCTAATTTATTGGCTTTAAGGTCTTTTTTTACTTTCTTATGCCAGTCGTATAACATTTTTTCCATACCTGTGCTATCGCGGGAGGGTGTGCGCTGGTTGTCGGATATAAAATTGATGAGAATAGCATATTTGTTGTTCCATTCATAGGCTCTTTTTTCGATATAGAGGCCGGCGTATTGATTATTTATTCTCTCTATTTCAGCTTTTTGTTCTTCTCCCAGTTTGTCAAAATAAAAACGTTGTGATTTCCACCATCGGTAGAGTAATATTTCTTCTTCGTCTCCGGAAATAGAAAAAGGGAAATGCCAATGGCGCAGTAGAAACTTTTCCAATTGTGCCACTCTTTCACGAAACAAGATGTCGGAGGTGTCTTCTGCTATTTTGGCAGAAACAGAATAACTCTTATCGTTCAGTCCAAATTCTCCTTTCCCGAATCGTATAAAACGTTTTCCGACCCCGTTGTATATTATTGAGAGAACACTTTTTTTATTGGTCTCCGGATAGTGTTGCAAAACATGGTCCGTAATATCCTGGATGGTTTGTGGTGTGTCCCGCTCATTTAAAAAATCAACAATGATATCCCCGATTGAGCCTTGTTTAAAATGCGTCCATTCTTTTAGCATGTAGGTGCTCTTCCTGCCTTTGTGGATAATTTGTTCGTGTTTTGATAAACGATTGCGCAGTTGTGCCGGGGCTGTATATTTGTGTTGGGGAAGTGCTTTTTTAAATTCAGTGAAGATGTCGTTAATATGCATCGGTTCTCCTTGTTGCTTTAATATGTCGTATAGTACGTCCGAGATTTTTTGGGAAGAGACTTGGTGAGATGGGATTACCACACTTCCCGATATCGTAGGCAGGTTAAACTCATATAGCAGTATACCTGTTGCAACTTCTTCTATCTCAGTTATTATTCCATCTCTGAACTTTTTCCATCCGGGAGCCCCCATTAGAAAGGCGCCAAAGCAGTAATATTCTATTAATTTATCCATTCTGTGAATGGATATAAGCTGTGCTATGTAGTCTCTGAATCTGTTAAAATCAAAAAAGTCAATCCGTTCCACAGGAATCAATACACTACTCTTCCAATTCTTCTCTTTCCCCTGGGGAGCAAAGCGTCCCATGTAGGTGTGGGTAGAGTGTGTGAGCAGGGATAGCATTTTCAGAATAAACCGTCGGGTTAAATGGCACTCTTCCTGTTCAATCAGGGCTGAGATACGTTCATCGTCTTGCCATACAATATCGTCTTCCTTTATTGAATGCTGATAAAAAGCCCATTCTTCTTCCATTTGTTGTAGAAAAGGATTATTCTGTGAAAAGAAGTGCTCATATGCTTTATTTTTAATTTGAAAGATTCGTTGATGTGAAAGATTATGTTTCTTGCCCAATTTTTGGATCGTTAGGTATTCTTTATTATCAAGTATGGGGTATGAATGAAGGAGCATATCTACTGCCCGGGTGTCGTCTGATTTTAATTCCTGCTCAAGTATCCAGAACATGGGCATATGTCCCTGTTGTCTATAGAAATCGTACACAAAATCGTGCTCGAACCATTTGCTTTTTTCTATTATTAGCTTCTCCCGTGGAAAATCTTCCTCCGATGAATGTATGATCTTTAGGAGTTCTCTCTCGAACATTCTTTTCAGGTCGACATATTCCGAGAATGTGATCTTCCCCACATTTCGCATTTTCATAATAGCTGTGTCTTTCTCGATTAGGAACCCAAATACAAAATTCAAAAAGTCGATGTCGTTTGTCCTCAACATCCTGGTTACCCTTGTAGAACAAGATGCCACAAGTTCTTTATACTTTTTTTCGGCCAGAAACTTTTTTAGGGACGACAAATAGTCCCACAGTTCGCTAGGCGAAATGAGTCTCTGATGGAGGGTGGCGAGTAAATCATTTTCAATCAACCTTGCCACTTCCGATTTCCTATTATATTTAATGATTTCCTGGGGATCCTCTTTTATTGGCCTGTATCTGTTTTCAACGCTTTCCGGTTGAGAAACTGCTTCTTTACATAGCGATTCTAATTCCAGCGATACCTTGGGCTCTGCTTTTCGAAGCTCCATAAAAGATTTCCCACTCTGATAATACGCCATAATATCGTAAAGGGTGTATAGTTCGGCATAAGCACAACAATTGAGTGTACGCATTGAGAAGGCCATGTTTTCGTACAGGTCTCGGATGGAGATTTTCTTTAATGATTCTTTTATCATCGTAACTTTAATCAAAATATAAGGTTATGAAAAATAAGATTTATCCGTTGATTTTCAAAGATAGATAAATTATATTATAATGGAAACGGTAAGAGTATTATTTTTTATGTAATCCCATTTTTTTAATCATCCTGGAGTGATAAAATTGAGGAGAAAATATTTTTTCTATACAGTTAATTGCTATATTTGTAGAATCTAATATGCGCCTCAGGTAAGTTCAAACAAGTTTGGCTCACCATTCGGCTTTTGTTATATTTGTGATTGAATGGGAAATGAAAAAAGTGAAAAGTGAAGGATGAAAAATGGATAATGGAAACTAAGAACTAAGAGATGTAAATAGTGAATACTAAAATCAGGATAAATATATTGACGGTTTTTTTCTTCGTCCTCTCTGTTATTTTGGCGATCTTGCTGCTGGCAGGTAATAAAAAGGCGGAGAAAGAGAGAGGGTATGACAGTTCATCGGTGATGAATCGTATTTCTTATATGCAGGAACTGGCATTGGTAAGGTATAACTATACGGGAGTTATCAGTTACAAAGATTACCGTAAATTTTTGAATGTCAATGTTCCTTTGACTGATAAGTATTTTCTGCTGAAATATAACGGATATATCAAAGCGGGAGTGGATTTTAACCGGATAAAGGTAAATGTAGATAACGATACCACCGTGCATATTTCGATCCCCAAACCTAAAATACTGGATACGGTAATCGATGAAAAGTCGATACAGGTATATAACGAAAGCGAGAACGCCTTTAATCCAATTAAAATATCAGATTATAACGAAGCGATTTCACAGGAGAAAAATGTGATAGTCCGGGATGCTATTGATCAGGGAATCTACAGACAGGCAACTGACGAGGCAAAACTGGCGATTACTTCACTTCTGAAAGAGATGGGATTCACGGATATACATATTACCGAAGAACTGCTTATGCCACCACTGCATTGAGGTGGAAAAGTGGTTCTTTACTCTTTATTCTGTAAAAATATGAAATTCACGATCAGGTTATACCTCTATTGGGTATCTATTTTTCTTACTTTCTTTATGGGAGTTGTTCTTGTAGTATACTTCCTATGGGGAGTATGGGGAGATCTTCCACAGATGGGTTTGGTATTCTTTATTGTGGGGATGATACCGCCGGCAATCCTGACCCTTTTTCTCGCAAAGAGACTCGATTATATGGAGTCGGATGACACGAATCCTCCTTCTTTTTCCGGGCAAAAAACCGAACTGTTCCATTTTAAGGGACGTACCGAACAGCCTTTCGATGAGGTGATGCAACGGGTAGACCGACAATGGATCATCTCTTATTCAGATAGGAAAAAGGGTATATTGAAGTTCAGGACTGATGCGAGAATGGCCGCCTGGGGACTGGGTGGATACATGAAAATGGAGGATAAGGAGTCCATCCTTGTGATTGTCTATCCGATACGGCCCCGATCCAAAAGAGAAAGATTGATGGTAGAGCAATTATTGCTACTTATGAAATCGGTGCTTGGTTGTGCGGAAAGCCCTCGCAATACTTAATCACCTCTTCATTCACGAACCGGACAAAGTCATTATGCTGCTCTTTGGTGATCATGTTCGGATAACTTAATATCAGTAATTCCTGAGGATCTGCTTCAAGACGATAGGGCAGATGCATAAACCGATAAGGAGTAAGCGTGTAACCTGCCCGTTCGTAAAATTGTAACCGGCGTACCGATAGTTCGTTGATGAGGGGATCGATTTCGAGAATGATAGTATGCTTAGAGTCACGTAAATACCTTAACATTTGTGACCCAAAGCTTTGCCCCCGGAGCTTCGTGTTAACAGCAAGGTACTCCAGATAACGATAGGAATCCCATTCCCAGAAGAACATCAGTCCGATCAACTCCTGCCCCTCCCATGCCGACAAAGGAAAGAACCGTTCATCAGCATAAGCCCGTAAATGATCGTCCTTCTTGCGCCTTTCCGCTAAAGGAAAACTCTCTTCATATAATTTCCAGACACTGTTCCACCGTTCTGTATCGTTAGGATCAATCCGCAAGTATTCCATTGATAAGCCTCTTATTCTGATTATGGCAGCAAAGATACCATAATCCTTTCAAAGATGAAAAAACAAGTGACGGCAGTTTTGTCTTTCTGAGATAATCAATTGTATTGTTCACGCGATTTGTCATACCAGCCGACTTAAAGGAAATTAATCCACCCATGGATGACCATATAAAATAATTTTGGATGATATGTTAGTAAGAAAAAGACAATAAACAAATTTCCTGTACTTTTGTTTGTTTAATTGGCATTTATTGATTTTGTACCTCCATGTCAATTTAGTATCTTTTGTTTTTGAGGAATTGTAAATAAATGACTTAAAAGAAGTCTTTAAGTTCTGTGTCGAAATGAAAAAGCAAAAAGAAGAGACAATTTTCACCGAACACTTTCGCGCATTTTACCTGCAACACGCAGGGGAACTGATTTTTTTTGCCCGTAAGTTTGTAGATATCTACACGGCAGAAGATATTGTGCACGATATTTTTTTAAAGATATGGGATAAGAGATCGACAATCATTGTGGAAGAAAATGTTAGAAATTACCTTTTGTCTGCGGTTCAACATGCCTGTTATGATCACTTGAAACATCAACAGATACAAGATACCTTTATGAATAAAGTCGTCCAACAACTTAAACTGGACGAATTAAAACAGAATGAATCAATAAAAGACCATTGGTGGGATAAAGAAAAAATAGAAGCCGTGTATGCATCTATTGAGAAATTACCATCCAAACGCAGGGATATTTTTAAAAAAGCCTACCTCGAAGGACAAAAACACACCGATATTGCCGAAGAATTGGACATTTCGGTCAGAACAGTAGAGACTCACGTTTATAAAGCGCTGAAATTTCTTCGAAACAGCTTGATCACGTTTCTTCTTTTAGTATGATTTTTTATGCCTGCAATGAAATTTTCAGAAATAATACGTAGTATTCTTTTAACAATCGTGTATATAATATACTTAGGAATATCCTAAATTTAGCAAAACATTGCAATTGCTGCATCGAGCCCTAAAGACTTGTTATATTCAAGTGAGTTACAAAGGGAAGTGAAATAGTTTGACGAAAAGATATAACCAATGAATAACGAAATTCCGGTAATAGTAGTACGTGTACTTCAGGGAAACCAGACGGAGGAGGATATACGTATTTTTTTGCAGTGGTATCGTAGTTCGCAGGAGAATAAAGATATTTTCTTTCAGTTAAAACATATCCATGATCTTCGCAAGGGTGGCTTGAAACCCGACGGAATAGAAGTGGAGGCAAGCTGGGATCGTTTATGGGTAAAACTTAAAAAACAATCAATAACAGATTTGGCGTTGCCCGAAGCGGTTCGGAACAGACGTTATTCCGGCATTTTGAAATTTACCGTTGCGGCGGCAATCGCCGCTGTGCTGGTCGTAGCGGGTATTTATATCTTCTACAAAGGAGAAGATCGGATAGAGTGGATTGAAGTCAGCACCGGAGTCGGAAGCATGCCGCAGACTATTATGTTGTCCGATGGTTCCATCGTTCGCTTGAATTCTTCTTCCATGCTTCGTTACCCGGAAAAATTCAATAGCAGCAACCGCGAAGTCCATTTGGATGGAGAGGCTTATTTTAGTGTGAAGGAAGATCAAGCACATACCTTTGTCGTCCATACCGATAAACAGTCGGTCAATGTGCTGGGAACCGAGTTCAATGTCCTTGCTTACTCTTCCGACCCCTATACGATTACAACACTTGTAACAGGGAGAGTGAAGTTGGACACCTATGATGACGAGAATAATCTGAAAATTGAAATTGTGATGCAACCCAACCAGCAGGCCTATTTTGATAAAGAGTTTCAGCAAACGACTTTGTCGGAAGTAAACTCTCAGGATGCTATCTCGTGGATGAAAGGAATTTATTCTTTTAGAGATGCGCCGTTGGAAGAGATAACCCGGCGATTCGAAAAAATTTATGGTGTCACCATTATTATACCGGATGAAATGAACAGACAAGAAAAATACACTGGCAAGTTCTTTGCCCATCAAGACATCCGGGAAATCGTGAATGTGCTTAATTTCAAAGGCCAATTCCGGTTACAATTCCATGCTGATACGATTCTCCTTGGAAAGAGATAATTGATATAATTTTAAGTGAATCAATAACATCTAAAAATAAATGCCTATGGAAAAAGAGTAAGATATCACAAAAGAGCCAGGAAACTGCGCCAACAGTATCCCGGCCCAATTCGTTTTCAATTCATTAAACACCTCTATTGTCTCGCAAACAACAGTGAAATATTATTTCTTAATTTATTAAAAACATGCAAAGATATGAATAAATCAACAGACTCCCATAGACTTATATGGAGAAAAACACCATTAACCGTGATGTTCCTTTTTGTCTTTCTGATGACCGGAAATCTGAACGGTTTTGCCGGTGATTATGCCCAAAATGAAAGACTGTCGGTAAAGGTGCGACAGGCAACCTTCGATGAAATCGTGTCTGCCATCGAGAAGCAGTCAGATTTTGTGTTTTTTTATAAAAGCAGTGATGTGGACCGTACCATTCACTATGATGTAGATCTGGAAAACCGGAATATCCATGAGATACTGGATCAACTAATGGAGAACTCTTCTCTTACCTATCGGATCTCCGGAAGATATATTTTTATTGATAAGAAAGAGATCAGAAAAGATAACGAGGCGGTGAATAAGAAGAATGACGTGCTTCAGCAGAGAAAGCAGATCACCGGGACAATTATTGACGCCCAGGGAGAGCCTATCATTGGAGCCAACATCATTGAACAGGGTACAAATAATGGTACCGTTACCGATATAGACGGACATTTTTCGTTATTGGTAGAGAATGAAAACGCTATCATCCGGATTTCTTATATTGGTTATATAGAGCAGGAAATCAATATTACCGGAAGGAACTCATTTAATGTTGTGCTCAGGGAGGATACACAGTCGTTGGACGAGTTGGTCGTTGTGGGTTATGGTACCATGCGTAAATCGGACGTAACGGGTTCCATTTCTACCGCAAAAGGTACCGATATTATCAAAAACCAGTCGTTTAACGCATTGGAGGGTTTGAAAGGTAAAGCTGCCGGTGTGAATATTTTCTCAAATACTGGTCAACCCGGTGGGGAAATGCGTGTCATTATCCGTGGTATTTCTACCATCAATGCATCCGCCAGCCCATTGTATGTGGTGGATGGAGTGGTGATGGAGAATTTCCAATTCCTGAATCCGAATGATATTGAATCGATCGAGGTGTTGAAAGATGCTTCTTCCGCCGCTATTTATGGTGCTCGTGGAGCCAATGGTGTGGTACTGGTAACCACCAGACGTGGAGGAGATACCGGATCGCGTGCACGTATTTCTTACGCTGGTTCTATGTCTGTCAGTACCATGGCGAGATATATGGACGTGATGGACTCCAATGAATGGATGGCTGCATTCAAACAGGGTTTGGAAAATGCCAATGCCTGGCAGGGCAGGAACTTCGATACAGACCTGTCAAAGATCTTTACTGATCCACGTTTGTTCAATGCTGATGGCTCCCCCATATACAATACAGACTGGCAGAGAGAGGCATCCCGTACCGCTCTTTCCCATAATCATCAGATAAGTATCCAGCGTGGTGATAAGGAATCATCGATAGGAGCATTCTTAAATTATACCGATCAACAAGGTGTTTTGCATAATTCTTATATGAAGCGTTTGAATGCCAAACTGGCGTATGATGACAAACCCACTAAATGGTTATCGACCGGTGTAAATTTATTGGTAAACCACTCCTGGGGAAATAGAACGTCCGATAATCCATACGGCCAAGGTGCATTGCGTACTATGGTGGAACAGTTACCCTTCCTTCCTGTGCAAATCGATGGTGTATATATGCAAACAAGTGATGTGGGAACAACTCCTATCCTCAGGGATAAAGATAATCCTAACAGTGGAACCCAAAGTTTTAGTCCTGAAGGTGTAGGTAATCCGGTTGAATTATTGAAACGCCTTGAAGGTACGTCGTATAGGACGCAAATTTTTGGTAACGCGGCATTGACTTTCCATCTTACCAAAGACCTGGAGTTAAAAACACAGTTCGGTGTCGATTATCATAATAACCGCAATCGGTCATATACCCCATTTTATCCCCGTCCTTTACTCAATCAGAGTGCCCCTGAGGGGTATGCCGCGGCTTCCACTTCAAGTACAATCTATTGGCAGGAAGAGACTTATCTGACCTATAATAAGCTTTTAGATAAGCACTCTATCAATGCTATGGCCGGCCTCTCCTGGCAAGAGCGTGATTATACCTATTTCAATGCTAATCAAAAGGGATTTGTCGATGATTATTATGGATACTACAATTTAGGGAAAGGTGTCGATCGTCCGAATGTCGGCAGTGATCACGACAGATGGAGGATGAATTCTTATTTCCTTCGGGCGGCTTACTCTTATGATAGTAAGTATATGGCTACTATAACAGGACGTTACGACGGTTCATCCAAATTTGGAGAAAATAATAAATACGCGTTCTTCCCTTCAATCGGTTTGGGGTGGATGGCCTCCAATGAAGATTTCCTGATCGATAACCGTGTGATTAGCCGATTGAAGCCTCATGCTTCTTTTGGGATAACGGGTAATTCTGAAATAGGAACATATAGATCGTTGGCATTAGTAAGCCAAAATTCAACCAGTGTTATTATTGGTGATGAGTTACAAGTCGTGTCCTATTTGGATAATATGCCCAATCCGGATTTAAAATGGGAGAAAACAAGACAATTTGATGTGGGTGTGGACCTTGGGTTGTTCAATAATCGACTCAACTTGGAAGCTTCCTACTATTATAAATATACTACTGATTTGTTGTTGAGTCGGCCTGTCCCTGAATCAACCGGATATACAGATATGACCGATAACATTGGAGAGGTTTCCAACCACGGATTGGATTTTCTTATCAACGCATATCCTGTCCAGACAAATGACTTCCAGTGGAACAGCACCTTTAATCTGAGTTTTAATAAAAACCGGGTAGAGAAATTAGACGAGAGTTCCTCTGTTGATCCGGTTACCGGAAAGCGTCAAATTCTAACTGACGGCTTTGTCGGCTATGAAATGCTGATCCGTGAAGGAGAAGAACTTTCCACTTTCTATGGATATAAGCGTGCCGGTATCTATGACGGTGTTCCTGCAAACTGGGATTCTGAAACAATGAATGTGCCTTCCACCATCGGTGAGAAAGTGACCTATAAGCAACGCCAGATTCTTGGTAACGGTCTACCCGACTGGATGGGATCATTTATCAATACGTTTAATTATAAAGGGTTTGACCTGACGCTTGACCTCCAATTTTCATGGGGGGCTGATATCATGCAGGAGTTTTTCCATTCGACTGAAGCGCGCTTCCTGACAAATGGAATTGACCGGATTTACCAGGAAGCATGGCATCCTCAACTCAACCCGGATGGAAAATCTCAAGCCTTACGTTTGAATAATTTTGGTCAGGGTGCTAATAACCAGGCAGATGATACCTGGGTGGTAGATGGCTCATATCTGCGTGCCAATTTGATCCAATTGGGATATACATTCAAGCCGGAATTGCTGCGAAAAACAGGGATTTCTGCGCTGCGTCTGTATGGAAGTGTGAACAACGCTTTCCTGATCACTTCGTCTGATTATTTGGGTTACGATCCGGATAACTCTACCCGTTTGGGTGACAACAAGTGGGGAGCTAACCGTCAGTTTTTTACTTATCCGCGTCCGAGAACATTTACTCTCGGTTTGAATGTAACATTTTAATCAATGGGAATAAATCAACAATGAAATAAATAAATTTAATCATATGAAATTGAATAAAATATATATAATCATCCTTTGCATCATATCACTATCCTTGGTGACCAGTTCATGTGATGATTTTTTGGAAGAAAAACCCCAGGATGCGAAAGGTACCGACCAGTTTTGGGCCACTGAGGCTGATGCACAGACAGCTGTGAACGCGCTTTATTACGGAGGGGTTCCCTATTTGAATGCCACGCATGTGGATGGCGGATGGACTCCTAAAGCTACGATGTGGGGTGGTGTGATGTCAGGTTTATTTGTCGATAAACGTAAAGACAGGACATTTACGACTGCGTCGGAAGGCGCTAATTTTAACATAGAAGCTTTCGATCGCACTGCTTACTTGTTGTGGCATGAGTTTTATAAAGGCATTTCGCGTGCCAATTTCGTGATCGCCAATATCCCGACAATGACAGAAGTGCTGTCTGCCGGTCAGATTGAGAATTTTACGGCACAGGGTAAATTCTTCCGGGCGTATGCCTATTTTTATTTGGTAAAAGAATTTGGCGGTGTGCCTTATATTGACTTTCCTTATACTTCTACCGAAGGCATGTATGTGGAACGTATGCCTGCAGAAGATGTATATAAAAAGATTGAACAAGATTTACTTGATATTGTAGATGGGGATGGATTGCCTAATGTCGCATTTTATAATAATGGTTGTTATGTCACTAAACCGATGGCACAAACTTTATTGGCACAGGTATATTTGCAATGGGCCGGCGCACCGGTCAATGGCGGGACTGAGTACTACACCAAAGCTGTCAATATGGCTAAGAATGTGATCAATGGGGGACAACATGCTTTGATTCACCCGGAAGGCACTACAAGTGATCTTAATTCAGCATTCAACGTCATTAAGACAACAAAATCTTCCAATGAGATTATCTTTGCCAAAGAATATAACTACACTAAATTCAACGTAGGCAATGATTATTCCCGGCTTTCACTCGGTGCGGATGCTTTCCAGTGGAATGATGCTAATAATAGGAAGGTTTTCAGTCCTCCGGGGGATGTGCTGTATCTTCCGTATCTGCCCTGTGATATGTTATTGGATAGTTATCACCCCAGTGATATTCGCGGACAAGAAAAGCAGTTTTTCTTCTGGGAGTATACTGATGCCACAAACAAATCTCATCAAATGTCTGATGTAGGAATCTGGGCATGGTTTGATGAAGCCGCTTTGGTTGAAGGGCGTTCCGGGGACTATAATATGCCTACATTCCGTTATGCCGAGGTGCTGTTGATTGCTGCAGAAGGCCTTGCGCGGACAGGAAGTGAAGGCGATGCCAGGGGCTATCTTAACCAGGTGCGTAAACGTGCCGGATTATCCGATGAAACGGCGAGCGGCGATGCATTGATACAAGCTATCCTGACCGAGCGTTTTCATGAGTTTCCATTAGAATTCAAGATTTGGGATGATATCCGCCGTACCCGTTTATACCCGGAGGAAGATGGAGCCCAGTCAGGTACGTTGAAATGGGTTCCGCTGGCATCGGCAAAAATCCAAAACAAACCGGAAGGAGTGATTGTAGTAGGGAAAATCCCCGAATATGCTTTGTTATGGCCGATTCCATTACGAGAGATGCAGGCCAACAAAGCATTGGAAGGCCACCAAAATCCGGGATGGAATTAAGGAAGAGATGATCCCTTCTGTAAAACGAAGGTGTCTGATATAATTGAAAGGGGAAGCTGTCTCAAAACGAGGTGGCTTTCTTTTTGGAATACTTAGATGTAGTATAATCGATAGATTGATCCTTTCGATATCTTTTATATATCAATGGGAACTAACGTTAAAAAAACGGCAAATAGTTGAGTTTTTATTTAAGAAGCTTAAATTTGCAGATGTAATTAATATATCAATGAAGTCGCAACATACTGTATCCAATATAGATCCAGCTTCTTTCCGGATTATCTATGACCTGTATTTTGAGCCGGTATGTGTGTTTCTCTCTTATTATACCAGGGATGTAGCTGCCATTGAGGATGTCGTACAGGATGTTTTTGTCAGTTTGTGGGAACATAAAGAATATTTGGAAATTCAATATCTGAAAACCTACCTTTACAATGCAGCCCGTAACCGGATGCTGAACTACCTTCGAAACAGGGAAAACAGGATTGCTTTACTTGCTGAATGGATAAAGGAGAACGAAACGGTGGAAGCAAGTCCGGACTGCTATGATATGGAGGAATTCTCCGTGATATTGAGAAAAGCTGTGAATATGTTGCCTGACCGGTGCAAGGAAATATTTATCCTGAGTAAAGAACAGAAACTAACCTATCAACAAATAGCGGATTATTACCATATCTCATTAAAGACAGTAGAAAGCCAAATGGCAATTGCCTTAAAACGAATACGCAAGTATATCGCTTCTTTTTTAGCCTAAGTGTTTCGTTGTGATTTTGTGTTATAAAACATATTTTTAGCCTTAAATAAAATAAATTTACTTTAGGGGTATTTTATTTCTCAGGGGTCTATACTATAAATAAGTTCCTATGTTTAAACTTGGAAAAGACGGATAGGTAGTCCAGTAAAAAAGCTATATCATTTTAGTTAACTTTGTTTTGGAGATAACAATCTTAACTTAAACAATATAGCTTATGAATACAGGACAAAGTAACAAA
>NZ_JAWRIS010000048.1:0-15005 GCF_040307845.1 Proteiniphilum sp.
GGCAACTACGTGGCGGCTTGCCCGCAGGAGTTGCTCCTTCTTCGAGCCCAATACCTGCAGATACCAGTCAATCAGGTTTGAATCCCGGCTTTCCAATGTCTGGCTGTCCGGTGTCTGGACCGCCTGAAGGCTGATGCAGTCATTGTTGTCGATATCAACCAGTCCGATTCCAAGTATCTCCAGTCCACGCTTGGACTGCCCCGCGGCACCCGACCAGAAGTAACCAATCCATGGGGTATGCTTTCCCGATTTGGATATGAAACTGGGATCAACGGCTATCGCCTTTCGATTCCCGGTCAGCATGCGTTCGGAGAGAGACAGGTTAAACCCGCACCAGTCAAAATCCTTCGAGAAGTTCTGGCGGAAACGTTGTTCACACGATCTGCCATATCTTCCCAACTGAAGGAAGTTGATTCTTCCGGGAATGACCATATATAAAATCAGTGTCTCCATCAGGAATGTTTTGAAACTTTTGTGTAACTTCGTTGTTAGTTCACCAAGGACATCATTACAGATACCTCTATATTGGTCAAGTACGCTGAGTCTTTTCACTTCTTTAATAGTCTTTGATCAGCTATAAAGATACTGAAAATCAGTGACTTGACCTACTTTTTTATGTTAAACTTTGTCCATATATATCTGTATATTAATTAGTTATTAAATATTTACCGAAGTATTGACATCAAAACTGAAAAGAAAATTCATATACGATAAATAAAAGAATAGTGTGTTAACTTATAAGTACTCTTGAATTTTAGACACTAGCGTTATTAACAAAGTAATATTTTTTTCTGCAAAGATTTTAGGTATATTTGCAGAATAAGTATATATAGAGGGGGATCCGATAATCTATTCTCTGCATTGAAATTACATTATTTAAAAGATATAGTAAGAGGAAGAGGATAGTTATATTTTTCTGGATCGTGAAGTTGATGAACTAATATAGTTAAAGAAAGAGGGCAGAAATCAAGAATAGACTACTGTAACCAATATAAATCTGAAAATCTTTACAAGATGAAGTATTTAGAATGGAATAATATCATATCAGCATTTTTCTTCAATCCGGCAAATGCAGGGAAAGATGTTTATCTGTATTTAACTAAGGGTGAGTTAATTGGTTTAGGAAGAAAATACTTAGAGGACGAAAAAGACGAAGATATCTGGGATGACTTTATAAATTCTATTAAGCGTGGCATTCCCTGGTCAACTGGAAATGTGATAGCAAAAGCAAAATTTGCCTATTCCAAAAATAACTCTTTATATCATAAACGACCAGACGGCAGCCCACTTGAGATTGATGGAGTCCCAGTTTGCTATCCTACCTATATTGCATACCTGGTTTTTCTTGTACTTCCATTAATAGAGAACATTAAAGATGACAATATAAGAGCAAATAATTATTATGCAAGGCTAAATGCTTTCCTGCAAATCAATCAGATAAATGAAGAAATAGGCACAACTGATTTTAGAAACAACCAGATAAATAATTTGTGGGAAGATTTATCTATTTGGGCAAATGTAAAAAACAATGGTGATTTGGGATTATTCAATGTTATCCCATTTACAAATATTAATTGGATTTACGTAGGGAAAGTTTTTTCACAATGCGTGTTACCTCCGAAATTGTTAAACCGGTTACCGGAATTATTTGAATCTATGGGATTAGTTCCTGACACGATTTATGATGACCGCTTTCTACAAGAAAAAATAAAGAATAGCAGAACGGATTTAATACCTAAGGTTACATTAGACTTTTTGAAAAAAAATGATGAGTTGTCAAACTCCATTATCCAGACAATACAGCATCAATACAAAGAATGGACTGGTGAGACGCATCAAGAAATTGAAGAAGGGACAGTCATAAGAAAGAAAAGAAACTATATAATTGCGTCTTTATTGCTTCAGTTTAAAGTAAACACAAATGACGAAGAAATTGAATTTTCGTACCGAATGTATTCATCAAACGATTATCCTGAAGATTTAAAGTTTGGTGAATTTGAGAACCTATATGAGATAAATGGTTGGTCAAGAACAATTCCATTAGATTTCAAGGAAGGACTTGAACTTAAAGATAATTTCAACAAATGGGTAGCTAAATCACCCATTCAAGATGTGAGACTGTTTGTGAGTGCGGGAGTCTTTCAATTAAGTAATGATTTTTGGATTGAAACAAACACTTTGTCAAAGACAGATCGAATGTATCTGTTATGTAGAAATGAAAAGAAGGAACTAATCAAAGAGTGGGGAAAAACATTTAATAATGGAGATTTTAGAGAAGAAGATTTTGGAGGACTACCTGAAAATTATTCTTTATTTTGGCTCCGTAATCCAACGCAAGGGCTCCCCGAGATTCCACGTCTCACACTCTATACCGAAAAACGTATTGACTTAATTGGCGGATTGAAAGTGAATTTTAGAACTTATAGTAATGATTTTTTACCTGAAGTCGAGATCGTAAACTCAAACGGTGATGAAAAAGTGTATCTGCAATACAAAGATACAGGAGAAATGATATTTCTTTCTAAGAAAACGTCTCTTAATAACCGCTGGTTACTATCGGAAGGAATAGCGATAAACACCGACTTTTACATTAAAGTTGAGAACGAGAATTTTGTTGGGAATGAGCTTGCATATAATCTTGCTTCCTCAGATAATTCAGCAATTCGAATTGATGCTTCCAAGTTACCAAGAAGGAATTTTTTTGGAAGCATTACGTCTGATGCAGGGCAATATTGTTTAGGTAATAATATTATTAGTCCGATGAAATCAAGCATGCGTCATTTTTATCCGTTAAGTTGGGTTTTTACTTCAACAAATCAAGATAATACAAACAGTATTTCAAGCGCTGTATTCGATAACCATAATGGAAATAAACTTTGTAGTTTTCTTTCGCTGAAAAGTGAACTTGCAGCCAAAGATTTTTACCAAGCTTTTGAATTCTATTATTCAAAAGAATTCTTGGAATTTAACTCAAATCCAGACTTTAATCTATCCAAGCTAAAAAGATCATCATTGGGATTTTATGATTTTATCGGGGTTCTTGACTATGATTATGAAACAAAAACTATCGTTCTGAATCCACCCCAGTTTGTTTTTATCCCAACAGTAAAAGGTCGGAAAGTTTTGCTTATTGGCGCAAGGGATGCTGCAATGATTGAAACTATCATAAGTAAAGCTCCAGAACACGGCTTACAAGTGGAAATTACAAAACAATTTCCATCAAATGAAAGAATGCTTTTGCCCGATGCTATTACTATAAAATCCTTTGGAAGTAGTACTGATAATTACGGGGAAAGAGATATAAAAGCTTTAGCAGATGAATTGCAGATTAAGTTTTCAAGTAATTATTTTCCACAAATAGCATTATACGATTTTTCCGCAGATATCTACGATTACGAAAATACCCTGCAACTGACAGATGAAAAAGATTATGACTGGGCAAGAAAAATTTTCAATATAGAAACTCTAAGTTTTGACGGAAGCGAAACACCTTCTTTTGACAAAACATTTTCACTGATTGAGTATAAATTGAATGAGTACACTTATCAACATAAACTATGGAAAGACAACGGCTGTTATCAAATCGACAAGAACTGGGGGCGGTTTGTTGCTTTGAAACATCATAATAAAGATGTAATTTTGTTCGATCGTACAAGCAATAAAGTTGCCATTCCAATAGGAACACCTTTGCCGAAGCTTTTATCAAAAGCAATTATGCTATTAAGCGGCTTGGCTCCTGATTTAAAGGGAATAGACGGGAAGCAGTATCGAGTTTATGAAAATGCTAACGGTCTTTTTATGCAAAATTTGTTTAAGTCGAAGTTATGTCAAATTCCAATAGATAGACTATTATGAAAGATCCAATCGGTTCGTTTGAAATCATAAAAGAAAATTTTATCCGCTATGTAAAAACAGCATTCAGGACAAATTTTGAGGGCGTCGAGAAGGAACGCTACGATCTATTGAATTATGACAAAGTCCTTTATCGTAAACCGTGGATTGAACCTTTGCCTGATTATGTTTCAAGTGGCAAAAAAATAAGCGATCTAACCCTTGACGATTTGGGAAATGCTTTAAATGAAACAGAAGCGAAAATTTTTAAAGGTCTGGTAGATACTGGTCTTGTAGGGGATTTTGAATTACATTTACATCAGGCCGAAATGTTGAAACAAGCATTGCTCGGGAATAATTGTATCATCACGTCTGGTACAGGTTCTGGAAAGACAGAATCGTTTTTACTTCCTTTATTTGCCCTACTTTCAAAAGAACTCACTAATTGGCAAACACCAAATCAAAAATCACCAAATATAAATAGTTGGTGGAAAGAAAATGGAGGACTTCCTGCCAGAGAAATTGTTAATACCTCAAATTTTACTTTAAGTAATCAAGTAAGACAACGCCAACATGAAACAAGAAAGGCTGGGGTAAGGGCACTAATTCTTTATCCAATGAATGCTCTAGTGGAAGATCAAATGAGTCGCCTACGGAAAGCGCTGGATTCTGACGATACAAGAGCATGGTTAAATGAAAATGTAAATGGTAATGCTATTTATTTTGGAAGATACAACGGAAGTTCGCCAGTTGCAGGTGAATTGAAAAAAGTAAGAGACGATGGAACACTTACAATTAACACTAAAAAAGTAAATCAACTCAAAGCGGAATTACGGGAAATTGAAAAAGGTTCAAACCGTGTTACACAATACATTCAACAAGCGGGTAAAGAAGGAAGCGATGCAAAAGATCTGAAATCGTTTTTCCAACGCTTGGATGGTGCAGAGATGCGTAGTCGCTTTGATATGCAGGTTGCGCCGCCAGATATTATGATTACGAATTATTCAATGTTGAGCATTATGTTAATGCGCGATATTGATAAAGGAATTTTTGAGGAAACCAAACAATGGTTGGCTTGTGAAGATTTACCGGAAAATCAAAGGGAGGTAGAAAAACCGAACCGGATTTTCCATCTAATTATTGACGAGTTGCACTTGTACAGGGGAACCCAGGGTACAGAAGTAGCGTATTTACTTAAACTCGTTCTAAATCGCTTAGGTTTACATCCCCATCATCCACAGTTGCGCATATTGGCTTCAAGTGCATCATTGGAAGCAGGCGATGAGGCAAGTAAAAATTTTGTTTGTGATTTCTTTGGTGTAAGCCATGAATATTTTACAAGGAAGTTCAAAATTATTGAAGGGAGGAACAATCCAATCGTTGTATTTCCTGAAAATGGGAGAAAACTTCCGATCAATCCTTTCAAAGAAATTGCAGAAAAATTCTCAACGGCAAATGGAAATATTGCTGAAGAAAATTTCATTTCAACTTGTGAGGCTGTAGCAATAGAACTTGCAACAGCTTTTAGTATTACAGTAACTGGAAATGGAATTTCAAAGTTACTTTCGGTAATTACTAATCCAGATTTTCATTTAAAAGAAAGGTTGCTTTCACCTTGTCAAGATTATAAAGCTGTTTGTTCTATCCAAGCAAATGGTGATGATGTGAATGGTAAATATTTTGCAGAAACAATATTTGAAAATACAGCTAACAAAGTTGATTTAGAAAAAGCCTTGCGAGGTTTACTGATTTTACGGGCAATATTGGACGAGAAGGAATTCAAAGAAATAGTCGAAACAATTCCTGATGAAAAAAAATTACCGCGTTTTAGGTTTCATTATTTCTTTAGAAACATTGAAGGTCTTTGGGCTTCTGTAAAACCTGATGATGTTGATGATCTTTATAACGACCCAGAAAGAACGACAGGGAAACTTTATTCAACAACCCGGATAAGGTCGGAGAAAGGAAATCGTGTTCTGGAATTGCTCTACTGTGACAATTGTGGGACAACGCTGTTTGGCGGTAGCCGGTTAGTAACAAGGAATGAATCAGGTAACAATTCATTTGAAATGCTTCCTATCAGCCCCAATATAGAGGGAATTCCTGAAAAAACACCCGCGAAATTGGTTGAGAAAAGAAGTTATCAAGAGTATGCAGTTTTTTGGGCTTGTGGTAATCAACAATTTACCCCACACGATGCAGAGCCCGGAATATCACAAAACCATTGGCGTCAACCAACTATGAACGGTTTTAATCAAACCGATTTTGAGGCAAACTGGATTCCAGCATCGCTTAATAGTATTTCAGGGGACATTAATTTTTCCCACAATAAAGCCGATGAAACTCCTACACAATGGATAAAAGGTTATTACTTCACAATAACAAATTCTTCAAACCGTGATATTGCTTTGCCAGATGCAAGTGGAAATATCTCCACAATTGAGACTCACAAAGCGTTACCGAGTGTTTGTCCTTGTTGTGGTATAAATCATCAAAAGAAAAGACAAGATTGGAACAAAAATAAAACTTCATCTATCAGGGGTTTTAGAACCGGTTTCGCTAAAACAACTCAGATGTTTGCGAAGGAATTGATGTATCAACTTCCAGCCAACGAAGCCCAAAGGAAGTTAGTTGTGTTTTCGGATAGTCGTGAAGATGCAGCACAAATAGCAAATGGAATTGAAAGGAATCACTTTACTGATTTAATCCGTGAAATTTTAGTACGAGAGTTACATTCTAATTTGATATTGCGTTTTCAAATTCTTAGCGCTTTTGATAATAGGGACGAGGCTGCAAAGGAAAGATATTCGAGAGACCATCAGCTTATTTTCGATGAAATAAATACTCTTATTTACCACTCTAATTCACCAAACAGGCAAGAAAGAGAAAATGCATTAAGGAAATTAAACGAAATTCGTTTACTTACCCTCAATGTGAGGAGTTTAGTAGATATTACTAATTCAGTAAATCTAGCGCCACTTGTTAAACAATTTGTTGAGTTAGGAATAAATCCGGGTGGAAACGACATTTCTTTACAAACAAGGTTACTCAACAATAATTTTGTTCCTTGGTACGACCTTATTGATTTTACAAATTTCCAATGGACAAGTGGTGCGGACCAAAGCTATATCAATGATTTGAAAGAGGGTACTTTTAACGGGCTTGCTTCAATGTTTTTTGGCTCGTTGTTTTATTCCTTTGAATCTTCTGCATTGGGATATGTATGTATAAATCCTGAATTAGAGGTTATTACTGATCAATCGGGAAATGTAGGGTTAGCAAAAGATGACTTTTTGCAAATTGTAAATTCTACAATCCGGATTTTAGGAGATAAATACAAGCATAACAAAGTTGAAGATACAAACCCTTTCAATTTTATCCAATACAATGACTTGCCAGGACAGGTAAAAAAATACATTCGTGCCGTTGCAAATCGGTATTCAAAACAAGAAACCGAGATAGGTGAGGCTGTATTCAACACACTTTCAACAAGTGGGTTATTACGAGGTGATACCGGCATCCAAATTGAAAATCTTTTCATCAAAATAGCACAAGCAACAGATAAAGTATGGAGTAGCCCACGAGGGAATAGGCCTCATTTGCATTTTAGTGGAGGGGTTTGTACCTATTCTGCAACAACTTTACAATCTCAACATATTGGAATATGTGATGATTTTTGGAAAGAGAATTATCTTTCTTACAACGCTATTAAACAACAACGTCCACCAATCCGGTTACATTGTGAAGAACTTACAGGACAAACGGATGACCAATTTGAAAGACAAAGACATTTCAGGAATATTATTTTACCAGATGAAGGGAATAGGCAAGTTAAAACTATTGATCTGTTAAGCGTGACAACAACGCTTGAAGTAGGGGTAGATATTGGAGCATTACAAGCCGTGATGTTAGGTAATATGCCTCCACAACGTTTCAACTATCAACAGAGGGTAGGTCGTGCAGGTCGTCGGGGACAAGCATATTCGGTGATTTTGACTTTTTGTAGAGGTCGGAGCCACGATGAATTTTATTTCTCAAATCCACAAAAAATAACAGGGGATGCTCCCCCAACCCCTTTCTTGACAATGGGGCAGGAAAGGATTTCTAAACGTTTACTTGCTAAAGAAATTTTACGCAGGGCATACGTGGAAAAAGATATTGATATTACTTCTGATGAAAAATCAAGTGTTCACGGGGAGTTTGGCTCTATTGATAGTTGGAATAGTTACGAAACAGTAATAATTGATTGGATCAATACAAATAGAACAGCGATTGAAACAACCGTTGATGTTATACTCCCTAAGCAACTACAAAACAAAAGAGAAGAATTTATCAATTGGATAACAGATACCACAACAGAAAATGGCTTGATTGGGAAAGCTCAATGTATAATCAATAACGAAGAAATTGCCACGAATGATATTTCTGAGAAATTAGCCGAAGGAGGAATTTTACCGATGTTTGGAATGCCGACAACTGTTAAGAATTTGTATCACGGTATCAAAAGATCCCTCGACCAATACGAACCACTTTCGATAGACCGGGCGCAATCAATGGCAATTTATGAATTTGCTCCGGGTGCACAAAAGACAAAAGATAAGGCAATTCACCAAGTAATTGGGTTTACAAGTAATTTTATCAATACAAGTAGGAATGGGAATCGAATTGTAACTAATGTTGAGACCAACAACCAACTTCCGTTTTCACTCAACCGTTGGTTTATTCGTTGTAGGGGTTGTGGTTTTTTTGAGACATATTCAGAAGTACAAAAAATAGAACTTGAGAGCCAAAATCAATTTGATGTTTGCCCGAATTGTGGAGAAGATAATCCAACCAAATATCAACGTCCTTTTATGCTCAAATCGCCAAGAGCATATAGGACAAATCTTTCCGCAGGTAGCGATACGAAGGATGACTCTGAATTTTTACTTTCACGTCCACCCATTTTTGCGGAAAAAATTGGTTCAGCAAACACAGAAATAAAAAGCAATGCCTCAATATCAATTTCAGATAATGATGTTACTTGGAGAGTAAACACTAATTCCGACAGGTTTTTCACAGGAGGACTTTACAGTACAAATAACAAGTTTCCTTTTAATTCTAATGGATTCTGGTTTAACAATCAGTGGTTATTGAATGACTTTGCTGTAAATACAAATGACAGTAATGGTTTTTCAATGCTTGTTCGATCAAATGGGACAAATGCGAATGAACAAATAGCATTGGCCAGTAATAAAAATACAGAGATATTCAGGATTGCACCGTCAATTGTCCCCTTGGAACTCGACCTGAATATGTATTTTAGCGAAACAGATTTGCCACACGTCAAAGCGCAAAGTAATGGGGTACGTTCTGGGTATTATTCGGCGGCATTTTTACTTCAACGAATTTTAGCGGATAAACTTGATGTCGATCCAACCGAAATCGAGATTGCTGATATTTCAATGAAAGTACTCGATGATGGCACGAACAGGAGAATTGCCGAGATTATTTTGACTGATGAATTACCGAATGGTTCAGGTTTTGTAAGATACCTATACAATAATTTCCAAAATATTCTTTCAGAAGTAATATCCCCGCACAATACGAATAGTTACTTGGGGAAAATTCAATCAGGCATTCATCAGGGGAAGTGCAAAGATGCGTGTTATGATTGCCTGAAAGTATTCAGGAATATGAATTACCATAGTTTGCTTGATTGGCGTTTAGGCTTATCCTTGCTTCGGGTAATGAATGATTCAAGTTTCGTTTGCGGTACAGACGGAAACTTTGATTTTATTGAATTAAAAGATTGGCCTTCATTTGCGACAGAACTAAGAAACGGATTTGCTCAAAGTTTCGGGTTCTCAAATACAGCAGAGATAAAAGGTCTACCAATTATTAAATTCGGGAGAAATCAACGAAACGTAATTATGATTGTTCACCCATTTTGGGATTTAAAAAACATTAGGGAAGATAATTGGTTGGCTGAGATAAAAGCAGGGATTGATGAATATGTTGCTCAAAGCGGTGGCAAAATAAGTATTATAGATACGTTTAACCTGCACAGGAGACCGGGATGGTGTTATGAAAGATTAATAGTCAGGTAATGAATAAAGTTGGAGAAATAAGCTTCAAGGAGATTAAACGGATTTCGCCAAGCCAGTTTTTTTCGATGAAAAATTGTGCTTACAAGTCTTTATTGGCAGAGGCCTTTGATAAAAAGCCCTTGCTTCCTCTTTCTCCTAATGCTTATTTCGGTACAGTGCTACACAAGATGCTGGAAATGACAGCAAAAGGAATTATAAAAAATGAGAATGATTTAAATATAGAATTTGCCAAACAAGTAAAAATACTTGAAGACGATTTACGGGATAAAGGATTTAGTTTTTTTGTTCCCCTGAAAATAAAATTGAGAAATTTCGGATTAAAAAAAGTTCAACTAAAAAAATATTTGAGGAACAATCTTGAGCAACCAATAAAATCCGGAAAAACAAATCTTTATTCTGAAAAATGGTTTGAATCTCAAGACAAATTGATTGGAGGTAAGATCGATTTAATAATTGAAACCGGTGACGATATAGAAATTATAGATTTTAAAACAGGAACTGTTACTCATGATTTATTAGATGATGAAGGTGAGGTTCTTTCTGATGTGAAAAATGAATACAAGGAGCAACTCAAACTGTATGCTTACTTGTATTTTGAAAATACTAACAAATTTCCAACAAGCCTGAGTTTGGTTGATCTGGCAAAACAGAAATTTACAATTGATTTTTCAGAAGAAGAGTGTAAAAGAGTTTTTGATGAGGCAAAAACCCTCTTGAAAACGACCAACGGTTCTATAAGTACAAGATCATTTCTTGCACATCCCAAAGAAGAAAATTGCAAGTATTGCCTATATAGGCCAGCATGCTCATTCTTTCAACAAAAACTTGATGAAGCAGACTTTTCATTTAATGATGTTTTAGGCGTAATTAAAAATGTCAGAATATTCCAGAATGGGAATGTGAGTGTATTTCTACAAAATGGGAATAAAATTATGACTATTAAGAATTTTTCTTTCGAGGATTTTGATGAATTAAACAAGAACATAAGTAAACAAATAAGAATTTACAATGTAACCAAAGAGGCAGCAGAATATGTTTATTCTGTTACTGATACGACAATGATATATGAGTAAGCTCAATGAAAATAAAGTTCCTATCCTTTCTTTCTTTTCGGGCGGAGGATTCATGGACATGGGGTTCGAAAAAGCTGGATTTGAAATTGTATGGACAAATGAATTTGATGAGACATTTGCAAAGCTCCATGCGGCAGGGATTACTTCGTGGAGGAAATCGCAAGGAAACGGAATCAAAGCTGAAATCTTCAATACAAAATCAATTACTGAAATAAGTTCAAAGGAAATTATTGAAGAAGCATTCCCTGACGGGAAGCCTGACCACTTTGGAATGATTGGAGGACCACCATGTCAGGATTTTAGTATGAATGGTTCATTAAAAGGATTTGAAGGGGAAAGGGGAAAACTTACGATTGTGTTTTTTGATAGGATTTTAGAGCTAAATCCTACATTTTTTGTAATGGAGAATGTAACCGGCTTGACTAAACGAAAAGATACAAAAGAATTCTTACGATCCCTACTGAAAAGGGTTGAAGAAGAATATTACATTGACTATGAAAAGCTAAACTCATTGGATTTTGGTGTTCCCCAACATAGGGAACGTATGTTTTTTGTTGGATTTAGAAAAGACCTTATAGAAAATGGATCTGTTCAGTTAGATCCATTTGGGAGATGGTTCCCTTTTCCTGTTAATGAAAAATACCAAAATGCTGCAACAAGATACAATTGGGGGAAACAGGTCCCATTCGGAGAATCGTTGGTTAAACCTCAAGACGTACCATTAGAGTTATGCGTTGAGAACTGCTTAGTCCCGGATAATAAAATCAGTACAACTCCGAATGCTAATGAATTCTTTAATCTCTATATAACTGAAACTAATTTAAGGGCGATTGATGAAGGAGAAACCAATAGGCCATCTTTCAAAAGACTCCATCGTTTTAAATATAGCCCTACTACCTGTTATGGGAACAACGAAGTTCATTTACACCCGTATTTACACAGACGTTTATCTGTACGAGAGGCATTAAGAATCCAAGGTGTCCCCGATGAATATGTTTTACCTAAGGAATTGCCATTATCAAAAAAATTCAAAATGATTGGTAATGGTGTTCCTGTTCCTCTTGCCGAAGCTGTTGCGTGTGCTGTTAAAGAATTTATACCTTTAATACAATAAACTTTCTTGCTAATTCTTATCATAATGCTAACTGTGAGGTTTGCTCGTGGATCTATATCTATCATAATAAGATTCTTCGAATACCTTACCTTTATATTTGGCTTCTAAGCCTTCGACTATTTTTACTTCCTGCATTATCTCTAAAAAATATTCCATTTCTTTATTCAGTTTTAAATATGACATAGTCAAAGCCCCAGTTAGAGTTGTAAACGCAAGACAATCACTAAATAACCGAAGAAAATGTCCTCGATAAGCTTTATCTCTATCTTCCTCTGAACGATTATTTCTTTCCTCTATTATCTGTATAGCTGTTTCGTCTCCATGTATGACATGACTACTCATCCTATATCCGTAACTCAAAGCCGCAATACTTTCAAGAGGAGTTCCCCTATATTTCATAGTGATTTCATTTATAATCTCAGAAAACGACCATCGCCTTTCCATTTCTTGACGTTTTTTTCTTGGCCACTTTTTACGCAATTCTACTTCTATATCTTCAGGTAATATCAACGGTGAAAATGCTACTTTATGTACTTTGCATATTCCGGTGATGCTGACCCCCTGTCCGGGATGTTGACCCCCTGCGTTCTCCCGGAGGGCACTCCGAAGGTCATCCTTTTTTGATTTATCAAAAAAGGCAAGGACAAAATTATCGTTTTTTTCTTCTCAGGGAGTCTCCCTTGAGTGTTATTTTATGTGATGCGTTCAACAATCGGTCTAAAATGGCATCGGCAACCGTCTTTTCCGTTATGATGTCGTACCATTTTTCCAGGGGAAGTTGCGAACCTATGATGATGGACTTTTTAGCGAACCGGTCTTCAATGATCTCCATTAATGTCAATGAGCTTATGTTGTCCAATGGCTGCAAGCCGAAGTCATCGAGTATGAGCAGGTCCTGCTTTTCAATCCGCTTGATCTCTTTCATGTAAGAGCCGTCCACTTTATTTATTCGTAATGCGTTAAAAAGTTTCTGTGTATTGCGGTACAGCACCTTGTAACCCATCAGGCATGCCTGGTACCCCAGGGCGGATATGAGGTAGCTTTT
Source organism: Proteiniphilum sp. (assembly GCF_040307845.1). Lineage (GTDB taxonomy): Bacteria > Bacteroidota > Bacteroidia > Bacteroidales > Dysgonomonadaceae > Proteiniphilum. The sequence continues at coordinate 13,153 of NZ_JAWRIS010000048.1, forward strand.
CCCTAACCCGGTGGCCCCTGTCACCAGGACGTTCTCCGCCCTCTCGAGGTAATTGCAGTCCACCAGCCGGAGCACCTGGTTCCTGTCCAGGTTGCGCGGATGCGAGTAGTCTATTTCTTCAAGGGATGCCGGGTAACGGAACCCCGCGTTTTTTACCAGCCGGTCCGTTTTCCGGTTCTCCTGTTCTTCCCATTCGGCCTCGACCAGGGTTGCCAGCATCTGGTCGATGGTGAACTGCCCCGATGTCTTACTCTCCAGGATAGCCCTGAAGGAGGACTGCATGCCATACAGGCGGAGCCGTCCCATTTTTTCCAATGTCACTTCATTCATGTTCCTTTTGTTTTAATCGTTACATATGTCTTTATAATAATCGCTTCCCCTGAGGTTTTCATGCCCGGGAAGTTTTTGTTTCCTTGCCGCCTGTTCCCCTTCCGCCCATAGCTTGTCGGTATTGTTGGCCAGCACCTTCGATATGAACCCTTAGTTGTAGGTCTCCATCCTTATCCCCATCCTGCAGGCTGTCACCAGGCGCTCCTTGCCCAGCTTTCTGGCGAAGGAGAGTATCCCCACGCAGGCACGGTAAAGTGTCTCAGGGTAGTTCTTCTGCGAGAGTACGCCTTCTATGTAGGTTTTAACTTCGGGACTGATCCCGGCGGCCCAATTGATGAACTTCTCCGGGTTCCACTCCGAGACGAACCGGTGGTGCGAAGGCAGGTGCTCCTTGATGGTGGTGTACTTGTAGGGTTTCCTGTCCCTCAGGTGGAAGGCCACGCGTTCGCCTTTGAGATAGACGCTGACCTCCTTCGAGGTGTAGCTCAACTTCACCTTCTCCCCGATATGCCGGTACGGGACACTGTAGTAATGCCTGTCGTCGGAAAGTTGGACATGGCAGTTCTTCATGACTGTCACCTGTCTCGTCTTCCTTATTTCAAAACGTTCGCCCGGCAGGGGATTTAACGCTTCCCTTTCGGTTTGCTCGAACACCTGCCTGCGGGAGTGATCCCTGACCTGGAAGGGGGTCGAGTTATGCTTTTCAAGGCACCGGAGTATGGCCCCGTTCAACTCTTCCAGCGAGAAGAAGGTCCATCCCCGAGAGTTCGGCGTGCACCCTCGTGTAAAGCGTGCGGATATGGTTCTCGACAAGGCTTTTATCCCTGGGCCTGCGGCTGCGGGCGGGCAAGACGCCACATCCGTAATGGTTGGCCATGTCCAGAAAGTCTTCGTTCAGCCCGGGATCATACTTGCTGCTTTTGCTCACGGCGCTTTTCAGGTTGTCGGGGACCAACACTTTGGGAACACCGCCATAGTAATGCAGCGCGTTCTGCACGCTGGCGATGAAGTCCTCCTTTTGCTGGCTGGGGGAAGCTTCCCCATAGGTGTATTGGCTCTGCCCGAGAACGGACACAAAGAACTCGCATTCGATGATTTCCCCCGTGCCGTATTCAACGTAGTGTAATTTCTTTCCCGCGTAGTCAACGAACATCTTGTCCCCGGCCTCGTGCTCGAAGTGCATCACGGCCGACCTGCTCTCCCGGTATTTTTGGTAATGGTGGCAGAACTGGGAGTACTGGTAGCCCCCGGGATAGGCCTCCTTGTATTTGCACCAGAGGTAATGCAGGGTGAAACCTGTTTCCTCCAGCTTGCTGCTGATATCGGGAAAAAGTTGTCGCAATTGGGGCAGCTTATCCCGGCCTTGCGTATTATCCTCCAACAGGATATGCTCCAATGACTCGTTGCTGTGGGAAGTTATCGCCTCCGGTGGCAACCCTTTGGATTCGGCCTGGCGCAAATAACGCTTTACCGTGTTTTTGGATATGCCCAGATCCCGTGAGATCGTCTTGATCCCGTAACCA
>NZ_JAWRIS010000049.1:0-22547 GCF_040307845.1 Proteiniphilum sp.
GGACTGTTTCTCGCTCTTGTAGCACCTCTAAAACAACTTTGGTTTTAAACCCGGAACTGTAAGTTTTCCTTTTCTTCATGACAACAAAAATAATACAATTTATTAATGATACTTGTTGTCCAAGATTTGGGGGTAATTATAAATCGACGGACAGCAATGTAATATTTTATCTTAAGTATAAGATTCTTTTATCCATAATACTCAATATGAGCAGAGTTAATTATATATATATCAACAAATTATATAATATGAATGCCTTGTTTGAAGCAAAAGCGAATGAAAAAAAGAGCAGCAAACAGATACTGATCAAGACGATAAAATGATATAATCTGATAATTATCATTAGACTTCTTTTATTGGCTAAAGGCTTTTTGTCAGAATCTACTGGTCTATCCATTTATCTTTATTCTGTACCATAAACACAGTCCAAATGGGTTGTAATTTTGTGGCGTTATCGAAACAAAATAATTTCAACTCAATACTGTTTATTATGGCACAAATTGAAGTCGCAACATTAGCGCATGTAGACCGGTTCGCCGAATTATTCAATGATTACCGGATATTCTACGGGCAACCATCGGATTTGGAGAAGGGAAAGGCTTTTCTCAAGGAACGGATAAACAATCATGAGACGGTTGCGTTTCTGATAAAGCAGGACGATAAGTATGTCGGATTTGCCCAACTATACCCGTTGTATCATTATAAGTCGTTAAAACGGCAGTGGCTGCTGAGCGATCTGTTTGTCGATCCGGCATATCGTGGGTTTGGATTGGCGGTGGCGCTTATCGACCGGTGCAAGCAATTCTGCGACGAGACGGATGCTTGCGGATTACTGCTGGAAACCCAGAAGACAAATATCATCGGCAACAATCTATATCCCAAATGTGGATTCGAACTGGACTGCGAACATAACTACTATAACTGGTGGAGGGGCTGAGGACGCTCTACCGTCTGATAAACTATGGATACGATCAGGACAAACTTGTCAATCATCCATCAAAGGATGGAGGCGGCTTGCCGAAAAGCGGGCCGTGATGTGGACGATGTGCGGTTATTACTGGCGACGAAAACTGTTCCGGCTGAAAGGATCGCATTCGCACTGGAATGTGGCGAGGCGCTGATCGGCGAGAATAAAGTGCAGGAACTGAAGGAGAAAAACGAGGCACTGCGTCCGTACAATTATGAAAGTCACTTTATAGGCCATCTGCAGACCAACAAGATCAAGGATGTATTGAAATATGTGACTTGCATCGAATCGGTGGACCGGCTCGATGTAGCCCGGAAACTGGATCAGAGGCTGCAATTTGAAGGTCGCTCGATAGATATCCTGGTGCAGGTAAACACTTCGTCCGAAGAGAGTAAGTTCGGCATTGATCCGGCAGAGGCCATCCCGTTTATCAGGGAAATCGCAAAATATGATACGCTTGCAATAAAGGGATTGATGACCATCGGTTTATTCAGTGCCGAAGAGGAGAAGGTAAGGAGATGTTTCCGGTTACTCAACAATATCCGGCAGCAGGTCGTGGAGGAGGGTATCGCCAATGTGGAGATGAGAGAGCTGTCGATGGGGATGAGCGGTGATCTGGAAATAGCCATCGGAGAAGGTGCGACCATCGTGCGGGTAGGTACTGCCATCTTTGGGCGGAGGATTTATCCCGACAGCTACTATTGGAACGAATCGAAACGTTGATATCGGTTCAGATATTTGCTGATGGATAGGGTGGGATACTTCCGGATCGAAAATCTGACAAGGCTACAGATACTTGCCGAGTATACGCATTCCTTTTTCCAGATTAGCTTCGGAAAGGGAGGCATATCCAATCCGAAGGCCCTGCACCGGCTGGTCATAACTGAACCTGTCCGGCGTATAAAAGCTGACCAGTTCCGCATTGACTTTTTCCTTTATCCTGAAAAAATCGATATCCCTGGCCGGTTTCAACCAGAAGGCAAGTCCGCCATCCGGTTTCTTGTAGGTGACTTTCCCTTTCAGATAATTCTCCAGAAGCGACGAGAAGAAATCCCTCTTCGCCAGATAATGACTGTGCATCCGCTTCTGATGCCTACGGATATCACCGGACAGCATTAGGTCCAAAATGGATTGCTCCATAATGGCATCACCCTGCAAATCGACAATCTTGCGTAATTTTCCGATACGGATGATAAATTCGGGCGTGCTGACAATATAGCCTATCCTGATGGCCGGTGCGATCAGTTTGCTTAACGTGCCGATATAGACGTAGTGCCGTATCCCTTCGAAGGCGGATAAGGGCATCACGGGACGCTGGGCGAAGTGGAACTCGTTGTCGTAATCGTCTTCGATGATGGTGAAACCATATTGGTTGGACAGTCCGATCAGTTGCAGTCGCCGTGCCAGGCTAAGGGTGACGGTCGTCGGATATTGATGGTGGGGAGTCAGGTAGACCGCTTTCACCGCATTGGTTTTCAGATATGCCTCGATCCTATCCACATTGATGCCCTCCTCATCGACATCAATAGGAACCAGCGTTGCCCCGGCATGCTGGAAGGTGCGCCAAGCCGGACTATAACCGGGATTCTCCACCAGCACGATATCTCCCTTTTCGAGCAGGCTGTGGGCTGTGAGGAACAGTGCCATCTGGCTTCCCCGTGTGATGCAGACCTCCGGCAGAGAAGTCTGCATGCGCCTGTTTTGGTTCAGCATATTCGATATGGTCTCCCGGAATTTCTCGTCGCCGAATTCACTCGCCAGATTCATGATCTGCCACTGCGCCTTGCGGCTGAAAATACGGCGATAGGCCCTTGCCAGCTCTTCGACCGGCGTGCAGGTGGTATCGGGTAGTCCGTCATCAAAAAAGATCAGGTCGTTGGTGTAGATCTCTGTTGTTTTAACCGGAGTTTCTTTCTTTTCAGCCGCCCGGAATATCCGGATTTTATCTGACACACGGGTTTTCTTCCGCTCTTCCGAAACAAGCCACCCTTCACTGGTCAGGATATCGAATGCCAGGACGACGGTATTCCGGTTGACAGACAGCTCTGTCGCCAGTTGGCGTGTGCTGGGCATCGTCTCACCGACTTTCAGTATTCCCTTTTTGATATAGTCGATTATCTCGTCGGCAATCTGGAGGTAAATCGCCTTTTTGCCGGATCTATCCAGCTTCGATTGTAGTTTGGTAAAGTCCACTTCCGGTCTGTCTATTGCTTCAACGATGGTATTTTAATAGGCTATTTTCTTGTTATCCAGTTCAACGTTAAAGCTTACTCTTGCCCCTAAAGCTTCGAATACTTTTAGGATGGTTGTGAATCTGGCATCTGTTGTACTGTTCTCAATCTTGGATATTTGTGCTTTCTTCACACCGACCAGTTCACCCAATTCTTCCTGCGTGAGATTGCGTTCCTGCCTTGCTTCTTTGATTGCATGCCCTAACAGGTCGAGACGAAGTTCGTTCTCGAATTTGTCACGTTTCTTTGTGCCTTTTTTGCCGATATATTCATCGGTCAATTCTTCTAAACTATATGTTTTCATTTCTTTGTTTCTTTTCATTAAAATATTTCTCTCTCAATATTTCTGCCTTCTCGATTTCACTTTTCGGGATTTTATCGCTCTTTTTAATCAATCCATGCGTTGAAATTACCAGTGTATCTTCTTTGTCTGTCTTATCCCAAAATGCAAAAAGGCGGTAGTAGGTCTTGTTGAATTTTGTTCGGAACTCCCAGATTTCACCCTCTAATTTCTTAAAAAGCTCTTTATCATTTATGCTTCGAGCTTTTCAGATATTGTAAAGGATCTTATCTCTTGGCTTCTCTTCGAGTTGGTCCAAAAAATCCTTGACCTCTTCTAAAAATTGAACCCTAAACTTGTAATCTTCCATTTAGCGTCATTTTTATGCGAAGATAAAAGTTTCTTATTTGGGAAACAATTTTTTTTGGTAATTAATTTTACTCGCTGAAGTTAGCAATGCATGGTGTAAATAGGGAATGTGTTTGAGTGTGTTGCCTGAAGACAATTGGTAGGGCCATTTTTTGTCTTTTCCACCATGTTCCATATCTTTGTGATGAACAGATTAATTATAAACACAATGACTCCGATAGAATTAGACGCTAAACGAATGGGTATTCTACGACGAATTCTTGCTATAGAGGATGAGGCATCCTTGCAACAGATTGAGAATTTGCTTCAAAAGCTTGAACTGCCTATCATGAGAGGTTATTCTCCCGAAGCACTGCGTGATGCTGTAGTCCGTTCACAAGAAGACATCCGGAATGGACATACATATACCCAGGGGCAAATGCGAGCCAAACACCCAAGGAAGTGAGACTTATTTGGACAAAGACTGCTTATTGTCTTTGTCGCAGGGGAAACAAGGAAGAGACAGTAGATTTTAACGACATTATTGTATATAAGAAGAAGTTCTTTTGTATTTTTGAACAAGTATAATTGAATGGCTATGGATATTCGTTTTAATAAGAGCCGCTTCCAAAGGTGCACAAAATGACAGAACTTGAGTTAAGCATAAAATCTCACTTTGGGATAATTAAGCCTAATGAATTAGAGTCGATTACGTCCCTGTTCAGGCCGGAAACTTTGAAGAAGGGCGATTATTTCCTCCAAACAAATAAGAAATGCGAGAGGTTGAGTTTTGTACAATCGGGTTTTCTTCGGATTTTCATTGAAACGGAGAGTAAGGAGGTTACCCAATGGATTTCAACCAAAGGCTATTTTGTGACAGACCTGTCGAGTTTTATCTTCGACAAACCTGCCCGTTGGACAATTCAGGCCTTGACCGATACCGAAATTTATACGCTAAACAAGAGGGACTACAAAGAAATCATCAACACAATTCCCCAATGGGCCGAACTGGAAAAAATGTTTATCATCCACTGCTTTATCACGCTTGAAGAACGGGTTCTTAGTCATCTTTCCATGTCGGCCGAGGAGCGATATCACTTTTTCTTCGAGAACAACAAGGAGCTGTTCAATCAAGTTCCATTGCAGTATATTGCCTCAATGCTTGGCATGACACCGGAAACTTTTAGCCGGATAAGAAAAAATCAGTTTTTATAAATTCTTGATTTTTGTCAAGTCGATATCGCCAAATAAGATAGACCTTTGTGGTGTTCACTCAAATAGAAAACAATCCAAAGGCTATGACAAAAGAAATCAAAACTGAAATTCTTATTGAAGCATCTCCCGAAAAGATATGGGCAATCTTGAGGAATTTTGAAGAGTATCCAAACTGGAACCCATTTATAGTATCCATAAAAGGTAAATTGGAAGAAGGAAGTAAAATCAAAGCCAATATCAAACCGCCTGATGGGAAAGAAATGATCTTCAAGCCAACCATATTGACCAAGATAGACAATAAAGAGTTGAGTTGGTCAGGTAAGGTGCTCATTGATGGCCTGTTTGATGGTGAGCATAAATTCGAATTGATTGACAATGGGAATGGTACAGTCACTTTTATTCAAAGTGAGGTATTTAGAGGTGTTTTCGTATGGCTATTCAATCCACAGAAAACAGAAAATGGGTTTAATGAAATGAATAAAAGGCTGAAAGAACTTGCAGAAAACTCTGTTTGTGGATGACAATACAATTCCCCTGAATCTTTCCATATTACTTATCCTTCTTTGCAGTACGAATTATTTTTCTTAATTTTGAGCAAGTAAAAACGAGAATTGGCGCCCAGGCACTTCCAATGAAAATGAATAAGAACAATAAAAATAATGTACCTCTCTTTTCTTCCAATCTGTTTTGGGACGTAAATCCTGATGATCTGGATATGGAGCAGCACAAAAGTTTTATTGTCAACCGTGTGCTCGATTATGGACAGTGGGATGATTGGAAAGCCATACTCGACTATTACGGGTTGGAGCAAATCGCTTCCATCGCCAAAGGGTTAAGAAGCCTCTTCCCGAAATCATTGGCATTTATATCGACAGTTTCCCGTATCCCTGAAAATCAATTCCGATGCTACGAACATTTACAGTCGAAAGACAAACTCTGGCACTTCTGAAACAGCTACAACAGATGCCCTTGTTAAAACTTCGAGGCTGGTCGGGGAAACTGCCCTTGCTTTGTTGTTAGGTCACAGAAACTCCATAGACCTCGATCTTTTCGGTGAATTCCAAAATTCGCATATTGATTTTTTGGATGCGTTTGGTGACGAGGGGCTTACAGTTAATTCCTTACAAAATACGAAATCCATCCACGTTTTTGAAATAGAAGGGGTAAAAGTCTATATCGTAAACTATCCCATACCTAAAATGTATATCCACACTACATGGGATGAAGTAAAATCACTCATTAAAGAATCAGTAGGGAAAAATTCCGTATAAAAAACGAAAGTAAATGTTACCCTCATTTTGCAAACGAGAGTAAATTCTTTGTGTTTCTATCCTTGTATTGAAAGCACTACCCAGACAGAATGAAATTCTTGCCATATGCTCTGTGCAGTCGTACCCCCCCCCCGACAAAAACAACCTTTTACATTTCTAAATCCATTCAGGTTTACCATGCATTAGGATTTTCTAATCCCATAGCTCCAATTATTCGGGTACAGCGGAAATTGGGGAGAGAACATCAAAACAAACACTCACCACATATTACAACCCACTTCCCCAATACCAGACCGCATCCACCCTCAAAGCCCCCAGCTTTTAACCAACGAATCATTCAGTTACACCAGATAAAAAATAGACCGGCTCATTTCAATATAAAAACCAGGTCGCTTCGCTCCCCGATTTTCTCATTACTCCCTGAATCGATTAACCAATATCAAAAACGTCAAAACTGCATTTTCTTTCTGTATCCCAGTCCCTCATAAATACGCACACCGCAAAGATACGGTGGCTTTTGGTGTAATCTTGTAAGGTCAATCCCTTCGGGCTTTCGATGGAATCTCCAATTCCGCTCGTCATGGAGGCAATATATTACTATTGTCTGCCGGCCAAGTGGAACGTAATGGGCCAATCCCTGCATTTCCAAAGCAGATATAGCCCCTATATGGAATTTCTTACCTAATTGGCTATTATAGCACGACAAAGCACTAAACAAGGTCGGTTCTTCACCTGTCCTGTACATCACGCCATCATCTATGGCCGTAAGCCATTGCGAATTACGGTAATGTCTCTGCAGTAATGAGTTTATTTTTGTTTGTCCTGTTGCAGTCATACTGCAAATATGCTAAAAATATTAGACTATATGCTTCTATATCAGAATTTTTATGATTATTCTCCATCGGCCTGATGGCCGGCATACTCTCGACTTTGCTGATTTGCTTCGTAATTCGAGAACTCAAATAAAAATGTCTTCCTTTATGCTCCTTATATGGTATATCTTACTCTGTATTATGTCTAATTCCATGAGCTATTTAATTATAATCAAATTCTCCCATTCGATTAAAAGTTCAGGAGTGATCTCCTCAAAAGATATTTTTTCGGATATACTCTGCGCCTTTTATCGATGGCTACATATTTAGGTCTCTGTTCACAAATTCATCCCACTCTTTTTTAGAAAACTCGAAGCCGGAGAAATAGACTTTTAGTTTTCGATTGTGCGTAATCCGCCAGAATATGGGAGCCACTTCTTCAATATCATATCGATATTTTCTCACCAAGCTAACAGAAATATTTCTATTTTTGTATTTAAAATGGGTTGACTTGATAAATAATTGTCACTCCTTGACATGGTTGATAAATAATTGGCGTTACTTGGCATAATATTAATATTTTAAACGTTAAATTCCGGGTAAACAATGGATAAATAAAGATAGAAAAACACCCATATATAAGCAAAAATATCAATAATGTTTAACGTGGGTAAATTTATAAATAATTACAAATCAATTATATGAAGATAATGATAAATAACGAAAAGAGCCAACGATTGCTTCCCAAGGTGATGGTCGCAAGTTCGAATCTCGTTTGCTGCTCAATCACCTACGGTTTTCGACCGTAGGTGATTTTTTTGTTTTAGTCTCACCATAGTTCATAATCATCGAAAAAACAAATCGATGGAGACACTATACAAAATAAATTGTATGTTTGTTTCTTAAACTGAGATATTATGAAAAAGTTATCCTTTCTTATCTTGTTGATTTTATGTGTATCCTGCAGAATGAATACTTCTACCGGTGAAAAAAACGTTGAGGTAGTAGACACAGGAATTGATGAAACCGAAAATCTCAACCATTCGGAAGAGATATTGATATTGGAGACCTTGGGTAAGGAGTACGGTGGTAGTGATCCACATATTTCCAGATTAACGCTGGAATCACCCAACTCTCCTGATTTTATCGAGGGCTTCTATTTTGATGATGCCAATCTGGTCTTTCAGATAAAAGGTGATACTGTAAAAGCAAGGCAGGTGCTGGAAGATGCTTCCGGAAGCAGTAAATTCAAATTAGAAAAGATAGATGGGAACAAATATTCCCAGAAAGAATTGAATATTATTTGTGAGGAGTTGAATGAAAAATTCAGAAAATTGGAAAATAATAGCGTGAAAAGAAATATGAGTAGCTGGGGTGTAGGTTCAGATCATGTATATATTAAGTTGATGGTGAACACTCCGCAAAAACGTGGAGAGTTTCTGAAAGAGGTAATGTATTCTCCGGCTTTCCGTTTTGAAGGGCGGGAATTTCCTGTTATCAATGAAATGGTAGGCGTCAGTGATACGTTGGGTATTTCTATTCGTCCCGAGTATCCGGTCTTTTCGACCGAATCGTATCAAATCAAATTTATGCTTGACAATCAAAGCGGTTCGGATATCATTTATGGGGATATGTATTTCATTACCTTTGAAGATGAAAACGGTATTTGGCGGGAATATCCAAGAGGTGGAATCGTTCATGCAATAGGTTATATCGTAGAGAATAACACACAAGCAGAGCTGAAAGCATCTCTTTATCCCGATGTCTTCCCGGGCAAGCCGGGTCGTTACCGCTATTTTAATGACGTGAGAGTGGACGGAAAAGGTATATTATTAATGGTCGAATTCAGATTATCATCAGATGAAAATGAGCTCAAAGCTGCAAAGAAAACTGTTCTACCAAAGAGCTGATCTTTAATCGGGACGTGAATCACTTCTTATAAATACATTTTAAATTTCCAATGCCAGCAATTTATCATCGAAATATTCTGTCTCGATAAGGAATTATATCTGCCCGAAAATCTTTTCAAAATAGATAAAGTATGAGAATAAAAAAGACAATATATACCAGCGGTATTTTATCTCTTGTTTTGTTCGTAAGCTGCATGCCTAAACAAAACGGACAAACATTTGTGCCTGATCAGAAAAAAGATTCGACAGAAAATGAAAGAATCAACACTTATTTGAATTCATTGGACATCCGGATGGAATTAATGGATTCACTATTTTTCGGGAAAGTCGATATGATAGAATATGTTATAATCAATAAATCCGATTATGATCTACGTTCAGGTTCAAAGTATGATATCAGACAATTTGAATCAGGACAATGGAAGCAGCAGATACCTTTAAATACAATATGGCCTGACGAGGAAATTATCGTACCTGTAAAAAGTAATAGACGTTTTAAAGCATCTATTCATTATCTCAATTTAAAGCCGGGTAAATACCGGATAGAAAAAGAATATGAAATTCATCTTCCATCTAAACGAACTGCAAATCCTCATTTTATTACTCTTTTACATGAGTTTGTGATAAATTCTAAAAACTCGTAATAATAGTGTCCATAAGGTTCTTATACGGTTTCCATAAATAAAATGCATCATCCGGTCTAAACTGAAAAAGCAAGAGTGAATTTTCTGTATTTTCGACCGGTGGAAATCCTGGATACCATCACCGGTGCAGTAAAACTATCAATGGAGACGGAGGAAATTTGTTGCCATTTGCCGAAGCTCATCGTTCCAATCAGGCACGTAAGGAATTTCTTCACCACTTTCTATTATTATCTCACAAAAACTAATTAAACAGTATTGGAACACGTCAACCCTAAATGGGCTGGAAAATAGATTTCCAGCAAAAGTTAGGAATAAAAAAGGGACGAAATTATTCGATGATATTTTGTTAGATACAATAAATTGTATCTTTATGGGCAAGTTGAAATTTATTTACATCACAGTCTGTCTATTTTCATCATGTGAGAAGAACGATATCGATTTTGAAGATGCATACAAAAAAGTTATCGGGAATGGTTAAGTTTCAAGGAATCATCCAATAGCAGTTATAGCTATACCGTAATAGAAATGTTTTGAGTAGGGCTGACATGAAAACATATTTTGAGGCTAACAACAGGGGGCTTATATTGAGGGAAATTTTATAAACCGACAATGTTAATTCTTGCTCCTGTACTCACTGGGAGAAATACCGGCTGTTTTTTTAAACATCCGGCTGAAATGTTGGGGATATTTAAATCCCAATTCATAAGCAATCTCGTTGATAGTCTTATCACTATTGAAGAGTTTGTCTTTGGCAACGTCGATGATTTTGGCCTGAATATAGTCCTGGGCAGATTTTCCGGTTTCTTTCCTGATCAAATCTCCAAAATAATTGGCAGAGAGGTTAAGCTCACCAGCGCAGTAAGCCACAGACGGCAACCCTATTTCCGTAGGATTATCCGATGAGAAGTAACCCTTCAATAAATTTTCAAATCTCGCCAGAATACCTTTATTGACATCCTCACGGGTTATGAATTGACGGTCGTAAAAACGTTCGCAATAATTGAGGAAGAGCTCGATGCTGGAAGCAATCAATGTTTTGCTATGCTTGTCGACCGAATGTTGCAATTCATCATTTATTTTGGAAAACAAATCCAGCACCAGATGTCGTTCCTTTGCCGACAAGTGCAAGGCTTCGTTGGTATTGTAGTTGAAAAAGGTATAATCGTTCATACGTCCGGCAAGTGAAGTGCCACGTATCAGGTCGGGATGAAAAACAAGTGCGTTCCCTATCGGTTGGTAGAAGTCCGTTTTATTTTCAACGTCTATAAACTGTCCGGGAGCAATAAAGACCAGTGTCCCTTCCTGATAGTCGTAATAATGGCGTCCGTATTTCAAATCACCACAAACAACCTCTTTCAGAAAAACACAGTAAATCCCGAAATCCATCTTATTACCTGTCCGTTCCTTTGCTTTCGAGAAATCAATCACACTCACTAACGGATGTAGCGTTTCGTGATTGTTAAAGTCATTGTACTGGCTAATTGTATCAAAATTGAGAACCTTTTTCATTGCCGTCATAATTTGTTAGTACAAATTTAATCATTCAGATAGACAATCAGTTCTTTTTATATGATAATCTGTAATATTGGTAGAACAAACAGTAATATGTATACGCTCATAATATACTAAATCCCGAAATTTGTAATTGATAAAAAGCATATGGTTTAATTAATAATTAGTTGAATTAAAAATAGAAACATTATGAAAGGGACAAATAGTGGTCGTCGCAAATTCATTTTATGCTTGCTCCGCTCCCGGCAATGACAGGTCAAACCAACAATATGAATGATACAACCGCAGAACACGTGTATATAGTATTACTGGCATATAAAAAACCGTTGGCTGAAATAGACAAGTACGGTAAGGAGCATGTTGCTTTTCTCGACAAGTATTTTGCCGCGGGAAAATTTATCGTTTCCGGGCGCCAGAATCCAAGAACGGGAGGTGTAATCATAGCACATAAAGTTACAAGAAAGGAGTTGGGGGAAATCCTGGAGGAAGATCCTTTTCTTCAACACGGCCTTGCCGATTATAATATCACCGAATTAATTCCCGTAAAATATCAGGAAGCATTTAAAACTTTTATAACAGAATAAACCAAAGAAAATATGAAAAAGGAAAATCATTTCTCCCGCCGCAAATTCATTACCACCGGTACATTGGCAACTTCGTCGATTGCTCTGGGATCGATGGGATTTATGCAAAGTTGCGACAGAAGAACAACTGCCAATACACAATCCGGGGAAAATACCGGCAAGGTACAGTTACCGGTAAGGAAATTGGGATCACTCGAGGTTTCTGCTATGGGATTTGGTGCAATGAACTTTGTACACGCATACGGAACACCTATTGCTGACAGGAATGTGGCGCTTAAAACTATCCGGCACGCTTATGACCGGGGTATCCGACTCTTTGATACCGCTGAGGTATATGGCCCCTTCACAAGCGAAGAACTGGTCGGAGAGGCTTTGAATGATGTCCGTAAGGAAGTCGCCATAAGTACGAAATTTGGTTTTGAAATTACGCCCGAAGGTAAGTCTATCGGGAGAAACAGCCGCCCCGAATACATCAAACAGGTTTGTGAGCAATCGCTCCGCAGGTTAAGAACAGATTACATAGACATCTATTATCAGCACCGGATCGATCGAATGTGCCTATTGAAGATGTTGCAGGTGCTGTTAAAGACCTTATACAGGAAGGAAAAGTAAAACATTTCGGACTGTCGGGAGCAGGAGCAGCCACCATCCGTAGAGCCAACGCAGTTCAACAGGTAACCGCCGTGCAGAACCATTACGCTTTCTGGTCGAGGCAACCCGAAGTAGAAGTATTGGGCGTTTGTGAAGAATTAGGTATCGGCTTTGTACCGTGGAGTCCTCTGGGAATGGGTTATCTGACCGGTACGGTATCAGCCGAAACCGAATACCTTCCCGGTGATTTACGGTCGACAGGAAGTTTCCCCCGGTTTACTGTTGAAGCCCGCAGGGCAAATTGGGAAGTAGTGAATCTGCTGAACCGGGTAGGCAGAGACAAGGGAGTAACTTCGGGGCAAGTGGCATTGGCATGGTTGTTAGCTCAAAAACCGTTCATTGTTCCTATTCCGGGCACAACTAAAATTGCACACCTCGATGAAAATATATCTGCACTCGATGTCGTCCTCAGTGAGCCGGATATGAAAATATTAAATGATGGTTTTGCCAATATTACAATACAGGGTGCTTTTTCAGGAGTTTCCCAGATGGAGGGGATGGATTTTGGCGAAAGGGAAGGAACAACTTCGGAAGACGGTCATGGCTTATCACCCCTGCCGAGCATTACCAGACAACCGTCAGTCAGGTAGCCGAAGAAAACAGGACTGGTTATTTGCCGCCACTCAAAACAAAAATTGACAACATCGGGAACTGCGACTGAGGAACTATGCCCGAACAGCAACATATTGGCAGGCTATTCAACCAAAGGCGGTATCGAGAGGGACGGGATTATATTCGTCATGGAAGATGAAAAGGAGAAACAGGTACAAGAGGACGTAAAAGAGTGGTTACCGGAAATAGGTTCAGTCAAATAGGACTACTCATTTGCCGGAATAAGTAAAATGGATACGGAAACTGGTATTTTGTTGAAAATACAAGGAATGTATCTGTGAAGTTTAATGATTAAATAAGTATGAGTATGAAGAAAATAAGTTTATACATAGCAATAATCACGCTGTTACTGGGTATATCCGGTAATATAAATGCACAAAACCGAATGTTGGACGAGAAACAAAGAAAGATAATCACTATTTCCGCACTTACCGCTAAAGGTGATTTGCAGAAGTTAAAAACAGAACTGAATGCCGGACTTGACGCCGGACTTACTGTCAACCAGATAAAGGAAGCATTGGTACATCTTTACGCTTATTGCGGATTTCCCCGCAGTATCCGTGGACTGCAAACTTTCATGGAAGTGCTGGACGAAAGGAAAGCCAACGGCATTACCGATGAATTGGGTGCGGATGCCTCTCCCATAAACGATGATGGTAACAAGTATGAAAGGGGTAAGAAGATTTTGGGAGAACTCACCCGGACGCCCCAACCCGAAACACTTTCGGGATATTCGGCTTTTGCTCCGGCCATAGACTCTTTCCTGAAAGAACACCTGTTCGCAGATATTTTTGAACGGGATGTACTTACCTATGCAGAAAGAGAACTGGTGACAGTATCGGTAATCAGCTCGATTGGCAAGGCCGAGCCTATGCTGCGTTCGCATCTGACGATTTGCCTGAATGTAGGCCTTACCCCGGAACAATTAAATGAATTTGTCGAGATCATTCAATCGACCATAGGCAAGAAAGAGGGTAAATCTGCCCGGTCGGTATTGGATGATGTTCTTGGAAACAGGAAACAATAAAGGAAAGGGTTCGGAGTATATTTGCTCGACCAGCCCGGACGTGGAGAGGCAGGTAAAAGTTCCGTCGGGATTGGAAATGGCAAAGATCTGGGCAGCAACCATCAATAAGCACGGAGGTGATGCCACCGTGGTGCACCTACCGGAAATAGGAATCAAAGGCAATACGCTTTTTCCTTTCTTCGACTTGAGCAACATTGAAATTGCCGACCAACTTTCCAAATGGTTAAAAGAAAAAAGATTGGATTAACATTAAAAGAAACAATATGAATCAAAATTTAAATTTCAAAGGAATGAAAAAAGTAACATCCATAATTGCAATAGCAACATCAATCGCAGCTACAGATGTGGCAGATGCGCAGTCCGTTCTGAATGAGCGTCAACAAAATCCTTATGGGCTCGTGTATGATGGGGCAATAACTCAAAACGAAAAGGGTAAAGTAAATATCCACCCTGTAACTTATGAAGTGAACGGGATTGAGATAGCAGCCAATGTATATACACCTGCCGACTATGATCCATCAAAGAAATATCCGGCAATAGCAGTTGCACACCCCAATGGAGGCGTAAAAGAGCAGGTAGCGGGTTTATATGCCCAACATTTGGCAGAGAATGGCTTTATTGCAATAACGGCAGACGCAGCCTACCAGGGTGCAAGTGGTGGACAACCCCGTAATGTGGATAAACCTGAAAACCGTGTTGAGGATATACACGGGATGGCAGATTACATTTCCCAATATAAAGGGGTTGATCCTGATAGATTGGGAGTACTCGGTATCTGCGGTGGCGGTGGTTATACGTTAAAAGCCACACAAACCGATAAAAGGTTCAAAGCGGTTGCGACGCTAAGCATGTTCAATTCCGGTATGGTAAGACGTAATGGCTTTATGAACTCACAATATGCAACAATACAGGAAAGATTGAAACAGGCATCCGAGGCAAGAGCGTTGGAAGCAGCAGGAGGAGAAGTGCGATATATCGGGGGTGGTCCTGCGGCTACGGATGAACAAATCGCTGCGATGCCGTTCGAGATGTACCGTGAGGGGGCTATTTACTACGAACGTACCCATGCGCATCCCAATTCGGGAGCTTACCCCAACTCCGGAGGTGCTTATACGGTAAGCAGCCTGATTGATTTGATGGCTTGGGATGCAACCGATCAAATTGAACTGATTAACCAGCCTTTGTTGATGATGGCAGGTAGCAAGGCCGACAGCTATTATATGACAGACGACGCATTTAATAAGGCGATCAATGCGAAGAATAAAGAATTGTTCCTTATTAATGGAGCTACGCATATAGAAACATACTGGAAACCTGAATATGTATCACAAGCGGTAAAGAAACTGGTTAGCTTTTATCAAACCAACCTCTAAAAAAGAAATGTTATGCATAGATTAAATTTGATTTTTTCTGCATGTCTTATCGTTATCATGACGGCATGCAGCAACAAGTCCGGTAATACTGAAAGTACAATGAAAGATAGTAATGATGTTCAGCTAAATGCAATTTTTCCTAAAGGTGAAGAAATCAGCAACAACAACTTTGAGGGAGTTGCCTACCTGCAATGGTTGATGAACGATACCGAAAACTTCGACTGTACGCTTGGTAATGTAACATTTGAACCCGGATGCCGCAACAGTTGGCATTCTCATCCCGGCGGACAAATCCTGATTGTTATAGCCGGAGAGGGATATTATCAGGAAAGGGGCAAGCCTATCCAGCTAATCAAAAAAGGAGATATTATCCCTATCAAACCCGATGTAGTCCATTGGCACGGGGCAACACCCGACAGCCCAATGGAGCACCTCGCCATAGGAACCCGCAGCAATATGGGGCCTGCGGTGTGGTACGAACCGGTTAGCGATGAGGATTATTACAGCTATAACAAATAAAACTGTCGGAACGACAGCCATCATTCTTGATAAGATCAGACTAACAGCCATCGTCGGAGGGAACGAGGTTGTTTATCCTTTCATGGTTACAGAGGTGTATGTAATGATTGGCGGCAAGTGGAAATTGGGATCACTTTCGTTCACCCGGTTACTCGAACGTTAGAAGGTTTTTTTATTTTATTAGTCAAAAATAGAGCCATAGAAGGGTTGAAGTCCGCACTTCAACCCTTCAGCTACTAGTGAGCGGGAGCCTCCCTCTCGCAATTACCGATTGGGGGTTTCCCATTTTTTTGTATCTGTACAAATAATATCCACTATCTGGTCTCCCACCTGGATACGAAAATCGCCTTCCTCCAGGATCCATTTCCCATCATAGCCAACAAACGCGAGATCGGCCCCTTTTAACTTCAGGGTTACTGTTTTTGTCTCACCAGGGTTCAATGCCACCTTCTCGAACGCGCGAAGGCGACGAACATCAGGAGTCAAGGAGGCTACCCTATCGCTGCTAAAGAGTAACACGCTCTCTTTACCTGAGAGATTACCGGTATTTGTCACATCCACCGTAAAAGTGAGTTCATCGTCAGAGGCAAACTCCGGGCGGTCCACC
Organism: Proteiniphilum sp.; assembly: GCF_040307845.1. Lineage (GTDB taxonomy): Bacteria > Bacteroidota > Bacteroidia > Bacteroidales > Dysgonomonadaceae > Proteiniphilum. The sequence goes on from NZ_JAWRIS010000049.1 coordinate 16,564, forward strand.
TTGAGGTCGCCGTATTCAAATGTGGTGTAGCTTAACCCATAACCAAACGGCCATTGCACCGAGACCTGCGCGTCGTAATTATACGCGCCCTCCATTTGCTGACCGATGTGTTCACTGGGTTTGTAGTCGTAGGTAATCAGTGAGTTGATCTCTTTGGGGTAGGTGAAGGGAAGCTTTCCGCTGAAGTTCACATCACCGGCAAGCAAGTTGGCCAACGCGTCACCGCCGTAGTTTCCCGGGAGCATGACATGGACAATGGCACTGGCCAGTGGCTCGATGTCAGCGATCAGGCGGGGCCGTCCTTCATTCAATACCAGGATGATGGGTTTACCCGTGCGGGCAAGTGCCGCTACAAGGTCGAGCTGATTCTGTGAAAGTGTGAGATTGGTCAAGTTACCCGGTGTTTCACAATAGGAATTCTCGCCAATGGCGGCGATGATGTAATCCACATTGGCTGCTGCGACTACCGCCTTTTCAATCTCGGGGGCGTTCTCTTCATGCCACAGGCCGCCCTGCTTGTAAGTAACCCCAGGTTCGTAGGTGATATTCTCGGCACCGAACTTGTTGGTGAACGATTCGAGAATGGTGTTGTGCCCCACCGCCAGTTCATCCGCCTTGTCGCCCTGCCAGGAGTAGGACCAGCCACCGTTGAGGGTACGCATGGAGTTGGCATTCGGGCCGGTAATCAGTATTTTTTTTCCCGCGGCCAATGGGAGTATGTTGTCTGAGTTTTTCAGTAACACCAACGACTCCTCGGCTGCCTTGAGGGCAACGGCCGCATGCTCATCACTACCAAAGAGGGGAAAATCCTTTAGATCGTAATAGGGCTTCTCAAACAGGTTGAGACGGAACTTCATACGCAATACGCGGCGGACAGCATCATCGATGCGGCTCATCGCCACTTCACCTTCTTCCACCAGCTCTTTCAACAGGGTGCAGAAGTTCAAGTCGTACGGATCCATCGACATATCGATTCCGGCATTGATAGCAATCTTGATCGCCTCTTTCTTGTCTTTGGCAATACGGTCGCGTGTATATAAGTTGTTGATATCCGCCCAGTCAGTCACTATCACGCCGTCCCAGTTGAGATCTTCTTTCAACCACTCGGTCAGCAGTTCGTGGTTGGCATGGAAGGGGAGTCCGTTGTTTATCCCCGAATTTACCATGATAGAAAGGGCGCCTGCGTTTACCATCTCGAGGAAGGGTGCGAAATGCTTCTCACGCATGTCCTGCACGGTGATGGAGGAAGGAGTACGGTCTTTGCCGGAAACCGGCACACCATACCCCATATAATGCTTCATGCAAGCGGCTACGCTATTCTCCCCGATCCGGTTAGGGTTGTCGCCTTGAAAACCAAGTACCGATTCGCGTCCCATCTCGGCGTTCAAATAGCTGTCTTCGCCATAACTCTCCCATATACGGGACCAACGCGGGTCACGTCCCAAATCGGTCACAGGGGCATAGGTCCAGGGAATACTTCCCGCTTTTGTCTCGTAAGCAGAGATACGTGCTCCTTCACGCGTCAATTCCCGATTGAAGGCGGCGCCCATATTGATGCTTTGAGGAAAGAGGGTACCCCCCAGCGTATACGTGGTTCCGTGAATCTGGTCAACGCCATAGACACAAGGAATGCCGATTGCTTCCATCGATTTTTCCTGGATACGTTGAATAATTTCCTGCCATTTCTCCGGCGTTTGCGCCACGCCGTTGGGCACATTCAGTATTGATCCCACCTTGTATTGGCCTATTACAGTTTCGAGTTTCTCTTCGTCGAGCTGGAATTCTTTGGCTCCTTCCACAGCCTGAATACGTTGATAAAGGGCCATCATCATCTCCTGTGAAGGCATCTCGTTTTCCAACGGAAAATCTTTTTCCAGCTGATAATCCCTGATAATCTTCTTCAGGTCGTTCACCGTCATTGTTTGAGGGTTGAGACCGGCAAAAGGATTGTTGCGTTTTTGGAGCAAGTCGATGGCCAGCTCGGTCATCTGTCCCACTTTCTCGTCGAGCGTCATTTTTTGTAACAGCGCCTCAATTTGTTGTTCCATCTGTTTGTCCCGTGGAATCGCGGGAGCAACGCGTGACTGGGCCGAGGCCGACCAGACCAGTCCGAGCAAAGCGATGGATATTATTATTTTCTTATACATTTTATTCGTTTTTGTAAAAAAGAAGCACCTTGACACACTTTGAACATGGCAAGGTGCCCCATTCAGAAAAATGGATTATTTCTTTGTCAAGACAGTAAGGGGTTCCTGCAATTTCAAAATGTCATTTGTCTTTTCGGAAAAAGCAGTTACTTCTGCTTCCAATACGGCTTTGATATCACGAGAAGAAGCACCTACCAGAAATTTATATGTCCCTGCATCCACTACCCAGGAAGAGGCAGATTCATCGTATGAGGCCAGGTCGCTCGCCTTTACTTTCATCGTGATGAGAGTTGTTTCACCGGGGTTCAACTCTTTGGTCTTTGCGAAAGCTTTCAATTCCTTTTCAGGTTTGTCTATCTTTTTGCTCTTGGGCGCAGCAACATAAAGCTGAACAACCTCTTTCCCGGCAACTTTTCCGTTGTTTTTGATGTCTATGCTCACGATGTATTCTCCGTTTTCTTCTTTTATCGATGGATTGCCGTATTCAAAAGATGTGTAAGAGAGGCCGTAACCAAAAGGATAAGATACCTGTTTGTCGAAGCTGTCGAAGTAACGATAGCCAACGTAAATATCTTCTTCATAATTGGTATAATCCACATTCTTCACGTCATTTTTCTTACCTCCCTTATGGGTTATGTCGATGTTTGCTTTCTGATTGACAGGGAAGTTGGCAGAAGAGGCCGCATCCTCAAATTTTACGGGGAAGGTCATCGGCAGCTTGCCCGATGGAGAGGCTTTGCCACTCAATACGTCGGCTACGCTGTTTCCTCCTTCCTGACCGGCTTGCCAAGCGCAGAGAATGGCGTCGGGCAGGTTTTTCCATGAAGCAGTTTCAATCACTCCCCCGATATTCAATACCACCACTACTTGTTTTCCGGAAGCATGGAATACTTTGGTTACGTCTTGCAACAGCTTTAGTTCTTCATTACTCAGGTTGAAGTCGCTGGTTGTGCGATCTTCGAACTCACCGGACATTCGTCCCAAGGTAACCAACGCCACATCTGTATTGACTGCCTGTTTTTCAATCTGCTCGAGAGTTAGCGCCATTTCCACGGGACGGGGAGTCGGCATAAAATGTGCGAACTGATTGGAAGGATCCGGCGCATTCCGTTTATTTTCTTCCTCTATATATTGCTCGTATATCGGCTTCAGTGATTCATCTACTGTGTATCCCGCATTCTTCAATCCATCCAGCAACGATACGGTATATGCACGATTCACATTACCCGAACCGGTGCCCCCGGCTACGAAATCGTATGAGGTGCATCCGAACAATGCTACATTTTTAACGTCGGAGGACAGGGGCAGCACGGCATTCTCATTTTTCAATAAAACCATACCTTCGGTAGCCGACTGGCGTGTGATGGTCGCATGTGCTTTCAGGTCAGGATTGTTGGAGAATTTATATCCTTTGAAATTGGGTGTTTGCAATATCATTTCAAGAATACGTTTCACATTTTGGTCGAGGATGGTCTCATCGAGTCTGCCCTCATTCACCGCATTTACTATATCTTCAAACTGCTGATCGGTACCGGGTTGCAGCATGTCGTTGCCGGCTATCATTTGGGCAACGGCATCCTTGCCGCCGAACCAGTCGGTCATCACGATGCCGTGGAAGCCCCATTCGTCGCGTAATAATGTCGTCTGCAATTCCTTATTCTCTGAGGCGTATGTGCCGTTCACATAGTTATAGGAAGACATCACCGTCCAGGGTACGGATTCCTTCACCGTGATTTCAAATCCTTTCAGATAGATCTCGCGCAAGGCACGGGGAGATACCCGGGCATCATTGGCCATGCGGTTCGTCTCCTGATTGTTTACCGCATAGTGTTTGACAGAGACGCCTACCCCGTTGCCCTGCACACCGCGCACGTACGCAGCGGCAATCTTCCCGGAGACCACAGGGTCTTCGGAGTAATACTCGAAATTGCGTCCACAAAGAGGATTGCGATGAATATTCAATGCTGGAGCGAGCAATACATCCGCTCCATACTCCAGGACTTCATTTCCTATCGCCTTACCCACATTTTCCACCAATTCCTGATCCCAGGTAGATGCCAGCAGCGTGCCAATGGGGAAGTGCGTGCAATAATAGGTGGCGGAATCACCTTCACGGGTGGGGTTGATCCGCAGTCCGGCAGGTCCGTCGGCCAAAACAACAGCCGGGATGCCAAGCCGTTCGATAGGGTAGGTGGTTCCTGCGGCTCCGGGTACCAAGCTGCGGGTTTCACCAATCACCGCATTTTCGCCTGTAAATCCGGCCATTCCGGTTCCAATTACCAGATGCGCTTTCTCTTCGAGGGTCATCGCGGCAATTACTTCATCGGTCGATGATTTTCCAAGTTGTGGCACGTTAGGTCCGCATCCCATTAAGGTGGAGGCGGCAAGTGTCATTGATAATATTTTTTTTTTCATATTTTCTAAATATATGATAAATCAATTCGAGGAATTTGTCGGTTAATTACCTGAATAGCATGGGGGCGAACTCAGTAAGGTAGATACGCCAGTTCTTCCAGATATGTCCTTCGCCCGTCTCTCTATATGTATATTTAAATCCTATTTTGTCCATCTGTCTCATGCTGTCGATAACGCCTTGATACAAGAAATCGGTATTTCCACAAGCGATCCAATACAATTTGAATCCGTTATCTTGCTGCGTCTTCAGTTTTGCCACAAACTCTTCGGTGTACTTTCCTTTGTCTTCGCTGTCGGGCATCATCATTGTTGCGATCGGAGGGGCAGAAAACACACCCACATAGTCGAAGGTATTGGGATATTGAGCAGAAATCGCAGAAGAGTGCATACCACCCATAGATAAGCCGGCAACCGCACGATGTGCTTTGTCTTTTTTCACCCTGTAATTGCTTTCCACAAAGGTCAAGATGTCCCCAAAGCTGTCTTCCATGCTGGCAACGGCTTGGCGAGGGCCTCCTCCCATTACGGGGGCATAGGCACGACTTGACTCGCCGGGAGCCGCGGCATTTTGAGTATGGCCATTTGGCATCACAATAATCATTGGCTCCGCTTTTCCCTCGGCAATCAGGTTATCCATGATCTGCGCTGTACGTCCCAGCGCGATCCATGCTTCTTCATCACCGCCTGATCCGTGCAGCAGGTATAACACGGGATAGGACTTGTCGCTGCCTTCGTATCCCGAAGGAGTATAAATGGTGACGCGACGTTGTTCCTCTAATGTGGGACTGTTGTACCAGCGACGGGCAACAGTGCCGTGCTTGACATCGTTTACACGGTATAAATCGCCCGGGTTGCCAGGGACAATAAACACATTGGTTACCGAGGCCACGTCGCGAATCATATATATATTTGAAGGATCGGTTGTCTTCAACTCATCAACGATGAATGAGTAACTATACAGTTCGGATGGCAACGGTTCCGGGGTGGTAAATTCCCATACCCCATCTTTGCCCTTGGTCAGGTCGGCTACGCCGGGTCCGTCGAACTCACCAAATGGTGTACTGATCTTTTGGGTCGGCAGGAAATCCCCTGTTACCTGTACTTTTTCTGCTTTCGGAGCATTGAGCCTGAAAGTAACGCTGTTGTTGTTATGAATTTCCGGAGAAATCACGGGAGCTCCTCCCCAAAGGGCCTGTTGGGCAAACGTCATGGCGCACATCAACAGGGCTATTATCACGATTGTTGCTTTTTTCATTGTTGTTTTTATTTATGCTGGTTTATAACAATAGTTCGTTATAAAAACTTAGTCCATTAAGCGGCAATTTTGCCCCAATGCCTAAGTTCGTTGATTATTTTTTTATTTTTCTTTGAGTTCGGGTTGATTCCGAACCTGCAAATAAATCTGTTGAGTAATAATTCGTT
>NZ_JAWRIS010000050.1:0-27656 GCF_040307845.1 Proteiniphilum sp.
GTTATTCAATTGTTATTCAATTGTTATTCAATTGTTATTCAATTGTTATTCAATTGTTATTCAATTGTTATTCAATTGTTATTCAATTGTTATTCAATTGTTATTCAATTGTTATTCAGTTGTTATTCGGTTGCATTTACGTGCGAAGCACGAATAACAGCGAAGCTGAATAACGCGAAGCGAATAACAGCGAAGCTGAATAACGCGAAGCATAAGGTGAAACCGAATTGAATCGATAAAATTAAGAAAAAGTCCATAAAAGGGCAAATAATTCCCGCTTTTCTGCTACCTTTGAGGAGTAAATCCGGTCTCTTATTTTCTGAGATTCAGCATTTCAACTTCTAATTTCCAGATTCTAACTTCTAACTTCTATTCGCCATAATAAGAATGAACTACGAAACAATCTTTCAAGAAATTTACCAGGAACTACTATCCGTAAAGGATATCGGACAGGTGGCCGATTATATTCCAGAACTTGCGTATGTGGCTCCTGAGCAATTCGGGGTCCGCCTCACTACCATTGATGGGGAGAAATTTGCTTTCGGCGATGCAGAAAAACGCTTTTCTATCCAGAGTATTGCCAAAGTATTCACATTTGTACTTGCCTACTCCCGTATCAAAAGCAGTATCTGGGAACGAACAGGGCTGGAACCGGCAGGTACGCCGTTCAACTCTCTGGTACAATTGGAATACGACAAAGGCATTCCCCGTAATCCTTTTATCAATGCGGGAGCTATTGTAATCTGCGATATCCTGGCGAGTGAACTTGCCTCGCCGAAAGAGAATATTCTTTCCTTTATTCACCGTTTAACCGGAGTGAACTCTATCGGGTATAATGACAAAGTTGCCTTATCGGAGAAAAAAACCGGTTACAGGAACTATGCCCTGGTCAATCTGATGAAATCTTTCGGCAATATCAGGAATGACATCGACATTGTGATGGACATTTATTTCCATATATGCTCCATCGAGATGAGTTGCACAGAACTCTCCCAATCTTTTCTTTTTCTCGCCAATAATGGTATAGTTCCACATTCCGGTGAGCAGATACTTTCTGCCAGCCGTACAAAAAGGACCAATGCTCTTATGCAAACTTGCGGATTTTATGATGAAGCAGGAGAATTCACCTTTAAAGTAGGATTACCGGGCAAGAGTGGTGTAGGTGGAGGAATCGTGGCTGTTCATCCTGAAAAATATACCATTGCCGTCTGGAGCCCCCGCCTCAATAAAAAAGGGAATTCATACAAAGGGATGTTGTTCCTGGAAGAGTTCACCACCAAAACCAGTTCATCCATATTTTAAGCAGCCTTTCCCGCTTCCCGGTGAATAAAATTATCATACATATCCATCAAATCACAAAAGATAAATTAATTCTTAAATTTACAAAAAAGGTCTATGAATCATTGGGCTTTAGCCTGAAAAGGGTTATTTTTGCGGTCAATTGGAAAATAAGCACTTAGATGAAGATAAACTTAAAAGAGCGAACTCCACAGCTGATTGCCGTAATAGGCGTACTTGTGATAGTGATGGCTATTCTCATCGGATTCCTCATTACCAGGAACACGCAGATGAGCGACATGCAGGAGCAGTTCACCATCGACAAACAGGAACTGGAGGATGAATACGAAGCTATTTCACTACAATACGAAGGATTTAAGTTCAGTGTGCAGAACGATTCACTTTTGTATAAGCTGGAGAATGAACAGGCCAAGGTGCTCCGCTTACAGGAAGAGCTCCGGATGACCAAAGCAAGCGACCAGACAGAAATCAAACGGTTGAAAGATGAACTGGCCACCTTGCGTAAGATTCTCCGGTCTTATGTACAGCAGATTGATTCACTCAATAGGCTCAATGAACAACTTCGTGCCGAAAACCGACAAATTACTGATCAATACCAAAAAACCACACAAACCCTCAGAAAGGTATCCCAGGAAAGGGAGCAACTCTCAGAAAGAGTGTCGCTCGCCGCACAGTTAGTCGCCACCAACATTTCCGCTAAAGCGGTAAACGACAGGGGAAAAGAGCAATCTCGTCTGAGTCGGAGTACACAATTTGTAGTTACCTTCACCGTTGCCCGCAATATCACCGCGGAGCCCGGAGAACGCACCATTTTCATCCGTCTTATGGCACCCGATGGTTCTGTCCTCGCAAAAAGTCAATCCAACACATTTCCTTATGAAAACAGGGATATCCTCTATTCGATGAAACGGATTGTGGAATATGGCGGCGAAGAGATTCCTGTCACCATGTATTGGGATATTGAGGAGTTTCTGATGCCCGGCACTTATAAAGCCGATATCTTTGCCGATGGACATCATATCGGCACATATAGTTTCGAGATGAAAGATTGATGGTTTTATTGCAACATCTCCAGGAAAGTCTGCTCGCCGATGATTTTCACACCCAATTTTTCCGCTTTCTCCAATTTGGCAGGCCCCATATTGTCACCGGCAAGGATATAATCGGTATTTTTTGAGACTGATCCACTGTTCTTCCCTCCGTTTTGCAGGATCATCGACTTATACTCATCCCGCGAATGGAGTTCAAACGTCCCGCTTATTACAATAGTCAGCCCTTTCAATTTATCAGTCTTCGCAGCCAGCACCTCTTCACTCAACGAAAATTGCAAGCCATATTGCCTCAACCGTTGCACAAAAGCGGCATAAAGAGGGTTGGCAAAGTAAGCGGTCACACTCCGTGCGATCCGCTCTCCGATTTCATCCACGGTGATCAACTGTTCTACGGTTGCCTGCGCCAACCGGTCAATATCAGGAAACGCCTGCGCCAGTTTCTGCGCCACGGTTTCACCCACAAAACGGATACCCAGGGCATAAAGGACTCGTTCATAGGGTACTGATTTCGATCTTTCAATGCTTTCCAGCAAGTTATTGGCGCTGGTCTCACCCCACCGTTCCAGATTCGCCAGGGTGTCAAACCGTAACAGGTAGAGATCAGCAGCATCACGGATTAATCCCTTATCATAAAGCAGATTAATAGTTTCCGGACCAATGGTAATATCCATGGCTTTACGGGTAACAAAGTGTTCAATACGCCCCTTTATCTGCGTGGGACACTCTTCGCTATTGGGACAGTAATAGGCAGCCTCATCCTCATTGCGCACCAGAGGAGTTCCGCAATCGGGACATTTATGGGTAAAACTCACCTTATCACCCAATAAGAAACGAGCCTCCCTGTCTACTCCGGTAATCTTGGGAATAATCTCTCCTCCTTTTTCCACATATACCATATCGCCAATATGCAGGTCGAGGGCAAGGATGGCATCTTCATTGTAAAGGGAAGCCCTTTTCACGGTGGTACCGGACAACAATACCGGCTCCAGATTGGCGACTGGCGTAACGGCACCGGTACGTCCTACCTGATAAGAAACCGACTCCAATCGTGTAATAGCCTGTTCAGCGTTGAATTTAAAAGCAATGGACCATCGGGGAAATTTAGAAGTAGCCCCCAGGTTGCGTTGCTGTACCAGTGAGTCCACTTTCAGTACCACTCCGTCGGTAATCACCGGCAGGTTTTTCCGCTTCACATCCCACTCTTTAAGAAAGGCGAAGATATCTTCCAAAGTACTGCATTTTCTCATGGTGTCCGACACGTTCAGTCCCCACTTCCGTGCCCGGGTCATATTTTCAAAATGGCTACGGGACGGCAAAGCATCACCCAACATCGAATAGATGTAGGATTCCAACTTGCGGGAAGCCACCACACGGGAGTCCTGCATCTTCAGGGTACCCGAAGCGGCATTGCGTGGATTGGCAAACAGAGGCTCTTCCTGTTCAGCCCGTTCTTTATTCAGCGTATCGAAAGAACTCCAGGGCATCAGTATCTCACCCCGAACTTCAATGTAAGGCGGCACATCATCTCCTTTCAATACCAATGGCACATTGCGGATAGTACGTACATTGGTCGTCACATCGTCACCTTTGCGCCCGTCACCACGGGTTACCGCCCGTGTCAGACTGCCGTTCTCATACACCAGCGAGATGGAAGTCCCGTCGAACTTAAGTTCGCACACAATATGGAACTCTTCATTCAGGGTCCGTTTCACCCGGTTGTAAAAATCAGCGACCTCCCCCTCTGAGTAAGTGTTCTGAAGTGAAAGCATCGGAAAACGATGGGTCACTTGTGTGAAATTATTATTAATATCGCTCCCTACCCGTACCGACGGTGAATTGGGATCATCATATTCAGGATATGCCGCTTCCAGTTCCATCAATTGACGCATTAACCCATCGAATTCAAAATCGGAAATCGTTGGTTGCGATAATACGTAATAGTTATAATTATGCTCGTGCAGTTGCCTGCGAAGCGATTCTATCTGCTGTTTGACGGAGTCCATTGTTGTGAAAATTAGAAGTTGAGAAGTTAAGAAATTGAGAAGTTGAGAAATTGAGAAGTTAAGATGTTAAGAAGTTGAGAAGTCTTGAAACTTCGTGAACTATCGGAAGATATTCGTCCAGATGTGACTCTCTTTCTTCTTCGGATTAAAGAAATTAGAGATATTGGCTGTCACTGAAAGCGTTTGTTGTAGTAATACTTTACCTTCAGAGACATGGATATTGCAATTGACACGGGCAGAGACCCGATTCGATTCCAACAGGCGTATATACCATTTACTCTGGAGATAAGACGAACCTCTCAGGAATGGCGTGCCCCAGTAGAGATCCCCACCATACCTGGGGAATAAACGCATCCGGGCATCACCGGTATAAAACCTGGTTTCGGTACCAATTCCATAGAACTCCGCATCGGCGCGTGCCACAAATCCTACCGGCTTATAAGTCTCCTCCGCTTTCCTATCCCTTTCCACTCCTGCAAAAACACCAGCAGACAATAACCATTTGAAACTGTCGGGTTCTTTACGCTCCAGCCCCGCCGACGCCATAATCTGCATCTGTTCGCTTACGCCATAATCCGGATTCGCGGGTAAAGTTCCCGCATAATGGTAAAGATAGGATTGAAAATCGGCGAAGAGGATCTTTTTGGAAGCCTTTCCCGAGAAGCCCAGGAAAAAACTCTCCCGGTTGGTTGACGTGGCATATCCGGTCCAGTCCATCCAGGCGTTAAAAAAATTGCGGTCATTGCCTAACTGAAAGAAAACACCTTGTATAAGCGGCTTGAAATATGTCACCGAATCCTCAAAAAAGAAATCAGAATAATTGGGTAATACCTCATTACGGGGAAAAGTTCCCACTTGAAACAGAGTTTTAGGTTTCCTGTACTGGTAATAAATGATTATATCCGTTTTATCAATGGTTTTCTTCGTCCCTGTTTTCCTCAGCAGGTCCACACCGGCATAAATGGTATGTGTTGAATCCCAGGAAACACCTCCCAACGTATTGAACCATACCCCATGGATGGTTTGCGGATCGGTAAGCGACGAGTGCTTGTATTCCCGGTTATCGAAAAAATAATCAACCCCTACCCTCCAACGGTACTCTTGTGCAAGTAACGCCGGGATCATGCATAATAAACATATTACAAAGACAAACTTTTTCCACATACCCTTATTGATTTTCCGATACACACGTCTCCACGTCCCTCTTTCCACCTAACCACTTAGGCACCCAACCACTTTTCCACTTTTCCTCCTTTCGTTCCCGCAATCTGCTACCGTTCGGCAAATGTAAGTAAACTTACTTTTCCCTCACTTTCCCGCAGATTTCCACTTTGTTTCCAGCCCGTAAAGATAGTACAAATTCAGGAAATCAGATCTCCCTCTCTTTCCATTTCCCGCTGCGCAGGTAAATAAAGGAAAGTACCGACAGGGAGAGCCAGTAGACATGTTCCGTCGTCCATGCCACTGCCACGGAGAAGCCCATATAAATGATGACGAACCACATGTAGGAAAGGTAAAAGACCAGTGTGGTAATCTCAAACTTGAGAGCAGTACGGGTATTGCCCGTACCGGATACAGAATTGAATAATACCGATCCGATACTATAGATGGGGAGCGATGAGATAAGCACATAGAGCGGCAGAACGGTATCGCTGATAAGGGAGGGATCGTCGGTATACACACGGATCATTGTCCGCGGGAAGGCGGAAACAATGGCTATCACGCACACCATCACCCCCAGGCTTATAAAAGTAATCCGTTTTATCAGATTGATTACCTCATCTCTTTTGTCCGCCCCGATGGTATTGCTCACCAGCGTGCTTGCCACCGCCCCCAAAGCCTGGGAAGGGATCGTCAAAATAGTGTAAAAACTCCGCACAATATTGGTTACTGCCAAGGGCCGTTCACCCATATAATTCTCGATGAACACGAAGAAAAGCATCCAGGTGACGATGGAGAACAAATATTGCACCATCATAAAAACAGAGATATCCAGCACTTTTTTAATGACCGCCCATTGAAAACGGATCTTCCTGAAACCATATTTATCCGGATCAACCGTTTTGCGCGTATAAATAAGGAGAAAAACAGTAGAAGCCAATTCGGAGATCACCGAAGCGATAGCCGCCCCGGCCATACCCATCTCCGGCATGCCAAGGTTGCCGAAGATCAGTCCATAGTCAAATACCACATTTGTCCCGGCCATGACCACAGCATTCACCGTAAGCACTTTGGTACGTGCGGTACCGATATAGAACGCACGGAACATAAGGTTCACAAAGGCGAAAACAATACCGAAGACACGCCATTCCAGATATTCCGTTACCGCCCCGGCCACATCGGTCGATTCAAACATCGCCGGTATCCAATGGACAGCCCCGTACCGTAACAGGGGAATCAATAAAATAGCCGGAATTAGCAAGAAGACAGCACCCTGGATAACAATATCTCCAATTTTATCGTAGTTCTTCTCACCGTTACGCCGTCCGATAAGGATCTGGGCTCCCATACTGAAGCCAAAACCCAATGTATACAAGGCGATATAGATTACCCCCGCCAGTGCGGATGCACCGAGTTCCACTTCTCCCACCCGGCCGAGAAAAGCGGTATCGACCACCTGTATGATGTTCTGCGCAAGCAAACTCAACAGGATGGGCGCACTTATTTTTAAGATATGCTTATTGGAATACACCTTATTAGACTAAAAAACCGTCGATTGACAAGGCAACCGACGGGCGTTTGCATGACACAACGAAACCGATTATTCTTTGATCCGGTTGTTCCCATCCAGATTGATGACCGCCGGCTGGAATGTCCGCGCCTCTTCGGGCGACATCAATGCATAGCTCATGATGATGACCACATCACCTTTCTGCACTTTCCGGGCAGCCGCTCCGTTCAGGCAAATAATGCCCGATCCGCGCTCCCCACGGATTACATAGGTCTCAAACCGCTCGCCGTTATTGTTGTTGACCACTGCCACCTTTTCGTGCACGAGCATATTGGCCGCATCAATCAGATCTTCATCGATCGTGATGCTCCCTTCGTAATTCAAATCGGCATCGGTTACCCTTGCCCTGTGTATTTTGGATTTCAATATTTCTAACCACATATACTTATCTGTATCTTATATTATCAATCAGGCGCACATCTCCGCAATAGACGGCAATTGCCCCTATAATACTTTCGGAGTCCTGCCAGGTAGAGACCGGCTGTAATGAATCCCCATCCACAATCCCAAAGTATTCAACATGCAAATCAGGCACATTGTTTATTGCTCCGGTTACAAAGCGGACAAGCTGGTCCGGCGATTGTTCTCCGGTCAGCAGTATGCTCTCCCGCAGGACACGGTATATCTCCGGGGCATGTTCCCTCTGTGATACCGACAACCGCTGATTACGGCTACTCATCGCCAAACCGTCCTGCTCCCTGACAATAGGAACTCCCACGATCTCCACCGGCAGTGCAAGCTGTTTAACCATCTCCCTGACAATAGCCAGTTGCTGAAAATCCTTTTCCCCAAAATAGGCTTTGTGGGGTTCCACAGAAGTAAAAAGTTTGCTTACCACCTGGGCTACCCCATTGAAGTGCCCGGGACGGAAAGCACCCTCCATTACCTTGTCGAGCAGGCCAAAATCAAATATCCGGGTATCCGGCTCGGGATACATCTCTTCTACTGAAGGGGCGAACACAATATCAACACCTGCACGTTCCAACAGTGCATAATCTTTTTCCGGAGTACGCGGATAAAGCCTCAGGTCTTCCTGGTTATTGAATTGCGTGGGATTGACAAAAACACTCACCACACAAATATCATTTTCCGCCACACAGCGTCTCACCAAGGTGGCATGCCCTTCGTGGAGCGCACCCATCGTAGGCACAAAGCCTATGGTTTTTCCCTTCTGCCGGTGTGGCTGAAGCAGTTCCTTCAAGTCTGTTATAGTATGAATTATTTTCATATGGGCAAAAAAAACATCTAATTCTTTGAAAATTAAAAACTAAGAATTAAGAATTAAGAATTAAGAATTAAATTCCCCGAGACACTTAATCACTTAGACACTTAATCACTTAGACACTTAATCACTTAGACACTTAACCACTTAGGCACTTAGGCACTTAACCACTTAGGCACTTAACCACTTAGGCACTTAGGCACTTAACCACTTAGGCACTTAGGCACTTAACCACCTAACCACTTTACTCTATTCAGGATGCAAAGCAACAAAATATTTGGCACATACAAAAAAAAACCTGTCAATTGTCCTTATAATAGAAAGTAAAAAGATGTTATATCCCTATATATAAGCAATTTATAAAATAGTCGCTTTTTTATTTTGTATTTATGTGGATTTTTTTTATTATCTTTGTACTCAAATTTAGATAATTAGCTATACATGTCCCCAAAAAAAGTTTTGTACGTTTCACAGGAAATTTATCCTTATCTCGAAGAGACTAATATTTCAAATACGTCACGCTATCTTCCCCAAGCTATCCAGGAGAGGGGGAAAGAAATACGTGCGTTCATGCCTAAATACGGGAATATTAACGAACGCCGAAACCAGCTTCATGAGGTGATTCGTCTTTCGGGTATGAATCTCATCATTGATGACACCGACCATTCCCTCATCATCAAAGTAGCTTCTATCCAGTCGGCCCGGATGCAGGTCTACTTCATTGACAACGACGACTATTTTCAGAATCGCGAGACACTTGTCGACACGAAGGGGAATGAATACGATGACAACGACGAACGGAGTATTTTCTTCATCCGTGGTGTGATGGAAACCATCAAAAAGCTGCGTTGGGTTCCCGACATCATCCACTGTCACGGATGGTTTAGCGCATTGGCTCCGCTCTATATCAAGAAAGGATATGCCGATGATCCTTGTTTCAGAGGTGCAAAAGTGATATACTCCCTATATGACGAATCATTTGACAAAGCTTTTCAGGATGGTTTTGCCGGAAAACTCCGTTTTGACGGGATTGGAGATCCTGAAATTGAGAAAATAAAAGAACGCGGTGTGATTGATTACATGAATTTAATGAAATTGGCTGTCGATTTCTCCGACGGTGTCGTCCAGGGCAGTGAAAAAGTAAATCCTGAAATCATCCAGTATATCAAAGATAAGGGAGTGAAATACCTGCCTTACCGGTCCGATTTTGACAAAAGGGTAGAAGAGATCGACGCGTTCTATGAAGAGATCGATAGTTGATCCGGATAAAATCCTTAATGAACTCATTTTTTCCCGGGCCTATACACAAATATCATTAAAAATAAAAAGAAAGCTTTTCACCCGTTTTTATTTGCCACATTTTTTTCAGATATTTGCGACATTGAAAACAAACTCATAAAACGAATGAAATTCAGATTCCTGTACAGAGTAATTATCATTGCCACTGTCGCTCTGTCCGCAGCTTCGTGTAACGAAAATCTCGATCAGATAGGATTTACCATCCAACCCGATCAAGACCGTCTTGCGATAGGTACCGATACACTGAAATTGCAGGCACGCACCATTCAGGTAGATTCTATATTTTCCAAAACACAATATCCGGTATTGGGCGAATATACCGATCCCGTTTTCGGCAGCATCAAGTCAGAATATATCGGTGAATTCTATTTCCCCGAAGGTGCGGAATTCTATGATGGCGCCATCATAGATTCAGTGAGAGTACAGCTTGCTTATACCACAATGATGGGGGATTCATTGTCTCCCATGGGATTATCGGTATATGAAGTAACAAAATCACTGCAAGGGATCAGTAATTATTCTCATATCGACCCCACGGAATATGCCGATATGTCGGCACCTTTGGGTACACAAACATTCACCGGCAAGAATTCGACCTACAGAACGGAAACCAGCAGCTCAACGGGAACCTCATATACGGTGTATGAGATCAATGTGATGCTCCCCAACGCTCTCGGTGAAAAATTTCTTAGTGAATACAAAAAGGATGGGCATGGTCAATTGGTAAATGTGGATGAATTCAGAAAGTTCTTTCCGGGATTATATTTTACCACCACTTTTGGAAAAAGTACCATTCTCAATATCAGCCTCACCTCTCTTCTGGTACATTACCAGTATAACGACAAAGGAGGCTCATCCACCGGAAGTGATACCATCCGCACGACGACCATGGCCCTGCATATCACACCGGAAGTTACCCAGATCAACCATATCCAAAACAAAAACGAACAGTTATTAGAAGAGAACTCCGATTATGCTTATGTTAAAAGCCCGGCCGGAGTAATCACCGAGATTACGTTTCCCCTTTCGGAGATGAAGGAAAAACTGAAATCACAGGCTCTTAATTTGGCAAACTTCACCGTATACGCTATGCCGGATCCCGATGAAAATTCGATGGTAAAGTTAAGTCCTCCTAATTATCTGTTACTGGTGAATAAAGATTCGCTGGCCGGTTTCTTTGAAAACAGAAAACTAAGAGACAATGTTACGAGTTTCCTTTCTTCCGGTTTTGACTCTTCTACCTATTCTTACCAATTCGGTAATATCTCCACCATGATCAATCATTATAACGAGAAATTAGGGGAAGGTTCAGGAGAGTTCGATCTGGTATATTATCTGATTCCCGTCGATGCGACCTATGTCACACAGCAAAGTGGTTACTATGGTTCTACAACATCGGTCCTGACCACCTTACAGCACCAGATGTGGCCAACAGCAGCCAGGCTGGATAAGCGCAAGGGGAATTTGAAACTTGATATGATTTTCAGTAATTTCTAAAACAACAGCCCCTGTTCTTCACCTTTTTTTCGTCCCAGGTGCCGGTACGCCAGATCGGTTGCTTCCCTGCCCCGGGGGGTACGCTTAATAAACCCTTCTTTGATCAGGAACGGCTCATAGACCTCTTCAATGGTACCGGCATCATCACCCACAGCAGTAGCGATGGTAGTAATCCCTACCGGTCCTCCCTTGAATTTATCAATGATAGTAAGTAATATTTTATTGTCTATTTCATCCAACCCGTATTTATCGATATTAAGCGCTTCCAGCGCATAGTTGGAAATCTCCCTGTCTATTTTTCCATTTCCTTTTATCTGGGCAAAGTCGCGAACCCTTCGCAATAAAGCGTTTGCCACACGGGGTGTCCCCCTGCTCCGAGAGGCGATTTCCAATGCTGCCCGGCTATCACAGGCCACTTGTAACAGATCAGCCGACCGCAGGACGATCCCGGCGAGCGTGTCCAAATCGTAATATTCAAGATGCATATTGATGCCGAAACGAGCCCTCAAAGGGCTGGTCAGCAAACCGCTGCGGGTGGTGGCTCCCACAAGGGTAAAAGGGTTGAGATCTATCTGGATGGAACGTGCGCTCGGACCTTTATCTATCAGTATATCGATCCGGTAATCCTCCATGGCACTATAGAGATACTCTTCCACTACCGGCGGAAGGCGGTGTATTTCATCAATAAAGAGTACATCATTCTCTTCCAATGAGGTAAGCACGCCGGCCAAGTCGCCCGGTTTGTCGAGTACCGGTCCCGAAGTCACCCTGAATCCCACTCCCAATTCGTTGGCGATGATATTCGAAAGGGTTGTCTTACCCAAGCCGGGAGGGCCATGCAATAATACATGGTCGAGCGACTCACCACGTAAGCGGGCTGCGCCGACAAATATCTTCAGGTTTTCCACGATCTTCCCCTGCCCTTTGAAATCTCCAAAGGTCAAAGGACGCAGACTGTTCTCAAATTCACGTTCAGTCTCCCTGAAATTGCGGTTACTATGTATATCGAAAGTATCTTCCATCATTATTGCTACAAAAATAACTATTTATCGGGAGTTTTGGAAATTGCAATCACATTCCGTTTCAAGCCGGAGAACTTAGCTCTTTTCACAGCGGATTTATGGAATATCCTACGATAATCCTCTTCATCCATATCGATCAGTTTTTTCAGGTCGAGCGATAAAAATTCATCCGACGGCATAAATTCAGGAGTGGTATGCGGCCTGGCGTATCTATTCCAGGGACAAACTTTCTGACAAATATCGCATCCATATACATTATTGCTTAACAACGGAACTATGCCGGGAGATATCTCGTCCCTGTTTTCAATGGTCTGATATGAAATGCATTTATTTGCATTGAGATAATGCGGCCGCTCAATGGCGCCTGTTGGGCAAGCATCGAGGCATCGCCGGCACTTTCCACAATTCCGGGTGATGGGAGAATCATACTCCAACTCCATGTCTATGATAAGCTCTCCGAGGAAGAAATAAGATCCTTTACCGGGAATAATGAGCAATGTGTTTTTGCCGATAAATCCCAATCCGGCCTGTGCCGCCCAAAAACGCTCCAATACCGGGGCCGAATCGGAAAAGTAACGTCCGCTAACACCGGCGTAGCGGGATTTTACAAATTCGAACAACCGGCCCAGTTTTTCCCGAACTATATCGTGATAATCTTTTCCATAAGCATAATAGGCAAACTGCGGCACCTCATCGGGAAGCCTCTCATGGGGATAATAATTCAGCGCCACCGAAATGACCGACCTGGCTCCTTCCACCAGTAACCGGGGATCAAGCCGTTTGTCTATATTGCGGGCCATATACGTCATTCCCGCGTGGCCATTCTCCGCAAGCCAACGCATATAACGCTCCTCCTCACCGCTATCGGTAGCACGGCAAATACCGCAGGCATCAAAACCCAATGACAAAGCGTATTGCTTGATCTCTTCAGAAAAAGTCATATCAAAGTATCCTAAATTCCACTAAAACCTCCGTCTGACGATATTTCGTGACCCACAAAATATCTAAAGGACTCCGTTTTAGTGGTATATAGTCAAAATTTAGCAATGTGAACTGAAAACTCAAGCGAGGGTGAAATCAAGCTGTTTCCTGTCGAGATTGGCCCTTGCTACCAGAATAGAAACTGGTTGTCCAAGACGATATTCCCTTCTGGTACGCCGCCCCACTAACCGGTAATTCTTTTCATCCAGTTCATAGAAGTCGTCATCCAACTCTCGGATAGGAATCATACCCTCACATTTGTTCTCATTGATTTCCACGTAGATTCCCCATTCCGTCACACCGGAGACAACCCCATCGTACACCTTGCCGATTTTGTCGGACATAAATTCCACCTGTTTGTATTTGATGGAATCGCGCTCAGCGTTGGCAGCCACCTGCTCCATCTGGGAGCAGTGCTTACACTCCTCTTCCAGCGGTCCCTGATCTACACTTTGTCCACCTGCCAGATAACGTTCCAACAGACGGTGTACCAGCATATCAGGATACCTGCGGATGGGGGATGTGAAATGAGTGTAATAGTCGAATGTCAGGCCATAATGTCCCACATTTTTGGTAGAATAGACCGCTTTGGACATCGTACGGATGGCGATGGTCTCGATGAGATTCTCCTCGGGACGTCCCTGCACTTTATCCAATAGGGAATTGATACTTTTCGCCACCTCTACCTTCGATCCGTCGGCTTTTATCTTGTGTCCGAAGCGAAGGATAAAAGCATTGAGCGTATCCAGTTTCTCCGGATCGGGCACGTCGTGTATACGATAAACAAAAGTTTTGGGTTTCTTTCCTTTGGGTACCAACCCAATAGATTCGGCCACATTTTTATTGGCCAGCAGCATAAATTCCTCGATAAGATGATTGGCCTCTTTCGATTCCTTGAAATAAACTCCCAACGGTTTTCCTTTTTCATCGAGGTTGAACTTCACCTCATATCGCTCAAAGTTAATGGCGCCATTGGCAAACCGACGCTCACGCAATTGTTTGGCAAAATAATGCAGTTGAAGTATTTCTGCAGAGAAATCACCCTTCCCGGTTTCAATGACTGCCTGGGCATCCTCATAAGTCAATCTGCTGTCCGATTTGATCACCGTCCGTGCGATACGCGATTTTTTTATCTCCGCCTTATCATCCAGCGTGAAAATAACTGAAAAACACAACTTCTCTTCATGGGGACGCAATGAGCAAATTCCATTACTCAGTCGTTCCGGCAGCATAGGAATTGTCCTGTCGACCAGATAGATGGAGGTCGCCCGGTTTTCCGCTTCCCGGTCGATCAGGTCACCCGGTTTCACATAGTGGGTTACATCGGCAATATGCACACCCACTTCCCACTGGTTGGTCGAAACCTGGCGAAGGGAGAGGGCATCATCGAAATCCTTGGCATCTTTCGGGTCGATGGTAATGGTAAATACATCACGAAAGTCTTCCCGTCCGGCTATTTCGGCTTCATCAATATTTTCAGGGATCAGATCGGCAAATTTCTCCACCTTTTCAGGATAGCTATAAGGCAGATCGTATTGGGCAAGGATAGCATGCATCTCGGTGTCGTTC
Organism: Proteiniphilum sp.; assembly: GCF_040307845.1. Lineage (GTDB taxonomy): Bacteria > Bacteroidota > Bacteroidia > Bacteroidales > Dysgonomonadaceae > Proteiniphilum. The sequence goes on from NZ_JAWRIS010000050.1 coordinate 14,676, forward strand.
TGTCCCGGCTCCCCCAGCACATCGATTACTTTTCCCACCGGATTATTGGCTTTGGCAGGCCATTCGGTTATCTCCACCAACACTTTGTCTCCATTTCTCGCACCATTGAGTTCCTCTTTAGGGATAAAAATATCATTCGACAGGAATTTACTGTCCATCACCAAAAAGGCGAAATGTTTCTGTACCTCCAGTATTCCCACAAAACGACTCTGGGCACGCTCCAGTATCTCCACCACGGTGCCTTCCGTATCGGCGCGCTTCCGCTTTGCGAGCAGTTGCACCCGCACCCTGTCACCATTCATGGCATGCTTACTGTTACGCTCAGGTATATAAATGATGTTCCCGTCATCGTCCGGCACAAAGAAATTTTTACCGTTACTTCTTCGCTCAAAACGTCCTTCGAGCATTAATCCCCGGTTGTTGATACGATATCTCCCCCGGGAGGTTTCTAAAAGTACATCCGCATCGCGTAACTTATCAAGTACACTGATCAGCACGCGCCGTCCCTCTTCTCCACGGACATCCAATGCTGCCGCTATCTGTTTATAATTAAACTGTTTGTCATTATTCTGGGTGAGGAAATTGGTTACTAAAGGAATTAATTCCTTCTTTTTTGGTTTATTTACAGAAGGTATAGATGTTGTTTTTTTACTCATAATTTATTTACGTCTGTTTTTTACTTAAACAATTCAAATGCATTTTAGTTAAATACAAAGTAAGGAAATATTTTTATAGAGTAAAGAATAAAGAGTAAAGAATAAAGACTTTTGGAGCCAAGATTTTTAGAATCAAGAACCAAGACTTATTAAAGTAACAAATTAATTTTCTATTCCTGAAGTTATCGTTATTTTTGTACAAAAGAAAAGGGACAGAGCATGCAAAAGAGAAGGATCCTCATTACCGGTGCCAGTGGGTTTATAGGAAGTACAGTAGTCGACAGGGCGCTTGCGCTGGGATATGAAACATGGGCAGGCATCCGTGGCAGCAGCAGTCGGCAATATCTGCAGGACGAACGGATTAATTTTATCGACCTCCATTATGGTGATAAACAGAAATTAAAAGCACAACTCGATGATTTTGTTGAGAAGCATGGCCGATTCGATGAAATCGTCCATATTGCAGGGCTGACCAAAGCCCGCTCCAAATCAGATTTCGATAAAGTGAACTACGAATATACCCGAAATTTCGCAGAGGCGTTGATAGAAACGGATACCGTCCCCAACACTTTCGTATTCACAAGTTCTCTGAGCGTCATGGGGCCGGGTGATGAAATCGGCTATACTCCTATGTGTGCCGATAAGATACCCGCTTCCAACACGGCTTATGGAAAGAGCAAACTAAAAGCCGAAAATTGGCTGAAGGGCCTTGACAGATTTCCCTACCTGATTCTCCGTCCCACCGGCGTATATGGCCCCCGCGACAGGGATTATCTTATCCTGATGAGGGCGGTTAAAAACGGATTGGATGTGGGTGCAGGTTTTAGAAAACAGCTTCTCTCGTTCATCTTTGTGGAGGATCTGGCAGATGTAATTTTCTCCCTTATCGAAAGGAATATCTGTAGAAAGGAATATTTTGTAGCCGACGGCGATGTCTATACCGACAGTGAATTCAACGCCATTGTACGAGACGCACTACATAAGAAGCATGTACTACGGTCAAAAATCCCACTGTTTCTCATAAAGCCCGCTGCCGTGATCAATGAAAAAATCGCGGCCCTCTTTGGTAAAGCAACTACCTTTAACAGCGACAAGTACCGGATTATGAAACAGCGTAACTGGGCGTGTGACATCACACCCCTAAAAGAGGATATAGGCTTCCAACCGGCATACAGGTTGAAAGAAGGAGTGGAAAAGACCATAGCCTGGTACAAGAAAGAGGGATGGTTGTAATTCGGCTTCGCTGTTATTTGTGCTTCGCACGTAACTCAACAACAACCGAATAACGATCTAATTACAACCGAACAACAATCGAATATTTGCGATAAGCGAGTATAGAGGAAAAACTTGTTTTTATTATGTCGAGCGCAGCAAATATCTAAATTTACAACGTAAATTTGAATAACAATCGAATAACAACCGAATAACAACCGAATAACAACTGAATAACAATTGAATAACAATTGAATAACAATCGAACAATATGAAATATAAACTATTGGTTCTCGATGTGGACGGCACATTGGTGAACAGTAAAAAAGAATTATCCGTACAGACTTTGACAACGCTGTTGAAAATACAACATGCGGGCATACGCATCGCATTGGCTTCAGGAAGGTCACCCTACGGACTCCGCCATCTGGTGGATAAACTGGAGATGAAGAAATGGGGTGGCTATATCCTTCCCTACAATGGAACACAGATTGTTAATACGGGAAATGATGAAGTACTGTTTGAAAAGAGGATAGACCCGGCCATGTTGCCCTATCTGGAAAAGAAAGCGCAGAAAAACGGATTCAGTATTTTCACCTATCATCAGGATCAATTGATCACCACGGACCCGGACAACGAGCATATCCGCAATGAAGCGACACTCAACGGCATGGAGATCGTGGCGGTAGAGAATCTTTCCGCGGCAGTGGATTTCTCTCCCAGCAAGTGCGTGTTAGTCAGCGACAACGAAGCCGCATTGGTCGCACAGAAAGACCAGTGGAGAAAACGTCTGGCGGGCACATTAGACGTATACCGGTCGGAGTCGTTCTTTCTTGAGGTAGTGCCCCCCTTTGTCGACAAGGGAAATACATTGGGAGTGTTGATTGAAAAGCTTGGGATCACTACGGAAGAGGTAATGGCAATCGGTGACGGCAGGCGGGACTTTTCGATGCTCCAACTCGCCGGTTTAGGTATTGCCATGGGGAATGCGCAGGACTCAATCAAGGCATGTGCCGATTATACCACGGAAAGTAATGATAACGACGGGGTAGCGATTGCCGTCCAGAAATTTATTATTGCGGCAGTTACTCCGGCAGATATTCCTCCGGAAAGGTTGAATGCCGGCAACAAAGATACGCTGATGGGCAATCTGGGCATCCAATACACCTACGCTTCATCAAGCCGGATCGAGGCGGTAATGCCTGTCGATGAACGTACCCGTCAACCCTTCGGTGTGTTGCACGGCGGCGCCACGTTAGCACTGGCAGAAACAGTAGCCGGCATGGGATCAATGCTCATTTGTGAACCGGACGAGATTATCGTGGGAATGCAGGTCAGCGGGAACCATATATCTTCGGCTCACGAAGGCGATAGTGTACGGGCTGTGGGAACAATTATCCACAAAGGACGTTCATCCCATGTATGGAATGTAGATGTCTTTACCTCTACCGACAAACTCATCTCATCCATCAGGGTTGTCAATAGTGTATTAAAAAAGAGATGACGAAACAATATAACTACCTTTTTTTAGATAAACTGATCGGACAGGACACCTGTTTCGCAATTTACAGGCTACCTCACGAGACGTCCCCCCGGTTCGTGATGCAAACATCGGGAACTCCTTCTCTCCTATGGGATATCGAAGAACTGAACGGACAACGCGGATTTGTGATCGCCCCTTTCCAGACGAGCGCGACGTCTCCCATAATAGTGATTCGGCCGGATCACACCAACCTCCCGCCCACAGATGCATCCATCCTGAAAGATGTACAGGAGAAAGTAAACTCCCAAAAGCACAAAAGCAAGGATAAAGCAGAGTATGCCCAGCTATTCAGCCGGTTCCTCAAACCACTGTCGGACGGAGAATTGAAAAAGGTGGTACTGGCCAGAAGCAAGACCATCGACAGGAAAAACAGCTTTTCGCCGGGACGCTCTTTCTTCAATGCCGTAAAGAAATACCCCCATTCTTATGTGTATCTATTCCATACACCCCAAACCGGGACATGGCTGGGAAGTTCGCCGGAAATACTGCTGACAGGAAAAAGAAATGAATGGCATACGGTAGCACTGGCTGGAACCCGATACCCGAATTCCGGCACGGTGACGTGGGACGATAAAAACCTTCGGGAACAACATCTGGTCACCTCCTATCTCCTCAAGCAACTCTCCTCTTTTCATATTACACCTGAGATCAACGGTCCCTATACAATAAAAGCAGGCGATCTGGCACATTTGCGGACCGATTTCAGTTTCAACCTGCCGGACACTTCAAAACCGGGCACTTTACTCAAAGCACTCCACCCTACTCCCGCTGTATCGGGACTTCCAAAGGATGAAGCCTACCGTTTTATTCAGGATAATGAAGAACAAAACCGTCTTTATTATACCGGATTTCTCGGCATACTCGATACCCAAAACGGAACCGATTTATATGTAAATCTCCGATGTATGCATATTGAAAAAAATTCGCTTACTTTGTTTGCCGGCAGTGGCTTACTTGCCTCTTCCTCTTTGGATGACGAATGGGAAGAGACGGAACAGAAGCTAAAAACCATGTTGGATATCATTTGATGATGTGCTGATGTGATGACGATTTTGAATCTTGAGTTAAGAATTAAGAATTAAGAGTTAAGAATTAAGAGTTAAGAGTTAAGAATTGAGAGTTAAGAATTGAGAGTTAAATAACTGGCAATTGGCAATTAGATGTGAATAATGAGATTTAATTTTTCACTTTTCACTTTTCACTTTTAATTTAAATATATGTATTCGGAAAAAAGAAATATTTTACAGTTGGTAGCGCTGCTCAAAGCGCACGGTATCACACATATCGTACTGTCTCCCGGCTCACGAAACTCGCCAATTGTTCATTCCGTAGCCACAGATAGTGACTTTACCTGTTATAGTGTGGTGGATGAACGGAGTGCCGGTTTTTTTGCACTGGGAGTCATACAAGCTACCGGAAAACCTGCAGCGGTATGTTGCACATCGGGAACAGCAGCGCTGAATCTTGGTCCGGCTGTAGCAGAAGCTTTTTATCAGGAGTTACCTCTGTTAGTGATCACAGCCGATCGCCCTGCAGCATGGATCGGGCAAATGGACGGACAGACCATTCCTCAAACTAACATGTTCAGGGAAATCACCCGCAAGTCGGTGCAACTTCCCCAAATAGCAGATGATGAGGAAGGATGGTTTTGCAACCGGTTGATCAATGAGGCCATACTCAGCATGGATAACGGAGTGAAAGGACCGGCACATATAAATATTCCTTTAGGTGAGCCTCTATTCGGATTTAATACTCCTACCCTCCCTTCCGTACGGGTGATCCGCCCATCCACCCCGGGGTATGTAATTCATCGGGAAGATGGATATGGAGAACGATTCGCCAGCTATTCGAAACGGATGATCATCGTCGGTCAACTCCCTCCCAACCATGGTCTCAACGAATTACTGGAAAAACTTCATAATAAACTGGGAGTAGTGGTATTGGCGGAGCAGCTATCCAATATTTCCATGAAAGAGACTTCCAACTTTGACACGATACTATATGCAATATCGGATAAGGAGCGAGAGGAGCTGACACCCGAACTGGTCATTACCCTGGGTGGTCACATCGTCTCCAAACGGTTAAAGCAGTTTATCCGCAGGGTCAACATCAGTGAACTTTGGCGTATTTCTCCCAACGGCGAGGTGACAGATACATTCCAACGGGTGACCGATATTATCCGGAGCGATAATAAAACCTTTCTGCATTATCTGACAGAATTCTCGTCCGGTCGTGAAAATGAATTGATTGAAAATAAAAAAAACTCAAAACCGGAAGAGTTTGATGAAGCCAAATATATCAAGGAAACAGAAAAATCAGGAGGAGCAGCAAATTTCCGCGAACGATGGATCAAAGCCTGCGCAGCAGTCTCCGAGCCGGATGGAGCCTTTTCCGACCTTCATGCAATCGGTGCATTGATGCAGACATTACCGGAGAATGCATCACTACACCTGGGAAACAGCAACAGTCTCCGTTTAACCCAGTTGTTTGATATTCCGTCGTCGGTCAAAGTTTTCTGTAACCGGGGAACCAATGGTATAGAAGGATCACTCTCTACAGCGGTCGGATATGCAGCCGCATCAAATCAACTCTCTTTTCTGCTGATCGGGGATTTAAGTTTTTTCTACGACATGAATGGACTTTGGAATAATTACAGAAGTCATAATCTGCGTATCCTCCTGAACAATAACGGAGGAGGAGAGATATTCGGTATTCTTCCGGGGTTGAACAAGTCGGAGGTACTGCATGAATACATTGCAGCTATCCATACCACTGAGGCAAAGGCATGGGCGGAACAACAGGGATTCCTCTATCTCTCCGCCCATAATGCGGAAGAATTAGACCGGCACCTGCCACTGTTTACAGATACAGGCAGCGAAAAGCCGGTTTTATTGGAAGTGTTTACTTCCATGGAAGAGAACGCTGAACAAATACGATCATACTATCATCAGCAAAAAAATATTTTCAAGTTAAATTGATAGTTATACAAAATTCAAATATACAAATTATGGCAAACAGAGAATGGACAACCATCAAGGAATACGAAGATATTCTTTTCGACCTTTATAACGGGATCGCACGGATCACCATCAACCGCCCCCGCTACCGTAATGCCTTTACCCCCACCACCACAGGTGAAATGAGCGACGCCTTACGCATCTGCCGTGAAGATTCGGATATCAGCGTGGTCGTTATCACCGGGGCAGGCGACAAAGCCTTTTGTTCGGGAGGCGATCAGAATGTGAAAGGAAAAGGAGGCTATATCGATAAGGAAGGTGTACCACGCCTCAGTGTGCTCGACGTGCAGAAGCAAATCCGGTCGATACCCAAACCGGTAATTGCGATGGTCAACGGCTATGCTATCGGCGGAGGACATGTATTGCATGTGGTCTGCGACTTATCGATCGCGTCAGAGAATGCCATCTTTGGCCAGACCGGGCCACGTGTAGGAAGCTTCGACGCCGGCTTCGGCTCCTCTTACCTTGCCCGCATCGTGGGGCAGAAGAAAGCCCGCGAAATATGGTTCCTCTGCCGTCAGTACAACGCACAGGAAGCGCTCGGGATGGGGCTGGTGAACAAAGTAGTACCGTTCGACAAGCTGGAGGACGAAGTGGTAGAATGGGCCGAGACGATGATGCAACACAGCCCCCTGGCACTCCGCATGATCAAGGCCGGACTGAACGCCGAGCTCGACGGCCAGGCAGGCATACAGGAGTTGGCCGGGGACGCGACGATGCTTTATTATCTCACGGAGGAAGCACAGGAAGGAAAACAGGCGTTCCTCGAAAAACGGAAACCCGATTTCAGGCAATTCCCCAAACTGCCTTGAAAAGAACCAAGATTTTTAGAGCCAAGAGTCAAGACAAAAGAACCAAGACTAAGTTGAGGTGCTAATTTATTAATTTGTCGATGTGTCCAACTTCTCAACTTCTTAACTTCTTAACTTCAGACTTCCAATTTCAAACAATTCAACAATTGCAACACATGTTCCGGATAGAGATTTTCCCCTATAATCTGCAGTTCAAACAGCCGGCAGGTACTTCAAGAGGTGTTTACACAGAGCACAAAGTGTGGTATGTTGTTTTCCGGGATACAGAGGACGAGTCACATTACGGAATAGGCGAATGCGCCCCGCTCCACGACCTCAGTTGTGATTATACCCGGGATTACGCTGAAACGCTGGCTGCTTTCTGTAAAATCACAGAAGAAAAACAACAGGTCGATCCGGAATTAATCCGACACCACCCCTCCATCCTGTTCGGGCTGGAAACAGCCATGCAACATTATCAACGGCGGTCATGGCAATTATGGGACACCTCGTTTAGCAAAGGAGAGCAAGGGATTACCATCAACGGGCTTGTCTGGATGGGGGATCATAACACCATGATGCAACAGATTGAATCCTTGCTGTCAAGAGGATTCCACTGTATTAAACTCAAAATCGGAGCGATAGACTTCGACCGGGAGCTCGACCTGCTACGCTTTATCCGCAGTCGTTACACATCGCAGGAAGTTATCCTGCGTGTGGATGCCAACGGCAACTTCGATTTCAATAACGCGATAGCCAAACTCCATCAATTGGCCGAACTCGGCATACATTCCATTGAACAACCTATTCCAGCGGGCCAATGGCAGAACATGGCCGGATTATGTGCCTCCACTCCACTACCCATCGCTCTGGATGAAGAGTTGATAGGTGTCAATGATCCTGCCGAAAAAAGAAAATTACTGGAAACGATTCATCCACAATATATTATATTAAAACCATCCCTTCATGGAGGCATAGCCGGCTGCACCGGGTGGATTGAACTGGCCGGCGAAATGAATATAGGATGGTGGATCACCTCAGCATTAGAATCGAATATAGGACTTAATAGTATTGCCCAATGGTGCGCCACCTTCAAGAACCCGTTATCCCAGGGATTGGGTACCGGCACCTTATATACTAACAATATCCCGGTGCCTTTAGAGATCAGGGGAGAACAGTTGTGGTTTGATCCAGGTGGGAAAGTGCCTGAGTGGTTAGGTGAATGTGAATAATGCGCCAATTTTCTTAGGAACGAGTGCATAGCCAAACTTGTTTGCGCTTTGCCGAATGACGACAGAAAATGGACGAAGTCAATGTGAATATTGAAAGACTGAGAGATAAGGAGACTGGGGAATTTCTAATTTCAAAAAAATGTATACAATAAGTATTGAAAATATCATTTATGCTCCGGCAGATTTTACTGGAGAACGGAAACCCGTTTTTGCCGGAAAATCCCCTTTTCATCGCCAATTATACCTCTTCCTGAGAGAATGGTTCTCCGACTCTGCTACTTACCGCCTGCATACTTCCGGATCAACCGGGACGCCCAAAGAAATCATCGTGCGTAAAGAACAGATGCTGCAAAGCGCCAAAGGCACCTGCGATTTCTTTCATCTGAAAAAGGGCGATAAGGCTTTGCTTTGCTTGCCTTTAGCGTACATCGCCGGCAAAATGATGGTTGTACGCGCGCTATATGCCGGACTGGATATATATCCTGTGGAACCGGACGGGCACCCGCTTATCCGGACAGATATCCCGTTTGATTTCGCTGCTATGGTACCCTTACAGGTGTATAACTCCCTTCAAGCAGAAAAAGAGAAACAACGGCTATCCCGAATCAAACACCTTATTATTGGTGGTGGAGCTATTGACGAAACCCTTGATGCAGCATTGAGAGAATTTCCAAACTCCATCTACTCCACCTACGGAATGACCGAAACCGTTTCACATATTGCGCTTCGCAGGATCAGCGGAGCCGGTGCCCGCAGTTATTATACTCCCTTTCCAACTGTTGAAGTGGCATTATCCGAAGACAATAGGTTAATAATAAATGCTCCCCTGATCGCCGACCAGCCACTCCTGACGAACGATATTGCCGAACTCCGCACGGATAGCAGTTTCCGCATTATCGGGAGAATCGACAATGTAGTCAATTCCGGAGGGATCAAAATACAGATAGAGGAGGTAGAGCAAGTTTTACACCCTTTTATTACAGGAAATTTTGCAATTACCTCCATCTCCCATCCTAAATTAGGAGAAGCCATTGTCCTCCTGATAGAACACCCGGATAATCCGGTTCACGTGAAAAAAAACATCAAAAAACTCCTTCCGCGCCATCAACAACCACTGCTTATCCACGTTGTAGAAGCCATTCCGCAAACGGGAAATGGTAAAATCGACCGTTCGGCGGTAAAGCAACTCGCAAAAAAGATTAATCTATCATCACCAACGACAGGATATATGTATTAATTTTGTATTTTTGCCTATCATAACTAAAAGGACAAAATGAAGATAGCGCTTATCGGCTACGGAAAAATGGGCCACGAGATAGAGAAAATCGCCCGTGAAAGAGGCCACGAAATTATATGTATCATCGATTTGAACGAAGAAGACAAATTTAATTCTTCCGCATTCAAAGGAGCAGACGTCGCGATTGAATTCACTTCTCCCGAAAGTGCTTTACGGAATTACAGACAGGCATTTGCCGCCGGAATACCGGTGGTGTCGGGAACAACGGGATGGCTCGCGCACCTTGATGAAATTAAAGAAGCGTGTGAAAATAACGGCAAGACATTTTTTTATGCCTCCAATTTCAGCCTGGGTGTCAATATCTTCTTTGCGTTGAACAACTACCTTGCGAAATTGATGAACCGCTATCCCGGTTATGAGGTACGGATGGAAGAGACCCACCATATCCACAAGTTGGATGCCCCCAGTGGTACTGCTATCACGCTGGCAGAAGGTATCCTGGAGCATATCGATAGGAAAAAAGGATGGACTTTGGGTAAAGATGCCACGGATGACGGCACACTCCGTATCGATGCTTTCCGGGAAGGAGAAGTACCGGGCATCCATTCGGTGATTTATGAATCTGACGCCGACATTATCCGTATCACACACGACGCAAAAAACCGGAAAGGATTTGCTCTCGGCGCCGTACTTGCGGCAGAATTCACCAAAGAGAAAAAAGGATTTCTCACCATGGAAGACTTGCTGGATTTCTGCCGTTAACAATAGGTATGATATCCCACATGACTTGATTATGAATATATTCGACAAAAGACAATAAAAGAAATAAAATGAGCCATAAACCATCTCAAAACCAACAGGCTAAAAAAACCGCAACATCATCCCCCGATCTGGGCACAAGACTTTCAAATGCTTCGCGCCGGCAATGGGTATGGTTTGCCGTATGGGGGGTAGCGACCATACTATTCTCACTATGGGTCGGTTCCCCATGGATATCGCTTTTTATCCTGCTATTCTTTGATATCTATATCACTAAATTCGTGCCTTGGTCGTTCTGGAAGCAGTCAAAAAACAGCACTTTCAGAAAAACGATGGAATGGGTGGATGCCATCCTGTTCGCGTTGATCGCCGTTTATTTCATCAACACCTTTTTCTTCCAGAATTACCAGATCCCCACTTCATCGCTTGAAAAATCGCTGCTGGTGGGGGATTTTCTGGCCGTAAGCAAAATGAGTTACGGTCCCCGTGCACCCATCACGCCATTGTCGTTTCCCCTGGCCCAGCACACCATGCCGGTAGTCGGCGGGAAATCATATATCGACAAGCCGCAGTGGAAATACCGACGCTTAAAGGGATTTGGCGAAGTGAAAAGGAACGATATTGTAGTATTCAACTTCCCAACCGGTGATACCGTTGCCCTGAATCAGCAGGGAACAGATTTCTATCTTCTTTCGAAATATAATCCAAACGGAAGTGCGGGCGTACGGTCAGACAAACGCACCTACGGAGAGATTGTCTATCGTCCGGTAGACCGGCGCGAGAACTATGTAAAACGGTGTATCGGTCTTCCGGGGGAAACCATTGAATTGAAAGACGATGCCGTATACATCGACGGAACCCGCCTGCCCAATCCCCGTCTCTCTCAGCACAATTACATGATCCATACCGACGGGACTATTATTTCTCCGGACGTTTTCAAAGAATTAGCTGTCAACAAAGGCGATTATCTGAAGTATGATGCTTACGGACAAATAGTCATCCACTCGCAGGACCTGACAGGTGCAGATAGCCTGAGTATGGCCTGGAATAGACTGTACCCCCGGAATGGCAATAATGGAAGGGTTTATTTTAATATCCCTCTCACTGATGGGATGGTAGAACAATTGAAAGCCAAACCTTTTGTCTGGGATGTGATCAAAGAAAAGGAACAACCGGGACAGGCTTACTATTATCCGCTCAACTATGAGACAGGATGGACCCGAGACACCTTTGGACCGTTGTGGATACCCAAGAAAGGTGCCACCATCCATTTCGACAGTGATACTGATTTCAAGGTGGCTGCTTACGAGCGCTGCATCAAGAATTATGAAGGAAACGACTTTGCTTATCGCGATGGCAAAGTATACATTAACGGACAGCCAGCCGACTCTTACACCTTCCAATTCGATTATTATTTTATGATGGGAGACAACCGCCATAACTCCGCCGATTCCCGGGTATGGGGATTTGTTCCTGAAGACCATATCGTGGGTCAGCCCATGCTTATCTGGTTGTCATTGGAAAAAGACAACAACTGGTTCAACGGTAAGATAAGGTGGAAAAGGTTGTTTCGCAGCGCCAAGATACCGGCATAAATTGATCCCGATTTATCGGAAAGCATTGACAATGTGATGATTTATTGAAGTGATGATGATGCTTTTGTCGTCTCTATACCTGGCGCCGGTGGAATATTACGCAGCCCTTTTTCATGCTGAAAGAGCGTTTATCGAAGTGAATGAGAATTACCGGAAACAGTCTTATCGCAATCGATGTGTGATTGCCGGGGCAAACGGGCCCCTTCCCTTGAGTATCCCGGTGGAGAAACCCGAAAAGGGGAAAATCCGGATGAAAGACATCCGCATTGCAGAACATGGCGATTGGCAACATTTGCATTGGAACGCCATCGTTTCGGCATATAACTCCACGCCATTCTTTCAATATTTCGAAGAGGATTTCCGACCGTTTTATGAGAAAAAATTCATATTCCTCCATGATTTCAATGAGCAGTTACGCCAGTTAATATGTAAATTCCTCGACATGGAAACTCCTGTTGAATATACTCCGGAATTTACACGGGAGCCTGGTTACAACACTATCGATCTGCGCGAATCGATTGACCCCAAAAAGCCCTCCGGAACTGACATACCAGCTTACTATCAGGTCTTCGCTGAAAAACTGGGTTTTATCCCCAACCTCAGTATTATCGATCTGCTGTTCAATCTGGGCAACGAAACGAGACTTTACCTGATCAATCAAATGCACAAATAACTGTAACATTTAATAAACAGCGAACAAAGCCATACACTATAAAAAAACAACACCACCAAAAAAAATTTAACATTAATAATTTGGTTATAATATATTTTTACTATCTTTGCAGAGTGTGAAGATAACATCAAACCCTAATAAAAGATCATCAGTGCTTAAAATCATCTAACAAACCATCCAAAACAAAGGTTTAATGTACATATACACTAAAAATAACCGGCAACAAAAATTCACACTTAACAACATATTTGTTAAGTATAAAAGCG
>NZ_JAWRIS010000051.1:0-49328 GCF_040307845.1 Proteiniphilum sp.
GCTTCCCTGGGTACACACGGCAATCAGCAATGTCAAACGGCTGCTACTGGACGTGCACCACAATAAACTCAAACCAGAATACCTGCAATACTACCTCAATGAATTCTGTTATAAGTTTAACCGGAGATTCTTCCCGGAGAAACTTTTCGACAGGCTTGTCATTGCCGCTGTGTCGTACAGCCCCGATTTCAAATCGAAAATTTACAATAGGTCATATTGCGGATAATCATATAATATAATTTTACGAAGTCTATCTGTTTCATCAGGATGAATAATATTATATTTCAACATATTGTGAATATCATACAAATCCCGTGGTGCTGTCCGCTCAATAAGAGCTTTAATTTTACTTCCAAATAACTCAAGAGTAGATAGAGTTTTTACTTCAGAAATAAATTGTAGAAACTCTATATTTACTTTCTTCTTGACTATCGGTAAGATGTGATTTCGTAAGGAATAGTTTATCTCTACTTTTAGGTTATCTTTGTTTCCTCCTGCATTTTGAAAATAAAACACCCATGAAGCGAGTGAATGCGGACTTTTTGTATGCGGACTTAACGCATATCCTTGGGAAAACATATAATTTAGAAAATCCTGATTAATATTCTCCCGGATTGTCATCATTTCATCACGGGAACATTCTTTTGTAAAATCTAAGTCAATATCAACCGATAAACGAGGAAGATTAAAAATCGTCAGGTTAATCGCTGTTCCTCCTTTCAAGGCCAAATGCTCACCAAATAAAGGATTTTCATTTAAGTACTTCAAGATATCACAAAGACGGAACGCTTTTTCCAGATTATCCCGAATAAAATCTGTACCGGAAGCAATTCTCTCCAAATCATTCTTACTATAATTATACATTTACATCCCCCCCCTGTTCTAAAAATGAAAGAATATTTGTAGGAGCATAAAGCTGCCATTCTTTAAAATAAGAATTAGATTCCTCCTTGTCAGTCAGGTAACGAATGCTTTTCCCAATTTTTGATTTACAAAATCTCAAAAAATCATCACTTAGTTTCATCTCTTTTTGAAAATAACTAAGAACAAACCCTGTCTTTTGATAAAGAACCTGTTTATTGAATAGTTTCAAATAATTTTGTAATTTATTCTCATTCATATAAGTGATAAGGGCAAAGCACTCTATCATTTCTTCTAATCCTCCGCTTAGGTCAATCCGATTAATACAATCCAAAACAGTGCGTTCTAAATCAGTTACTCTGATTAAAGTATCAGTAGGGGGAATAATAACCCCGACATTTGATTTCGATTCCGAATAGATATAGCTAATTCCGTCATACTCAAAATTGTTGAATCTCTCTTTAGATGAAACCATTATCTCATAAAAAAACTGATGGGCCAAACCATGATATTCTAATGCGGCATGATAAGATAAGTAGGAAGTCGGGGTTATCTGACTACCGATTTCATATTTTGAAGCAGAACTGGCTTTAGTCGCTAAATCCGTTACAACGTAAAGGTTGCGCCTTACCTGTGATATCAATCCGTCTTTCTTATATCTTCTCAAGAGTTCTTTTGCGGTGTTTTCGTCATTTGTCAATGCAACAACATCTTTCTTCTGGAAGATTTTAAGTTTATGAAATCCTTCTATGTATTTGATCATTACATTATATTTTATTTTACGCACAAAGATACATAAAAATATGTATTATCGGGGAAAAAATAAAATAAACAGTTGGGAATCTTAATGAATCCGGGCCGTTTTAAACTTGTTATTCTATTGGATTAATCAGTTACTGGAATGTATCTTCATATTTTATCCCTCGATACGTTTACGCCAAATGTCTATTTCATCGATACGATCTTCGAGGTCTTTCAGGCGGCTGGCGTATGTGGTATTTATATTTGGTAGGTGTGGGGATAACCGGAGTTCGGGATACAGGACAAAATGAAGATTGCCGGCCTCGATTGTGAAATTCGGATGGTTGTGTTCGTTGCGGATATTCTGCCACTCTTCGCGATCAAGAACACGAACGATGAGCATATCCTTATCTAAAATAATGGGAAACATGGAGTCTCCGCGGCTACGGATGGCATAATATGTTGCTGTATGGCTTTGCAACATGCATTCGGGAATAGTTACATATCCCAGTACCTCCATATGATCGACGTTCAAGGTGTCGTTACCGGCTGCGGACTCGATATCTATAATTGGTACTCGCCGGGAATTATCATCGTTGTCGGAAGGTCCAAGATTTTTGCCGTATTCGCGCCGTTTTTTTCCCATTTCCCCTATACCGGAAATAAACCATTCGTAACTAATTTCGAATGTTTCGCATACTTTCTTGATAAAATCAAATTTAGGCAATTTGCCGTTGTCAATATAATTACGGATATTGGCCTCACTCGTACCGAGCATCTGGGCAAAACGTGTCTTGTTACCACCCGCATAAACTTTCGCGAGTTCTGATAATCTGTCAGATATGTCTGTATTTTCTGCCAAGTGTAAAAGTTTCGAAATTAACAAATAAAACCGAACACACCATAAAGTTAGGTAAATTTTTAAATCGGACAATATGGAAACAAAATTTTTACCAACCAGATATATGGACGAATTGTTCAGACTGCCGCTGCAAAATACGGCGAATAAAGAGGAGTGCAGCCGTGAAAGCGAAACTAATCCTTACAAATTTTTCATGTTTTTCGTTCGGCGTGTCAGATCGGAACTGAGGGAGGATCTTAGCCGATACGACTATTCGCATAATATTCGGCGACAATGGTATCTTTAAGGGTGACAGTTTCCATCTCTGTCTTTTAAACATAGGGTCGTATTTAAAAGAAGCCAATCCGGGTTTTTCATAATAATATTAGATTTAAGGTCAACATGTTTGGCAGAGTGTCGAGAGACATTCTGCCGAATGCTTTAATACCCAGGATTTTGTTCCAGCAGGTTATTTGCACCGATCAGACTGTAATGGACAGGGAAACGATTCAGGTTGGTGTTATTGGTTGCCTTATGATCCCACCAGTCTTCGGTCACATATGTATCCCAGCGGACCAGGTCGGTACGTCTGCGCCCTTCGGCAAGGAATTCAACCTGCCATTCGTCCAGCATGCGGTACTTATCCAGATTTTCAGCCGTAACCGGATCGGGATCGACGCCTCCAACAAAATAACGGTTACGGACAGTATTGATGAGCCCTGCCGCCTCAGCCTTATTTCCGGCCCTCATCTTACACTCCGCCAGCATATAGTAAATTTCCGCGAGGCGGATAATTGGCACATCGGGATCATACATCCGGTTCTTCTCATCCTGGTTAGGCCGGGGACTCCGTTTCGTCACCCGGACACATGAATTTTCTTCGGCGGTGGCGATGGTGGAAGGAAGTTCATTCACAGAAGCATATTCCGTTCCTACCTTCGCAAAGTAAGCCACCTGGTCGACCATCGTAATGACTTCGCCCCGGTATTCGCGGCTACCGGTACAAACCCATTCAGGATTTATAGGGTTCCTGAGTTCACCCACGATGAACATACCCCTGTATTTCCCGCCTCCTTCGTAGACATAGGGCTGTTTACGGATATCCTGGTCATGGAATTTGGCATAGGCTCCACCTAATTTATAGGAATATCTTTCACCCGTTGGGTCAAGGCTGGGAATAAGACCGATACCATTGTTGGAGCCGGAACCTTCCAGTCCTCCCAAATATCCCCTGTAATTGTAAGGTACCATATAGGACCACAAAGTGCCGTCGGTTTGAAGTTTTGAGTTCTCACTCGGTACAGACCAGATAATTTCCGGACAAGTTTCGTTATCGAATCCGAATATATTTGTCCAATCGGTTTCCAGTGCATAGCTGCCGTATTTCCCGTCGATAATATCCTGGCATATTTCAGCCGTTTCGGCATACATATCCTTTCCGATATAAGGCTGGGCGTTGAAATAAAGTTTGGCCAGTAATGCGGCGCCGGTAGCACGGTGTATACTACCGTTCTCCATGCCTCCCAATGTTTCTTTCAATGGCAGGTTGGGGATAGCCACATTCAATAACGAGTCTATGAAATTGAATGTTTCCAGATCAGTAGAACGGCCTTTCACTTCACTTTGGGTCGTTGTATACAAGGGAACCCCGCCAAAGAAATCCAGTCCGTCCAGATAGAACGAGGCGACCAGTGCTCTTTGCTGGTTCAGCATGGATTCCCGGGTTCCTTCCTCGAATCCCAGCGCATCGAAATCAACCCCTTCCAGGTCTTCCAGGGCATCCCAGGCCAACGCCACTCCCATGGCGAAGTTAGTCCATCCGGTTTCGATCCATGCCATATCTTCGGAATATTCATGATGGTGCATTTTCTGATATAAAGCGCCGTTATACCAGTCGCTCCCTCTTGTAGGCAGGCAAAATTCATCCGTCCCCAGTTCCTGCATCATCCAGCGCGGCTCATTATGCGCTATGTACCAGCGCCAGTGGGTAAAGGGACGGTTAAAGCGCGCCCAGACCGCGTCCTGTGAAGTATAGAATGTCTCCGGGACAACCTGTGAATGAAATGTAGGATCCACATCACAAGAGACGCTGATAGATAAAACAATGATTCCCGACAATAATGAATTGAACGTTTTCGTTAAGCGAGGGCAGAACAAATTTATTTGTTTTGCCGAGTGCAGAAAACGACTAATTTTAATGAATATATTTTTTTGTTTCATTTCATTTCCAGATTAGAAGTTAAACTGTAATCCTAATGTATAGGTACGTACCTGGGGATAAAAAGAACCGGTATCCCAGAATTTTTCAGTACCCTGGTCCCAACCGGTGATATTCACTTCCGGATTCATACCGCTATATCCGGTGAATGTATAGACATTCCCCACGGTTCCGTAAAAACGGATACGGTCAATAAACGGAGTATACTTTTTCATCGGCAAAGTATAGCCCAACGTGATTGCGTCGATTTTCAGGAACGTGCCGTCCTCCAGATAGTAATCGCTGAGTTGTTTTTCGCCCTTTATATGGTCAAACTTGCCATAAGCATCCTTAAGGACATTGGTATTCCCTTGCCCCTGGATACCGAAATACATGTTGATGGCGTTATATACATCGAAGTCTATCCAACTGCGCAGGTTGATCCCCATGTCCCAGTTCCGGTAGGTAAGGGTATGATTCCATCCTACAATCAGCTTAGGCGTATAATTCCCCACATATTGTTTATCGTTCTCCGTTTTGTTTGCTGCGGGAATCACCTCTCCCTCTTTATTGTAGAGCAGGAAACCCCCGTCATCATCAAATCCGGCCGACTTCCATAAGTAGAATGCACCAATGGTCGATCCTTCTTCTATACGGGCCGCATCGCCTGGAGAGCCGGGTGCAGGAAATCCATTACCATTATAGTAGGTGTTATTTCCCCATAGGGTCAGGATTTTTCCTTCGTTATGCGAGAGATTGAGGTTGGATGTCCAAGTAAAGTCCTTGTTCTGGATAATCCTTCCGCCGACCTCAAATTCCCATCCCCGGCTTTCCATACTACCGATATTCTGCCATTGAGAGCCCTGTGTGTAAGGTGGTTGAGGGACCTTGACGCTGTATATCAGATTGTCGATTTTCCGTCGGTACAAGTCAAATTTACCATACAGGCGATTATTGAATAACGAATAATCCACTCCGAGGTTCCATTCTTTCTTTTCCTCCCAACCGAGGTTCCTGTTCACATTCTGGCTCTTCCCATAGGAATACTCCCAGCGTCCGTCGGGTAACAGCCAGTAAACATCGGAACCTAACATATTTGCGGAATAAGAAGAACTAAAATCATTATTCCCGGTAACACCATATCCGAAACGCACCTTCAGGTCGTTGACCCAGTCCACATCTTTCATAAACGTTTCGCCCGAGATTCTCCATCCGGCATTCGCCGACCAGAAATCAGCCCAACGGTTATCCACCGCAAATTTGGAGGAACCTTCATGACGGAATGAAGCAGAAATCATATATTTATCCCGGTAAGAATAATTTGCACGGGCAAACACCGAGAAAAGGCGTTCCGTGATGTCCTTGCCTGAACTCATTGACGCCTGCCCGTCACTCAGGTAACTTCCTTTACCGATATCCCAATATTTTATACCATCTACGGCAAAGTCATAGTTTCTCATATTAAAGTTCTCCCCGTTCCGTTCAAAGTAAGAATACCCTACCGTTGCATTCAAGTCATGACCTTCTTTAAACTCCGTGATATACGAGAAATATCCTTCGGATGTCAGGTGTTCGGTCTTGCTGAATCCTAAGTAAGCATTCCCTCTCCGGGAATTTTCCAATTCATCCCTGTGGTATCTTGAATTATAGGTATGCAGTTCCCACTGACGGTTCTCATAACCGACCACCTGCTGGTATGTTAGTCCCGGGACGGGCTTTATATTCAGTTTGATATTGACTTCCGGCTTAAACCATTTGTCGAGTCCTTCATAAGTCCCTAACATCGCATCTGCGACAACATTATAATCCAACGACTCGTTTATCCAGACATTATAGCCCGTTTCACTATCCGGATCATAAGGGGAACGGGTCGGGTTATTACGCAATGCCTGCTGGAAGTTAGGAAAACGGTTGTTACGGGCGGCCTGGCGATAATCCATATTCGGGCGTACTTCCAGCCAGTTATCAAATAAACGGAAGGAGGCATTCACCCTTCCTCCGTAGTCGTTACGGCTGTCCTGTAAAGCGATGCCGTCATTGTTTTCATAGAAGAACGAGGTATATACCTGTGCTTTCTTCGTTCCCATTTCCAGAGCTACATGATGCTTTTGTGAAAAATTGCCGTGATCGATCAATTCGTCCCACCAGTCTACATCATCGCCATAGTCGGTGCCTATGCCGTATTCTGCATATTCGCGTCCGGAAAGCATTTTGAGGGCATTGTAGTCCTGTTTTTTAGAGAATTCCGACGTATAGGTCAATTTGACTTCACCGTCGGTATTCGATCCGCTTTTCGTGGTAATCAGGATCACGCCCGATGCCGCACGCGTTCCATAGATGGCTCCCGCGGAAGCATCTTTCAGCACATCGATCGACAGGATATCTTCCTGCGTCAATGAACGGATATCCCCGCCCGGAAAGCCGTCAATCACGATTAAAGGCGATTTTCCGGCATTGATGGATGTCATTCCGCGTAATTGGATTGTCGTACCTGAATTGGCGCTTCCCAAGTTGTTCATAACAAGGCCGCCGATCTTTCCCTGCAAGGCAGAAGTAATATCGGCACCGCCAACCCCCACCATCATATCTTCACCTTTCAATGAAGTGATAGCACTCGTTACCTGCCGCTTATCCAATGAGCCGTAGCCAATGACCACCACTTCTGACAACATTTTGGTATCCTCCTGCAATACAATCTCAATAACAGTTTTGCCGGTAATAGGAACCTCTTGCGCCAGGTAACCGATATAAGATATCTGGAGTACGCCGTCGTTTTCTATGGTGAGGGAAAAACGTCCGTTGATATCGGTTACAGTACCGTTTGTGGTACCTTTCTCCATTACGTTGGCACCGATAACAACTTCGCCGTTTATATCCGTTACGGTTCCCGAAACTGTTCTTTTTTGCTGTTGATCAACAAAATAGGTTTGAGTGTCGGAAATATTGCTGCCGGCAAAACTGTTGAAGGTACCCAATAATATAAAAACAGAAACGAAATGAATGGACAGGAATGACCCTGCCTTCCTCCATTGAGGTAATTGAATGATTTTCATTGTCTTGTTCATGCGATTAAAATTGAATTAAAAAATACAATATTGTATATGTTTTGTGTATTGCCGAAATTGATTAATATTCTGCGTGTCTTCATGCCGACAAAGTTAGATGTCCTCTATTCCGGGTCAAAAAAATTAGAGTTGACAATTATTCCAAATCGATTGATTTTTATTAACTTTGCCAAAGCGTAGTCACTTTAAAAATATTTGATAAAATGAATGTTGAACCGACGAAAAAATTAAGCAGGAGGCATATCGGACGGAATGTACAGAGGGTTCGGATGTATTTTGGCATCAAGCAGGAAGCATTGGCTTCTGATTTGGGAATCAGCCAGTCCGAAGTGTCGAAGATCGAACAGCAGGATGAAATTGAAGAAGGGCTATTATCACAAATTGCCGATGTATTGGGTGTATCTCCGGAGATAATCAGGGACTTTGATATTGAGAAGGCCATTTACAATATCAACAATATCAGGGATAATACTTTTGAGCAAGGTTTTACCTCAATTTCTCAAGTTGACCATGGCGCTACGTCTGTTACTCAACAAATTAACAATCCGTTAGACAAAATAGTGGAATTATATGAGCGTTTGCTGAAAAGTGAAAGGGAAAAAATTGAGTTATTAAAAAACAGATGATATTATTACCTTTGCTAAAAAATAAACTTAGATTAAAATTATGGGCACTGATACCTACACGAATACCTTGCATATAGGCAGAAAAATCGAAAGAATACGCAGGCTGCGCGGAATGACTCAGACAGATTTGGGAGACTTGCTGGGAGTAACAAAGCAGGCTGTCTCAAAAATGGAGCAGACTGAAAAAATAGATGATGATAAGCTGAAACAGGTGTCCGAAGCTTTGGGTGTTACCGAAGAGGGACTGAAGAAGTTTACCGAAGAAACTGTTTTATATTATACCAATAACTTTTATGAGAATTCTCATGTAAATGCTTCAAATATTGGACCTATCAGCAATGTAGAAAATCTCAATCACTTTTCAATGGAACAAGCCGTAAAACTATTTGAGGAGTTATTGAAGATTGAAAGAGAGAAATTTGAATCTTTAAAAAAAGAGAAAGAATAGACAGTTGTGAAATTGTTAAAACCGTATGTGAAAACTATATTTCAGAAAAAACGGCAAATGAACTAATCACCGCAAAAAACGAAGAGATTAATTGGTTGAAAGAAGAAATTAAATACCTGAGACAAAAGATTGACGAGTTGGTAGTTATCATATCCCGATTTTTGCATATTTTTGTACTATAAAATTAAGGTATGCGAAAAATAATTTTCATTTTTTCTGTCCTCCTCCTTTCTTTCTCTTTTATACAGTGCAATTCAAAAGAAAAGGCGCTCAACAAGAAGCTGGAAGAGATGGCTGCGAATCTCAATGAGTCGGCTCCGGTAATGCTCGACCAGTACACCCGGTTTGAGGAGGCTTCGGTGGTGCAGGGGAATATATTCCGGTATCGTTATACGGTATTGAACACCTCGAATGCCGATTCGTTAGTCGAACACGGATTGCAGTCATTAAAAGAAAATATAGGAAAAGAATTCTCCTCGAATCCCGATCTTCGTATTTTTAAGGAGAACAATGTGACGATGGAATATGTTTACAACGATGAGACCGGACGGATTATCCGATCGTTGCAAATTGGCCCCCAGGATTACCAGTAAAAAAAAGATATATGAACCGATATTTTTATATTGACGCGGAAGGAAAGCAGAAAGGAACCTTCTCGCCCGAAGAACTGAGACAAGAAGGGATAAAACGCGATACACTTGTATGGACACAAGGAATGGAGCAGTGGAAACGGGCTGAAGAGACGGAAGACCTATACTTCTTGTTTTCCGATGCGTACAGGGAGCCTTTGACAAATGTGGACCAACCTACTGTGCGGTATGACCGTCCGGGCAGATCCGCCGAGACACAACCGTTGCAGCCGATGCCCAAGACATGGCTGGTGGAATCGATTCTGTTCACCATCCTTCCGTTTATGCTATGCAGTAGTTTCCTCAGCCTCCTCGGAATAATCGGTATCGTCTATGCGGCACAAGTAGAATCTTTCTATAACAGGGGTGATTATGCTGCTTCGCTGGAATCTTCACGTTCTGCGGCAAAATGGACCAAAATTGCCATGTGGATAGCTATCGGCTGGATTGCTCTTATCATCATTGGCGTCGTATTGTTTTTTGTATTTATCGGTTCCCTTTCGGATCTTTCCGGCATGGGAGATCTGTTGAATACCTGATCATCTAAAAATCTTGGAATGGAATATCAAAATAACACTACACTTCCACCTCTGCCGCCGCAAGATACACGGGAATACGACATACCGCCGTTGAAACCCCGTAACTGGCTGTGGCAGTCTATAGTGGCTACTATCCTTTGTTGTATTCCGTTGGGAATTGTAGGAATCATCTATGCCGCAAAAGTTGATTCGCTTTACTTTAACGGAAAGTATGAAGAGTCGGAACGGATGTCCCGGAAAGCAAGAATGTGGACTCTGGCTTCAGTGGGGGCAGCATTGTTATATGTTATCTTCTGGATAATCCTGTTTGCGACCGGTAATCTGCCGGAATATATGGAGAATATTATCGAGAGGGGTGCAAGCGGTTATAATTTCTAAGCGCAGTAGTGCGAAAAGAACTGAAAATAGGGATAGGTGCTGTCGCGGTGGTTTTACTTGCGGCAGCACTTTATATCTTTTATACTTTCGATCCGGAAGTACAACCTGTTTTCCCGAAATGCCCTTTTTTGCTCGCTACCGGTTATGAATGTCCCGGTTGTGGTTCGCAAAGGGCAATCCACAGCCTTCTTCATCTCAAAATAGGCGCCGCGTTGAAGTACAATGCCTTTATGGTGCTGGCGCTACCCTATATTTTACTGGGTATTTACCTGGAATATTTCGGAGGGAAAAGGCGGTTTCCATCAGTCGAAGAATTCTTTTTTGGAAGATGGTCGGCTGTGGCGATACTGGTTATAATAATTGCTTTCTGGGTTGGAAGGAATCTAATATAGTTCAGATTTTTTCGGAATGCTATCGGTTCCAAAAATTAGGGCTCAGCTACAATATCAGATTCCAACGGTTTACCCATCCCATATCCGGTTTCAGGAGCAATGTCAATGGAGTTTCTCTTTAAGGAAACGCCCGGTGTGTGATTGTTTACATTTTACGATTTGCTCGGGGGAGCCTTCACAGACGATGTGCCCGCCGGCTTTCCCTCCTTCCGGCCCGATATCGATAATATGGTCGGCGCACTTGATGATTTCCATATTATGCTCGATGATGATTACCGTGTGGCCGCGCTCTATCAGTGCATTAAATGCCTGAAGGAGTGTCTTGATGTCGTGGAAATGAAGACCGGTGGTCGGTTCGTCGAAGATAAAGATGGTCGGTTGTGCTTTTTCTTCTCCCAGGTAATAAGCCAGTTTCACCCGTTGGTTTTCACCGCCCGAGAGGGTGGAGGAGGACTGTCCCAGTTTGATATATCCCAACCCCACATCCTGGAGGGGTTGCATCTTTTTCACGATCTTCTTCTCTGTCGTCCCTTTCTGTTGCCCGAAAAATTCGATCGCCTGGTTGACCGTCATCTCCAATACATCATAGATTGTTGCTCCTTTGTACTCTATCTCCAGCACTTCGGGCGAAAACCGTTTCCCGTGACATGATTCGCATTCCAACCGGATATCGGCCATAAACTGCATCTCCACGGTAATGGTCCCTTCACCCTTACATTCACTACAGCGACCCCCTTCCACATTGAAAGAGAAATAAGCCGGGGAAAAACCCATCTGTTTGGCTAACGGCTGTGCTGCAAAAAGTTTCCGGATCTCGTCGAAAGCTTTGAGATAAGTCACCGGGTTGGAACGTGACGACTTCCCGATGGGGTTCTGATCTACATATTCCACCCCTTTCATCAGGTTGAGATCGCCTCCTATTCCGTTGAATTCGGCATGTTCAAGGGATGTTCCCTTATAATGGTGTTGCAATGCATTGAAAAGTACATCATTTACAAGCGACGATTTACCTGACCCGCTGACGCCCGTCACTACGGTCATTACGTTCAATGGAAATTTCACATAGATATTTTTCAGGTTGTTCTGCCGGGCTCCCTTCACTTCTATATAATTGTTCCATTTTCGCCGTACCTTGGGAATCTCGATTTGTTCTTCGCCTGTAAGGTATCTGACAGTGTAGCTGTTACTTTTTTCTTCCAGTTCCGCCACACTGCCCTGGTAGATCACCTCACCTCCCAAGCGACCGGCTTTGGGGCCTATGTCGATGATATAATCCGCTGCACGAATAATCTCCTCGTCATGTTCCACCACCACTACCGTATTTCCCATGCGTTGCAGATCCCGGAGTACGCCGATGAGCAGGTGGGTATCACGTGAATGAAGCCCGATACTCGGTTCATCGAGGATATAGAGCGATCCCACCAGGCTGCTGCCCAATGACGATACCAGGTTGATACGCTGGCTCTCACCTCCCGAAAGAGTGTTGGAGAGCCGGTTAAGGGTAAGATACCCCAATCCTACATTCAAAAGAAACTGTATCCGGTTCCTGATCTCTGTAAGTAACCGTTCTGCGATAGCGGTATCGGTTTCGTCCAGGGTGAGGTGTTCAAAGAATTCTTTTAATTCGGTGACCGGTACCACGACTAATTCGGTAATTGATTTTCTGCCTATTTTCACATAAGAGGCTTCCTTTTTTAGCCGCGATCCTCTACACAGGGGGCAAGCGGTCTTGCCCCGATATCGTGCCAACATGACCCTATACTGTATTTTGTAGAGATTTTTCTCGAGCATCCCGAAAAAGTCGTTGATCCCATAAATCCCGAAGTCATGCCGACCATTCCACAGGATATCTTTTTCCGCATCTGTGAGATCGTAATAAGCCCGGTGGATAGGGAAATCGACTTTATAGGCATTGTGCACGAATTCCTGTCGCCATTCGCTCATCTTTTCTCCCTTCCAGCATTGTACACATTCCTCCTGCACCGAAAGGCTTTTGTCGGGGATCACCAGGTTCTCATCGATACCGACTACCTTTCCGAATCCTTCACACTTGGGACAGGCTCCGGCAGGACTGTTGAAGTTGAACATCATCTCGGTCGGTTCCTCAAAAGTGATGCCATCCGCTTCGAACCGGTTGGAAAAGGTGAACGACTCAATGCCGTCTCCGCTCCAGAACCGGACGATACATTCGCCGTTACCCTCCAGAAAAGCAGTCTCTACCGAGTCGGACAAACGGTTTACCGTCGCCTTGTCGGAAGAGCAGGAAAGGCGGTCGATCACCAGTAACACTTCGTTTTCCGAAGGCAGTTTTTTCTGTTCCAGCAGTTCGTCGATGCGGTAAAATTGTTCCCCCACATCCACGCGGGTAAAGCCCTCTTTCAAGAGTATCTCCAACTGGCTTCGCAGGTCGCGGCCATTCCGCAACTGGATATGCGATAACACCGCCATACGGGTGCCTTCGCGGTATTCTTCCATTTTTGACACCACATCGTGTACGTAATGGCGTTTTACTTCCGTGCCCGAAATGGGGGAGATCGTTTTGCCGATGCGGGCATATAGCAGCCGCAGGTATTCATAAATTTCCGTGGAAGTGCCTACCGTGGAGCGGGGATTGCGTGACGTGGTCTTCTGCTCGATGGCAATGGCGGGAGGGATTCCTTTGATATAATCGCATTCCGGCTTATTCATCCGGCCAAGGAACTGCCGCGCATAAGCCGAGAGGCTCTCTACGTAGCGACGTTGTCCTTCGGCATATAATGTGTCGAATGCCAGTGATGATTTTCCTGATCCGGAGAGTCCTGTGATAACCGTGAAAGTATTGCGGGGGATGCTTACGTCGATGTTTTTGAGGTTGTTGACGCGTGCACCCTTTATTTCGATCTGATTTGAATTACTCATATGACCTTTGCTATAACCCACAAAGATAAAGATTTTATCTCCAAAAACAATGTGCTTCTTTCAACAATTGAGTGAACTTTATTGTTTAGTTTTTCCGCATCTGCAGATAAACAATAATTCGACAAAAAGAGGCCGGCTGTCGGATAAATGAAAGAGATTAATTATATTTGTAGGTGATAATAGAGAATCAAAAGTCATCCTATGGAAACTTTTTTGTCAGAAATCCAACATGAGTTCACTTTGCCGTTTTCCAATCCGGTATTGATATTCGCTGTGCTTCTGTCGATCATACTTCTCGCGCCTATCCTGCTGAAAAGAATCAATGTCCCCAGTATTATAGGATTGATTATAGCCGGAGTCATCATCGGCCCCCACGGGCTTAACTGGATCGATAATACCCATGCGGATGTGGAAATGTTCTCGACCATAGGATTGTTGTATATTATGTTTATTGTGGGATTGGAACTCGATTTGGGTGAATTTGTACTCCATAAGGACAGAAGTCTTGCCTTCGGTTTTTTTACTTTTATTATCCCGTTGATTGTGGGTTATCCCGTTTGTCATTATCTGCTCGGTTACAGTCCAAACGCCAGTTTCCTTACGGCCAGCATGTTTTCTACCCATACCTTGGTGGCTTATCCTATTGTGAGCCGTATGGGAATAGCGCGTAATCAGGCGGTCGCTATTACGGTGGGAGGTACTATCCTTACCGATACGGCAGTATTGATCATACTGGCATTGGTTTTATCCAACAGTAACGGGGGGCTTGATGTCGGTTTTCTGATAAGGTTATTGCTCTCATTACTGCTCTTCTCCCTGATTATTTTTCTGATAGTGCCACGTATTGCCAAATGGTTTTTTCAGAGAGCTACCTCCGAGAAATATGCTACTTTTATTTTTGTACTTCTCGTCGTCTTTTCTGCGGGCTTCCTTGTAGAGTTAGGTGGAATTGAGCCTATCATCGGTGCATTTGCTGCCGGACTGGCATTGAACAGGTTAATCCCTCACTCGTCGGCATTGATGAACCGGATTGAGTTTTTCGGTAACGCGCTCTTTATCCCTATTTTTTTGATTTCTGTGGGGATGCTGGTGGATGTCTCTGTGGTATTGGAGGGCCCCCGTACCCTTGTCGTGGCATTAACGCTTACCCTGATGGCTTTGGTAGGTAAGTGGCTGGCAGCATGGGTTACACAAAAAGCGTTCCATTACTCAAATACCCAGCGGACCCTTATCTTCGGGTTGAGCAGTTCGCATGCCGCCGCTACCCTTGCCATTATCCTTGTGGGCTACAGGGCCGATCTACTGGACGAATATATTTTGAACGGTACCATTATCCTTATTCTGATTACCTGCATAGTGGCTTCTGTCTTTACGCAGAGAGCGGCAAAAAAGATTGCGATCAGTGAAGAGAATGAACCGTTGACTCCCTCTTCGATGGGAGAGTTTGCGCAGGAGAAGATTCTCGTGCCTATTGCCAATCCTACCAATATCGGTCAACATGTGGAACTGGCGTTGCTGTTGAAAGACAAGAAATCTGTAAATCCCGTCTCTTTGCTGGGAGTCGTACCTAACAACCAGGAGGCGGAAAAGAATATTGTGAGTTTCAGGAAGCAATTGCAGGGACTTGTCTCCAAAGCTACGGCAGCTGAAGTGAAAGTGGATATTATCACTACTATCGACCATAATCCGGCGGATGGCATTGTGCGGACAGCCCGTGAGACAATGGCGGATATCGTTATCCTGGGGTGGCCCGGTAAAGTGGGCTTTTTAGATAAATTGCTGGGAGAGAAAGTCGACCTGATCATCAAGAGTATGGATAAAAACTTGTTTGTCTGCCATGTGGAGCAAAATCTCATTTCAAACAAACGTATTGTGGTAATCTCGCCGCCGCTGGCGGAGAAGGAAGACGGATTCGGATTATGGGTAAATAAAGTGTCAAAGCTTTCGTCCGAGTTGTCGGTTCCGGTGTTACACCTGGGGCACCCTGAAACACAGGAGGTCATCTCCGGGCAAAAAAAATCGGGGAATTTTATTTTCCAACCGTTTGTAGATTGGAATAATCCGTTGTCTTGCGGTGATCTGATCAAAAAAGATGATTTGATTATACTGATTTCTGCCCATGTGGGTTATATTTCCCATATTCCTGTCATGGAGAGTCTGCCTACCCGATTGGAGAACCGTTTTCCCCATCATAACCGTATCGTGGTTTATCCCAAGCAACATCTGGCGGATCAGCTGTTGGAGAGTGAAGACCATATTTTTATTCCGTAGGGAGGATATACCTTCGGCGATAATGAGTTTCGCACGATAATTTGTAATTAGTCATTAGTAATTCGTACTTCGTAATTAGTCATTTGTAATTAGTCATTTGTAATTTGTAATTAAGAAGATGAGTCGTTTTGTTCGGTTAAGTTTTTTATTATTTATTGTTGTATTGATCACAGGATGTGGTACTTCCAAACAGTCTCTTACACGTACTCCGGATGCATCGCCGAAACGGGAGTTTCGCGGAGCATGGGTGCAGACGGTGGGGCAATCTCGTTATCGTCAGATGAATAGCGCTGCTATGAAGCATTATATTACTGATATGGTGCGTAAATTCGATGAGGCGGGTATCAACGCAGTGATCTTTCAGGTCCGTCCCGAAGCTGATGCGTTCTATCGTTCGGAGTTGGAGCCCTGGAGTCGTTTTCTGACCGGTGAACAGGGAAAAGCACCTGACGATCCTTCCTTCGATCCCCTGGCGTTTATCATCGAAGAGTGCCATAAACGGGGAATGGAATTGCACGCATGGCTGAACCCCTATCGGGTGAAGACCAATATCAGCAACACACTCTCAAAAGACCATATCTACTGGAAATATCCGGAGCGTTTTGTGCAATTCGGGAACCAGTTGTTTTTTGATCCTGGTTTGCCTGAAAACCGGGGATTTATCTGTGAAGTGGTACGTGATATCGTCACGCGTTATGAAGTAGATGCCATCCACATGGACGATTATTTTTATCCTTATCCCATAGCAGGGTCCTCCTTCCCCGACGATAAGAGTTTTAGCATATATGCTGCTGCTCAGGGATTTTCTTCTTCTCAGCGAGGTGATTGGCGCCGGAATAACGTAAACCTGCTTATCCAACAGATAAAATTAACGATTGCCGGCACCAAGCCGTGGGTGCGTTTCGGCATCAGTCCTTTCGGGATTTACCGAAATAAACGCAGTGATCCGAACGGTAGTGATACCAACGGTTTGCAGAATTACGACGACCTTTATGCCGATATCAAACTGTGGGTGGAGAAAGGGTGGATCGATTATAACCTTCCGCAACTCTATTGGGAGATCGGACATAGCGCTGCCGATTATACCACCCTGCTGCACTGGTGGAATGCCAATAATTTTGAACAGCACCTCTATATAGGGCAAGACCTGAAGCGAAGCATCGATAAGAACGAGTTGAACGTAAAAATCCGCCAATCGCGGGAGATGTCTTTCGTACACGGCAATTGTTACTGGTACGGATACCAGATACTGGATAATTTCGCCGGAGTTGCAGATGTATTGAGAACCGATATCCACCGTTCTAAAGCATTGATCCCGGCCTATACCCATCTGCATAAAGGAACTCCTGCAACCGTGAAGAAACTGAAGGATGTATACACCGAAGATATGCATTTCCTCACATGGGAACATAAAAAGGAGCCGCTGAACCCCGAGTCACCCCAACGGTTTGTGGTGTACCGTTTCCGCAAGGGAGAAAAAGTCGATACCAACCGGGCGGAGAATATTATCAGGATCACGCCCGACAACTTCTTCGTATTGCCCTATGAAAGGAAAAAAAGCCGTTATACATACGTGATAACCGCACTTGATGCTTTCCAGAACGAAGGTAAACCGGCAAAAATAAAAGTGAAATTATGAAACTTTGATAAATATTGATTTTATTAGGATGTAATAAGGTAAAATCGCTTCACGGGTGTTATCTTTGTGCCAGGATTAATAAAGAGAACAGATGATTGAAAACGAAGGCTTTCATGAAGTGAATGAGTTTGAAGATGCGGGTAGTCATAGTGATCATTTTCCGATGATTGCCAAAACCCTGGCGGAGTTGGAGGATGTACTGGCGGAAGAACTGATCGCGCTGGGTGCGGACAATGTGGAAATGGGTACCCGGATGGTGTCGTTCACGGGCGACAAGGCACTGATGTATAAGGCAAACGTGCATTGCCGCACGGCGTTGAGGATACTGAAACCTTTTTATACTTTCAAGGCGGAGAGCGCCGAAGAGGTATATGAAGCGGTGAAGAATTTCAACTGGGATGATTACCTTACATTAGATACCACATTTTCCATTGATGCCGTAGTTTTCTCGCATATCTTCACTCATTCGAAATTTGTGGCATACAAGGTGAAAGATGCTATTGCCGACTGGTTCACCGAAAAGTACGATAAACGTCCTTCTGTAAGTGTGTCGAATCCTGATATCATGTTGCATATCCATGTGGCGCATAATAAATGTACCCTGTCGCTTGATAGTTCAGGGGAATCGCTCCATAAACGCGGCTACCGGGTAGCACAGGGGGATGCACCCCTGAACGAGGTGCTGGCAGCCGGTATGATCCTGAAAACGGGCTGGAAAGGAGAGTGCGACTTTATTGATCCGATGTGTGGCTCGGGTACGTTGCTGATTGAGGCGGCCATGATTGCCCTGGGTATTCCTCCGGGTATTCATCGTACGCATTTCGCTTTTGAAAAATGGAAAGATTTCGATAGTGAACTTTTCAGTATTATTTACAATGATGATGCAGGAGCCCGGGAATTCAACCATCGCATCATGGGTTTCGATATATCACCCAAAGCGATTGCCATAGCAGAGAAGAATGTAAAGAATGCGGGACTGAAAAAATATATTGATCTGGAGGTGAAGCCGTTTCAGCAGTTCAGCGAAGCGCCAACAAAAGAAGGATTACTGATGACAAATCCTCCTTACGGAGAGAGGCTTAAAGTGGAGGACCTGGATGAACTCTATTCGATGATCGGCGAACGGTTAAAACATGTCTTTCCCGGATACCGTGCTTATGTGTTGAGTTACCGGAAGGAGTCATTCGATGCGATCGGGCTGAAGCACTCCGCCCGTTACTTCCTTTATAACGGTGCCTTGGAGTGTGAGATGCGCGAATACGAGATCTTTTCCGGTAAACGGGATGATCGTCCGGCAAAAGGAGGAACGCGTGGCAGAGAAAGGTCTCCTGAGCGCGAAGCACACGACGAAAGAAATTCCCGTGAGGGTTACCGTCGTTCTCAACGCGCAAGCGAGGAAGGAGAAGAAAAACCCCGGGATGAGTACCGTTCTAAGAGAAACAACAATGCTCGGGAGCAAGACCGATCTTATAAGCCTGATAAACCGTTTAGACCACGAAGGTTGTCTTCTGATTCCGATAGGCCTATGAAATCGGACAAGCCTTTTAAATCCCGTGGACGCTCCGAAAAGCCCACCGGAGAAAAACGGGAGTTTCGTTCAGCCAATCAGAGTGATAAACCCTTCAAGTCGCGGGAACGTACCTCTCGCGAAGAGGGAAGAGGAGGACGTCCTGACAGGTCCGGAGCCAAATCTTCTAAATCGGATAAACCCTTCAAATCCGGTAAGCCCTTCTCCGGTAAGGATGCAAAACCAAGAAATTTCAGAAAAAAATAATTACATATCTTCCAGCGTCAGACAAGCGGTCTCTATTACATAATTGAAAAATAATTTGGAGCGCATCACTTCTACCTTTTGCTGGAACCGTGCCGGCTTGAAATTCTTACGATGGCGTTTGACTTCAGCAATGAATACTTTTTCTGATTCAGCAGAAATTGCTACAATATCGATCTCATTTTGATCTATATTTTTTCCTTTGGAGGTTTCCCACCATCCTCCTATATTTTTATAAATCTGTTTTTCTTTGAGTTGCTCTCGAAAATAGCTTTCCAACGTGAAACCGGAATAGGTGGGATAGTCAGCCTTTATGATTTCGGCAAGTTTTGAGAACAACCCTGCCTGTACAAAATCCTGGTATTTGACGATGTATCGGAACCAAAAACGAAGGAAATGATCGGTGATTTCATACCGTACATTCTGCGTCGCTTCTTTAGATAAAATGGGTCTTTTCTTTGCAATGACCTCATAGTCTTCTTCCAATCGCTGCAATAAACCCCCAACACTACTGTTGCCAATAGATGTCGATATCTCGGAAGCTGTGTTTCTTCCTGAAGCAATGGCGGAAAGGATGGCGTAGTAGTTCCCGTATTTTTTTCCAAACTCTTGAATAAGCAAAATATTTCCTTCTTCAAGAAAAATAGAATTTTCTTGTATGATAGCATCTATCATTGCTTCCATGGTGAAATATCCGTTGTCCAATAAGAACTCGATATATTTGGGGACTCCTCCCGTGATTGTATAGAGTGCCAAAAGATCATCATTGGTGTAGCCCGGATGATAGTCGGAGAGTATTTGTTTGAGCACTGTCGTCGGAAAGGGTTTCAGCTTGATCATACTGTCGCCGCGCCCATATAGCGGCTCCTTGTACTCCATAAAGATCCGATGCATCAGTGTATAGACAGAACCACTTGCTATAAAATGGATATGCGTCCTGTCTTTATACCTGTCCCAAACATCCTGTATGCCGCTATATATGGAGGGATTGATGTAAAAGAACTCTTGAAACTCATCCACTATTAAATTGAAATGGGTCTGTTGTCCGGCAGTCATCAATGTCTCAAAGAGACTTACGAAGGAAGTAATCTCCGAGGGAATGTAGGTGTTGAGTGCTCGACTTGCGATTGCCGCAAATTGAGCACATATTGTTGCCTCATTACTCCTTCTGACAAATAGATAGACAGTGGGTGTATTCTCGCAATTTTTTAAAATCAGTTTTGTCTTGCCGATACGTCTACGTCCAGTCAAGACAGTCATTTGAGAATGGTTCTTGAAAGCAATATCCCTTGTATGAGCCAATAATTCCAGTTCCTGTTCCCTGTTATAAAACTTCATAATGGTATATTCGTTTTGTCGCGACCGTTATTTTCGCGGCTGCGGAAATTTATACAAATATAGAAGGTTCCCAGGTGAAATCAAAATTTTACGGCGGTTATTTTCGCCGCCGCGGAATTTAATTTGGATTTATACTCTTATTTCACATGGATAATCTTTAAAGGAATAGAGATTCCATTCTCATTGAATGCTTCGATGGTGAAATAGGGTCGATTTTCAATTCGAGATTCTAAAATTATGGAATCATCAAATTTAATCAATCATCACATCATCACATCAATTATCACTCAATCCAGAAATCGATTTCATTGGAATTGTCGGCCGCATGTTGTGCTACCCAGAGTTTCATATTACCCGGTTCCGTCTTTTTCTGCATATCGATACCATAGAAAGCCAGATCATGGGAAGTCACCTCAAATGTTACCTGTTTTGACTCGCCTGCTTTTAATGCCATCTTTTGGAATCCTTTGAGCTCTTTTACCGGGCGGGTTACACTGGCAACCAACTGGCGGGTGTATAATTGTACCACGATCTCTCCGTCGGCAGAACCTGTGTTTTGGACATTTGCAGTGACGGTGATCTTGTCATCTTTTGTCTTTAATGCCTTTTTATCAATCTTTGCATTATTGATCACAAACGTGGTATAACTCAATCCGTATCCGAAAGGATAAAGCGGTGTGATTGAGGTATCGAGGTAACTGGATTTGTAGTCTATTGACTCATCGTCCAGGTCCACCGGCCGGCCGGTATTCTTTTGGTTGTAATAGATGGGTACTTGTCCCACATTACGTGGAAATGACATCACCAACCGTCCCGACGGGTTATAATCACCCGCAATCACGTCGGCAATGCCGTGTCCTCCCTGTGTGCCGGGGAACCATGACTGCAGGATGGCTTCCATATTTTCATCTTCCCATGAAAGATCGAGCGGACGGCCGCTCAGGGTGACCAGTACCACCGGCTTTCCGGTCTCCTTCAAAGACCTTAACAGTTCGCGCTGGGCTTCGGGTAAGCGTATATCGGTTCTTACGGCTGCCTCGCCCGACCAGTTGAAATCTTCTCCCATCGCGGCGATCACGACATCGGCACGTCGTGCGGCCGCTACTGCTTCGGCTATCTTTGCCGGCGTAGTTTCAGTGATAGAGGCTCCTTCTGTATAGATAAGTTTTATCGTAGTGCCTTCATATTTTTCAGTGAGTCCTTTCAGTATAGGTATACTCTTATTTCGGTCGCCCAATCCGGCCCATTCACCATTGAGGTTGATGGAATCGTTCATCAGCGGACCGACCAGGGCAATGGTCTTTCCGCTCTCTTTGGTGATGGGAAGGACCTGATTGTCGTTTTTCAGCAGTACCACCGATGAAGCTACGGCTTTGCGTGCCGTTTCCATAAATTCGGGTGTCATTGTGTTCTGTTTTGCTCTCTCTTCGTTGAGATAGCGGTACGGATCATCGAAGAGACCCAGCAGAAATTTCATTTCGAGGATACTCCGTACCGCATTATTGATGGTCTTTTCAGATACTTTTCCTTCTTTAACCGACTCTGTCAGGTACTTGATGTAGGTAGCACCGGTCATATCCATGTCGACCCCCGCGTTTACCGCCAGTTCAGCAGCCTGTTTCTCATCTTTTGCTACGCCATGAGGCACCAACTCATTGACACCGGTATAGTCACTGACAACAAAGCCTTTGAAGCCCCATTCATTGCGCAGTACTTCGGTTAACAGCCACCGGTCTGCGGTAGCCGGCACGCCGTTGATCTCGTTAAAAGAGGCCATGAAAGTCGTTACACCTGCTTCGAGCGCAGCCTGATAGGGCGGCAGGTACACATTGCGGAGGGTATGTTCCGAAAGTTCAGCAGGGTTATAATCCCTGCCCGACTCAGCGGCCCCATAGGCCGCCAGATGTTTGCCGGTGGCAAGCAGGGTAGTAGATTCACCCAGGGAACTTATATCTTTTCCTCCCTGAAAGCCGGTCACTCTTGCTTCAGCTACTTTGCTCCCTAAATAAGGGTCCTCTCCTGCACCTTCCATCACACGCCCCCAGCGGGCGTCACGACCAATATCGACCATAGGTGCAAATGTCCAGTTGATCCCGTCGGATGCTGCTTCAATAGCTGCGATTTCGGCTGTTCGTTGCATCATCTCCAGATCCCAGGAACAGGCCTCGGCCAGAGGAATGGGGAAGATGGTCTTGTAACCGTGGATCACATCCTGCCCGAAGAGAATGGGAATTCCGAGACGGGTTTCTTCCACGGCAATCTGTTGCATCTTCCTGATCCCCTCCACGGAAGTGGCATTGAAAATACTGCCGATCAATCCTTTTTCGAGGTAGGGCTGAAAATCATCCGACATCACCGGGCCGGTAATCGACCAGTTGGCGGAGAATTGCGTCATCTGTCCGATTTTTTCTTCAAGCGTCATCAGTTTCAGCACCGAATCCACCCGCTGTTCAATCCGCTTGTCGCCACTGAAGCTCTGCCACTTGCCGGATCCCGTAGCGCCTGTAGTTCCAGATGAAGGTGTTCCGCAGGCTGCAAGTAGAATCACCGCCAGTATATATGTTATTGAAGTAATGTATCGTTTCATTCTTTATTGTTTTTGTTGTTTTTAGAAGTTAAGAAGTGGAGAATAACGAAATCCTAAATCATCCTTCATTTTTCACTTTTCATCCTTCATCCTTCACTCTTCATTCTTCACTTTTCAAAGGTGAATCCCAGTTTCTTCAACCCCTCCTGAATCTCGGGTGCACCCATAAACAAATTCCAGAGAAGACCGGTACGATAATTCTCGATCATCGGAGCGATCGTAAGCTGGTCAATGGCCAGGTAGCGTTGGGGATACCAGTCGTCCTGTATGCTGAATGCATCGTAGAAACCATATTTTCCCCATATTTTATCGTCCAGATCAAAATAGAAGTGTTTCAATGCTTTCATCGATTGTTCGGGTGTGTAGGGAAAGCTGGATAATGCTGCCGTAGGTGTGATTACCCCCAGGTCATTCTTTACCGGCATGTGGGCCGAATATCCATTCACCGAGTAGCTGGCGGTCAATCCCCAGCAGTTTTCTCCATATCCTTCGTATCCTTTGGGATTCTCCACGCAGTATTCGTAGTTGATCAGAGCCTGGTTCCTGTTGAGTTGCCAATAATCGGCATATTGGTCCTTCAATCCTTTCGGGTTAAGTCCGATATAGGAGTAGTGCGCCCAGAACAATGGACCTCCGTACTCCTCTGCCCCGTTGTGCTTCAATATTAATGGATGACCATAGGCAACCGCATCGCTTTTGATAGCTCCGCCGCGTGCCCATCCATTATGGTAGGCCGATGCAGGAATAGAGTAGGTAGGTGAGGAGGCTGCCAGGATATAGGTGATAAGGCATTCGTTGTATCCTTCCAGCGGGAAATTCATTTCCCATCCGTATTCCGGGCTCCAGTGCCAGTAGAGTACATCCTGGCCGTTCAGGTACCATGTCCAGTCCATATCCTTCCAAAGGATGTCGATTTTTCCCGCCAGTTGTTTTTCGCTCTCGTTTCCATTCTTGAAATACTCTCTCACACAGAGCAGGCCTTGCATAAGGAAAGCACTTTCTACCAGGTCACCACCGTTATCTTTCTGTCCGAATGGTTTTACTTTACCCGTGGGACCATGTAACCAATGAGGCCAGACACCATGGAAACGGTCGGCAGTAGCCAGATAATCGGCAATTTTATGCAATCGTTCAACCCCCTCTTCACGGGTGATAAATCCACGGTCGATACCGACGAGCAGACCGGCAATACCGAAGCCGCTACCCCCTGTGGTGATGACGTCTGCGTCATCCTGAGGATAGACTCCGTCTATATGTATGCGCTCTGGTGCCAACCCGGAAGTCGGCTCCGCTCCTTCCCACATATAATTGAAATGTTTTTTTTGAATAAAGTCGAGTAATTCATCGTCCGAGGCAAAAGAAAGGGGACGGCTCTCTTGTCCGGTTGTAGCCTGTTCTTTTTTATTGTTATTGCACGTTATGAGAAAAACAGTGCTGAGAGCCAGTAGGGTGATTGATAAGAAAATCCGGTTGTTCATCTTTACTAATACTATAATTGTTTTACTTTTTTCTTTGTTGGAATAGCCGTGACATGAAATCAGATCAGTTAATTTGAATACTCGAAACCAAGTTTTGTTAATCCTTCCTGTATCTCGGAAATACGGGAGAATTTATCTGCCGGATCGATTCCTGTGGAGAACCTGTTTTTCTCATACCGGCCGATTTTTTGAGAATAGCATTTGTCGCCAAAGCAACAAATGCTATTCCACCAGTAAATTAATCCAACGGATCGAGTGCCAAATCGGGAAGGTCGTCCAACTGCGAGGAGGGTATGGGCCAATACGTCTTAGCTTCCGTCCAGCCCTTTGCTCCCAATACGGTGGCAGCTTCTCCCGTGCGTACTAGGTCGACGTAGCGGGTGCCCCATTCGCTGCAAAGTTCCATACGGCGTTCGTCCAAAATGTCGTCCAGCGTTACGCCGGTTTTGGTGGACATCCCGGCGCGTTCACGCACCAGGTTATAGCCGCTGTCGCCATTCTTTCCCAAGCGGATTTTGGCTTCGGAATTCATTAGCAGCACTTCGGCGTAGCGCAGGATGCGCACGTTATTGTTTTGTCCGTATTCGGTGCGGCCAGTGGTGAGCTGGTTGTAAGGCAGATAATCCTTGCCGTTCCAGCAATTGGTGGAGGTGCCTTGCACTGGGCTCACCATCCAACCCTCTTGGGTTGTGCTGCCGGCTTTCAGGAAGGACGTTTCGGCACGTACCGTTTCTCCCCGGGCTTCCGCCCAAGTTACGAAATCGGATTCATAGCCGATGAATCCCCATCCGCCGAATGACGTTCCCGATGAACTTGTGATGGAGAACGGGCCTGAAAACGGGAACCACGAGCCAACCCCGATGTAGTCGCCCGAACCGTTTCCGTAGTCCGTAACTTGACACTCGAAGAGTGATTCGTCGCAAAGTTTACCCGGAATTTTGAACAGCTGGTAAAAATCGGAATAGAGCGAGAAATTGCCGTTGTTGATGATGTCGTCAGTCAGTGTTTCCACTTGCGCGTAATCACCCGTCAGCAGATACACTTTGGCGGCTATCATTTCGGCGGTAAATGCGCTTACGGCACCGGCATGCGTCATTTGGTTGGGGCGCACGCGCGGCAGTTTGTCTTTGGCATACGTCAAATCTTCGAGCATGTAATTGTAAACAGATTCCACTTTTGAGCGGCGGAAATCGGTTTGCTTGTTGTCTTTGTAGATTACAATCGGTCCGAAATTGGTAACCAGCTGATAGTAAGCCCATGCGCGGATGGTACGTACTTCGCCGCAATAACTTTCATAGCTCTTGTAATCGTCCGATCCTTCGGTGAGGTAGGCGGCATAGCCGTCGAGCGATTCCAGCGCCGAGTTGGAGATGCGGATGATTTCGTAAAACGTGACCCATACGTTGTTGAGCGCCCAAAACGAGTTGGAATAATTGAAGTTGCGCCCGAAATCCACGGCTGCGCCTTGGTCGTCGGTGCGACCCGACCACACGTCGCCGTCGCGGGTAATCATCAGCAGCTTGTTGGCCCAGTGCATGCCCGATGTGCGCAGTTGCGCGTAAACACCTACAACGGGTTCGTACATGTTTGCGGTTTGGGTGAAATCGACGCTCTCTTCGGGCACCTTGTTTTCGGGATCGATGTCGAGGAAATCCGAACAAGCTGTGATGCCTCCCAATATCAAAACCATTGGGAGAATATATGCGAATGTTTTCTTCAGAAATTTCATTGCGATAAGTTTTTAATGTTTTTGTCTGTTTAGAAATCAATTTGAACACCGAATGTATAAGTCGCGGTCAAAGGATAAACCTGCGTGTCCCAGCCTTCGGCGTCCGACAGTTCGGGCGTAAAGCTGTTGGCCTTGAACAGGATGAGTGGACGATCGGCAGTCAGCGAAAGGCGAATGCCGGGCAGCGTATAGTTACCCATTTTGATGTCGCGGAACGAATATCCGAGCGTGACGTTTTGAATGCGGAAATAGTTGGAGCTTTCCACAAAATAGGATGCGTTGTTGCTATCGGAAACGTTCCACGTTTTCAACAACGCTTTGGACGATGGATTGCTGTTGGTGGAACCCGCAGTTGTCCAGCGGTTGTCGAATTGGTCTTTGTCGAAATTGTAGTTCGATGCCGCATAGCGCAACGCGCGTTTGCGGTTCCACAATTCGCCGCCAGCTTGTCCGTAAGTGGTAACGGCGAAATCGAGGTTTTTGTAGGCAAATCCCAAATTGAATCCGTAGGTGAAATCGGGGATATACGAGCCGAGGACTTGTTTGTCG
Source organism: Proteiniphilum sp. (assembly GCF_040307845.1). GTDB lineage: Bacteria > Bacteroidota > Bacteroidia > Bacteroidales > Dysgonomonadaceae > Proteiniphilum. Next base: position 26,978 of record NZ_JAWRIS010000051.1, read on the forward strand.
CTTCCGTCGATGACGCCGTCGTTGTTTACGTCTTCATACTTGAAATCGCCCGGTTCGAGGCCGTTTGCCACGGCTACCGCATCGGCCTGTACTTCTTCCGGCGTTTGATAAACTCCCACCACTTTGAATCCGTAGTACGAGTTCATTTTCTCGCCTACTTTGTTCACCGTTTTTCCGCCTTTGATGATGGTCATGTTGTCTTTCAAACTCTTCACTTCGTTGTGCAGGAACGAAAGGTTTGCGCCGATTGTGTAGGCGAAATCCTTGTTCAACTTGTCGTTCCAGTTCAGTGACACATCTACGCCGGTGTTCAGAATTTCGCCGTAGTTTCCAGCCAGCGTGGCATTTTGCATTGGAATTTTGGGCGAAATCACAGCGTTGTCCGTGAGGCGGTAGTACCAATCGATATCGGCCTCCAAGCGGTTTCTCAATGTCGAGAAATTCACGCCAACATTTGTTTCGTTCACCACTTCCCAACCCAGCCAACTGAAGTTGGACGAGTTGGTGTAACCGTCAATGGCATTGTTGGTGCCAAACACGCCTTGCACATTGTTGATACTGGCAAAACCGGCGCTTGCGGCAATTTTGTCGTTGCCCAACTTACCCCAGCTTGCACGAAGTTTCAAGTAATCGAACACGTGCTGGTCTTTCATGAACGGCTCTTGCGAAACCACCCAAGCGGCGCCAACGGACGGGAAATAGCCCCATTTGTCATTGTATTTCGACGAACCGTCGGCGCGGAAGGTGAACATCAGCATGTATTTGTCGTCGTAATTGTAATTCAAGCGCGTGAAGTACGACAATCCGCGGTAACGCCATCCGTCGTCCTTAACGGTTGCGCCTTCTTTGTTGCCCAAGGCGATGTATTTCCACACGTCACTGCCTTCGGGCACATCGGTTGCCGTGCCCGACAGGAATTTGTATTGCTCTTGCCGCACGGAAACGCCCAGCATGCCGGTGAAGGCGTGCTTATCCCATTTATCGGTGTAAGTTGCCGTGTTGTCCCAAATATATTTGTAATAGTTCGAGTCCTCTTTGGTCAGGCTCGTAACCGTTGCTTTCTGGTTGGCGCTTACGTAATAAGTGGGCGTGAAATTGGTGCCGCGGATTTGCGAATAATCGTAGCTGTAGCTCGAACGTACGTTCAATTTTTCGGGCAGGATGTTGAACTGCGCATAGAAATTACTTAGCACCTGATATGATTCGTTGCGGTTGTCGTAATACGTTGCCGTGGCCACCGGATTGTAGAAATTAGTGGATAACCCCACTTGTTCGGGTGACGCATATTTTTCCGGAAAGATGGACGAGTCGCGCGATTCATCGTAAACCGGAATAATACCCGGCATGTTAAACGCATTTTGCCATGCGGCATTGTTCGGAATTTGCTGTTGCGCGTTGCTGAACACACCGTTGAAACCGATTTTCAGCCAACTTTTGGCATCGAAATCCAACGCCGCGCGAAAGTTGAGGCGGCGGTAATAGTTCTCGATGTCCATGACGCCGTCTTGCGACAGATAGCTTAAGCCGGTGGAATAAGTGGCTCTATCCGTTCCGCCGGATACGTTCAGGCTATGGTTGGTCATCATGGCGGTGCGCAACAGTTCGTTGTACCAATCGGTGTCGGCATTGAATGTCAACGAATTGAGGTCGCCGCCAAACGCATTCACGGAACCTTCGAACAGATAGCCGTAAGTGGCCGGATCGGCTTCCATCAACATGGTCGCATACTCGTGGGAGTTGGCCATTTTCAGCAGGTTGGTGGCTTTCTGAATACCCATGTATCCGTTGTACGTAACCTTGGCGTCTTGGTTGCGCACACCTCTTTTTGTTGTGATGATGACAACGCCGTTAGCCGCCCGCACACCATAAATGGCCGCTGCGGAGGCGTCTTTCAGGATGGTCATGTCCTGAATGTCGGAATTGTTCAGGAAGTTGATGTTGTCGTAAAACATACCGTCCACCACATACAAGGGTGAAGTGTCGCCGAAAGAACCCATACCGCGAATGGTAACTTTGGGGCCGTCGCCTGGTGTTCCCGAGTTGATGATGTTCACACCTGGTACTTTTCCCTGCAAAGCCGCCATGGGAGACGATGTGGGCACGTTTACAATCTCTTTTTCCTTCACCACATTTATAGGTGCGGTCAAGTCCTTCGATTTTGCAGAGCCGTAACCTATCACTACCACCTCTTCTAATGCCTGTACGTCTTCTCTCAGGGTTATGTCAATCGTGGTACGTCCGTTAACCGGTTCCTCCAAACTCAACATTCCTATATAACTAAAGATCAGGGTTGCATCACCCGCTACGTCAGGCAGAGAGTAATTCCCGTCCATATCTGTCACGGTACCATGGGTAGTACCTTTCACTAACACGGTGACCCCGATGGCGGGCTCTCCCGTGGCTTCTTCCGTTACTGTTCCCGAAACGGTTACCTGCTGTGCAGATAAAAGTAGAGAACAGAAGAAAAAATTGAATACTGTTACAATTTTCAGTTTCATGGATTCTTTTTTAATTTGTTCAATAAAATAAAAACGACTTGCATTTTGCCTCACTATTTCTCATTTGATTTAAAGAAATAGCTCATAAATAGCATTATATTATTTTTGAACAAAAGTAAGGTCAGACTTGCTCGTTAACGAAATAAAAACCCCCGTTAAAAGTACGCTATGTTGTATAACATATTTTTAAAGGATACTTTTTTACTACTTCTGTTTATGGTAATTGTGTGTTTATGAGTATATTGTAAAAGTGAATATAGCCGGTACAGCAGTACCGTATTATTGGAATTTGATCATAAATTCGACCAGATTGTCGGTTTCCGAAAGATTCAGTTTCTTGCGTAACCGGTATCTTGCGGCTTCCACGCCGCGGATGGAGATGTTCAACATTTCGGCAATTTCTTTCGATGAATAGTTCAACCTGAGCAGGGAGCATAATTTCAGGTCGGTGGGGGTGAGCGCCGGATATCTTTTTTTAAGATTGCGGAAGAAATTTTCATGAATCAGGTCGAAGTTGTTCTGAAACAGGCTCCACTCATCTTCTTCGGGGAGGTTTTTTCCGATCATGGTGAGAAGTTCATTCCCCTCAGTACGGTTGATTTTTCCCGCAAGGATGAGCGACTGGACATTTTCGCGTAAATTCTTTAAGAACTCGGAGTGGTTGATCAACATCATCGCAGCACTGGCCAACTCTTTGCCTTTGTGAATTAATTCCGCCTCCAGTTTTTCGTTTTGTAATGTGGCAATCTCCTTTTCCTGCCGTTCTATCTGTGAAAGTCGTCTGTTTTCCTGTTCTTCGAAGAGTTTTTGTTTCTTGCGGACAACTTTCCGTATGTGCCTTTTTATTAAAAATGCTACCAGGGAGCCGATAATGAGGGAATATATCAGATATGCCCACCATGTTTTATACCATGGATTTTTAATGCGGAACGAATAGTTTATCGTAGATAGCACTTTTCCTGAACTGTCTTTTATGCGCGCATACAAGATATAATCGCCTGCGGGGAGATTATAATAGGCGGTCGATCTGGTTCCATCCGTACTTGACCATCGGTTGTCGTATCCCTGTAAATAACTTTCCACCTGAAATATTTTTTTAGAAAATTCGGGATACCGGAATCTGAATGTGATGTTGTTGCTCTGGTAAGCGAGTATTCCTTTCCGGGAAGGATCGAGATAAAACAACTGGTCATTATTCCGGTTATGAAAGGTAATGGAGGCGGTTTGCAACTCTCTCTCTACCTCCGGTTGTCCTCCAGAAAGCGAATATTTTCCAATTCCTCCGTTCATGCAGAAGAAAGAGCTGTTTCCGTTGGTAACCAGTAGGTTGGCTCTCCCCGCATTGGGCGGATTATTCAGGATGTTGTAGGGTATGCGGTCTTTGATGACGTATTTGTTGTCGCGGTACTCCACGAGAAGATACTCTTTATGGCGTATGAACCAAAAGAGTGTGTCATTCAGGGGAATGATCCGGTGGGTATCGGCAAAACCGGGCAGGTCATTATTCAATAAATCGAAAGGAATGATTTTGTGTTCAATGTCGTCATAGGTGAAGAAACGGTCCCCATCGGCAAAAACGATCCTTCCCCTTAACTTCATCACTTTGATAGGACGGTAGGTTGAGACCTGCGTGCTGTCGAACGACAAGTAGTTCTCCATCTCAATCACCTTCATACACCCGCTATCGAGTTTCAAACGGTATACGCCCTTGTACATATGTCCTGCCCAGATATTCCCCGCATAGTCTATTTCAAGGTTTTTTATCAGGTCTGAAAAACCTTCCACCGGGTGGCTAAATGTCCAGTTGCCGGAATTGTCCCGCACGTACACGAGTAAAGAGGTGTAAGTAGATTCCAACAGGATATCCCTGCCGTTGATGGTTGCCTGTTTCATATCCAGGCCGCCCGTGTGTGCCTCCTGAACAGGAATCTCGTGCATATCCTTCAGAAGGGATGTCCCTAAGTTATGTCCTACGAAGATCTGATTGCCGAAACTTTTAATGAACCACGACTGTATATCGAGCCCCGGCACAGGGGTGAGTTTTCCATCGGTGTCGGAGAAACTGAAAATCCCCTGGTTAGTGGCCAGATACAAACGGTTGTCGTGGAACAGTATATCCTCTACCGGTCCGATCTGGCTGTCTGCCGGTTCGAAAAACGATAGCGGGGAGTGTGTCCTGATGTTGGAGAGGCCGTTGTCGAGAGCAGCCCATACTGTCTGGTCACGGTCCCTGAAAAGTGCGAGTACGGTATTATTATTGAGACCATTGTCCCGGTGGATGTGCCATAACTGTTTACCGTCTTTATCAATGGCAAAAATTCCACTGTTGAGTGTCCCGAAGATATACGTATCGCCCGAAACGATAGCGCGGTTAATGGAGCTCTGAAGCAATTCACTGCTGCCGGAAATATGCCATGGCGTTAATGTGTTTTCTTTTTCGGAGAACCGGTATAACCCGTTTTTTGAAGTAACCAGCAGCCAATCTTCACCATAGGGGAGCATGGCAATAGCGTTGTCGTTATTCAACCGATCTCGTGTAAATACCGGATGAAAATTCTCACCGTCGAAGAGGCTGAATTCACCGCCTATAAGTTGTGCAAACATCTTTTCTCCTACGGGAAAAAAATATAACACTGCGGGATACGGCTTCTGGACCCGTATCTCCGCACCATCGTACACAAAAATAGTCGCAAATGTCTGGAAATAGAGTTTTCCGCCAAACGGATAGATATTCCATATCTCATCATTATGAAATTGATGATCCTTGATATTCCGGCTGAGTGAGTGATAAATGAGCTGATTGGTTTCGTTGGATTCAAAATAACCGAATTCTTCGAATGAACCCACGTAAATGCGCTCGTAATTATTATTGGAATCGATATAGATGGATTTGACGGAGAGGTTGTTGGGCAGATGATGCATTTCCCAGTTGACGCCGTCATAACTGAGGAGTCCATTATTGTTGCCGAAATAAATGATCCCGTTCCTTCCCTGTGCAATGGCCCAGTTCTGGTTCCCTGCATTATAAAGATCGGTAGTGTAGTTGTATACGGGAGGAATAAAGGGAATTTTCTGCGCGATGGATGGCATGGCAAAAGCCATGAAGATCACGGTGAAAAATACCGTGCAAAACTGTTTTCTACAGGCCGGTTGCATCATCATATCTGGATATCACGCAGGGGAGAAGATTATTTTTTCTCCAGTATATTTTCAATCTCTTTTTCGCTCAGCACTTTCACATTGGTGAAAAGAAATTTAGTATCAAGAAAATTTCCGTATTGGTTACATTCATTGACGGCGTCGTTGAGACTCGACTTTATATCCTTATTGAAAGGGAAAAGAATGAGAATGGTAAAGTAATTTTCCCTGATCTCGAATTTTTCTATCACCACATCTGCCTTTTGCAATTGAAAGGTGAATTCACGTTCAACCATCTCTTTCTGTAACTCGGTAAAGTGTTGCCTGTTACTGGTTGTAAAAAGGGCGAAGAAACGCAATTTTTTATCCTGCCCCCCCAATCCGGAAGAGATATAGACCTGCTGGTGACCGGAAAGATCGGAACTTAGCACAATACGGCTGCTGACCAGTGCCATCGACGACCAGTGTACCAATTCGGGTTCCAACGGGCTGCTGTGGTAAGTTTCTATGGAACGGTAAGCTCCCACGTCGGGAATGGATGCCAACAGGGTTAAGCTTCTCTTCTTCCGGTCAATAGGCTCATCGGGAGAGAATAATATACTCACTTCATCATCGCGCACAAAGGGGCTGTTCTCCCTCCGTAATAGGTCGAAGTACCTGAAAAATTCCATTTGTTCCTCAATCGGTACCAGGTCTTCGAGAATATGGAATGAGTCTATACCTTGTTCATTTAGTGTCTGGCGCAATTTCGCCAAAAGATCATTGTGATCACTCATAATTACAAAGATAAGACTTTTTCATCATTAAATTTCATCAAATAGGCTCTTAATTCCTCAGAATTATATAAATTCGCATGATTAAACAAGATGAGACCTTTCTGATGGAAATTAAAATAGTCAATAAATCGCGGCATCCGTTACCTGAATATGCTACTGCATTTGCTGCAGGTATGGATTTACGCGCCAATTTAGAAGAATCTATCGTATTGAAACCGCTTGAACGGACATTAGTACCCACCGGTATTTATATTCAACTGCCAGCAGGGTATGAAGCCCAGATCCGCCCCCGTAGCGGATTAGCTATCAAACATGGTATTGGAATAGTGAATGCTCCCGGAACTATAGACGCCGATTATCGGGGTGAAATAAGGGTAATTCTGGTGAATCTCTCGAACGAGGATTTTACCATCCATGACGGAGAGCGTATCTGCCAAATGGTAATTGCACAACATGCCCATGTAGAGTGGAAGCCGGTGGATTCACTCGATGAAACTGAGCGCGGTGCCGGGGGATTCGGGCATACCGGAAGGCAGTAAACCACAACTTTATAAAAACAAGAATGTCAAATTCAATCATTGTAATAAAAAAAACAGTTCTCACTTTTCTTCTGTTCGTGTCTGTATCTGCAATATGGCCGGTAAAAATGGCGGCGCAACAAGAAAAACAAGGGATCCGGCTCAACGAAGAGGCACGACGTAAATTCGATTATTATTTTTACGGGGCATTGAATGCAAAGGCTCTGGGGGAGTATGACCAAGCAATCGATTTGTTTCAGCATTGTTATGCGCTCGATTCTACCAACGCGAATGTGCTGGTGGAACTGGGAACATTCTATAATGTGTTGCAGGAGAAAAATAAAGCTCTTGATTTTTTCCGTCGATCTGTTTACTATGATCCTGATAATTATTATTACAACATGATGCTGGCCGGTTTGAGTAAGGAACTTGGGTTGAAGGAGGAGGTAATTGATATCTACCGGCATTTGTCGCAATTGTATCCTGAAAAACTCGATGTCCGTTTCGAATTGGCGAATGCTTTTGCCGATGCTGGAGAGTTTCAGGACGCCATCAATACACTCGACGAGTTGGAAAAAAATACCGGTATCAATGAAATGATTGCCCTGAATAAGTTTCGGCTCTATTCAATGATGGAAGAGAAAGAACAAGCTTTCGACGAGATAAGGCAGATCATTGAAAAAAATCCGTCAGAGCCGAGATACCTTATCCTGATAGGAGATCTTTATCTGGAAGATGATCAACCTCAAGAGGCGTTGAAATATTATAAGAGGGCTATGGCCGTTGATCCCGATTCCCCGGCGCTTATCCTTTCCATGGTAAATTATTATGAGAGGACGAACGACAAGCAGGCGGCACAAGCGGAGTTACAAAAGGCCGTAACAAACTCGTTGATGGATGTAGAGGTGAAATTACAGTTGCTTACCCGTTATCTGGGTATCCTGCAACAGAGTCAACAGGATATGACGCAGGTTAATTCTCTTTTTGAGACGCTCTTTGAACAACATCCTAATAATTCCCAACTGAATATGATCTATGGGAACGTCCTTTTATTACAGGAAGATAAAGAGGGTGCTATAAAACAGTTCGAAATATATGTTGCATCGAATCCGGAAGATCCTGCAGGATATGAGCAACTGCTTCGCCTTGCCTTACCCGAACAGGATCTGGAAAAAATAATACTCGTAACCACCGAGGCGTTGGAACATCTGCCAGAAGAAGCCCAATTCTACTTTTATTTGGGAGCAGCATACTTCCAACAGGGAAATCATCGGGAGGCACTGAAGGTTTTCGAGGAGGGATTGGCCAATGCTACTATGCGGAACCCAATTGTGGAGTCCGAATTTCATGGACAGATTGGTGATTTGAATTATTTCCTCGGGGATAAGGAAAAGGCTTTCGAAAGTTACGAAAAGGCATTGCAACTCTATCCTCAGAATCTCCCCGTTTTAAACAATTACAGCTATTATCTGTCATTGGAAAAGAAAGACCTTGATAAGGCGGAACAGATGAGTGGTATTACAGTGAAGGCAGAGCCTACCAATCCTACCTATCTCGATACGTATGGATGGGTGTTGTATGAGCAAGGATCTTATACCTTGGCTAAGATATATATAGAACGGGCGGTTGAGAACAGTAAGGACGACGATCTCTCCGCAGAGGTTTTGGAGCATTATGGAGATGTGCTGTTCCGGACCGGAGATAAAGAAAAGGCATTGGAACAGTGGAAGAAAGCCAATGAGGCAGGAGGTGAATCTCCTGAATTGAATAAAAAAATTAAAACCGGCGAATTGTAATTATGAATAATTCTCATTATCGACAAATTTTGATCATCTGTCTGTTATCTGCTGTGGCATTTACGGCTTGCAAACCCAAACAGAAGATCGTTTACTCTACCTCTCCGGTGGAAGAGAAAGCGAATCATGAACTTTTCAATGATGTGATTGCCTGTGAATTTCCCTATCGTACCTTTTCCGCCAAACTCAATATGGGAATGACCTCGGGTACGAAATCTTATAACTCCAGGGCAAATCTGCGGATTATAAAGGACGAAGCCCTTCAGATCTCTATCCAGCCGCTTTTCGGCGTAGAGATGTTCCGGCTCTATATTAATCCCGATACGCTTTTCCTGCTCGACAGGATGAATAAACGGTATGTGCTGGAATCGTTCTCCACTTTAAAAGAACTCTATCCTGTTGGATTCGATTATTATACGATGCAGTCATTGTTTACGAACGCACTTTTTGTTTCAGGAAAAGATAAGATTGATGCTGCCGATTATGACACTTTTAGTTATAACCAGGCCTCTGACCAGTATTATCATATGATGGCCCAGGACACCGATTCAGGAATAGATTATGCATTTACTGTCAATGGAGATGACCGGATCACTTCCACCTATCTGATGCAGTCGGAGAAAAAGCTGTATATGCAGTGGGAATACCATAACTTTGTGATGTTGGATAACGTTATATTCCCTCACAAGATGAATATGACGTTCTCATCCGCATCACGGAAAACCAATGCCGAGTTGGTCTTTTCAGATGTGGTTACGAATACCCCTTTGCAACTGGAACTGAATATACCGTCCAATTATTCGAAAGCTTCCATCAATGAGGTTCTGAAAATACTTTCGCCGAAAAAGTGACTAAGTGGAAAGGTGGTTAAGTGGTTGAGTGATTAGGTATGTGAATGGAACATCGAATTTCTTAATTTCTCAATTTCTCAACTTCTTAACTTCTTAATTTCTCAGTTTTTAGTTCTCAGTTCTCTGGTAATTATATGAAAAAATTTGTTCTCTTATTACTTTTCCATGCTGTTGCCCTCATCTTGCTGTCGCAAACCCGGCAGATTGAGAATTTGCAGCGGCAGCAGAAGGCGTTGATGGAAGAGATAAAAAATACGAATAAACTTTATCTTGACGTTAGGAAGCAGAGTACAAGTATCTTAGATAGGATCAACCTGATCAATAATCAAATATCAGCCCGCAAAGAGTTGATAGATGTGCAGAATCGGGAAATTGAAGCATTGCGCAAAGAGGAAGCGCGTCTCGAGAGCGAGATATCAAGGCTTAATGCGGAGCTGAGAGAAAAACAAGGGAACTATGCCGATGCGATGAGAGGCATGTTGAATCATAAATTTAGCCAGAATAAACTCCTTTTTATCCTGTCCGGCAAATCGGTAGGTGAATCGCTACGCAGGATGCAATATTTACGGGAATATTCCAAGTGGCAGAAGACGCAGGCTGAAGAAATAAAGAAACAGCATGCAGAGATAAAGGAAAAGCAGGAATTGTTGGCTAAGGCCAAAACTGATAGAGAAAAAGCATTGGCTGCGCTACAGGAGGAACAGAAAAAATTGCAGGGAGAAGAGAAAACACGTCAGTCGGAGATGGCAACTGTCAAGGGGCAAGAGCGTGAATTGCAGAAAACACTCCGTGAAAAACAGCAACGCGCCAACCAGTTAAATGTCCAGATTGAGAAATTGATCGCTGAAGAGGTGGCACGCCAGGAGCGTGAGGCTGAGGCCAGAAGAAAAGCCGAAGAGGCGGAACGTCGGAGAAAAGAGGCAGAGAAACAGGCTGAGGCACGCCGACGAGGGAAGAGTGAGGAGGAAATCAAGCGTGAAGCTGCTGCCAGGGCGGAAGAACATGCTTCCGAAGCAGCACCGGGGCCCAGGATTGGGCGGAGTGCTGTCGCGGATGAGACTTTTAATTTGTCGAAAGATTTCGCGGCCAATAAGGGCAGATTGCCTATGCCGGTTAGTGGCACAGCCGCGATTGTGGGTAATTTCGGCGCGAAGAAACACAGTGAGTGGAATGTGACTACCAATAGTAATGGAGTTGATATTCAGGCTGAAAGTGGGGCCAATATACGCAGTGTGTTCGACGGGGAGGTCTCGAAAGTATTCTCCTTCCCCGGCTCCAACACCTGTGTGATAGTGCGTCACGGTGATTATTATACATTTTATGCCAATATATACGACTTGTTCGTGAAACAAGGAGACAAAGTGAAAACCGGACAGTCGTTAGGTCGGATCTTTACCGATCCCGATACGGGTGTTTCCACGATGCACTTCCAACTGTGGCAGAAGACCAATAAACTTAATCCGGCACCCTGGCTCAGTAGATAGGTATTCAATTTTGTTGTTATTCACTTCGTGTCATTTACGCTTTGCACGTAATAACAACTGAATAACAACCGAATAACAACCGAATAACAACCGAATAACAACCGAATAACAACCGAATAACAACTGAATAACAACTGAATAACAATCGAAATATATGTCATTGAAAGTTAGGCTAATTATCATGAATTTCCTCCAGTTTGCAGTCTGGGGGGCGTATCTCACCTCCATGTCCCGTTACTTGGGACCGGCGGGGCTGGGATCGCATATCGGTATTTTTTACTCCGTACAGGGGATAGTTTCCATTTTTATGCCTGCCATTATGGGTATTGTAGCTGATAGATGGGTGCCGGCACAAAAACTGCTGGGTATAAGTCATTTGCTGGCCTCCGGGTTTATGCTTTCGGCCGGTTTGTATGGGTTATACAGCGATGGAGGAGTTTCTTTTTCCATTATCTTTACCCTTTATACCTTGAGCGTGGCTTTTTACATGCCTACCCTTGCTTTATCCAATTCCGTAGCCTATACTATACTGGAAAAGGGAGGAATGGATACGGTCAAGACGTTCCCTCCTATACGTGTATTTGGTACGGTCGGTTTTATCTGTACGATGTGGCTGGTGGATATATTGGGGTATCAGACTTCATCGATGCAGTTTGTGGTAAGTGCCCTATTGGGGCTTATGCTGGGACTGTACGCGTTTACTCTTCCCAATTGTCCTGTGAGCAAGGAAGTTGGGAGTAAGACCTTGTTTCAGGCCCTTGGTCTGGATGCTTTTAAGCTATTTAAAATAAAGAAGATGGCGCTCTTTTTTATTTTCTCAATGTTACTGGGAGTCGCCCTGCAGATTACCAACGGGTTTGCCAATCCTTTCATAGCCAGTTTCGAGGCTTATCCTGAGTATGCCAATACCTTTGGCGTACAGCATTCGAATATATTAATATCCCTTTCCCAGATATCGGAAGCACTTTGCATCCTGCTCATCCCTTTCTTCCTGAGACGGTATGGTATAAAAAACGTGATGTTGATAGCCATGTTGGCCTGGGTATTACGCTTCGGCTTCTTCGGTTTGGGTAATCCCGGCAATGGGGTTTGGCTGTTGTTGCTCTCAATGTTGGTATACGGCGTGGCTTTCGATTTCTTCAACGTTTCGGGGTCATTATTTGTGGATAAGGAAGCGCCGCATAATATTCGCGCCAGTGCCCAGGGAATGTTTATGTTGATGACCAACGGCATAGGAGCCACCATTGGTACATTATGGGCACAGTGGGTAGTAAACCGCTTCTGCTCATGGACGGACCTAACTGTGGGTTCTACCACCAAATCCCTGCTGGTTGGCGATTGGCAGAGCGTATGGTTTATCTTTGCCGGATATGCCCTCGTGGTAGCTATATTGTTTGCCATCCTGTTCCGGTATAAGCACCAACCGGAAAAATAAAACAAACCCGCACCGAAATTCCGAAGCGGGTTTGTATAATGAGATCTTTTAATGATAGCTTACTCCGTTACCTTCGGCATCATCACTACCGTTTTCAGGTTACCCTGGTCGAGCAGTGCTTTGGCAAAATTCCGGAGGTTATCCTTTGTGATGGCATTTACGGTTTCGATATATTGGGTGTGATTATCTTCACCGTAGAAATATTTGTTATCAAGGATATTCAGCCAGTAGCTGTTTTCTTTCAGGTTTTCATTGTAGCTCTTGTTCATATACTCTTTCACCTTTGTGAAATCGCTTTCACGCGGACCGTTTTCTGCAAACTCCTTCAATATGTCCAGGACAAGTTGATTGAGATGTTCCATCTTTTCCGGATCGGTGTCGAACATGATTTGTAGGATGGTCTGGCCTTCCGGATAACGGGAGATGGATCCTCCTGCATACACGCCATACGTTCCGCCCTCTTCTTCACGTACTTTTTCCGTATAGATGATATCGAGGATCTGGTCGAACATGCTCATCAGTATCCGGTTCTTCATGTCCCGGCTTGTCTTTCCGGTTATTATGTTGAATACCGAGGCTTTGGGATTTTGCATCTCCCGTTGGAAAATATTTTCGAAGCTTCCTTTCTGGAAATCCATCGGAATCCTTACGAATTCACCTTTCTCCGCTTTGCCCGGTAACGAGGCCAGATATTGTTCTACGACAGGCCGTACTTTCGCTTCATCGATGTTGCCCACGAAGGTGAACACAAAACTGCCGGGGTTGGCAAACCGTTCAGCATACATCTCCATAACACGATTGTAATCGACCTTTTTCAGGTCGTCGGCTTTTATCCTTTTTGTCAAGGGATTATCACCATACAAAGCACTTGATACCGAGTCGCTGAAAGCTACCATCGGTTCGGCTTCCTGGTTTTTCAACTGGGTCTCCATGCGTTGGATGAACGATTGGAAAGCGTCGTTGTCCGCTCGTGGAGCAGTAAAATAGAGGTGCACTAATTGCAGCATGGTCTCGAAATCCTTCATGGAGGAAGATCCATTGAAGTCCTGCGTGGTAAGGGTGATACCCGGACGGGCGGATGCGGTATGTCCCGCCAGCACTTTGGGCAGGTCGGTGGCACTGAATTTTCCCACTCCTCCCAGTGTGGCGATATTGGCCATCAGCCTGCTGTTCACCGGATCCTGCACCCCATAATGGGAGTATCCTCCGGCGCTGGTGCCGGTCATGATGATCTGGTCATCCTTGAAGTCGGTATTTTTCAGGATTACCTTCATCCCATTTTCCAATGTCCACACTGTGGCATCCATCGCCTCGTCCTTTTCCGTTTTTATGATCTTGCCCGGAGTAGGAGGCGTAGCCACCAACGGTTCATCGATCACTTCCCCGGCATAAGGCTCGATGGTTTCGGACTGAATGGACGCCAGCACATTAAGTAAAGCTTCTTCGGCTGGATAGACCAACCCTTCCTTTTCAGGGCCGGTGATGGCGATTACTATGTTTTCATCACTAATCAATTGCCGGATGGTCTGGTTGACCGCTTCTACCGGGAGATTAGGAGCCACCGCCTGCATAAACTGATACTCGAACTCAATACCCGGAATGGGTTCCCCGTCGGTAAAAGCTCGTACATATTCCTGGGAATAGGAGGAGTTCCGCTGCTTGTCGCGGTTGTTGTAGGCATCTTCATATCCCTTGAGTATGTTGGTACGTGCCACTTCGTATTCCGACGCAGTAAAGCCATGCTGCCTGACCCTTTCCGTCTCACGTACCATAGCTGCCAGCGCGTCCTCTATCTTGTCCTCCGCGCTTCCTGCCACCACGGTCCAGGCATCTTTTGTCCTGGCCACGAAATAATCGTCGTTATAAGCCATGGCGGAAGTGAAAGGCGCATCGGGCTTTTGTAAGATTTCGGCAAACCGTTGGTTCATCATTGTGGCAGCGGCATTCAATATATATTCTGTGATATAGCCCATCTGGGTATTTCTCAACTCGTCGGGCATCGCATCGTGCTTGTAATACAGTGTTATCCGCGTGTTGCGGGCTTCCTTATCGGTGGCGACAGCTACGATCGGTTCCTTATTATCAGGAACAGGATAGTATTCCCGTTCAGCCCTCTGTTCATCGAGTTGAATGGCGGAGAATAATTCCTTTACCTTTTGTTCCATTTCGTCCGCGTCGAAATCACCCACGATGATGATGCCTTGCAAATCGGGACGATACCATTTATGGTAATAGGCCCTGATCTCTTCAGGCTTAAAATTATTGATCACGTCGATGCTGCCGATGGGTAAGCGGTTGGCATATTTGCTGCCGACATACATTTTGGGAAGTAATTGTTCCCATAAACGCTGCTGCGCACCGCCGCCCGTACGCCACTCTTCACGAATCACGCCCCGTTCGTTTTCAAGCTCCTCCTCTTCGAGGGCAATGCCGCAAGACCAGTCATACAGCACCAGGAGAGCCGAGTCCACCAGATTTTTGTGGGTTGTCGGGATGTTAGACATAAAATAAACCGTTTCATCAAAAGAGGTATAAGCATTGATGTTGGTGCCGAACTTGATACCATTGTCCTGCAGGTAGTTGAGCATGCTTTTGCCGGGAAAATTGGTTGTCCCGTTAAAAGCCATGTGTTCCAGGAAGTGAGCCAGTCCGGCCTGATTATCTTCTTCCTGCATGGACCCTACTTTCTGAGCGATGTAAAAATCGGCCCTGTTTTCGGGGAGGTTGTTTTGCCGGATATAATAGGTGAGCCCATTATCCAGCTTTCCTGTCCTCACCTTCGGATCTACAGGGAGAGGAGGATTCTGTTGTGCGAATGCAACCATTGTGGTTACAAGAAGCAGTAGGGTGATTGTTTTTTTCATTTGACTCAAAGTCTTTATTCTTTGTTCTTTACTCTTTGTTCTAAAAACCTAAATCCTGTCCAAAACTATTTTAATCAGGTCTTCAGTAGAACCTTTATAATCGGCATTTGATTTCAAGGCTACGCGATTAGCGATGATAGCACAGACAGTCATAGCTTTATGTCCCATCATTTTTCCCAGACCCGCGATGGCAGAGCTTTCCATTTCGTAATTGGTAATAGAATACTCCCCGAAGCGGAACGATTCAATCTTAGCGTTCAGGTTGGGATCGGCCAGCGGCAGGCGTACATGTCTTCCCTGGGGGCCATAAAAACCAATGGCGGAGATGGTGACTCCCCGGATCATATCGTGGCCTATACGGTCGACGAGTTCTTCATCGGCGCTCACCACGTAAGGTGAGCAGTGGTATGGCGACCAGCCTACCTCCCTTTGAAAAGCCTCTTCAAAATCTTCTTCGCGGATCGATTCGGAACCGGCATAATAATGGATAAGTCCATCGAACCCAATTGATTTTTCCGATACCACATAAGATCCTACCGGACAGTGTGGTTGCATGCCCCCCGATGTGCCTACGCGCACCATGGTAAGTTGTTTGAGTTCATCTTTGACTAACCGGGTATTAAAATCGATATTGGCCAATGCATCCAACTCTGTGAGCACGATATCTATGTTGTCCGTGCCTATTCCATGAGAGAGTGCAGTGATCCGTTTACCTTTATAAGTACCGGTGACAGTATGGAATTCACGGCTGTGCACATCACATTCAATGCTGTCAAAAAATTCGGCTGTCATTGTTACGCGATCGGGATCTCCCATCATTACTATCTTATCCGAAAGTTGTTCCGGTCGGATATGAAGATGGAAAGCACTCCCATCGGAGTTGATGATAAACTCCGATTCAGGTATGATTCTCATAATATGTATTGTCTGTGATAATTATTTTTTATTTCCGCCGCTTTGCGGTTTGGCGATAGAATCCCTCATATCCGTATCGGCCTTGATATTTTCCATCCGGTAATAATCCATTATACCGAGGTTTCCGTTGCGGAAGGCTTCTGCCATAGCAATCGGAACTTCCGCCTCGGCTTCAATTACTTTTGCCCGGGCTTCTTGTGCCTTGGCCTTCATCTCCTGCTCTAAAGCGATAGCCATGGCCCGACGCTCTTCTGCACGTGCCTGTGCTATATTCTTGTCGGCCTGGGCCTGATCCATCTGTAGTACGGCACCAATATTCTTACCTATATCGATGTCGGCGATATCGATAGAGAGGATTTCAAATGCGGTTCCTGCATCCAGTCCCTTTTTCAATACCAGCTTGGAGATCGAATCCGGGTTTTCGAGTACCGATTTATGGGATACGGCTGAACCGATGGAGGAGACGATCCCTTCACCCACACGGGCAAGAATGGTTTCTTCTCCGGCACCACCTACTAACCTTTTAATGTTGGCGCGTACTGTCACGCGCGCTTTGGCGATCAACTGGATACCGTCGATGGCTACGGCAGAAACGGGAGGCGTGTCGATCACTTTCGGGTTCACAGACATCCTCACGGCTTCCAATACATCACGGCCCGCGAGGTCAATGGCTGTGGCCATTTGGAACGTGAGGTCGATATTTGCTTTGGAGGCGGAAACCAAGGCATGCACTACCTTTTCCACATGTCCTCCGGCAAGATAGTGTGCTTCCAGGTTATCGCGGGTAACCATCTTCAGTCCTGCCTTGTGAGCCTCAATCATCGCGTAAACGATGGTATGGGGCGGTACCCGGCGCAAGCGCATCAGGAAGAGTTGTACGAGCGAGATCCGTACTCCTGCTGATAACGCATTGATCCACAGGAAGAAGGGGACGTAATGAAAGAATATCAATAAAAAGATGACGATTACGGCTATCGTAATAATCAGTGGGAACGATAATAAATCCATAATTATTTATTTTAGGTGTTTCTTATATTCAGTTGTTTTTTGTATTCTCTAAAGATGTAAAGACCTCTTTTCTTTTTACCAGCACGTTATAGGTTTCCACTTTTATCACTTCTATTTCGGTGTCTTCATCGATGAATTCCCCGTCGAACGATTTGGCTTCTGCTTCCACATCGTTGACCAGTACCTGCCCGATGGGATTCAGTCGTGAAAGCGTTACACCGATGTCGCCAACTGTAATTTTCTGCAAATAGGAAGTGTCTACTTTTCCTTCGATATTGGTGTCGAGCGAGATTTTTCGCAATGATTTTGATTTCAGCAGCCAGAAGAAACTTCCCCCCAGTAGCACGGCGGTCCCTGCCAATGTAATATTTCCTATGGTGCTACCCTGAAAAATGTAGGCATATATTATGCCCCCTATCAGGAAAATGGCACCTGCAATTCCTGCAATACTGATTCCCGGAAGCAGGAAAATCTCTATGAGCATGAACACTACTCCCAATAGGATTACGGCGATGATAATGATCAGATCGAATGTCATATAGGGTTACTATTGATTAAACTGAGTACGTATTTCTTCATTTCTTGCCTGGATCCTGAGTCTTTCCATCTCCCTGAAGAGCGATTCACTTTCTTTTTCCAGTCTGAGGATTGATGCAGCAAGGGTGTCATTTACCGCTCCTCCGGCATACTGGTCTCTTTTCTGTGTGAGTTCTTCCTTTATCGCCTGTAACTGTTTCTCAAACCCCAACGCCTGAGAAAAGAGGGATCTGGCATGATCATTCCTGAACTCCGAAAGGGTATGATAAGTGGCCAGATCATTGATCACAAATGTAAAATCACCGGTAGTTTCTTCCCGTGAGACCCTCCTCTGTTGCGCCAGTGAGCGAAGCGGTCCATAGTCTGCGCCTTCCTTCCATGTGTCGGCTATGGAAGATATCCGCGCTCTTCTTGCCATATAATCGGCATCCTCACCTTCGATCAGTTGCACCTGCGGGTTTGGGATGAAAGTATATATGCATACCGAGTCGGCCGGTTGAAAGCGGTCGGATGCAAACCAGCCGATGCCTTTTTCTTCATCAATCGCCAACATGTAATCGTTGAAAGGCGAATTGAAGGGCATATTCAACTGATTGGGATTGAGATATGAGTCAGAATTAAGATTATAACGGGTAACAAACAGGTCATACCCACCGAACGAAGGCTCACCCGTAGACGCAAAATAGAGGGTCATCCCGTCGCTCAATACAAATGGAAATGCCTGGCTACCTTCTTTATTGATGGCGGAAGGTAATTTTTTCTCGTTTCCAAAGGTATCAAGCAATTTGTCCATTGTATAAAGATCCGTACCGCTTGCAGCATCACCGTCGGAATAATATATCTTGTCCTGGCGCTCGTTCATATAGAGAGTCTGGTCGGTTCCCGGACGTCCGGAGAAGAATTCCTGCACCGGCATTAATGAGCCTGATGAGGCACTCAGGTTGTAAGCCGACAGAAAATCAGACTTCAAGACCACCAGACTGTCGATGATCTGCAGATCTTCTGCCCGGTTGACCGCTCTTTGCAGATTTTCAGCGTTCGCCCGCTTTTTTTCCAGTACATCCAACGCTTCCCGGTCTCTACGCTTGGCTTGCTGGTACTTTTTAAACTCTTTCTCTGCATCTTCAAAGCGATAGAGTAGGGCATAGAGATTACCCAGGTAGAGATAGGCGTCAACGATTTTTCGCCCCGAAGCAAATTCAAGATATTTCTGTGCTTCTGTTATTCTTCCGGTTTCGTAGAGACTTGCACCCAGCCATTGATTGACCGACGGGTTATTGGGATTATTGAGATATTCTGCCTGGAAAACGGGTAACGCTTCGACATAACGGCCTTCCAGATACCAACTTTTGGCCTCATCCAGCGTTTGCCCTTTTGCACAAAGACAAAAAAACAGTAAAATATAGATCGAAAAAAAGCGATTTATTTTCATACAGCGTTACAAACTAATCCCCAAAGATAATAATTTGTTTCATTTTTGCCCTATATTCAGGGTGAGAATTTACTTTGCATAGAACAAAGAGTAAAGAATAAGGAGTAAAGATAAACGAAGGGTTAGTGTGACTATTGGTTTGATACAGTCTCAGCCTCTATTGGTGGGATGGGAGGAAGTTCCGGGAGCACTTTCCTGTTCATAATGCCGAAATCCCATTTGTAGATCCGTTGCAGGATGAAGATGAGGAGTACGCTCGCGACAGAAATGGAGATAAGGCTTGCTACCGGATCGATATCGTGGACCAGGAACAAAGCGTCGGTTTGAAATGCGGAGGCCTTATGCGTGACAAGCAGGGCGGTGAGCCCGTTATTGATAAAATGGATGCCCAACGCCAATTCAATACCGTCATCGAGGATGGAGATAAGTCCCAGCATCAACCCCATGATAAGATATTGTGGCATGGATAGCCAAAAGCCGTATTCTTTCACTTCGGGATTGGCTATGTGCATCAGGGCAAACAGCACCGAGGGAATAATCAGCGCCCACCAGCGGCTTTTTGTCCATCGCGCCACACCCTGCGCCAGGTAACCACGGAAAAGAAGTTCTTCAATGCTTGTTTGGAACGGTAGTACAATAAGGACAATCAGCAATAAAGGAATAAATGCGGCGGCGTTGAATCGGAATTCATATTCGGTAGGCGAAGAGACCAGTAAACTGATAGCTGTATCTGCCAAGATGATGATTCCCCAGACGATGATTCCCATCCTGATACGATCCCATCGTATTTTTTTGCATCCATTGATGGTTTCACGCACTGTACGACCATGCAACGGCTTTACCAATACCGCAAACAGGAAAAACATGATGACAAAGGTGCCCATCATCACCAGTAAGAAAAGATTTGATGAGATACCATAGTCGGATGGGTTTTGCATGGCGGCCGAGAAATCACCGATATTCCCCCCATTGGACAGTATTGCAGGAAGCAATATAAGGAATAAGGGAAGAGCAGCCATTTGTGCTATAAAAAATACCAATACGGCCATTAGGATATAGCGGCCGATACTGTTTTTGCCTTGTAGGGCTCGTTCTAAATGATTCATTTTTGATATGTTTAAAAGATTATTTCTTCATTACAATTATTCATCATCTCGCCACTCCATGATATCTCCCGGTTGGCAGTTCAGCTCCTTGCAGATGGCTTCCAACGTACTGAAACGGATGGCTTTGGCTTTCCCCGTCTTCAGGATCGAAAGATTGGCCGGAGTGATTCCCACGCGCTCCGATAATTCGTTCAGGGAAATCTTTTTCTTGGCCATCTCTACGTCTAAATTTATAATAATTGGCATACGTGTTTTTTAAACAGTTAATTCTTGTTCTTCCTGCATTTTTATGCCGATCTTAAAAATATAGGATACAAAGACAAGTGTCCCGCCAAGAATAGCAAGGATGCGTGTCCCGGAAGGTCTGTCACTTGTAAAGTATGCGAAAAGTATGTCAGATAAAAGTCCCAGAAAAAGGATAACAAAACCAAAATAGCGGAAGGTTATCTCATTTCTGCGAATAAAAACGCCTCTCTTTTTTATGTTTTGTAAGATTGTAGCGTAAAAAGCAATAAGAAACATTGACCCAAGTATAAAAATACTCTGGGGAATAAGGTTATTTGTGGAACTCTCAGAAAGATTGGTGAATAAAAGAGGATAATCCAATATGTCTTTGAAAACAAAAATTCCCAATAAAAAACCAATTAGGTTGCTAATCCTTTTGTAATGCTTTATTTCCATATCTGTCTTAATTAAATTGTGAGGTCTTGTTCTTCCTTTAACTTTCGTGATATGCTGAATATCAAAGAGAAAAATATGAAGGAGAGTCCTTCCAGAATCAGTAAGATACTTGCTGGGCTAGAGAACGAGTCAATGGGGAGTAATTTGATTAAGAGATAAGATATGCAACCGAGAACAATCATGATATATCCTGAAATCATCAGAAGTGATTCGTTTGCCTTGGTAAAAATAGCTGACTTTGTGGCCTGGTTGGCCAAGATGAAAAATACAACACAACTACCTATTATCCCCCAGGCATGTATTCCCCGAGTGAGAAAATACCATATAAAACTATCACTACTGTCTTTTCCCATTTCGTAAGATAATGTAGCTATGTTCATAAGTTCCCATACTCCAATCATCGCGGTAATTCCGCTGATGGCATAACAGCTGTTTATTAAAGATTTAGTTTTCATGTTTCTTTCAATTAAATAGTGAGGTCTTGTTCTTCCTTTATCTCGATCGCACGTTTCATTACTGTGGAAATAATTAATGCGACAACACCTCCTTCTATGCCTCTAATGATAGCGGGGATGAGAATTAGCAAATAAACAATACCCGCCAGAATGCAGAGAAAAGCAAGTGAATTTTTAGCTGAAATTCGTTTCATATTCGGCACATTTTGAAAGATTGATGCCGCAAATATAAAATAATATTTTCATATAACAATAAAAATATATCGAAAAACGATAAAAATTTATTGTAAAATGACTTTATACTTATAATAATTGCTCACAGATACTTGCTCAAATCTATACCAAGCCCAATATCGCCATGGTTATTTGTTTTTATTCATCATTTTCCTTGCATGGCTGTGGCGCCGGCCATACAGGAAATAGATGACCATGCCGATAGTCATCCATCCTATCAGCCTTATCCATGCATCGATGGGGAGCGAGGCCATCAGCGCGAGGCAGCATATTGCCCCCAGGATGGGTACAAAGGGAACCCATGGCGTTTTGAAAGCACGAGGCGCATCAGGTTCCCTTTTGCGTAGAATGATGATGCCTATGCACACAATAATGAAAGCCAGTAGTGTCCCGATGGAAACCATGTGCCCGAGCAGTTCGATGGGAAATAGTCCGGACATGATCCCGGCAAGGATCCCGATAATGATTGTGGTGATATGTGGTGTCACTAGTGTCCCATAAAAAAGGGACGTTATTAAAAATCAAATAAACCTGGCCCATTGAGCCCAAATCGTTCTTTGTCATTTTGAAATTTAGTTTTGTCAAAAAGTTCCCGAAGATTCGTCTTATCGGTCAACGAGATG
>NZ_JAWRIS010000052.1:0-42331 GCF_040307845.1 Proteiniphilum sp.
GACGGGGTGACGGGGAGACTGGGGTGATAAGGTGCACGGGAAAAACGGACACAGGAAATAATAAGCGCACAAGATAATAAATACGCGAACTTCGTACGGCTTTCCTGAAAAAAAACGGGAGATTGCCGTATCGATAAGAAAGAATATGTGGTCAATTTTTCTCAGAGAAACAACAGCTTAACAGGATTTATTTATTCAAATCCGTATTACGCAATCAGTCTGTTATAATCTCTTCAGCGCTTCTTTAATTACGCCCTCCACCGGTAATGCGGGTGAATCCTTTAATATCTTTGATACTACTTTCTGTGAAGCGGATTGTACGAATCCGAGCATCACCAGTGCAGATACTGCCGCATGGCCGGTCTCGGAAAGGTCGCTTTTCGTGGGTAGTTGAAGGGTTCCGCTTTCGTCGGTCATTTTGATTTTGTCTTTCAAGTCGACGATAATCCTTTGTGCCGTCTTGGCTCCGATTCCTTTTACCGATTGCAGTACGGAGGCATTCTCGGTGGCAATCACATTTTCCAGTTCCCTTGAATTGAGGGAGGACAGGATTATCCTTGCGGTGCTGGGACCTACGCCTGATACCGAGATAAGGTGAAGGAACAATTCCCGTTCATGTTTATCCCTGAACCCGAACAACACATGGGCATCCTCACGGATGGACTCGTATACGTAGAGTTTTGCCGTAGGTTCCTGGCTGATCGCACCGTAAGTGTTCAGCGAGATATTCAGCTGATAGCCGATGCCGCCGCATTCAAGTGTCACATTGGTCGGAGTAAGATCCGTCACCTCCCCTTTGATATAATCTATCATTTTAATTGTATTGAGTTCTGACTATTTGCAGTAACGGCAGAACCCTGCTTACACAGCATCTGTCCATGTTACATGATGAAATAGTTTTAACAGGTTGATTACGTAATACCGCTGTTATAACGGTAAAATTAAAAGAAAAGTATATGGGATCCCCGCAAAATATCCAAAGGTCTTCCCGCTTAACCACCTAACCACTTAGGCACCTAACCACTTAACCACTTAGGCACCTTTCCACTAAAACAAATGTCCCTTCGCCAATCCTCCTTCGCCGGTTTCCTTATAGAGTGAAGGCAGGTCGTGCCCCGTCTCCTTCATTACATTTACTACACGGTCGAACGAAACCCTGTGGATCCCGTCGGTGAACGACGAATAGAGGTTCGCATCCAAGGCTCTTGCGGCAGCATAAGCATTCCGTTCGATACAGGGGATCTGTACTAATCCGCATACCGGATCGCAGGTCATTCCCAGATGGTGCTCCAGCCCCATCTCCGCCGCATATTCTATCTGGGCGGGACTTCCTCCGAAGAGTTGGCTGGCTGCCGCTGCGGCCATCGCGCAGGCAACGCCTACCTCTCCCTGGCATCCTACCTCTGCACCGGAAATAGAGGCATTCTCTTTCACTATATTGCCTACTAACCCTGCCGTAGCCAATGCACGAAGCATCCTGTTCCTGCTGAAACTGCGGCTCTCTTCCAGGTGGTAAAGCACTGCCGGTATCACCCCACACGAACCGCACGTAGGTGCGGTGACGATCTCGCCGCCCGATGCGTTCTCTTCCGATACCGCCAGGGCATAGGCAAAAACCCGGCCCCGCGATTGCAGCGACGCCTTATATCCCTTGGCCTTGATAAAGTAGCTTGCCGCCTTGCGATGCAGGTTCAAGGGCCCTGGGAGTACTCCCTCATTATCGAGTCCCCTTTCCACGGCAGCTTTCATCACTTTCCATACCTCTGCCAGGTAATCCCAGATTTCTCTGTCTTCATGCTCTTCTACATATTCCCAATAGCTTTTACCGGTTTTTTCGCACCACTCCATCACTGCTGTCATCGTGGTCATCGAGTAGATATCTTTTCCTTCATTTCCGGTTACACCAATAGTCTTCTCACCATCGGAAATTTTACCACCACCTACACTGTAGACGGTTTGTGAAGCAATTGTCCTGTCATTGCCGTCATATGCTTCCAGTTTCAGGGTATTGGGATGGAAAGGCAGGAATGTTTTCGGTAACCAGTCTATAGTGGTGGGGGCAACCGGTTCCAAAACGCCCAGAATCGCTTCGTCGGTCAAGTGTCCTTTGCCCGTAGCGGCCAGGCTTCCGTAAAGTGTGACAACAAATTTCTTTGCTTCAGGATGATCTTGGGCAAACATGGCTGCTGCTTTCTTGGGTCCCATAGTATGACTGCTTGATGGCCCGTTCCCGATGCGGTAAAGTTCTCTGATCGATTGCATGGACAAATGTAAAATTATGTTTCTATACTCTTTGCAAAGGTAATGATTAATTCCATGCGGAAAAAGAATTCTCATAAGCCGCCACCTGATATTAATATGGCTGTTTTTGGATATTTTTGTACCTTTGGAGTTTAAAAATCAAGTTAAACTCTAAATATTTCAGTTCATTGTCTGAACGGAGAAAAACGTTCTGGGAATACTTTGCTCGTTTAGTTAAACCAAATAGTTCAAGAAGAAAGAATGGGTGCGAAGAAAAAATACAGTTATGATATTGAGGCACAGGATATCGATTTCCGGCGTAGGGTTTCGTTAAGGTCGCTCACCAATATGATATTGATGACAGCCGGACGGAATGCGACTGAAAACGGTTTTGGCCTGCTGGAGTTGCAGGAGAAACACTATACCTGGGTGCTGTCGAGGTTAGTGGTCGACATGGAACGTTTCCCGACCGAACAGGATTCGTTTTCTGTGGAGACATGGATAGAATATGTGGGAATTGCATTCACCACGCGTAATTTCCGGATGAGGGACGGGGCCGGGACGGTAATCGGGCATGCCAAATCCCTGTGGGCCGTCATCGATATGCATACACGTCGCAGTGTGCCGTTGGATACCATTCCCACGATGCAACAATTTATCGTGGATGAAAGTGTTCCGGTAGATGAACCGGGCAGGATTGCCAATGTGGAAGGGGCGATTGCCAACAGTTTTACCGTGAAATACAGTGAAATAGATGTCAATGGGCATGTCAACAGCTTGAATTATGTACAGTGGTTGTCAGATTGTTTTTCGCTCGATTTTTACCGGGAACATTATATACGGCGGTTTGAGATCAACTTCCTGAAAGAGATCACTTACGGCGACCGTGGAGAAGTCCATCGGCAGATGATTGCTCCTGATGATTATCTCTTTCAGGTTGAAACAAAAGAAAAAGGAACCGCCTGTCGTGCCCGGATCGTTTTCTTTCCCCGTTAATCTTTTCCTCCAAAATTAAATACGATAGGGATTGCTGCGGGTGATTTAAGGACGGTATTACCCACAGTCAGTTTAGGCCATAGCTTTACAGTCACAGAGGTTGCGTTGGGAGTGATACCGAGGAAAGCACTCATCTCATTGGCGACCCGCTGTTGGGAATAGCGGTTCATCACATTCTTTAAATCTACGCTGACAGGGATAGGCACTACTTTGGTCTCTCCCGGTTCAATGCGGATAGGGATATCCATTTTCCCTTCCACAAATTCCATCTCATTGATCTGGATGGCATAATCCAATGCATCAAGGAAAGCGGCGTTTTTATTGGGGTTGGTCACATCCATATTGAGGGTCATGCTGAACGGTATAGTTTGCAAGGAAGATCCTCCGGCCAGCGCGGTGGCTATGGATGCCAGTTTCGATACCGAGATGACGGAAGCATTTCCTAAATTTATCCCTGCCAGCTGGATATTGTCTAATGAATGGTAGCGGTATTCACTCTGTGAAAGTTGGTAGGCTCCTCCGATTCTGTTTACTACGTCGCAGCCGTTGAACAGGAGGGCTACACTAAGGAGCAGGATCATCTTCTTCATCTGATTGAATATTTATTTTTATTTAATAGTCACCATGGTAGCTCCGTAGCCATATTCACGGAAAGAGGCGTCCTGGTGAAAACATTTTGGATAATTCCTTCTTAACTCTTTGATGAGGGCATTTCTGAGTACACCATCACCTTTACCATGGATAAATACAATTTTGTGGTTTTTACGATGGATGTATTCATTCATCACCTCATTGAATTTACTCAACTGATATTCCAATATTTCTGCATTATTCATTCCCGCGGTGGTGTCGAGCAACTCGTTAATGTGAAGATCGACTACGGCCGTTTCCTCTTTTTTTACTTTTTCGATCTGTGCCTTCCGGGGTCGGTTGTCCTGTCGCTTTTTTTCTTTCATAGCCTGCTCCAGAGCGTCGGTAGGAATGCGGAGTTTATCTTCCGGGATATCGTTCCGAATGATGAAACAGGTAAGGGCATCGTCCTCGAAATAATCGTTTTCGTGAAAACTGTGCAGCTTATAGAACTTTACAGTATCGATACGGAGTTCTACCGAGCAGGGAGGCTTTACATTGAATGGTTTGTTTCGTTTGAATGCGATGAATTGCACGGTTATCCTCTCTATCTCATTCAGATCTCCTTTTTCGAGTTCCTCTAAAAAAATTTTGGTGTTGGGTTCGATAAGCCCGCTGTAACGGATTTTCTCAGAATTTCCCTCACGGCTCATATAGTTAAAAAAGAGGTAGTAATTACTGTCGTTCACGAAATAACATTCGTAGGTTGTGGACGACAGGTTCTTTATATCCATGGGAAGCCATGCCAGGCAGGCGGTGATCTTTTCACCTTCCGGCGTTTCTTCGGGAAGTTCTTCCTCTTTGGGCTTTTCCCAGTTTGCCGTAGTGCTGGTTCCTGGGGTATCATGTGTGGTAGCGTAAGGAACTTCCTCCTCTGACGGTGACTGTGTGAGCTTTTCGTTCCCCGCAGGTTGTACTACGACACATTCCGAGATCAACACCGGCACGTCGAAACCATGTTCGTCTTCAACGATCACCACCTGTTTATTCCGGAATCCTTTTACGGTTCCTCCCCCCACAGTATTGAGAAACCGCACTGTGTCCCCTATTGATAATTTATTCATGCAATCTTTTTTGTTATGCGTTGCAAAGTTGATTAATTTTGCGGAATAAATGCATTAATTATTACGAAAAATCATTTTTCTGATAGTGAAAAAATGTAAGATTTGGAATTTGAGAATTAAAAGTGACTTCTTCACTTCTCCACTTCTTCACTTCTCAAAAAAAAAGAATTATGCAAAAAGAGAATATAGCACAACTGCAAATATCCCGATATAATTATCCTCTTCCCGACGATAGAATCGCGAAATATCCCCTTGAACAGAGGGATGCATCCAAACTGTTGGTGTACGGTGGTTCGGGGATCCATACCTTTCGATTCGGTGAATTACCGGAGTTGCTTCCGGAAGGGAGCCTGCTCCTGTTCAATAACACCCGGGTGATTCATGCCCGGTTGTTATTTCACAAGGAAAGCGGCGCTCAGATCGAGGTATTCTGCCTCTCCCCGCATATTCCGGCGGACTATGTGGTGAGTTTTCAGCAACGCCGCCAATGTTCCTGGCATTGTATGATAGGAAATGCCAGGCGTTGGAAAGATGAACCGTTATCGATGGATATACCTGTCGATGGCGGTTTGGTGCGATTGAAGGCCGAAAAAGGCGGTGTAACAGGAAGTGATACAATCGTACAATTCTCCTGGGATAATGATGAACTTACCTTTTCAGAACTGTTGGAAATAGCGGGGAAGCTTCCCATCCCCCCCTATCTGAACCGTCCTTCGGAAGCGAAAGACGATGAGACTTATCAAACAGTCTATTCCCGCTCTGAGGGTTCTGTAGCGGCACCTACGGCAGGATTGCACTTCACGGAAAAAGTGATGGATGAACTCCATGAAAAGGGAATCAAGATGGGTGAAGTTACCCTTCACGTCGGGGCAGGGACCTTCAAGCCCGTGAAAACTGAAACTATAGCAGGCCATGAGATGCATACCGAATTTATCTCGGTACCGAAAGAGACCATTGAGCAATTGTTACACCATTCCGGGAAAATTGTAGTGGTGGGAACCACTTCAATGCGTACCGTGGAAAGCCTTTATTATATTGGGAAAAGGCTTTTTGCAGGTGCTGATATTGCGGCTGGCGACCTGGGGGTGAAGCAGTGGGAACCTTATGAAGATACTGTTGAGATTACTCCGGAACAGGCGCTTCTCAGTATTTTACATTATCTTGATGAAACCGGACAGCAACGGCTCATCTCTTCCACGCAACTAATGATTGCCCCTGGTTATACATTCCATTATCCCGATGCGATCATCACTAACTTTCACCAACCTCAGAGTACATTGTTACTGCTTATTTCAGCATTTGTGGGTGATGATTGGAGTAAGATATACAACTATGCACTGGGAAACGATTACCGGTTTCTGAGCTATGGCGATAGTTCTTTATTGTGGAAACGGAGAAATGGAATTCAAAAAGAGTAAATAACCCTGTTTTTTGGTTAAAAAAATCGTGGAATGCTGATTTATACCCCCATTTTTTTGTATCATTGCATCGTTTAATTAAAAAGTCAATTCAGTTGGTCGCTAAAGTAGTCACTAAAATTGTCCGTATATTCGCCATAATCATTGTCAGTATTGTATTGTTGAATGTAATACTTGTCATTACTTTCAGTATTCCTGCTGTACAGAAGGGTGTGGCTAACATGGCATTGGACAAATTCAGACCACTCATTGGAACGAAAGTCGAGTTGGAGGGTATCCGTATCCGCCTTATTAATACCGTGGAACTCGATGGAATTTATCTGGAAGACCAACAGCAGGATACCTTGTTATACGTGGGTAAAATAGCAGTCCGTATCCATGCCATGGATCTTTTAAGGAATAAGGTGACGGTACACAAGGCGGGCATTGAGAATTTCACAGCCAACATACACCGCGCGTCGCCGGATGACCCCTTCAATTTCCAGTTTATCATTGATACCTTTGCCAAAGAGGATACGGTAAAGGTGGAAAAAGAGGGAAAGCCTTGGCATATTACCGCTAACGAAGTGATATTGAAAAATGGAAAACTCCGGTATGATATTCATTCGGTTCCGGAGACTC
This sequence comes from Proteiniphilum sp., assembly GCF_040307845.1. Lineage (GTDB taxonomy): Bacteria > Bacteroidota > Bacteroidia > Bacteroidales > Dysgonomonadaceae > Proteiniphilum. The sequence continues at coordinate 6,971 of NZ_JAWRIS010000052.1, forward strand.
CCGGTGCCTTTAATGTCAGTCATATAGATCTGGAAGATTTTAACTTTAAGGGAAAAGCGGATTTCCTGAGTATGGAAAATATGCAGGCGGATGTGAGCCTGCTCCGTTTTCTGGAAAAGAATGCCGGCCTATCGCTTAATAATTTGAGGGTGCGAATGAAGGGTGAAGGCTCCTTGTTGAGTAGTGACGGGGTGACTGTCAGTATGAACGGGTCACGTATCCAGATTAAGGATGCTTCTTACGATCTGGAGTCGAAAGCATTTTCCCTTACCGCGGAAAGCAAGCAGACCGATCCGCGCGATATAAATATTTTTGTGCCACGTTTTGGGGATCTTGACAAGCCTGTCTCATTTGAAGTCAAGGCGGAGGGCGCATTGCCCCGGGTGGAAGTGAACAATTTGGGCTTCCGATATGGTCCTGATACGGAGATTAATCTCTCCGCATCGATCTCCGATTACAGTGACATCAATAATGGAGAATTGCATGTGAATCTCAGGGATCTGTATGTTTCCCAGGAAGACCTGCAGGCGTTAATCCGCATTGGTGCGCCGGACTATACTTCTCCCGACGCATTGGTTGCCATGGGCGATCTCAATCTGCGGATGAAAGCCGACGGAAGGTTGCAGCAATTCCTCTACGATGGAGAAGTAATTACCGGCCAGGGGGATGTGGCTCTCAATGGAACCGGGCGTATCGGTGAGCAATTCAAGCGTCTTGTTTTTGAGGGGCCGGTGAGGGCCAATAATATAAAAGTGGCCAATATCATAGGAGAGGGCGCCGGGGTAGGCAACACTACCCTGGATACAAATATCAAATTATCCGTCATTCAAGACTCAACGATTACGGTAGCTGCCGATGGCCAGATTGAATCTACATCATTCAAAGACTACCATTACGGCAATATCTTCTTCAACGGGGTGTATAGCGGTGATAATATTGTGGCAGATATCCGCACCAATACCGAAAGGAATACGTTTAACCTCTCCGGTGACATTACATTCGGTGAATTGATGAAATATACTGTAAAGGGTGATGTGGAACGTCTCGATCTGTCGCCTTTCGTGGCGGTTGAGAGTTGGAAAGATCCTTATCTCAAGGTGAATATCGATGGGGATCTTTCAGGCCGTTCGTTGGATGACCTGGTAGGCATGGTGGTGATTGATAACCTTTCTCTGGCCGATAGCAACTTCTTTTATAGTCCCGGCGCTATCTATCTCCAGGCATTGGCCGACGAGGGTGAAGGAAAAAAGATAGAGATCAGCTCTTCTTTCCTCGAAGGGAATATCACCGGCGACTATTATTTTTCGACCATTGGGGCTGAACTGATGCGGGCAATCCATCCTCACCTCCCTTCTGTAATAGTAGAGAAGGATAATCAACAGTCACAGCCGCCGGAAACAGGTAAGAATAATTTTCAACTCAATATCGAGCTTCAAAATACGGAAGATCTCTCCTATGCGCTTTCACTTCCTTTCTATAATGTGGAACCGGCGACCATTTCCGGCCGTGTGGATATGACGGCCGACGAATCGCTACGCATCGACGCGCACCTTCCCCGGGTAATGGTAGGGAATAATGATATCCGGGAGACAAAGGTGGGCCTGCTCAACCGTACGTCTGACCTGAAACTGGATGTGAACAGTTATCTGGTACAAAATAACGGATATATCAATCTAAAACTGAATAGTGATGCAATATCGGATTCGTTGAATAACCGCTTGTCGTTCGATATGAAGCAAAATAATACCAACTCCCGGGGGGATCTGTTGGTGGCGATAGGATTCCGGCGTGATAGTGAAGACCAGTTGGCGATGGACATCCGTATCCCTCCTGCCAGAGTCCTCTTCAACAATAAGCAAATCGATTTCAACGATGCATCCATCGCTTATAGCAAAGACCGTATTGGGGTCTCCAATTTCGGTATCCGGGAAGATAATATGCTCTTGTTGGGGATAGATGGGGTAGCATCGAAGAGCGAAGCGGATAATATCCGTATCTATTTTAATAATACGGAGTTGGCAAATATCCTTAATGCGTTTAATGTAACTAACTTCGCGGGGGCTATCAATGGAGATATCTATGTGCGCCAGGCATTGGATAATCCAATGATCCGCACCGAAGAGCTCCGGGTGGAGAATGTAACTGTGCAGGGTGATACTATTGGCACCTTCCGTATTGATGCGGATTGGGACAACCTCCTTTCCGGCCTTAATTTGAATGCATGGCTGGAGGATGGAGGAAAGCGCAGCCTCGATGTAAAAGGATATATTCCTACCGGCGATAACAGCCCATTTCCGATGGATGTGAACCTCACCATAGCTGATTTTAAACTGATGGCCATCCAGCCGTTGACCACAGGTATTTTCAGCGAATTGAACGGGCATTTGAATTCTAATATACACGTTACCGGTACGCTTTCTGAACCGATAACGGAAGGATGGCTGGGAATTGATGAGGGTATGATGAAGGTGGCATTTACCAATGTGACCTATTACGTATCTGATACCATAGAGATCAGCAGGGACAATGTGGGGTTGAAAGACTTGGTGATCCGTGACCAGAACAACCATACCGCTACATTGAATGTGAGCCTGTCCCATACTAATTTCGGACGGATGGTTTATAATGCAGGCATCCGCCTCAACGATTTCATGCTGCTGAATAATTCCAACCGTACCGACCTGATGGCTTACGGTAGCCTGAAACTGTCGGGAGAACTCAATGTGACGGGATCTCCTGCCGGCATATTCGGTAACGGGAATCTGACCAGTTCAAGTCGGTCGGACGTCACTGTGGTCCTTCCCCAAACGGCAACAGCTACGCAGTATAGCGGTATAATCTATGTGGATAGTAGAGTAAAGGAGCCAGATTCACTGGCATTCTTGCGTAAAAATGAAGAATCATCCGGAGGACAACTTAACACGAATGTGTCCCGCGGTATTCCTATCGTGATGGCCATCACAGTGAACCTGACTCCGTTGCTCGAAGCCGGAGTGGTCCTTGACCCGACTACCGGGAACGCGCTTCAGGTGAGTGGTGAGGGAGAACTGAATGTCAACTTCAACTCAAGATCCACCCCTTCGGTATTGCTTTATGGGGATTATGTGCTTAATAGTGGAAAGTTTCATTATAACCTGCAGAATCTTCGTTCGATAGAGTTTAATATTCGCGAAGGAAGCAAGCTCACGATGGAAGGTAACCCGATGAATACGCAGTTCGATGTAACTGCTTACCGTCCTGTAAGGGCAGATTTAGCTACACTCAGCTCCACATTCACCACCGAGTTGCCTAATACCCGGGTGCCGGTGAATGCCATACTCCAAATCAAAGGTAACCTGCAAGGGATGGACCTGCAATTTGATGTGGAGTTGCCGGAGAATTCAAGTGATGTGCAGCAGCGGGTGAAAAGCTTTATGCCGAACGAAGAGACGAGAATCCTTCAGGTGGTGTACCTGGTGACCGCCGGCAGCTTTATGCCAACCGAGGGGAGTTCTACTGATATGAATTTCGGTTCGTCGATGGTCACGAATATCGCGGCCAGTACGCTGTCCAAAGGGTTGGATGCTCTCTTTGCCAGTGCATTGAGGGATAACTGGTCGATCAGTACCAGTCTGGAATCGGTGGATGGGAGCTTCGATAATGTAAGGATGGGGGTGGATGTTTCTACTCGTTTGATGGACAATCGGTTGCGTATAAACACCAACCTGAGCTATGGGGATAACAGTATGCTGGTGGAGGGCCAGCAGCAATTCCTGGGAGAGTTCGAACTGGAATATGATATCAACAACTGGCTTATGTTGCGGGCTTTTAACCGTGCCAACCAACGGGTTTACCGCCGTTCACTCACTACGCAAGGAGTTGGAATCATGGTTACCAGAGAGGCCAAAGAGTTCAGAAAACTGTTTGATTTGAGGTTTACCAAACCGAAGGAGGAAGATTGATTCAATTGTAATTCGGTTGTTATTCAGTTGTAATTCAGTTGTAATTCAGTTGTAATTCAGTTGTTATTCAATTGTAATTCGGTTGTTATTCAATTGTAATTCAATTGTAATTCGGTTACGGTTCGGTTGTCGGTTGCACTACGCGCGAAGCGCGAATAACGTGAGTGAAGCGAACGAATAACTATTGAATAACGGCGAAGCCGAATAACTATCGAATAACTGTTATGATTCGGGGATGTAGTAAGATAATTGGTAATTATTAGTTTTTGTCGACTATTGTATGAGAAAATATATAGTAATTATATTGTGGATATGTATATTGGGCGCATGTAGTGTGACCAAGAAAGTGCCTGATGGGAGTTATCTTCTCAATAAGACTGATATAAAATCAGATGTGAAAGGTATCAGCTCATCCGCATTGAAGCCATACCTGCGACAGAAACCCAACTCCTCGATGATTTTGGTGGGAAGGGCGAAGCTGCATATGTACAATATTCCCAATGACACCTCTACATGGCTGAACAGGTTACTCCTCAAATATGGTGAACCGCCGGTGCTTTATAATGAGCAGTTGGCCGTTATTTCGGCAGAGCAGATACGATTGCACATGAAAAATAAGGGATACCTGAATGCGGAGGTGGATACCACCGTAGTGAAAAAAGACAAGAAAGCTAATGTCACTTATAATGTGACGGGCAATGAACCTCACCGTATCCGCACTTTTACCGATACCATTCATTCGGTGGATACCACCATCTACAATATCCTGAACCGAAGCAGGCAGCTTGCCCTGATGAAAGAAGGTGATATCTTTGACCTCTCTGTCCTGGAGGACGGAAGAGAGCGGATGACTACCATACTGAGAAACAGGGGATATTACAGTTTTTTGAAGGATAACTTTTATTTTATTGCGGATACTACGGTAGGAACAAACCAGGTGGATGTGACACTTTCACTCAACAATCCTTCCGATTCAACTCGCCACCGGCAATACTATATAGGAGATGTGACCGTGATCAACGGGGTGGATCCGGTTCTCTTGCAGGATTCTGTCCGTCGTTCTTCTTTGGATTTGGATACGGTGGACTATAAGGGGATGAGGATCATTTCCGGGAAAGAGCGTTTTTTGCGCCCCCGGGCAATATATTATAATACTTTTTTGCGTCCCGGACGACTTTATGCCGACAGGGTACAGGAACGCACCTATGGGTCCCTCAACGGTATGGGACCGATCAACCAGACATCGATTAATCTGACACCCACCATACGGAACGACTCGGCATATATCGACTCAAGGATCACCCTCTTCCCGGGAAACCTGCATTATATACAGTTCGGAGTGGATGGAACCAATTCGGCGGGAGATCTTGGTGTGGCAGGGAATGTAAGTTATGAACACCGTAACTTCCTGAAAGGAGGAGAGACATTCCGTGTACAATTGAATGCGGCTTACGAATTTATTACCTCCGACAGCCTGAATCTTCTTGATAACAGTTTCTATGAATATGGTATAGAAACATCACTCTCCATCCCGCAATTACTACTTCCCTGGATGATAAGAGAACTCAGAGACCAGCCCTCGGCTTCGACTGAATTCTCTGCGGGTATCAACTTTCAGAAACGGCCTGAATACCTGCGCCAATTCTTTAACCTCTCTACCCGTTTTCAATGGGCATCTCATGAGTGGCGATTACAACACATGTTGGAGCCGGTAGGGGTTACCTACATCAGGATGCCCTGGAAATCCAAAGAATTCGAAGATCTTTACTTCAATGAGGATGTCAATCCTATCCTGCGGTATAGTTATGATGACCAGTTGATTGTCCGCAGTGCGTATACCCTCAACTATAGTAACTTCAACCGTCTTGGACGGCGGAGCATGCCGACTGTTCCTTTCCGGATCCGCTCAGGTATCGAAGTGGCAGGATGGTTGCCCCGTCTCGCGACGAGCCTGGGAGGTGGAGAAGTGAATGACAAAGGATTCCATACATTTTTCAAACAACCTTATTCGGAGTATGTGAAAGGTGATTTCGATATTGCCGCTTCGTATGCCTTTGATGACAGGAATACTATTGCTTCACATATTGCTGTGGGCCTGGCGTATCCCTACGGGAATTCAAACGTATTACCTTTTGAAAAACGCTATTTCGGCGGAGGGGCGAACAGCGTGAGAGGGTGGAGTACCCGTACCCTGGGGCCGGGTACCTATAGTAACGATACGATTACGGGCTCCGATTTTGGACGTAAGATCGGGGATGTGAAACTCGATTTCAGTGTAGAATACCGGCACAAGCTGACCCATATGTTTGAACTGGCCGCCTTTGTCGATGCCGGGAATATATGGACGGTCAAGAACTATATGGAGCAACCCGGCGGTATGTTCCGGTGGAATAGTTTTTATAAGGAGTTGGCCGTAGCATACGGACTTGGGGTGCGCTTAGATTTTAATTTCCTGTTGATCAGGGTGGACGGTGGTATGAAAGCGCATAACCCCGGTCTTCCCGAAGGATCCCGGTGGACCATCTTTAAACCCGATTTCAGCCGCGATTTTGCCTTCCATTTTGCTATCGGTTATCCGTTCTGATGCCTCCCTAACTCTATGGAGGCCTAATTTTTTTGTTAACCAAATGTTTATTATTCAATTCCGGTTGTCTTTTAATTGAATCAAGTGAAACTTATCTATTGAATTCAGATAGGCGTTGCTCCTTATATCTGTAGCCCCCCCCCCGATTTATTATTAACTTTTATTTTCTTTGTGCTTTTTGACAGGTGGGATGTTAAAAGTTTTATTTTCTGTCAGTAAAATTGCTTTTTATTGATCAAAATGATTTAAATTTGCGCTTAATGTATCAAAAGGTATTATTGGTGGGTTATCAAAGATGCAAAAGATATCATTATTGTCCTTTAATTATAACTAAAAAGAGTAGAGTATGAAAAGAAAGTTAATGATGTTATTGACCCTGTTTTTTGTAGGGATAGGGATTATTATTGCTCAGACACAAGTACGAGGAGTGGTTGTGGATGAGACTGGAGAACCGGTGATCGGTGCCACCGTTCAGGTGAAGGGCTCTTCACAGGGAACGGTCACCGATATGGACGGAAATTTCAACCTGTCTGTGTCATCCGGAGGAACTCTTGTTATTTCGTACGTAGGAATGCAGACACAAGAGGTGCCCGCCACTGCAAATGTGCGGGTAGTATTGGTATCGGATGCCGCATTACTGGACGAGTTGGTGGTGACGGCATTGGGTATTAGCCGTGATAAAAAGGCATTAGGATATGCCGTGAGTGAGGTCGCCGGTGAAGAGATGATCAAGGCCCGTGGTGGTTTATCTAATCCGGTAAATGCTTTACAGGGTAAAGTGGCCGGTTTGCAGATATCAAGCGGTACCGGCTCAATGGGTGGATCGTCCAAGATATTGATTCGCGGGGTGACATCCATCTCCGGGAATAACCAGCCGTTGTTCGTGATTGATGGTGTGCCGGTGGAAGGAACTGATTTTAACTCAACCGATACGCAACGAGGCGGTGGCGGGTACGACTATGGCAATCTTGTGCAGGATATCAATCCGGATGATATTGAAAATATATCGGTATTGAAAGGAGCCAACGCTTCGGCACTTTACGGTTCCCGTGCCAACAACGGTGTGATTATGATCACTACCAAAAAGGGAGCGAAAGGTGAAGGTCTGGGCGTTTCATTTAGTAGTTCCGTGGGTTTTGAAGTGGTCAATAAATTACCGAAATTGCAGAAGTTATACGGGGGTGGATCCAAGGAATCTTTTGGACAAGAGACCATTAATGGCAAGAACTATAATATTCCAGAATATGAGGTAGATGAAAGTTGGGGACCTAAACTGGAAGGACAGGAAGTTCTTTCCTGGTACGATTTGGCGAAGTGGGAGGCCGGTGGGAAAGTGGGAAATCCCACTACTTCCAGATGGGTAGCGCCTGAACATGATGTCAAAGATTTCTTTGAAACGGGGGTATCCTATACAAATAACCTTTCCATTTCACAGGCTACTGACCGCGCCTCTTTACGGTTATCGTTCACGAATACCGATTTAGAAGGTTATCTGCCTAACAGTTCAATGACCAAAAACGTGTTTTCATTATCGGGAACGACGACCAGTGCCGATCAGAAACTGGAAGCATTTACCAATGTGACCTATTTTAACTCGCGTGCCAAAGGACGTTCGGAAATAGGTTACGGTGATAATAATGTGATGGTGAAATTTGTACAGTGGGGACAGCGCCAACTGGATATGGCCCAGTCAAAAAATCTCTATATTATGCCTGACGGTTCACAAGCTACATGGAATCGTGTGGCATGGGATGATCCCACCCCTAATTATAGCAATAACCCCTATTGGAGCCGTTTTATGAATTATCAGAACGACTCGCGTAACCGTGTATACGGGAATGTGGGCTTTTCGTATAAGATATTACCGGAACTCAAATTCCAGTATAAGACCAATCTCGATTTCTTTGTCGATAAACAATACGAGCGAAATGCCGTTGGTTCCCAGGAACAATCCCGCTATATGGAAATTTCCCGCCAACAATATGAACTGAACCACGAATTTATGTTGATGTATAACAATCACTTCGGAGATTATTCGTTGATTGCCAATCTGGGAGGGAATATAATGAATAGCCGCTATGAATATGTATATGGTGAAACGGTAGGCGGACTTGCCATCCCTTTATTTTATAATCTGAAAAATTCTATTTCTCCTGCGGATGCCTATAATTTATTAAGGAAAAGAGGAGCTCATTCTGTCTTTGCCAACGTAAGCGCCGGTTGGAAGAATATGCTCTACCTAGAGGCAACGTTGCGTAACGATAAGTCCTCCACGTTACCCGACGGGAATAACTCATACTGGTATCCCTCGTTGACCGGTAGTTTTATTTTCTCTGAAATGCTGAAAGAACAGTCCGACTGGCTTTCTTTCGGAAAATTGCGTGCCGGTATCGCAAAGGTGGGTAACGATACGGATCCTTATAGGGTATTTACCACATATACCCAATACACGAATATCGATTCCTCAACACCCGGTTACCGTTTGCCCAACACGTTGAATAATCCTGACCTGAAGCCGGAGTCTACTACTTCTTTTGAGGTAGGCCTCGAGATGTCTTTCCTCAATAACCGGTTGGGTTTTGATGTTACCTATTATTCGACCGAAACAAAAGACCAGATTATCCCATTATCGGTGTCAGGGACTTCGGGATATCTTAATAAGGTCGTCAACTCCGGTGTCATAACCAATAAAGGTGTGGAATTGGTGTTGAATGGAACCCCTGTGAAGACCCGTAATTTTAGTTGGGAAACGTCGTTGATGTTGTCATCCAATAAAAATAAGGTCAAAGAACTGATAGATGACCTTGATTATTACCGGCTCGTAAATGCTCCGTTCAGCGTAGAAATTGGGGCACTGAAAGGTGATGCGTACGGTGTGATTATGGGGAGAAATTATGTCTTTGATAAAGATGGGAATAAGATGATCGATTCCGAAACCGGATTGTATCTGGCAACTGATGGGTATGAGAATTTAGGAAGCATTTATCCTGATTTCAGTGGCGGTTGGACAAACACATTCAGGATCGGCAATGTGGATGCAAGTATTTTGCTTGATTTCTCCAGGGGAGGCCATTATTTCTCCACTTCGTATATGTGGGGAATGTATTCCGGTATGCTGGAGGAGAGTGCCGCCAATGGAATTCGTGAAAATGGTATCTTGCTCAAAGGTGTGATTGACGAGAATGGCACCCCAAATACGACAATTGCCGACGGATATGATTATGCCGTTGATTATTACACAGGACCGGCAGCACAGTCAGTATTCAAGTCGGATTATATTAAGCTTCGGGAAATAAATGTAGGCTATACCTTCCCGTTGAATAAAGATAAATTCGTGAAATCGCTGCGCATCTCGGCTTATGGCCGTAACCTTGCGGTATGGGGCCCCGATACAAAGCATTTCGATCCCGAAATGATGGTTACCAGCTCCGGGAATATACAAGGTATAGAGGGTGGAGCTATCCCTTCCATTGCTAATTTCGGCGCAAGCGTAAGTCTCAAATTTTAATCAGGAGGACAAAAGATGATGAAAAGAATATATCAATATCTGTTATTAATAGCGCTCGGTTTTTCGGTTGTAACATGCGAAGACCTGGATACATTGAACCAGGATCCGAATAACCCGCAAGAGGTGCCTACGCATATGCTGATGAACGGTACTCAGAAATGGATCATGGATAACGTGTACGATGTGTGGTTCAGTGGACGACAGAATCTGCTTTATGCCCAGTATTGGGCGCAGAGGAACTATACCGAGGAAGACCGGTACCAGATACGCGAATCTACCAATAATAATTATTTCAAATATTTGTATATGGGCATCGCAAATCTTGAGAAGATAATCAAGCTGAATACCGATGAGGCCACAGCGGCTCCGAATTCGATATACGGGGCGAATGTCAATCAGATTGCTGCAGCGAAGATTCTCAAAGTGTGGCTGATGAATATTATTACCGATACATGGGGAAATGTTCCCTATACTGAAATTGCCGGTTTGGAAGATGGTGTGTTATACGCTAAATATGATGACCAGAGCGATATCTATGGCTGGATGTTAGAGGAGTTGACGGATGCGATAACGATGATTGACGAATCGCAGGAGGCGTTTGTCTCGGGAGATATTATTTATGGTGGCGACGCTTCTAAATGGAAGAAATTCGGGAACTCGTTGAAATGCCGCCTGGCCATCCATCTGTCCAAGGTGGATCCGGACTGGCGTACCTATATATCAGAGGCCATAGCAGACGGAGTATTTGAAGGAAACGGTGATGCGGCTGCATACAAATATTCCACCACAGGAACGGACTATTGCCTGTTTTATAGTGGATTCTTTGTAAGTAATCGGAATGATTTTACCATCACCAAACCGTTTGTTGATCTCCTTCAGGGAACGAAGGACGAGTTGAATGAAAAATCCCATCCCTGGGAAGGAACTGTGGATCCGCGGTTGAAAATGTATACAACTTCCGTGGAAGGTGCTTATAAAGGAATTCCTTATGGTATCCCGAGTGGAAATACCGCGACGCTTCGTGCGGGAACACCTAACTGGTATGCTGTCCCTCCGGTGCTTTTGGAAAAAGACTTCGCAGTTCCGCTGATGACTTATGCTGAGTTGAAGTTTATTCTGAGCGAGTATAATAATTATTCTGAGAGTGACTATAAAGAGGGGATTGAGGCTTCCATCAATTATTGGTCTTCATTGGCCGGGGTTGCTGTTGCACAGGCAGATATCGATGCTTATGTAGATGCGGTCTCCCGGAATGTGGATGCTGAGGCTGTTGCCGTACAGAAATACATCGACCTGTATATGAACGGTACGGAGGCTTGGACTGAGATCCGCCGCACGGGTTATCCCGAACAGGTTCTTCGTCCCGGAGAAATATCATCTCTTCTGGATATAAAAAATGATGAGGGCACTATAATCAGAACTGATGAGGTTAAGTTTGAACCTCTATCCGAAGTGAAAGGAGATATTGTTGCCCGTGTGAAATATCCGACCGATGAAAGTACGCTGAACGGTGTTAATTGGACTGAAGCAGTCTCTAAATTGGATGATGGTACCAATAACTATTATACGAAAATGTATTGGGATGTGCGTACTTCCACATACGATCATCCTGCCAATAAATAATCAGACGGAACCCTTTTCGCCGATTTTATCATGAACTCTACGTAAGACCGGTATTATTGAAAAGGGATGGAACAGGATAGGGAGCGATTCTCTATCCTGTTCTTTTTAATGTCTGGCCTTTGGGGAAAAGAGGTGGTAACCAGCCATTCAATTTGGACAGTGGAGCAAAATATTGTACCTTTGCAGTCCGTTGGGATAGCTGCCCGCTGAGTTTTTAGGTTATATGGATATTGATTCACATCCTGCCAGGTTATGGACTGGTGGATATATAAATGTTTGCATTGCCAATTTTCTGATGGCATGTTCTTTTAATTTGTTGATGCCGACCATTCCGTTGTATATTACGGAAGTATTAGGTGTTCCCCAGTCCCGCACAGGGATCGTGCTAGCCTCCTATGCCATCGCCCTTTTGTTTGTACGTCCTTTTTCAGGATATTTCGTCGATTTGTATTCCCGCAAAAAAATCCTGCTGGTCAGTTTTATCGGTTTTGTTGCCATATTTTCCGGATATTTCTTCGTCACAACAGTTTTATTTTTCGTAGCGATTCGTTTCCTTCATGGCATCACCTGGGGTTTTACCACCGTCTCGTCCAGTACGCTGGCAATCGACCTGGTCCCGTCGGAAAGACGGGCCGAAGGAATTGGTTATTATGGCACATTCACGAATGTAGCGATGGCGATAGCACCGTTTATTGCCATACATATTTATGGGGCTTATGGTTTTCCGGTGTTATTGGGTTGTGCCATGGGAATGGGCGTTTTAGGGATATTGGCGGTTACATTGATAAAGGCACCTGTGCGTGAAAAAACGGTGCGTAAGAAATTATCTTTAGACCGGTTCTTCCTTCTTCGTGCGTGGCCTATTTTTATTAACCAGTTATTTCCCAGTTTTGCCTGGGGTACCATAGGTCCGTTTGTGGCACAGTACGGAAAGGAGATTAATATCCCTAATGCAGGGATCTATTTTTTGTTCTGGGCAGGAGGCATCATGTTATCACGGGTATTTGCCGGCCGGCTGGTGGACCGGGGACATATCCATAAGGTGAATATGATCGCCATGGTGATAGTGGCGTTGGCTTTTTTCGGATTTGCCCATTATCATAATATTTATGCTTTTTGTCTGGCAGGATTTTTTATCGGTATTGGATTCGGTATGATGTTTCCGGCGCTGCAGACTCTTTATATCAATATGGCTGATAATAACCAGCGGGGGACAGCCAATTCCACCTATCTGGTGGGTTTCGATATAGGTCTTGCAATAGGAATGTTGCTTGGCGGATTTATTTCGGGGCATCATTCCTTCGAAGCCTTATTTATGGTCTCCGGACTTGTGTGTTTGATCAGTGTCGTTATATATGGGGCGATATCGAAACCTCTATTTGAAAGAAAACGATTACGATAGCATACGGACAACCCGTGCAATGGCATCGTTCATCTCCGCAATACTTTGAAAACCGAGAGTCATGCAATGTATGTTGGATTCCGCTAAAGCGTAACGCAGTGATTGTTCACGCTCTTCGTCTTTCACCCGGCTCCCTTCGCCGAATATCTTCATCCCGATCACACCTTTTCCTTTCCGGCGTGCTTTCCCCAATAGCTCCCGGATGGTATCGGGCGTCCCATCCATATGCGACTGGAACGGATTGATACGGGCCAGTATCACGTCTACCCAAGGGGATTCAACAGCGTCCTGAAGTGCTTCAAAGTTATGTGCGGATATACCGACTGCTTTTACAATACCTTCTTCTTTAGCCCTTGACAATCCCTCCATAACTCCCTGACGGCTGTCGGCCCATCCCCCCGAGGTCATGCAGTGCAACAGGATAATGTCGATATAATCCGTGCCGAGTTCCTTACGAAAAGAGTCAATCTTGGTTCGTGTCTCATTGGCCGAAATTCCATCGGTTTTGGCTATTTTGGTAAGAAGTGTCAGTTCCTCCCGCGGCAGACCTTTCATGGCTTCTCCAAAAAAAGGATGAGAGCCGTACGATTCAGCCATTTCAAAAAATTTCATTCCCCGGTTGTATGCGTTTCTTGCGAGGCTTACAAACGGTTCCATACCCATGCGGGTCTGATTGGAGGAGTTGTTCCAGCCCGAAGTGCCGGAACCCATGGCCATAAGGGGCACGGCAAGCCCGGTGGATCCCAGGACAACTCTACTCCCAAGATAAGCATTGTCAACTGTGACGTATTCCCTTCTCTTGTCAAAGGATTGAGCATAACCGACATTCAACATATCGGCACCTATCAGTGTTCCTGCTACGATTCCTGTCTTTATAAATCTACGCCTGTCCATATTTGTTTCCTCCTAATTGGTAGTTTATTGATACAAAGATATTTTCTTCTGAATAAAAACAAAAAAATTAGCATATTTTAATTATTGAGGGGCTGAAATTATTTTGCTGTCAGGTTTACTGATCCCCGTTGTTAAATCAGTATAATAAAACAACAAAATGAATGTTCTGTTGTTCATGAATATGTACATTAACAGAATTATAAAAATAGTATACATCTAAAAAGTAAAGTTATGAGTTACACATTACCTGAGTTGCCTTACGCTTATGACGCGTTAGAGCCTCATTTTGACACTACAACGATGACTATCCATCACCAGCGTCATCATCAAGCTTACGTAGACAACCTGAATAAGGCTATTGCCGGCACCGATGCCGAGTCGAAAGAATTGGAAGATATTCTGAAAGAGGTAAGTAAATATGCTCCTGCAGTCAGGAACAATGGAGGAGGACATTACAATCATTCTTTTTTCTGGAAAATTTTGTCAGCGACGCCAAAGACTGCTCCCACAGGGAAACTGGCGGAAGAAATCAATACACATTTTGGAAGCCTCGACGAATTGAAAGCGCAGGTCAAGCAAGCCGGTTTGGGACAGTTTGGATCTGGTTGGGCCTGGTTACTGGTAAAAAGTGATGGATCTTTGGCCGTTGCCGCTACGCCCAACCAGGATAATCCCTTAATGGACACCAGCGCGAATCAAGGCTGTCCTATTTTGGGAGTAGATGTATGGGAACATGCTTATTACCTGAAATATCAAAACAAGCGTGCCGATTATCTCGATGCTTTCTGGTCCGTACTCGATTGGGCTGTAGTGGAGAAGAATTACGAGCAAGCCCTTTCGAAGGGTAAGTAATTATTGCCCTCTTTATATTCAAAAGTTACGTCTTCCCCGTATGCTCAGGGAAGACGTAATTGTATCTACCCGGAGGATTTCTGATGCATTGGGGATCCGATTGGAATTGAAGGTTCAATGATCAACACAAAAAAATGTCGGACCGATGAATTATCAATCCGACATTTAGTTGTATTCCTCAGTAAAATATTGATTCTTAGTTAATTTTGTTGTCTTGCCAGGATTCGAACCTGGACAAACAGGACCAGAATCTGTTGTGCTACCGTTACACCACAAGACAATGGGAGTGCAAAGGTATAAAAAATTGCCACAACACAAAAAAATGTGCGAAAAAATTATTTATCGGTTAAACCTTAACCACCGAATAACCATTGAATAACCACCGAATAACCACTGAATAACAATTGAATAACCACCGAATAACAATTGAATAACAATTGAATAACAACCGAACCACTACCGAATAATCACCGAATAACGATTCTTTTCCCTGTAAAAATCGAGCAGGGCAACATAGACGGGTGATTCCCGCAGGATTGAGGCATTGCCGACAAGAAAGAGTTGCCGGCGTGCGCGGGTGATGGCCACGTTAAGTTTTCTGTCCACCGTGCCGTCATGGTTGAAGTTGCATAGGAAATTCATCTGGTAAGGTTTATTGGCACAGAGCGACATCAGGATCACATCGCGCTGGCTCCCCTGATATCGCTCAACAGTATCGATCATGATATTCTCCCAGTCAGGGATTCCCGACATAGACAGCTTATGCCTGATTAAGGCAATCTGGTTCCGGTAGGGTGCTATGATTCCGATTGATCGTGTATCAAACAGATAACCATTTGCTTTATATACATTCCGGATAGATGTCAAAAGCGTGATGATCAGGTCGGCTTCAACCTCGTTGATTTTGTCGGAAGTAAAGGACTCATTGATTTTTTCCGTCGAAAAAAAGACTGTACGTTCCGTGGCTATCCACCGGTCAAATTGATCATTCGACGGGCTGAGAAGACTCCATGCTGAGGTTTGCCAGTCGAGCACCGGAAAAAGATTCCCGGAGTAAAAACTGGTTGCGGGAAAAGCAGCGATCTCGTTGTGCATTCTCCCCTGATGGGTGAGTTGGGCATAGGCATGATGCCATCCTTTCGTTTTGCAGCGGCGCAAAAGCCGTTCAAATAGTGAATCACGGCAATCCATAAATTCAGCTTCATGTAAGGCCGGCTCATGGATACCTGAAAATTGACGATCCTGCAATACAATCGTAGATAATTGATTATGATCGCCGATCATAATGAAACGATCGAAACGGGGCAGCAGGCCGATGATCTGCGGCTCTAATATCTGTGATGCCTCATCGATAATGGCTACATGGAAATGCTTGAGGTTGAAAAGTTCCATCCGTCCGTTGATGGAGGCGAGGGTAGAGATATAGATCCGTGTCCGCTCAATCTCGTCTCTCAGCGATTCCCTATCCTTGGCTTTCTCGGAAATCCTTTGCAGTAACCGGTGACGATAGGGTTCTGCACATGAAAGTTCCGTCCCCACCCGGATATAGGCATCACATTCCCCCTTCCGGCATCCGAAAGCGGCGTTGATGGCGTCGCACAATTCGTCCACAGCCCGATTGGTGTATGCCAGTACCATGATATTCTTCTGCGGTTGTGCGTGGTATTCTTCAATCAACCGACGGGCAAAGATGGATGTCTTTCCCGTACCGGGAGGACCCACGATCAGGAAATAGTCTTCAGCGCTCATCGCCTTACGGATGATATTTTCCGGATAACTTACTTCCGGACCGGTTTCTTGCGGACCAGCTTCTTTCAGATATCCCTCTTTTGGAAAATTATCCTGATTCAATATGCCGGCATTTGTCCCGGGAGATCTTACTCCCATCAATATCTCTTTCTTTTTTGCGGAAGCGGAGAGAAAAGAAAAGAGACCCTTGTACATGCTGTTGTAAGTGGTATCCAACGAATCGTGTTCTACCGCCCAGAGCCGGTTCTCTTCAAAGAAGCGGCGGTTTTTCTGCTTATAACGAAAACGTACTTCTACTGACTCTGAGGTGATCCGTGCGATGGTACCTTTCAGTATTTGACGGTTGAGTACCGTATCGTTTTCATTTTCTCTCGGGTAGACAATACATATTTCACCTTCCCTGAAATTGACAATATCGTTTTCCGCCTGGTTACGTGCGAATAAGATGGTCATGTCGTTTCCCGAATCGTCGATGCGGATGATGGAAAGATCGAAAAGTATGTCCAATGCATCAGCCCGTTCGCTGAAGGCACTGTTCCAAAGTGCGGCCGTACCCGTCGGCGTTTCATAGGCGATATCGCCTATCTTCTGATGATACAGTTCTCTTGATATAAAACGGATATAACGGTAGAAGAAGGAGAGTTCCGTTTTGCTGCAACCCGATAACTGTGAACGTATCCGTTCGATTTTTCCGATGAAGAACGCAGGCAGTTTCTCTCCGGTTTCAATAAGATTGAACAAGGAGGTAAACAATGCCTCTGCATCCCGGTTTTCTCCTTGTATCAGAATCTGTTCGTTGATCACGATCAGGTTACGGATATTCAGTACCGATTTCTCCAACTCCCCATCAACCGGTGCGGTGCGAAGGTTCTCGCCCGGACGGGTTCCCACCGAATAGAGGATAGCGGTATCCGCTCCCTGTACCTTTTTTCCGAAAACAGTCTCTATCATCAGACGGTAAACAGCCGTCTGCACTTCATGGTTGAGCGCAATCCTGGCGGGGTCTGAAGAGGGAAACGGCAATCTGCCGGATTTCAACTCCACAATCCGGGCTTCGGTTTCTTCGGAATGGAGTTGTAGCAAGTCGAGTCGTCCCTGAAATCCGAACCGCTCGCAAAAGAACGAAGGCTCCAATGTGCAGTGATGCAGGTCGATACCCCGTTCGGGGAAATCTTCACGGATCACCCGTCTGATATTTTCAAACTGGGTTCGTGCTTTTTCCATAAATAGGCGGAAATCATTTTCGGAGCGGATATCTTCGCAACTGGTGTATTCGAAAGGCGACTGTCTAAATGATCGCAGAAACACATCCCTGAAGGAAACTGACTCCGGATTTTCAGCAAACACCAGTTCGTCAAGGAAAAAATTAGCCAGGTTCCCAAGTAGCAGATAGGAGCGGTTTTCTTTCTCCTCGAATTTGTTACGGAAATAGTGGAGTGGGGATATCGAATAATCCTGGAAGCATTCCGCGATAGCGGAAGCATCGATCAGGTAGTCAGGCTCAAGGATGATATAGTCAGGGATCAGAAAACCATCCTCATCAATCACACAATCGATCAGATTCAGGTTGGCTCCTTCCCGGAATCTTTCAATAGAAGGAGTAAAAGCACTGTTCTCCGGTGAAATTCCGTACCTGGCAATCAGTGGCATGCCGGGATCCTCAGCCCTCACACAGATAAGCAATTTCCTCTCACGGTCAACCTTAAGAAGTTGCACACGGATAGTATCGGTTGCGATATCTGAGGGAAAGGGTGAAATTTCAGTCATGTATGGTCAGAAAATTTTAGGTAAAAAGATGATGAGCCCGACCGCGACAGCAACCAAAGCCATAATCAGGACTGCGGCGGCGGAGAGGTCTTTCACTTTTTTAATAGTGGGATGAATCTCTTTCTTACAGGCGTAATCCGACAATCTCTCCAATGCGGTATTCATCGTCTCCATGGAGAATACGGCACCTATGGTAATGATGATGGCAAGCCACTCCCCGGAGGAAATTCTATATAGGAATCCCAGTGCGACTGCGATGATAGCCACAATCAGGTGGATCTGCGCATTGGGTGTCTCTTTGTACAACGTATGCATACCCCTGAATGCGTGACTGAAAGATTGAATGCGTTTCCGTATATAAGACATTTTGTTGATGTGATGATTTACTGATCCCGACGAGTCGGGACAGATAGTGTTGATTTGTTGATTCCCAAATTGAAAATTCGTATTCAAATGTACAAAATTTGGGCCTATTCGCAAAATAATTTCTTGTCAATAGGGTGAGCATCCTAAACCCGATACTTTATTTTTAAATAATAAAATATATAGATATAACTATAAGAAAAAATCATTTTTTTTGTCCGTACATCCCTTCCTCCTGTGGAAGGCATATTTTTCAATGGGTAAATATTTGATGTATTCCTTCACTTGAGAATAACTCACTCCATTGTAAATCGTACAAAAAATATTATCTTTGTGCACATCCAAGCCGCATATTTTCTTCATGTTGAATGTTTTAATGGTTAATAATCTTCAAATACGAGGAAAGTGGTGGCTTCTTTCAAATCGTCCTCCCCGAACGGAACGAAGTGGAATGAGATAAAATAACCAATTTTTATTGGTCTGTGTATATGTTTAAACTTTTATGTACATTTGATACAAATTTGAAACTATGTCTCAATTTTGCCCCCTTTGTGGAAAAACCAAACTGGAAGAGGCTCTTTTTTGTGATGATTGTGCAAAGAAGATCCATACTGAATATGAAGTAGAGGCTCCGAAGGAGATCAGCAAAGAGAATACTCCATCCAATGAAGACGCTATAGATTTACCCTCATTCCGTAAGGGAACAGTCAATCAAAAGGATACCGAATTAAAAGATCTTGCCGGCAAGGACGGTAAACCGGAATCAGTGTTAGTGGCGGAAGGCCCGGAGCCGAAAAAGATGGAGCCGAAGAAGAAAAAACGGGCAGGAGTCCCGCTCCTGTTCCTATTAGTGGCCGCTCTCCTGGTCGGTGCCTTTTTTGTATACAATGGCTCTATCCGCAGGAATAACCTGGATCGGGGTGGCTGGGATGCAGCGGTAAAGGAGAATTCCATTGAGGGATACCTTGCCTATATGGAAGCGCATCCCAAGGGAACCCATTTCGATGAGGCGCAGGCAGGTCTTTACAAGTTGAAATCGGAAGAATCCATTGCATGGGAGAGGATGAAAGAATCGGACAATGTTACAGAGTTGCGGGATTTCTTAGACCGGCATTCAAATAGCCCATACATTCCGTTAGTGAAGTCGAGGCTTGATTCGCTGGTCTGGATGGGTGCTTTGCAGATGAATACGCCGGAGTCATACTCCGATTATATCATGCTGACGGAGGACGGTGGTATCGGGGGTGATTATATTGCAGAAGCAAGGAAGAGATATGATCTGCTTTCCCGGTCGCAAACGGCGGATGCCGTCACATTGGATAGTATACGTGCTACAATAGACGTTTTTTTTATGGCCCTTTCTGCGTTGGATCATAACAGTCTGGTGCGTTACCTGGCACCTACCGTATATCGTTTTTTCAATTCGGGTGCTGCTACCCGTGAAAGAATTGCCGGTGAATTGCTTGTGACGGGTGCACAGACAGAGGATACTACCCTGAAATTTATACCGGACCTGGAGTCGGTACAATATAGCGTGACGGGTAGTCATCATTATAAAGTGAATGTGCCAATGCAAAAGTCATATCCGAAAGATGGCGTCACAAAAGAGGTATATGGCTATATTGCCCATATTGAGTTGGATCCGCTTTTTCAGATTGTCAGCATTTTTGAAACAAAGCCTTATCCCGAAGCTCCTTAGCGGTGGTGTTGGCAGGTACTATCTCGGATTGCAGGTATGAAAACTAATTGAACGCCTGTTTGTTTAAGAATATCTATGGAATTTCAACTTACGTCAGCATATCAACCTACCGGCGATCAGCCGGATGCCATCGCCGCACTGGTAGAAGGCCTGCAGCAGAAAGTCCCTTATCAGACCCTGTTGGGTGTTACCGGATCAGGGAAAACTTTTACGGTGGCCAACGTGATTGCACAGATCAATAAACCCACCTTGGTGTTGAGCCACAACAAGACACTGGCGGCACAACTTTATAGCGAGTTCAAAAGCTTCTTTCCGAATAATGCGGTGGAATATTTTGTCTCCTATTACGATTATTACCAGCCGGAGGCTTATCTTCCGACCACCGATACCTATATCGAAAAGGATCTTTCTATCAACGATGAAATTGAAAAACTGCGGCTCGCCGCAACTTCCTCACTGCTTTCGGGAAGGAATGATGTGATTGTGGTTTCTTCGGTTTCCTGTTTGTATGGTATCGGTAATCCCGAAGATTTTAACAAGACCACCATAGATATCCGCGAAGGTCAGGTGATGGAGCGTGACCGGTTGTTGCGCCTGTTGGTGAACAGCCTTTACTCACGCAACGAAACTGCCGACTTCAACCGTGGAAACTTCCGGGTGAAAGGCGATACGGTAGATGTCTTCCTGGCATACCACGATTATATTGTCCGTGTGATTTTCTGGGGGGACGAGATAGAAAGTATCGAGTCGGTGGATCCGCTCAGCGGCATCACCATCGAGCGGTTGGACTCATACCGTATCTTTCCCGCCAATCTTTTTGTTACCACCCAGGAACGTATTAACAGGGCAATTGATGAGATACAGATCGATTTGGGAAAACAGGTGGAATTTTTTCAGGAAATTGGGAAACCCTATGAGGCTAAACGGCTTTACGAAAGGGTGACCTATGACCTGGAGATGATCAAGGAGATAGGTTATTGTTCAGGGATAGAAAATTATTCCCGTTATTTCGACGGCCGCGCCGCCGGCACACGCCCTTTCTGCCTCCTTGATTTCTTTCCTGACGATTATCTCACCGTCATCGATGAGAGCCATGTCACCATTCCTCAGATACGTGCCATGTACGGTGGCGACCACTCGCGCAAGATCAATCTTGTGGAATTCGGCTTCCGGCTTCCGGCAGCGATTGATAACCGTCCGCTGAAGTTCGAAGAGTTTGAAGCCCTTACCCCTGAGATTATTTTCGTGAGTGCCACTCCCGCCGATTATGAATTGGAGAAATCGGAAGGTATTGTGGTGGACCAGTTAATTCGGCCTACAGGATTGCTTGATCCACCGATTGATGTACGCCCCAGCCTGAACCAGATCGACGACCTGATGGAAGAGATCCGCCAGCGGGTGGAAGTCGATGAGCGCATATTGGTAACGACCCTCACCAAACGGATGGCGGAAGAACTGACCGATTACCTGACAAAGAACGGTGTGCGGTGTAATTATATCCATTCCGATGTGGAGACGTTAGAACGGGTGAAGATCATGGATGAATTGCGTAATGGCTTATTCGACGTGTTGATCGGTGTGAACCTGCTGCGGGAAGGGTTGGATTTGCCGGAAGTATCGCTTGTGGCGGTACTGGATGCCGACAAGGAAGGATTCCTCCGTTCCCACCGGTCCCTTACCCAGACGGCCGGACGTGCGGCGCGTAACGTGAACGGAAAGGTGATTTTCTATGCTGACAAGATGACCGACAGTATGCAGATGACTATTGATGAAACCAATCGCAGACGAGAAAAGCAGATAAAATATAACGAAGAGCACGGTATCACACCACAGCAGATAAAGAAGGCTCGTTCATCGGCATTGAGCAGGGAATATAAAATCACAGCCGAGGTAAAAGCATATATAGAACCGGATTATTATGCATTGGCAGCAGAACCGGTACCCGAGTATGCTTCGAAAGACGACCTGAAGAAAAAGATTGAACAGACCCGCAAAGCGATGATGGCAGCGGCAAAGAAGCTGGAATTCTTAGAAGCTGCGCAGTTGCGGGATCAGTTGATCATGCTGGAGGAAAAGTTGAAATAAGGTGGAAGGGTGAGAAGGTGGAAAATAAATAGGAAAAAATTAAATGATGTGATGATGATGTAAATAATTACCAATTAGTCTTGATTCTTGGTTTTTGACTCCAAAAATATTGGCTCTAAAGTCTTTATTCTTTATTCTTTACTCTTTACTCTAAAAAAATGAACTCAGACATTCAAATTGCAAGGGAAACACCCCTGAGAAAAATCAAAGATGTGGCGGAAAGCATCGGGATCGATCGCGAAGAGGTGATCAGTTTTGGGAGGCATATGGCAAAGATACCTCTTCATCTTATCGATCAGGAAAAAGTTGACCGTAGTAACCTGATATTGGTGACAGCCATTACTGCGACTAAGGCGGGTATTGGTAAAACGACAGTGTCCATAGGATTGGCATTGGGATTGAACAAGATCGGGAAAAAAGCGATTGTCGCTTTGCGTGAACCATCGTTAGGCCCCGTTTTTGGGATGAAGGGCGGCGCCGCAGGCGGCGGATACGCGCAAGTACTTCCGATGGAGAATATCAACCTTCATTTTACAGGTGATTTTCATGCGGTAACCACAGCGCATAATACTATTTCTGCCTTGCTCGACAACTATATCTATCGTGTGCAGGGTACGGGTGAAGAGATCAAAGAGGTGCTTTGGAAACGGGTGTTGGACGTCAATGACCGCAGTCTGCGATATATTGTTACCGGACTTGGGCCGGGTAACGGTATTCCACAGGAAGGTGGTTTCGATATTACTGCCGCCTCGGAACTAATGGCTATCCTCTGCCTGGCGGAAGATGAAAATGATCTCCGTCGGAGAATTGAGAATATCCTACTTGGATACAGGATCAATGGTGAGCCGTTTACCGTGAAAGACCTGGGTGTGGCAGGCGCCATCACCGTACTGATGAAGGATGCCATCCATCCCAACCTTGTGCAGACTACGGAGAATACGGCTGCTTTTGTGCACGGTGGCCCGTTTGCCAATATCGCACATGGATGTAATTCGGTATTGGCTACCAGGATGGCAATGACATACGGTGAGTATGTGGTCACCGAAGCCGGCTTTGGTGCTGATCTGGGAGCAGAGAAATTCTTCAATATCAAGTGCCGTAAGAGTGGATTATGTCCGAAACTGACGGTTATTGTCGCTACCGCACAGGGATTGAAAATGCATGGAGGCACACCGGAAAAGGTGATCAGGGAATCAGATCTGGAGGGTTTGAGAAAAGGGTTGGAAAACCTTGGGAAACATCTTGATAACCTGGTCGGTTTTGGACAATCCATCGTGGTAGCATTCAATAAGTATGCTTTTGACACAGCTGAAGAGATCGATACCGTGCGGGCATTCTGCCATGCAAGGGGAGTGCCGTTCGCAGTCAATGAAGCGTTTACCGACGGTGGGGCCGGTGCAGTGGCACTGGCTGAAGCGGTAGTGGATGCTGTTGAAAACAGGTCTTCGGAAAAATTGAAATTTACTTATGACGACGAAGACAGTATAGAGACCAAACTCACGAAAGTGGCTACACGCATTTACGGTGCACGCGACGTGGTAATGGGCGAGAAAGCATTGAAGAAACTCAAGCTGATTGAGGGTACACCTCTTGAAAGGATGCCGGTTTGCATCGCTAAAACGCAGTATTCCTTCTCGGCCGATCCCAAATGGTATGGTGTCGCAAAAGACTTCCGGTTCAAGATCAATGATCTGGTGATTAACCGTGGCTCGGAGTTTATCGTCGCCATTGCCGGTGAGATGATGCGCATGCCCGGGCTGCCCGCCGATCCGCAGGCCAAACGGATAGATATCATCAACGGGAAAATAGAAGGGCTGAGTTGATCATCATTTTTTTCGCGATATGTTTGGGATATCATCTTTTTTTACGACATTTGCAAAAAGAGGTGTGTATACCAAAAATCATTTTATTGCACTATCGATTGGATCATATCATCTTCAAGAAAGATAAGATAATTTTTATTTTAACTTTATTTGTTTGTCTCTCTTCATGTAATTTGAAAAATAAAGAGGGCATATCTACCTATGCTGTTTCCAATACCGACTTTGAGAATTCAATCCTGATTGAAGGTATAGTTGAACCTATCCGGTTCACAACCCTTACCTGTCCGGGGAATGTGGACGGGATCGTTACCTTCCTGATCGACAATGGTACATACGTGGACGAAGGAGATGTCGTCTGCGTTATTGAGGATAATGATCAACAGAGTAATTATGATAACCTGAAAATTACATTAGAAAATGCGATTGCTGAACTGAATAAGGTCAATGCCGATTTGAAAATGCAGTATGCTTTGTTGGAAGCACAGGTGAAAAATAATGAAGCCGATACGAACATCGCCCAACTCGATTCTCTGCAACTTGAATTTGCCACGCCAACCCAACGGAGGATCAAGGAATTAGAACTGGAAAGGGCAACCATAGAAAAAGTAAAATTTGAACAGAAACTGAATGCCCTTGATATCATTAACCAGTCGGAAATAAAAAAGTTGGAAATAAATATCCAGCAGTTGACCAACCGGCTGCAATCGGCAGAAAAAATTCTTGAAGCATTGACTGTCAGGGCTCCCAAAAAAGGTTTAGCCATTGTAGCCGATTCCCGTATGACAGGTGACAAGTTAAAAGTAGGGGATAATGTCTGGAATAATATGCCAGTGGTTATTATCCCTGAAATGTCGGAGATGAAGGTGAAAATGGCGGTCAACGAAACCGATTTCAAACAGATCAACGAAAATGATTCGGTGGTCTACTCCTTTGATGCCATGCCGGGGAATAGCGCACATGGCAGGATAACCAAAAAATTACCCGTGGGACAACCCTATAAGAGAGATTCAAAAGTGAAGTTTTTTGAGGTAGAAGCCTCTATCGACAGTGTCATGGAACTTCCTGAACCGGGATTTACAGCAAATAGCCGTGTAATTACAACCTATATCGGCGATACCATCGTGGTACCCCGGATAGCCATTTATGAGGTGGATTCGATGAAAGTAGTGTATGTGCGGAATAACAAGAAATATGATATGCGCCAAATTGTAACCGGCCCATCATCAATGAAAGAATCAATAATCACCGCCGGTTTGAAAAGGGGGGAAGTTATTTCATTGATTAAGCCGCCTGCTTCATTTGTAAGAGGGAAGCAGTTGCTTTCGGACTCAATCCGATAGGGTGAAAGATGGCATTCACTGATTTTTGCAATAATAAGATAAATACTGGTAAAATGAGGAACAAGTGTATTAAGCTTTCTTTTCTCCTTTTTGGTTTGATATTCTTTGCTGCTTGCGGTCAAAAGGAAACTCAGCAGATACCTGTAGGAAAAGTGGCAAAAGGAACCCTTTTTCTTGATTTGTACGAAGAGGGAGAAATCGAAGCTGTGCAATCTCTTAATATTGTGGCGCCTCTTATTTCCTGGAGGTATGGCAATCTGAAGATTACAGAACTGGTAAAGGACGGACAGGAGGTAAAAGCCGGGGACACGCTGATTGTGTTTGATCCGTCGGAAGTCCTCAAAGGCATTGTCGAAGCAGAATCGAGTCTGGAAATAGCCAGGGCTGAATTTGATAAGATGATTGCCCAGCAGAAGTCCGACCTGGAAGAACTGAGAGCCGGATATGAGGTGGCGCGGATATCCCATGAAATATCTAAAATACGGTTCGAATCGGCAGAGTATGAGTCGGAGATAAAGAAGAAAGAAATACAACTGAATCTCGACAAGGCTGATATTGCCTTGGAAAGGGCCAAAGAGCAAATAGACAACCGGATAAAAATACAACGGGAAGAGGTAAAGCAAAAAAACCTATCCATTATGCAATTCCAGTCCAGGCTCGATGAGGCACACGAGACGTTGAGCAAATTGTCCGTGGTCACTCCTTCATCCGGAATAGCCATCATATCCCGCAACTGGAGCAGTAACAATAAGTTTCAGATTGGCGATCAATGCTGGGGCGGATTTCCCATTATCCAGCTTCCCGACCTGTCACAGTTAAAGGCGACGGTAAGGATCAACGAGGTGGATGTGGCAAAAATCAGTAAGGGACTGAAAGTCGAAATTAAACCGGATGCATTTTCGGATAGCACCTTTACCGGAACGGTCCATTCAATTGCCAATCTTGCTGTGAACAAGGATGGATCATCGAAGATAAAAATATTTCCTGTTGAAATATTACTGGGTGAATCGGATAAGCACCTGCTTCCCGGCCTCACCGTAAGTTGCAGGATCATAATAGACAAGATAGAGGATGTGCTTTATATCCCTTTGGATGCGCTGAGACCGGAGGGGGACAAGAATTTTGTCTATAAGAAAAGTGCAAGTGGTTATGATAAAGTAGAGATTGAAACCGGACAGAATAATACCGATTACATAGTGGTGGTAAACGGTCTGAAAGAAGGGGATGAAATCGCACTGGTAGATCCTTTCGCTGTGGAGGTGGAGGAGAAAAGTGGAAGAGTGGGTGATGGGGGGGCTGAGTGACTGGGGGACTGGGAGGCCAAATTTTATTTTCAATTTTCAATTAATTAAATGAATCATACAATAATATACACTCTTTCGGTGGTGTTTTCCCTTTTATTTCTTTTTTCTTCCTGCAAAAACAGGGTTGGATCGGATGATAACGAAAGGAAAATATCGGATGGAAGCACCATCATAGAAACGGGCGAACTTGCCGCGATCAATTCCATATCCTTTATCATACCAAGGTATGGACGACATTGGTATCAAATGAAGATCATCGGCCTGTTGAACCATGGGGAGATTGTGAAAAAAGGAGATTCGATCGCCCAACTGGATCCTGCCGATATCAATAAATTTATTCTTGACCAGGAAAGTAACCTGGAGACACAATTGGCCGTATTGGAAAAATTGTATGTGGAACAAGAAAACAGGGAACAGGAAAGCGAATCAAGGATCAGGAATGAACTGGCATCATTCGATTTAAAAAAGATCGAATTGGAAGCATCCCGCTTTGAATCGGAACGGTTGCGACGGATAAAACAATTGGAGTTCGAGCAGTCGGAGATCAACCTTGAGAAGGAGAAGCAGATCTACGACCTTAATAAGGTCATCAACACAAATGATTTAAAAATTCAGGAGATCAGGGTCGAGCAGATCAGGAAAGAGATAGAAAATGCAAAAGCACTGGTGCCGCAACTTACTTTACGGACACCCGTATCGGGCGTATTCCAGGTTGAATGGAACCGACAAGGCCCCACCAGAAGTTTATACAAGATAGGGGATAATATTTATGCAGGAAACAATTTGGCCAACGTTCCCGAGCTGGAGTTTATGAAAGTAAATACCCAGGTGAATGAAACCGACTTTCTGAAGATAAATGTCAATCAAAAGGTGTCAGTTCGTTTGGATGCGTTGCCCAAAGTGGTGTTCGAGGGAGAAGTAGCCTATATCGGGAAGTTATGCAGGCTAAAAGACCAGAAATCCCGGCAAAGGGTCTTTGATGTGGAAGTCCGGATATTGGAACCGGATGATAGGTTAAAGCCGGGAATGACAGTGAGTTGTGAATTTTTATAGAACAGGATATGCAATACGGTGAAAATATTCGTTTGGCGCTTCAGGGACTGGTCGATCACAAATTCCGCTCCTTCCTGACCATGTTAGGGATCATATTTGGAGTGGCATCGGTAATCACGATGTTATCGATCGGTGAAGGTGCGAAACGTGAAGCGATTGCGAAATACCAGGATTTGGGTGTCAATAATATCATCATCAGGGAAAAGTCGCTTTCCGATGAAGAGTTGGAAGAGGTGCGGGCTAAGTTTTCCCAGGGGCTTTCCATCCAGGATGCCAATGTTATCCTGGAGATCGTGCCGGGAGTGGAAAAGGTGGCCTCACAGGCGGAAAAAAATACCGAAGTGAAGTTTGATGACAAGTCGGTGAAATCTACGGTTATAGGCATTACACCCGATTTTCTCAGTTTGATGAATTATACAGTACAGCAAGGCTATTTCATCAATGAAAAACATTATAACGAACGGTTGAAGGTATGTGTGCTGGGTGCAGGTGTGGCTGCCACTTTTTTTAAAGGCGAAGATCCTGTCGGTAAGCTGGTGAAGATAGACGACCAATGGTTGGAAGTGATTGGTGTGCTGGCTTCGAAAAGTCTCTTTACGGAAACCGTGGGTGAGCTGGCGGCCAGAGACCTGAACAGGGATGTCTATGTGCCATTGTCTTTGTTCTTGAACCGCTTCACAAGAGAGAATGTCCTTTCCAGCGAAATACAGCAGATTACGGTTCAGATCAATAACTCGGATAAATTGATCGAGGCGTCCAGAATTATTGATGAGATATTAAAAAGGCATCATTTTAATAATGACGATTACAGCATTGTAATTCCTTATGAACTTCTTAAACAGGAAGAAAAAGAACGGCAGATCTATAACTTCCTTTTGGGCGCCATTGCTGCCATATCACTACTGGTAGGCGGTATAGGCATCATGAATATTATGCTGGCAACGGTCATGGAGCGTACGCGTGAAATAGGGATCCGCAGGTCGGTGGGTGCCCGTAAGATTGATATTATGGGACAGTTTGTCACCGAATCGGTGGCCATCAGTATTACCGGTGGACTGATAGGAGTGTTGATCGGCATAATGCTTTCGTTGGTGGTTACCTTGTTTACCGACATCACCACCTTTATCAAACCCTATTCGGTTTTTATCGCATTCTCTTTTTCGGTAATCGTGGGGGTTAGCTTTGGATACCTGCCGGCAAAGAATGCTGCCAATTTGAAACCGGTGGACTCTATCCGTTATGAATAAACTAAAATGATATGCTGATAGAAATAAAAGACCTGAAGAAGAGTTATTCTCTCGGAGAGAGTGAGATTCCCGTCATACACGGCATCAATCTTCATATCGAAAAAAATGAATATGTGGCGATTATGGGCCCTTCCGGTTCGGGTAAGTCGACGTTAATGAATATCCTCGGTTGTCTGGATACCGCATCGAGCGGTCACTACTATCTCAATGATATTGACGTAAGCACTTTGGATGATGATGCCCTTTCACTCACAAGGAACCGGGAGATAGGTTTTATCTTTCAGAACTTCAATCTGCTGCCCCGGTTAAATGCCATCCAGAATGTGGAATTGCCTCTGATTTACGCGGGAGTTCCGGGTAATGAGCGACGGGAGAAAGCGTTGAAGGCTTTGGAAAGGGTGGGGCTGTCCGACCGCCTGCATCATAAACCCTCTGAACTGAGCGGCGGGCAACGGCAAAGGGTGGCCATTGCCAGGGCTTTGGTGACCAATCCCGGAATATTGCTGGCGGACGAACCTACCGGGGCGCTCGACTCCAAAACGGGGGTGGAAATCATGCGTCTGTTCGAAGAGTTGCATAAAGAAGGGAATACCATTATCTTGATTACCCACGAACAGGAAATCGCTGATTATGCCCATCGGAATATCTATCTGAAAGACGGAATGATCCATTCCGACAAGCCGAATCAACACCGGCGGGAATTGATGAGCCAATGAGTCAATGTGCCAATAAGACTAATGAGATAATTGGGAATTGGTAATTAGTAATTCAAAATTTTAGAGTTATGCGAAAGTTATTTCTATTCTGTATCGGTTTATTTGTCTCTAACCTGTTATTATATAGCCAGACAGTACATACCCTTACTTTGGAGGAAAGTATCGGGATAGCTAAAAGCAAAAGTTTTAGTATGTTGAAATTAGGAGAAGACCTGAAAATTGCCGAATACAATCTGAAGTCTGCTACCAGCCGGTTAAAGACGCATATCGACATGACTATTGGGGCTCCTCAATATACTGAGACCATTGAGAGTTGGAAAGATACCACGGGAATTACTTTTTATTATCCCGTGAAGGAGTTGGGTTACTCCACCGTGCTGACTATCAACCAGCCTTTGCCGACAGATGGTAACATTTTTATACAGAATATGTTATCAAGCGGGGAGAATATAAATAGCAATTTTCGCTCTTCCCGCCTGCGCTCACGTATAGGGTTTACTCAGCCACTCCATTCCTTTTATGCCTACAATAGCATCCGGTCGACACTCAAAAGGGCGGAACTGGATTACGAACGCTCCAACAAACAATACAAAAGGGAAGAATTGAATCTGGTATACCAGGTGAGTAGCGCCTACTATAATTTATTGTCCCTTCAAAGGAGTACTGAGATCGCCCATCTCGACCTGGAGCGGCAGATGGAAGCGCATGAAATATCGCAAAACAAATACGCCGCCGGCTTGATACGTGAAGTAGATGCCTTGCAGATGGAGGTCGATTTGGCTGAAGCTCAAAACAATTACGATATTGCCGTTTTAAACGAAGTATCTGCCAAAAATTCCTTCAAGGAATTATTGGGATTGGATTTGAATGATAGTGTGACATTGGATAACGATTTGGATTATCAGATCGTGATCGTTGATCCGGAAAAGGCCATTGACATGGCTTTGAAAAACAGGCTGGAGGTAAGGGAACAGGAGATACAGATAGAATTGCAGAAGTTGAATATAAAGCAGCAGAAATCAAATGGAATGATCAAGGGGAGTATCGATGCTTATTTTGAAAAGGCCGGTATAGACCAGCGAACCGATGTCGGCCTTTTTTCTTCCATTAAAAACTCATACAATAACCTGATGGATAGAAATGCCAGTTACGGCGTCGGGTTGACCATTACCATACCTATTCTTGATTGGGGAGAAAACAGGGCCTTGGTAAGAGCCTCCGAATCACGGTTAAAACAATATAACTATCGGAAAGAAGAGGTTGAAAGGGAGATAGAAACTGAAGTGAAAAACCTTATAGCGAGCATCAACAGTAATTTAAAAAGATTGCAAGTGTTGGAGAAAAATGTGCTGGTTGCTGAAAAGAGTTTTGAGATAACACGCCAGCGCTTTTCCGATGGAGATATCGACAGCCAGGGATTGGCATTGGAAAGGAACCGTCTGAACAATGCTTATACATCCCACCTGAGGGCCTATATTAATTATCAGTTGTCGTTGGCCGATCTGATGAGGAAGACTTTTTATGATTTCCGGCATCAGATGGAAATACTGTAACCATCAATCAATCCACATCAGGATATCGTTTATTTCCACGATATTTTGGTGTATCGTTTATTTCCACGATATTTTGACATATCGTTTATTTTTATGATATTTGCATTATGATAGCTGTTATAAAAGGGGATATTATATCATCCCGGAAAGTGAATAATTCGGAAAGCTGGTTGCTTCCACTTAAAAATCAGCTGAATGAATGGGGTCAATCGCCAAAACAATGGGAATTGGTGTGGGGTGATTCTTTTCAGTTGGAAATAGATCGTCCCGAAGAGGCATTGAGAAAATCGCTTATAATTAAAGCGTTGGTGAAAAGAGTTGTTCCGGAAGATCAAAAAAGGAAATCCGGTCTCCTTGATGTGAGGATGGCTATAGGGATCGGTAATAAGACATATACGGGTGAGCGCATTTCCGAAAGCAATGGGGAGGCTTTTATTTTTGCAGGGGAGAAATTCGAAGAACTGGAAAAAGGAAAAGTGAACTTACTTATTAAAAGTCCTTGGGAAGCATTCGATGAAGAGATGAACCTTTACCTGAAGCTAGCCTCTCTTTTTATGGATAATTGGATGGTTGCTTCCGCAGAGTTAATAGGATGGGTGTTGAAATATCCCGATTACACGCAAAAAGAGATTGGAGACCGGTTAGGAATAAAGCAAAATTCGGTCAGCGGAAGATGGAGAAGAGCCCATGTAGAAGAACTATTGGCTGTGGATCAGATGTATAGGCGTAAACTGAAAAAATTACAGTCGTGATTGTGTTGGTGAAACTTATATTGGCACATTTGATCGGTGATTTCGTCCTGCAGCCGAAATCATGGGTGGAAGAGAAGGAGATGAAAAGGATCAAATCTCCCAAGCTCTATTTGCACGGCCTTATACATGGCGCGCTTGTGTGGTTGTTTCTATGGGATTTGCGTTTCTGGATGTTGGCTCTCATAATGGCTGCCGTTCATATTATAATAGATGTTGCCAAGTCATACCAACAGAATAAACGTTATAAAACGCGATGGTTTTTGATAGATCAGTTGTTGCATCTGTTAACCATATTGGCACTGTGGTATCTTTTTTTCAATCAGGAGATAGCATATACATATTTTTTTACCAATCCCGGTTTTTGGATATATCTTACCGCGGTTATATTTTTGACAGTCGTTTGTGGAATTGTGATACAAAATATACTAGGTAACTGGGAAGACAATATTGAACCGGTGAAAGAGAAATCATTGCCCAATGCCGGTAAGTATATCGGCATTCTGGAAAGATTGCTAGTGTTTATCTTTGTTGTATCGGGGCATTGGGAAGCAATAGGCTTTTTAGTGGCAGCCAAATCGGTTTTCCGTTTTGGGGATTTGAAAGACTCCAGAGACAGAAAACTTACGGAGTATATCTTGATTGGGACGCTTCTGAGTTTTGGGATAGCGATTGTTACGGGAGTGATCGTGGTAGCAATAACAACCGGATGAGATTCTAACCGACCCACATCAGGTTGCTCATGATACCGTCGGAAATAAAGATGCCATCACGGGTCAGTTTCAATGTGCCGCCTTCAGTTTTGAGCAGGTTCATGCGGAGGTATTTTTGTGCGTTTTGCAGGCAATAGCGGTAGAATTCATCGCCGAAACGGGCCGCAAGTTCAGTGAGGTCAAGCCCCCACATGGTGCGGAGACCGGTGAGCACAGCCTCATTATATTTTTCGCTGAGGCTCAGGTGTTCCGTTTCCCGGTTCAATACGCCCGATTCCACACCTTTGATATACCGGATAAGTGAAGGGACATTCAATGAACGGTTGTCGCCATCGAACGAATGGGCTGCAGGCCCTAAGCCAAGGTATTTTTCGTTCTTCCAGTATGAACTGTTATGCCGCGAAAAATAACCCTCCTTGCCAAAGGCCGAAATCTCGTAGTGGATATAGCCATGTGTGGTGAGCCGGTCGATCAGCATGGCAAACATTGCGGTGCTGACCTCTTCTTCTGCCGGTTTTATTCTGCCTGCCTGCAACAGCCGGTACATTCTTGTTTTCTCCTCGTAAATAAGATGATAAGAAGATATATGTGGAACATTGAGGCTGGTGGCTTGTGTCAGGGTATGCTGCCAGGTTTCCTCCGTCTGTTGTGGTAACCCGTACATCAGGTCGATGCTGATATTCCCGAAACCCTGTTGTTGGCATCTCTTTACCGCGTCAATGGCTTGTTGTGCAGTATGCCGTCGGCTCAGGAACTTCAACTCATCATCGTCGAAACTCTGTATGCCGATGCTGAGGCGGTTGACGGGTAACCGGGAGAGCATCTCCACATAGGTATCCGAAAGGTCGTCGGGATTTGCTTCGACGGTGATTTCCGTGGTAGGTTTGATAGAGAAATGGCGATGCAGCGTATTAAAGATTTTGTCGAAATGCTCCTTTCGAAGCCGTGAAGGGGTTCCTCCGCCAAAATAAATGGTCCTCACCGGTTCGGAGATCTCATCCTTCCTTATTCCGGCTTCGGTACAGAGTGCATCAACGAAAGCATCCATCTGCTTTTCGTTGGTCCCGGTGTAAAAATCACAGTAGGTGCACCGGGTTTTGCAGAAAGGGATGTGGATATATATGCCTGCCACTTCTTTACTCTTTCAGAGATACTGTCAGCCTCATTTTCCCTGTAGTATATCTTTTACCAACAATGGTTCATCGGTAGTGATATAATCCACTTTCAGGTCAATGATCTTTTGAATATCTTCCGGACTGTTCACCGTCCATACATTCACTTTTTGCCCCAGCGTATGTGCTTCCTTCACCCATTCCGGTTTCTGGTACAACACATTAAAATGATAGTCGAATCCGTTCATTCCCATTTTGGCAAGGACACGCGGTGACAAATCCCCATTGAGATAATAGACAGGAGCATCGGGGGCAAGTTTTCTGGCCTGTTGGACGAAATTAACGCCAAAAGAAATATATTCTACCTTATCTTGTAAGCCCCGTTCATTGACCATGTCAATCACCTTTTGGGCCAATTCGTCTTCTCTTTCTTTCTCTCTGTGCGTCTTAAACTCTATGATCAGTTTGGTATGTTTGCATTGGGCGAAAGCATCCAGATACTCTTCAGCGGTAGGTAACGGCTCTCCGTTGGCGAGTCTTACCTTTCTGAGTGTGGCGGCGGGCGTATCCTGTACAACCAACTTCTTTCCGTCCAGGGTGACGTCTGCATCGTGGTTCACCACCGGGATGCCATCCGAAGAGAGCCATATATCCACTTCCGAACCATATACACGGATGGAGTCGGCCTTCAACAGGGCAGTAATGGAATTTTGTGCCGATCCGTCGGTTTTCCAGTAACCGCGGTGGGCGATAACTTCTGTTTGTGACCAACCATAAACCGTTGTAAAAAGAATAAACAGACAACTTAGATAAATTTTTTTGTTCATATTGATAATTGCTTGTAATATTATTAAAACAAATATACATTATTAAGTCTATATTCTGCTATATTTTAGTGAGAAATTATGGATTGACGATAAAAGTACCGGGTGGATAGGGACAATAAGTTTGAATGAAACGCCGATACAAGTCATTTGTTTATTATTAACTGATAATGCTTAAAAAATGTGTAAAATAATTGTTCAAAATGGCTGTGGAAAAGAGTTGTTTCAGGGTTTTATATATTGCAACCAGATAGAAAGATGTTTCTTGATATATTTAAGTGAAATTTATTTCTAATTTAATTTGTTTAAATCAATTAAAATATTTACTTTTGTTTTGCCTAAAAACATAAATATATATCAAAAATCGGAGGATATGACGGTATATAGCATAAAAAAATCAATATCTATTCTTTTCACGCTCTTTTTGTTAACTAACGTTAATGGGGGGGGGGGGGGTTTT
>NZ_JAWRIS010000053.1:0-9099 GCF_040307845.1 Proteiniphilum sp.
CATCTCGTTGACCGATAAGACGAATCTTCGGGAACTTTTTGACAAAACTAAATTTCAAAATGACAAAGAACGATTTGGGCTCAATGGGCCAGGTTTATTTGATTTTTAATAACGTCCCTTTTTTATGGGACACTAGTGACAAGAAATAAAATCACAAGAAAATTATCTATACCTATAGTTTTGGTCTTTATAACAGTTCTCTGAAGTTGAATATTATTCCTTCTATGTTAACATCGGAAATTGCCTATAAAATTTTAATAATGATATTGTTTCAGTACGTAGTCTGGAACGAACAAATATTTTCATCTCTTCATCCATGAGTTCTCCTAATCCATCAAGTATTCCCTTGTCGCTCATACCCTCAAGCGTATCTATGCATTTCTGTAAATAATCTGCAAGGGGAATTTTCATACGTGTTTCAACAATAGACTTATTTAGGAGCGTCTTGTTATTCATGTAAAACCAACAGTCAAATATATCTCTGTTGATCACATTCGTACGATCTAACATAGCACAAAGCTTATGTGCAAACATATCGGGTGCGACCATCACTTGGATGTTAACTCCAAAAAGGTTCTTCACCTCATAATGATCATTAAAATTCCGATTTGATATCTCGACTTTAAGCTTCCGTTCTCCCACACCGTAATTTAGGACACATAGTATTCCGAAGAACTTTCTTGCTTCGTCATGAATAGTTCCATGTTTCAGAAGAATTCTCCTAATCTTATCATATACAATATCCTCTTTTTCAGACAGCAACAGATTAAAATCCAAATCGACCGAGAATCTTGGCAAATCATAGAAAAACATCAAGGCTGTTCCTCCTTTGAAACCGAGTAACCCTGCTAATTCCTTGTCCTCATATATATCTTTAAGGATTTGGAACAGAAAAAACTTATGCTTATTGATATCTACCATTTTTCAGAAGTTGAAAGGTTCGTTTTTCCAAGGTGACAGATTGATAAGCCGGAATGATCCGATCGATCAACGGCCTGTCGAGTGAATGAATATTATCACAAAAAAAATCCTTACTCAAATAGAGCATATCAAGAAATGCCCTTTCGGGAGTAGCAATGTTGATATTATCCCTCCGGATTATACCGATATTATTCATGATAATCTCCTCTTTTATTCTGCGATAGTTGTATCGCTTGTTATCTGCTTCGATTTCACGGGAAAGGTAACTGACACTCGTATAGCGCGAATCATACTGAAAGATGATACCAGCCTGTTGGAGTACATATTCCAAAGAAATATAGGAAGGAGTATACAATAAATTAGCAAACTCCAGAGGATTGTATTCCGGCTTTGCATAAATTCCTTTGCGAGGATTCAGCAGCCTTCCAGTCTGCACGTAATACCCCAAACGCTCGCTTAGATATTTACTCTCCTCCTGAGGAAACATCATGGCAATACCCGACAAACGGAACACTGTTCGACTGTCTTTATATATTTCTAGTATAAAGTCTTTTTTGTTCATATATAAACTGAAACAAGGAATTATTCTTATATACAGTTCACAAAAGTAATATAATCAATTTAAAAGAATTTATTCAGACTTATAAAAATAACAAAAAATCTCGTTTAATTCAAAACAATCCATATCCCTACAATAACGTAATCACGATTACGGTATCACTGGTTCCATTAATTATTTTTCCAAACATTTGCATCGAATTATTTATTCTGTGCATGAAGATATCGCCTCCGTTTATATCTACTCCTTAAGATACCACTATCCATAAGCAGTACATCCTGAAATATTTCGTGATTATTGACCTGAAAAATCGAGAAGCTGACACATCAGGATATCGGGCAAATGGACATGTATGTCAGGATGTTCAACGATTTGAAGCGTGGTGAGGACGATAATCCGACAATAGGACGGAACCTAAAGCCAAAAGAATATTTTTCTATTTCTTTAACATCAATATCCCATATAACCATGTTTTTATTACGATTTATTCGTAAATTTGCACCAAGACAGTAAGAGCTGATTTGAATATTGCTGCTGATCTTCAAAATGTAAAATAAGAACTTCTATGGACAAACATAAACGGAAAAACAATTGAAATATGGATAAGCACAAATATATTCTCCTGTTAGCATTCTCTAATCATATAAAATGAAGAAGATACATACAATTTTTACTTTTGTCCTTATTCTTGGTATCACGACTGCTTGTGTTCAGGATAAATCTGATCACAAGGCGCAAGGTATCACTTTCACTGTCAATGGAGAAAGTTTCGAGATGATTTTTGTAGAAGGTGGAACATTTACTATGGGATGTACGGGCGAACAGGGTGATGATTGTGAGGACGATGAGAAGCCGGCGCATGAAGAGACTTTGTCCGCTTTTTACATGGGCAAATATGAGGTTACCCAAAAATTATGGAGCGCTATTATGGATCCTGAACTTAACAGTTCCTACAATTCAGGCTGTGAAGAGTGCCCAGCAGAACGTATAAATTGGAAAGATACCCAAGTCTTTATAACCAAGTTAAATATCCTTACCAAAAAAAAATTCCGATTGCCTACAGAAGTTGAATGGGAATATGCAGCGCGTGGTGGCAATCAAAGCAGAGGGTACAAATATAGCGGAAGCAATAAAATAGACGAGGTTGCCTGGTATTTTGATAATTATCAGAACAACAAACAGGGAAGTAAGGGAACCACCCATCCTATAGGGATGAAAAAGCCTAATGAATTAGGTTTATACGACATGAGTGGCAATGTATGGGAATGGTGTAGCGACTGGTACACTCAGGAATACACCCGTAATGGTAAAACTGTCCACCCGGGATGGCCATATGGGGGCACGCATCTTTTTTTCCGCCGTGTCTTGCGGGGCGGTAGCTGGGGCGGCACTGCAAAAGGATGCAGGGTATCGTATATCGACTACGACGTAGAAAAACATCACGATGAATTTGGAGGCTTCCGCCTTGCTTTAAATGCAGACTCAGTGCAAGTCACCACTAATTAATAATAACACAATGAAAAAAGAAATCACAATTCTGGCAATTATCCTGTTCCAAATAACAGGAATAGTGGGATGTAAACAGTCCGGTACACAGAATGATCTTATCACAGTTGATGTAACGGCAAATTATCCCAAGAAGGAACTGATCCTTCAGGACTTTATGGATGTGGAATATATTCCACTGGAGACAAATGATGAATTTGTGACCCAAGGTAATGTGCTGGCAATAGGCAACAAATACATATTGGTAAAAAACTGGATTAACGATGGTGATATTTTTGTTTTTGACAGAAAAACCGGTAAAGGAATAAGAAAGATAAACAGAAAGGGACAAGGCGCCGAAGAGTATAACTTTATCAACGGGATTGCGCTGGATGAGGACAACAAAGAATTATTTGTCAATTGTTCCACCTCGAAAAAAATACTGGTGTACGACTTATCGGGCAACTTCAAACGAAGTTTTGCCCATACCGAAGGTGCTGATTATTGGAACATATTCGATTATGACAACGATAATCTGATCTGTTACGATATGTCGGGTTATTACAAAGATGGAGAACCCAGAGATCGTCAATCTTATCATGCCATTATATCGAAACAGGACGGCCATATTACCCGTGATATTTCAATTCCTTTTGATGTGATCAAAGCTCCGTCCGTGCGGGAGGGCGAAGGGACAGCGGTAACCTCCGTATCGTCAATAATTCCCTATCATGACAATTGGCTACTTGTTGAAACATCATCCGATACCGTGTACAATTATATATCCAAAGAGAATAAGTTGGTTCCGTTTCTTGTAAAAACTCCCTCCAAAGATACTGAAATACTCCTTACCATGGGGATGCTTACCGACCATTTTTATTTCATGCAAACCATGAAAAAAGTATTCGATTTTACAACGGGAAGAGGATTCCCAATTAACGATTTAATGTACGACAAGCAGGAAAATGCACTCTTTAATCCGAGTGTACTCAATGGAGATTATCTGAAAAAAAAGGAAGTGGACATGATTTCGAACCCGTTAAATGGAGGAATTGCATGTTTCGAAACTTTGGCAGGCAGCCAACTTGTGGAAGCATATAAAAATGACGAATTGAAGGGAAAATTAAAAGAAATTGCCGCAGGACTGGATGAAGAAGATAATCCTGTGATCATGTTGATGAAGTATAAAAAATAGCATAACTGAAAAAAGTCATGAGAAATTTATTTAGATCTGTAGTTTTAATCGTTGCAACAATGCTCTGGAGCTGTGCGAACAATAGCGATACGGAAAAGCATCAAAGTCGGCGAAACAACATTACAGATGTGAAAGAAAAAATTCAGGAAATAGTCACGGAAGAGGTAATGATCGGTTCTATCTCCAGGTTACAACTGATGGATGATTATCTGATTGTCCAAGACTACAAATCAGATGACTTGCTTATCCACCTCTTCAACAGGAACAATTTTGAATACGTCGCCAGTGCCATACCTAAAGGACAGGGGCCCGGTGAGATCACCGTTATGGGACATATAGGAGTGAATGAAAAGAGGAGAGAGATTTATATGTCAGATCACGGCAAACTAAAGCTATTCAGCTATCCGCTTGATAGTATCCTCAATGATCCTTATTATATGCCGGAGGTAAAAAAGGAAATTAACAACACTCAGTTTCCCAGTGATTATATATTTGTCAATGATGTCCTCTCCTTTGCAAGAATCATAAAACCGACGGGGAATACAGGTCATAACGAGGCGGCAGGAAAATGGAATATGCAGACCGGGGAAATAAAAGAGATGAACTATTCCCATCCCGATGTGGGAAAGAAACGTATCTCCATAGCAGTCTCCATGGAGCACGGAATCGTTGTGGAATGCTACACAAACCGCAACCTGATGACCATCATGGATATGGAAGGGAACCTGAA
This sequence comes from Proteiniphilum sp., assembly GCF_040307845.1. Lineage (GTDB taxonomy): Bacteria > Bacteroidota > Bacteroidia > Bacteroidales > Dysgonomonadaceae > Proteiniphilum. The sequence continues at coordinate 4,891 of NZ_JAWRIS010000053.1, forward strand.
ATACAATATATATGGCAGCAATTGGAATAGCAGGGATCCCCTTCGTCATTATGGAAACGCCTTTATCAGGGGAGATAAGATAATCGTATCCTATTCGGGAGGCAATTGGAATACCGAAGAGTATTATCCTGACAAATTATTGGTCTTCAATCTTGATGGCGGTTATATTAAAACATTGGATATAAGATATAGAATTTCTGATTTCTGCTATGATCAACAAAATGATAGATTAATTTTCTTCTTTGAAGATATGATCCAATTTGGGTATCTTGATCTCGATGATAATCTGATCAATTAAGAATTATCTTTAATAACGTAACTGCCATTACGGTAATTCCGGTTACGTTAATTAAATGCAAAATATGAAGTTCTACAACAGGATATCCGAAATTGCCACGAAAACACCTCCGAATCTATGTTTCCGCAGCATGATAGCTTGTGGCATCGACATGGAAAATTCAAGCATTAAAGGTTGATAATCAGATTATAATTTAAAGCAGAAATTTCATTTTTTAATCATATCTTTGCGGACGAAATAAATTGGGTCGCAGTGCGACCCGAAATACATACGGCACATGAAAGAAACAGTATCATCGAACTTTTATAATGATATTAAAAACATCATCTTCAATGCCCGGAACAAAGTATATCATTATGCTAACAGCACAATGATATACGCTTATTGGGACATAGGGGAGCGTATTCTTATTGAAGAGCAGGGCGGTAAAGACCGCGCCGATTACGGGAAGAAAATACTGCTTGAACTTTCCGCCAGGCTTACGGATGAGTTTGGGTCCGGATACGACGAGAGAAACTTACGCAGAATGAGGCAGTTATATCAAACCTTTCCAATTCGGGACGCAGTGCGACCCGAATTGACATGGACGCATTATCGTTCGTTACTAATGGTTGAAAATGAAAAAGCTCGCCAGTATTACTTGAAAGAAGCCATTGAACAGAATTGGGGAACCCGTGCACTTGACCGGCAAATATCATCGCTTGCTTATGAACGTATCCTTTCTTCTCAAAACAAAATAGAAACAAAAAAACACGAAGATAATATTGCACGGCAAGATGTATTAATGCCGCAGGATATTATCAAAGACCCTTATATACTGGAATTTCTCGATTTGTCCACTAACACCAATTTATATGAAAAGGATTTGGAAAAAGTCCTGATTGACAACCTTCAAAAATTCATCCTTGAGCTTGGAAAAGGCTTTGCTTTTATCTCCAGGCAACAAAGGATTTCCACAGAAACGTCCAATTTTTTCATCGACCTTACCTTTTATAATTACATCCTGAAATGTTTCGTGATTATTGACCTGAAAATCGGGAAGCTGACACATCAGGATATCGGGCAAATGGACATGTATGTCAGAATGTTCGACGATTTGAAGCGTGGTGAGGGCGATAATCCGACAATAGGACTCATATTATGTACCGAGAAAGACGAGACGGTTGTCAGGTATTCGGTACTTGCTGAAAATCGGCATATGTTTGCATCAAAATATAAACTCTACCTGCCGACGGAAGAAGAACTTATCAAAGAACTGGAAGCGGAACGCAGGCAGATTGAAATGATGCAAAAAGATAAAGAATACGATTGAACATCGTCAGTCTTATCATGCCATTGCATTGAAAGAGGTGAATACGGAAGGTAAAATAAGAAGATAATGAACGTATAATCGATCTCTACTAAAACGTTATATGAAACAACTTGTCCCCTATCTCATTCTCCTGCTCTGCACGTTACTCATGGCCTGCCAGGGCAAACTCCGTCATGAAAAAGTGCTGGATGAGGCAGCCCGTTTGTCCGACTCCATCCCTTCGTTGGCGTTGTTGAAGCTGGAAGAAATAAAGGATGTGAAACGGCTAAGCGAAGCCGCACAAGCCGAATACAACCTGATTTACATAAAAAGCATGATCCGGTCGGGCAATAAGCTGTCATCCGACTCCATCATCCACGCCACCACACAATACTACCTCCTCCGGAATGATTCCGCCAACCTGTACCAAAGCCTCTACTATAACGGAATGTACCATTACCGGAATGCCACACACGACTCCGTGGTGTACTACTTCAATCAGGCGATCAAGGCGATTCCAGAAGACGATGACAATGGTAGGAAATCCTCATACAAACGAACAATCGGATACGCCTACCTCTCCTTGGGAGATGCGTCCACCGCGATAAAGACCCAGGAGGAAGCGTTGCAATATGCCCATGCCGCAAACGACTCCCTACAGGTGGTCTATTCGTTATTGGCACTTGGCGATGCCCAGAGCTACAACAAGGAGACGGATAAATCCATAGAGACCTATATGCAGGCGCTCCACCGGACACAAGAACAAGGATACCAGGACCTGGAAGTTACCATCCTTAATATACTCTCAGGAGTATACGAGTCAGACAACCGGATAGAGGAAGCGTTGCACTATAAGAACCAATCACAGGAGGTCAAACGGAACCGCCGGGATGTGCCTGCCGCCAATTTATACCGTGCCATCCTGTTCGACAAGCAAAACAAGCCCGACTCGGCACGGCAGTATGCGGAGTTGTCCATCAAGGGCGACGACCCCTATGTGGCCGACCTCGCCTACTCTTTTCTACGTACATCGGAAGCAAAAAAAGGCCATTTTATCGAGGCGCTGAACCTGTCAAAGAATAGCGAACAGGCATTCAACTCGTTTTTATCAAAGATCCGTTCGGATGATATGCAACAGAAATATGAGAAAGAGAAATTAGAGAATGAAAACAACCGGCTAAAAATCAAGCAGAAAGAACACCAGTTCTATTTGCTGGTAAGCACCTTCCTCTTGCTCCTGATGGCGATCGGTTTCTATATCATCCGTGTGAACAACAAACGAAAAAATGAAAAAGCCGCCCATGAGCACAGGCTTCTCGGGCTACAACAGAAAAACCTGTTATTGAAACAGCAACAGGAGATAAGCGCCCTGCGGGAAAAGGAAGCGCTGCTCAGGGAGTCCCTGTTCAAAAAGATTAACTTCTTCCACAAACTACCCTCCCTGAACACGGACAACAACACAGGCAAGAACACAGACAACAACCCTGATAAGCAGGCCAAAATAAAAATCACCGATCACGACTGGCAGGAGCTGATACACGGTATCCGGGACGCTTACCCCGATTTCCTGGACAAATTGGCAGAACACGCCCCCACCCTGTCGGATGATGATGTGCGCTTCTGCTGCCTGCTGAAGATAAATATCAATATGCAGGACCTGTCCGACATCTACTGCGTTTCGAAAGCAGCCATCACCAAACGGAAGTACCGGTTGAAAACCGAGAAATTCCGGATAGAAGACAACAGCCTCAACTTAGATGCCATCTTACAGAAGATTAATTGATAAAATAAAACATTGTCCGCCTATACTTTTCTTCAAAACATCACAACTAACTAACAAACAACAGACTAATACAACAATAAGATTATCAATTGTCCGCCTGATTATTTGTTCCTATCCATCTCAAACCGTTACCTTTGCTTCCATGAATCACCATTAAGACGGATAAACATGAAACGCGAATTATTTCATTACCTCCCGGGGATATTTTTCCTCCTCCTCTTTCCTTCTTGCGGCAAGAACGGAAAACAAGCCCTGCTCGACCAACTGGATGTAGTAGCTGAGCAGGTGATAATCCGCAATTCGGAGCTGATCTCCTGCGACCTGACCAAACTAAAAGACACCGTGGACCTACCCTTAAGCCTCTTTATCGAAGATCTTAAGATGGTAAAACTCGACAACCGTGACGAGGCACTTATAGGATTCACGTTTATCACCGTCACCGACCAACATATTTTAGTGAGGAATATTCGCCAGAATCCGTTCAAATTATTCAATATAGAGGGTGAATTTATCACCACCATCGGTTCTTACGGGCAAGGCCCCAATGAATACCTGAATGTGTATAACGAATGGCTGGATGAAGAAACCGGGCAGATATACATTTTGGCCTGGTCGAGCAATCAATTGCTGCGTTTCGACCTGCAGAATAATCCATTGGATCCGATTCCACTCAGGTATAGGGTTCCCAAAGGACAGATAGTTGTCAACAGCAAGGAATCAACCGTATCGGTTTTCCGTCTCCCTTTCGAGGGGTTCCCCGTGATGGCATGGACGCAGGATTTCGAAGGGAATATGATCGATTCTATCGCCCCCGGACATCTTGCCTTACCCCCCAGT
>NZ_JAWRIS010000054.1:0-41826 GCF_040307845.1 Proteiniphilum sp.
TACCGCGTACCGTCAGGGTGCTTATTGCTGACAGGTTGCTCCCCAGTAGAGCCTGTTTCCTCTTAACACCCTGATACAAAGATAAAATTATAAAGTTAATTAAAATGAATTATCCAAGTTTATTTGGATTTTAAATGGAAAAAGAGATGAAAGTCCCTTACGAACAAATTGCTGTTTATTTGAGTGGAAAGGCTTCTCCATGGGAAAAAGAAGAGGTCGAAAAATGGCTTGCGGAGAGCGTTGAACACCGCACAGTCTTTCGTTCACTCGAAAAAGAATGGAGATTCCTGAAGGAGGAAGCTACGCCTTCATTGCCGGATAAGGAGCCAATATGGACGAAGATCCGGGAAATAATTGATCTTCCTGTGGTTGCCGTATCCTATTCGAAACAGGTACTGATCAAATATGTAAGTCTTACTGCCTGCGTTGCTTTGCTTTTCGGGGCGGCTCTTTCATTTCTGCTTGGTAACAGGGAAGGTGGATCGACTCAATTTACAGCATATGCCCCTTTGGGTGAAAAGGCTTTGCTTACACTTCCCGATTCGTCCAGGGTCTGGTTGAATTCAGGTTCTACATTGACCTATTCCACTCAATCCCGGCAACGCATGGTTCATTTGCAGGGAGAGGCTTTTTTCGAAGTGACAAAGGATCCCCGTAGGGTATTCATTGTTCAATCGGGGGATGTAAACGTGCAGGTACATGGTACAAGCTTTAATGTATCTGCTTATGATGTTGATCCGGATATAGCCGTTTCACTTGAAAGCGGGTTGGTCTCGCTCCTCAATAATAAAAATGGAGCTGTTCTGGCACAGCTTCGTCCCAATCAAATGGGACGGGTTTCAAAATCGGACCTGAAGTGCAGCATTGCTGACGATGATACCGGAATAACCAAGTTATGGACACATAACATCCTGAAGATTTATGACAATAATATTTATGAAGTGGCTAAAAAATTGGAGCGTTGGTATGGAGTGGAGATTACTCTTGAAAATGTAAATCCTGACCGTCATTATACATTTGTTGTCAAAACCGAATCATTGAAGGAGTTATTAACCTTATTGAATAAAATGACGCCAATAGCGTATAAAATAGAGGGAAAGGAGGTGAATATTCGTCTGCAATAAAGAATTACCGAAAAGAAAAAGCATGAAGAACGGGCATTCTTCATGCTTTAAGAACTAAACATCCAATACTCATCCACTTCTTTGTGTTATCGATTATTCATCGGTAAACATCAGGTGATTTTGTTGTTTAGGGTTACAAATATAGTTAAAAAAACAATTTATCTAATTTAAATCATATTTATCATGTGTAAAAAGGTATTATTATCCTTTTTGTTATTCTTTCTGTTAACCAGTGTGTATGCCGATAATATGCAGCGCGTTGATGTTAAAATGAATAACATAAGCTTGAGAGATTTTTTCACTTATATTGAGAAAAACTATCCTTATACTTTTATGTATGACAACACCGAAATAAATGATCAAGTGAAAATTTCGGTGAACGAACGGAATCAGCCGATTGCCAATGTATTGGCCTCTGTATTGAAAGACAAGGGTATACACTATGAAATACAAGAATACCAAATAATCTTGTCGAAGAAAGATGCTGTTGCGCAGGCCGACATCAGACAAGCGGACCGAAAAACGGTGACCGGGAAGGTGCTGGATGAAAACGGCGAGCCCGTGATCGGCGCTAATGTTGTTGAAAAAGGGACAACCAACGGAACCGTAACCGATATAGACGGGAATTTCACCTTACAAGTAGAAGACAATGCCGTACTCCAGATTTCGTATATCGGTTATCTGGTTCAGGATATCAACTCCGCAGGAAGGAATTCCCTCGATATTGTTTTGCAGGAAGATACAAAAACATTGGAAGAGGTCGTGGTTGTAGGCTATGGTACAATGAGAAAACGGGACTTGACAGGCTCGGTATCATCCATTAAATCGGAAGATATACAACGTTCGCCTGTAACCTCGCTTGACCAGGCTATCCAGGGTAAAGCAGCCGGTGTGCAGGTGTCGCAGGCCTCTTCGGCTCCCGGTGGTCGGGTGTCAATCCGTGTGAGGGGAGGTAATTCATTGAGTAGTAGTAATGAGCCTTTGTATGTTGTAGATGGATTTCCCGTCTCCGCCGGCGGTTCCGCCGGAGGTAACGGTACCGCACAGAATCCGTTGGCCACATTAAATACGGCGGACATTGCTTCCATAGAAATATTGAAAGATGCTTCAGCAACGGCAATCTATGGGGCACGGGGAGCTAATGGAGTGGTATTGATCACCACAAAAAGAGGAGATATAGGAAGGCCGCGGGTTACTTTAGATGCTTATTATGGCGTACAGACAGTGGCAAAAAAGCTTGATATGATGAATGCCCAGGAATATGCCACTCTGGTAAATGAAGCAAGAGCCAATGACGGACAAAGCCCGGTATTTCCCAATGCAAATAATCCTTATTATTTCCCCGATATCTCTTCTTTGGGTGAAGGTGTGGATTACCAGGATGAAGTTTTTACCAGTGCGCCCACTCAAAATTATAACCTTAGTGTAGTCGGTGGTAATGAGGGTATCCGCTATTCCATAGGTGGAGGCTATTTCGGCCAGGACGGGATCATTAAAAACAGTGATTTTAACCGCGCATCTTTCCGTTCCAACCTGGACATAAAAATAGTACCGACTTTGACGGTTAGTACGAATATCACAGCCAGTCATAGCTGGGCCAATGGAATGCCTTCCGAAGGTGACGGAGGGGGCGGTACAGGAGGCGTTGTGCATGGTGCCGTGGTGATGCCTGCATCTGTACCTATTTATGATGAAGATGGTAATTATACCATGACAAATCCTACTCCCGGAAGCACTCCCAGTAATAATCCTGTGGCTACGGTCAATCATTATAAAGATGATCAGGAGATAGACCGTTTTCTGGGTTCTGTGGATGCAAGCTGGGAAATTATGAAGGATTTAACTTTGAAGATTACTTTCGGGGCAGATATGTCCACGGCCAACAGGGCTTTTTACTGGCCTAAACAGACGCACAGGGGGAGTACTAAAAACGGGGAGGCCAATCAAAGGTATCGCAAAGATGCCTCTTATTTGAATGAAAATATCCTGACTTACAATAAGGTATTTGGGGATCATTCTTTGAATGTGGTCGGAGGTTATACCTGGCAGATATTCCATTACAAATATTTTGAGGCTTCGTCTACCGGTTACTCCACAGACTTGTATTTGGCCAATAACTTGGGAGCCGGAACCACGTACGGTCAACCCGGATCAAGCAGGTCGCAGAGCCAATTGGCATCTTACCTGGGTAGGGTGAATTATATTTACAAAGACCGGTATCTGTTTACATTGACGGCACGTGCCGATGGTAGTTCTAAATTCGGAGAGAATAATAAATGGTCTTTCTTTCCTTCTTTTGCAGTGGCTTGGAGGGCTTCTGAAGAAGCATTCCTGAAAGACCTGGACTGGCTGTCTAATCTTAAAGTAAGAGTGAGCTATGGAAAGACTGGCAACCAGAATATAGACAATTACAAGTCTTTGGCCATGCTTGGTACCATGAATTATCCGTTGGGAGGAACCCTGAATTCCGGTGTAGGGCCTAATAATATTCCGAATCCCGATTTGAAATGGGAAACAACGGCCACTACGGATGGAGGAGTGGATATAGGATTGTTCAATAACAGATTGTCTTTGGTGGTGGATTATTACTATAAAAAGACCACTGATCTATTGTGGAATATCAGTACCCCAAGTTCAGTGGGATTCAGTTCGATATTTAAAAATATCGGGAGTCTGGAGAATAAGGGCATAGAAATAGCTTTAGGGGCAGATGTTTTCACCGGGGAATTTAAATGGAACACCCAAATGAACTGGTCGAGAAACCGTAATAAAGTGTTGGAAATACCGGGATATACACCCAGTACACAGGGAACCTTGTCCGGTCACTTAAAAGTAAACGGAAGCTGGCTTGAACCGGGATTACCGGTAGGTGTATGGAATCTGTTGAAATACGACGGCGTATTCCAGGATGAAGCACAGTTGGCTGCAGGTCCACGTTCTTCGGCCAATGACAAATTGGGCGACGCGCGGTTTGTGGATAAAAGTGGAGACGGCAAGATCAATTATACGGACGACCGTATGATTGTGGGAGATCCAAACCCTGATTTTATTTATGGCTGGACCAACAACTTCTCTTTTAAAGGATTTGACTTTTCTGTGTATCTACAGGGATCGTATGGCAATGACATCATCAACATCCAGCGTGCAGAGACAAACATCTCAGGTCCCTGGGGAAATCAACGCAGAGAAATCCTGAATCGCTGGACACCGACCAATACAAATACCAATATTCCGAGGGCGCGTGTGACTGTTGATCCGCTGTTACTGCAATCAGACTGGTTGATAGAAGATGGCAGTTATATGAGGGTTAAAACAATGACATTAGGTTATACATTCGGGAAAGTCAGATTTATGAATTCCCTCCGTGTGTACGTAACCGGACAAAACTTGTTCACCATAACCGATTATAGTGGTTTTGACCCTGAAGTGAACTCCCAGGGAAATAGTAATCTTCAGTTAGGTGTTGATTATAATGCATACCCGTCTGCCAAGGCGGTACTGTTTGGAGTGAATATATCATTCTGATTTACTAATTATTAAAGTGTGATTATTATGAAGGTTAAACAAACAATATTCGCTTTAACTGCCGCACTGTTATTTCTGAATAGTTGTCATGACAGTTTTCTGGAGGAGAAAGTGTACAGTAATATTACCCCGACCAATTTTTATAAAACCGAAGATGATGCTAAGGCGGCGTTGATCTCTGTGTATAATACTTTGCGTAGTAGCAATAGTTTTCAGCGTCAGATTATACTGGCTGCCGAATATCCGGGAGAAGCCACATGGAATAACAGTTCGGGCGAAGCATGGCGTACAGAAATGGATCAGTTTACATGGACAACCAGTTCTACGGGTTTCTACCAAATATGGTCCCAGTTATATGTTACCATCAACCGGGCAAATACAGTGCTTACTTATCTGGACAATACCGAGTTTAAGAATGCCGGCGTAAAGGAGAAAATAATCGGTGAAACACGTTTTTTGCGCGGGCTTGCCTATCTTTATCTGATCCGGTTCTTTGAGAATGTCCCTCTTAAAACGGAGGAGAATATGGCTGAAATTGAAAGTTCGAATGAAGGGACAAGTGATGCGGTATGGACACTTATTTTTGATGATTTTGAATATGCCAGGAATAACCTGAATGCGAAGAATACCGGCGCGGATGTAGGAAGGGCTACCGCAGGTGCTGCCCAAACCATGTTAGCCAAAGCCTATCTGTCGTATGCGGGAAAACCCTGGAATAAAACCGAATACTGGAGCAAAGCGGCACAGGAAGCCAAATCAGCTATTGATAACACTGCTTATGGTTATGACCTGGAAGAAGATTACGAAAGGGTATTCTTGCTGGAAAATGAACATGGGCCTGAGTATATTTTCAGTGTGGAATATGAGAGTTTTATGGGGCAAGGTTGGGACTGGCCTACTTTTACAGGTATCAGAAGTGGTGATCAGATCAAGCTGGATGGATGGTCGTCGCTTACTGTAGAGACGGAGTTTTTCAATAGTATGGTAACCACAGATAAGCGGAGAAGCAAGACTTTTGTCCTGTCTTATCAGGGAATAAACAACCCGGAGAGAACCTATACCTATCCGGAAGATATATCCATTCCCCACTATAATAAATATATCGACAGGACAGATGTAGGCAACGGTACGGCTGACTATGCCCTGAATCATTATATAACCAGATTTTCAGATCTGTTATTGATGCATTCCGAAGCTGAGAATGAATTGAACGGGCCTACTGCCAATGCATTATACGGTATTAACAGGGTGCGGGCACGAGCCGGACTTCCTCTTTTAACTGTAGCCGGCTATACGAAGGAGACGCTTCGGGAAGCCATATTTCAGGAAAGGTTATGGGAATTATGCCAGGAAGGTCATGTGTGGTTTGATATGAAACGGATGAACCTGATGACTACACGCATCAAAAAATACAAAGTGGAAGAAAAACATTATGTTTTCCCGATCCCTCAAAATGAATTGGATGCTAACCCTAATTTAGTACAGAATAGTTTGTATAAGTAATGGTTATATTTTAGGCCACAGAGTGAGATTTTTGCTCTGTGGTCTAAAACTTTTATGTACCTTCGTGTTATGAAGAAAATTATTTTATGGTGTATAAGTTTGTTCACCTCTTTATCTTATGCCCAGCAGACAGAATCGCTGTATCTGTCCGGTACGGGGAGTGATGATACCGTCTTGTGGGATTTTTTCTGTACGGCAGGACGCAACAGCGGAGAATGGACTAAGATCCCGGTCCCTTCTAACTGGGAGTTCGAGGGGTTTGGCCAGTTCACTTACGGACATGATAAGGAACGTATCAATGAAACAGGCATGTACCGCCATCAATTTATGCTTCCGGAAACGTGGAAAGGGAAACAGGTGAATATCGTGTTTGAAGGTGTAATGACCGATACCGGGGTGAAAGTTAACGGGCAACCTGCGGGAGAAGTCCATCAGGGAGGGTTTTACTGTTTTAAGTATGATATCACGGACTTATTGCAATTCGGTAAAGATAATCTTCTTGAAGTTACCGTACATAAATCCTCTTCGAACGAATCGGTGGAGAATGCTGAACGGAAGTCTGATTTCTGGGTATATGGAGGCATATACCGTCCTGTATGGTTGGAGGCGCTTCCCAGGGAGCATATTGATCGTGTGGCCATTGACGCGCGGTGCGATGGGACTTTTCTGATGGATGTTTTTTTAAGTGAAAATATAAAGCATTCACAAATTACCGCCCAGGTTAAAACGTTGGATGGTGAGTTGTTTGGTAGTGCCATCGCCGGTCATACAGACAATACCGGTATAACCCGTTTATCCGGTCTGTTTGATCATCCTGAATTGTGGTCATCCGAGTTTCCGAACAGGTATCAGGTAGAAGTGTCATTGACCAGGAACGGAAAAAGCATACATACTATCACTGAAAAGTTTGGTTTTCGTACGGCAGAGTTGCGTCCGGGTGATGGTTTCTATATCAACGGAACCAAAATAAAGTTGAAAGGAGTCAACAGGCATACCCACTGGCCTACCACAGGAAGGGCAACGAACTATTCCATCAGCTTGATGGATGCCCTTCTGATAAAGGAAATGAATATGAATGCTGTCAGAATGTCGCATTATCCTCCCGACCGGCATTTCCTCGACATCTGTGATTCACTGGGTCTGTATGTTATTGACGAGCTTACCGGTTGGCAGTCTGCGTACGACACTGAAGCAGGGATGAAGCTCGTCCGGGAATTAATTGTCAGAGATGTAAATCACCCGGGTATTGTGATGTGGGCCAATGGCAATGAAGGCGGATTTAATTTCGACCTGTTGCCGGAATATCCCAGATTCGATATTCAAAAGCGGCACGTTTTCCACCCCTGGCTTGAGGAAGAATATACCAATACCTATCACTATCCGGCGTATGGAGTAGGAACCCATTTCCTGTTCAATGGAAATAAGTTGTTCTTTCCCACCGAGTTTATGCATGGATTGTATGACGGTGGGCATGGAGCCGGATTGGATGATTTCTGGAACCTTATCCAATCCAATCCTTTAGGTGTCGGTGGATTTTTATGGGATCTGGTAGACCAGGGTGTCGTGCGGAATGACAGGAATAACGAGATGGACACCGATGGTAATCATGCCGCGGATGGTATTGTGGGCCCTTTTCGTGAAAAAGAAGGCAGCTTTTATACCATTAAAGAGATCTGGTCGCCCATCTATCTGGAAGGAACGCCCTTCCTGCCGCTTACTTTCGACGGTGTTTTCAGGGTGCAGAATCGTTATCATTTCACCAACCTGAACCAATGCACTTTCACTGCAAAATGGATTAATTTCGATTATTTAATCGGTACAAAAAAAGAATTGGCTGCAGATGTCTCGGTTCCTGATATTCCACCAGGATTCAATGGTTTGATAAAAGTTTCTGTTCCGGAGAATATTTCTGAATATGATGCTTTGTTCTTGACGGCTACCGATATATATGGCAGGGAGATCTATACCTGGACCCGGACAATAACCCCGGCTTCCCGGTATGCTGCAAGGCTAATTGAAAAAGAGAATACCGATATTGTAAAGCAGGAAGAGCGGAATGATGAGATCATATTGAGCAGTAAGGATACCAAACTTGTCATAAACCGGACGGATGGGCTTATTCGCCTGATTGAAGTCGATGGCCGGCGATTATCCCTTGCCAACGGTCCCCGATTTACCAGCGGAAATATGGTCGTGGATGAACTGGATAGGGTGGCGGAAGATAATGTTGAGAAAATACAGTTGACCTTTAAAGATGCGGATAGTCGCAGACAGAGCGGGCGGAATGTGATTACATTGTCATTATTGCCTTCGGGATGGATCGGGATTGACTATTCATTTGATGTGGGTGGTTATCATGATCACATAGGGATCACCTTTGATTATCCGGAGGATAAAGTAAAGCATATCAAGTGGCTGGGGAACGGACCTTACAGGGTTTGGAAAAACAGGCTAAAGGGTGTTTCTTTTAATATCTGGGAAAAAGAGTATAATAACACCGTCACCGGAGAATCCTGGGAATATCCTGAATTTAAAGGGTTTCATGCTAACCTTTATGCGGCAGACCTTACTACGGATGAAGGAGTCATACGGATAGTAGCTGCTTCCGAAGACCTGTTTCTCCATTTGTTTACTCCTGATGATCCGGTGAAGCGCAACAACGATAATACACTCGGAAAGTTTCCGGACGGACAGTTGTCCATACTCAATGCTATCAGCCCGGTCGGGACGAAATTCAAACAAGCCGGAGAGCTTGGGCCGCAGAGCCAGCAGAATTATTTTTTGAGTTCCGGGCATGCCGGACCATTAAGGGGAAAAGTCTATCTGAAGTTCATTCCATGAAACATGTATGGACATCATTGTTGCAGGAACGCTTTAGTTGCAATCATAAGACAAGAGAAACTTAGATAAATACTTAATAAAAACAAACTGAAAATGAAGAAAATTCTATTTTTTATCGGAGGAATATTGCTATTCCTATCTTGTAGTACACAAAAGCCGGATTCGGTTTTTAATCCTGAAACGATCAGGCAAACAATGGACAAAGTGGCTGAGTGGCAGATTAAAAATCCCCGTCATGCCCAAAATGACTGGACAAACGGAGCTTTTTATGCCGGCATGTTTGCCGCCTGGGAAACTACAAAATCGCAGACGATCTACGATGCGATGATGGTGATGGGAAATGATTCCACGCAATGGCGACCCTACAGGCGCTGGTACCATGCGGACGATATGGCTATTTGTCAGACCTATATCGATTTGTACAGGATTGAAAAACGACAGGAGATGATTCAGCCTACCATTGACACTCTCGCGATCTTATTGGAGAATCCTTATCCATACAAAGGAATCCAGGTGATCAAATGGTGGTGGTGTGATGCTTTGTTCATGGCTCCACCTGTTTTGGCGAAACTTGGCACGACATTGAATGATCCGATGTATTACCAATATAATGATCAATATTTTAAAGAATGCTACGACCTGTTATATAATAAGGATGAAAAGCTTTTTGCGCGCGATTTGAATTATGTCATAAAGGGGGACTCAACCGATCGTTGGGAAGCAAATGGCCAACGTATTTTCTGGTCCCGTGGAAATGGTTGGGTCATGGGCGGTCTGGCCCGGCTTCTGGAGGAATTGCCGGCGGATTATCCGGAGCGCCCTTTCTATGAGAAGCTATTCAAGGAAATGGCAGAACGTGTATTGTATCTCCAACAAGCGGATGGATTGTGGAGAGCCAGTTTGCTCGATCCGGATTCGTACCCCGGCGGGGAAGTGAGCGGCTCCGGATTCTTCTGTTATGCGTTTGCCTGGGGAGTAAATAACGGTTTACTGGATAGTAAGACCTATAAACCGGCTATTGAGAAATGTTGGATAGCTTTGAATAATTGTGTGAATGAAGAAGGCCGGGTAGGATGGGTACAGCCCATTGGTGCTGATCCACGTAAGAATTTTGATAAAGATAGCTGGGAAGTATATGGAACCGGAGCGTTTTTACTCGCAGGAAGTGAAGTGATTAAACTGCGTTAAGTTGACCTTATCGCTCACTTTATAGATTACGACGCTTACCGGAAGGTGATTGGATCAATTTAAAAAGAAAAAGTGGAATGTACTATTCCACTTTTTCTTCCACTTTCATTACAATCTTTTGATTTTCACTGTCGAAATCGACTAAAACCGTTTCGCCCTCTTTCATGCCGGTTCGGATAATCATCTCGGCCATTTCATCTTCAATGTATTTCTGTATAGCCCGTTTTAGCGGACGTGCTCCGAACTGCACATCGTATCCCTTGTTGGCAATAAATTCTTTTGCCGGTTCGGAGAGGACAACATTGTATCCGAGGTCGCCAATACGCTTGTAGAGGCCTTTCAGTTCAAGGTCGATGATCTTGTAAATCGACTCTTTGCTCAACTGGTCGAACATCACTATATCGTCCACCCTGTTCAGGAATTCGGGCGCAAATGCCTTGTTCAGCGCTTTCTGGATGATGTTGCGTGAGTATTCGGCATCGGTCACATCCTGGTTCGTATTGAACCCTATACCCCGGCCGAAATCTTTCAATTGCCGTGTTCCGATATTGGAGGTCATGATCAGGATCGTATTTTTGAAATCGATCTTCCGTCCGAGACTGTCGGTCACATGCCCTTCGTCAAGGATCTGAAGCAGGATATTGAATACGTCGGGATGAGCTTTTTCGATCTCGTCGAGCAATACCACGGAGTAGGGTCTGCGGCGTACTTTCTCCGTAAGCTGTCCACCCTCTTCATATCCCACATATCCCGGAGGTGCCCCCACGAGACGGGATACGTTGAATTTCTCCATATATTCGCTCATATCGATGCGGATAAGGTTTTCTCCCGAGTCGAATAAGAACTCTGCTAATTTTTTTGCCAAATGCGTTTTTCCCACTCCCGTAGGACCGAGGAACATAAAAGTGCCGATGGGTTTGTTGGGATCTTTCAATCCTACCCGGTTCCGTTGGATGGCTTTCACTATCTTGTCTACCGCTTCATCCTGGCCGATCACCTTGCTCTTCAGTTCATCGCGCATTTCCAGCAACCGCTGTCCTTCGGCCTGCGCAATACGCTGTACCGGAACACCTGAGATCATGGCGACCACTTCGGCGATCTTTTCTTCATCCACGATTTCCGGCTTTTCCTTGATCTCTTTCTGCCAACGCTCTTCTTCCGCCTCGAGTGCCAGTAACAACTGGCGTTGTTTATCGCGGTAGCTGGCCGCCAGCTCATATTTCTGGGCTTTCACCGCGTCGGTTTTCTGCTGTTCCACCTCTTTCAACTCTTCTTCGAGTTGCTGGATAGTCTTGGGTATCACTATGTTGGAGATATGTACCCGGGCACCCGCTTCATCAAGGGCGTCAATCGCCTTGTCGGGGAAAGTGCGGTCGGAAACATAACGGTCGGTCAGTTTCACGCATGCTTGCAGCGCATCGTCGGTATACCGTACATTATGGTGTTCCTCATACCGCTCCTTGATATTACGCAGTATCTGTAATGTCTCTTCCGCTGTAGTGGGATCCACGATCACTTTCTGGAACCGGCGTTCCAGTGCGCCATCTTTCTCTATATTCTTCCTGTATTCATCCAGCGTGGTGGCTCCGATACACTGTATTTCACCCCGTGCCAGCGCAGGTTTCAGCATGTTAGCCGCATCCAGCGACCCGGCAGCACCTCCGGCTCCTACAATGGTGTGTATCTCATCGATAAAGAGGATGATGTTCGGATTTTTCGACAGTTCGTTCAGTATCGCTTTGATACGCTCTTCAAACTGGCCGCGATATTTTGTTCCGGCAACAATCGATGCCATATCGAGGGCGATCACCCGTTTGTCGAATAATGCACGGGAGACTTTCTTCTGCATGATACGCAGGGCAAGTCCATCCACAATGGCCGATTTGCCCACACCGGGATCACCGATCAATACCGGATTGTTTTTCTTGCGACGGCTGAGTATCTGTGCAATACGCTCAATCTCTTTTTCGCGGCCCACTACCGGATCGAGGCGATTTTCCAGTGCGGCGCGGGTGATATCCGTTCCGAAATTATCGAGCACGGGCGTGTCAGAACCGCTGCTTTTGGTCTGTGACGAAGAACCTTGCCCTCCTCCGGGACTGAATGGGTATTTCTCGTTTGGATCATCATCATCGTCGTCGGTGAAGTTGGCTCCTGCGGTGGGTGATTGCCTGTCTCCATCTTCATCCTGGTTATCAAGAATACTCTTTATATAAAGAAACGCGCTTGAATAATCGAGCTGAAATTGTGTGAGGATATCATTGATCAGAGTGCTTTTTTCTTTCAGCAGCGCCAACAAAATATGTTCAGAGTCGGTCTCCTGGCTCTTGGTGAGGCGTGCTTCCAGAATACTCATTTTTAATGCTTTTTCCGTATTCTTATTGATCACGAGTTCATTGGTTCCTTCATAAGGCTCCTGGGTGGCACGTACATGTGAATCTATATAATCTTTCAACACATGCAGATCGATATCGAAATCCTGGAGCACCTGAATAGCCAAGCCGTCGCCATCGCGGAGGATGCCGAGCATAAGATGCTCCGGTCCTATGTAGTTATTCTGGAGCCTTCCTGCTTCTTCGCGGCTGTATGCCATGATGTCCCTGACCCGTTGTGAAAAGTTGCTATTCATATATTTTTTCCCTTCTTAGCTATCGACTACAAATATAATCTTTTATTTTAAATCGAATAAAATTTTTTGACGGTCATCTAAAAAAATGATCGCTCATTTATAAGACCATTCCAAGTAGAATTGCAAAAACAATGCCAAAGAAAGATGGGATAGATGTTTGATGGTTATTCAGTTGTTATTTGATGGTTATTCAGTTGTTATTCGATAGTTGTTCAGTAGTAATTCGATTGCAATTACATGCGAAGCATGAATTACCATTGAATAACGCGAAGCGAATAACGGCGAAGCCGAATAACTATGGAATTGGCGAAGCCGAATAACTATAGAATTGGCGAAGCCGAATCATTCAGATCCCGGAGTAATATCCTTTTTCTTTTTAGTTTTGACGGAATCGACCATCGGTATTTTCACTTTTCTTGTTTTGATGCGTGTGGTAACCCGGGGTTCGGCTTTTGATCCCGGTATATATTCATGGCGAAACATGTTGAAGAACAGGATGAAGAGTGAAAGCAGGAGCGGCCCGAAGATAACGCCCCAGAAACCGAACATGGGAATCCCGATAAGTACCCCAAATACGGTGATCAACGGATGGATATCGGCCAGTTTTTTTTGTAGCAGGAAACGGGCCACATTATCCACGCCGCCAATAATAAACATGCCATATATAAGCAAGGCGATACCATTCACATAATCTCCCCCGATCAACAGTGAAATTCCCAAAGGAACCCAGACAATCATGGTGCCTACAATCGGCAGGATGGTGGAAAAAGCAGTAAGCACGGCATATAAAATCGCACTGTCGATGCCGAAATAGAGATATCCCAAATAGGCGAAAAATCCTTGGAGAATTGCCAGAAGCGGGATACCAACTGCGTTTGCCTGAATGATTAAACGGGTTTCTTCTGCCAGGATCTGCTTATTTTCTTCCTTGAATGGCAAAACTTCCCTGATAGCCGTTTCAAAATCGTTGTTATTGAAAAGCATATAATACAATACGAAGAGGATCACGACGACATTGATCACAAGCGAATATACACTATTCCCAAGCATTTGAATGATATTGGAGCCTACCCTCGGCAGAGCAGACAGGTTTTCAGGAGTGAAGATATTGAATCCCAGTCTTTCCTCCAACGAATCGACGAACTCGTTGAATTGCCGTAAAATAGCTTCAGGGTCAATAGATATGCCGGAGACGGTGTCAATCACTAAAAAAGTAAGGCCGGTAAGAGGAATAAGGATGAAAAAGAGAACTTCCAGCACAATGAGCAATGCGCTGACTGCCCTTTTGAATTTAAGCTTCTGTGTGAGGAATTTCTGTTGTCCGTTTACAAGGATATACAAAGTGGCCGCACCCAGAAACCCACTCATATAGGGACGTGTATATCTGAAAATAATCAGTCCCAGGAATACCAGAAATCCAATCAGGATATATTTATACCGTGTTTCTTTTTTTTCTTGTTCTATTGACATTGGAAATTTAATTTTTTAGGCCATTCCGTCCGGTTCAATCATATGAAATCTTCCGGTTTTGAAAATCCGCCTTCAATCAATGCCTCTTTGGCAGTTTCGTAGTCGGAACTTTTCACCTGCATCTCTATTTCTCCAAGGGTGTAAGCCATTCTGTTGGAAGTGAGATTTTTCATATAGGTCTCAATTCCCCTCATTTCCATAAATGATTGGACGATGGATACATCGGCGGGGAAAGCAAATGTTTTCACCGTAATAAAATGCTCCTCCATAGACGATATTTTTGTTATATGATCTTATTTTTAGATTAACGTAAAGATAGAGTTTTTTGTTTATAGAAACGAGATTTTGTTTATTAAAATGAGGGTTGTATGGTTTTTTACAGTATTTTTGATGATTCTATTTAGAGAAGTTAAGAAGAGACGGGGAGACTTGGAGAGTGGGGAGATCGGGAGACTGGGGGGCGAATAGTGAAAAATTACTTTTAGTTCTTCACTTTTAGTTTTTAGTTTACAAAGTCTTGGTTCTTGAATCTGAAATTGAATAATATGGAAAAAATAGCATTGGTTACGGGTGCCACTTCCGGAATAGGAGAGGCTACAGCCCTGAAACTGGCCGAAAATGGTTTCGGTGTAATAATCACCGGCAGACGACAGGATAGATTGAATCTGTTGAAGAGTAAACTCGAAGAGGGTGGTTTTCATATATTGACTCTCTGTTTCGATGTGCGGAATGAAGAGGAGGTGAATACAGCTCTGGGAAATTTGCCTTTGGAGTGGCAAAATATAGATGTATTGGTGAATAATGCCGGACTGGCTTCTGGTATGGAGCCGCTTCCACAAGGTGACAGCGTTGATTGGAACCGGATGATCGATACCAATGTAAAGGGTTTGTTGTATGTTACCCGCTCTGTTTCACAAGGGATGATTGCCCGTAAAAAAGGACATATCGTCAATATCGGATCCATTGCCGGAAAGGAGGTCTATCCCAACGGAAATGTATATTGTGCTACCAAGCATGCCGTGGATGCTTTGACAAAAGGAATGCGTTTTGACTTGCTTCCTCATCATATAAAAGTGACCCAGATCTGTCCGGGTGCCGTGGAAACAGAATTCTCCATTGTGCGTTTTCATGGGGATAAGCAACGTGCGGATAAAGTGTATGAGGGGTATGAGTGTTTAGTGGCCGATGATATCGCGGAATGTATTTGGTTTGCCGTTTCCCGTCCGCCGCACGTGAATATAAACGATATGGTTGTAATGCCTACGGCACAGGCATCGGCCTCAGTTTTTCATAAAAATAACGTGTAATCCAATGGTAAACAAAAAATATATCCATTATGAAACGAGTTTCTATCATTTTATTGATTTTGCTTATGACAGCCGGGTTTGTTGAATCACAGGAAAATATCACTTATCAGGTACCACCGGCTGAGATTCTGGATCTGGTCGATATCGAGAGAGCGCCATCAGTTAATATGGACAGCAAAGGCGAGCAAATGCTATTCCTTTACAGGAACACCTTTAAGACATTGTCAGATTTGAATCAGCCTGAGGTGCGGTTAGCAGGATTGCGTATCAATCCCGATGCCAATATATCGAGTACGGTAACCTATGTCAATAATATACGCTATAAAAAGACAAGGGAGACGGCTGTGAGGCAAATAGAGGGCTTACCTTCCGATCCTCTTATTGCGTATCTCTCTTTTTCGCCTGATGAGACAAAACTCGCCTTTACCAATACGGTAGAAAACGGAGTTGAATTATGGATTGCCGACCTGAAGACCTTGCAGGCGAAAAAACTGACGGGTGCTAAGGTAAATGCCAATGCCGGATTTCCCTATAGTTGGTGTATCGATGGATCGGGATTATTGGTAAGGATACTTCCCGAAGATCGCGCCGGCCTGATCGATACCCAAAAGGCTTTGCCCGAAGGACCGATTGTTTCGGTCAGTGACGGCCAGATATCACAAAACCGTACCTATCAGGACCTGTTGAAAAATCCGGTCGATGAGGCTAATTTCGAAACGCTGATGACATCGGAACTTTATAAGATCGGGTTCGATGGTGTGAAGAGTCGCTGGAAAGGGGCTGGCATGTATACAGGGCAATCGTTTTCGCCGGATGGGAAATACCTGTTGCTGACAACGCTTTCCCGTCCGTTTTCGTATACTGTGCCTTATTACAGTTTCCCGAACGTTACAGAGATCTATACGGCCGATGGAGATTTCTTGATGAAATTCAACGAACAGCCGTTACTGGAAAACCTTCCTATAGGATTTATGGCTACACAGGAGGGAAAGCGGAATATTAACTGGCGTTCCGACAGGCCGTCTGCCCTCTGTTGGGTGGAGGCGCTCGATAAAGGCGACCCGGAGGTGAAGGTTGATTTCCGCGATGAAGTGTTCCAGCTCGATGCCCCTTTCACCGGTGCACCCCGTTCGCTGGTGAAAACCATCAACCGTTATGCCGGCATTACCTGGGGAAACGATGAATACGCCATACTTCATGACCGCTGGTGGAATACCCGGAATCAGAAGATGTATGTTTTTAATCCTTCTGATAACAACCAACAGCCGCGTATCCTTGTCGACCGGAACTACCAGGATGTGTATGATGATCCCGGCTATCCGCAAACAGCAAAGAATGCAATGGGAACCTATACGTTGCAAATGGACGGAAATTCGATTTACTTCTTTGGAGACGGATTTACGGCAGAAGGGCAATTCCCGTTCATCGACGAACTGGATTTGAAAACGCTGAAAAAGAAACGGATCTATCAATCCGCTTATACCGACAAAGTGGAAGAGTTGGTTACGTTTGTCGATAGTAAAAAAGGAACGGTCATCATCCGCATTGAATCACCGACTGAATACCCCAATTATTATATCCGTAATATCAGGAATAAACGCACACCGGAGCCATTGACCGCCTTTGAAAATCCTTTCAAAAGTATGGATAATGTCTATAAGGAAGTGATCAGTTATAAACGTGACGATGGGGTAGAACTTACCGGTACTTTATATCTGCCGGCCGGTTACGATAGGGAGAAAAAAGAGAAACTACCCATGATCATGTGGGCATATCCTACTGAATACAAAGACCGGAGCAGTGCGGGACAAACTACAGCCAATCCCAATTCATTCACCTACCTGTCGTATGGAAACCCCATTTACTGGGTAACACGTGGTTATGCTATCCTTGATGATGCCGCTTTTCCCATTGTGGGAGAGGGGGATGAACAGCCCAACGATACATTTGTGGAACAACTGGTGGCTAATGCCAAAGCGGCGATAGATGCCGTGGACTCACTGGGATATATCGACCGGAAACGGGTTGCCGTGGGAGGACATTCTTATGGCGCATTTATGACAGCAAACTTGTTGACACATTCTGACCTGTTTGCCGCAGGTATCGCCCGCAGCGGGGCATACAACCGGACCCTCACCCCGTTCGGTTTCCAGGCGGAAGAGCGGAACTATTGGGTGGCTTCCGGGACTTATAATGCCATGTCACCGTTCATGCATGCCGATAAGATGAAAACGCCCCTATTGCTTACCCATGGGGAGAGCGACAATAATTCCGGTACACATACCATGCAGAGCGAACGGTACTTCCAGGCGCTGAAGAGTTTTGGTGCTCCCGTCCGTCTGGTGATCCTGCCGAAGGAAAGCCATGGGTATGCTGCACGTGAAAATATATTACATTTGTTGTGGGAGCAGGATCAGTGGTTGGAGAAATATGTGAAATAAGTGCCTGAGTGGTTAAGTGCCCGAGTGGATAAGTGCCCGAGTGGATAAATGTCTGAGTGGTTGAGTGGGAGACTGGAGGACTTGGTGACTGGGAGAGTGAGGGACTTGGAGAGAGGGTGATTATTTTGAGATGGTGAATTCAATCCTGTCTCCCGTACCAATCCCGTGCCGGTTTGAGAAACCTGCATTTACCTCTACTACATAGAGCGCCGGTTTTGTGGAGGCATAATTCCACTCTTTCAATGGGGTGGTGTTTGCATGAATGGTCACGATCTCCTTATTGGCATTCACAAAAAGGATGTCCAACGGAATATAGGTGTTTTTCATCCAGAAACTCTGTATCTCTTCCATACCCTGAACAAATAACATTCCGGCATTTTCCGGAATGGAGCGGCGGTACATGAGTCCGCGTGCCCTTAACTGGTTGTCATCGGCCACTTCAATGTCGATCATTGCCAATGTGTCGCTACCCAGCTGGCTTATAAAGGATAATTCTCCCTGCTTTCGGAAGGGGATATCCATTACTTCGGACTCGGTAAATATTTCCTGATCACCTCCACCCCTTTGTGTGTAGTATACTGTTAGTCCAACGATTAGAATCAATAAGATTACCAGATATATATTCCGCTTGTTTTTTTTCTTTTGTGACATATTATTTATGTTTTTTGTTGATGCTAATTGCCTTTAATTGCTTTTTATTTAAGCTCGTTTCCCTGATCTCAAGAAAATGATATGTAATTTCTGACTACAAATATATACAGATATACTTTATGAAGAGTGACTAAAAATAATCTTCTTTCAACCAAAGCTTAAAGATTGGGTCCAGGATATCTATTTTTTTTTCCTGTATGTCGATTATTTCCTTAGAGGAAAGGGCGGATTTTATTTTTGAGACATTTCCGGAAGTGCCTAAACGATAGTTTTGTAATACTTCCTGTGAAGCAAATGATTTTTCTCCGTTCAGTACAGCTCTTAGAAAATTTAGTTGTGTGGTGCTGAGGCCTTCCGTTTGTCCTGTGAAAAGTAAACTTAGCTGATTTTTAATGCTTTGCAGTGAACTGTCGACGATTTCTTTGGTGCAGGTTTTGTGGCTTCGAAGCCAGGATTGCTGGGCGAGTTGTTGCACATAATAACTGTGGTTATCGACTTTTGCGGCCATGTATTCGGCGGTTTCAAGACTGATTTTCTTACCGCTCTCTTCAAAACGTTTTTTGATGAATTGTCCCCATACGGCATTGTCGATTTTTTGTAGAAACATAATATCTCCAAATTTATAGAAGGGCATGGAGACATCGGAAAAAATATTAAGCAGCATGTGGCGCTTGCTGCCGTAAAGGCAATAAGCCACATTATGGTGATGTTGCCAGTGCGCGCGGAGTTTACGCTGAAAAGAGAGACTGTCGGTGAAATCGGCAATTGCCTGGAACTCGTCGATGCAGACGACAATCTGTATCTTTTTTGATTTGGCAATATTCTCAGCAAGGTTAAGAATGTCGTCGGGACTTTTCTGTAACCCTTCCCAGCCTATACCGAATGAAATTTCCGCCAACGAATCGGGCGAGAAGGTGATCTTTGGTAATAGTTGGGATAGAAAATCTTTGGCATTCGACGCCATCTCTTCCCAACGGCTCGCAGTGCCCCGGAGAATTTCTTTGGCAAAATGCTCATAAAATTCTGTTTCACTACGCACGTTAAAAATGTCGAGAAAACATATTTTTATATTTTTGTTTTCAGCCATCACTGTTTTTGCGACGGAATCTACCAAAGAAGTTTTTCCCCATCGGCGAGGGGAAATAATCATTGTGTTTATCAACGACTTAAAGTTGAGTGCCAGCCTCGTGCTCTCTTTCTCCCTGTCGGTGAAATTTTCCGTGTCGGTAGATTTGCCAAAAGTAAAAGGTAGTTTTGTCATATTCATCCCTCCGTTTTAAACAATATGCGGCAAAGATATAAAAAAATATCTTACCAAGAAGTATGTTACCAAATGGTATGTTACTAAATGGTATGTTACCAAATGGTATGTTACTAAAAAGTTTGAAACTAATTTGTTTGAAACCGTTTAGTTTGAAACTAAAGTGTGTAATAAGATGGTGTGTGACCAAAAGGTATGTTACTAAAAGGTGAGATTCCTTAGTGAAGGTAAAATATTCCATAAAATAACAGGAGGATTATCAGCGCCGTTATGAGTGTAACCCGTATGTTGATAAAACAGGCACGCCGCACGTCGGCATGAGTCAGATCCCTGTCGTTTTTTCCGATATAGGGCTTCTCCACTAATTTACCATGATAGGTGTTCGGTCCGCCGAAGCGGCAGTCGAGGATGCCGGCCAATGCCGATTCGGGATAACCGGAATTGGGGCTTGCGTGGCATCGGGCATATTGGTTGATAAAGCGGAACCCTCTTCCGGAGGGAGGGAACAAAACCATCAACAAAGCGGTCAGCCGTGCAGGAACATAATTAGCCCCATCATCCAGAATACGGGCGGCAAACCAGCCAAAATCGCTGTATTTCTCGTTTTTATACCCAATCATGGAATCCATTGTATTGATCATCTTGTATGCCATCATCAGCGGGATACCACCGAGTGTGTAGAAGAAGAGGGGGGCGATTACACCGTCACTGAGATTTTCGGCCAACGTCTCCAATGTTGCCGTGCGGATCTGTTTAGCGGTTAACCGGGAAGTGTCGCGTCCTACGATCCGGCTCAACTGTTTCCGCGCGGCAGGAATATCACCTTTCACCACCCACGTTTCTACTTTCATTGCTTCGGAGATCAGGCTTCGGTTGCTGATGGCATAGAAGAAGAGAATGGTGTTGATGATGTATAAAGCGACAGGGTAGGGGTAGAGCATCTTTTGAAGCCCAAATAAAAACAGGAAGACTGAGGATACCAATCCTAAAGCGACAAGTACGCCTTTCCTCTTTCTATGATCCCCCCGGTTAAACTGCCGGTCGCACCATGAAATCATGCTGCCGAACAATCTGATCGGATGCGGCAAACGATGTGGGTCGCCTATAAGCGTATCCAACAACAAACCTCCCAATAGTGGAATCAGAAAATTCTGGTATGTGATAAAAAATTGAAGCAAAGTAATATGGTCAATTTATGATTGGTTGTTGTTTGAAATACAGTTTTGCTGTCTGATTGAAACTCCTTTTCCATCCTGTATAAACAGTTTCAGTGCTTCGATGAGTTGATGGTTCCAACTTCCCTCCTGTACAGAAAGACGGAAATGTTGCAGGGTCAATCCCCTGAAATTGGACGCATTCCTGATCAACAGGCCGAAATTATCCACCAGGTACTGTTTTAATTCTGCCGATGTGCGCTCTCCCATCTTCACTAAAAAGAAATTGGTAGGCGACGCGGTCACCTCGAATTGCGGTATTGCCGCAATTTCTTGTTGCAATTGTGCTGATTCGGCACAAAGAGAAGCGGCATCCGGCAACAGTTTATCCCAATTCTCCAGGATAAAACTGCCTGCTTCTAATGCCAATACATTCACCGACCAGGGGGGGCGCAATGAGCGGATACCGTCTATTATTTGCCGGTCGGCCACAATATAACCCAGGCGTAATCCGGGAATACCGAATGTTTTAGTAAGCGAATGGACGGTAATCAGATTCTTGAATTTTCCCTGCAATGATTTCACCGATTCACCTCGCGGGCATAAGGCATCATAAGCTGCATCCATGATAAAAGCGGTCTGAGGGTTTTCACTACAGAAACGGGAAATCGTTTCGTTATCCACAATCGTTCCATCAGGATTGTTTGGCACGCCGAACCAAACCATATCGGCTTTGAAACGTACGGTGTCCTGTAATGATGTTGTTTTGGAACTGTCACTGCCCTGCAATGATTCCACCGGCAGGAATGAAAGCTTATGCCGGTAAGCACGACAGGCATCTTCATACTCCGAAAAAGCTGGATAGGGTATCACGCTCTTTGGGTTTTGAAAAAGGTGTGCGAGCAAATAGAATGCTTCCGCAGAGCCATTCGTAATCAATATATTGTTTGGAGAAACCAAATGAAAATCGGCTAATCGTGATGTTAGTTTTCGAGCATTCGGATCGGGATAATTATAGATGTTATCCATACGGTCTTTCAGATAATCCGCAATGATTGCCGATGCGTTCCGGTAAGGTATATTGGAACTGAAGTCGCACCTTATATCCGGATAGTCGTATATGTCGTTGCCATGACCTGTATGCATCCTTTTGGAAATTAAAAATTAAAAGTGAAAAATTAAAAGTGACATCGTCCAACCTTCCCACTTAGGCACTCAACCACCTATCCACTCAACCACCTAAGCACCTGTAAACATACTCCATATCCACATTCTCACGGATCAGGTCGGCGAGACGGTTATATCCCTCTTCCTTGCGGGCCGTATAATCTATAGTGGCGGAAATAGTAGGATCTATCTGATGTAGTATTTTTTCAATGACCGGGGCATTGTCCAAAATACCGTGAATATAGGTTCCCCATGTTTTGTCGTTCAGGAAATAGCCGTCCGTTTCACCGTTTTCCATATGGCAGAGTGGGCGGTTGGAAGGTGTATGTCCTGCATGTATTTCGTAACCTTTACCTGAGATGTCCGAATCAATACCAGGGGTGTCGGATCCGATGAATGAAAAACGGCATTGCCGGGTTTCTTTCCCCTCTGCCAGGGTAGTAATGACTGGAAGGATTCCCAATCCGGGCAGTGACGGGATATTTCCCTCCACACCGTCGGGATCACGCACCTCTTCTCCCATCATCTGGTAACCGCCGCAAATACCGTAAACCGGTTTTCCGTTGTGGTGATGCGCCAGAATAGTCCTGTCAAGACCTTTTTCCCGTAATGTTTTTAAATCGGATAGCGTATTTTTTGATCCCGGTATGACAATAATATCAGCTTGAGATAATATCTCCGGATTGTCCGAATAGAAAAGGTTCACGGACGGCACCAATTCCAGCATATTGAAATCGGTAAAGTTGGAGAGATGTTTCAATAATACCACTCCGATATTGATCTTGCCCGGTTCGAAAGCTGTTTTTTTCTTTTCGATCACCACACCATCTTCCTGTTCTATAAAAAGTCCCTTGCAGTAGGGAACAATACCGATTACCGGTTTTCCTGTCAGTTCTTCCAATATCTTTTTGCCATCGTCAAACAGGCTGATATCTCCCCTGAATTTATTGATGATGATCCCTTTGATGGCATCGCGTTCTGCATCGGGGAGCAATTTCAACGTGCCATATACACTGGCGAAAACGCCTCCCTTGTCTATATCGGCTATCAGAAATGTAGCGGCACCGGTATGCAGTGCCACACGCATATTCACGATGTCTTTTTTCCAGAGGTTGATCTCTGAAATGCTGCCGGCTCCTTCAATTACAATAGGGTTATAGCGGTCAGCCAGCCTTTTAAACGAACGCATTACTTCTGTAAAAAGCATATCACGATCGGTTTCAATAAAATATTCACGGGCCGATTTATTACCCGCGGGCTTGCCATTGAGGATCACTTGCGACATGGAGTTTCCGGTCGGTTTCAATAAAACCGGATTCATTTCCACAGAGCAATCGATGCCGCACGCCTCTGCCTGTACAGCCTGTGCGCGCCCTATCTCGAGATTGTCCGCGGTGGGATAGCTGTTGAGCGACATGTTCTGCGCCTTGAAGGGGGCAGGGGAGTAGCCATCCTGAAGGAATATACGGCAGAAACCGGTATTGATTACCGACTTTCCTACATCGGAACCGGTACCGACAAACATAATAGGACGAAGTTTCTTCATTGATAAAATTCCTTTATTGACGATCTCTCTTTATTCTATTTTCTTACCAAATGGTATGAAACCAAAAGGTAAGATATCATACTTTTTTTATAACCTTATGATTGTCTCTCTAAAATCGTAATTTGTCCATAAGCAATGGGCATATCAAATGCCTTTTTTACCGGCCAGTCCTTCAATAATACCTGGAATGCGCGGATAACCCCGGCATGCGTTATGACCAGTATATTACCATCGGTCTCAGGTAAATCTCCGATAAAACTCTCTACCCTGTACAACATCTCCTGATAGGATTCTCCATTCGGACAAGCTTCGTGTAAATAATCGGCAAACCATTTCTTTCCTGTCTCCGATTCGAAAATCTCATCCCATGTTAGTCTCTCCCATTCGCCGAAGTTCAGTTCTTTCAACCGTTCGTCGGGTTGCAACGGATAATCCAGCAATGAGCCGAGTTGCATACATCGGTTTAACGGACTGCAAAAAACATGATCGAAGTGTACTCCCGACAGCCTTGACCGGATGGATTCCGATTCTGTCACGAACGAATCGGCCAACGCCACATCGGTCTGTCCGTAACAGATACCTGATGGTACATTCACGCGTGTATGTCGGACGAGATAAAACTTCATGAAAATTACCAATTACTAATTACCAATTGATAAATATCAGTACATCGTTGACACTTTAATTGTCAATCCGTGTCATCAGATCGTTTACAATAAAATTTAAAGAGTTCTTTGAAATATTGCCTACTTTGCTGTCAAAAACATGGACAGCGAAGAAAAATTAAGACAGGAAGCGGTACAGTCATACCTTCAAGGAGTATCGGTGAGTTCAATATCCACGAAGCTTTCAAAAAGCCGCCAATGGATTTACAAATGGGTTTCAAGATACGAAAACAGTTCCGAGCCTCAGTGGTATAGGGAGCACTCAAGGGCTCCCCTGACACACTCCTCAGAACTGCCTGGGGATATTGAACATGCCATCATTGAAGTCCGGAAAAGACTTGCAAGGAAACCTTATTCCCAAAAAGGGGCCATAAGCATCCTTTATGAATTGAAAGAGTTAGGAATACAAGCACCTTCGGTTTCAACCATAAACAGAGTTTTGAAGAGGAACGGGCTGGTAAGGAAACCCAAGACGACAACCGGTAAGCCCAAAGAATATCCAACCCATTACTACGATGTCCAACAGATGGACCTGATCGGACCCCGATATCTGAAGGGTGGTTTCAAATTCTATGTTTTTACCGTTATCGACAAAAACAACCATATGGCTGGAGTTTATCCGATTACCAATAAGTCGGCAAAGAGTATCGTTCCCGGAATAGTTGATTTTTGGCGACTTTACCAGATGCCAGACTATCTACAGATGGATAATGAATTATCTTTCAGGGGGAGTAACCGCCATCCCAGGGGACTGGGCTTATTGCTCAGGATCGCTCTTAGTCACGGGGTAACCCCCATCTTTATTCCACCTGCGGAGCCTTGGAGAAATGGTGTAGTAGAAAAGTTCAATGATAATGTTCAAAATCTATTTCTAAACTCCCGGTTTTCTTCATTGGATGAAATGCAAGTGAAGGCAAAAGATTTTTCCACTTTCCATAATACCCAACACAGGTATTCGTCACAAAACAACAGGACTCCCGAAGAACTCGTTAGGGAAATGAAACATCTCTCAAAGTTCTCTCAGGAAGTGGATTTGAGCCACAAACCTATTGTTGGAGATAGCCAATTGATTTTTATCCGTTTCATTAGAAGTGATTTGAAACTTCATCTTTTGAACAGCACCTTTGCGGTTACTGAAAATTTGGTTTACACCTATGTAGAGGCTATTGTCCAAATTGATAAACATCTGTTGGTCGTCAAACACAAAGGTGTGGTTTACCACTATTTTGAGTTTGTGATGCCCTTGTCTTAAAAATGCAATATGTCAATGATCTCTTGATATTTTGCCTTCCTTAGAAGGCGCAAACCCTATAGGGTTTGTCAACGAAGTGTTGACACGTCTAAGAAACTTAGAACTGTCAACGATGTGATGATATGTAACACTTAACTCTTAACTCTTAACTTATTACAGTATATACCGCAACAGAAATAAGATAGAATGCCAGTTCTGAGAATTGTTGCAGCGCTCCCAATACATCGCCGGTGAAACCGCCTATCTTCCTTTCCGTATATTTTTTCAATAAAATCACGATCATCGCATATACGGGAATGGTAACCAAAATGATTTGCCAGGGCATGAAAACCAGCGGTATGAGACCGAAAGCAAGCGCTATCAGGAATGTTTGAGTATCTGTTTTTCTGCGCGTATGCATCGCTTTACTGTTTCCGGTACGGGCATAATGAGAACTGTTCACCAGAAAGATGGGCATCATTCGGCTCGAAGCATGTGCTGCGATTAGCGCCATTACAAAATGTGATGGGTCTATGGAAAGCAACAATACAAATTTCAGCAGGAACAACAGGATAAGGGCGATGACCCCATAAGCGCCGATGGTGCTCTCTTTCATGATGGAGAGAATACGCTCCCTATCGCGTCCCCCCCCGAAGCCGTCAAAGAAATCCGACAGGCCATCTTCGTGGAGTGCCCCGGTTAGTAGTACCATTCCCACCATCGCTATCACGAGGGAAACTGGTATCGGAACTATCCACCGGAACAGCCAAAACAGTCCCCCTCCAACAGCTCCCACAATAATACCGACCAACGGAAAATAACGAAACGCCTTCGTCAGGTTCTCTTCCGAATAGTCGATTTTACCCGCTGGAATACGGCTGTAAAACAGGAGCGCATGGAAAAAAAGATTGAGTTGCTGTTTCATCTTTTTGGGCCATCAGATTTTACCCACTTTCCGGATTATTTTGTTTAACGAATACTTTGGCCGTTGCTGACATCATGTACGCCGGCATCTTCGAAACCGGCCATTTCATTGAGAAAAATCAAAGCCGACCGGATGATGGGGTAGGACAGGGCAACCCCCGTACCTTCTCCTAACCTTAGGTTGAGGTGCAGGATCGGATCACCTTTCAGGTACTTGAGCATCAATATATGTCCTTTTTCGTCCGATGAATGGCTGAAGAGGGTGTTTTCGAGAATATCGGGTTGCATTTCATGTGCAGTCAGAAAAGCGGAAGTCGCGATAAATCCGTCGGCGACGATGATCATATTTAACCGTTTTGCTTCGAGTACAGCCCCGCATATCATCGCAATTTCGAAGCCACCGAAGGTGGCCAGTGTTTCGAGCGGTGTGACGGGATTGTATTTCTCCGCAACCTGTCGAAGGATATCGCATTTATGCCGTACACCTGTATCATCATGTCCGGCGCCACGTCCAACGCAATCATCAAGCGGAATACCGGTAAATTGATGCAGTAGCAGTGATGCCGGAGAAGTATTCCCGATACCCATTTCCCCAAAACCAATTACGTTGCACCCCTTTTCAAATTCCTGACGGACAAATTCCGCTCCCTTTTCCATAGCCTTGCGACAGGTCTCTATGCTCATTGCCGGTTGATGCAACATATTGTGTGTGCCACGGCCCAGCTTGGCATCAATAACGCCTGATCCGGCCGGAAAATCAAAATCAACACCTGCATCGATAATTTTCAGGTTGATACCATGCTGGTGTGCGAACACATTGATACCGGCGCCACCATGGACGAAATTCATCACCATCTGATGGGTGATTTCTTTCGGGCAGGGGCTTACCCCCTCGTCGGCAATGCCATGGTCGGCGGCAAACACCAGTATGGTTGGGTTATGCAGTTCCGGCGTCACCGTTTGTTGTATCCGACCAATCTTAAAAGCAATCTCCTCCAGTTTGCCAAGTGAACCCACCGGCTTTGTACGACTGTCGATCTTCTGCCGGAGCGCAGTTTCAATATTCATGTCTTGTTGATTTGCTAATTTATTGATTTATTGATTTATTGATTTACTGATTTGATGATTGAATAAGATTGATCTCCCCGTCTCCCTTTTCACCCGTCTCCTTTTCTCAACTCACTTAACCACCTAAGCACTCGGGCACCTAACCACTCGGGCACCTAACCACTCAGGCACCTAACCACTCAGGCACCTAACCACTCAGGCACTTAACCACATCACTTGATTTGCAAAGGAATACCTGAAATCATCAAGTAAACTTTATCGGCTGAGGCAGCAATGTGTTGGTTGATCCATCCCTGCAGGTCGGTAAAATGCCGTGATGATTCATCGGGAGCATGGAGGCCCATCCCGATCTCATTACTGACGACAATCAGCCGGAAATCCTGTTGGATCAAAGCATTCCATTCTCTCTTGGCCTCTTCTAAAGCAATCTCCAGCTTGTAGCCGTTGTCGTGGAAGATATTGGTCAGCCAGAGCGTAATGCAATCAAGAAGTACAGTCCGGCCGTCAAGTGAAAGTGAACTCAACCGTTTCTCTTCTTCTATAGTTTCCCACTGTTCTCCACGATCGGTTTGATGGCGGCGGATGCGTTGTTCGAAATCATCGTCCCAATAACGGGCGGTAGCTAAATATAACGGGTTGGCGGAAGAATATTCCGCCAACTCTTGTGCGAACCGGCTTTTCCCCGATCGTTGTCCGCCCGTAATGAAAATGATCTCACGCATTATTTTTCTATATCCGGTTTTGAACAAACATCCGTTTTATAAATCCATTGTACGGTATCGCCGGGTTTCACGTTATAACGGAATGCCAGTTTCCCTGTACTTTCCCCATTTACAGTGTAATACCAGGCCATTACGGTCCTTTCGGTTTTTATACCATTAATGGTAGTTACAAAGATATACTCTTTTACCGGATAAGATTCAATAGTCGCGCAATATTGAAGGGCAGTCATCGCCGTTAATCCTTCGAACCAGTCTATCTGGTGAGTTTCGTTGGGTTTCTTGCCGCCGTAATCGATCTCTACCGTTACCTTTCGCTGTTGGGCCTGTATGCCCAGTGCAAAAACACTTGCCAGAAAGAGGCTTGCTAATTTTTGTTTCATTATTTCCATATTTTAGAATGAATAACTGACGGACCCCATAATGCTGCGTCCCGGCATATTGTATCCGTCTTTCTCAGTGTAGTTCTCATCGAACAGGTTGGATACGGAAATCCCGACGCGTGCCTGAGGCGTTACGTTGTAGTGGGCTGAATAATCGAACACCAGATGCGCCGAATGTTGGAGGATCTGATTAGTCGCTTCATAGTCGCTTTTAGTGTAGTAGTCTTCAGGTTTTATATCGGGGCGAAGATTATCCCATGCCATCCAGTCGTTTTCGAGCCGTTTTCCGATATAGCGGGCGTTTAGGCGGGTTACAAAACCGTTGTTGGTATCGAATGTGATCCCGAAATTTCCAGTGGTGCGGCGGACATATAACATATCTTTGGTCAACTTTTTTTCATCGGGTGTATCCTTAGCCGTTATCTCATCAAACTTATTATTGAACAGGTGTGTGACACCTGCATATAGTTCGAGGCTATAGCGTGATTGAAATGCTTTGGCTATATCGGAAGAGAACATGATTTCCAAACCGTTCATCCTGCCTTTATCGGCATTGGCATAAGTAGTATACTTTTCATTGGTCTCCTCATCGGTCTTGTTATCATTGACAATTTTATTTTTGTAGAGCGCATGGAAATAGGTCACATCAATATTCAGCCATTCATTATTGGATATATTGATTCCGAAATCGAATGAGGTGGATGTTTCCGCCTTCAGGTCTTTATTTCCCCTGTATTGCGTGTTTCCAACCTGATACCTCCCGGCTGTCTTATAGGCATCGGGGACATAAAACGCGTTTCCTGCACTGGCATGGATATTCAGCAATGGGGTGAGGAAATATTTAATACCCACCGAAGGGTTGAGGTTGGAATAACCAGTGCTCTTTTTTTCATTGCCCAGAAAATCATCGGCTTTCAGCGTGAAATTCGTATAGTTATAACGAATGCCGGCATTTACAAAAAGATCTCCTTTGCTATACGCGCCCTGCACAAACGCCGACGAGGCCATGCTGCTATGATCGGGCCGGTAGGGATTTGTAGGCGTTAACTTATCGGTAAATCGCTCGGAAGAAACATTCAGCGCATCCAGATCGATTCCCCCGACCAGTTGAAAGTCGCCCCAGGTGTGCGTATCACTCAGTTTTAACCCGTATTGCTTGACCGATTCTTTGGAGTTGATAAATCCCTCCTCGGTGTTGTTGTCGTAATTACTCTCGTTGTATACGGAATAATAGGGTGAGATAAGTAATGTATTGTTGAAAGTTTTCCGTTGGATATCGAGCATGGTATTGGTACGGTCGAAGTCTTTCTTGCTCAAACCATATGAATGCCAGTAATTACCGGGCGTTTCAATATCGTTTGAAGTGACGAATATTCCCGATAAATCGGCGCTCCATAGTTCATTGAACCCAATGTTCAGTTTTCCCATGAACTGGTTGATCTGGTATTGGGTGTTGGTCATGATGTCTCCATACGATTTCTTATCGAGGATCAGCTCTTCTGTTTCTGTCATAGACAGCAGGTTTTTCTTTCCGATGCGATAGTCCTTGTCCTGTGCTTTTCTTGAAAAACCGATTGCTAAGGAAACATTATCGGAAACGCCTCCCGATGCATATCCGTTGAAATTGGTCTGCCCGAAATTTCCCGCACTGATGCTTACGTTACCGGTCCGCGTGTCGTCCGGCCTGCGTGTGATGATGTTGATTACTCCACCCATCGCATCCGATCCATACAATACGGAGTAAGGTCCTTTTACCACTTCAATTCTCTCGATAAAATCAGTCGGGATAGATGTGAGGTTGGTCGTACCGGCCGGTTTGCCGTCTATCAGTACCAGCGTGTAATTGCGGTTGTGGGCGGAAGGTGCGAATCCGCGCATACCCACCGCCGATGAGGCCCCCGGATATTGTATGATATCGAGGTTTACCGTTCGTTTCAATAGGTCGGCAGCATTGTCTGCCTGTACCGTAGCTATCTTTTTACTGTCGATGATCTCCACCTTCTGTGGAACGTTCTTGAGGGGAAGGCCCATACGGGTGGCAGTAACCACCACTTCATCCAGGTCATACGACTTCTCAGCGGATTCCTGCGCCTGGAGGAACGTGCCGGCGAAAAACAGAGCGATGACGCCCGAAAAAAATCTCTTGTTCATAAAAAAATTTATAGTTAAACAGTGAAACATGTTTGAACCATAAACTTTCGAGGGAGAGTGTGTCGTGAAATTCCGACTGACTCAACACTGCTTTTATCCCGAAAGCTTGCATGGCTGATGCTTTCGGGCAGGTCTTCCGGCTCGTTCCCGGTTATCCGTTGCCTTCCCATCCCGATTTATAGAGACAGTGACTTTCGCGTTTTCTGCGTCGGAGAACCTTGTCGGTGAAACTATATCCTACATATTCGGAATAGTCTAACCATAGGGAACATACGGCTGCGGGTACAGCTTCGGCTTCTTTACTTACGGCAAATTACCGAATTCCTTTATACCCGAAAGCGGTGCAAAGGTATTATTTTTATTTGGGATCGAAAAATGAACTATTTTGGTTTTTTTAAATGTTAAAGTTTTATTGGTTGTTGTTTTTATAATTTTTATTTTCTAAGTTTGCAGCTTAATCGGTTAAATTAGCCCATGCGTCCATCTTTAAAAGACATAGCCAATGAATTGAATCTGTCGAAAACGACAGTGTCTTGGGTATTGTCTGGACGGGCGCAGCAAAAGGGTATCAGTGAATCCACGGCTAATAAGGTTCTTGAGTATGCAATGAAACTTAACTATGAACCGAATTTGATAGCGAGAAGTTTAAATACGGGAACAACTAAGACGATAGGATTGATACTTCCTTCTATTTCCGATAGCTTTTATTCGGAAGTGGCACGAGAAATAGAGTCAGAAGCCCGAAAGAATGGTTATTCGCTGATGATAGCCAGTTCTGAATCTGATATAGACCGTGAAGATGAGATGGTCAGGTTGTTTAAAGCTAAAGTGGTTGACGGAATCATTATTGCACCTACAAAACGCTCCAAAATTGAAATTCAACGATTAATAGACCAGTCTTATCCATTAGTAACTATAGACCGTTATTTTCCAGAGTTGAATGCTACCTATATTATCATCAATAACAGAGATAGCAGCTATATGTTGACCAAACATCTTATTAATAAGGGATGTAAAAAGATAGGAATTCTGACTACAAATTCCTATCTCACAACAATGAATCAACGTAGAGAAGGCTATGAAGATGCTTTGAGGGAATCTAAACTTGGCATTGATCCGGATTTATATGGCGAAGTCAACTTTGTGGATTATGAAAAAAATATCTATAAAGTTTTAGATGATATTTTAAAAAATGTACCGGATGTGGATGGCTTCTTTTTTACGACTCATATTTTGGCACTTGAAGCATTTCAATATTTTCATAAAAGAGGAATAAAGCCTGAGTTTGAGTTTGCAAGTATCCACGAGGTTCCAATCTTTCAAGTGGTTGCACCACGCATAAATGTTGCCCGAATGCCAGTAGAAGAAATTGGAAGGAATGCGGTTAGTTTATTGATTGAACAAATTGATTTTGTTAAACAAAATCGAACCAAACGAAACAGGAAAATTGAACCTAAGCAATTAATACTTTCCTGTTCGTTGGATTTTCGAAGTTAGTAATTTTTTTAATTCTTTATTTAACCGTTTAAGTAGTTTTTTATTCGTATAGATGAAATTTTTTTAGTTAATAACATAGTGAGATTTAACTTAACCGTTCAAGTAAGGAGATAGGTCATGAGAAAAATAGCGATAGGGATAGTTTTTAGTCTTGTCTTTTTGAGTTCATGTATGAATGAGCATGTAACGATTTCAGATTTGCGGTGTGAATATTTGAAATCACCCGTCAATATTGATGAACAAAATCCACGGTTTACATGGACTTTCCAATCGGATAGGGGTAGTTTTGTACAGAAAGCCCATAAATTGGATATGGCAGTTTCTAAGCAAGCTTTAAATGAAAATGTACTATTTTGGACATCAGGTAAAATATCAGGTAATACAAATCGGGTAGAATACACAGGTGAAAAAAACTTAGAGTCGAATACAAAGTATTATTGGCGTATCTCCTCATGGAATAATAACGATAATATTTTTGTATCTGCCGTAGATAGTTTTGAAACGGCAATGATGCATACGTCAGACTGGGTTGCTCAATGGATAACGGATAGGAATGATAAATCGTTTGGACCCGCTCCTATGTTTCGAAAAACCTTCGATGTAGAAAAAGAGATTAAATCGGCCAAACTCTATATAAGCGCTGCTGCCTATTATGTATTATATGTAAACGGAGAGGCTCCGAATGACATAAAACTAGACCCCGGATATACACATTATGATAAAAGAAATTTGTATTCGACTATCGACATTACAGAATCACTTCGAAAAGGAAGAAATGTTATAACGACTGTTTTGGGAAATGGTTTTTTTAATGCAGATGCTCCGGTCGCTACATGGGATTTTGAAAAGGCGCAATGGCGTGACAGGGCAAAGATGATAATGGAGATCCATGTGGGGTATATAGATGGAACTTCCTTGATAATACCGACAGATGACACATGGAAAACCTCGATAGGCCCCCATATATATAACAACATATATAGTGGAGAAACATATGATGCTCGTAAAGAAATCCCAAATTGGAATAATCTTCAGTTTGATGATAGCAAGTGGAATTATGCCATATTAACGAGTGTCCCATCCCCCCTGCTTGTGTCACAGACTATGCAACCGATGCGTGTGACAAAAGAAATACCAGCGGTCTCTATGCAGTCATTTGGTGATACCATTTATGTTTTTGATATGGGAATCAATCTTACCGGAGTTTGCAATATAAAGTTAAGCGGCAAGGAAGGGACAAAAGTAACGCTTACCCATGGTGAACTCTTAAAGGATAATGGCCGGTTAGAAATGAGAAATTTAGATATTTATTATAAATCGATTAAGGATATTGAATTTCAGACAGATACATATTATATGAAAGGTGAAGGAGAAGAATCGTTCACACCTGAATTTACTTATCATGGATTTCGTTATGTCGAAGTTAAATCCGATGCTCCTATTACTTTGAAACAGGATGATTTATCAGCTCTTTATATACATACCGATTTGGAAAAAGTGGGGCATTTTAGCTGTTCAAATGAATTATTAAACAAAATATGGGAAGCCACAAACCGGTCGTATGTAAATAATATCCACAGTATTCCTACCGATTGTCCCCAGCGTGAAAAAAATGGATGGACTGCGGATGGACATGTGGCTATAGACTTGGCCTTATTAAATTATGATGGAATTAAATTCTATGAGAAATGGATGGATGACTTTATCGATAATCAGAGACCGGAAGGCAATATTTCCGGCATAATTCCGAGTTCGGGTTGGGGGTACGATGATTGGATAGGACCCGTATGGGATGCGGCATTATTCATAATACCTGATGCTTTGGAAAGATATTATGGAGATACAAGAGCTATCCATAAAGTGTATGATACATGCAGAAATTATTTGGATTATCTCAAGAACAGAGAGGATGAGAATGGAACAGTAACCTATGGTATCGGGGATTGGGTATACTACGATACTCAAACACCTACAGATTACACTACCTCATGTTTCTATTATTGGGATAATCTCTTAATGGCCCGTTTTGCAGAGATAACAGGAAATTCCAGTGAGCCTTATAGAAAGAAAGCCGGGAA
This sequence comes from Proteiniphilum sp., assembly GCF_040307845.1. Lineage (GTDB taxonomy): Bacteria > Bacteroidota > Bacteroidia > Bacteroidales > Dysgonomonadaceae > Proteiniphilum. Next base: position 34,524 of record NZ_JAWRIS010000054.1, read on the forward strand.
TTTAAAGATTTTCATCAATGAAAAATATTTCAATCATCAAACCGGTATTTATGCCAATGGCTCACAGACCGCTCAAGCTGTGGCGCTTGCCTTTGGAATTGTCCCGGAAAAATATGAAAGAGAGGTTGCGGAGAATTTGAATAAAGCCATTATAGAGAATGATTATCATTTGGACTTTGGCGTATTGGGGAGCAAATATGTCCCAAGAATGTTATCGAAATATGGCTATGCGGAAACGGCTTATATGATGGCTACTCGAGAAACAGCCCCTTCATGGGGTAACTGGATAAAGTTAGGATTTACCACCTTGCCCGAAACCTGGGTTTTATCTCCTGATTTTCGTGATGCATCGATCAACCATGTGTTTTTGGGGGATATAAGTGCCTGGATGGTAAATACGCTGGCTGGAATAAATTATGATGCTGAAAATCGAGGATTTGAAAAGATTATTATAAAACCCGACTATGTTGAAGACCTCTCATGGGTAAAAGGTGGATATAAGTCCGTGAAGGGTTTGATTAAATCAGAATGGAGACGGGAAGGTGACAAGATTAAGCTTTCTGTCACTATCCCAGTAAATACCAGAGCAACTGTCTATACTGATAGAGTAATAGAGATCGGAGGAGGCTGTCACGAATTTATATTTAATCATTAATGATCACAATAATCATTCGTTCTGCCTATTAGCTTACTTCTTCATGTTAATTTGAGTGTCTAACAATTATATAACATATTGCCTATGGAATGTTGAAAATTACCAGGAAATTTTAAAGGTAGAAATATCTTTTCGTTTAATCATGGCGGAGTGAGTTCCGCAAGTTGAAAATACTAATGTAAATATCTGTTGATAAAGCAGATCATCTTATTTTCTTTTTTAAACTTTTTATTTTTAAATATTCGTTATTATGAAACACAGTTTTTTCTTATTGGCATTTTATGGGTTCTTATCATTTTCAATATATGCTAAGGCGTTGAATGTCCAAAATCCTTCTGATTGGCCAGAAAACACATCGGGAGGGAAAAGTGAACGTGCCGCCATTGATCAACAACAGAAAGAGACCGTCAGAGGAAAAGTTGTTGATATCAATGGAGAATCAATTATTGGGGCATATGTGATTGAACAAGGGGAACCTAATAATGGTACAATCACAAATGTTGACGGGGAATTTTCCCTTTCTGTTAAGAAAAATGCAACGCTGGAAATTTCCTACATTGGCTTTGTATCCCAGCAAGTGCAACCAATCCCGGGAGAAAGGATTGTCATCACATTGATTGAAAATCTCGAAGTTTTGGATGAGGTTGTTGTGGTTGGATACGGGCAACAGAGAATAGCTACTGTAACAGGAGCTGTATCTCAAATTAAATCGGATAAGATTACTGTAGCTCCTATTGCCAATGTCACGAATATGCTTGCAGGGCAATTACCTGGTCTGATTACGAAACAAACATCAGGTATTCCTGGTGCGGATGATGCCAGCTTAAATATCCGTGGGTTTGGGGCTCCGTTGGTTATCGTGGATGGTATTGAAACCAGTTTGAGCAATTTAGATACCCAGCAAATTGAAACGATTTCTATCTTAAAGGATGGAACCGGCTCCATTTATGGTGCGCGGGCAGGTAATGGTGTTATTTTGATTACTACCAAAAGAGGAAAACAATCCAAACCGACAATAGCTGTCAATAGCTCATTGACGTTGCAAGGATCCACAAAAGTCATTAAACCTGCAAGTTCAGCTGAACGGGCACAATACCAAGTCGATTTATGGCTTAATACAGGTAAGGATCCAAGCTTGGTTCCTTTTACCCAAGAGGAGATACAAAAATACAAAGATGGTACTGATCCCAGGTATTTGAATACAGATTGGTTTGATGCTTCCATTCGAACGTTCGCTCCACAGCAAAACCATAATGTAACGCTTTCGGGAGGTACTGAAGACATTAAATATTATGGCTACTTTGGCTATAATACGCAAGAAACTATTTTGAAGAAGAATGGAGGAAATTATGATCGTTATAATTTTCAGGTTAATCTGGATGCGAAAGTGACAGACCAGATTTCCGTTGGAATGGATGTGCAACATTTTAAAGAACAACGTTATTACCCCTCAGGGGCTGACGGTGTAGGGACGAATAATAATTTCTGGCGAGATTTGATTTATGCAGCTGATCCTACTTATCCTTTAACATTACCTGATCCAACCAAATATTCTTATGCCGGAATTCCTTACGGTAACCCGATATGGGCTACTAACTCTGAATTAAGTGGTTATCAAAATAGACAAAATAATATAACCCAATTTAAAGGAGATGTGAAATATGATTTTCGGTTTGTTCCCGGATTGAATGCGAAAGGAAGTATTATTTACAGGAATAATGACTATGATCAAAAAGTTGTAAAGGATCAGGCAGAGTTTTACACTTACAATGCGGAAGCAGATTTATACACACATGTTCGTAATTCACAAGACCCTCTCTTTTTGAGTAGAGCCAATAGTAATAATTCGAAATTAGTCCAACAATATTCGTTGAATTATAATAATACATTTTTTGATGCACATACAGTTGCCGGAATGTTTCTCTATGAATATCAGTTGGAAAAAAACAAAAGCTTTAATGCTTCACGTAGTGGATTTCAATCAATGGCATTAGAAGAATTATTTGCCGGTGACCCTACTACGGCAGCCAATAATTCGAGTAGCAGCAGTCTCGGACGTATCTCTTGGATTTGGCGGTTGAATTATAGTTATTTGGATCGATATATGCTTGAAACGATCATGCGTGCAGACGCCTCTTCTCGTTTTGCAAAGGGGCATAGATGGGGATATTTCCCAAGTGTATCGTTGGGATGGAACATTGCAAGGGAAGAATTTATGAATCAGTTCAATACATTTGATAATTTAAAACTTCGCATGAGTTATGGGGCGTCTGGATATGATGCCGTGGCTAATTTTGCTTATCTGGCAGGATACTCATATGATGCTACTTACACAATGGGAGACGCGTTGATTTCCGCTTTAGTTCCTTCAAGTTTGGCTAATATTTCTTTAACCTGGGAGAAGATGTCAGTTTATAATGTTGGTCTTGACTTTTCATTGTGGAAACGTAAATTGTATGGGGAGGTTGAATATTTCTATCGTGAGCGTACAGGTGTTCCGGGTACCCGTGTACAATCATTGCCTTCTACTTTTGGGGCAGCACTGCCACAGGAAAATCTGAACAGCTTGAGTACAAGCGGTTTTGAATTGAGACTGGGAACTATTGGAAAGTTAGGGAAAGTTGGTTATGATATTTCAGGTAATATCGCTTATTCGAGATCCAAATGGATTGATTATGATGAAGCCGTCTATACGGATCCGGATGAAATCAGGCTATATAAAAATAGTGGGCGATATACTGATCGACGTTATGGCTATGTTTTTGATGGATTGTTTACCAGTCAACAAGAGATTGACGCATGGAATTATACCTTTGATGCATTGAATAATGATAATTCATCGCTCAGGCCGGGTGATGTGAAATATAAGGACTTGAATGGCGACGGGGTAATCAACTGGCGTGATCAAAAAGAAATTGGTAAAGGATCGACACCTCACTGGAGTTTTGGAGTCAACATGGGTTTCAGATATAAAAATTTTGACTTCTCTGCGTTGTTTCAGGGTGCATTCGATTATACCACTTATGTTGATTTATCAGCCGCCCCGATTGAAACTTATTACAGTAATTATTGGCATGAAACGAGAAATAACAGAGCTGACGCGCTATCATCAAGACCAGGAGGTTCATCAACAAACTGGTTCTACTCTGATTATCAGAATCATAATACTGCTTATTTGCGCTTGAAGAATATGTCTTTGGGTTATGAAATCCCGGCATCGGTATTAACCAAAATGGGAATTAGTAGATTTAGACTATATATTGCAGGTACTAACCTTTTTACCATAAGCTCTATCAGCAAGTATGGTGTTGATCCGGAAATGCCGGAAGGATACGGAGCTGGAGTATATTATCCGCAACAGTATACTATGAGTGTTGGTTGTAATCTTACATTTTAATTCGTACAAATTATGAAACGAGCATTATAATCATTATCTCACAAGTATATGATTAAAAGCGAGTTCCATATGATGCCTTTAAAATAAATATTTTAATCATATGAAAACAAAAATAAAAATAGCAATAGTAGCTTTGTGTATAATGACGTCTTGTTATGACGTTTTGGATCAATCTCCTACTGATCGATATTCCGATGCAGTGGTATGGAATGACCCTTATTTATTGAACGCACATTTGGCGGAGTTATATGCGAATACTCCTGTAATGATTCAAGATGCGATTGCATTGATGACGAGTTGGGATGGTGCACCTATGAACCGGGATGATAATAGTTGGGGTACTATTATGGGATTTAGTGCACAGATGGAAGGTACAGTCCGTACCCTTGAAATAGCAGATGAAGCCAAATATAACTTTGGAGCACAGGCGCACCTATTGGGTATGAAAAGGAACGGAATACAGTCCAATGGCAGAGAGCTTGAATGGTGGGGAAATTCTTATTATACCATCAGGCAATTGAACAATTTTATTGATAATGCTGCCAATTCGAGCATTGAAAAGGTTGAAGAACGCATAGGTGAGGCCCGTTTTTTAAGAGCTTTTTGTTATTTTGCTATGGCAAAACGGTACGGAGGAGTTCCTTTGATTACCGAAGTGCAAGAATTGGATGCAGATTCAACCGTATTATTCCCTAAAAGGAATACTGAAAAAGAGATTTTCGATTTTATCCTGCAAGAAACAGAAGAGATTTCCAGAATACTCCCTTCTACCACTGAAGCTGGCAGGGCCACCAAATGGGCCGCTTTGGCTCTTCGCAGTAGAGCTGCATTATATGCCGCAAGTGTTGCCCAGTTTGGGACACAGCAATTAAACGGCTTATTGGGATTTCCCGGTGGTGATGCAGCGCATTATTATCAGATATGTTATGATGCAAGTAAGGAAATCATCTCCCAAGGACCATTTCAACTTTATGACCAAGATGCGGATAAGGTCCAGAATTTTAAAAATATTTTCTTGAAGAAGGGTAATAGTGAAGCAATTATGGTCAAGCAACACTCTGGCCCGGGATTTAACGACGGTGGAACTAACAGATGGTCTTGGGATATGGTTGAATGCCCCCGGCCAAATGTATGGGGAGTAGGAAATTACCACGGGCCTTATCTGGAGATGGTGGAAGAATTTGAATTGATTGATGGTGGTTCCGGTGTGATTGATAAAGAATATGCAAAGAGTCGTTTGTGGACAATGGAAGAATTGTGGGGTGACCGGGATCCTCGTTTCTTCGCTTCTGTATGGACAAACGGAACCTCCTGGCCAGGTGCGGTAGGTGGTGTTCTGGGAGAAAACAGGATTGACATGCATAACGGGATTATATCAAAAGATGGCGAGTTAATAGATGGACGTTATGATACATATGAGGGCGTCCCGGCTGTGGGTGATCAATTAGTGCGTTTCAAGGAAGGAAATACGCCTAATACCGGTTTTGGCGTAATGAAATATCTCGACACAACGGCCAATAATATGAACTGGTTTTCTGAATCAACTACCGATTATTTGATCTTCCGCCTTGGAGAAATTCTGCTGAATTATGCAGAAGCAGCTTTTGAGTTAGACCAACCGGCTGAAGCTTTGGATGCTGTTAACCAAATTCGTGATCGGGCGGGGATAGCAAGATTAAGTTCTATTGACCGGGAAAAAATTCGTCATGAACGAAAAGTAGAGTTGGTGTTTGAGAATCATCGCTATTGGGATTTAAGACGTTGGAGAACAGCGGTTGAAACACTGACACGTACATATACCGGATTGCGTTATATGTATGATGCTGCTTCCGGAAAGTACCGGGTGGATTTTATTGATAATATAGACGGATCGAATGAAACACCTACTTTCCCTGCAAAGAATTATTATTTTCCTATCGGTCAAGGGCGTATTGCAGCTAATCCGAATTTAGTTGAAAATCCTGGATATTAAATATAGGATTTAAAAGAAATAAGCCTTATAACTATTTAATATTGAGTGTTCCGATAGTGACGATTAACGATTAAATATTTGTCAGTTATTTAAATAAATAATCTGGAAATTATCTCTATCGGGACATTAAAATTCTTACATGATGAAAAAAACAGCCATATTGTTGATGGCATTCTTTTTAACGTTATCGCTTTGTGCACAAGTTCGTTTGGCCAATATCTTTTCGGACAATATGGTGCTACAAGCGCATAGACCGATAAAAATATGGGGCTATGCTCCGGTTGGAGAAAACGTAAAAGTTGTAGTTGACGAACAAGTGAAAACTGTAGTTTCAGATGAAATGGGGAAATGGCAACTTCTGTTTCCCCCGATGGATTATGGTAAGGACGTGAAAGTGAAAGTTGTTGGCCGGCAAAATGAAATTGAACTCGAGAATGTATTGATTGGTGATGTCTGGCTTTGTTCCGGACAATCCAATATGGCCATGACGGTCAATGGAGAGGGAGGACAAGTCTATAATTATAAAGTTGAAGAAAGCAAGGCTAATTATCCTGGAATCCGCTCATTCAAGGTTATACCCAGTGTTTCTGTAAAAAGCGGCGTTGATGTGGATGGACGATGGGAAGTATGTTCACCTGAGACCGTCTCGAATTTTTCGGCTGTGGCATACTTTTTTGCCCGGGAAATACATCAAAAGAGAGGGATACCTATTGGTATAATCAATTCCTCATGGGGAGGCACTGATATAGAGACATGGATGAGTATGGATTCGTTTCAGCTTTTACCGGATCTGTTTACATCGAAATATAATAATGCAAAGGTGGAAGATATCGGAATAATTTTGGAGAATAATGAAGAGAAGAGAAAGGCTTTCGAAAGTGTAGTGGAAAATGATATCGGAGAGAAAGAAAAGTGGTATGCACCCGAATTTAATTCTGAATCGTGGGAATTCATGTCCCAACCCCAGGAATGGGGCAGTACTGCTTTAGCTTCGTTTGACGGAGTAGTATGGTTCAGATATCAGTTTATGGTATTAGAGGAAGATGCGAATCAGGCTGGAGTATTATCTTTAGGTAAGGTCGATGATAACGATGTAACATGGATAAATGGAATCAGGATCGGGGAAACAAAGGGAGCCGGAGTTGATAGATACTACCAAATACCCCAGGGAGTGCTGAAAAAAGGTGCGAATGTAATAGTCATCAAAGTGGCAGATGTTATTCGTGCAGGGGGACTTACCGGGAAAGAAGAAGATTTATACATCGAAACTACAGGTGGA
>NZ_JAWRIS010000055.1:0-29598 GCF_040307845.1 Proteiniphilum sp.
TTAACCCAACTTTGACCCCTTCAGGATGTATTTCTCTGTAAAACAGCATTCTTATTTTTTTGAAAGTCTTGCTGTGTACTACAAATTTTGATTTTTCTAAAAGGTCTGTCTTTGTAGTGGAGTGCTTTATAAATCGATGCCGCGTCTTTCGTCGGTTCGGAGCAAATCCTGGTTTGCACCTTTTCTCCCAAGGCGTTGACAGCCTCCGTGGTTACCACTTTCTGGGTGGACATTATTCTTGTGATCTCCGTCCAATAATGGTTGATTCCCGATTCTTTGAGTTGGAAGCGTATGGTGTTCACTATCCAGTATGCCAGCAATCCGAAGAACAGGTGGGCATCGGAACGGTCATCTTTTTGATGGAAAATGGGGCGCAGGCTCAGATCCGTCTTCAGCTGCCGGTTTGTGGACTCGATCTCCCTAATCAGGTTATAATAATCCCATGTTACCTTCTCGTCCAGGGAGGCAATATTGGTGCGGAGAAAATAAATCCCGCTGTCACGGTCAAAGTCTTCTTCTGACCGGATACGCCACGACAGTTCGGACATTTGGTTCGTGTTTTTTGTGCTGCGGGTATATGTCACGTCATAGAATTTGGCAATCGAAGGGTAGCGTCCCATGGCGCGGCCGACCCGCTCGACGACTTTATCATAGGTTTTTGTGCCGCCTTTTTTACCCAACGCGTCTTTCGCCTTTTGAAGTTCAGTCTCGAAACGTTCCCTGAACTGCCCTTTCATCGAGCTTTCTTTCAGCCCTTTGGACGGGGAGTTGATTTGCAGGTAATAATCCCCTCCTTCATTGTGCTCGACTTCCCTGAGACGTATTTCCCGTTTTTTGCAGTCATGCACGATCACGGTTTTACCTTCGGATTTCAATTCATAATCCGTCAGGCGCCTGCGTGACACACATAGATAGTTATACCCTTTCTCCCTGATCAACTTCAGGTTGTCTTCCGTGACAATCCCGGCATCGATGACCACAAGGGCTTTCTCTTCGGGATTGTCGCTAACCGGACTCTTCAGGATGACATTCCCTATCATGTCGGGAAGGGACTTCGGGTCTGCCATGTTTCCCTCCAACACGGACGAATACCGGATGAACCCATCCGTGTTGATGCAGAGCGCCAACACAAGAAGTTTACAGTCGTTGCGCCTCTCCTTGCTGCGGCCGAAAGCGGCTTTTTTGCTGTTTTGTTTCCTGCTTTCGAAGTAAAAATTTGTTAAGTCAAAAAGTAGGATGCGGTTCGACAAGTTGAACAGTGTGTCGGTCTTATTACATAAATGTCGTTCCAGTTTATCCTTAATCTTATACAAATCAGGGGCGACTTGATAAGTGGTCTTGTACCCGGGCAGGACATCTTGCCGGCCATAAACCAGTTCGCAGACAGCGGAATTCTCCTTCATCACACGCAACGATTTTAACTCCGACGGGGAATAAATAGTGCGTGTGACCAGGTGTGACAGGGCAGCATTTACGCGGGATTCACTCCAACCCTCCTTTTCCAACAACTTGTCAAGTTCCAACTGGCGGATGGCTTGCAGGCAGAGCCATTCGGCGCCGACATCCCGGGCGTCGGTATGTTTCATTGTTCCCACGTCGACCATGCGCCGGGCTTCTGCCGTTGAGTCATCGATTACTTTTTGGACGATGTCCACACTGCCCTGTTCGACCATCATCGCCCAATACTTCTCCACATGGCCGCGCACGGTATCCGAATAACGGGCAAATGCATCTCCAAGGATTGTCGGCTGATCGCCATGTTCGCTCATCCAGGTCAGTCCTTTCCCGATATCCCGGATATCTTCCGGACGGAGTCCCGAAAGGAACCCCACGTTGAGCAGGATGCGGGAACGGACTTTTCCCACCCTGTCACGGAACGTCTCCTTGATGCGGTAATATTTTTGTTCGCACCCTGTTCCCGGATTATATCGTATCTCTGAAATGAAATGCATCGCCCCAAAGATAAGCATAAGAAAATAACTCACTGTGTACTACAATTGGGAATTATGCACTTTTGAAAAATGCCACTATTGACTATTAGATAATTACAAAAATAAATGACCCAAAAATAGGACGAAAATATTTTTGGGGGTCAAAGTTGGGTTAAGATGAAAGTATTCTGGAGAAGTGACTGGTATTCACCCATATCCTACTCCAACAACTCCTTCATCTCCTCTACGGAGAGTTGCGGCTTGACCACCGCATCGGTCAATGCTTTTTTATAGCGTTGCAACCGCTGGATTTTTTCTTCCACCGTATGCTTGGTGATAAACCGGTAGAGTGTCACATTCCGCTTCTGCCCGATACGATGGGCACGGCTGACAGCCTGCATCTCGGCAGCCGGGTTCCACCACGGGTCGAGGATAAACACATAATCCGCCGCGGTGAGATTCAACCCTGTCCCGCCTGCTTTGAGCGAGATAAAGAATGCCTTGACACCGTCGTCGTTGTTGAACTTCTCAATTTCACCCTGCCGGTCGACAGTGCTCCCGGTCAGCCATGCATAGCGCCACCCCTGCCGGTCGAAATAGTCGGCAAACAGTTGAAGATGTTTGACAAAAGAGGAAAAGATCAACACCTTGTGCTGTTCGGCGAAGATGACTTCGGCTTGCGAGATGACCTGCTCGAATTTGGCCGATTCACCTTCATAACCGGGCAGGGAAATAGCAGGATGATTGGCCAATAGACGCAGGCGCATCAGACTGCTCAATGCCGCCACGGTGTATGATTTATCCGCTTCGGCCCATTGTTCCAGCAAGACGTTGCGGATCTTGTTCTTCTCTTCATTGTAGAGTGCCGCCTGCCGCTCCTCCATCTCGCAATAGACCGTCTCTTCCGTCAATGGCGGCAGCTCCGGCGCCACCTCTTCCTTGGTGCGACGCAGGATAAAAGGGTCGATAATGTTGAGTAGCTTGCGCCTTGCTTCTTCGTCATTGACCACATCGCTCTCGCTGAAACGCTCCCTGAATGCCCTGCGTTTCCCCAACAGGCCCTCATTCAGGAAATCCATCTGAGACCACAAATCGGACAATGAATTTTCGATGGGAGTACCGGTCAGCGCGAGCTTTCCCGTCGAATGGAGTTGCTTGACACATTCAAAAATTTGCGAGTCCGGATTCTTGATGTACTGGCTCTCATCCAGCACAAGATAGTGAAAGTGATAATGGCTTAACAGGTCGATATCCTGTCTGACGGTGCCGTAGCTCGTCAAAACCACCTGGCAATGGTTCAACCGACGGTTGAAATCATCCCCCTGAAGGCGGTTGCTCCCGTAATGGGCATAGACATCCAGCAGCGGTGCGAACTTCTCCAATTCACTCGACCAGTTATGGATCAACGATGTAGGCATCACAATTAGGGACGGCGGGAGTGTTTTTTTTACCTGCACCTCTTCTGCAAAATCATCGAAAATAGAAAGTTGGCGGGGAACACCTGACGACTTCAACCCGGCGGCTTGTATAAGTTCTCCCACTCTGTTCGATTTCGCCAGATAGAGATGCAACAGCAGTGCGATCGTCTGTAGTGTCTTTCCTAATCCCATGTCGTCTGCCAAGCACCCTCCGAAACCTTTTGCCTCCAGGTAAGCCAACCAACGGAAACCACTCTCCTGGTACGGCCGCAATGTAGCGTTCAATGCCGATGGGATATCGACGGAAAGCAGTCGCTCACCCGTCTTCACCTCCGAAAAGCGACCGTTCTCCGCCAGTTCTTTCACACGGAAATGGGTATTGGCAAGGTGTAAGTGATCACCCGATATTTTCCCAAAACGGAACATCTCGTCAAAACGTGAAAACCAAACCGACGGTAAAACGGCAATACGGCCGTCGGGGAGTATATATTCATGGATACCATTCATGATATGCTCTTTCAGTTTCACAAATGGCACCCTCACTACTTCTCCCGACTTGTCGGAATCGTCAAAACAGGCCACACAATAAAGGTCGAACCAGTCGTTTTTACTGGTGACATCAACCTGTAAATTGACCTCTCCGGTGAAGTAAACCAACTTTCCGAGCGATTGTTTCAACTCGAAATGCTTCAATAGCTCCCCATGCCGGTTAATCCATTCAATCAGACCGGTCGAACCGGCTTCGCCCGTCCTACTTGCGGGAATGGGGCTTTCACCGTTAGGAACTTCACGCTTACTCCCGGGAATGGGGATCTCTCTGTTAGCCACAACGTGCTTACGTCCGGAAGCAATATTGAATTGGCCGGTCCGCGACCGGGTCAAGCCTCCTTTCTCCAGCATCTCTACATGCGCCCTCTCCCACTCTTCATCCCGGAAGAACCAGCCGACAGAGAGCACGCCCTCTTCTTCCACCACCTCCGCCACTTTTTTGTAGGGCCTGTCGATGGCGAAGCGATGCAGCCCGTAATGGAACCGCAAGGTAAGCACCGGCAATAAATTGAAATCCGATTCGAGTGTCAACACGGCGACAGGCTGGTAGTGCTGTGGAAAAATAGCAATGCCTTCACCCGTCACCTCATAATTTTTCACGCATTGCAGCACAAACGTACGGATATAGTCGGACACACTCCGCTCAGGGACTTCAATCTGTCTCTTCCTGAAGAAAGGGCGCAATTTTTTTTCATCCACATCATTGAAATAATGCAGTTGCCTGCCGATCACCGCAACGGCGGGATTAGAAACTAACGGGGCGAAGAACTGCTCGTAAAGTGTCACGTCCGCAGTGCCATTCCGTACTATCGCCTTATAGGTAAATGTTTCCGCCCGGGAAAAATGGAAAACCATCTCCGACGGCTCTTTCAACACCTCCACTGCTTGACTTGCCCGGAGATCGCGGACAGCAGTCTTCTCACGCAAGAAAACAGGCGTGCCGGCCTTCCGGATAAGAGCCGCCAGTTCACGCTGCATCTTCTCGATAAAGGGGCGGATATAGAGTTCGATATCTTTCGGTGAAACCTTTTGCAGGAAAGCGACTTCGTTCTTCTCCCTGGAAAAGGAGCGCATCAATTCCCTGTCCGAACAGGAAGTGGACAGCCGGACAATCCGTTGCTCATCCTCCGTCAAATCCTGATAGGATGAAGAAGCGACACGCGCCACCTCTACAATCATATACAATTCTGTATCAGGATTAAAAGAGGCAACTACAGGTTGAAGCATATAACCGAAATTCGGGTGATTGACAAGCGTTATTATGAGTGTGTCCGTCATAGGAGCAAAATTAGCTAAAACCGTGGAAAAGCCGAAATACACAAGTACTAAATTTTTGAACATTGGAAGAGTTATCGCTTTTTTTTGTAATTTTGAACCTTATTTGAAAATTTCAGATTTCAGGATTCAAGAATTCAAGGATTTGACTACGTTTTCTCCGACAAATACTATGGTTAAAATATCTTGCGTCTTGGCTCTTGATTCTTTTGTCTAAATATTAATCGTATGAACATTTCGTACAACTGGCTCAAAGAGTACCTTCAATTTGACCTGTCGCCGCAGGAGACGGCCGATGCGCTCACCTCCATAGGACTGGAAACGGGAAACGTAGAAGAGATACAAACCATCAAAGGGGGATTGGAAGGCTTAGTGATAGGTGAAGTGCTGACATGTGTTTCCCACCCCAATTCCGACCATCTGCACCTGACTACCGTGGATATCGGCGATGGCGAGGAGCCGCTAAAAATCGTCTGCGGTGCACCCAATGTGGCAGCGGGACAGAAAGTGGTGGTTGCCACCATCGGTACGAAATTGTATTCCGGCGATGATGTGTTCACGATAAAACGCTCCAAGATCCGTGGTGAAGAGTCATTCGGCATGATTTGCGCCGAAGACGAGATCGGTATGGGCTCCTCGCACGAAGGTATTATCGTACTACCGGCAGATGCCAAAGCAGGAACACCTGCCAAAGAATACTACAACATTAAAAGTGATTACGTACTTGAAATAGACATTACCCCGAACCGTATAGATGCTGCCTCCCATTTCGGAGTGGCACGCGATTTGGCAGCATGGCTGGAACAGGCGGGCAAACCATACAAACTCACAAAACCATCCGTGGAAGGGTTTGCAGTAGGTACCCCGGAAGGTGGTATTGAAGTAATCGTGGAGAACCGGGAAGCCTGCCCGCGCTATTCAGGACTCACTATCCGTGGCGTGACTGTAAAAGAGAGTCCTGATTGGCTGAAGAACAAATTATTACTGATCGGGCTCCGTCCTATCAACAATATAGTTGATATCACCAACTTCGTGCTGCATGAGACAGGGCATCCGATGCATGCATTCGATGCAGCACATATCACCGGAAATGAGGTTGTGATACGCACTATGCCCGACAAAACCAAATTCATCACACTGGATGAACAGGAACACGAATTAAGCGAAAACGACCTGATGATCTGCAATTCGGAAGAAGGGATGTGTATCGCCGGCGTATTCGGAGGATTGAAGTCGGGGGTAACCGAAACAACAACCGACATATTCCTCGAATCAGCCTATTTCAATCCCACATGGGTGCGGAAGACTGCCCGCCGGCATGGACTGAACACCGACTCGTCGTTCCGATTCGAGCGGGGTGCCGATCCGGCCAATACCGTGTATGTATTGAAACGGGCGGCAATGTTGGTGAAAGAATTGGCTGGCGGTACAATAGAAGGCGATATTCGCGATATATATCCTATACCTGTCGAAAGAGTACGGGTAACCCTCTCTTACGACAAGACAAACAGACTGATAGGCAGAGAGATCCCTAAAGATACTGTCAAAAGTATTTTAAACAGTCTGGAAATTGAGATAGAAAACGAAACGGATGACCAACTCACACTTCGCATCCCGACCTACCGGGTGGACGTGACGCGCGATGTGGATGTAATCGAAGATATCCTCCGTATCTACGGATACAACAACGTGGATATCAGCAACTCATTGAAAGCAAATCTCTCTGCTCAAACGCTGTCAGACCGCAAACAGAAAATGCAGACGTTGATCTCGGAACAGCTCACGGCAAACGGATTTAACGAGATATTGAATAACTCTCTCACTAAAAAAGGGTATTATGAATCTTTAGAAACTTATCCTGCCGCAAACTGCGTGCCACTGGTAAACCCGTTGAGCAACGACCTTAACGTGATGCGGCAGACACTGCTTTTCGGAGGATTGGAGAGTATTGCCTATAACCGCAACCGTAAAAATGGGGACCTCCGGTTCTATGAATTCGGCAATTGTTATTTCTTCAATGAGACAAAAAAGAGCGACGATAAAATCCTTGCCCCTTACTCCGAAGAATTCCATATCGGATTATGGATCTGCGGTAAACGCACCCATAAGAATTGGGCGACAGCCGGTGAACAAAGTTCAGTCTTTGAACTGAAAGCGCATGTGGAAAATATCCTGAAAAGAATGGGAATTAACAGTAATCAGGTATTCTTCGAAACAGAGACAAACGAACTCCTTTCCGTAGGTATGAGCGTCAGAACACATACACGTAGCATAGGTTTCTTTGGTATTGTTTCCCCCGCAATATGTAAAAAGTTCGATATAGATACGGAAACATTCTTCGCCGAGATGAATTGGGATATATTGATGAAAGAATCCGAAAAACAATCGGTCAGCTTTTCGGAGATTGCCCGATTCCCTGCGGTAAGCAGGGACCTTGCCCTTTTAATTGACAAACAACTCACCTTCAATCAAATCCGGCAGATAGCCCTCGGGGCAGAAAAGAATTTACTAAAAAAGATATCCCTTTTTGATGTATATGAAGGAAAAAACCTGCCCGAAGGCAAAAAATCGTATGCGGTTAATTTCCTGCTTCAGGATGAAGAAAAGACGTTGAACGACAAGCAGATCGACAATGTGATGTTGCGGATCCGGAAACGTTTGGAAACCGAACTGGGAGCGCAGCTGAGATAAAAGTGGAAAGGTGCCTAAGTGCCTAAGTGATTAAGTGGTTAGGTGTAATTGGTAATTGGTAATTAATAATTTGTAATTGGTAATTTCAAACAGATATGGGAAGAGCATTTGAATATAGAAAAGCGACAAAACTGAAACGGTGGGGCAATATGGCCCGCGTATTCACAAAATTAGGTAAACAGATTACCATAGCTGTACGTGATGGTGGCCCCGATGCCGATACCAATCCGCGTCTGCGTGTGTTGATACAACAGGCAAAGAAAGAAAATATGCCGAAAGAGAACGTGGAACGTGCCATCAAAAAAGCGACCGACAAGGATCATTCCGATTATAAGGAAATGGTATATGAGGGTTACGGACCTTACGGTATCGCTATCGTGGTGGAAACAGCGACCGACAATCCCACACGCACCGTGGCAAATGTCCGGAGTTATTTCAACAAGCATGGGGGTTCTCTGGGAACTTCCGGCAGTCTGGAGTTCTTATTCGACCACAAGTGCGTGTTCAAGATTGCGCCCAAGGACGGTGTTTCGCTGGAAGACCTGGAGCTGGAACTGATCGATTACGGGGTAGATGAGGTGGTGATCGACGAAGAGGAGATATTTCTCTACGGTGATTTCAAGTCTTACTCCGATATTCAGAATTATCTGGAAGAAAACGGTTTTGAAATCCATTCTGCCGAATTTGAGCGCATCCCCAACGACACCAAAGAACTCAATGAAGAGCAACGCGCCCAGATCGAAAAATTACTGGAGAAATTTGAAGAGGACGACGATGTCCAGAATGTCTTCCATAACATGGCGGAAGGGGAATAAAACTTTGGAGAGAGGGTAAAAGCAGGGCGCTGTAATATGTATAAATCAGGATTGAAGTAGCGCACAGCGGAATCGAACCGCTATTCATTGCCTGAGAAACAATTTTCCTAACCGTTAGAAGAGTGCGCCGTAACGATTTGAGTGGCAAAATTACAAAAAAGTTGGTATCATTATTCCAATAAAGAGCATTTTTTTATTTTCTCCGTCCGAAATATTTTTCAAGGGCTTCCCTGGCGGCTATAAAAGAGCTTTTACGGTTACCAAGGACATCGTCCTCCAGCTTTTCCAATAACCCTGCAATCTCAGGATCACGATAGAAGCTATTACGTAACTGTTCGTTGATGGTTTCGTACATCCAATACTTTGCCTGCTGATTGCGTTTACGGTTAAAATAGCCGTTCTCTTTCACAAAATCGATATAATTGTGTATCATGTCCCAAACCTCAGGGATACCGAGATTATAATACCCGGAATAAGTGAGCACCTTGGGTAACCATCCCGATTCGGGGAGCGGGAAAAGATGCAATGCATTACTGAAATGTCGCTGGGCCATTTTCGCCTTTCCTATGTTATCGCCATCGGCTTTATTGATCACGATGCCGTCAGCCATCTCCATAATTCCCCGTTTGATGCCCTGCAGCTCATCACCGGTGCCGGAAAGCTGGATCAACAAAAAGAAATCGACCATCGAATGGACTGCCGTCTCCGATTGTCCTACCCCCACGGTTTCCACAAACACATAATCGAACCCGGCCGCTTCGCAAAGGACAATGGTCTCACGGGTCTTACGGGCCACGCCACCCAAAGACCCCGCTGCCGGCGAAGGACGGATAAAGGCATCCTGCGCCAGAGAGAGCTTCTCCATCCTTGTTTTATCTCCCAGGATACTTCCTTTCGACCGTTCACTCGAAGGATCGATAGCCAGTACCGCCAGTCTATGTCCTTTCTTCAACAGATGCATTCCGAATGCGTCGATAGAGGTGCTCTTACCCGCTCCGGGCACACCGGTAATCCCTACACGGATGGAATTGCCGGCATGAGGAAGACACTGCTCGATAATAGCCTGTGCTTTCTCCTGATGATCAGGACGCGAACTCTCCACCAGGGTGACCGCCTGGCTGAGTACCACCCTGTTCCCGGATAAGATGCCCTCCACATATTCAGCCACGGAATACTCATGCTCTCTGGTTCTTTTCTGTAGGTAAGGATTTACGCTGGGTGGCCGGGAGACACCTTTATTGACAATAAGTCCTTTGTATTTCGGATCGTTTTCGGGATGTTCCATCATATTTATTGGCAAATTAAAAAACCGAATGAACTTCTACAAAGATAGCTCATCCGGCCTATATTATCAATCGAAACGACAATTTATTGTTTGGGCGTCACATTCCCTTTGATCGTCAACACATACACTGTGTCGGGCACATTGGTATAAACCCGGATGGTCTTGTTAAACGTACCCGGGCGACGCACGGTTGAATAAGTAGCGGAGATAGTCCCCGTTTTACCCGGTAACACGGGCTCTTTGGTATAACTGGGAGTAGTGCATCCGCAGGATGCGGATACCCGCTGGATGATAAGCGGACTTTTTCCGTTGTTGGTAAATTCAAACTGAGTGGAAACCGAGCCTATCTCCTCTTTGATAATACCAAAATTATGCTCTGTCCTCTTAAAATCCATCTCCGGGTTCTGCTGGGCAAAGGCCACTCCGCCAAGCAAAACAGCACACAATAATACTAAACTAAATTTTTTCATCTTTCTTTCTTTTATTTTTCATCATTACCTCTTCATGCAAGGGTAATATCTTTTTGTAACTCCTCATACATTTTAGTTGCCAGATAGACCAGGACATCAAATTATTCGAGGTCTGTGGACGGAGGTATATTCAATACAATCTTGTTCACTTTTCTGCCGATACTATGTTGTTTACAGACACAAAAGTAACAAATTCGTTTAAAGCTTGTTTATTCTTTAACAATAATTCTCATTCCGGCGGTATGCGATGTAAATTCAGGGGCATACATGCTCTGGATGGTAGTGATACCGTTGGAATAACTGCCCGGCCGGTTCACATATACCGCATACTCGAACAGATAAGTACCCCGCGGCAGATTGTCGAAATAGAAACCGGTAGAGGCATCTTTGGAGGTCTGGTAGTAGGGAATTCCGTTCTGCCATCCCATGCCGGAGATCTGGTTGGCCGGCTCTAAAGCGGCGGCACGCATATCTTTCAAATGGACAAACTCCATATCACGATCGCTTCTCACTGTCAATCGTACTACTACTTTATCTCCCACTTTCAAGGGACTCTCCTCTGTAATACGCACCAATTGCGTTCCCGTCGCGGTAGCCTGCTCCACAAAGAGTTGCTTTTCGATATCGAGTGCAGCATCGGTTTTTTCAATTTTGTCCATATCTTCGAAATACTGCCAGTAGAGTGCGCCCCAGGCAGGACTGTTTCCCTGATGTGACACACTAACCTTACCCATTTCGGGAGTTATTTCCGTTCGGCTCCACGATTTCTTGAAATAACCGCTGCCCAACTCCTTGCTCTCCGGCTCGACACGCTGTTTTCCCACTGAAATGATTGTCTCACCCTCTGTGGTAAACCAGTCGCTTCCGGTGCTCAGCAACGCATACACAGCGTCTGCAGTGGCATGCGTTGTCTCCCACAACTGCGTTTGCTTTTGCTTCAACAACCACCGCTTCATCTCATCGATTTCCTCCGCCCTGGCCCCCCCTGCACGGAAGGCATCCATGATAAAGGCGTGCACCGAGACGGCCGATTGCGACATAAACACATGTGCACGGTTGTTCGCCCAATACATGCCCATTTCTTCCGAACGGATGGCATGTTCGCGGAAAGATTTCATGATGGCGTCCACCGTGCCGGTTTTCCCTTGACGGCTCATCAGCATGGCAATCAATGAGCGTTCATACAATCCATATTGCGTCCAGTTCCTTTCAATCACGGAGAGATAAAAATCAGTCATCTCTTTCGTCTCTTTGTCCAGCGTATTCCCGGTATAAGCGGAGCGGACATAGAGATACTCAAGGTCGGTAATGGAAATGGTCTTGATATTTTTCCAGTCTTTATTATACTTTTTCAGCGATTCAAAACGGCGTTGGGCCTCAATATCGACATAAGAAACCGCTTTTGACTGCATCGCAAGGATATCGTCAGAAAACCCGGCAACGCCCAGTTCCTTCAACTGATGAAATCCGTAAAGGATATATTGGGTAATGCTTATACTCGGATTAAAACCCTTGAACCAACTCCAGCCCCCCTGATTGGTTTGTAACTCCTGCAACTTGCCTATAGCCGTATTTGTAAGGTTACGGCTGCGATTCAAATCAAACAATAGTGATAGCCGCTCTTTCTGTTCCGACTCGTTTTGGGCTTCCAATACCCATGGCGTCTCCTCCAGCAATACATTCTTCAGCTCCTGGTTCTTCTCCAGATTGGATAGAAAAGTCTCTTTACTTCCTCCCTGCTTTTTCCATGCTTCCACCATCGCCTTCACTTTGGGGAACGCCTCTCCGATATGTGCTCCCAACGAATTGGCATAATAGGAAGCAAACCATGAAACCGCATTGTCGCTTTCAGATTCACCCAGCACCGGTAACGCCTGTATCGCATACCACGCCGGATTGGAGGTGAACTCGAGCGTCAGCCGGAAATCCCGTATGGTAGCGGATGACCGGTCAATCAGCCTATCCATGTTAAACTCTTTAGTCTGCTTACCGTTCAGATCCATCCGCATGCTTTCGGTCACCAGCATCCGGTTGGGAAGCACCGCCAACGCATGTTGTTCACCATCGCTGAACTGTGCGCTGCTTGCCACAATCCGCACGCCAAGAAGATCAATGTCGGCCGGTACCTCAAACCTCCACGACGCATCTGAAGAAGCACCCTGTTCCAGAGAAAACGACTGCTCCCGGATATCCAATGATATCGTAGAGATAGCCTCTTCAGTAAGAGGATTGAAGAATTCCAGCTTCACGCTGCCGCTGACCGCATCATCCGAGAGGTTCGATATCTTGGTAGATATCGCCGCGTGATCACCGTGACGGAGGAACCGCGGCATATTGGGCGTCACCATCAACTCTTTCTGCGACACGGTAAAAGCTTCCGCCGTTCCACTATTCAATTCCTTATCATGCGCCAGCACGCGGAAACGCCACCGTGTATTGCTTTCCGGCACAGTAAAGGTGATTTGGGTCTCACCCTTGTCGTTGGTTTTCAGTTGCGGAAAGAAAAAAGCAGTTTCATTGAAATTACGCCGTATTTGTGGACTCCCGTTTTCATCGCCATCCGCCATTGATGCCTGGGGCGACTCACCACTTTCTTCTCTGGTTCCTTCGTCCTTACCCATAATAGGTGCAGCTGCCATATCTGTGACAGAGATAATTTTATTTTCGCTCAATTCTGCGATATCGATCCCTTGCGCCTCCTGCACTACCTGTTGCGACTTACTAAACATCTGTAAATGTGCCCCACTTGCTCTCGCACCCCTTAGCATCATCCTGCCGGAGTAGAACATAGAATAACCGAACCAGTTAAACCGGTCCAATTCAAACGAAGAGACCTGCTCCCATTGCGGCGACAGATAGCCATACGCCGATTCATCGAGGAAAGACCGGTCGTTCTCCAAGCTCATTGCCGGCCTATACCGGACAAAACGGGAAGGAGAAAGTATCCAATTGAGGGACGGATAAATATTTTCAAGCGAAAAGTCATACATAGACGCCAGCACCTCTGCCGCCGCGGGGGTATCATCCGCACCGGTCACGGTGATCCGCCACTCCTCTCCCGCACCGGGGCGAATCTTGTCACGGAACACATCCAATTTCACATTCAGCTCATTTTTATCTTTTTCCGGAAGAAAGTCCACCTTGTGGCTATGGAACTTTTCACCCTTCACATAGGTAAGCATCAGGGTAACACCTTCCTTATATTGTTCCTTATAGGGAATCGAGAAAAGCCGGTTTTCATTGTCCAAACCAATCCATTTCCGCTCCACCAGGGTATTTTCCTGCCATAACTCATACAAGGCATGTACTCTCTCGGAAACACCCAGAATCACCTCCCCATTTTTGCCCGGTGAGAAGTTCCTGTTTTTTTCGATGAACCAATCGTTGGTCTTCACCGGCGGACGTTTATCCGCATAAGAGAAGAGGATTATATCTTTCTCCGTTTCAATGGGATTTCCCCTGTCGTCTTTCGACGCTAATTTCACCCGGTATTTTCCTGATGCCAAACCGTCCAACTGTTTTCTCAATGTCGGCTGCACACCAGTCTTGAATGTACCATCTGCCACCTGTTGATGTATAGAGTCATTTTCCTGTAATGAAAAAATCTGATAAGCTCCTTCAGCATTCACATCATTGCCATCCAGGTTTTTGGCAGTGATCACGATTTTTTCATCTTTCTCTTTTACCCACCGGTCGGCCATCTCCAAAGACAAAATCATAGATAAATCGCCCACCGTGACGGTATAGGTAGCCGATTGGGTCTCACCGTTAATATCGGTCACGTTCGCCACCACTACAAAAGAGTATATTTCTTTGGAAAAACGCTGCCCATCCGGTTTTTCCGGGGTAAATCCGATCTCGAAACGGCCATCCTTGCCGGTAGTGACACTGCCCGCCACATAATGATCGGTTCTGTTTCCGCCCCATATCCGCCACCACATTTGCCGGCGTGTAATCGAATATTCCACATTCGCCTCTTGCAACGTTATACCCGAGAAACTCTCAGCCTTACCTTTCAGACTGATTTCCTCACCAAATTGATAGGTCTTTTCTATCTTGTCGAAAGTCACTTCAAATGTAGGACGTTTGTATTCCTCCACCCGGAAACTCGTCCCCCCTCTGCCGGTCTCGACCGTAAAGGAACCCGGCAACACTCCCTGCGGCAACACAAATTCACCGGCAACGGAACCAAATTCGTTGGTAGTGATGGTCTGTTTTGAGATTTCCCGGTGATTGGCATCCCGCAACATTAATTCAATAGGTTTGCCCGGAATAACAGTTTGTTCCCCGGCGACAGTACGGTAACGGATCGCCTTGAAGTAAACCGTCTGTCCGGGCCGGTAAATACTCCGGTCCGTGAAAACAGTTATATCCTCCCGCGCTTCATCGTTACCGCTTGAATAAGTATAAAAAACCGATGGCAACCGGTTCAGCGCAGAACCCTTGTCATTTCCAGAAACAACATGATAAAAAACATCATTGTTCGGGATTTTCTTCTCATACACAGCCAGTCCCAACTCATTGGTGACAACTGACTGATCCAGCGTAAGCCGGGAATTGTTCCAATTGCCTGGCAGCTTATAAATATCGATTTTGGCATTGGGAACCGGCGCACCGGTAGTTCTATCCACTGCAAAAAAGTCGTACTTTTTATCGGACGCGCTACGTGTGAAAACGGCAAAATCAGAAACCGAAAAATAATAATCCGATCCCCTGTTCTCTTCCGACTCGGGCGATGAACTGAAGGTGAGCATATAGGCTCCAAAATCAGAGAGATCTATGGCGAACGACGTTTCCCCCTGCCAGTATTCGGGTATGTCGGGCAACGGTATGGGTATTTCCTTCACAAGCACTCGCTTGCCCGCTATCTGACTTTTGACTTTCGATCGTTCTTCCAACCCCTCCATGGGTGAATTGAGACGATAAAGCTTCGCGGTAAGCGAACGGATATTCCTGAAATTCACCTTCAGCTCCTTCTTGCCCTCTTTCGGGAATGTGCCCGCTCCCGTAACGGTAAAATTCGGCTGGGTAAGTTGTGACAACCTGTTCCGGAGTATGGAGATACGTTCGTATTTCGGGAAGTCCGCAATGGTTTTCCGTAACAATTCATACACTTCGGCTGTCTTCTCTTTTCGCTCCACAGTATCTTCTGCATTTATCAAATCAACTTTCTGAAGATAGAAACCACAAAGCTTGTCGACGATCTCCACGCTAAACGGATCACCTTCCCATTTCTTCAGCAATGCTTCCAGCGAAGGCAGCGCATGAGTCTGATAAGCATCGTTCAATCCGGGCAGATAGTCCAGTTTTTCAAGTTCTGTCAGCAGTATGGACTGTCGCAACTCCCTGTCAAGTAATGATGCCAGATGCTGCCGGTAATATTCAAGTACCCACAATTCCTTTTCTACCGGTTGTGGATCGAATGACAACTTGGCAAATTCATCCGCAGGTGCAAACAACGATTGTTGAGAAATATTCTTCCTTGCCAGTATGCGGCTCAAGTCTGCCCCCTGGTCTATTTGGCCGGACAACCCTATGGCGCGACGCATCAGGAAATCATACATGGTGGGATAAAATCTCCTCGAATCCTTGCCCAATTCCACGACCGCCGTATACGATTCTACCTCTACGTTCAACAACTCTTTTTCCTGAGCCAACGAAGCATTCAAATGTTCCCCCACCTTATTGAAAAAAATATTGGAGGTCCACTCTTTCATATCGGCCGGCACGAAATCACCCAAGTCCGTACGTTGATCGATATTCCACCGCTCTTTTTGGTAATACTGCAGGTATAATTCCCCCAGCATGGAATGCAGCACCGACTGCTCCACCGGGTCACTGCTTTTCTCGAGCATCTCGTTCAGGTTGCGGAAGATAAGCGTATCGTTTTGCGCGTCCATCACCAGGTCGTATTTTCCCTGATGGATCAACGCCTTGATGACCTGTGGGCTGTTTTTATCTTTTATGGCTTTTTGCAAAATGGCGTTCACGGCATCTGAAGCCGATTGGGGCAACGACTTCTTTTCAAAATCAGCCACCTTTGCCCATTCACTGGCATATTGGTTTCTGTTCATAGATCGGTTATTCTGCGAAAAAACTCCCGTCGCAAATGCCACGAGAAGGAGAGTGAGATATATCTTGTTCATAGAAGTATTTGTTTGTAAACAAGTTCTTTTTACTTTTAATTATCAGAAACGTTTGATAAGTAAAAACCAAAATAGTTTAATCTATCCGGACTGTCTTTTTAACAACTTCAGATATCTTTTGTTTTGATAAAAAAAACCGGTATCTTCTTTCGTGGCATGCATTGAAAGAAAATACCGGTAAAGTAAAAAAAATACTTTTTATTCGGCTTCCACCGTCAGCGGAGCTACCACAAGTCCATCTTTGGCATCCGACGTAAAGGCGATCCAGTAAGTATCCGGAGTCCCTTCTTCGTCATCAGCCGGTTGGCCTTGTACAAGCCTCCACGAAGTCACATTATGATCAACGGGATCTTTTCCTTCCTCTGTCACCGTCAGTTTCCCAACAGAAACCAATGATTCCCTGACAGAAGCAGCTTCTTCCGTATCGGTGTCTCCTCCGATCCAATCCTGAGGGTCATTCAATGCCAATACCAACGATTCATCTTCCTCTTCGTTCGTCCATGAAAAGGTGACAACTTTTTGTTCGGATTTGGTGAGCGTGAAGGTTCCCTCATCCGTACCGAATACCTTTTCATACTTATCCCATTTGATACGTACAGTAGCGTCTCCTTTCTCATCTTCAAAAGGATCTTCCTTCACAGCAACCGCTATGACTGCATCCACTCCATCTTTATCGGTTACCTTTACAGTGGTGTTACCTTCTTTCAGACCTTTGATGGTTATATCTCTCCCATCGACAGATACTTCAGCCACCGTTTCATCAGCCGGAACCGCTTCATAAGGAGCCATTCCACCACTTACTTTCACAACAGCTTCTTCACCGATAATCACTTCGACGCTATTTTTATCGAATGTCAACTTTGAATCATCATCATCATCACATGCAACGAAAAACGCGCCTGACAATATCAAGCCCAATAAATAAACAGAAATTTTTTTCATAATAACCTTTCTTTTTATAGTTAAAAACTGTGTAATTTGTGTAGTTTGAGATCTCTTTTACACATAAGGACAGATGGGAGAAAAAACAAAACGCTGCATGGGAGCAGCGTATTTAACCATACTTAAACCTTTTGTAACACCCATTAACGGTAAAACAGGTCCTATTTTTCACCTGTAACCAATTAATTACCTGCACATAAGTATAAAAAAAATTATTTCTCCGGTTTCATCACCACTCCTACCCTCTTTTTACCATTTATTTTGATGATCACAGGCCAGTCGAAATGTACCTGCCGGATAAATTCGGTCTCATATACGGCAGGTTGTGTGTTCAGAAATTCCTCATCAAAGAAACCCTCGTTTTCCACAAAAGGGTTGACTGTGAAATAACCCACGCCAAAGGAAGTGAGATTCTGGAAGAAATGCGTTCCCTGGCTGGGTTCTATACGGTAATTTTCCATTGCCGACTCCACAATCACCCGCGCCTGGCTGATATGTGGCCATTTCACCGGTATGCCTAACCAAGGGTCGGAAGAGCCCCAACGACCCGGTCCGACCAGCACATAATTGGTTCCCTCAGCAGCAAAGCGACTGTTCAACAACTCTATCTCACGCGCTATCAGCGGAGTCTTCGAAGCATTAAAGGCCGCGGTCTTCACGTAAACCACATCATGTACATCGTTCGAAATCCCGTTACCAAGAGCATTTTTCGAAAACAATACCGTGTTGGTTTGCAACACCTCCTCCAGATTTTCATGTACCACTTCCTTGTTGTCTACAATCGGTCGGATCTGTAATACATAAAAAGAGGCAAACTGATTGTCTGCAATATCCACCGCAAATTCTATCTCCACTGGCCGTCCCATCTCTTTCTGGCCTGCTTTCAGCAGTTTATCAAGGATTTCTGAAAGCGGAAACATCCCATGCTGAAGAATATTGGCGAAGGAGATGATCTTGCGCCCACCCTCATAATAACCATCACGGATAAGCTGATCCTGGGGATCATAAGTAGAGGCTACATACCGGAGCGGACCTTCCTTTTCCGCTTCTTTGAGTCGAAGTTTCAGGAGATTAAAGCCATCATCCACCATAAAATCCTTTATTTCCGAGTGAAGGTCAAGTGCATAGAAACGGGTCTGGGTGTCACTCAATGCCAGATCGAGCGAACTCAACTGCAAAATATTGGAAGCATGGAGCGGAGAAAAACGGAGGCCCGTATTACCGTCCATAATATATTTTCCTAAGCCGAAAGCCATGTTCACGATGCCATCCTCCGGTTTTTCGTTACCGATAGGGTAATAATTAAGCGAACGCGCTACCCCCGAAATAGCGGGGTAACACAGGTTCCCATATTGGGAACCGACCACCTCCTGCAATACGATTGCCATCTTCTCCTGATCGATCAGGTTTTGCGTGGCAGCCATATATGCCTTGCTATCTTTATAAAAAACTGAAGCATACACCGCCTTGATAGCATTGCTGAGCAAACGAACCATCTCATATTTATCATTCACATAAGGAATCATATAGGTAGAATAAATTCCCGCGAACGGCTGATATTGTGAATCTTCGAGCAAACTCGAAGAACGGATGGCAATGGGTGTTTCTATCGCTTCAAAAAAAACGAGGAAATCACTGACTAACCGCTTCGGAAGCTTGGCGGCAAGGAAATGTTTCAGGATCATCTCGTCCTCCAACTCCGAAAGGGCTACGGGATAGAGGTTATTGGCTTCCATGAATTCATCGAAGATATCGGTACAAAGCACTACCGTCTTGGGCGTAGTGACAGGGAAGTTCTGGTTGTTGTTCAACTCCAGATGCGTTTTCACCATATAACCGATAAAAGCCAGGCCTCTCCCTTTCCCTCCGAGCGATCCCTCACCGATACGGGCGAAATTGGAATACTGGTCGAACCGGTCCTTCTCGAAGACAGCCACCACACCGGTGTTCTTCATACGCCGGTATTGTACGATAGTGGCATAAATAAGCTCACGGGCATCGTGCATATTGGCGTATTCCGAGACGTCAATCTTCTTGAGCATCTCCGCCACGGGAAACATGGCACGGGAATAAAAAAACCTTGAGAAATGATTTCTCGAAAGGTGATAATACAAAGCATCATCAGGGATATTGCGGATATTCATCTGCAATTCCTTCAGGTTTTTGATACGGAATATTTCCTGCTTGGTGTTTGGGTCGGTAATGATAAAATCGCCAAAGCCAAGATTCTCCTTGATCGCCTTGCGCAGATCCTGCGGAAAAGTTTTGGAATTCTTATCAATAAATACGGCATCCACCGCAGCAGCATGCTGCCGGTTGTCCGATTCGGAAGAAGTATAGATAATCGGGATAGAACGATCCTTTTTCCTGATCCACTCACCAAGCCGTTTCCCTGCCATTTTATCCTTCTCTCCATCCACATTGAAGCTCATGTCGCTGATTACTCCGAGCATATTATCCCCATATTTCTTGTAATAGGTGACCGCTTCCTCATAATCACGGGCAAGCAGTATTTTGGGACGACCACGCATGCGGAGCATTCGCAAGTGGTCGTTGAGCGCCTCCTTCGAAAACTCTTTCGATTCACTCAATACAAACTTATAGAGCAAGGGCAAGGCCGACGAATAAAAACGGACAGAATCCTCTACCAGCATGACAGTCTGTACACCTACAGTCTTCACATCATGCTCCACATTCATCCGGTCTTCAATGATCTTGATAATGGCCAACAGCAGGTCGGTATCACCCAGCCAACTAAAAACATAATCGATACCGCTCAGGTCCGATTTACTCAATGATTGGGTAACCGCTTTGGAGAAAGGCGTAAGCAACACCACCGGAATATCGGAATAACGCGCCTTGATCTGCTTTGCCAGATCAAACGTATCGCTGTTATCCATATTAGGCATGCAGATGATCAGCTCATAATGATTCTGTTTCAGTTCCGCCAAAGCCTCCTTGCTGTTGCCCACCTGTGTAAACCTGGGTGGATAACGCAGGTTGAGTGAAGTATATTCGTTGAATATCTGTTCGTCCACACGTCCGTCGTCTTCCAGGATAAACATATCATAGCGTGAAGCTACCATCAGGATATTGTAGATCCGTTTGTTCATCAGCTTGACAAAAGGTGTGTCACGGAACCTGAACCGGTTTATATCATGGGCCTTAACTACAGACCCGGAGGTTTTTAGTTTCATATTCATTCGGTTGTTATTCGATTGTTATTCAATTGTTATTCGGTTGTTATTCAATTGTTATTCGATTGTTATTCAGTTGTTATTCAGTTGTTGTTTGTTGGTAATTTGAGCATTATCCCGCAAAGCGGGAAATAACGCGAAGCGAATAACGGCGAAGCCGAATAACAATAGAATAACGGCGAAGCCGAATTACAATAGAATTGGCGAAGCCGAATAACGCACGCAGTGCGAATATAGATCAAAAATTTGAATTAAATAACCATAGCACATTTATTTTCGATAACATAGATTAAAAAATCACTCCAATTTATCCTCGGAAGAATAACAAAAAAAAGACATATATATACAATTAAATGACAATAATTTAATAAAATGGAGTACCTAATGAGTATCTATTTTTTTTAAAAAAAATCTATTTTATAATATGTTTGCTAACAAATATCAAAGGATCAAAAAAAACATCAAGGATCAGTAGCTATTTACCAAAACAGCACATCCTTAGCAAATATGATCTGTCTCAAAAAGAGATGTGATTTAAAAAGAAGAATGTATGAAAAAATATTGCATTTTCTTTCTATTCCTGTTACCCTTCACTACCCGGGTGTCAGCACAAGAAAACCTTACGGAGATCATTGTGGGCTTTCGCGTAGGAAGCGGAATACTTGATCCGGCATACGACAATAATGCCGTGAAACTCTCCAATATCGTATCGCTCTTGCAGTCTGTTCAAAATGACAGCAGCCTAATCCTGACCAATGTATCTTTTTGTGGTTACACATCGCTTGAAGGAAGTGAACGGCGGAACAGGCAACTATCGCGCGAACGCCTCTCCGCCCTTGAAGAATTTGTGCGGAACAAGGTCGAATTACCCGAGAAGATCATCAGCCGCGAGGAGCAATACATACCATGGGATGAACTAAAAAGGATGGTAAATGCTTCCGATATACCTTATAAGGATGAAGTGGCAACCATCCTGGATGAGAGATCTGCGATGACCCGATCTGAGAACGGGATGATGATTGATGCCCGCATAGACAAACTGATGAAATTACATGAAGGCAAGGCCTGGAAATATATGACCGACTATTTTTTTGCTGCTATGCGAAACGCTTGCGTAGTATTTGTCACACTCGATCGAAAGCCGGCCGCGACGAAAATAGAAGAGCTTCCCGCACAGCAAGAACCCGTGAAAGTGGAAGAGATTATCACGACACCAGTCATAGAAGAGGTAGTGCCACAAGCTAAAAATCCTTTCTTCATGAGTATGAAAACCAATATGCTGTATGACCTGCTGGCCGTGCCCAACATCGGCGTGGAGTTCTATCTGGGCAGGAACTGGTCGGTCGCCGGAAACTGGATGTACGCCTGGTGGAAGACAGACCGTCATCACCGCTACTGGCGCACTTACGGCGGTGACATCGCCGTGCGCAGATGGTTTGGGAGAAAAGCCGGTGAGAAACCGCTGACCGGGCATCACTTTGGCTTGTACGGCCAGTTGGTGACTTACGACTTCGAGTGGGGAGGCAAAGGCTACTTGGGTGACAAGTGGAGTTATGCCGGAGGAGTAGAATATGGCTACTCACTGCCGGTGGCGCGCCGTCTGAACATCGACTTCACCCTCGGGGCAGGTTATCTGGGAGGAGAGTACAAAACCTACAATCCCATGGACGGGCATTATGTATGGCAGTCCACCAAAGACCGCCACTGGTTCGGTCCCACCAAGGCCGAGGTCTCGTTGGTCTGGTTGATCGGTCGGGGCAATAGCAATAGCAAGAAAGGAGGCGCGAGATGAAAAAGAGGGGACATATAACACATCCTGGTAATATAATAAGGTATATACCCCTGTTAGGGTTACTTGCCGGCTTCTCTTCCTGCGAGCACAAGGAGTTGTGTTACAACCACGACGAGCATTCGCCCAAGTCGCAGGTACTTGTGAAAGCCGCTTATGAGAAAGAGTGGCAATACAACTACGAGGGGGGCACAGACTGGAAGACCTTTCCCACATGGCAAGAGACCTTCGGCATGGCGTACGACGCGCTCCGCCCGGTGACCCCGGAGGGGTTGCGCGTTCAGGTATACAATGCCGACGGCTCCAACAATATCGTGAACCTCGCCCCTGAAGGGGGCATTGTCCCGATGTCGGAAGGAGAGCACTCGCTGCTGTTCTACAACAACGATACCGAATTCATCGTGTTCGACAACCTACAGACATCCGCTTCGGCGCGGGCCACCACCCGCACCCGCAGCCGCTCATCCTACATTGGCAATTCCTACATGCAGAGCCGGGCGGAGAATACGGTCAATCCACCCGACATGCTTTACGGCTATTATATCGATTCCTACATCGCACGGCGGACAGTGGAGCCTGAGGAGATCCCTGTCACCATGCATCCGCTGGTGTTTACCTACCTGATACGATATGAATTCAGCGCCGGATTGCAATACGTGGTGTTGGCGCGGGGGGCGCTGGCCGGCATGGCCGAATCGGTCTACCTGACCACCGGCCGTACGTCGGAGAACGACGTGACGGTGCTTTTCGACTGCGACATGGAGGCCTTCGGCCCCCAAGCGGTGGTCAAGTCGTTCGGCATACCCGACTTCCCCAATGAACAATACACCCGGATGGAACGACGCTATGCCCTGAACCTGGAGGTGAGGATGAAGAACGGAAACATAAAGTCCTTCGATTTCGACGTGACCGATCAGGTGAAGGCGCAGCCGCGGGGAGGCGTCATCGTGGTGCGCGACTTCGGGATTACCGATGAGGAAGGTCAGGAAGGTGGTTCCGGATTCGACGTGGAGGTGAACGACTGGGGAGAATTCGAGGATATCGAACTGCCTCTCTGAAAAGAAACACATTAAGAGTTAGAGTCAGATAGTTATTTTTTTACTTTAAAAATTTTAGAAAATGAAAAAGTTTTTATTTATTGGTTTGGTTGCGACAGCCATGTTGGTTAGTTGCAATAACGACGAGACGGTGGAATTCGCCAAAGGTAGCGCCATCCAGTTCGACACCTTCGTGAACAAGAGTGTACGGGGTGCAACTGACGACATCACCACTGCCAACATCAGCAATTTCAGCGTCTATGGGTTTATGGAAAATGCCGGTGGCCAGATTTTCACCAGCGAGGCTGTAACAGGTAGCAGTGATACTTGGACTTACGCCAATACCCAGTATTGGACTGCCGGTAAGAAGTACTATTTTTCCGCCATCGCTCCCACCACAAGCGCGCAATGGACTTATGACGTGAACAGCAAAGTAGAGGGTGGCATCATCACTTTTACGAATGGAACCGGCACGCAAGATCTGTTGTACGCTTATTCCGGCGAGATCACAACTCCGGATCCTATTACTGCCGCACCAGACAAAGTCGGTTTCACTTTCAGCCACTTGCTCTCCCGTGTGAAGTTCAACTTCTCCAATGCCATGGATAACGCAAGTACCACATTGACGGTGACAGAGGTAAAAATCACCGATGCCAACGGAAAAGCCACTTGCGACGTGTCTGCGGCCACCAAGACCTGGACGCTTGCAGCCGACAACGCAGCCGCCACATTGGAATTCGGCCCCGTATTGGCAACAGATGCCAAGGTCACAACAACTGCTTCCAGTGCCACCGACCACAAGTACATGATCCCTCAGAACCAGGCTTACAAGTTGAGTTTCAAGGTTGAGATGTACCAAGGCACAGTGCTGGCTGCCACTTACAACCATGTGGATGTGGTAGTTCCCGCAGTGGAAATGCTTCCCGGTAACAGCTACGTGTTCAATGCCGAACTGAACCCGGAAAATATCAATCCGGAAGAAGAGCTCTATCCGATCGAGTTTACCGTTACAACAGTTACAGATTGGGCAGATTTCACTGATGGAGGAGACCTAACCGGTTTCGAAGACACAACTCCCGTGACACCGTAAACCATTCCTGACCGCCTTGTTATAAGGTACGTTAGATTACAGGGTGTAAGGGGTTGAATGTTCCCCTTACACTCACAATTACACGCGGCGGATCATTCCACTGCCCCATCGATAAAAACAGAGAGCAATGAACAGACATAAGAAACGGCATTTATGGGCAAGCGGCATGGCGGGCATTCTCGCTACCCTGCTTCTTTTCTCGTGCGACAACGATAATTTCCCGGTGGACAACGAACCGGGAAAAGCATCCGACGGCATTTATTTTGGCGTCTCCTCCACAGGAGCAGGCCAGACAAGAGGAACAGCCGACACCGACAATGACGACGGTATCACTGTAGATCGTTTTGTGCTGAGGGGTGACAATACCACAGACACGCTCTGTGTAAGCACCATCGTTTCCGACGGCATCCATGCTTCCACCCTCGTGGGTGAGAACGGGGCGACACGCGCCACGCCGGTGACCAAGGATGATTTCTACACGGCATTCAAGGTGCTGGCTTATTGGAAAACCGGTGAGACGCTGCACCCGGAGTTCTATATGAATGAGACGGTGACCGACAAGGGAGGCAATGTATGGGGCACCACCGGAAACACCTACTATTGGCCCGGCAACGTCCATACGCTCCAATTTTATGCCTACGCGCCTGCCGATGCCCCCGGCATCACGACGGAGCCAACCTCTCCCCAACAAGACAAGAAACTGGCGTACACGGTGCCCGCCGATGTGGCCAATCAGAAAGATGTGGTGGTGGCAACCACCGCCGAGATACAGGGAGACAGTAAAACCGTTGTACCACTCACCTTCAACCATATCAACACCGCAGTCCGTTTCGTGGTGGGAAGCGACATGCAACCGGGCACTATCCAAAGCATCACCCTGAAAGGTGTCAGGAACAGTGGCAGTTATGATATGAACACCGATGCTTGGGCACTGAACACCTCATCTGTCGCCAATTTCAGCCAGACACTGAACAAGACCACCACCGCCGGTATGGCAAACGGCACTGAAATCACCACCGCCGAGGGCACCTTTATGATGCTGCCGCAAACCCTGCCCGCGGGAGCAACCATTGAAGTGGTGTTCCACGACAACCTCTCCAACCAGGACCGCACGCTCACCGCCTCCGTCGCCGGACAGGAGTGGCCGATGGGAAAGACCGTGACTTACAAGCTCTCCATATCTCCCGAATACGAATTGGAATTCATCTCCGAACCCGTGCTTCAGGACGCGCACTATATCATCTATCCTATCAAGATAAAGGCCGGAGAGATAGCCGGTGGCTGGACAATGACTTCGGAACAGTCCTGGGTGACTCTCCGCGTCAACCTCACCGACCTTCAAGCGCAAGGCTATTGGATAGAGTCCGACAAGGGAACCGCTTCCATATCAGGATCTGCGGGAGAAGACATCACCGTCTATGCTTTTCTCACAGAAAACATAGGCAACGATATCCGTAATGCGGTTCTCAAATTACGCCCAACCAATATGCTAAATGCCACGCCCGTCACCTTCACCATTTCGCAGCTCTGCCCCGCCTGGAACGGAACTGGGATCGGTACCCTGGGGTGCGAAAGGATAGAAGACGGCGATTATCCGTGGGGATTCAAGTGGCCTGCTAATTATAAGGTGATTTATAATATGGGAACAGGTTTAGGAACTGCTATTTATGGCCTTATAATAAGGATATTCGGATTACAGTATTCGTCCGTTAGTGGTTCGGGACTATGGGATGACTTGAAAATTACTATAGACTACTCCCAAGTATCAGCCTCCAACGTGGCCCTATCGACAAGTAACGGATATCAAAACACGCTGGATTTATACAATTATCAAGGAATCAGCAATGCGGCTGACTTGGAAAACCGGCTTGCCAACATGGGTGGCGTGAGATCCGTAGAACCCGCAGGAGCGACAATCCAGAATCCTACAGAATTCGCGGCACGCGCTTGCGCCATGAAAAACAAGTATGGCAAGACCACGGAAACTAATCAGGGTCAAACGGTAGAAAAGCCAGTACTAAATCCAAACGATTTGGTATGGTATCTCCCGTCACAAACCGAGAGTACACAAATGAACGACCCTCAATATCCGTTGAGTGGCAACTATTGGACATCCACGGCTCTCGATGATAATGCCAACGCATATAAGGTAAATGGAAGTAACACTTCATCCGAAGACCGCGCCACCAAGCTTCATGTCCGCGCCGTCAGGAAGAAGCCATAATCAAAAATAGTCAATCGGGATGAAATGCCCCTGCCATGTGCGGCGGGGGCATTTGTCATGATTAGCCGACAAAATACCCATCCCATCCATTGAAATCTATTGAAAAACGCCCTGCAAACCACCACCAAACCGGGAGATTTTAAAATCGAGTATCCGATGAGTATCTGTCTGTGTGGTATAATTCCGCATGCACTATTTTATAAATATATTAATAGATAATTTTGGGAAAATTAAATAAATATATGCAACTATCGGATTTAGATAACTCATTCAAACGCATGAAAGGAATCTCACTATTCACCATGACCTTATTGCTGATTGTTGGTTGTACAAAGTCGAAGGGATCATCTGATGCCACCCTAGTAGACAGCCTGCTTGATCTCTCTTATGAATGCCGTCTTGTTCCTGATTTGGAAAAGAGCCTTAGCTATTCTTTGGAAGCATTGGCGTTGGCGCAATCAGCCGGTTACCGCAAGGGAATAGCAGAATCCTGCTTTTTCATTGCCCAGGCCTTATCCGACACAGGAAATTACAGCACAGCAGTAGAATATATTGTTCGCGGTGAAAAATATGTGGATGGAGATGCAAAATTAAAGTCCGAATTCATTCGGGTAAAAGCCCGTATATATTCCAATCTGGAACTATATGATAAGGCAAAAAAGGAATTCCTGCATGGACTCTCCTATGTGAAACGGATAAAACAACAGAAACAGCGGCAGTTCTTAGAGGCGCTTGCCTATGAGAATCTGGCACACCTATATAGAATCACCGATCGCCCCGATTCTTCATTTTATTATATCCAGAAGAAAATAGGGATATTGGACACCATGGACGAGTCTTTCGTTTACACCATCCTCATCAACACATATACCTCAATAGGCAAACTCCATGCGGATAAAATGCGATGTGACTCCGCCGACGCATATTTCGTTAAAGCCATCGCGCTGGCAGATAAATATAATTTCCGCTACCGTTCGTGGATATATACCTGCCAAGGGGACATGTACCTGAACACAGAGAATCCTGATTCAGCATTGCATTACTACTCCATGGCCTTGGAAAATCTCGGGGAAACCGGTTTGAAGGCTGAATATCCCGCACTCTACGAGAAAGTAGCCAATATCTATTTGTCACTCAATGACACGATAACCGCCCGTAAATATAAAAATGCGCGGGAGGTCATTGAGAAAGAGTTCAACGATGAAAAACTAAAAGCGTCCAACAACATCCTTAACATACTGATCAACAGAGAGATCAAATTTAAACTCACGCAAAGGAAAGTATCCAGGATCCTTGTAGCTGTCATTGCTTTGCTATGGACTATAATTATGCTTATCTTCTTCTTTATAAGACATAAAAGAGCTAATTATTGGCAGGAAAAGGAAAAAGAAAAGGAAAAAGAAATGCAACAAGAACAGGAAATGCAAGTGCTCAAAATAAAGGTAAATGAATCATTCACCGAAATCGTGGAGTTAGCTAAGACGAATGATTCCACGTTTATGGTCAGATTCCAGGAGGTTTATCCTGAATTTACACAAGCAATGAGTGCGTATAAATTGCAATTAAGCGAATTACATCTGCTTGCGCTTATATATCTTCAATTCACCTCCAAAGAAATTGCGGATTGCACATATCGCTCCATAAGAACTGTCCAGAATAGGAAATACAGGCTCCGGAAAAAATTGGGCATCGACACCGATGTGGACATACATGTCTGGTTGAACAAAATTCTGCAAATCACACTGGATGAACAACTAAACAATTCACGACATACACTTAATAAACAAACACTTGCAAAACAGAGCATCTGATGAGTAGGTGATTTTTTGGGGAAAATTTTATTTTACAATAGTTTTGCGACCTTAATTTCAAAACCCAAAAAAGCCTCAGAGGTGCTAGTCATTGAAGTATTACTCAATTGTCTATAAATTGCAATTTTGTTCCGCAGAGAAAATTTTGTAAGTGGTCGTGAACAAGTAATCACAGTCTTGACCGATCATAAAGAACCAATAAATAGAAGTATATAGATGGACGTTAACAGATGCAAAAGAAAGAACAATGAAAGCAAATATTTGCTGACGGATGTGGAATCCTGCACATTTACTTTCTCAGACGGGCTGAAAAGTAAGATAAACACATCACCCGACAATGATATCGTTCTGATAAAACTGATTCCCCGCACATCAAAATTAAAATGGTTTGAGGACAGGGTGTTGAGTAATTACATGTCGGCAAAAACCATGAAAGAGCTGGCGGAACTATGCAACTATGACTGCCTGAAGACTTTCACCCGCCATTTCAAGAGATGTTTTGATGAAACGCCCTACCAATGGATGCTCGACCGTAAGATGGGAGAGATACAATCGCTCGTGCATAAATCCGACTTCTCCATTACCGAGATATCCAATATGTACGGTTTCAAAAACGTGTCGCATTTAGTGAATGTATACACGAAAAAATTCGGGATGTCCCCACAAAAGGACAGGATCGCTAACGCTATATGATACTGTCTATCGACAACTTCCTTTCAATTAATAAACAAATTATGCATAAGATTAGTCACAAGTTTCTCTTGGTCATCCTGGCGCTGGCAGCCTTCCTCCCGGGAGCATTCGCGCAAAAGGTGGCCATCAAGAACAACCTCCTTTACGACGCTACGGCCACACCCAACCTGGCCTTGGAGATGGCATTGAGCCGCAAGATGACCCTGGAGCTGGGAGCCGGCGTAAACCCGTTCAC
>NZ_JAWRIS010000056.1:0-78271 GCF_040307845.1 Proteiniphilum sp.
GGGGGCCGTCCGTTCGTGGAGCGAAGCTCGACGGATTTCCAACCGCCATTTCCTTGATGAGTTCATTTTGTACTCCTTTATTCCGCAGGATCATTCATCCAGCGTATGGATGCTGAATGGCAATGTAAGTAAAGGTCTGGATTTTCTCCGGGGGATGCTATCGCTGCGAGGTTCCTATATGGGATACGACGGGTCATTGTTTCAGAACGGTATCGAGACACCCTATTCGTCCGACACATGGACCGTCACTCCCAAGGTCAACTCCACTTTTTCCGGCTGGTTGAATGCCTCCTACGAATTGAACTTTACAAAGAACCGACTGGATGTGAAGGAGAGTGGCATTACTTCATCCTCCGAAAGCATCTGGCAGACACTCTCCGTCAACCTGATGCCCGACAGGAAGTACTATATCAAACTGATTGGCGAGCATTATCATAACCGGATGGCGAGTGGTGTATCGAAATCGCTATTCCTGTGTGATGCCGAATTTACTTATAACTTCAGTAGTGGATGGGAATTGAACCTCTCACTGAGGAATATATTCAATCAGGATACCTACAGCTATACCCTTTATGATGGATTGACAAGTATCAACAAGGAATACAGGATAAGGCCAAGAAACGTTTTGGCAAGTGTGTTTTTCAGGTTTTGAGACCCTTTATATTATTACGCTATGCCCTTTTCTTTTATCAAACAACGAGATGCAATGGACTGTGGTCCATCGTGCCTGAGTATGATCGCTAAATATCATGGAAAAGATTATTCGTTGGAAAGATTGCGCGAGAACTCATTCATTGGTCGTGATGGAGTATCATTGCTCGGTATTAGTCGGGCTGCGGAAGAAATTGGATTCAAAACCGTGGGAGGAAGACTTACTTTCGATGCCTTGTCTGAAAAAGCACATTTACCTTGCATTGTCCATTGGAAGCAGGAGCATTTTGTGGTGGTATACGAGATAAAGCGGAATAAAAAAGGATACAAAATTTCGGTAGCCGATCCCGGAAAAGGTTTGATGAACTATTCCCGTGAAGAATTTTGTAACAATTGGATAAGTACCCGAACCAATGGTGAAGAGAAAGGGGTAGCCTTGCTATTGGAACCAACCAATCTCTTCTATGAACAGGAGGGGGATGTTTCTTCCTCACAGAACCGTCTGAGGTTTCTCTGGAAATACCTGGTGAAATACAAGCGTTTTTTCACGCAATTAATTCTCGGGCTATTTATTGGTAGCATCCTGCAACTTATCTTCCCCTTTCTTACACAGGCAATGGTCGATACGGGGATCAATGGCAAGGATATCGGATTTATATGGCTGGTGCTGATTGCTCAGTTAATGCTCCTGTTCAGCCGTACCGCTATTGACTTTATCCGTCGAAGGATTCTTCTTCATATCAGCACTCGGATCAATATTTCACTTATCTCGGATTTTATTATTAAGTTGATGAAACTGCCGATGAAATTCTTTGATACAAAACTCACGGGAGACCTCCTACAAAGGATTGAAGACCACCGCCGTATTGAAAACTTTCTGACAGCACAAACGCTTAATCTGCTCTTTTCTGTATTCAGTTTCGTTATCTTCGGGATAGTGCTCTTGTATTACAATCTTGTCATCTTCCTGATCTTTCTCGTGGGAAGCATCCTTTATGGTGTGTGGATTACCGTTTTCCTTAAAAAACGTCGGCTGCTCGACTACAAAATGTTCGAACAGCAGGGTATTAACCGGAACGTGGTATATCAACTGATTACCGGCATGCAGGAAATCAAGTTGCAGGGCTGTGAACAGCGTAAGCGGTGGGAATGGGAAGACGTGCAGGCGGACTTGTTCGATGTAAGCATGAAATCGCTCTCCCTGCAACAGAACCAGGAAGCAGGAAGTATCCTGATCAATGAGTTGAAGAACATATTGATCACCGTGGTGGCTGCTACCGCGGTAATTAACGGGGGACTTACCCTGGGGATGATGTTGGCCATACAGTATATCATCGGGCAACTGAACAGCCCGGTAGAGCAAATCATGGGTTTTATTTACCAGTGGCAGGATGTGAGTATCAGTCTCGACCGCATGAACGAGATCCATACCCAAAATAACGAGGAGAATGAAAACCGTACGGAGAATTACCTTCCGGGGGACTGTTCCATAAAAATAGAGAACCTCTGTTTTAAGTATGATGGATCCCGTCCCGACTGGGTGTTAAATAATGTGGACTTGAATATCGCTCAGGGGAAAGTGACGGCTATTGTAGGAGCCAGTGGTAGTGGTAAGACAACTCTCCTGAAATTACTTCTGGGCTACTATGCTCCCGATAGTGGAAAGATTGATATAGGCAGTACGGATTTGAATCAATTTAATCTCAGATGGTGGCGCGGCGAATGCGGAGCCGTGATGCAGGAGGGTTACCTCTTTTCCGATACGATCGCCAGAAATATTGCCGTATCGGATGATGAGATTGATTTGGAGCGGTTGGAATACGCGGCTTATGTGGCAAATATCGCGGGAGATATTGAACGGCTCCCTTTGGGATATAACACGAAGATAGGACAGGATGGG
This sequence comes from Proteiniphilum sp., assembly GCF_040307845.1. Taxonomy (GTDB): domain Bacteria; phylum Bacteroidota; class Bacteroidia; order Bacteroidales; family Dysgonomonadaceae; genus Proteiniphilum. Next base: position 2,552 of record NZ_JAWRIS010000056.1, read on the forward strand.
CAGGGGGTGAGCCAGGGGCAGCGACAGCGCATTCTTATTGCCAGGGCGGTCTATAAGAATCCTCAATTTATTTTCCTGGATGAAGCGACCAATGCCTTGGATGCGAATAACGAGAAAGCAATTGTGGAAAACCTCGTGACCTTTTATAAAGATAAAACGGTTGTCGTTGTAGCACATCGTCTCAGTACGGTTCGGAACGCCGATCTGATCGTGGTGTTGGATGGAGGTCAAATCGTTGAAACAGGCACACACGAGGAACTTACAGGTAAAAGAGGCAATTATTACGAATTGGTGAAGAATCAACTGGAACTGGGAAGCTGATAAGGTAAGTCATATAAAAGGGGATAATTAATATTTCCTGATAGTTTTATTGATTGTAAAATTGAGTAGGGGCATGGATGAGAAGAAACCCATTGAATTACGCAGTGAAAAGGTAAGAAGTATAATCGGGCAAGTACCGCCCCTGTTGCTTCGATATGGTATTACTATTATCAGTCTTTCGTTACTGATGTTGGTAGCATTGGGCGCACTTATCCCGTATTATCCGAAGATATCTATTGAGGTTATTGCTGCACAGAAAGCGAATGGGGAGATATGTTTTACAGCCAAAATACCGCATAAAGTGATGATCCAACAGCATAATTTTAACTTTATCACCGGATATCCACCGGTGGATGATGCTATACCGGCTCGATTTACCTTACGCTATATGTCGGATACACTACATCTTTCCCGGTCAGCAGGCTGGTATGAAGTTGAATTATTTCCGACAGATACAAATACTCCTCCGGTTAAGATTCAAGAGCCTATCACTTTTCCTGCGAAAATAGAGTTGGAAGAGACAACTTATCTGAAATGGATGATGAGGAAATCAGAGGTTGCACTGTGATAGTGCATTTTTTTGAGAAACAATACCCTCTACGAGGAGTTGATAAGACAGTAAAAAATGGAATAATAACACAATTCTCGTGAATAATTTGCATAAAGAAAAATTATCTATGGAAAGTCGAAAAGATTAAATAAATATAATCTTATGGACGTTGTTAGATTGGTTAGATAATTGTTAGCTGTTTGTTAGATACACTTCCAAAAACAATTTTCAACTTTGTCCTTAATAAGAATAATTAAGTTGTTGAATCAAATCTGTCCCCCCCCTACTAGTATATTGCCCTAATAATTGTAATTTTGCCATGAGGCTTAATGCCGACTTGATATTGAAATTAGAGTATAATCAAATGAAAAAGATACATATATTATTCATCTTGTCTATCTTATTTGTTCAGGGACTTTTTTCTCAACAGATATCATCTACCTCCCCTGAAAATATGCAAATAGGGGTTGTTGCTTCAAAGAAAATAGTGCTGGACACTTGTCTGTTCAATGTCCAATACAGAGTGTTTAGTGTGAATGATGTGCAGCGGCTGGAAGAAAAGGAAAATTATTTTATGTTGCTACAAATAGGAAGAAAGATGTCGAAATTTTCAGATTATCATAGATTGGTGACAGATTCCTTGGAAGAGGTTCATGCAGAACAAAAGATGAGTATGATAGAATCGATGAATAGACGAATGCCTTTGATGAAAGAATCTACGCCATTGAATGTTTTTAAAGACTATCCGACAGGTAAAATAACTGTGACGGATAGGGTTCCGTTAAGTGGAAGCTATAAATATGTCGAAGAAAAAGAAAATCCTTTATGGAGATTGGAATCAGGGAGCTTAACTGTTTGTGGTTATAAATGTAACAAAGCTGCCACAACTTTTCATGGTCGAAGCTATATAGCATGGTATACACCGGAGATAGCAGTGAGTGAAGGCCCTTGGAAGTTTTGGGGGCTTCCGGGATTGATATTAAAAGTGGAAGATGATAAAGGTCATTATAGTTTTGAATGTGTTGCTATTGAGAAGTCGTATCAAATAACTCCAATCTATATACTAGACCGAAGTTATGTGAATACAACGAAAGCAAAATTGGACCAGGCACTAAGAAACTTTAATGAAAATCCGAGTGCAAATGTAATCAACTCAGGATTTATACAAGGAGAATTACCTCCTAACGCTTATAGGGCGCGACCCTATAACCCTATTGAACTGAGTGAATAACAGGGCGTATGAGAAAGGTCGGTTATATCGTGTTGTTGTTTGCCGTAGTAGTTACAGGAAAACTAAGTGCGCAGTCGGTCATCGACGGTATTATAACTGATAAGGAAGATAAAAAGATAATCGGTGGAGCGGTAGTCACCATTCTCGATCATGAAGGTGAGATGCTGGCTTATGGTATATCCCGCAACGACGGTACATTCTCTGTGAAAGTGAACAGCACATTGGCGATGTTTACGGTACGGGTACACCTGTTGGGCTATGAAGATTATGAACGGAGGGTCGAGAACCGCTCGCAGTCCTTGAATGTGGAACTTTCCATTGGTGAAATCCAACTCCGGGAAGTGGTGGTGAAATCGCAACCAATGTGGAACCGGGAAGATACCTTGGTTTATAGTGTGGATGTATTCAAGAGTCTGGGGGATAGGACTATCGGAGACGTATTGAAAAGGCTTCCGGGCGTGGAAGTCAGTGAAAGTGGCGGCATCAAGTACCAGGGTGAGCCGATCAATAAGTTCTATATAGAGGGGTTGGACCTGTTGGAAAACCGCTACGGTATCGCTACCAACAACGTTCCGGTGGATGCAGTGCAGAATGTGGAGGTAATCGAGAATCACGAACCGTTAAAGATGTTGAAAGATATCTCCTCAAGCGATAAGGCGGCCATCAATCTGAAACTGAGAAAGGATAAGATGAATCGTCCGGTGGGAACAATTTCCTTGGGAAGCGGCGTGTCGGACGAGTGGCATTGGTTGGCGGAATCCTTCGCGCTGAGTGCCGCGAGAAACAGGCAGTATATCGTGATGTATAAAACCAATAACGCGGCAAACGATATTGGAGGGGAACTTACTACCCAGAGACTGTCGGCAGGAGAACTGCAGGATGTGTCGAACTATTCCCCTAAAACACTACTCGATGCACGCGGATTCAGCTATCCCCCTTTAGAGAAAAAGCGCTACCTCTTTAACAATTCGCATGTCGCCTCTGTCAATAATCTGTGGCGAACGGGCAGTAACAGCCAGTTAAGGTTGAATGTGCAGTATCTGCACGACCGGCAACAGGAAACAATCCACCGGGACAATTTCTATTTCCTGCCCGATAGCATGATGCATATTTCCGAACAGAGTATGGTCTCCCAAAAGCACAATATGCTGGATGCTGCCCTTACCTATAGCGACAACAGCCCCGGTTATTATTTGAACAATAGGGCAAAATGGATCGGGCGTTGGGATAATTCCGTAGCCTCGGTCAGGATGAACCGGTTGGGTGTCGCCCAGGATTTCAACTTGCCTTCTCAGCAGTTCACGAACGATTTCAAGTATGTGAAACGATGGGGAAACAAGGTGTGGGACATCACCTCCTTTACGGCATACGTGCCACAGTCTCAGTATCTTGCTGTGAATGTGGATACTACCGCTACAGATCAGGTGCAGCAGTTGAACCTTTCCCGTTTTTATACCCGTAACAGTACCTATTACAGTCTGGGTAGAGGATACTCGGGCTGGATTTTAAAGGTTGTCCTCGAAGGTGCATCGGACAGGTTCAAGTCGGAGTTGTTTCATCCAGTCTTTATCGATAGCACACGTGCCAACATCACGGCTGAATGGTTGAACTTGGAGTTTATACCCACCTATTCCTACCGGCGCGGAGGTCTTTCCATCAATGCCGATATGGCATTGCGTCACCATACATTGCGCGTCAAGAACAAGATATATAATAGTGTTGACCACCATAGTTACCAGTTCGCGAACCCTTCCCTGCGGATCAACTACAGGGTTACTCCCATGCTGACTATACGTGCAAACTACCGGTACACACAATCCATCGGCGATTTTCAGGACCTTGCCGATATCTATTTTATGTCGGGATACCGCAGCTTCAGTAAGCGGTCGGGTGTATTGGCGAAGACTGCGAGGCAATCGTTCGGTGGAGGGGTGCAGTACCGCAATCCACTGACCACTTTTTTCTTTCATACATCGCTCACCTATGCTCCTTCGAGAATGAACCTGGTCAATTCGCAGCGGTTTGTCGGGACAGAACTGGTGACGGGTAACCGCCCTTATGAAACTAAATCGGATATGTTGATATGGCAAGGATATGCCGGGAAGTACCTGGCGGATATACGGACAAATGTTTCATTGTCGGCGAGCTATAATACATTGGAAGGTGAGAGGCTGCAACAGGATGTATTGTATCCCTACCGTTTCTCGGGATGGAGTTTCCTGCCAAAGGCAAGTGTGAAGATATCAGACGATTGTTCGATAACCTATCAGGCGGTACTGGCTGACCGGATAACAGAAATCACCCGTGCCGATGATACTTTCCGCTCATCGATGTGGCAAATAGCACAGCAATTATCAGGCTTCTACCTGATCGGAAAACAGTGGCAATTGAACGCGCGGGTGGAACACTCCTATAATGAAATTGGTGACGACGATGCGGTGAAGATGTTCTTCGCCGATATCGGCGTGACTTACAAACTCAAACAGTTGGAGTTCGACTTCTCATGGAATAATATTTTCAACCAGCGAAGCTATTCCTACTCACTTTATAACGGTTTGGATCGTTTTGATTATAGGTACAACTTACGCTCTGCCATGTTGATGCTTACGTTGAGTTTTAAATATTAGTTATCCGAGAGTATTTTTAGTACTCTATTTGTTTGTCTTATACTGTTAAAGACACTGAACTATTGTGAATAGGAAAGATAATTAAAAAATTGCACTATGACAGTACAATTTTTGTTACCATGACTAATGTGAAGATACGGATTCCTGCTTTTGCAGGTCGAATCCGAGCAGAACGCCGTCGTATTGGTCGGTGATTGCGGTGACAGCTTTCAGCGTACTGTTATTGGTGGTGGCGCTGACGATTTTCAGGAATCTCAGTAAGCTATCGGCGTCAAAAAGCAATTGTAAGCGGTTACCCGATTTAACCACCGAAGCGTTTATTTTTGCCACGCCCCTTAAATAGGTGAGGGTGATGGTTTTGTTTGATTCGTCGAGCGTATAATCCCCATTCAGTTTCGTTTTCCCCAGAATGGCCGCATAGGTACTGTCGACGTTGAAGGTAAATTCACCGGCTCCTTCCCTGATCCCCATTTTGGTGAGGTATTCGTCGAACTGTTTTTCCAACTGGTTGGCGGCGACCGCACCCCCAGCCTTTTTTAAGATATTGCTGCTCTCGAAAGAGCAGGCCGCTCCCTGGTAAATCCATCTGCCGGAGATATCAAAGGTCCCCGTTCTCGCTTCTACCACTTTGTTCAGTAGATTATTGAATGTCGACTTGGAATTCGATTGTGCCTGGGATTGGAAAATAGAAAGACATCCCACCGTGACACATAATACTGCCGTGCTAAAAAATTTCATTTTATTGCTGTTTATTCTGTTCAGACTATAAAGATACTCTTTTTTTACCGGGTATGACGTCTTTTGCCAACCATCCGCCGTGGCGTGGATTTTATCCACAGTGCGACCCGTGAGGTTGCCGGTGTCTGGAATTATATCGGTTTGGCACTTTTTAGCCATTTTTTTTAAAAAAAACTATTATTTCTTGGTATTGTGCCATGTCTGCATAAGCGATACTTTTGCGCTCTGTATAGATGAATGTAATGGAAAATAAATACATTCTATCGGATGCCGTTGACAAGTATATTAATTTTATGAAACAAACTTTTATTCACGTATTGTTGTTCGGTTTCATGCTGAGTGGAGCCGTTTGTCCGGAAGTATATGCGGATAATATGGAACCGGAAGGAAATGTTCCGGCACTGGATGCAACCGAAGCCGAAAAAAATAGGGGCCGTTCCGGCGATAGTTCATGGTCAATGCCTTCCCGCCTCACCTTAGGAGGATATGGCGAAGCGGTGATGAGCCGTAATTTCTATAGTAGCAATCCTTTCCGTTATATGTACCCGGAATCCTATAAAAAAGATCCGGGCCACGGGCGCTTTGATTTGCCGCATGTGGTTTTCTTCGTCGGTTATGAATTGGGGAAAGGCTGGAGGATGAATGCCGAGATAGAATTTGAACATGGAGGTGTGGAAGCAGCCATGGAGGTGGAGCCTGAAGAGGGCGGCGAATATGAACAGGAGATAGAACGGGGTGGCGAAGTGGCATTGGAACAATTCTGGATTGAAAAGACATTCAACCGATCCCTGAATCTTCGTATGGGACATATTATCGTTCCCGTCGGGCTGACCAACGGCAACCACTTGCCCACACAGTTTTTTACCGTATACCGTCCCGAAGGGGAAAACACCATTATGCCCTGTACATGGCACGAAACAGGAATCAGCCTCTGGGGATTTCTCGGGAAGGACTGGCGTTATGAAGCCATGTTGTTGCCGGGACTCGATTCCGAATTTTTCAATAACCGGAACTGGATAAAAGGAGGGTCGGCGTCGCCGTATGAATTCAAGATAGCCAATACCTATGCCGGCGCGTTCCGTGTCGACAATTATTCCGTACCCGGTTTGAGATTAGGGATAAGCGGTTATTACGGGCACAGTTTCCGGAATAGCCTGATGCCGTCGTATGCCGATAAATACGACAAGGTAAAAGGGGCGGTATCTATCGGTTCCTTCGATTTTGAATACAACCGCCACAACTGGATTGCCCGGGGCTATTTCGACTACGGTCATCTGGGCGATGCCAAAACCATCTCCATTTATAACAGGGGATTGCCCAAAGCATCTCCTTCCCCCAAGACACATATTGCCACCGAGGCATTGTGCTACGGGGCCGAAGCGGGCTACGATATTTTCTCCCGCTTCCAGAAACTGAAACAGGACCATCAGAAACTATACCTGTTTGGACGCTACGAATATTATGACTCGATGTTCAAGACAGCAGAAGGGTTACAGAATCCTGATTGGTGCCAACGGCAAATCGTGACGGCCGGGGTCAACTATTTCCCGACAAAGGATATCGTGATAAAAGCGCAATATTCTGCCGGCATCATGAAGGATCCTTTCATGAATGAAAACTCCCTCTCCATCGGTGTGGCGTATGCCGGGTTCTTTACCAAGTAAACCAAGGACTATTTAATAATTATATAATAATATACATAATGAAAATGAGAAGAATAATCGGATTTTACCTGTCGGTTGCCTTGTTGTCGGCATGCGTGTTGACCGCTTGTGACGATGATGATCCCGTAATCGATTCAGGAGAAAAAGAGCAAGCATTATTGGCTATTGTAGAGCAATATGTAAACAAGACTGTACTCCCCACCTACAAAAATCTGGCTGATGAAAGTCTGGCCTTATATGAGATGGTTGTAACCTTTAAGGGTGATCAAACCGATGCCAACCTGAAAAAAGTGACCGACCAATGGATAAAAACCCGCACATACTGGGAGTTGAGCGAATCTTTCCTGTTCGGACCGGTAGATAAATTGGGGATTGATCCCCATATCGATACCTGGCCTCTGGATGAAACGGAATTCTTGAAACGGATCAATAATCAAAGCGATATAGCCAACATGAATTCGGAAAATGGCGATATATGGGTTGGTGAACATTTTGATGATGCATTACGTGGATTCCATGGTATAGAGTATATCTTTTATAAGGATGGAAAAGTAAAGTCGGCCTCTGAGGTGAAAAATAATGAATTGATCTATGCGCTTGCCGTTGCGGGTGATTTGCGTAACCAGTGCGTGCGTCTTGAAGCTTCATGGGCAGGCTATGCCGCTGTGACAAAAGAAAAACAGGAACTGATCGATGATAAGAAGCTTGTATATACCATGGAAGATAGTAGCATCCCTTATGGTGAAAATATGATCAAAGTGGGACAAACCGGAAGTTATTACAAGACTATCACAGCCAGTGCGGAAGAGATTTTGGAGGGTTGTATCACAATTGCCGATGAGGTGGGTGAGTTGAAAATTGGCAACGCCTACCGCGGCGATGATCCCAACTATCTTGAATCTCCTTATAGTTATAATTCATTGGTGGACTTCGAAGACAACATCATCAGCATACAAAATGCTTATCTGGGAGGAGCCGATAAAAACAACCGGGGAAAATCGTTGAGCGATTATGTTAAATCGGTCGAACCGGCTGCAGATACCAAAGTGAAAGAAGCGGCAGTGAATGCCATTGCCAAGATAAGGGCCATTCCTTATCCCTTTGAAAAGAATTTCACCTCTACGGAAGCCGGTGAAGCCATGGGAGCTTGTGCAGATCTCAGTGAGGCATTAACTGAAGCAAAAAGTGTCCTGACGAGAAATTGAAGCTTCCTGCAATAGGATATTTATAAGAGGAATCCTGAAAACAGGATATCCTCTTTCGTCCGTTTTTATATAAACGATTTAATTTATTAATTATCAGTAATAATGTGCTTAATCAATACTAATTTATTATCCGGCTTTATAAGAAGAATAACCCGTATTCCGGTGCTTTTCCTCTCTTTTCTGGTTTTGCTCATGTCAACTTCCTGTAAGAATGATGATGGCCCGGATAATCCCGGGAATTCGGAATTACCGGAAGAATATTATGCCGGCGGCAAGCTGGGTACAACTACGATAAACAATATCTCAACAGCTTATGAGCAACCCACTCCCGCCGTGGAACAAAACGGAATGACGCTTGCTTTTAAAATAGGGGAAGCTTTTTTTGAAAAAGGATTCAATACCAATCCATCGGGTGTGCGCCATGGATTGGGGCCGGTGTATGTGCGCAGTTCCTGTATTACCTGCCATCCGGGTTACGGACATGGCAAACGGGTGGATCAATACCGTGCCAACGAGTTCGGGAACGGTTACCTGCTTGTGGTGTTCGACCAGGATACGCACGCTTTCGTGCCTGAACTCACCGGTATGCCCCAAACAAAAGCAGTAGACCCTTTCCTGCCGCCTGTCGACGAGAAGGGCATCAGGATTGAGTGGAGGGAACATGTGGATCAATTCGGCAATAAATTTCCTGACGGTGAAACCTATAGCCTTATTTATCCGGAGGTAACCATCGATCCGGCATATATCAATACCGATCCCAAACCGGCCAATTATACGGTGAGGCTCGAAGCGACCATCGGTATTTACGGGACAGGCCTGCTCGACGCCATCCCCGATGACTCCCTCATCGCTGAATATAACCGCCAGAAAGCATTGGGGCGCACGTTGAATGACGCGAAGTACGATCCGGCAAACTTCATTACCGAAAACGACGGCACAAGGCATCCCGGTCGCTACACTTACGGTTTGACCCGCGGAACGCTGCAAAACGGTCCCGGATCGAACGCTATCTGGAACATCACCAACGTGACCCGTGAAAACCGTCGCAGCAACTATATCACCAAGGCGTATGCCACTGCCATGTCGAAAAATGCCAACGTGCAAGCCACACTTGGCAAGGATGAGGCTGCCATTTACGCGGAACTGATGGCCACCGACCTGGAACCCGAAATGTCGACGGAAGACTACGTCAACTTTATGATCTGGCATCGCGGATTGGCGGTTCCCGCCGCGCGCGACTTGGATGACCCCGTCGTGCAGAAAGGTAAGAAGGCTTTTTACAGCATCGGCTGTACAAGTTGCCACAAACCCTCATGGACTACCGGACCGGATAACTACACCGGTGATACATTAGTCGCACGCCAATTACCCCGTTATCCTTACCAGAAAATATGGCCCTATACCGATATGCTACAGCATAAATTGGAGATGGTGAACGATATCCGCACCGGGTGGTGCCGCACTACGCCGCTCTGGGGGCGTGGGCTTTCACAGATATGTACCGGCGCCGGCGACCACCTCCACGACATGCGTGCCCGTAATTATACCGAAGCGATCATGTGGCACGGCGGAGACGCGGCTTTCTCGAGGGAGAAATTCCGTAATCTCTCCAAAGAGGACCGTGACGCATTGGTGAAATTCCTGGAATCTATTTAATTTATTAACTATCAGTAATAATGTACTTGATCAATTCTCATTTGTTTTCGAGTTTTATGGGAAGAAGAATAACCCGTATTCCGGTGTTTCTTCTCTTCTCCTTGGTTTTGCTCATGTCAACTTCCTGTAAGAATGATGACGGACCGGACAATCCCGGTAATTCCGAATTGCCGGAAGAATATTATGCCGGCGGCAAGCTGGGCACCACCACTGTAAACAATATCTCTACCGCTTATGAACAACCGACCCCGGCCATTGACAACGCAGGTATGGGGCTGACTTTCATGATTGGCGAGTCGTATGTCGAAAAATCATTCAATACCAACACCTCCGGGAAGTTTTTCGGACTGGGGCCGGTGTATGAAAGGGGTTCGTGTATTATTTGCCATCCGGGTTACGGGCATAGCAAGCGCACCGAAAAAATCAATTCCAAAGAATACGGGAGCGGCTATCACTTGCGGATGATCGACAAAGATACCGAGGAATTCGTGCCGGAAATGACCCATGCGGTGCTTACTCATGCCGTGGCACCTTTCCTGCCTCCGGTGGATGAAAAGGGAATTAAAATAGACTGGAAAGAACATACCGACGAATTCGGCAATAAATTTCCCGACGGTGAGACCTACAGCCTGATCTACCCCGAGGTGACCATCGATCCGGCGTATATCAATACCGACCCGAAACCGACCAATTACGTGGTCAAGTTACAGTCATCGCTCCCGCTCTACGGTACGGGGCTGATCGATGCCATTCCCACCGATTCCATATTGGCGGAATACCGGCGGCAAAAGGCGAGGGGACGCAACATGAACGACGCCATTTACGATCCTGCCAATTATCATACCGCATTGGATGGCACCAAGCACCCGGGTCGTTTTTCTTACAACCTCTCTTTCGCCCCGTTGCAGGGAAACTCGGGAGCTACTTTCCTGTGGGGTTCCCTGGGAATTACCAATCCCCATTTCCGCCACAACGATATTTCAGAGGCGTATGCGCGTGCCATGTCGAGGAACAAGGATGTGCAGGAAGCCTTGGGAATGGATGAAGAGGCGGTCTTCGCCGAATTGATGCGGAACGACCTGCCCATAGAGATGGATGCGGACGAATATGCCAGCGTGATGACATGGCAACGCGGCCTGGCCGTACCGGCAGCCCGTAACCTGGATGACCCTGAAGTGCAAAAAGGGAAAAAGGCATTTTACAGTATCGGGTGCACCAGTTGCCACCGTCCTTCGTGGACTACCGGCCCCGATGAGTACAAGGGCGACCCCCTAGTTACAGATAAACTGCCACGTTATCCCTATCAGAAGATATGGCCCTATTCCGACCTGATGCACCACCGCCTCGAAATGGTCAATGATATCCATACCGGCTGGTGCCGTACCTCTCCGTTGTGGGGTAGGGGGCTGTCGCAGTTGTGCTCGGGAAATGGGGACCATCTCCACGACATGCGTGCCCGCAATTACACCGAAGCAATCATGTGGCACGGAGGTGATGCGAAGTTTGCCAGGGATAAATTCCGTGCCCTCTCCAAGGAGGACCGTGACGCCCTGATGAAATTCCTGGAATCCATTTAATTCTTATAAGCCCTATGAAATTCCTCAGAAAAATATCTTTCGCACTGTTGATATTGCTTATTATCGTGCTTGCCGCGGCTACCGTCGTCGAGAAACTTTTCAGCACGGAAAAAGCAGTAGAATGGATTTACGGCGCATGGTGGTTTGTCGCACTCTGGGGGATTTTCGCCCTGGCGATGCTGGCCTTTATCATCCGGGCCAGACTTTACCGGAAATTTCCCGCTTTCCTGTTGCATTGCGCTTTTATTGTCATTTTATTAGGGGGACTTGTCACTTACCTGTCTGCTGAAAGAGGACATATGCATATCCGCCAGAACGAGATACACAATTATTTCGTGTCGGAAGACGGTAGCCGCCGGATTGGCCTGCCTTTCAATGTGAAGATGCTCTATTTTGATATTGTGTACCATCCCGGTACGGAGCAACCTGCCGACTACCGCAGTTTTGTGATGGTGGATGAACAGGTGCACCAGATATCGATGAACAATATCTTCAAGAAAGAGGGCTACCGACTCTACCAGATGGATTACGACAGTGACGAGATGGGCGCCACTTTCCTGGTCAGCCATGATCCGTGGGGCGTGGGCATCACGTATGCCGGTTATCTGCTCTTAGGCATATCGATGTTGTGGATACTTTTCCTCCGCATCGGATGGAAAGGAGTGCTTTACACGGCGATCCCCACCGTCCTGGTGTGGTTGTATATTTCGCGTATCAACCCCATGACGCCTATTCTCCGTACGCCCATGCTGGCAGCGCACGTCTCGGTGATCATGGTCTCCTATATGCTGTTCCTGTGTATCGCCGTGACCGCCATCGTGGGGCTGTTTTCCAAGAAGCAGACTGAAAAGTTTTACCGGGTCAATTCCACCCTCCTTTATCCGGCGGTGTTCCTGTTGACGGCAGGTATCTTTATCGGCGCCGTCTGGGCAAATATCTCGTGGGGACGTTACTGGGGCTGGGATGCCAAGGAGACCTGGGCGTTGATCACCCTGCTGGCCTACTCATTGCCGATGCACGGCGAGAACATCCCATTTTTCAGGAATCACCGCAAATTCCATCTCTATTGCGCCCTCGCTTTTCTGGTCGTGCTCATGACATTCCTGGGCGTGACGTATGTGCTGGGAGGGATACACAGTTATATTTGATTATAATTTATTTTGTACCTGTCAACCTTTTTCAGTTAAAGTCATTTTCCAATTCTGTTGGAATGATAATCGATTATTTGCACTTCGATAGTGCGATATTTATAAAAATATGCACTATAATAGTGCAATATTCGCTATCTTTGTGAAAAACGTCTGTTATGGATAAATTATTTGAATATTCCAATAAACTCGTAAAAGAGGTCGATACACGCTTTTTCCGGTATATATACAATGAAATCAATTGGAATAACCGGATGCTCGGCCTGATTGGCCCCCGGGGGGTTGGTAAAACAACCTTGGTGCTTCAATATATCAGGGAGAGCCTGGATCCTGCCGAAACGCTTTATGTGACAACCGAAGATTTTTATTTTGTGGATCACCGGATAACCCAATTGGCGGATGATTTTGTGAAAAGAGGGGGTAAGTATTTATTTATAGATGAGATACACAAATACAAGGATTGGTCGAAAGAGCTGAAATTGATCTATGATTATCACAAAGATTTACATGTTGTTTTCACCGGATCATCCATTCTTGATATTAAAAAAGGGAGCGCTGATTTAAGTCGCCGTGCAGTCATTTACACCATGCAGGGTTTGTCTTTCCGCGAATATTTGCAATTGTTTCATGGTATCCAATCCGAAACATACTCATTGGATGAAATCCTTTCACGCAAAGTTGAATTGGCAGATGTACCACATCCCCTCCCTCTTTTTGGTGATTACTTGAAAAGGGGATATTATCCGTTTGCCCTGGAAGATGATTTTGAATTACGTTTAACGCAAATCATCAATCAAACGTTAGAAAGTGATATTCCGGTGTATGCCGGTATGAATGTGGCTACCGGCAGAAAACTAAAACAATTATTGTTGATTATCTCCAAAAGCGCGCCGTTTAAGCCCAACATGAGTAAAATTGCGGATATGCTCTCCGCCAGCCGGAACAATATAGCGGATTATTGCTTGTATATGGAAGAAGCAGGTATGGTTGCCCAATTGAGAAGCAATACAGGCGGTATTCGTGGATTAGGGAAGGTCGATAAGATTTATTTGGACAATACCAATCTGATTTACAACCTGTCCGCCGATAATCCCAATATCGGGAATATCAGGGAAACATTCTTTCTGAATCAAATGCGGGTTAAGAATGAGGTTTATACCTCTCCTGTCGCCGATTTCATCATAGGTGACAAAACTTTTGAGGTGGGAGGAAAAAATAAAGGGTTAAGGCAGGTTAAGGATGTGGAGAATGGATACATCATCAAAGACGACATTGAGGAGGGTTATCTCAATGTTATCCCTTTGTGGCACTTGGGGTTGACTTATTGAGATAACGTGAGTAAATTTTACCCTCATTATGCGAACGAGAGTAAATTTTTTGTATTTTTGCCCTTGTGTAAAAAACGAAAGCAGTCTGCTTGATATTGACCCAATCGGATGCTCGCGTGGTAAAGTTCGACAAGGCATTGCAAAAAGAGATCATCGGGCTTATAGAGGAGTTGGAATAACGTGTTAAAATACATTCCCGCCAGTATTTCTTAACACTACTGGACACTTAGATCCCGTTGATATTTAATATCTTCTTTTTTGATTTGAAATACGCTGCAAAAGTGATCAGAATAAATCACGACTGATCGTTTTTCTGCGGGTAGTTTAAAAGCATCACTTGATAATCCCGTATTTCTTTCAGTGCGCCGCGAAAGGCTATTTTTCCTGTTCCGGCCAGCTGTTTAAGTCGCCAGTTGAGGAATATATCCCCAACGCCGAAGTCAATGTCGACAAGCGTGGAGCCTATGATTCTTGCCGCGGATTGAAATTGGTCGGTGCAATTTGAAATTAAAAAAGAATCGAAATAGGTCTCATCATGTGCCGAGATATCGCCATTTTCTTCGAGAACCCTTAACAGGGAATCACCACCCATAAATTTTTTCCATAAATCTTTCCATCGGGTGAATGAGTGACTGTCTATTTTCTTGAAATGCCGGGTGATTTCTTTTACATCGGTTGCATTGGTTACGGCTAAAATGTCGGGATAAATAATTTCTCCGGATAGGGCCATGACCGGAATATGGGGGAAATCTGCCATATACATCTCTTTACCCGGATTGGGTATATGATACAGCAGCCTTGCCGTGGAGATCATCTCGGAAGCATTAAAGCCGGTCCAGAAAAATATTCTGGAGCAATTTTCTGCCTCTGCGACAAGTTTTTGTATTGTGTCAAGATCTTTTGTCACGTAATCCGTGAAGATTTTAGTGAATTCATCATTGCTGCAGATAGAGGATATCCATTCTTTCCTTTTTTCTGTTTCCTTATTAGAATGAATGTCACAAAGAGGCCCATCGCATAAGTGGTCTTCCAGACAGACTATTTTATTCCCGGAAGGATCAAATTCATTGCTTTTTATCAATAAATTTCGGGCTATCTGTCCAAAACAGATATGTATGTCTTGTCGATCAGTTTTAATATCCATGCTTTTGTCTTACAACTTTTTTACTTCGTCTGTTATTAATTAAGGTCATCATCTCTTATACAAATCTACACTAAATTATGGAAATGCGAATGACAATTTAGTCACTGTCTATTAGTCGCACGTTGCCGAGCAAAGATATAAAAAAGCATTTGGACAGCAGCGTGTTTCGTCTTAAATTTGACGAAGATCCCTTTACAATCCGGAGGGAGGGTTGTTGATCGCTGACCTGTGGCTCACGGATAAATAAAGAGCAAGCCTTTCACTGACCTTTGCATAATTAAATACCGGATATTTACGGTCAATATGTCAATCCGCAAGCCCAAAGAGGAATCGTATTGCGATGTCCGTATTCAATATCGTCTTTTACGATATAGCCATTCTCCACCTCCCGGATTTGTTTCTGTTTCTTGTTTTTGCCACCCACCTCAAAAGTCAGTTCTCCTATTTTAAAGTCCGCTGCTGACGATGAGGTAATAATTTGCGTCTGCATCATTTGAGACAAGAATACCGTTTCGCGCAGATTGCCTGTATTGGGTATCGAATCAGACAGAGCGTAAGCGAGGTTGGTGTTATTAAGATAGATTTTATCGACCTTTCCCAATGAACCGATACCATGTGTACCGTCACGCAGAATATTGATGAGCTGCGCCTTTTCGAGATAGACCATAAGGTCAGCCACAAGGTTGCGGTTCATATCGAGATCGCGCGCTAACTTGGAATAGTTAGGCTTGAACGGCACACTCTGAGCAATGACATAGAGTAACTTTTTCAACTTTTGCGCCGTCGATGCGCTCATTTCGGCAAATGCCGGAATATCGTTATCGACTACCTGATTGATCACATTCTGCAACCGGAGATAGTATCCGTCCTCCTGAAAATAGGGATAATAACCGGCTTTCAGATACTCTTTGAAGAGTGCGATCGGACGATGCTCCTTGTACGGGAACTCTATGTCGTGAGCCATGACCCGCTCTAATGTATGCACGGGCAGATGGATGTCTTTCCCGATAGCAAGGTATTCGCGGAACGAAAGCCCCGGCAGGCGGTACTCCAATTTACGGCGGCTCAGATCAGCTCCGCCCTTTTCCAAATCGAGGATCGACGAACCGGTGTAACCTATTCGCAGATTAGCGTAAGTGTCATAGATATTCTTTATCTCGCTCGACCAATTCCTGTATTTATGTATTTCGTCGATGTAGAGGGCTTTGCCTCCTTCCTGATAGAACTTCCCGGCCAGTTCCACGAGCGTATGTGTCGAGAAGTAGATGTCGTCTGCCGAAACATAGAGCGAGGTCTGTGTATCCTCGTGCTGTTTGATATGTTGTAAGACCAACGTCGATTTACCGACGCCCCTCGCTCCCAGAATCGCGACAAGACGACTGTTCCACGATATTTCATCGTGAAGGTAACGCACATAATCGGTCGGAGTATTCTCCAAACGCATCCGGAATGTTCTGTAAAGGATTTCCATATTAATTCTGCTTGATGTTTACGGCACAAATGTAATAAATATGCATGATTTATCAAGCAGTTTTTTGGGAATAATTACTAAGATTCCGACAATCTGGAAAAATTTATCAATGAAGACGAAAGCATAGCCCCCCTTATCTCCATGAACCGATACTTGGATAAAATAATCCTATACTTGTTGCCGGAGTTGTCAATAAAAGAGTAATTTTGTCTCAACAATGTATAAACATGGATATTATGAAATCTATCTATTATGCGCTAACCGTTGCGGTGATTCTATCATTAGCGTCATGTAGCTACAACGACAACGACGAAATCAACTACATTAAAGAAGAGCAATTACCGGAAAAGGTGCAAACGTTTTTGCAGACCTATTTTGGTAATAATGAATTTGTTTCTGCAACCGAAGTTCCTTTTTATGGAGGATCATACATTGAGGTAAGTCTTAAAGATGTGGAAATTAACTTTACACCTGATTATGACTGGAACTCAATTGTGTCGGCAGACGGACTGCCTGCCTCTGCCGAAGGACTTATTCATGAGAAGACATTGAAAGAACTTAAAGAAAGAGAGCCTAATGTGAAAATTAAGCAGCTTCATAACCGATACGGCAAGGAGGTTGATATACGGACAGGTAGTCAAAAAATATACAGTGATATTGTGGGGGATGAAGGCAATACGTTGGCTGAACTTGTAACAGATGCCGGAGATTTGCCCGAACAAGTGAAGGAGTATATCAGTCAGTATGTGTATGGTGTAACCAGAACAAGCGAGGTGAGTGAATATCCCAAAATACAAAAGTTTGCAGTACACAAAGGCGAGATTTATAGGTATAAGTTTGGTTTAGAAACCTTTGTGGATCTCGAAAAAAATGGGAACTGGTTTTATGTGCAGGAAGAAGAGACAGCCCCGTACCAAATAATTGCCGGCCGATTGATTAAGGCAGTGCCTGAGGGTGTTTTGAGTAAATTGAAAACCGTGGATCAATCTATGATTCAGCGTATCAGAAAGATCAACGTGTTTAATGACAATAAGGATTATGGCTTTAACAAGATATATGGCTTCACGCTCGATAATGGAGAATTTGTGGCAATCAACGCTGAAAATGAGTTGCTGGAGATTCCATATAATGTTGTAAGAGACTATATCGACAAAGGATTTAATCTCGGAAGTGAATACAAAGTTTACGCGCATGTTAACACCGGTGGTGCTTTCTTATTCAGATATTTTTTTGTGATTAGGGGATGGAGCAGGGACCCCTATCTCGTCATCAGTCTTACCACCAATGCACAGGGCGAGATGCGAAGAATCAGTTCAGGCGTTGTGTCAACCGATCATACCCGTGTGACGCCCCTGCCCCGTGCCGTAGTTGAGATGTTGCCCCATTCCATTGCCGATTATCTGGATGAACATTATGCTGATTGGAAAGCTGTGTCGATTGATTGTGCATTCTCAGAAGGATATGGCCCCGAAATTCCGCAGCAGACAATCGATGTGACGATGTCTGTCCCCAATAATCTCAAAACTGCAGTGTTTGATTATGCTACGGGTGAGTTTATTGAGGAGTATCTGACGATTCAGAGATAGGGCTGAATAAGGTTGAAAAATAATACACTATTCATCTGCACACAGGCTTGCATGCACACTGTCCGACACCTCCAATCCATCGGCAGTTTTAAAAGCCAGGTACACTTCCATCGCATCTCCCTTCCAGGATGGTGTCAATGGCAAAATGGCTTTCATGTGTGCTCTTTTTGCCGCGTTGAGGTCATACACCGCTTTACGATTTACGGGATTGTAGGCAAGCACCATGGCTATATCGTCGTGTCTGGCGTTTGCTGATGGGTTGGCCTCCCAGCTAATTTGTAACGCCTCCTCCACAATTTCGACACGTATGCCGGATGCACTACTTAGCGGCCCCATGGAGACACGCGCATTCCGATAATCCAACATCACCTCCTGGTGTTCCACTTTTACGGCATGTTTCATGTTGTAAGACATGGCCGCGTTGAACGCCGTCATCCGACCATCGGTATCCGACCGGAAGCCAATCCTGAGAAAGGGAGTAATGGTGCGCAGAAATTCCATCGTGATCGAGAACCTGCTTCGCTGTTTGACCTGCACTCTCGTTTTCGCGTCATGGTATTTCACCGGGCGGCTCCTAACGTATTCTATACCCTTCCATGATGAGAGAATAACATCGCCCACTTTGCCGGAGACGCCTCCCTGTATTCCATTTTTTAATCTGCCCATAGTATACTTCTGTTTTTCATTATTATAGTTGATAAAATTACCTGTTTTGAATGAGGTAAACAAATTTTCGGCAAATATTTCGCCGTATCTTCCTCTTTCTTAACTCTTGTTTAATTCTTACCAAAGTCTTATTTATAAGACTTTGACAAGACTTTGGTAAGACTTTGATAAGACTTTGTCTTTGACCAAAACACATTTTACTTCTTATGGAGAAAAATGTATCTTTTTATAGAGAAAACTGTACCTTTGCACTACAATATGTAAATACAAAAGTTTGTCATGGATATTATTCCCTTGTCTCTCCTGAGAATGGTTCAGATAGACTTGTGATTAAGGGAAAATTTGAGATTGTGACGGCTATTATTCATCAGGAATATTAAAATCCATTATACAAAGACAGTAAAAGTGAACAGAATATTGTGTTTAAGTATGTTGATATTTCTTGCGGGATGCAATGGAGATATTTTTGTAGAAGATTATATGCCTATAAGATATGATGAAACTACAGTCTCAGAAACGAATAATAGTAAAGAAATTAATTTCAAGTCAGACAATTGGGGGCTTTTTTATATTGTTTGTGAAACATCTGATGAATACACTACCAATGCATATACCATTGATGGCGAGTCAACCGACCTTCCTTTCGAAGAGAAAGAGTTGGGCACTATTCATGTCAAAAATGACTATATAGATGTGCAAGTAGAGAAAAAAAGTGGCAACAAACTAAAGGTCATACTCAATGAGAACCTGATGAATGAGAACCTATAGACTATCTTATCTTTAAGCAATTATTGGATGAAAATGAGTAAGTGTGCACACAGAACGATTGCAACCATTCTATTGTTGATATTGATATCGATAGATATTTTAGCCACTGATCGGGATACTACTTCAAACAAAATCATACAGATGATAGGTATTGATGTAAAACCAGGTTACCTGTTCCCTACGCATGATTTCTTTAAAGGGAATAATAATGCCCAAAAGGAGATGCACTCCGCACTTTCGGGACATCTGAAGTATGGTTTCAAGTTCGCCCCCGACAGCTATTTGGGCAATGTATATCCATACGCCATACAGGGAATAGGAATTGGTTACAATACCTTCTTCAACTCTTCCTAACTGGGCAATCCGGTAGCCGTTTACTTTTTCCAAACATCAAGGATCGCCAACATCACACAGAAATTATCATTCGATTATGAATGGAATTTTGGCGCTTCATTTGGTTGGAAGAAGTATGATGAAGAAAAGAACCCACACAATAAAGTTGTAGGCTCTAAAGCCAACGCCTATATTCATCTGGGTTTTCTGTTGAATTGGCAGCTTTCATCCAACACAAACCTTCGTGGTGGGGTGGGGTTGACACATTTCTCCAATGGCAACACCAGTTATCCCAACGCAGGCGTTAACACGATGGAGGCTTCCATAGGTGTGGCCCGCTTTTTCGGAAACAAAGAAAGAAGTACCTATTCTCCCTATCCATCACGAAAACATGTATTCAATTCCTATATTAACTATGATCTTATTCTCTATGGTTCAACACGAAAAAAAGGCATCTACCCTGAAGATTCAAACTCTATGCTCGTTCCCGGTTCCTTTGCTGTTGTAGGGCTAAACTTCAATCCTTTGTATAACTTCAGCGAGTACTTCCGTGCCGGTGCCTCCCTTGACTTGCAGTATGACGAAAGTGCCAACATTGGCAAACATATAGCCAATGACTATATGCCGGGTGACCCGGAGGATCTTAAATTCTACAGACCCTCCTTCAGAGAGCAGTTTTCGGCAGGTCTCTCATTGCGTGCCGAGATTGTCATGCCTATTTTCTTAATCAATCTTGGCATTGGAAAGAACTTCTTGTGCAAGGGTAGTGATACTGATTCATTTTATCAAACTTTTGTGCTGAAGACGAATATTACGGATAATGTGTTTTTGCATGCAGGATATCAACTTTACCGTTTCAAGGATCCAAACAGTCTTATGTTGGGACTTGGCTATAGATTTAACGCTAAATGAAACAACAAAAACATATTGTTTTCAAAATCATGCGGTGGAAGGCACTAAATTCAGTACTCGTTCGAAAATGAATAAAGACACCATTATCCTTTCCGCGAGGACATTGGCCAACGTCTTTTTGACACCAGAACATTCTCCGGATCTTTGTCAGAATTGTTAATTTTGACCCCGTTTCTCAGAAAAGCCTTTGCAGCTCGATGGGTTATTTGGTGTCTTCCGCTGTTTGGATATCGGAATGCCGGAGGAAGATCCTGCACTATCGAGACATCAAAATAAATTAAGTTTCAGTTGTGTAGATCAACAAATGTATGTTTGTATGTACAAGAAATAATTGATATGAAAGTAATCACAACAAGAGAAATAGTCAGAGAAACAAAGACATATTTTGAACTGGCAGAAAAAGAAAGAGTTGCAGTTAAACGAGGTAAGAAATATGTCAATCTTTATGAAAGAAGAAAGCATAGAATACATCTTGGAATATACCGAACAATTCATTGAAGATGTGGAGGTACATAAAAAACGGGACAGAAATCAATCCTTTCAAAAATCAATTCACTTATAGACGAAATACAACATCATCCAACAACAGGCACCGGTAAACCTGAAGCTTTAAGAAGGGATTGAGAGGGACAATGGTCGAGACGAATCACACGGGAACACCGGCTAATCTATGAAATTCACGAAGATATTATTACTGTTGTGATGATAAGCGCTGCCGGCCATTATGGAGATAAATGATATGTACAGAAAGCGGCCAACCCCACCATAAAGGCGGAGTTGTCGGCATTTTACCTTTCCGGCATGATGCAGGGAATTTATACCATCCGGTAGGCTATCTGTAATTTTGTCTGCATAAAATTCTACGATGAAGAGACATTTTATAGTACTATGGATTTTGTCGACAGTATTTATCCATTTTCTGACCCTGTCAACCACGGCAACCCTGAATACTGATGGGAAAACAATCAACGAAACAGATCCCATAGACTTGATAGGAGAATTCAGAACCGGTGATCTTCGTTCCGGGGGGATGCCATTACTGCCGAGGTACAGGACAATGTTATTATGGCGATGTTCTTCCAGAATGTCGGCAATTTAGAGGTTATGCTCACCAATAGTATGGGCGATACGGTATATGAGGCGACAGTGAATACCTCGGTGCAACAGCAGGTGTTTATTCCGCTTTCAGGATTGTCATCAGGCATTTACACCATCACATTCAGCAATAACTTTGGTTCAATGTATGGTGGTTTTGAGATTTGATCAAATATATTATCAATGAATCTCTTCTTTCTTATAAATGAAAAATGGTGAGATATGTTGAAAACAAGAAATTCTTTTCTTGAGTGGTTTTATGTCTAATTAAAAAAAATGCAAAATGAAAAAAGTTAAGAAAATGAAGTTGACTACATTAAGTCAGGGTAAAATTAATAAACGCGAGATGAATCAAATTGTTGGTGGAGCAGGGGGGAGTTGCATAACATGTACTCCTGATGGAAATCATGTTGATGAAAATGATTACGATGAAGAAGTTAAGTTGGCAGAATTGTCTCACTGGTGAGACAGGTTTTTCTGCAGGATCAGGTACCACGTAAACAGGATGATTCCCTTGAATATGGAGGTGATGGATATGGCCCACCAGACGCCGGTGACACCCATGTGGGTGCCCAGTATCATGGCGATGGGAATCCGCAGTGTATTGAACACGATGCTGATAATGGCGGGTGGGGTAGTCCTGCCCAGACCGTTGAACATGCCCTGGGTGGTAATCTCCAACATCATGAAGATCTGCGAAACGCCAATGATTAATAAGTATTCCCCTCCGGCCATATAGGCTTCTTTTTCCGGAACGAAGAGGGAGAAGATCCCTTCCCCGTATAACACGAATGCAAGGGTTACAACGATCCCCAACGCTCCCATCATCGTCAGCGTGTAGCGGAAAGCCCGGTTGGCGCGGCCCATCTTGCGCGCGGCAAAGTTCTGCGCCACAAAACTCCCCAACGCCGTGGAAAATCCGGTAGAGGTGTTCCAGGTGATTCCCTCTATCTGCCCTCCGGTAGTCTGGCTCATCAAACCCAGATGTCCGCCATAGAGCGAAGCAGTGCGGGCCAGGTTCATATTGATAAAGGCAAAATAGGCATTCATGGCGGCAACGGGCAGACCCAGTTTCAGAATATTCAACGTATATTTTCTTCGGGGACGGATCAGGAACCGGAATTTTCCGAATAATCCATTCCTTCTTTTCAAATGCCGTATGAATAGGAAAAGTACAACCCCTTCTGAGAGAATAGTGGCCAACGCTGCGCCCTTTACGCCCATAGCCGGGAGAGGGCCTACTCCGAAAATCAGGAGGGGATCCAGTATGATATTGGTGACAAGGCCGGTGGCATTGAAATAAAAAGGGATGTCGCTCCGTCCGGAACCTATGTAAATGCCGGAGAAGTTGAGTATCAGAAATATAATGGGGATCCCCAGGGAAATGATTTGCATGTATCCGGTGGCTTCCAGGGCAATCTCCTGTTCAAGGTTATAAAACGATATATAAGGGTGGGGAAAAAGAAGGAAGAACAGGCCGAAACTAACACCCAACACTATGGCAATGGTGGTAGTGTGGGAAGCGTATATCGATGCCTGGTCCAATCGACGGGCTCCGATGGATTGTCCTATGGAGATTTCGGCGGACACCTTGGAAATAAGCGCTACAGAATTCATCATCCACATGAGCATCCCCACGGCGCCTACCGCTGCCACCGATTCACTTCCAAGCCGGCCTATCCAGATGATATCCACCAGGTTGTAAGCCATCTGGATGAAACTGATCGCCATCAGTGGAAGCGCCAACGTGAGCAACTGACGGAAAATACTCCCGCCGGTAAGATCACGTACCGTAGATGTCTGTAAAGGGTGAGATTCCACTTGTGCTTTTTTTATTAAAAAAAGGAAGTAACCATCGATGTTACTCCCTTAGATTCTGTTTCCGGTCTCAAAAGTAGTGATCATTTTTAATATGAGCAAATGTTGAGCTTCTTATTCGAACATATTCCCTATATTTGTAGAATATAAGATGCGCCTCAGATAAGTTCAATAAATTAGATTATTCCGGCGTTTGGCAAAACGAGTAAACTCGTTCTGCTCTCTCTTAACGGAATAATTCAAACAAGTTTGGCTTACCCATTCGGCTTTCATTATATTTGTAAAGTATAAGATGAAAATAATTTCCATGAAATTTTTTATATCTGTTTTTTGTATCCTATTAATCCTGGCTTCAACAGGTTTGCCTGCTGCAAATAATGCAACCCTGGACTCTTTGTTGATGGAGATAGACAATGCCGTAAAGAACCAGAATTCCTATATTGGACAAAGAGAAAATTATATACAAAAAATCAAAACCCAATTGAATAATTCCGGCCAGACTACCGAAAGCCGCTACATCATATACAGCCAGCTTGTGAATGGATATGAAGCTTTTCAATCTGATTCCCTGAGAAAATATTCCATAGAAAGGTTATCGACCGCCGAGTCGACAAATAATATTGCCTGGATTATAGACAGCAAAATAAATTTAGCATTGGTGGAAGCCCAAAGAGGATTCTTTCAGGAAGCCATTGATATCCTGGATGATTTGGACAGGAGCCTTTTTTCCGGACAACAACTGGTCAATTATTATAAGGCCTGTTACGATACGTATGTTTATTGGGTGGAGTACCTCGAGGGTTTCGATACTTCGTCATTGCTTGAAAAAAAACAGGCAACCCAGGATTCACTGATCGAATTACTTCCTGAAGATTCGTATGATTATGCCGTGTATTTCGGAGTGAAATATATGGAACGGGGAGAATTTGACACAGCGGAGGCGGTGTTTCAATCGATGCTTTCAAAGCTGACATCCACTAACCGGGATTATGCCATACTCACTTCTTTACTGGCAAACCTTTATGAGCGGAAGGAAGACGTGGAGACACAAAAAGAATTCCTCGCCCTTTCGGCATTGGCCGATATCCATGGAGCAATCATGGAAAATACTTCCTTACGGACGCTGGCGTTGCTGTTGTTCAATGAAAATGAAATACAGCGGGCTGACAGGTATATAAAGAAAAGTATGGAAGATGCGAATTTTTATAATGCCCGTCTCCGGAATTTCCAGACGGCCAGGATACTTCCGGTTATCGACAGGGCATATCAACAGGACCGGGTAAGACAGCAAAAGATGCTTACTGCCCTTTTGGTTACCATCAGTGTGCTTTCGTTCTTCTTACTGATGACGATCTTTTTTCTTATACGCCAAATGAGGAAACTGGCAAAAGCGCAAAAGGAGATAATGGAGATCAACTCCCGCCTGAACGAATTGAATACTGAACTGAAAAAAGCGAATGATCAACAGTCCCTCACCAACAAGTCATTAGCAGAGGCAAACCATCTGAAGGAAAGGTTTATCAGTAATTTTTTGGAGATATGTACAGAGTATATAGAAAAACTGGAAAAATTTAAACAGTCTGTACATGTAAAACTAAAGGTGGGCCAAACGAACGATATTTTAAGAATGACGAGTTCCACGGCCGATTCCTCCAAAGAACTAAAAGAACTATATGAGAATTTCGATAAGGCGTTCCTCAATATTTACCCTGATTTTGTGGAAGAATTCAATACATTGTTACGCCCCGAAGAGCAATATATCATCACCGACAATACTACCTTAAACCAGGAATTGCGCATCTTTGCCTTGATACGCCTGGGTATTAACGACAGCAATAAAATGGCTGTTTTTCTTCACTACAGTTTGCGCACTATTTATAACTACCGAAGTAAAGTAAAATCAAAAGCCCTGGACCAAAAAGGGGACTTTGAAGAAAAAGTAAGGCAACTTTGCAGTTAAAAACCACTATCCCATACAACTGTCTCATTTACTTAGGATGGGATAGGCCACCTTTTATATTGGTTATTATTAGGTGTTTATGAATATCCGATGTAAAAAAAAGTTACATTGGAGTTACCTTGGGTTGGAAGAGTGTGATTGACCGGATATCTTTGTATCAATGCAATATTTAATACGGACACTTTTGTCAATACGGTAAGAAGAATAGATATAATTGTATATTTATACCTAAATAGAATCATTAAAAAATGTGAAGTTACAATGAAAACATTCAAGTATTTCTACACACTTTTGCTGGTGGTATTGCTTTTACCCTTTCCAGCATGCGAAAGTACCGACGATGGCTCTTATGTGGCGCCCATCACGGTATATGAAAAGATCAACGGGGACTGGAAAATCACTTCCCTGAAACAGGTCGACGAGATTGCCAAAGCCAATTCCCAATCACCCAGCGAAATGACATTAACCGGTCAGTTCGACTTCTCTACTTTCAGTATATCGCTGGACGTAGACGCTGACAAGGAACCCACTACTTATAAAGTAGGAGGTTCTGCCCCCCAATTTTTTCCGTCCGAAGGATACTGGGCGTTGGATTATTCTTTTCATAATACCGACGGCAGTCCCAACATAATTAATTTGTTTTCGGATGCGGCGAAAACCACAGCGATAGGCGAATTGTATGTTACTTCTATTCCCGGTTCGAACCGAACGATGGAATTGCGCTTTACACGCAAATCAAAAGGCGTGGCTTTTGTGTCGTATGTGTATCAATTATCTCCTCTTAACGAATCAAATGAATAAACCATGGACAAGAAAGAAATGATTATACCCGTCTTATGGGTGCTTATGGCGCTGGTATTACCTGCAGAAAGTTTTGCGACAGATGATCTGGGTGGTCCGGCACGAGTATGGACATATCCTGTTATATACGCTATGGACCAGGAAGTGACCTGGTATTTTGACATGACCGATTCGGGATTTTCGGAGGGTGAGGACCTCTATATGTGGGTATGGTCGCCCACCGAACCCGATGCCGGTAATTTCGACAACTCTTCCGAATTTGCCAAACTCGAATATGTGGGAGACATGGTATGGAAGAAAACACTTATACCTACACAATACTTTGGTGCAAATGTACAGGATATCGAGAACTCGGCAGGGTTTTGGATGCGCCTCAAGAGAAAAGGGAATGAAGTGCAAAGTGATGTTTTCAGTATGACCTGGTCTGTGGGGGAAGTACGTTCTTTTCTCGAATCGGGTGATCCGGTGAAAATATTCCCGGAGAAGTTTTATCTCAACGAGCCTCTTTCTCTCCTCGTCAATGCCGAAAAAATATGGGTTGGAGGCGACCAGGGCGGATTGGCAGGTGAAGAAATCCACCTGCACAGCGGGCTCAATAATTTTCAGGCAGATGCTATGGTAGAATACCAGGCATGGATACCGGAAGTATCCGAAAAGACCAAGCTTACCCCTATCGGGAATAATCTCTATAAAATAGATTTCATTCCTCGTGAATATTACGGGGTGGAAGAAGATTTTATAATGGAGAATATTGAATTTCTTTTCCCCGCCAAAGACTGGGCAAAAGTAGGTACCGACGAGGGGGGAAAGAATTTCACTATATTAGCTCCCGGAGTACCCATCCCGCCCGACCCCGTCTTCTATTTCTTCCCGCAACGCTTTAGCCAGTTGGACCTGCTTACCCTGGTGAGGTTGAACAATGAAAAGAACAGTAAGTTAAGTTATACCATTACCGGCGGAGGAAAGACCATCACCGGCGAATTCACAGGCACTCTGGCGAATCTAAGGGCTTACATCAACCTTTTCGAGGTCTTCTCCGGTGATGCCTCTTTGGATAAGATACATCTGGTAGTAACCAACCAGAACGGCAGCGAGATCGTAAAAACAGATATTCCATTAGTCCCATTATCAGACTTACAATAAGAAAACCGACATGAAACTGAATACAATAAAAAACAGATATGCAGTCCGCCTGCTTTTCACATTCATTTGCGCATGGAGTATCGGGCAACAGGCATTTTCTCAAAACATATCCGTCAGAGGGGTCGTCACCGATGTAGACAATGAACCTTTGATAGGAGTAAACGTAAAAGTAATCGGTGAAAACACCGGAACCTCTACAGATATCGACGGGCAATTCTCGTTGAACTGTCCACCTGAAAGCAGACTTGAATTTTCCTATATCGGATATGTGACGCAGCAGCTTCCCGCCCGGCAGAATATGACGATCATTATGCAGGAAGATGCCATCCTCCTGCAAGAAACGGTAGTCGTAGGCGTGGGGTATGGCACTATGCGCAAGTCCGACCTGACAGGGGCCATCACATCGGTGAGTAAGGATGACTTCAAGCAGGGTGTGGTTACTTCTGCAGAGCAATTGTTACAAGGCAAGGTGGCGGGATTGTCGGTTGTCCAGGGTTCGGGTGACCCTTCTGCAGGAGCGACGGTAAGGTTGAGAGGGGGAACGTCTCTTTCGGCAGGTAATTCGCCTTTGGTCGTTATCGACGGTATCCCCGGTGTGGATATGAATACCGTGCAGCCATCCGAAATAGTATCGATCGATATCCTGAAAGATGCTTCGGCTTCGGCCATCTACGGCTCACGCGGAGCCAATGGTGTGATTATCGTAACAACCAACCGTTCTGCCAGCGATACCGAAAGGAGCAGCATCGATTACAACGGCTATGTGGCTATCGGTACGGTGGCAAAAAATATGGATCTTTTGTCGGCCGACCAGTGGCGGGGATATGTAAGGGAGAACAACATTCCCAATGCCATCGATTATGGCGGCAATACCGATTGGCAAAAAGAATTGCAGCGTACGGCCATCACTCATTCGCACAACCTGTTTTTTACCAATATAGGTAAAAATGGCGGTTACAGTGCATCCTTTACTTATCTCAACAGTCAGGGTGTAATAGAGAACAGTGCCATGGAGCGCCTCTCCGGGAGTATCGCGGCACACCAATATGCATTGGACCGGCGTATTAAGTTGGAAGCCGGTGTCACCGGGAACTTTGATGAATGGAATCCCGTGGATACCCGTATTTTTGAGCGTTCGGCCAACCTTAACCCTACTGTTCCCGTATACGACCGGAGCGGTAATTACACTTCTATCGGCGGAACCAATACCGAAAACCCCGTGGAGTTGAATAACAACCGTTTTGCTGATGATTCCCGCCACCGTTTCCTGGGATACGGAAAAGTGGAAGTTAAACTGATGGAAGAGTTGAAAGCTTCGGCCAACGTATCGTATGAATACAATTCCCGCCAACGTCGTTTCTACGTGCCCACTTATGCCGTCATGGAAGGCCAGGCGGAGAAAGGACGAGGTGAACGTAGCCTGGGTGATTATAAAGTGATGCAGATAGAAACCTACCTGAATTATGACAAACAGTTGAATGAAAAGCATAGACTCGGTGCCTTACTGGGTTATTCTTATATGGACAATATGTATGAAGGGTTTGGCTCTACCAGAAGAGGTTTTGATACCGACGCATTCTTATACAATAATCTGGCAGCGGGAGGCGACTATCGGGCCGGGGACGTCTATTCATACAAAGGGAGTTCAGCCTTGGCTTCTTTCTTCGGGCGTATCAATTACAATTTCATGAGCCGTTACATGGTCACGGCGACTTTGCGTAACGACGGGTCGTCCCGTTTCGGCGAGAATCACAAATGGGGATGGTTTCCCTCGGCTTCGGCAGCATGGCGTCTGTCGGAAGAAGAGTTTATGACGGGTACTTCTGACTGGCTGGATAACCTGAAACTCCGTCTGGGATATGGTGTCACCGGTAATCAGGACGGTATAGGCGACTACAAGTCATTGTCCCTGTTGGGTGCCGATGGTGCATCCTATTATGACCCGGCTACCGGCACATGGAAAAAATCGTATACACCGATACAAAACCACAATCCCGACCTGAAATGGGAATCGACAGCCCAGTTTAACCTGGGTATCGACTTCGGATTGTTTAACCGGGTGAACGGTACCATAGAATTGTATTCTAAAAAGACCAAGGACCTGTTATGGACATATCCCGTTCCCCAACCACCCTATCTGGTGGGAACCATGCTGGCGAACGTGGGAGACCTGACCAACAAAGGGGTGGAATTATCTTTAAGCGCAAATATCATGCGGCAGAAGGATTTTACATGGGATGCCAATTTCTCCATCGCTTATAATAAACAGGAAATCACGAAACTGTCGAACGAAGTATTCCAGGATGCAGGATTACAATCGGGTTCATTGCACGGCCTCAGAGGATTGTCGGGTATATATGCGCAGATCATCAAAGAAGGCTATCCGGTAGGAGCTTTTTATGGTCCCAGGTGTATAGGACTGGACAAGGACGGTAAATATGTGCTCAATACCGATGCCGAAGGTAATCCCGTAAACGAATACCTCGGTAGCGCACAACCCAAGTGGAATATGGGATTCGCCATGAATGCGACTTACAAGAATTTTGACATGAGCATCGCCACGTATGGTATGTTTGGACAGAAAGTATTGAATGCTACCTATATGAGTATGTATGATCCTACTCGGCTTCCGGCACAAAACGTGCCCGACGATTTCTTGTCGAGCGGCATCAAGTCCGATCCCGTTTTCTCTGATTACTGGGTGGAAGATGGGTCCTTCTTCCGTTTGCAATCGGTTACGCTGGGGTACTCCGTGGATTACTTCAAAAAATGGGGATTGAACAAAGTAAGGTTTTATGTGACGGGAGAAAACCTGTTCAACATTACCGGATACAGCGGGGTAGACCCTGAAGTGAGTACCGAACTGGTCAATCCCGACACCGGAGAAATAGGGTCACCCGGTATCGACCGTTATAATATTTATCCGCGTCCACGTACAGTATCTTTTGGTCTGAACGTATCATTCTAAATAAAATAATCGTATGAAAGTAAAAATATTATCTATATTGACGCTTGTCGGCTTACTTGCCGCTGCATGTACCGATCTGGATGAAAAACTGTACGACAAGGTGTCGACCGACGACTACGGCAAGACAGCTGCCGAAATACAGACGATTGTGGGTGGGGCATACGCCACCTTAAGGGGATTCAATGATTCGGATCAGGGTGGAACTATCTGTTATCCCACCTGCGAGTTTGTATTCTTTCTCGAAGAATGTGTTTCGGACGAAGCCTGCATCCCTACCCGTGGTACCGACTGGTATGACGGGGGCCGTTACCAGCAACTTCAGTTCCATACCTGGGATCCCCAGAATATTCTTATCTGGAGCGCATGGAAATACTCTTTCCAGGGTATCGCCAATGTAAACTCCATCATATACCAGGTTGACCAATCGGGATTGACCGAAGAAGACAAGGATATTGTAAAGGCCGAACTGAGAGGATTACGCGCCTATTACTATTCTTTGCTTATCGATAAATTTGGGAATGTACCTATCGTCACCAGTTTTGAACAATCGGAGTTGCCGGCAAATTCTTCACGGGCAGAAGTTTTCAAGTTTGTGGAAGATGAATTGCTCGACATCATGGATAAACTGCCTTCCGGCATCCGGTATGGTGGTTTCTCTCAAAATGTGGCCAACAGCCTGTTAGCCCGCCTGTACCTGAATGCCGAAGTATATACCGGTACTGCACGCTGGCAGGACTGTATCGATGCTTGCGACCGGGTAAGCGGCTATTCGCTGGAACCCGATTATTTTACGAATTTCAAGACCCGTAACGAGATCTCCAAAGAGGTTATCTTCGCCATACCGTACGACCATAAGGAAGGTACAGTAGGGAATTACCTGGCTTCGATGACCTATCATTATAACCAGAAATTCGCTTACACTGCCGACGGTTCTTATCCATGGTGCGGAAATGGCATTTCTGCACAACCGGGATTGTATTCCTCCTTCGATGAAAATGACGTACGCCGTAAATCCGTGCTGGTCGGGGAGCAGATACACGTCGGAACCGGATCTGTAATTATGATGGACAATGGTAACCCTCTTATTTATACCGAAGAGATAGAAAAATATACCAACGCCCTGCAAAACGAAGGGGGACGCCTGAACAAGTATGAAGTGCAATCCGACGACCAGTGGGAGAGGGATAACGATTGGGTGCTTATCCGTTATGCTGAAATCCTGATGATGAAGGCCGAAGCCAATTTCCGCCTGGGATATACTGCCAACGCCATACCGCTTGTAAACCAGCTGCGTGAACGCGCCGGATTATCGTCGCTGACGACATTGACGCTGGAAGATCTGGACAGGGAATGGAAACATGAATTCGTGTTCGAAGGTATACGGCGTACTACAAACATCCGCTTCGGCACATTCTTCAATGCATGGTGGGAAAAAGGGACTACTCCCCAGTACAGGGCTTTGTATCCTATCCCTCACAATGTGTTGGCATTGAACCCAAGCCTGAAGCAAAATACGGGATATTGAAGAGAGCCAAGACTTATAGAATCAAGAGCCAAGACTTTTGGGATAAAGAGTAAAGAATAAAGAGTAAAGAAAATGAAGAAAATAATATTATATGCTGCTTTGACAGTTGTTGTATCATTGATTGTAAATGGTTGTGAAAGAGATAAGCTGCCAATCATTGATCCTTATCCGGTGGAAATATTCGAGCCTGCCTCCCCGCAAAAAAGCAACGATATGAAACTCTATGTGCATTATATGCCTTGGTTCGAAACGCCGGAAACCAACGGTGGAGCATGGGGACAACACTGGACCATGGCCAATAAAAACCCGAATAATATGGACGAAAATGGCAAAAGGGAAATTGCGGCCCATTATTATCCGTTGATAGGGCCTTATGCTTCGGGCGATAAAGATGCCCTGGAGTATCACCTGTTGCTGATGAAATATTCGGGAATAGACGGGCTATTGGTCGACTGGTACGGAACCCGGGATTTGTATGATTATCCGGCTGTCAAAAGAAACACCGAAGTGTTGATGGACGTAGCCGGAAAAGTAGGGTTGGAATTAGCCATCGTGTACGAAGACCAGACCCTGAGAGCCGAGATGGAAGGAACCGATGAAAAGATGGCACAGGCCCAGGCCGATATGAAATATCTCGAAGCCAATTTTTTCAATAAAAGCAATTATATAAAGGTGGACGGAAAACCATTGTTGCTGGTTTTCGGACCACAGGAAATTTCCAGTCCCGATAACTGGAGTACTATCCTTTCGGTATTGAACACCAAACCATCTTTCCTGGCGCTCTATGGACATTCGGGAGCGACCAATACTGCCGCTACAAAAAATGCGCAGGGCGAATATATCTGGGTGGACGCTACATCCATGGATACCAAATATGCGGCGAAAGATAATTTTGAGTTATTTATGAGCGGTGCATATCCGGGTTTTCATGATTTCTATAAGGAAGGCGGATGGGGCGAAAGCGTTTTGTCATCCATAGATTATGCCGATGGTGCGACTTTCAGGAATTTACTCAATATGGCGAAAAGCAACCATGTGGATATGTTGCAACTCATCACTTGGAACGACTTTGGCGAAGGTACGATGATAGAACCCACCGAAGAATTCGGGTACTCCTTTTTATCTGAGCTACAGACGTTCTCAGGTATTTCATACAATACGCCTGTATTAGAGGACATCTATAAATACTATGTCTTGAAAAAGCAATACCCGAACAACCTGAAAGTACAAAGTGCCTTATCACAGGCTTTCTACTATTTCATTTCATTGCAGCAGGACAAGGCCCGGAGCATATTGGACGAATATAAAGTAAATTAAGAAAAAAGAAATATGAAGCAATTAATGTCACTGGGTTTACTTTGCGTTTTGTGCTGTTTTTATTCATGCAATAAGACGGTACAAAACGTCAAGGTAAATTCCCCCGACGGAACCATTACGGTTCAGTCGGGTATAGAGGATGGATGTATTTATTATACTGTTTCCAAAGACAATACACCGATCATTGGAAAATCATTTTTAGGATTTGTCCTGAAAGACGGCGATTTCCATGAAGGTTTCAAAATAACGGATATAACCCATTCGTCGTTCAGCGAGACGTGGGAACAGCCCTGGGGGGAGGAGATATCCGTAGATAATACCTATAACCAGATGATTGTGAGCGTAGCGGAAAGCGGAGGATTGCAGCGTAAGTTCTCTGTTGTTTTTCGTGCTTTTGACGACGGGATAGGATTCCGCTACGAATTCCCGGAACAGGAAAACCTCAAGGATTTTGTCATTATGGACGAACTGACCGAGTTTTCCCTTGCGGGAAATCATACCGCATGGTCATTTCCCACCTATACCACGGAGTATTATGAAGGATTATATAAAAAAACGCTTGCCAATGAGTTGGATACGGTAGCTACACCGCTGACAATGAAAACTGACAAGGGGTTGTATCTCACTATTCATGAGGCCAACCTCACCGATTATGCCGCCATGAACCTGACTCCCATAGATGAGACTTCTACCCTGAAAACTGATCTTACACCCTGGTTTACAGGTGAAAAGGTGTTTATGAAAGCGCCGGGTGTGACACCATGGCGGACGCTTATCATTGCGGATAAACCGGGCGACCTTATACTCTCCCGGCTGATGCTCAACCTCAACGAGCCTTGCAAAATAGAAGACACGTCGTGGATAAAACCCGGTAGGTATATAGGTGTCTGGTGGGGCATGCATATGGAGAAATACACGTGGGCACCGGGACCTAAGCATGGAGCCACCACTGCAAACACGATGAGGTATATCGATTTTGCCGCCAGGCACGGTTTTTCGGGCGTACTGGTCGAAGGCTGGAACTACGGATGGGAAAACGACTGGACGAGAGAGGGTGACAAATTCAGCTTTACGCGTCCTTACTCCGATTTCGATATGGAGACAATCAGCCGGTATGCTGCCGGTAAAAACGTCAAACTCATCGGACACAACGAAACGGGCGGTGCTACCATCAATTACGAATCGCAGTTGGACAGCGCATTTGCCTTTTACAACAGGCTTGGTGTCGATGTGGTTAAAACGGGTTATGTCAGTGCTCTGCTCGACCATAAGGAAAGGCACAGCAGCCAGTATGGCGTGCGGCATTACCGTAAAGTGATAGAGACGGCTGCCAGATACCGGATCATGATAGACAATCATGAACCTGCGATGCCTACGGGCTTGCAGCGTACCTATCCTAACCTGATGACCCAGGAGGGGGTGAGGGGACAGGAATATAACGCATGGTCGGCAGACGGAGGAAATCCTCCCGAACATACCACCATTATTCCTTTTACCCGTGGATTGGCAGGGCCGATGGATTTCACGCCGGCAATATTCAACTTCGAGAATCCCGTATTCCCCAATACAAGGCCTCAGACAACACTGGCAAAACAACTGGCCGAATTCGTCGTCCTGTACAGTCCTTTGCAGATGGCTGCCGATATGATAGAGAATTATGAAAATAATCCGGCTTTCGAATTTATTACGTCATGCCCTACAAACTGGTCGAAGACAGTGGTTCCTGATGCCGAAATAGGTGAATATGTAACCATAGCCCGTAAAGACCGGGAAAGTGAAAACTGGTATGTGGGAAGCATCACCAATGCCGATAGCCGTAAATTGTCATTGTCGCTGGATTTCTTGGATAAAGGAGCTACATATCGGGCGAAAATTTTTAAAGACGGCAAGGGCGCCGACTGGAAAACAAATCCGTATGCATTGGATATAGAGGAAATGGAAGTGAATACAGACAGTTTAATTGAATTGGAACTGGTTACAAGTGGTGGTGCGGCCATCATCCTGACGAAAGAATAATCGTTTTTAGATAAGAGGAAGAGGAGACTTTCCAGCATACCGGAATAAATTCTCCTCTCCTCTTTAGAGCGGAAGACGGGACTCAAACCCGCGACCCTCAGCTTGGAAGGCTAATGCTCTATCGACTGAGCTACTTCCGCAAGTAATCCCGAGCAGCCGGGACAAAGTAGTGCCAATTCACTAATCCCGATTTCCCGATAAATCGGGACAAGTTATCGGGATTGAATCATTGGCTCATTGAACCAGTGGGCAGTGATGGATTCGAACCACCGAAGGCGTAAGCCAGCTGAGTTACAGTCAGCCCCATTTGGCCACTCTGGTAACTGCCCTTTTTGCGGATGCAAAGATACTAAAATTATTTATATCTCGATTGAAGATCCATCATTTTTAATGCGGTGATGGCCGCTTCGTCACCTTTGTTTCCGTGCCTGCCACCCGCTCTGGCTTGTGCCTGGTCGAGCGTAAGGGTAGTCAGGAGTCCGAAAATCACCGGAATATCATATTTGAGATTCAGTTGGGTGGCCCCTTCTGTCACACTGTCGCAGACAAAAGTGAAATGCGGTGTTTCTCCCTGGATGACACAACCTAAAATGATAACGCTGTCTACTTTTCCTTTTTCAATCATCACCTTTGCGGCGTAGGTCAACTCGAAACTGCCGGGTACGTGTTCAATGATTATATCATCGGCCAATATGCCGAATTTCAGTAATGTATGGGTTGCTCCGTTGAGCAGACTGTGAGTGACAGACGAATTCCAGTCGGAGACCACAATGCCTACCCGTTTTCCTTTTCCCCCGGGAACTGCCGTAGGATCGTAAGACGATAGGTTATTCAATGCTGTTGCCATGCTTTGTTAGTTGCTTCCTTTCAGAAATTGGGCTTGTTGGATAAACTTATCCGCTTCACGCGATTCGGGAGAATTGAGATAAGTCTCCTTGATCTGTGTGAAAATCTCAATTGCCTTGTCATAGTCGGCTTTGCTTAGATAAGCTTCACCGGCTTTCTTATAATATATGGGGCTGAGCATTTCGTTGTCGGCTTCTTTCGCTGCCTTGAGGAAGTTGCTTATAGCCTGATCGGTTTGTCCCATATTCATATATACATCACCTATAGCACCTGTAACGGCCGGAGTAATCAGCAAATCTCCTCCTTTGAATTTTTTCAGGTGTTCCAGCGCTTTCTCATTATTGCCTATCCGGCTGTAGGAAATGCCTGCATAAGCATGTGCCAGATCAGCCGTTTTGGTCCCTTTGTAACGATCGATGATAGATTCAAATCCTATATAATCGTTGCCGTTCCCGAAAAGAGCCAATGAGTCGTTCCCGTTTTGGAAGTAACGTTCCCCTTTAAAGAGGGCGGCTTGTGCTTTTTCAGTGCGGGGTGTCTTGTGTAGATAATGGTAAGCGAGATAAGCCCCTACCAGAGCAATAACTATCAGTAATACTGTTACAATGGTCCTCTGATTTTTTTCGAGAAACTGTTCAGAAGTGGTAAGCGCTTCTCCGATATTTTCGAAATTCTTCTCGGCTTTCGATTCTTTTGTTTTTTTAGCAGACATATTTCTTTGAAAAAAATGTTATGTTTTATTTTTCGAGATGCAAAAGTACAGTTTTTTAAACGATAAATAAAATTTCATCACTTGTTTTTTATGAAAATGAGAGATTGTTTTAATCTTTTTCGTAGGTTTGTAGTCTAAATGTATGTTTAAAGTGGACAAGTGCCTCAGTGGACAAGTGTCCAGGTCTTTATTCTTTACTCTTTATTGTAAAAAATTGATATGAAAAAGTATATATTGGTTGCAAGCATATTGATAATAGGCCTGTCGGAGATGGCAGCACAGGTGGATGCCGGTTTCACTAACGTTCCGGTTGTGAACGGGAAAGTGGTTTTTGAACAGTTTGTCCTTACGGACCAAGGGCTTTCGGCCGATCAAAAATATGCTGTTTTGCAAAAATGGGTGAAAGGCAAGTATGCCGGAAGTCCGTTGGTGTCGGGCATTCGTTTCGATGATAAAAACCAATCCGCCACGGTAAGTGCAAAAACAGAATTGTCGGGCATGCCGGAGAAAACAGTGATGAATTACCGGTTCGACCTCTCCATCGCCAATGCCGGATGTGTACTGGTGATAAGGGATATTTCCTATCAAAGTACACCGAAGCAGGGGCAGGGAGCATCTTCTTTTCCGAAGACCATTACGGCCGAGCAAACAATTACCGATCAGGCGGTAAATGCCGGTGGGGAAGAGGGTCAAATGAGAAGCAGTATTCGAAAAGAAACCCTTTCTTTCCTGAGTGGCATATATAAAGAGGTGTCAGGCTTGTTTTAACAAACCATATATCTTCATGACCTTGGGCGTATGAATAAAAATATCGTATAAAAGCTTTGGTAAATTGAAATTATATGATTAATTTTGCGCCCTGATTTACCGGAAAATAAAATTCCGGTGAGGTGCTGTGGGTATGATCCATGGGTATCGATTGTGGGTGAATAATAAAGTAACACATTATATAGCAATGTCTAAGATTTGTCAAATAACAGGAAAAAGAGCAATGGTTGGCAACAACGTTTCTCATTCTAACAAGAAGACGAAACGTAAATTCAATGTCAATTTGTTCACAAAGAAGTTCTATTGGGTGGAAGAAGATTGCTGGATCAGCCTCAACATATCGGCATCCGGTTTGCGTACCATCAATAAGATCGGTTTGGATGCAGCCTTGAAAAAAGCCGCTGCAAATGGGTATTTAAACGCTTAATGAGAGGGAGGAAGCAGCAATGGCAAAAAAAGTAAAAGGAAACAGGATCCAGGTGATCCTGGAATGCACTGAACACAAGGAAAGTGGCATGCCCGGGACTTCAAGGTATATCACCACAAAGAACAGAAAGAATACAACAGAACGGTTGGAATTGAAAAAATACAATCCCATACTGAAGAGAATGACCGTTCATAAAGAAATCAAGTAAAACAAGATAGACTATGGCAAAGAAAGCAGTGGCGGGATTCCGCGACAAAAATACAACTACCGGGCGTAGCCATACCAAAGTAATCAAAATGGTGAAATCGCCCAAGACCGGAGCGTACAGTTTCAAAGAAGAGATGATCCTGAACGACCAGGTGAAAGATTATTTTTCGAAATAAATCTGATCGGTTAAAAATATATAAAAGCTTCCCTGTGCTCAAACGCAGGGAAGTTTTTTATTCACTATTTTGTAGCTTTGTAGAAACGGAAAAATCAAAGGTATCTTAATAATTGTGCTATGGGCTTTTTTGATAGATTCACCAAAGGGAAGAAAGAAACGCTGGACAAAGGTCTCGAAAAGACCAAGGAGAGTTTTTTTTCGAAGATCACACGTGCCGTTGCCGGCAAGTCGAAGGTCGATGATGATGTGCTCGACAATCTGGAGGAGATATTGGTGACCTCCGATGTAGGGGTGGATACCACCCTCAAAATTATTGAGCGCATTGAAGAGCGCGTGGCCAGGGACAAGTATGTAGGGACAGATGAGTTGACGGCCATGCTTCGTGATGAGATTGCCCTCCTTCTCACCGAAAATAACAGTGACGACCTGTCGGAATTTACGCTTCCCGAAGATAAAAAGCCTTATGTGATCATGGTGGTAGGTGTGAATGGCGTTGGCAAAACGACTACCATCGGTAAGCTGGCATACCAATTCAGGCAAAAAGGGTATTCTGTGTACCTGGGAGCTGCCGATACATTCCGCGCAGCGGCAGTGGAACAACTTGATGTCTGGGGCAAGCGGGTAGGGGTACCGGTAATCAAGCAGAAAATGGGATCAGATCCCGCGTCGGTGGCCTTCGACGCGGTCAGTTCGGCCAAGGCGCATGATGCCGATGTGGTAATCATAGATACCGCCGGTCGCCTGCATAACAAGGTTAGTCTTATGAACGAGCTGACCAAGATAAAAAATGTGATGGGAAAGATTGTTCCCGGGGCACCCGATGAAGTACTTCTTGTCCTTGACGGTTCCACCGGGCAAAATGCTTTTGAACAGGCCAAACAGTTTACGGCTGCCACCGAAGTGACCGCCCTTGCCATTACCAAGCTCGACGGCACTGCCAAGGGCGGCGTGGTGATCGGTATTTCGGATCAGTTCAGGATACCGGTGAAGTACATCGGCTTGGGTGAAGGAATGACAGACTTGCAGGTATTCAACAGAAGGGAATTTGTGGATTCCCTGTTTGGAGAGTGAAATGTTCCGGGTGAAATCCGGAGAATATGTAAAGCGATTGTAAGGACGAATAGATGGTCAATAACAAGATAGATGTCGTTACGCTGGGTTGTTCCAAAAACCTTGTCGATTCTGAATTGTTGATGCGGCAACTGGTTGCCAACGGATATACCGTGGAACATGATCCTCAAACACCCCGCGGTGATATTGCCGTGATCAACACCTGTGGATTTATCGGCGATGCAAAAGAGGAATCGATCAACATGATTCTTTCCTTTGCCGAAGCGAAGAAACGGAACAAACTCAAAAAACTGTTTGTGATGGGGTGTCTCTCCGAACGATACAGGGAAGAATTGCAGGAAGAGATTCCCGAAGTGGACAAGTTTTACGGGAAATTCGACTGGCGGGCGCTTATTGGCGATCTCGGTAAATCTTATTACAAGGAGTGGGAATTCGACCGGTCGTTATCCACGCCATCTCATTATGCCTACGTGAAAATATCGGAAGGGTGCGACAGGACCTGTTCATACTGCTCCATCCCCTTGATCACGGGAAAATACAGGTCCCGTCCCATTGAGGGGATCGAAGAAGAGGTGCGGCGATTAGTAGCCAAAGGGGTGAAGGAATTCCAGTTTATCGCCCAGGATCTTACCTATTACGGGCTCGACCTATACCGGCAGATGAAACTGCCCGAATTGGTGGAGCGGGTGTCGGATATAGAAGGAGTGGAGTGGATCCGCCTTCATTATGCTTATCCTGCCCATTTCCCGACAGACCTGTTGCGGGTGATACGCGAACGCGAGAATGTATGTAACTATCTCGATATTGCTTTGCAGCATATTAGCGACCACATGTTGAAAACCATGCGGCGCAATATCACCAAACAACAGACCATTGATCTGGTCCAGCGTTTCCGGGACGAGGTGCCCGGTATCCATCTGCGTACGACCATGATGGTGGGGCATCCCGGCGAAACGGAAGAAGATTATCTCGAACTGCTCGATTTCGTGGAAAAGACCGGCTTTGAACGGTTGGGCGCTTTCCCGTATTCACATGAAGAAGATACGTATAATGATAAGCATTATGCTGATGACGTGCCTGCAGGAGTGAAGCAGGAAAGAATGAACAGGTTGATGGAACTGCAGGAAGGAATTGCCCTGTCGGTGAATGAAGCAAAAGTGGGGGAGACCCTGAAGGTGATCATTGACCGGGAAGATCCCGAGTACTATGTAGGGCGTACCGAATTCGATTCGCCTGAGGTGGATGGGGAGGTGCTGATTGATAAGACGAATCAACTGGAAATTGGCCGGTTTTACGATGTGAAAATCAAGGGGGCTATGCCTTTTGATTTGATGGGAGGGTTGGAGTAAATTACTAATTACTAATTACCAATTACTAATTACCAATTACCAATTACCAATTGATTGAGGATTAAAAAATGGAGAAGTTCGGGAAGTCAGAAATCTTGAATTTGAATAGGTATGACGCATAAAGATTTTATTGCAGAAGTAGCCAGACGGTTAAAGTGGACGGATGAGAAAACTTCCGGTATCATTGAGACGATCATAGAAGTGGTGAGTACCGAATTAAAAATGAATAATCCGGTGGCCATCGATGATTTCGGTACTCTAAAAACCGATATTCAACCGGAATATATTCTGGTGAATCCGGAGACTAAAGAACGGCTTTTGATGCCGCCTGCCGTTGAGATCATTTTTGAAGCTTTCTCTCAGGAAAATGATGAAAGCTTGTTATCTTATGCCGGTTTTACTCCTGATGAGGTATTCTATAATGAAGTGAATAATTCTTTCTCTCAGTTTGAACCCACGCCATTGAATGAGGACATTCAGTTTCCGGGTATTCCTGAAATAGTTGCGGGGGATTTTGAAGAAGAAAGTGATGTCATCGAGTTGCCGGATTTACCGGAAGAAAGTGATGTCATCGAGTTGCCGGATTTACCGGGAGAAAGTGTAGTGGAGGACGAAACACCGGAGGTTCCGCCTGAAAAGATCCAGTACGAAAAGATTCCACATCAAGAATTTCCAACCCCCTTAACCCCTGTATTTCCGCCTGGTCCCCGTTCCCGCTCCCGTCGGGAACGGAGAAGCAACAAAAGAGTATCGTCTGTGTGGATCCCGATTGCGGGAGGGGTAGCCATTGTCGTGGCCTCACTTTTTTTTTTCAAAGGAGACAGGAACAGGTAAAGCAAAGACGATAGTTGAGGATATTCCGGTTATAGCCGCTCCAATTATTGACTCTGTCCGGCAGCCTTCTTTTACTCAGCAAGAAACGAAAACTGTAGTTCTTTCTGAAGGGAAAACATTGCGATTGTTGGCGCTTGACCTTTGGGAAAACCGGGAATTTTGGGTCTATATCTACCTTGCGAATAAAGATAAAATTCCTAATCCTAATAAAGTCCCGTCGGGAACGATATTGGTTTTGCCTGATATATCTGTTTACTCTATCAATGCGGCAGACCCACATTCGGTTGCCAAAGCAAAATCTCTGGGGAATGAATTGCTGAGAAATTTTTAGAGGATAATTGTCTTTGGAAATTTGTACTCTAACTTATGATAAAGACAAGATCGAAATAAAATGATATGGATTTATATTATCAACGTTAAATAAATAATCTTATGCAAAAACAATTGACCGCATTGGCCATATTACTGCTTGCCACAGTCTTTCTTTTTAGCTGTACCAATGGTACACAAGGGACGAAAGTCCAA
Source organism: Proteiniphilum sp. (assembly GCF_040307845.1). GTDB lineage: Bacteria > Bacteroidota > Bacteroidia > Bacteroidales > Dysgonomonadaceae > Proteiniphilum. The sequence goes on from NZ_JAWRIS010000056.1 coordinate 45,037, forward strand.
AATGAGAAAGGTCAACCCATCCGCACGGAAGTACCCGAACGTCCTGCGGGACAAAAAGACGTATTGGGATTAGTTGCCGAAAAGATTGATACGGTGCGTGTCGGTTTTATCGGATTGGGTATGCGCGGCCCGGGTGCCGTGCAACGCTTTACCCATATCCCGGGAACGAAGATCGTTGCCTTGTGCGACCAGCATGAGGATAGGGTAGAGAAGGCACAGGGCATCCTGGAGAAAGCGGGGTTACCCCGCGCCGCTTCCTACAGCGGTAGTCAGGACGCCTGGAAGGAACTTTGCCAGCGCGACGATATCGACCTGGTGTATATCGCAACCGACTGGAAACATCATGCTCCGATGATGATCTACGCCATGGAGCAGGGTAAGCATGTAGCCTGCGAGGTGCCTGCGGCAATGACCCTCAATGAGATATGGGATGTGGTGAATACCGCCGAGCGTACACAGAAACACTGCATGCAGCTTGAAAACTGCGTCTATGATTTCTTTGAACTGACGACCTTGAATATGGCACAACAAGGACTTTTTGGAGAGATCCTCCATACCGAGGGAGCCTATATCCACCAGTTGGAAGAGTTCTGGGATTATTATGAAGCCGACTGGCGAATGCAGTTCAACAAGGAATTCCGGGGTGATGTGTATGCCACGCACGGTATGGGACCTGCCGCACAGGCACTGGACATTCACCGCGGCGACAGGATGACTACGCTTGTATCGATGGATACCAAACCGGTAAGCATTCCCGAATACCTGGTCGAAAAGAGGGGAGTGAATCGCGACAGTGCGTATATGTTTGCGAACGGACAACACACGATGACGATGATCCGTACGGAGAAGGGCAAAACGATCCATATCCAGCACGACGTGGCTTCACCACGCCCCTACAGCCGGATGTACCAGGTGAGCGGGACGAAAGGGTTTGCCAACAAATACCCGAACGAGGGGTATGCGCTTCAGGGCGATGTGCTGTCAGATGGCGATGTGCCCAATCATGAGAACCTGAGTGCCCATAATTATGTGTCGAATGAAGTGCGTGATGCGTTGATGAAGAAGTACAAACACCGTATTCACCGCGAGCTGGAAGAAAAAGCCAAGGAAGTGGGCGGCCATGGCGGCATGGACTTCATCATGGATTACCGTTTGATCTACTGTCTGCGGAACGGATTGCCACTGGACATGGACGTGTATGACCTTGCCGAGTGGTGCAGCCTGGCCGAGTTGAGCCGTATCTCTATCGAGAACAACAATACATCCGTGGAAGTGCCCGACTTTACCCGTGGTAACTGGAACAGGATACAAGGATTCAGGCACGCGTTTGTCGACTGACCGTATTGATAGATTACCAACAAAAAAGCGAGTCTCTGATAAAGGCTCGCTTTTTTGTTGGGTTTTATCTGAAATCATCTCCTGTTTTTCAATAAATCCGGGATCTGGCTCGGTTCTTTGGCAACCGGAACTCCCGCAGCCTCAAATGCGGCTATCTTTTCGGCAGCTGTTCCGCTACCGCTGGAAATGATGGCGCCGGCATGCCCCATCTGCTTTCCGGGGGGAGCCTGTTGTCCGGCAATAAATACGGCTACAGGCTTTGTAATATGCTCCTTGATGTATGCAGCGGCCCGCTCTTCAGCATCACCTCCGATTTCACCGATCAACACGATGGAATCGGTAGCAGGATCATTTTCGAACATCTCAAGCAGTTCTATAAAGTAGAGCCCCACGACCGGATCACCTCCCACGCCTACAGCGGTGGATTGTCCTGTTCCGTTTTCTGTGAGATTGTAGACTACTTCGTAAGTAAGGGTGCCGCTACGGCTGATCACGCCGGTTCCCCCCTCTTTGAAGATCATGGAAGGCATAATCCCAACGAGGCTCTTGCCCGGAGAGATGAGTCCGGGGCAATTGGGGCCGATAAGACGGGCTCCCTTCCGTTGGATATAGTGGTATGCTTCTATCACATCGAGGGTCGGTACTCCTTCTGTGATGGTGATGATCAGTTCTACACCGGCATCGGCAGCCTCCATCATGGCATCTTTGGCAAAGGGTGCGGGTACAAAGATAATCGATGTGTTGGCACCCGTCTCTGCTACGGCATCTCTTACCGTATTAAATACAGGAATCCCCTCTACAAGTTCGCCCGCCTTTCCGGGTGATGTTCCTCCCACAATATGGGTGCCGTAGGCTTTCATCTTTGAAGTGTGGAATCCACCATCACGGCCCGTTATTCCCTGTACAATTACCCGGGTGTTTTTATCTATAAGGATGCTCATGTTTTTATTGTTATTCAGTTGTTATTCGATTGTTATTCAGTTGTTATTCGGTTGTTATTCGATTGTTGTTCAGTTGTTATTCAGTTGTTATTCGGTTGTTATTCAGTTGTTGTTCAGTTGTTGTCCGATTGTTGTTCGGTTGTTGTTCGGTTGTTATTCAATCGTCGTTCGGTGGTAATTTGAGCATTATCCCGCAAGGCGGGAAATAACAGCGAAGCGAATAACAATTGAATAACGGCGAAGCCGAATAACAATTGAATAACGGCGAAGCATCCATCAGCACATTGAGACCGCTTTAGCTGTAGCCTCTCCCATAGTCTCAGCTACATAAAGGCCGGATCCCTGTAGCATGGCACGCCCCTCCCTTTCATTGGTCCCGGTAAGGCGGATGACTACGGGAATATCTGTTTTAAACTGTTTGAAAGCTTCCAATAATCCTTTTGCCACGTCATCACACCGGGTGATACCGCCGAAAATATTAATCAACACTACTTTTACATTCTGGTCGCTCAGCAATAGCTTCATGGCTTCAATCACTTTTGTAGGATTGGAGCTACCGCCTATATCAAGAAAATTAGCGGGATTGCCCCCATAAAGTTTTATCATATCCATGGTAGCCATTGCCAGACCGGCGCCATTTACCATACATCCTATCTCTCCGCCCAGGTTCACATAACTGAATCCTTTACTCTTGGCGTTTTGTTCCTTTTTTTCCTCTTCGGTAGGTTCATTGAGTGCCGCTATTTTGGAATGCCGGAAGAGCGCATTGTCGTCGAATGTCATTTTTGCGTCGATGGCCATGATATCCCCTTCCCTGGTAAGAACCAGTGGATTGATCTCTGCCAGAGAGGCATCCGTACTGACGAACAGTTTGTAGAGCCTCTGGAAGATCACAGTAGCCTGGCGCACCTGTTTGATGTCGTCGAATAACTTGAATGCCGCTTCACGGGCCAGATAATCGGGTACACCTATTGAGGGGTCAATGATAAACTTATGGATTTTTTCCGGTGAAGTACGGGCGACTTCCTCGATATCCATCCCTCCCTCTTTGCTTAACATAAGGATAGCGGATTTTGATTTCCTGTCGATCACGTAACTTACATAGTACTCTTTCTCAATATTAATTGCCTGGCCTACCAAAATACGATCGACAGTAAATCCTTTGATATTCATCCCGAGAATGGATGCAGCATGCTTACGCAGTTCTACTTCTCCGTCAGCCAATTTTACTCCACCGGCTTTTCCCCTGCCGCCGGTATGTACCTGCGCTTTTACGATTACCCTTTGCGAGTCTAACTGACTGTAGGCTTTGACTGCGTCCTCCACAGAACGGCATACAATACTCCTGTCGACGGGTATCCCATACGTTGCAAACAATTCTTTTGCCTGATATTCATGAATTTTCATACGATTAATTTATTTTTTTTCTTGTCGGTGTATGGAACTCGCAATAATCCTCATTTTTGGTATAATGGTGTTTATGCTCGTTTCATGGGGCTTTTTTCTATATAATTTTATGTTGATTAAAAATTACTGTAAATCTAATAAAATATTTTGAATTAATAAATCCAATAGTGTTCATGGAGAACGCTTCATTACATTAAATTGTTTAACAGAATGCAATGATTTTCTTGTGCCATTAAATTTCGATATCCTCTATGGAGATGATTTTCTTGGAAATAGCGTAGATGGTGAGTCCCGACTGGCTGCGTATTCCGGTTTTCATGGCAATGTTTTTCCTGTGCCTTACCACCGTATGAATACTGATGTTGAGCGCATCGGCAATTTCCTTGTTGAGCATTCCGTTGACGAGGCCGGTCAATACCTCGATCTCTCTTTTGGTGAGGTTTTCTTCGCCCTCTTTTTCATTGGGCTGAGATTGGCCCTTTTTATCGAGTTTCAACAGCAGGTGTATGATATGCTCGGTTGAGTCGTAAAGGGTAAAAGTAATATCGGTCAGTATGGATGGTTTATGCATCATGCCGAAATCGATACCGGCAATAGATAGGGCAGGATAGTTCTTCCTGATTTTTTTAATTTCTTTTTCCCGGTTTACGAATTGTACCGGATTGGCAATCAGGATATCGACCGGATTGGATTCTAGGAACCCGATAAAGTCGTCGAGTGTTTCTAACCTGTAGATATGGCAATCCATGTCCGATTGGTAGAGTATCGCCTGTATACCTTCGCAGATAATCTTCGAAGATTCTAAAATAGCAATATGGAGTTGCGTGGACTTATTCATTTTTCCCTCCTTCAATCTCTATTCCCGACGGAATCAGAATGGTCTCCTCTATCAGGGAGTGGATATATAGATCGAATTCAACTTCATAAAGCGACATGAACAACTTACGGCGAAGATCCAGATCGTTATCGATCTTTATATATTTAAGCAGAAGGTTTTTCAAATCCTTCAGCTTCAGTTCTATATCGGTGTGATGATCACTGTATTCCCTGGAGGAATAAACTTCCTGCTCGTTATTGTTCTTATCGCTCCCTAAGAGCGTGATGAAGTAAGGGAAAGCCACTTCGTCTTCATAATCGAGATGTTCCCTGACCTCCGCAAAATATTCATTGAAGAATTTTTCCAATAATTTCAATTCTTTCTCAGGATGATTTTCCTGAAGCTGACGGATATAAGTGCTGATTTGTGGATATTTATCGAAACGGTAATAGTCGTGGGTACTCTTCAGAAAATCGATTACCTGGAGCAAATCCTTCCTGGTAAATGTCCGTTCCCCTCTAATTCCTGACCCATTATAAAGATTGGCAATGCTAATGAACAACTGTTCGCTGATATCGTACTGGTTGCATAGTTGCGACACGGTACGGTCACTTACCCGGAAGTCGATGTTGAAATGTTGCAACATAAGCAACAGGTAAGGGTTGCCGTCAATCAGATCGGCCATCTTCATATATGGCTTTACTCTTATCCTTGAAAAATGATACATCCCGTAGAATCTATTAACTGGTGAAGCAATGATGCAAAAATAGTAAAAAATATGGTAATTTAGAATGAATCTATATTAAACTCTGATAAGCCAGCGTGATTTTCCTGAAAATAACAGTTTATCCCGGTTTTTTTTGTATCATTGCGCTTTAAATTAAAAAAAATGTTCGATTTTCAAAGTTTACTGATCCGCCGCCGCAGCATCAGGAATTTTAGTGCGGAATTATTATCTCCTGATGAGATCCGGAGAATCATTGAGGCAGCTCTTCTTTCGCCTACTTCCAAAAACAAGCACTCATGGGAGTTTATAGCCGTGGAAGAGAAAGAGGCTCTGTCTAAATTATCGGTTTGTAAACCGGGTAGTGCTTCGTTTGTGGCTGATGCCGTCCTGGCTGTTGTGGTGTTGGGAAACCCGCTGATAAGCGATGCCTGGGTAGAAGATGCCTCCATAGCTGCCATCAATATGCAGTTACAGGCCGAAGAGCTGGGGATAGGCAGTTGTTGGGTGCAGGTGAGAAACCGGAATTATTCCGATACGATATCGGCAGGTGAATATATCAATGCACTGCTGGAGGTCCCCATGCCATTGGAAGTATTGTGTGTGATCGCTTTTGGTAAAAAGGTAAAGGAGAGAACTCCCGCAGATCCGGATAACCTTCATTGGGAAAAGGTGCATGTCGGGAAGTATTGACTTTTTCATCGTTATTCAATTCAATTGTTATTCAATTCAATTGTTATTCAATTCAATTGTTATTCGCTTCGCGTTATTCGGCTTCGCCGTTATTCGCTTCGCGTTATTCGCTTCGCTGTTATTTCCCGCTTTGCGGGATAATGTTCAAATTACCACCGAACAACAACTGAATAACAATCGAATAACCACCGAATAACAATCGAATAACAATCGAATAACAACTGAATAACAACCGAACAACAATCGAATAACAATCGAACAACAATCGAACAACAATCGAATAACAACCGAATAACAACCGAACAACAACTGAATAACAATTGAATAACAACCGAATAACAATCGAATAACAACCGAATAACAACCGAATAACAACTGAATAACAATCGAATAACAACTGAATAACAATTGAATAACAACCGAACAATGATAGATTTTACCAAAATACCCTCTCCCTGTTTTGTGATGGAAGAGGAATTACTTCGCCGAAACCTACAGTTGATACGATCGGTCCAGGATCGTGCCGGTGTACAGATTATTTTGGCCTTCAAGGCTTTTGCCATGTGGAAATCATTTCCCATTGTGCGGGAATATATCACGCATTCCACTGCAAGCTCTATCGCCGAGGCACAGTTGGCTTTCGAAGAGATGGGGAGCCCTGCCCATACGTATGCGCCAGCATATACTGAAAGCGATTTTCCCTATTTCCTGAAATACAGCAGTCATATCACCTTTAATTCACTTTCCCAGTTCGAACGCTTTTATCCGCAGGTACAGGCATCGGGGAAAAAAATGGAGTGCGGGGTGAGAATTAACCCCGAGTTTTCGGTGGTAGATACGGATCTCTACAATCCCAGTGCTCCCGGCTCACGCCTCGGCGTTACCTCCGACAGGTTAGGAGCCTGTTTGCCCGAAGGTATTACCGGATTGCATCTGCATAATCTGTGCGAAAATAATTCTTACGATCTGGAGAAGACATTGGAAGTGGTCGAACAAAAGTTCGGACATCTTTTCGGACAGGTGAAGTGGCTCAATCTTGGCGGCGGGCACCTGATAACGCATAAGGATTACGATGTGGAACACCTGATTCGGGTGTTGACCGGTCTGAAGCAACGTTACCCCCATTTGCAGATCATCATGGAGCCCGGGAGTGCTTTCGCCTGGGAGACGGGCATATTGGTAGCTACCGTAGCCGATATTGTAGAAAACGGGGGAATACGGACGGCCATGCTCAATGTTTCTTTTGCCTGCCACATGCCCGACTGCCTGGAAATGCCTTATAAGCCCCGCATCCGGGGTGCCAGCCAGGAACCTCTCCCCGGCAAGCCTGCCTACAGGATGGGGGGGAACAGTTGCCTGAGCGGTGACTTTATGGGGGAATGGTCTTTCGATGAACCGTTGCGAATAGGTGACAGGATTGTCTTTGAAGATATGATCCATTACACTATTGTGAAAACCACTATGTTCAACGGTGTATCACACCCCTCCATTGGATTATGGACTACAAAGGGAGAGTTCGAGCTTTACCGACGGTTTGGTTATGAGGATTATAAACAGAGGATGAGTTGATAAATATTTTTTAAACAATTTCCGGACTGATAGCGTTTAACAAATTGAGTGAACTTTTAATCAAAAGTATTAACATTAAAAATTATTAGTTATGGGTTGGATATGGTGGATTATTATTGGAGCTGTGGCCGGTTGGCTGGCCGGTAATTTAATGAGAGGAGGAGGTTTCGGTTTCCTGGTAAATCTTTTGGTAGGTATTGTGGGCGCCGTTATCGGAGGCTGGGTTTTCGGCTTGCTGGGAATCAGTACCGGGGATGGAATTATAGGCAGCCTTGTGACGGCATTGATAGGCGCCATTTTGCTACTTTGGATTATCTCGTTATTTAAGAAAAGTACGTAACGGGTAGCATAAGGAATAGATGAAAAATCGATATGCAGATAATGCATATCGGTTTTTCTGTTCTAAAAAACAGTCTAATTCAATATTTTAAGCATAATAATTGTTGCACTTCCCAATGCAAAAACAACAGATCGGTATTTTCTCCGGATCATTCAATCCGGTGCATGCCGGACACCTCATTTTAGCAAATTATATCTGTGAATTCACTGAACTGGATGAGGTGTGGTTTGTAGTGAGTCCGCATAATCCGTTCAAAGAGAGAGAAGACCTGCTGGATGACGATATGCGTTTGGAGATGGTCCGTCTGGCACTGGAAAAATATGATCATATGATCGCTTCCGATGTGGAATTACATATGCCCCGTCCTTCCTATACTATCGATACACTGGAAAGGCTGAGAAGCGAATACCCTGATAAAAATTTTACCCTTATCATTGGCAGTGATAACTGGAAGCAATTTCCCAAATGGAAAGAGTCCCAGCATTTGATAAAAAACTATCAGGTCCTTGTATATCCGCGCCTGGGTGAGGAGGTGGTGATCCCCGAAGAACTCACAGGGTCGGTCCGGCTTGTGGAAGCTCCCATTGTTGAGATCTCATCCACTTTTATCCGTGAAAGTATCCGCAATGGAAAAAATATGCGGGCTTTCCTACCTCCCAAAGTCTATGATTTTATAGTCCGGAACGGAATATATATCTGTTAATAAATGTCTCGGGTTTATCTTGCGTTATTGGTTCAAATTTCCTTGTCGTACCTGATCTTGTCTAAAATAATCGGTAAGATGGAAGTATTTACTCCTGCCTTATTCAACTCCTTTTCATCTTCAGCGAGCATCGATTGAAATATCTCAAAACTGCCTGTTTTGTCAAGTGAGAGCTTATAGAGTTCCACCGATCTTTTTGTCTGTTCGAGGCATAATGCCACATGACCGGCATTGAGATAATCATGGGCATTGGGTTTTGCTTCCAATATCCGGGAATAATATCTCTCTGCTATATCGAGTTTGCGTGAGAGGAACGCACACCAGGCAATAGAACGCCATGCTCGGGTGTTGTGGCTGTTGAGCATTTCTACCTTGAAATAGTAGTTGAGCGCTTTATCATACTCTTCCAACTCCAGATGGCAGTGCCCGATATTCAGTTGTATATTGAGGTCGTCGGGATGGAATTGTTCCAGACGATGATAGTACTCCAGGGCAGTAACAGGTTCTTTCAATACCCTGTAACAATTGGCAATGCGGTTGAGCACCCAGGTGTTGTTCCCTTCTATCAGGTCAGCATGTAAATAAGCTTCCAAAGCCCCTTTCATATCCGCCAGCATCTGCCGGCAATAGCCTATTTTTTGCCATATCTCGCTTTTATTGCCTCCTGTTTCCCCCAGCAGGGTATAAGCATTCAGTGCTTCGTTGAAATTATTTTTTTCGAAATAGTAAAGGGCTATTTTTTCTAAGTGGCTGGGTTGCATTACTACAGGCTGAAATGCCGGCAAGCGATGGTAGTTGAGCGGTAATTCGAAGATATCGTGGAATTCTCCCCGGCGGGGAAACAATTTAAAAAAGCGGTAGAGATCCTGTATATACTGCTTGATCAGGGTCTCTTCTTTTTGGAAAGGATTGAGTGCTTCTTCTTCTGTCTGCATATTTTTCAGTTCGTCGCTTTCTGCTCCCAATTGAGCAGCCATCATCTTCCGGTAATTCCCGGGCATCATCATGATGCTGAGGCAGAAAGAGTATTTATCTGAATTACAGATGAGAGACGATACTGAAAGGACCTCTACGAGGGAATCTCTTTCCGAGCGGTTGTTAAAGAGCGGTTGCACGCTGCTGTGTTGTGGAGTGAACGGCAGGAACCAGTTGCTCATCTGTTGAAAGAAGGGGTAGGACTTAAGATTCGAAAAGGTAGAATGGAACACGTCCGCACCTTCTAATTGCAACTCGGTAAACTCCTGTAACTTATCTGTCAATCCCGTTTCATCCAGTATCTTTTGCCATTCGGGGTTCTTCTCGTCGAAACCGCTCTCACCCATCCATTCATCCAATCTGATCTTTTTACCGATCATAGGACTCAGTTTCATCATTTCGGGAATGATCTCTTCCGTCAGTTTTTTGGTGATCTTTTCCGTTTCGTGTGCCTGGATAAAGCCAATGATCGCCGCAATAAAACGGCGCCCGAAGATTTTGTCGTCGGACAGTAACTTCAAGCGGTCACAGCATCCTGCATACAATTCCAATCGCGAATTATATATCTGGAAGATGGGGATAACACCTGTCACCGCGCGGATGGCAAGTTCTGCCTCGGGATGGTTGCAGAGGTCGAGTAACAATTCAATTTTGCGCGCATCGAAGCGTTGCAGGATATTCATTGTCAGTGCTGAAATAAAGAGTGCCTTATCGTGCTTCGGAACTGACAGGTCTTCCATAAAATTGCGGCAGGAGATGATGAAATCATCGTTTGCCCGTGGAGAAACAAAGATAGTATAGAACAGGTCCTGTTGTGTATTTTCACGGGAGAGTCTATTCTGCCTGATGCGGGACTCTTTCTCGGGTCCTTCCTCCAGCAGGTCGATAAAAGATAGGGTGTCAGCCTGTTGGATGATGGCCGTCCTGTATTCTTCTATGGTGATGGGTGTGCGTACCTCCATCAATCTCATCTTATCGAAAAAAACGGAAGAGCTCTCTTGCAGCAGCAGTTGTTCCGCTGCGTCTTCTGCCAAAGCATATATATCGCGGATCAGTTTAGTATACACCCGTTTTTGTTCAGGGTCTTTTTTACCTTCAATCAGGTAATGAAGCATGAACTGATAATTGGTGGTAAGTTCGGTTATTTTTTCTGACACCGCCCAATTTTGTTGCATGGCTGAAAGTTCCTTGATGCCATCAAGGGCTTCTTTCAGTTGCTTCTGTTCAATATATGAATAGATGGCGGCCAGTTTTTTCCTTATGTCGGATGCGTTCATAATTGGATTGAATTTGTTGTCTCCTTGATGAGCAGCGTCGAGGGTATGCAATCTGTCCACGGGAGTGGGGTACATATCAATTTGCGCCACCCTTCCACGCCCATGATAACAAGATCTTGCTCCCGGATAAAGTCACAACCTATCTTCTTGTTATTGTCCCATAAGTAGATACGCCCCTCGGATTTCTTCGTGATGAACTGGTAGAGTTTCTGTATCCTGGCTTCTGATCCAATAATGCCAATGGCATCCCAAATCATAATCTTTACATTCTCCTGCTGGGCGATCCGGTAAAGATAGGTGAAGAGCTGGATGTCTGACTTTTGCAGGATAGGAATAAAAAAATTCCTGAACTGCGTACTGCCGTTATCAATGAAAAGACCTGTAGATACAATATCTCGGTTGAATAATGCGTTGAGGTTTTTCAACGTTTCCGCTTCTCTTTCCTCAAATTGTTCGAGGATGAAGATATCGGAGTGAGTAGGATCACTTTTGAGTTGACCATATTTTCTTATCAATGCGGGATTGAATTCGTTATGGTGAATACCCAGTAAAATCAGATTGGATTTCTGCTCCTCTGAAATCCTTATGATATCTGCATTGTAATCGTCGGAGGATTGAATGAACAGGCGCAGGGTAATCTTATCCCTCTCTTCCGTGGAAATGAGATCGGAGAGGATCTTGTGCTTATATTCGTCCATCCCTTCGCTGAGTCGTATCTCCTCCTGTTTATCGATAAAATAAAGCAGTGTGACGGACGATTTTCCCGATTTTGGCCGGATAAACTGGATGGCCAGACTGCTCAATTTTTTACCTGTTTCCAATGTGGAGAAACAGACCAATGCGCTATTGTTTTTTTTCATTTCCGCCTCGTCGAAGCGATTTAATACCATATCTGCAAAATCCATACCATCCTGTTTAACTGTTGATAATTTCGCTGTCGAGCATCGAGTCCTTGTATCCAAGGAAATAGAGGATGCCGTCAATACCTACCGTGGAAAGCGATTGTCCTGCGTTTCGTTTTACTTTTGGTTTGGCGTGGAAAGCGATACCCAACCCGGCTATTCCCAGCATGGGAAGGTCGTTGGCCCCGTCACCGACGGCCACTGTCTGACGTAAGTCGATCCTTTCGACTTGTGCTATGAGCCTCAATAATTCCGCCTTGCGCTTCCCATCTACAATATCTCCCAGATAGTTTCCGGTGAGCTTCCCATTTTCAATTTCCAACTCATTGGCATACATATAGTCGAATCCGAATTTATCTTTCAGATAGTTGCCGAAGTAAGTGAATCCGCCTGACAATATGGCGGTTTTGAATCCTACTTTCTGTAATACTTTTACCAGTCGGTCTACACCTTCGGTGATCGGAAGATTCTCCGCAATTTCTTTCATGACGCAAACATCCAGCCCTTTCAGTAATTTCACCCGTTGCCGGAAGCTCTCATTGAAGTCAATTTCACCCTGCATTGCCATCTCTGTGATAGCTTTCACCTCCTTACCCACGCCCGCTCTTTCTGCCAGTTCGTCGATCACCTCCGTTTGGATGAGGGTGGAGTCCATATCGAAGCATATAAGCCGGCGCATGCGCCTGAACATACTCTCTTCCTGAAAAGAGATATCGAAGTTGAGTGAGGACGTGAGTTCCAAAAACGCTTGCTGCATCTGTTGGCGGTCAACCGGGGTGCCCCTTACCGATAGTTCCACGCACGACTGTGCTGCCCTCTGCTTCTCATCAAGTGGGATGCGGCCGGTCAGGCGTACCATATTGTCGATATTGAGATTTTGCTCAGCGATAATTTTGGAGACGGCGGCAATCTGTTTAGCGGTAAGTATCCTACCCAATAGTGTGATGATATACCGGTTCTTCCCCTGTAATCCTACCCAGTTGGAGTATTCTTCATCCGGAATAGGTGTGAAACGGATATTCACATCCATCTCGTAGGCTTTGAAGAGCAGGTCTTTCATTATTTCGCCGGAAATATGGGTTTTCGACCTGAATAGAATTCCTAATGACAGGTTCCTGTGGATATCCGATTGCCCGACGTCAAGAATAAAAGCATCGTGACGTGCCAGGATTTCGGTGAGGGCGGCGGTTAGGCCCGGCTTATCTTCTCCGTTGATGTTGAGTAAAATAATTTCTGACTTTTCCATTATTGGGATAATTTTGTAATGTGATGGCAGGAAAATGTTTCAAATAACAGGCATAGATACCTGCGAATAAATATCTTCAATGTCATGTTTACTGATTTTTTCAAAATCCTCTTCCCTTACACAGATCATCAGTCCGGCCATATCCAGTGCACCGGGGCTGATGAGTAGCTGTTTCTCCCCTTTTTCGTAATAATGTCCCGGACGGTGTGCCTTACGCGGGAAAATATGGAGTTTATATTTGTTATCCTCTGTAAAAGCGATTATATTCATCATAGGTTCCACCTCTTCAGGTTGAAGATGATGAAGGTATTGATATACATCCTCAAAAAGCCCTTGTGCTTCGTTCTTGTCTTCACTTTCGATTTGCAGGCATGAACGAAGTTCGTTATCGCCCTGCATTAACAAGGGAAGTTTAAGTCCCGCCTGTAAATGGAAATGATCGGGTGCGGATGCACCGCATTTGGGACCGTTGTAGAAAATCAGGTAATCAGGGAGTTGTTCCGCTAATGTAAGCATATCTTCCATTTTTTTACGGATCCGTTGTGGTACATGCGAGTGGAGAGGGATTGTGATATGATTGCTGAGGATGGGAAACGGATTGCAGAGGATAATATATTTATCCATAAAGGGAATTCCCTCTTGCTGGGCAGGACGGTTCACCTCACAGAGGAAGCAGGGCCGTTCTTCAATCGCCTTCTGGCTGATTGCCGCTGCAGTGGAGATTATCCGTGCAGGATTGAACTGCAGCCTTACCCGGTAATCACCGCCCCATGTAAACTCTTTCTCCTGCAGTTTATCCATTTGTAAAATGCCATTTCTTAACTGTTCCCAATCTGCCTGTTGTACAGAAAACAAATGGCTTATTTTCGTTTGAAGATCCATTCAATACCCTTTTTTATTAAAAGCAAAGATAAGGATATTTTCTTTTACTCTCTGCAGATGTGGCAGGAAATAAAAATAGTGGAATTACTGCTTGATTATCACCTTAATTTTTATACCTTTGTATAATAAATATAGATGTCTACCCGGCGATGAAAATTTCGAATCATATCTTTTTCTGCGTACTGGCCTTTATCCTTTTCTCCTGCACGGAGGCTACGGAAAAGAAGGGTCGTATGGCGGGTAAAGGAAAAGCTGAAACGGAGGCCAGCAGGGAAGACAGCGGGCAGGAAGTTATCTCCGGAGAGGAGAATTTCGATCAGTTTATTCGTAAGTTCAGTACCCAGGAGTCTTTCCAGCTGGAGCGGATCAAATTTCCCATCAACGTGATTGTCCCTGATAATGAACATGAAGGAATGGCTCCCATAGAGGAAACGATTGGGAGATACGAATGGGAACCGCTTGATCTTACCTATGACAGTACTTTTCTGACACGACCCTATGATCAATATTACCAAGGGGTGCGCTATGGGAAAGATACGGCGGTGGTGGAGATTCGAGGGATCAATAATGGCATTTACGCCGATTACTATTTCATGCTGATTGATAAGAAGTGGTATCTGGTGACATTGTATGAAGCGTCATTTTAACATCTCGTCTCCGAAACTGAGTGGTAGCAGATCTTTTGCACTTTCAAGCATATAAACGGCTTCGTTGCCATACATCAATATCTTCATAGGCGCATTGAAGCGGTTTTCCGTTTCTAACAGTACCTGGCGGCAACCGCCGCAGGGAGTGATCACTTCGTTGGTGAATCGGTCTTTATGCCAGGCGGCGACAGCGAGGGCTTCAATTTTCTGATCGGGAAAGGTGGCATTGGCGAAAAAGACCGTGGTACGTTCAGCACATAATCCCGACGGATAAGCGGCGTTTTCCTGATTGTTGCCGGAAATGATTTCACCGTTTTCCAACAATACGGCAGCGCCTACTTTGAACCCCGAATAGGGGGCATATGCTTTTTTTGTGGCTTCTTTTGCTGCCTCTATAAGTTTTTTTTCAATTTCGGAGCATTCCGCTAACGGATAAACAGCTATCTTTGTGACTAAATTGATTTCTTTCATAATGCAGAATTTGTTTCACAAATATAGTCATATTTTACCGCTCGTTGTTATATTCTCCTTTTTATTTGTCCCTGCTCATCATCTGTCAGCACAGGTCCGGGTGAGCACGTATGAGAATTATATTCACAAATACAGTGATTTGGCAGTAAAACACATGGAGAAATATAAAATACCTGCATCTATTACACTCGCGCAGGGAATCCTCGAATCAGGAGCAGGAATGAGTGATCTGGCCCGCCGTTCCAACAACCATTTCGGGATCAAATGTCATCGCGGATGGAGCGGAGGAAAGGTATATGCTGCCGACGATACCCCCAACGATTGCTTTCGAAAGTATAAAAACGTAGAGGATTCTTATCAGGATCATTCTGAGTTTTTGGCTTATAGCAGTCGTTATAAAGCTTTATTCAATCTCTCCATCACTGATTATAAGGGATGGGCGAGGGGACTGCAAAAATCGGGTTATGCTACCGATAGGGCTTATGCCAATAAATTGATCAAGCTGATAGAAGATTATGAACTGTATCGTTTCGACGATCCGAAATACCGTAAGGGGGTCAGCCGCAAGGAGCGGAATCAGCAACGCGAAAGAGAAACGGCACAGGTAACCTGGACGCATCAACCCTACATCACACATGGACTGGTATATGTGATTGCTGTTGATGGTGATACTTTCGGAAATATCGCCAGGGAGTTCGCATTTAAGGAAAAAGACCTGTTGAAATTCAACGAAGTCCCCGAAGATTTCCCCTTAAGTGAAGGGGATATCGTCTATTTCCAGAAGAAAAAAAAGCGGGCCGATAAACCGTATGATTTTCATACGGTTCAGGTAGGCGAATCTATGTATAGTATTTCACAAAAGTACGGTATTCAATTACGCAATTTATACCGGCTCAATAAGAAGAACTATGAATATGTCCCTGAAGAGGGAGATATTCTTAAACTTAGGTGACGCGTTATTCAATAACAACCGCATAACAATTGAATAACAACTGAATAACAACCGAATAACAATTGAATAACAACTGAATAACAACCGAACAACAATTGAATAACAACTGAATATGCAATACAATACACAAATGAAAAGGCTGACACTGCCGGAATATGGACGCAACATCCAGAATATGGTAGATCATTGCGTGGGCATTGAAGATGCCGAAGAACGGAAGAAATGTGCCAATACTGTAATTGATATTATGGGGAGTATGTTTCCCCACCTTCGTGATGTCAACAATTTCAAACATATTTTGTGGGATCATCTGGCCATTATGTCGGATTTTAAGCTCGATATTGAGTATCCCTATGAGGTGATTACCCCGGAGGAATTGAATACTCCCCCGGGACATCTCGATTATAGCCGGCCCACAATGCAATACCGCCATTATGGGAAGATCATGGAAAGGATGATCAAGATTGCTGCCAATATGGAGGAGGTTGAAAAGAAAAATTACCTGGTGAAGTTGTTACTTAGCCAGATGAAGCGCTCCTATTCGCAATGGAACAAAGAGGCGGACGACCGGAAGATATTTCATGATCTGTATGCATTGTCGGATGGCAAAATAAAGATCGAAGCCGAAGAGTATGTGATTCCCGAGGTGAAAGTAAATGCCAGTCGGGACAAATTGAAAAATATCAAGTCTCAACGTAGAAAATAAAAAAGAGTGATTTCCGGGAAAGATATCCTTCTGGTGGGAAGTACACAGAAACCTTACGGGATAAAGGGTGAAATTATTATCCGGTTCCGTAAGGCTGAGTATGCCGATATAGATACAGAATACTATTTTCTGGAGATAGAAGGTATTCCCGTCCCTTTTTTTGTGGAAGAGTTTACTTATTCAACCGATGTTACAGCCAGGGTGAAGTTCGAGGATGTCGACGATGAGAGAGCGGCGGCACGATATGTCAACATGGATATTTATCTTCCACGTGAACTGGTGAAATCCCGGGCAGAAAAAGTGATGTCCGATTGGGATTACTTTACAGGTTTCACCGTCATTGATCAGCATGGAGTAAGATTAGGCGTCATAGAGGAGGTGGATAACTCCACTATGAACGTACTCTTTGTTGTGAAAAATGATGAAAAGGAATATCTGATCCCGGCTACCGAAGATTTTATAGAGGCTATCGATGAGGAGGGAAATCTGATAGAGATGTTTCTACCGGATGGGCTGATTGAAGAGTAAAATGGAAGGTGTAAAACGAAATATTGCGATTTTAGGTTCTACCGGTTCGATCGGGACGCAGGCGCTGGATGTTATATCCTGCCACAGTGAACGGTTCGGGGTTTATGCCCTGGTTGCCAACAACCGGGTTGAGTTGCTTATAGAGCAGGCGAGGAAATATCTCCCCGAAGTAGTGGTGATTGCCAACGAATCGAAATATGAACAATTAAAAGATGCGTTAAATGACTTGCCCATCAAGGTGTGGTGTGGAAGCAAGGCCATCGGGCAGGTGGTACAGGATGAACCGGTCGATATGGTGCTTACGGCGATGGTCGGTTTTTCGGGCCTGCAACCTACTATAAATGCGATAAAGGCCGGGAAGACTATTGCGCTGGCCAATAAGGAGACATTGGTC
Source organism: Proteiniphilum sp. (assembly GCF_040307845.1). GTDB lineage: Bacteria > Bacteroidota > Bacteroidia > Bacteroidales > Dysgonomonadaceae > Proteiniphilum. The sequence continues at coordinate 62,549 of NZ_JAWRIS010000056.1, forward strand.
GTAGCCGGGGAGTTGATCACTTCGCTGGCTCTCAGGCATAGAACGCCGATCTTACCGGTTGATTCGGAACATTCGGCTATCTTCCAGTGTTTGAACGGTGAGGGTGATAATAAGATAGAAAAAATATTACTTACCGCTTCGGGAGGACCTTTCCGCACTTTCTCAAAAGAGCGGTTGCGATATGTCACCCGGAAAGAGGCGTTGGCCCACCCTAACTGGCATATGGGTGAGAAAGTGACCATCGATTCCTCTACCCTTATCAATAAGGGATTGGAGATGATCGAGGCAAAATGGCTGTTTGGAGTGGATCCGTCACAGATAGAAGTACTCATACATCCTCAGTCGATCATTCACTCCATGGTGCAGTTTGAAGACCACTCTGTAATGGCCCAATTGGGGAATCCCGACATGCGGATGCCTATCCAACATGCCTTTTCGTATCCTGCCCGGTTGAAGTCGGATGTGAAACCATTGAACTTTATGGAGTTATCACAGCTGACATTTGAGGCACCCGACACCGGGAGATTTCCCGGCCTTTTATATGCGTATGAGGCGATTTCCGTGGGAGGCAATATGCCCTGTATATTGAATGCCGCGAATGAGGTGGCGGTGGAATTGTTTTTAGAGGAAAAAATCGGCTATATGCAAATGAGCCGTTTGATAGAAAAAACCATGCAGAAAGCGTCAGTCGTACAATCACCGTCGTTGGACGACTACCTGCAAACAGATGCCGAAGCAAGGGAAATAGCAAGAGCGATTGTAAGAGAACAAATAACAGAATTTACTAATTGATAAAAGCAACCCACCGAATGAGGTGTGTGATGATAAACTGAATGGAGACATTTTTAATTAAGGCGTTACAACTCATTTTGAGTTTGTCGATACTGGTGATTGTACACGAGTTCGGACATTATATTTTCGCGAGGATGTTCAAGATACGGGTAGAGAAATTCTATCTTTTCTTTGATGCCGGATTCGCGCTCTTCCGTTACAAACCTAAGAACAGCCACACCGAATACGGTGTCGGTTGGTTGCCTCTGGGCGGTTATGTGAAAATAGCCGGCATGATCGATGAGTCGATGGACAAAGAGCAGATGGCACAACCCCCGCAACCCTGGGAGTTTCGCTCCAAACCCGCCGGACAGCGTCTGATGGTGATGGTGGCCGGCGTACTGTTCAACCTCTTACTGGCATTTTTTATCTATTCCATGGTGCTTTTCACCTGGAATGACACTTATCTACCCCTAAAGAATGTGTCGCAGGGGATGGAGTTCAGTCAGGCTGCACACCGGGCCGGATTTCAGGATGGGGACATTTTACTCAGGGCAGATAATAAGGAACTGGATCGTTTCGGCGTGCGTACACTACTCGATGTGGCCGATGCCGAAAAGGTGACCGTATTACGTGACGGCCAAGAAGTGAAATTGACCATGCAGGAAGGACTGATGGAGAACCTGCTGAAAGATAAAGAGGGGTTTGCTGCCTACAGGGTTCCTGCCGTGGTGTATGAGACGATGGAAGGAAGTGCTGCCCAAAGGGCGGGATTAGTTGCCGGCGATAGTATTGTGGGGGTAAATGGAATAGCTACCCCGGCATTCAGTGACCTCCGGGAGGTTCTGGATAATAGCCGTAACCAGCAGATTACCCTCGATTATTACCGGAACGGATCGCTGCAATCAGCAGCTGTCGGGGTGGATTCGGCAGGTACTTTAGGCTTTTATGCGATGGGTGTGTACCAGGTCTATCAGACCGTCACGCTTAAGTATGGCTTCTTTGAATCCTTCCCGGCAGGGATCAGATTAGGCATACAGACATTGAAAGATTATGTGGCTCAGTTTAAATATGTGTTTACCAAGGCAGGCGCCTCATCTTTAGGTGGATTCGGAGCGATTGGAAATCTCTTCCCTGCACAGTGGAACTGGCAGGCTTTCTGGATGATGACCGCGTTCCTGTCGGTGATCCTCGCCTTTATGAATATCTTACCCATACCCGCGCTTGATGGAGGCCACGTGATGTTCCTTATTTACGAGGTTATCACACGACGCAAACCCAACGAGAAATTTATGGAATATGCCCAGGTAGCCGGGATGATCCTGCTTCTGGGCCTGGTGCTATATGCCAACGGTATGGATGTGGTCAGGGCTATTTTTAAATAGTTTGGATGGTATAGTGAAGACGGGCTTTATTACATGAGTTTGATAAAAATATCTTTACTCTTTACTTTTTACTCTTTATTCTAAGAAAATGAGCGTTTCGGAATTAATCAATAATACAGGGAAGACTGCTTTTTCGTTCGAACTGTTGCCCCCACTGAAGGGAAACAGTATACAGCAGGTATATAATTCAATAGATCGTTTGAAAGAGTTCGACCCGAAATATATCAATATTACAACTCACCACAGCGAAAGTATCTACAGGGAAGATGAAAACGGTACTTACCGGAAAGTGAACGTGCGGAGGCGTCCCGGTTCGGTAGCTATTGCTGCTGCCATACAAAACAAATATGGAATAAGGGCCGTTCCCCACATTATTTCACAGGGTTTTTCAAAGGAAGAAACCGAGTATGCGTTGATTGACCTCTCTTTTCTGGGGGTTACCGACCTGTTGGTATTGAGAGGCGATAGTAAGAAGCTGGATGCCGACCAACGGAAAATGGACTGCCATCCTCATGCTACCGGTCTTCAGGAACAGGTGAATAACTTCAATAAAGGAATTACGTTCGACGGATCCTCGTTCACTCCCCCCGAAGAGCCTTTCTCTTACGGCATGGCTTGTTATCCCGAAAAACATGAAGAGTCGCCCAATATGGAGTCGGAGATTTATTATACCAGAATGAAGGTAGATAACGGTGCAGAATATCTTGTAACCCAGATGTTTTTCGATAACAGTAAATATTTTGAGTTCGTGAGACGTTGTCGTGAAGCCGGGATTACTGTACCGATCATTCCGGGGATCAAACCGATCCATCTGAAGAACCAGCTTACGGCATTACCCCGCATTTTCAGATCCGATATTCCCGAAGAGCTGGCTGCCGCGCTTCGCAAATGTAAAGACGATGAGGACGCGAAAGAAGTGGGTGTGGAATGGTGTATCGGGCAGTGTAAAGAGTTGATCCGGAATAATGTGCCAAGTATCCATTTCTATTCATTGATGGCTACCGAAAGCGTTCGCCGGGTAGCAAAGGAGATATATTGATGTATTTTCGCGATGTCATAGGGCTCCACGACGTAAAAGAACACCTGATTAATTCGGTGTGCCAGGGTTTCATTCCGCATGCCCGTATCTTTTACGGCCCGGAAGGAGTGGGGAAATTGCCTTTGGCTATTGCATATGCCAGATATCTGAATTGCAGCAACCGTGGGGCTGAGGACGCTTGTGGCGAATGTCCTTCATGCCATAAGTTTGATAAGTTGGCTCATCCCGATCTCCATTTTGTTTTTCCGGTGGTGAAATCAAAAGTGAGCGACCAGTATTTACCTGAATGGCGTGAGTTCCTGTTGCAACACCACTATTTCAATCTTAATGACTGGCTCAACTTTATTGACGCGCAAAATGCGCAGGGGATCATCTATTCGAAAGAGAGCGACGAGATCATCCGGAAGCTCAATCTTAAAGTGTATGAAGCGCCTTACAAGATCATGGTTGTATGGCTGCCGGAGAAGATGCATGAGGCCTGTGCGAATAAACTGTTGAAGTTGGTAGAAGAGCCTCCGGAAAATACGGTCTTTCTCCTTGTTTCGGAAGACAGGGAAAATGTGTTGCAGACCATCTGGTCACGATGCCAGCCATTACATATCCGGGCCATAGAAAAAGAGGAGATGGAGGGAGCGCTGCGGCAGAAATTCGGATTGAATGCGGAAAAAGCACATTCTACAGCCCATATAGCTAACGGTAGTTTCACCAAGGCAGTCGAGATCATACAGGCATCGGAACATACCGACTATTTTTTTGAATTGTTCAGGCAGATGATGCGGAATGCCTTTTCCGGTAAAATCAAAGCTATAAAGGAGATCGCCAGCGAAATAGCAGGCATCGGACGGGAGATGCAGAAAAGTTTCCTGCTTTATTCGCTAAAGCTATTCAGGGAATATTTTGTGAGTAACCTCCATGAACCGGAAATGGTCTATCTGAATGGCGACGAATGGCAATTCGGTGAACGGTTTGCCCCTTTCATCAATGAAAAAAATATAGAGGCGTTAAGTGATGAGTTCTCTCTCGCTTACCGTCAGATTGAACAAAATGGCAACGCAAAAATTATTTTCCTCGATCTTTGTCTGAAAGTGACCATGTTTTTAAGAAAATAATTTTGTAACTTGCACTCTGTTTTACTTAATAATTTTTTACAAGCCTCGTCTGCCGGGTGCGGCAGGACGATTTAATATATATGGACAAAGAACAATTAGCAGACAAAATGGCGGATATCACACCATTGAGTGCGACAACCGTACGAAACACGAAAAGTTGCCGGGGATGCACCCGCCACAATAATAAACTCCACGTCTACGACTGGTTACACGACTTCCCTGAATTGCAGAAAGCCACTAAGATGGTGGAGGTGCAGTTCAAGAATACCCGTAAGGGTTATTATATCAATAGTAACGACCTTCAACTCGAGTTGGGCGATATCGTGGCTGTGGAAGCATTCCCGGGACATGACATAGGTACTGTGACGCTGACCGGAAAGCTGGTGGAGTTGCAGATGAAAAAGAACAACTTCAGGGATGACGCCAATGGCGGGCTGAAGCGGATCTACCGGATAGCGCGCCCTGCTGATCTGGAGAAATATGAACAGGCAAAAGCGCGTGAACAGTCCACTATGATCCGTTCCAGAGAGATAGCCGAAGAACTGGGGTTGAAGATGAAGATCGGCGATGTGGAATACCAGGGCGATGGAAACAAAGCTATCTTCTATTACATTGCGGACGAAAGGGTTGATTTTCGTCAACTGATCAAAGTGCTGGCAGCGGAATTCAGGGTGAAAATTGAAATGAAGCAGATAGGCGCACGCCAGGAAGCGGGTCGAATTGGCGGCATTGGCCCCTGCGGGGGAGAACTCTGTTGCAGTTCCTGGATGTCGAGTTTTGTATCGGTCTCTACCTCTGCTGCCAGATGCCAGGATATCTCCATTAACCCCCAGAAACTGGCCGGACAATGCGGAAAACTGAAATGTTGCATGAACTATGAGGTAGATGCTTATGTGGAGGCGCAACGGGCATTGCCTTCGCGCGAGATCGTTCTCGAAACGAAAGATGGCAGCTATTACCATTTCAAGACGGATGTTTTTGCGGGTAAAATCACCTATTCTTCAGATAAGAACAACGGAGTCAATCTGGTGACTGTTTCTAAAGACCGTGTATTCGAGATTATCCGAATGAATAAGCAAGGGGAGAAACCGCTGAAGCTGTCGGTGGAAACAGAGGAGAAATCGGGTAGTAATGAGGCGTATCTTGGAGATATTCTTGGAGATCAAAGTATTACCCGTTTTGATAACCGTGGTGATAATCAGGCCAGAAGAAGGAGGAAACCCCGTAAAAACCGTCCTGATAATTTATCGGAAAACAGAAAATCCAGAAACAGAAGATCTCCGGGTGAGAACAATGAGTAATATCTTTTTAGTATTTACCGGTCTGCTTTTCGCTATTTTTGCCTCCTGCTCGGGGAAAGAGGTCTATTCCCGGTTTCATCATCTTGAGGGCGGAAAGTGGTGCCGGGATTCTGTGCTTGTTTTCACGATGGATTCTTTGGGATATTCCTCCGGTACGGAATGTATGGTGACGGTGGAACTGACGACCAATCGCAGGTATCCTTACCGTGACCTATGGTTGATTATTGATCAAAATCTGACTGATTCTCTTGTATGTACCGATACACTTCGCCTTTTGTTGGCCGATGAACACGGAAAATTGCTGGGTGGTGGCGTCGGAGGGTTGAACCAGTTGTCCCTGCCTTACCGCTCTTTTATCCCTACTCCGCGGGATTCAATGCACCAATACCGACTGGCAATTCGCCACGGGATGGATGAAGAGCTGTTACGTGGAGTGGAAAAAGTGGGGATTAAGATAGTTGGAGAGGGTGGAAAAGGGAGATAATATTGTCGAAAGTAGTATGCAGGTCGTTTTTATCGGATCAGGAAATGTGGCTACCCGCATGGCGTTGGCAATGAAAGAAGCCGGGCACAAGGTTGTTCAAGTATACAGCCGGACCCTGAAGAATGCGGAGTTGCTCGCCGGTAGGGTGGGAGCCGGGCCGATTGATGACATTGGTGAAATTCGTTGCGATGCCGACCTTTATATTTTTTCAGTAAAAGATGATGTCCTGGCGGATATTGTATCCCAAATGCCGCCAACCACCGGCTTATGGGTGCATACTGCCGGTAGTATACCCGTTTCAGTGCTTTCTCCCCATAAGAAGAGAGGGGTACTTTATCCGTTACAGACATTCAGTAAGGAGAGGGAGGTGAATTTCAGGAATATTCCGCTCTTTGTGGAAGGGGATTGTTTCGAAACAGTGGCACGATTGAAAGAAGTGGCGGAAACGATTTCGGAAAATGTGCATATCCTTCCCGGTGATAAGCGGCGTATCTTGCATCTTGCGGCAGTTTTTGCCTGTAACTTTACCAATCACATGTATGCGCTTGCGTCGGAAATAATGGGCGACGAGGATATCCCGTTCCACCTGTTAACCCCCTTGATCACAGAAACCGCAGAGAAAGTCGCAGGGATGGATCCTCATACTGCCCAAACGGGACCGGCCGTCCGGTTTGATGAAAAAGTGATTCAAAAACACCTGGAATTATTACACGATCCGCTGAAAAAAGAGATTTATTCCCTTTTGAGTAAAAGTATTTATAAAGTTTCTACTCAACAATAGCACTTTTTTATAATGTATTGCAATTAAAGCCTGACTCCGCTCTGTTAGGTAGCCTATCTTCAATGCCATTCATCTGACGATATTTTTTGATCCATTTTATAAAGTTGGATATTTGCCCGCCATTGCATAACCAATTATTCACATAAGGAGAAAAATTAACATAGAAAAATTGAGTTCTTGAAAAACAACTGTTACTTTTGTAACAGACAATTAAAAACCACATCTAATAATGGGAAAAGTCAAGGGTTATGTAGAGGTAAATACCGGTCGCTGTAAAGGCTGTAATCTCTGCGTGGTATCATGTCCTACCGATACATTAGATTTACAGCCACGGGAAGTGAATGACCGCGGATATCATTATGCCTATATGAAGAGTCCCGATGATTGTATCGGATGCGCGAACTGTGGATTTGTATGTCCGGAAGGATGTATAACGGTCTATCGGAAGAAGGTGGTATGACCATTTTCCGAAAGAAAATAGTAACAAAACTAATATTATGTCAGAAGAAATTTCTTTGATGAAAGGAAACGAAGCCATTGCCCATGCAGCCATCCGCTACGGGGTAGATGGTTATTTCGGCTATCCCATCACTCCCCAGTCGGAAATAATAGAAACTCTCATGGAGGCAGCTCCCTGGAAAACGACAGGAATGGTGGTGTTGCAGGCCGAAAGTGAGGTGGCTGCCATCAATATGGTGTATGGTGGCGCCGCTTGCGGCAAATACGCCATGACCAGCTCTTCCAGTCCGGGGATCAGTTTGAAGCAGGAAGGCATCTCCTATATGGCGGGAGGAGAGTTACCCTGCCTGATCGTAAACGTGCAACGTGGAGGACCGGGATTGGGAACGATCCAGCCTTCACAGGCCGATTATTTTCAGACGGTGAAAGGGGGTGGACATGGTGATTACAGGTTGATTACACTTGCTCCCAATTCTGTTCAGGAGATGGCCGATTTCGTGGCACTTGGCTTCGACCTGGCGTTTAAATACCGAAATCCGGCCATGATACTGACCGACGGGGTGATCGGGCAGATGATGGAGAAGGTAAGGCTTCCTGAATACCGGCGCAGACGGACCGATGAAGAAGTCAGGCAACAATGTCCATGGGCAACCCTGGGAAAAACACCGGACAGGGAACCCAATATCATCACTTCCCTTGAACTCGATTCGGCGCTGATGGAAAAGAATAATGAACGCTTCCAGGCGAAATATCGTGTCGTGGAAGAAAATGAAGTCCTTTATGAAGAGGTGAAGTGTGACGATGCCGACTATCTGCTGGTTGCTTTCGGATCTGCTGCCCGCATCTGCTTAAAAACGCTTCAAATGGCGCGGGAAGAGGGAATCAGGGTCGGACTTCTCAGACCCATTACCCTATGGCCTTTCCCTACCAGAATATTGCATAGCTATGCGGACAAGGTGAAGGGTATGCTTACTGTAGAACTGAATGCCGGCCAGATGGTAGAGGATGTGCGCCTTGCAGTGGAAGGAAAAATACCCGTGGAACATTACGGACGCCTGGGCGGGATCGTACCTACTCCGGACAATGTACTCGAAGCTTTAAAAGAAAAAGTGGTCAAATAGATAAATGCTACAATATGGATCCCAAGATAAGAAATATTTTCATGATATTGTTCCTGATCGCTTTTGTGGGGACGATAATAGTCTATTTCTCCTCTAATCAGAATATGAAACTTACTTGGTATTTTGGTGGAGCGGCTATCCTGTTCTATCTGATATTCAGATTTGGTAAAAAGTGAAGAGTTAATAGTGAAGAATTAATAGTGAAGAATTAATAGTGAAGAGTTAATAGTGAAGAGCTAAAAGCAAATTTCCAATTTCTTATTTTTAGTTTTCAGTTTTTAGTTTTTAGTTCTCAGTTTTCAGTTCTCAGTTCTCAGTTCTCAGTCCTTAGTTAGTTCTTAGTCCAAAATTCAAAAAAACAATCATATGAATGCAAACGATATAGTAAGTCCTGAAAATCTGGTATATGCAAAGCCGGAGTTGATGAACGACAATCACATGCATTATTGCCCGGGGTGTTCGCACGGGGTGGTGCATAAAGTGATTGCAGAGGTGATCAAAGAGTTAGGCTTACAGGAGAAGACCATTGGTGTTGCGCCGGTGGGATGTGCCGTTTTTGCCTATAAATACCTTGATATCGATTGGCAGGAGGCTGCTCACGGACGTGCCCCCGCGGTGGCGACAGCCGTCAAGCGGTTATTACCCGACAGGATGGTATTTACTTATCAGGGCGATGGAGATTTGGCCGCTATCGGGACAGCAGAGACTATTCATGCTGCCAATCGTGGAGAGAATATAGCCATCATCTTTATCAATAATGGTATTTACGGTATGACCGGTGGTCAGATGGCGCCTACCACCCTAAGTAATATGGTAACATCGACCAGTCCCGACGGACGTGATGTGCAAATGATGGGAAATCCTCTGAAAATCCTTGATATGTTGGCATTGCTCGATGGCGTTTGTCTGGCTACCCGCACCAGTGTACATACGGCAGCGGCGGTTAAAAAGACAAGACGGATGATCAAACTGGCTTTTGAGAATGCCATGGCAGGGAAGGGTACCTCCATTGTGGAAGTCGTCTCGACCTGCAATGCCGGATGGAAAATGACACCGGCAGCGGCTAACGACTGGATGGTAGAAAATATGTTCCCGGTGTACCCCATTGGTGATTTGAAAAATATCTAAAGCAATAAACAGCATGTTACAGGAGATAGTTATTTCAGGTTTTGGAGGTCAGGGTGTACTCTCGATGGGGAAGATCCTTGCCTACTCGGGAATTATGGAAAATAAGGAAGTATCGTGGTTCCCGGCTTACGGACCGGAGCAGCGGGGTGGTACCGCCAATGTGACGGTCATCATTTCAGATGAACCTATCAGCTCGCCGGTGGTAAACAAGTATGATATAGCCATTGTACTGAACCAGCCTTCATTGGAGAAATTTGAGGATGCGGTGAAACCGGGTGGGGCGTTGATCTATGATGGATACGGTATACACAAGAAGGTGGAACGGAGCGATATCAACGTTTTCCGTATCAACGCGATGGATGAGTCGATGAAGATGAACAACACCAAGGTGTTCAATATGATCGTTTTGGGAGGTTTGCTCAAGATATCCCCTATGGTGGAAGTGGAAAATGTGATGGAAGGCCTGAAGAAATCTCTTCCGGAACGGCATCATAAGCTTTTACCAATGAATGAAGAGGCCATTCTTCGGGGGATGGAAATTATCCGGTTGGAGCAAAAAGCGGTGTGATCACTTCTTAAACGGCCACCAACTCCATCTTTTTGATTTCTTTGTACCAGTGGCCTGTTCTGCCGGAGCCGGATCAGGTGTCTGAGGAGTGGGCATTCTTTTTGTTTCCGGGAAGTTCCTTGTAGAAGATTCTCTTCTTGAAGGTTCTGTTGCAGGAGAATTGGAATCCCTTGCAGGTCTTGGTTTACGGAGCCTTTCAGAGTTTCTTTGTTCCCGCTTTAATCCCTGTTCTCTTTCTCCGGACATCCCTTGTTTTGCTCCCGGTTGTTGGGGAGTTCCTTCTCTTTTAGGTCCATGCTGTTTCTTGTGCGCATTTTGTTTCGGGGGTGCTTGCCCTTCTTTCGGCTTTTTCCCCGGGTTGGGTAATTCTTTTTGTTGTGAGTTGCCTTCAGTATGTGGTATTTCACTTTTTCCTCCGGACAATTTTTCACCTTTCTTATTTGAACCCTTCCCCTTTTTCCCGCCTCCTTTTGAAGAACGACTGGATCCCCCTCTTCTGTTGTCACGCACAGGGTTATAGTCGGGGGTCTCACCCAATTCTGCGGGTACCGGAATACGGTAAATCTTTTTGCCAAGAAACTCTTCTATTTTAGAGAAACGGTACTGTTCATCGGGTGATACGAAAGTGATGGCCATACCCGAATCACCGGCACGGGCAGTACGGCCGATACGGTGTACGTAATCTTCCGCATCATAAGGCACATCGAAGTTGATTACTAAGGAAATATCATCAATATCGATACCGCGGGCGACAATATCCGTCGCTACCAGAATATTCACCCGCTCATTCTTGAATTCATGCATTACATGATTGCGCTGTGTCTGGTCGAGATCAGAATGCATCTCATCAGCCGACAATCCCATATGTCTTAATATCTTGGCGATCTCTTTCACTTTCTGTTTCGATCCTGAGAAGAGAATTACCTTATTGGGTGCTTTCTCTTTGAAGAGAAATTTTACTATATTGATCTTCTGGCCTTCGTGACAGATATAAGCCGATTGCAGGATAGTTTCCGGTGGACGGGAAATAGCGATGGTAATATCGACCGGATTTCGTAGTATACTCTTTGCCAACTGCTGTATCTTGGGCGGCATGGTAGCCGAGAACATGATAGTCTGCCGTTCTTTCGGGAGCAACTTTTCAATCTTCATGATATCGTCATGAAATCCCATATCCAGCATCCTGTCCGCCTCATCCAAGATAAAGTATTTTATCCCCGAAAAATCGATGTTATAGAGATTGATATGCGACAAGAGTCTTCCCGGGGTGGCAATCACCACATCGGCACCGCTCATCAGTCCCCTTTTCTGTACATCCCAAGCCTCTCCGTCATTACCTCCATATACCGCGACCGAAGAGAAGGGGGTGAAATAAGAGAATCCCTCCATCTGCTGGTCTATCTGTTGTGCCAGTTCCCGTGTGGGAGCCATCACTATGGCGTTGATCTTTCCTTCATCGTGCGCATCGGTCTGCAAGTTATTCAGCAAGGGAAGCAAAAAAGCGGCAGTCTTTCCTGTACCGGTTTGGGCGCAGGCAATCACATCCTTTTTCTCGAGGATGACAGGAATTGCTTGTTCCTGTACAGGAGTAGTTTCTTTAAAATTCATCGCCTGCAGGCCTTCCTGCAGAGTATCGCATAGGGGTAATTCCGTAAATAACATGACTTATTGATAGTTTACGCAAAGATACGATGAATAATTGATTTTTTTGAAGTACAGTGAAAATAATGTGAGATAGCTATTTTTTCTTTCCGAAAATAGTTTTACCTTTGCACTCGCATTTTCAGAGAAATTGCAAGGAGAGATGGCAGAGTGGTCGATCGCGGCGGTCTTGAAAACCGTTGAAGTGTGAGCTTCCGGGGGTTCGAATCCCTCTCTCTCCGCCAAGAGATAAAGCAAAAATAAGAAAATCCCTGTAAATTAGACGTTTACAGGGATTTTTGTTTTAGGCCGAGGGTGCAAAAAAGGGGACTTTGAGCAATTTTCACGGACAAATTCGGGGACAACTCCCCAAAAATGAAAATTGCCCCCCCCCCCGCATTTCGTATATTTCGAACCATTTTAAAAATTGAAATGTATGAAAAGAATGACCTTCAAAATCCTGTTTGTCGTAAAGGCATCACGGGTCGCAAAAGATGGGAAAAGTCCTGTTTATTTGCGTGTTACAATTAATGGGTAAAGATGTGAAACATCTGTTAGCCTAAGAGTTGACCTCAAGAAATGGAATACTGTCGCCGAAAAGGTGATCGGGGACAGTCGGGAAGACCAAGAGTTAAACTTCCGTTTGGATACCATCCGTATGCGGATCATGCAGATCTACCGAGAGATGGAATTTAACAATGTTGAAATCAACGGCATTGCCGGTTTGTTCGATGAAGAAAAAACAACAAGAATCCTCACTATTTTGCGTCGGATAGATGAAAATGCGGCAGCATAAATCATAAGAACCAATATAACGTAACTCGTCAAGTGAAAATTTGGCGAGTTTTTTATTGCTATGCAGATAGGCTGCATAGTTGTATTTTACATTTGTATCATAAACTTAAAAAATAAAGATTTATGGACTATTATTATGTAAACAAAAACGCTCAGCCAACCGGCGAGCATGAAGTACACAAAAGTACTTGCAGTTATCTTCCTCACTCAAGCAACTTAATAGGATTGGGATACTTTTCCAATTGCGCAGATGCGGTAAAAAAAGCAAAAGAATACTATTCAAATGTTGATGGTTGCTATTATTGTTGCAATGCTTGTCATAGGAGATAAAACTAAGTCAATGAAGAAATGGTTGCCTATTACACCAGCAAGTAAAGGACAGGGTAATCTTTCCTGGATAATTTTAGATTGTTCTAAAACAAATGCTTATGAGTCCAATAGGTACTACAGCTTCAACAGGACAGAAATGTCTTGAAAGTGGTATATGGAAAGTTGTTGGGAATCCTTCCACAACAGCTCCAATTGCCAAAGGTAATACAATGCCTCCCTATGATGGGAAAGCTGTTACATGGAAACTTATCCAGTACGCTTAATTGTATTATACAAAAGAGGGACTATCCATTAAGTTAGGATGCTCCCTCTTTTTCTATTTGTGAATCCTTCTAAAAGCAAAACACTCAACTGTATGCCAATGAATTGACAAAATTGCGTGAGCGAATCTAAATTCAACTATCCGGGAAATCTGGATAGTTCAAACCGAAAGCGATGGAATAGATGTTTTCGTTGCGTATAGTTGAAGATATCATCCTCCAAATAAACTATCATTGTATTTCAACGAAAGATTTTCAACCATATTGGGGTATTATGAAAAACTATTATCTTTGCAGTTGAAAATATTATCCTGAGATATAGTATGGGTATAGATGAAGGAAATAAACTCAACCTACTATTGCAGAAAAATAAGCCCGGAGGACTGTATTTTTCTCCATGGTTGAAAGAAAATGGTTACTCTGATCAATTGTTGAAGAGCTACCGGGATTCGGGATGGTTGAAAACTTTGTCACGGGGCGTAATGTATCGTACCGGTGATAAACTACGCACTTTTGCCATATTGGAAAGTTGGAACGGTCAATTGGGAAAGCATTACCATATAGCCGCTCATTCGGCTTTGGAACTCGCGGGATTCAATCATTATGTTCCGATGGGAAAGCCGGTATTAATGGTAGGACATCCGAAACAGGAACCTGTTCCCAACTGGATGAAAACCGACGATTTTGATTACTCTTTCAAATTCTTCACGACAGAGGTATTTTCTAAGCCACAATTGAAGCTATTTAATACCGATTATCCCCATGTACAGGCTTCCGTTCCCGAACAGGCGTTTCTGGAATGCCTCTTACTGGCTCCGAAGCAGTATTCGTATATGGATCTGTATTATATCATGGAACAATTGACGACTCTTCGTCCGGATCTCGTACAGGAATTACTGGAAAGTACGGATAACTTGAAAGTCAAACGGATGTTTCTCTATATGGCTGAAAAAGCCAGGCATCACTGGTTCAGTTTACTTAAAACTGATAGAATAGAATTAGGGTCGGCCAAACATAAGTTGGTGGAAAACGGTGCGTATGTGCCGAAATATAAAATAACGGTTCCCAAAGAGTTGTACGAATATGAATGAGTTGTATAAAAAGCAAGTGGCGCTGCTGATCAGAATAATGCCTTCCGTCTATCGAATTCAGGACTTTGCAGTTCATGGTGGAACGGCTATCAACCTGTTTCATAAGAATATGCCCCGCTATTCCGTTGATATAGATATCACCTATATCAACGTTCAGAATCGGGACGAAAGCCTGAAAGCTATCAATACTCATCTGGTTGAGCTGAAACAGTTGATTGAGAAAACGATTCCAGGCATCCGGATTACTCACAAACCCGATGTATGGAAATTGTTGTGTGTTAAGGATGGAGCAACTGTAAAAATCGAGGTGAACGGAACTAAGAGAGGTATTATCGGAACCACAGAAGACAAAACACTTTGTACGAAAGCTCAGGCGGAATTTAATATGGGATGCAAAGCTCGGATTGTTTCGTTTTCGCAATTATATGGAGGAAAGATTTCGGCAGCACTAAGCCGTCAGCATCCGCGCGACCTTTTCGATTGTAAATATATGCCGCTCGACTCCCTCGATCAGGCGAAAGATGGCCTGATGCTTTGCTTATTGGGAAGCGACAAACCGATACTCGAATCCCTGCAACCCAATCCCATCGACCAGCGGGATGCGTTGCAAGGACAGTTTGAAGGAATGACGGATATACCGTTTTCGTACGAAGATTATGAAGCAACACGAAAAGAACTGATAGAGAAAGTTAATTCACTGATAACTGAAGAAGATAGAGAATTTCTTATTTCTTTTGAACAAGGCATTCCCGAATGGGATAAGTGCTGTGCCGGGAACTTGAGTGAATACCCTTCTGTCAAATGGAAATTGCAGAATATTTTTAAATTGAAGGAAACGAACCTAACAAAATATAATGCGGGAGTAGAAAAGCTGAGAGAGTATTTTTTTGAACATTAATTATCAAGTATGGGTGAAAAAGAATGCACAGAGGATTTTTATGAAGACTTCAAAAAGATTGCGGAGGCTTCTAATCAGATATATCAAATGGCGGAACAGGCATTTATTCCAAAGGTAGATACCATCATTCAAACTCATTGTACGGATTTTCGCACCATAGATAAACTATTGGACGATTTACTTAGCTTTGCTTGTGATGATCGCATTCTAATTCTGTTTAAGAGATTATGTCGCTACTATTATCCAATCAACCCGGAAATTACAGCATATTATGTTGATGCATATAGAAGAATGTGGGATGATAATGAAAGTGAAAATGAAGAATTGGTCTGAAGTTGTTTATTTATGTTTCTACAACTATATTCATACTATGGCATAAGATACGGGAATAAACTTAGCTTGTATTTATCTTTAAAAAAAGGTCACTAGTGTCCCATAAAAAAGGGACGTTATTAAAAATCAAATAAACCTGGCCCATTGAGCCCAAATCGTTCTTTGTCATTTTGAAATTTAGTTTTGTCAAAAAGTTCCCGAAGATTCGTCTTATCGGTCAACGAGATGC